>NZ_KE386572.1:1574195-2856628 GCF_000427665.1 Geminicoccus roseus DSM 18922
CGCCGGCTTGAGCACGGCGTGTTCACCAGCACGCAGGAGTTGGAGGAGGCCATCCGAGCCTACATCGCTGCCAACAACGCCGATCCCAAACCATTCGTCTGGACCAAGAGCGCGGATACCATTCTCGCCAGCATCGCTCGCTTCTGCCAACGGACCTCTAACTCACACCACTAGGCCAGGACCGGGCAAAGGAGTCGTAACGAACGCCGTTGGCTGCGCAGGCACCGGCCGGTCCAGCGGCCTTGGCCGCCGCGACCAAGGTGCGGTGGTCCACAGGGTCCACAGGTCGTCAGGCCGGATCAGGCGAGCCCGACGCAGGCCGGGAACAGGCGAATAGCCGCAAGATACGCCGTCGGCTCGGCAGGCACCGGCCGGTCCGGCGGCCTTGGCCGCCGCGACCAAGGTGCGGTGGTCCACAGGTCGTCAGGCTGGATCAGGCGAGCCCGACCCAGGCCGGGAACAGGCGAATAGCCGCAAGATACGCCGTCGGCTCGGCAGGCACCGGCCGATCAGGCGGCCTTGGCCGCCGCGGTCAGGGCACGTTGGCGCAAAGGCGTCAGGTCGGACCAGTCGACCCCGGCCCAGGCCAGGGCCGGGTCGCGCAGCACCGCCAGGAATGCCTGGTGCTCGGCATGGTCGGGCGCCGCGATCAGGTGTTCGCGGAACGCCTGCGGGGTGAACGTTCCCCAGTTGCGGATCATGTGGAAATGGATGCCGTCGGCGCCGAGCGCGCGGGCCAGGTCGGCGGCCGCCGGCATTTCCCGGTAGTTCCGCGCCTGGACCACGAAGTCCAGCCGCCAGTCCTTCACCCCGCCCCGCCGCTTCAGGACCGCCATGAAGTCCAGGTTCTCGCGCAGCCGCTGCCAGTCGCCATGCTTGCGGATCACCGCATAGGTATCCGCCTCGGCCGCGTCGATCGATACCCACAAGGCCTCGACCCGCCCCTCCAGGTCCAGCTCCTGCCAGGCCCGCTCGTCGCACAGCAGGCCGTTGGTCTGCAGCTGCAGGCGCAGCCGCGGGTAGCGCGCCCGGTCCAGCCGCTTCAGGAGCCGGCGGAAATGTGCGCTGGCGAACGGATCGCCCGACCCGGTCGCCTTGACCAGCTTCGCGTCCTCCAGCAGCGGCAGCACCACCCGGTCGGCCACCGCGTCCAGCCGCTCGCGCTCCTCCTGGTCGGCCACGATCCGCTCCCGCCGGCAGGACGGGCAGGCCAGGTTGCAGGACCGGTCGTAGTTCAGGAGCACCCGCCTGGGGCCCGCCGCGACCTCGGTCCGCTCGTCCCGGATGATCCCGGCCAGCTCCGGGTCGGTAACCTCCTCGCGCCGGGGCAGCTTTTCGGCAGCGATGTGCGGGCAGTGCAGCCGCGAGCACCAGGTGAAGCTGCCGTCCAGCACCGAGCGGCGGATCGCCCTGGCCGCCTCCGAATTCCAGAACGCCGCCCCCTCGGCCCCGTCCGCCCTGCCGATCGGCACCGCCAGCCAGGACGGGCAGCAGGCATGGCCGCTCAGGTCCGGCCGCAGCTCCAGCTCGCGCCAGGGCTTGGCGCAGAACCGCCCGCGCGGATCAACCGGCCCCGGCCCCTCGCCGGCGGCTTCCCGCGCCTTCAGATAGACATCCTGCGCGGCCAGGTCGCGCTGCTCGCGCGCCAGCGCCGCCAGACCGTGCCGCATCGCCAGCTTGGCATCTCCCGCCGCCAGGGCGCGCCGCGCCAGGATCACCAGCAGCACCCGCGGCAGCGGCCTGCCCGGCACCGGATCCGCCGCCAGCCGCTCCAGCTCGGCCCATTCCGCCGGCCCGATCTCCAGCGCCAGCTCGTCCTCGACCGCGGCGACCTGCGCCTGCGGATCGGGAGGCAGCACGCCGCCGCCCGCCGGGGCCACGAACATCGCCTGGTCGATCGCGACGGTGCGCTTGCGCAGGCGGATCAGGAGGTCGCTCAGTTCCATGGGCTCCATCATGGCACGCGGCCGGTCCGCGCGGGAGGGGCCAGGCCGCCGCGACGGCCGGCCAACAGGCCGACGGGCCGCCCGCCCGATCCCGCCGCCCGCCCGATCCTTCGCCCCGGCTGGCCGGCCGGCCCAGCCTCGGGCGCGCCCGGCCCAAGGATCTGGCAGGACCGCCTGTCCGGCATCAGCCGCACCAGGCCAGCCCATGCTGCGCGTCCGCCGCCACCAGACCGGTTCCGGCTGCCGCCTGCCGGTCGGCACGGTCCGCTGTACAGCCGGTTTCCGCCTCGCCCGGGCCGGCGCACTGGGTGATCGAATCGATGGCCACGGCCGGCATCGGCTGGCCCAGCAGGAAGCCCTGCACCTCGTCGCAGCCGATCCCGCGCAGCAGGTCGAGCTGGTAGCGGTCCTCCACCCCCTCGGCGGTGGTCGCCATCCCCAGGCCCTGGCCCAGGGTGACCACCGCCCGCACGATCGCCAGCGCATCGGCGGACACCCCCAGCCGCGCCACGAACGAGCGGTCGATCTTGATGCGGTCGAACGGCAGGTTCTGCAGGCCGGCCAGCGAGCTGTAGCCGGTGCCGAAATCGTCCATCGCCAGCCGGACCCCCAGCTTCTTCAGCGCGGCGAGGGTGGTTTTGACCATGGCCAGGTCGTTGACCAGCAGGCTCTCGGTGACCTCCAGCTCCAGCCGGTCGGGCGCCACGCCGGAGCGGGTCAGCGCCCGCTCGACCGCCTCGACCAGATGGGGGCTGCGGAACTGGGCCGGCGACAGGTTGACCGCCAGCCCCAGGTCCGGCCAGCGCGCCACCTGGGCGCAGGCCTGCTCCAGGATCCATTCGCCCATCGGCACGATGATCCCGGTCTGCTCGGCCAGGTCGATGAAGTCGCCGGGCATGACCAGCCCGCGCTGCGGGTGGTGCCAGCGCAGCAGCGCCTCCACACCCACCAGCGCCTCGCCATCGGTGCGGTATTTCGGCTGGAAGTACAATTCGAACTCACCGGCCGCCAGGGCGCGGCGGAGATCCTGCTCGATCCCGTGGCGCCGCTGCAGCTCGACGTTCATCTCCGGCGCATAGAAGCGGTAGGCGCCGCGCCCCTCGTTCTTGGCGCGGTAGAGGGCCAGGTCGGCGCAGCGCATGGCATGCTCGGCGTTCTGGGCGTCGAGGGGCACGAACGCTACGCCCATGCTGGCGCCGACATGGGCGGTATGGCCTTCCAGGTCGAAGGGCACCGCCACCGCCGCCAGCACCCGCCGGCAGAATGCCTCGGCCTCGGCCAGGCCGCCGCAGTCCGGCAGCACGAACGCGAACTCGTCGCCGCCCAGCCGCGCCATGGTGTCGGCCTCGCGCATGATCTGGCGCAGCCGGCCGGTCACCTCGCGCAGCAGCGCGTCCCCGGCGGGATGGCCCAGCGTGTCGTTGACGTCCTTGAACCGGTCCAGGTCGAGATAGACCGTCGCGCTGGCGCGGCCGTCGCGCCTGGCCAGCGCCACCGCCTCCTCCAGCCGCTCGGTGAACCGGAGCCGGTTGGGCAGCCCGGTCAGCGGGTCGTGGAGCGACAGGAACTCGATCCGTGCGGCGGCCTCGACCTCCTGGGTGATGTCCGAGCCGGTGCCGCGATAGCCCAGGAACTCGCCCGTCGCACCGAACACCGGCTTGCCGCTCACCTTGAGGTGCCGGATGCGGCCGTCCGCCTCGTGCATGCGGTAGGAGAACTCCCGGAACGGCAGGCGCGCCGCGAGATCGGCCAGATGCCGGCGCCACTTGTCCGGATCGTCGTAGGGCTTGCCCAGCTCGGCCCGGGTTTTGCCCAGCATGCTCTCCGGGGCCTGGCTGCCGACATGGGCGATCCGCTTGGAGACATAGTTGAAGCGCAGCTGCGCATCGGTCTCCCAGAACCAGTCGGAAGCCACCTCGGCCAGGTCGCGGAACCGCTCCTCGCTGGCGGCCATCGCCCGGGTCGCCCGGCGCAGCGAGCGGCCGACCAGGGCCGCCAGCACCAGGAAGCCGCCGCCCAGGCCGAGCAGGGCCGGCATGGCGGTCCGAAGCAGCGCGCTGCCCGGGTGATCGGGCTGCCAGGCGAGATGGCCGAGCGTGGTGCCGTCGGCGGCGACCAGCGGCAGGGACACGTCGCTCCCCGAGCCGGTCTCCCGCTGGAAGCGGAGGTCGTGGAGCAGGTAGTTGCCGGCGATGGTCCGCACCGCCGCGTCGTCGACCAGGTCGACGAAGATCAGCACCGGCGCTGCGTCGAACGGCGTGCCGGTCTCCTCGGTCCACACCACCGCCGCCGCCGCCAGGGCCGGCCGGCCGGCGACCTCGACCAGGCCGGTCGCCGCCTGCGGCGCCTCTCCGGCCCGCGCCCGCTCGATCAGTCCCTGCAGGCCGTGCTGCAGCACGGCGAACGCGTCGAGCGCGCCAAGCGCGCCATGATCCAGCGTGTAGGTCGTCTGCCCGGCGGCATCGACCACGAACGCATACTCGTAGCCCAGGCTGTCCTGGATGCCCGGCCCGATATTGCCGGCGTCGAAGGCCCAGTCCAGGTCCACCACCGGATGCAGCCGCTGATGGGCCTCGGTCCAGATGGAATAGTCCAGCAGCACCCGGCCGAGCTGCTCCTGGCGGACGCGCAGCGCGGTCTCGCCCAGCTTCGCCGAGGCGGCGGCCGCGGCATCGTCCTGCTCGACCGTGCCGATCGCGATGATCGCGCCGAGTGCCACCGCCGCCAGGGCGGCCAGCAGGCCGAAGCCGGCCAGGACCCGCAGGCCGAGCGCGCCGGAGGAGTGGCCGGCCCAGGCGGAGGTACCGGGGACGCGGTCGGTCCATGACTTGGCGATCGTCATCACGGGTGTGGTCCGGGCTGCGGGCTTGGATCCCCCTTGTAGCGCAGCCGGATGAGTCAATCGTTAACGCCACCCGATCGATTTCCAGCGGGCCAGGCCGGCCAGCCAGGGGTTCAACAGCCCCCTTACCTCCGATTTTTGTTTCTGCCATAGACGCTGGACGCACCCGGCAGGGGGCCCATTAATAATACTAGTGCAGGCCCGGACAATGGTCCGGCCGCCGGATCAGGGAGAACCGAGGTGAGACGACGTGGCATCGTCGCGCTTTGCGCGGCCGCTCTGATGCTGACGGTCGGCGCCGGCATGGCGTCGGCCCAGGAAAAGAAGACCCTGGCGCTGATCACCAACGCCGCCGCCGACTTCTGGACCATCGCCCGGCGCGGCACCGAGAAGGCCCAGGAGGAGCTGCCGGACTACCAAGTCGAGTTCTACGTGGTCGCCGAATCGACCGCCGCCGAGCAGCGCCGGATCCTGGACGACCTGCTGACCAAGGGGGTGGCCGGCGTCTCGATCAGCTCGATCGACCCCGCCAACTCCACCGAGATCCTGAACAAGGTCGCCGACCAGGCGGTGCTGTTCACCACCGACAGCGACGCGCCGGAATCCGAGCGGCTCGCCTATATCGGCACCGACAACGAGCAGGCCGGCGAAGAGGCGGGCGAGCTGATCAAGAAGGCGCTTCCCGACGGCGGCCAGATCATGATGTTCGTCGGGACCATGGGGGCGGCCAACGCCCAGGAGCGCGTCCAGGGCATCAGGAACGTGCTGGACGGCTCCAACATCGAGATCATCGACATCCGCACCGACGAGGTCGACTTCGCCCGCGCCAAGCGCAACGTCGAGGACACCCTCACCCGGTATCCGGACGTCGACGGCCTGGTCGGGCTCTATTCCTACAACACCCCGCAGATTGTGGAAGCGGTCCGCGCCGCGGGCAAGACCGGCCAGGTCAAGGTCATCGGCTTCGACGAGGACCCGCTCACCCTGCGCGGCATCGCCGACGGCATCGTCGAGGCGACCGTGGTCCAGCAGCCCTACGAGTTCGGCTACCAGTCGATCAAGGGCCTGGCCAGGGTCATCGAGGGCGACCGGTCCTGGATCCCCGAGGACGGCCTGGTGATCGTGCCGACCAAGGTCATCGACAGCTCCAACGTCGAGCAGTTCCAGGCCGAGATGCGCGAACTCGTCGCCCAGTGACTTCCGGACGGGGGAGCGCCGCCTCCCCCGCCGGCCCCACGCGCCTTCCCGCCATGACCCCAGCCTCGATCGGACCGGCGATGTCCAAGCCCTTCCTGCAACTCCTGGACATCACCAAGACCTATCCGGGGGTCACCGCGCTTTCCAACGTCAGCCTGTCGGTGGCGCCCGGCGAGGTGGTCGGGCTGATCGGCGAGAACGGCGCCGGCAAGTCGACGCTGATGAAGATCCTGGGCGGCGTGGTCAGCCCCAGCCGCGGCCGGATCATGGTCGACGGCACCGAGCATGCCGCGCTCACCGTCAACGAATCGCTGAACGCCGGGATCGCCTTCGTCCACCAGGAACTCAACCTGTTCGAGAACCTGGACGTCGCCGCCAACATCTTCATCGGGCGCGAGCCCCTGTCCGGCGGCTTTCTGAAGCTGGTCGACAAGGACGAGACCCGCCGGCGGGTGGCGCCGCTGCTGGAGCGGCTGGACGTCGATTTCGCGCCGGATACCCCGGTGGCCGAGCTGTCGATTGCCGAGCGGCAGATGGTCGAGATCGCCAAGGCGCTCTCGCTCAACGCCCGGCTGATCATCATGGACGAGCCGACCTCCAGCCTGACCCTGTCGGAAACCGAGCGCCTGCTCTCGGTGATCGCCGAGCTCAAGGCCCAGGGCGTGGCGATCATCTATATCAGCCACCGGCTGAACGAGGTGAAGACCTGCGCCGACCGGGTGGTCTGCCTGCGCGACGGCCACCTGGTGGGCGAGCTGCCGGTGGACGAGATCGACCATCCGACCATGATCCGGCTGATGATCGGCCGCGACCTGAAGTCGGTCTATATCCCGCCGAAGAACGAGCCGGCCGAGGGTGGCCTGGTCCTGGACCGGATCCGCACCAGCGCCTTTCCCGACCATGCCACCTCGTTCACCCTGCGCCGCGGCGAGATCCTGGGCCTGGCGGGCCTGATCGGCTCCGGCCGCACCTCGCTCGCCCGCACCATCTTCGGCGTCGACCAGCCGGTCGGCGGCAGCATGACCCTGGACGGCCAGCCCCTGGTGGTGGCGAGCCCGCAGGACGCGATCGCCCGCGGCATCTACCTGGCGCCGGAGGACCGCAAGCGCTCCGGCCTGATCCTGGAATTCCCGATCCGCGAGAACATCTCGCTGGCCGACCTTTGGACCTACGCCCCGTCCTGGCTGGTCCGCCGCGGCCAGGAAAAGGAGATGGCCGACCAGCAGCGGGTCCGCCTCGGCATCAAGACGCCCTCGGTGGAGACCCCGGCCTTGTCGCTGTCCGGCGGCAACCAGCAGAAGGTGGTGCTCGCCAAGTGGCTGTCGATGCGGCCGCAGGTGATCATCTTCGACGAGCCGACCCGCGGCATCGACGTCGGCGCCAAGGCCGAGATCTACCAGCTGATGCGCGAGCTCGCCGAATCCGGCGTGGCGATCCTGATGATCTCCTCGGACATGGAGGAGGTGATCGGCGTGAGCGACCAGGTCGCCGTCATGCACGAGGGCGAGATC
Source organism: Geminicoccus roseus DSM 18922 (assembly GCF_000427665.1). Lineage (NCBI taxonomy): Bacteria > Pseudomonadati > Pseudomonadota > Alphaproteobacteria > Geminicoccales > Geminicoccaceae > Geminicoccus > Geminicoccus roseus. The sequence continues at coordinate 1,581,692 of NZ_KE386572.1, forward strand.
GCCGGCTTTCTCGGCCGCGACCAGCTTTCCGAACACGCTGTCCTAGAACTCGCCGTCGGCCATCGCCAGGCCGCCTGACCAGGAATCGACGATGCATAAGAAAGATCTGGGCCTCCTCGCCCTGGTCCTCGTGATCGGCGCCATCACCACGGCGCTGAACCCGGTGTTCCTTTCCCCGGTCAACCTGGTCAACATGGCCAACCTGATCGGCCTGTTCGGGATCTTCTCGATCGGCCAGGGCCTGGTCATCATCACCGGGGGCATCGAGCTCTCGGTGGGCTCGATGTTCGCCCTGATCGGGGTGATCTTCGTCGACCTGCTGGTCAATTACGAGCTGCCCTGGCCGATCGTGATCGTGGTCGCGGTGGGGCTCGGCCTGATCTTCGGCGCGGTGCACGCCTTCCTGGTCACCCGGCTGAACCTGCAGCCCTTCGTGGTCACCCTGTGCGGCCTGCTGATCTACCGGGGCATCGCGCGCTGGTACATGGCGGACGCCACCATCGGCTTCGGCTACGGCGACTTCGACACCCTGTTCTGGCTGGCGTCCGGCCGCTCGTTCGGCATCCCGCACACCTTCATCGCCTTCGTGATCGTGGCGATCGTGATGTACGTGGTGCTGCACAAGTCGGTCTATGGCCGCCACCTCCTGGCCGCCGGCAAGAACGAGGAAGCCGCCCGCTTCTCCGGCATCAACACCCGCATGGTGATCGCCAGCGCCTACATGATCAACGGCACGCTGGCCGGCCTGAGCGCCTTGTTCCTGGCCTTCTACACCAGCTCGGTCTCGCCCTCGGCGCACGGCACCTTCTACGAGCTGTACGCCATCGCCGCCGCGGTGCTGGGCGGCTGCTCGCTCCGGGGCGGCGAGGGCTCGATCATCGGCATCGTGCTGGGCACCATCCTTTTGCAGATCCTGCAGAACCTGGTGAACCTGCTGGGCATCCCGACCTCCCTGAACTTCGCGGTGATGGGGGCGGTGATCCTGGCGGGCGTGCTGGCCGACCAGGCGCTGACCCGCCGCCGGGCGATCAAGGTGGCGGAGCAGCAGCGGGCGAAAGTTGCCGCTGCCGCCTGAGGTCCCGGCGGGAAACCGCCGGCTTCCTCCGCGCCTGCCCAGACGCCCCATCGGCCATCGCGGCACTTGAGAGGACTTGAGCGGTTATCCCCGCTCCTGAACCGACATCCCCCAAAGGTGCAGCCATGGCCGATCCGGCGAGCTTCAGCGACCAGGCCCTCTCCGTCTTCGCCTTCGCCGTCTACCACCAGCTGGAAAGCGGCGAGCCGGTCTCGGCCGTGGCCAGGCGCGACCAGGCCGGCCACCAGGCCAGCCAGGAAGGCGTGGCCGAGCTGCAGGAGCGCGGCATGGCGACCGTCGAGGGCGATCGCATCCTGTTCACGCAAGCCGGCCAGGAGGTCGTCCAGCGCCTGGCCCAGGCCCTGCGCGCCGCCGCCTGACCGCCCGGCCAGTTCTTCAGGGACAGCCGGGCTCCCCCGCCCGCTGCCCCCACTGGGCGGTACTGCCCGCAAAGCGCAGGAACGCCAGGCTCAGCGCCTCCAGCCGCACCGGATCGCCGGCCAGCCGCTCCACCGCCAGCCAGCGCTGCCAGTCCGGCAGGATGCTCCACTTGGGCGCGCCTACCTGCGCCCAGGGCAGGCGGTAGTGCAGGGCGGGCCTGGGACCGATCTTCTCGAACGGCAGCCGCGCGCGCACCCGCGCCTTGTCCAGGTGCAGCAGCACCGGCAGGAGGTCCAGCGCCCGGTCCCGGGTCGGGTTGGCCTTCAGATAGTCGTCGGCGAACCCCGCCAGGTCCGGCCGGTAGTCGGGCGCCAGCACCCGGCGCACATAGCCTGCCGGATACTCCGCCGGCAGCAGCAGCCCCCGCCGCCAGCGCGCCGCCCGGAACGTTTCCCGCCGCAGCCACGGCTCCAGCAGCAGGAAAGCCCGCAGGTAGCCCAGCAGCGTGTCCACCTCCAGCGACGGCGGGTCGACGTTGAAATGCAGCCCGAGCGAGCCCAACCAGCTCGTCCCCCGCCCGCGCGCGCCTGCCGCCCGCAGCACCGCCACCGCCTGGTCGACCAGGCCCAGCCGCTCCGGCGGCAGCGGCGCCACCACCAGTTCCCGCGGCACCACCCGGCTCAGCGCCACCCCCAGCCACGCCGCGCTCCGCCGTCCCAGATGCACCGGCAACGACCGCCCATGCTTGCCGGGGTGCACGTAGCGGGTGTCCAGCTCCACGGTAAGATTGCCCAGGCTTGTGCCGCGGACCGCAAAGCTCTGCGGATCCTCCTCCACCACCGCCCCGCCGAGCGCACGGCAAAGCGCCTCTGCTGACGTACTCACGCCCACGCCCATGAACTCGATCTCGACACCGACTTGCCGGACCTGCCCGGCGTTGGCGGACCATGTCCGGGGCGGCTCGAACCGGTGGCCGGAGGGCTGGCGAGGGGATTCGGCGTCGTTCATGCAATCTATATGGGCAGCCTCGGCCGGCCGGCCATCGACGGCCCCGTCTCCTCCGCGGCACACGGGACCTCCGGCGGACACGTTGTGGTGATGGGCATGGTGACCCTGGCGGGGGAGCCAGCCGAGCAGGGGCTGCAGCTCGAGATCAGGCCCGACCGGTGCAGCCGGCGCCTTGTCGGATCTCGCCGCCTGCTTTCCGGAAACGCACCCTGAACTGGCCTGCCGAAGGATTGGTCATTCATCCGGTAATGCTGCGACAATGCTCCGGCAGCCTGCACGGAACCTTGGCGCAGATGGAGCGTCATCCAGGACCAGGCGCACCTGCAAAAGCAGGAGGGAGGCATCCATGTCGCGCGCGAAGCCGGAAGTGGATCGACGGGAAGCGTTGAGGCTCGCCATGGCGGGGCTCGGAGGCCTGGCGGCGGGAGTGCTGCCGGGGCTGGAAGCACAGGCCGCGATCACCGACCCGATCCCGGCGCGCGTCCAGAAGAGCAGCCTGCCGGCGCTGGAACTGGTCGACTTCAGCGCCCCGCCGCGCACCAGCGACAAGCGCCCCTTCGCGCTCTTGAACTTCCTCTACCATGCCGGAGACGGGACCAGGCGGCTGTTCGCCAACGACAGCCGCGGCAAGATCTGGCTGATCGACCGGAGCAGCGGCGCGGCACGGCTGTTCCTCGACCTGCGCCGGCTGCGGGGCAGCGCCTTCCTCTTCACCAGCAACCAGATGGGGCTGCGCAGCTTCGCCTTCCACCCGGACTTCGCCCGCGCCGGGCGGCCAGGCTACCGGAAGTTCTACACGATCAGCACGGAGACCGTCGCAAGCCGTCCCAGCGGCGTCCGCCTGTTCTCCGGGCCGTTCACGCCGCTGTTCCACGACGTGCTGGCGGAATGGAAGGTCTATGCCACCGACCGCTCGCGGGTCGATCCAGGCTACCGCCGCGAGATCCTGCGCATCGCCCAGAACAAGACGGACCACAACACCGACCAGATCATGTTCGACCCGAACGCCGTGCCGGGTACCAGCCAGTACGGCAAGTTGTTCATCGGCATCGGCGACGGCGGCAACAATCCCCAGTTCACCGATCCCCACTACCAGGCCCAGAACCGGGGGCGGGCGCTGGGCAAGGTCTTCTGCATCGACCCGCTCCGGCAGCCCGACGGCCGGGCGTACCGCGTGCCCGCCGACAACCCGTTCGTGGGCAAGAGCGGCTACCTTCCGGAGATCTGGGCGCTCGGGCTGCGCCATCCGCAGAACCTGAGCTTCGACCCGGGCGGCGCCGGCCGGTTGATCCTCACCGATATCGGCCAGGCGCATATCGAGGAGGTCAATCTCGGCATCAAGGGCGCCAACTATGGCTGGCCCCTGCGCGAGGGCACCTTCGACACCGACCGGCGGGACCCGACGCGCCTCTACCCGCTGCCGCGCGACGATGCGGGCAAGGGCTTCACCTATCCCGTCGCCCAGTACGATCACGACGAGGGGCGCGCCATCGCCGGCGGCTTCGTTTATCGCGGCCGCACCGTCCCGGCCCTGGCGGGCCAGTACCTGTTCGGCGACATCGTGAACGGCCGGGTTTTCCACGTCCCGGTCAGCGAGCTCCGCCCCGGCCGCCAGGCCACCATCCGCGAACTCTCCTTCAAGCAGGGCGGCAAGGCCGTCACGCTCAGGAGCCTGGTAAATGGCGTGAACGGCCGGGTCGACCTGCGCTTCGGCCAGGACGAGGATGGCGAGATCTATATCCTCACCAAGCAGGACGGCCGGATCCGCAAGCTGAGATGAAGGCTGGTCCGTCCCTGGAGCGGCCGCCGCGACAGGGTCAGCGTACCCGCGGCGCCACCCGCCTCAGTACACCCTCAACCACGCCGCCCCAGATGCACTGGCAAGGACCGCCCATGCTTGCGGGGGTGCACGTAGCGGGTGTCCAGCTACACTTTGAAATTGCTAAGGCGGGTGCTGCGGAGAAGGATCCTGCGTGGATCTTCTTTCACCATAGTCTTTGCTAAAATTACTGGTGCAACATCCGCGTTGATTTGCTAGTCACGGCACTTACGAACTCATTCGTCACATCGGTTCAACAAATTTTTAGTACTATAAAAAATGAATCATCGTTTCTTAGATTTTCCTAGGTATTTGAAGAAAAAGCTGAACTATCGATCGTAGTGGTTATATATGCATTATTATACTATGCTAATGTATTTTTACGTCAAATGATTTCTGTCTATACAAGTATCAAATCACCTATTCTGTGTATTGTATTGTGCACAATCAATAAAATATCGAAAGAAAAAAGAAGTGCATCTTCCTTTAAAAAAAGTTTTTAATCGTACGTTAGAATCATATTGTTAAATAGAAGCACGTTTTCTGGGTATTTTACATAAGAAGAGATCACTTTATTTGTACTGTATGCAACAATTCTATTAGAGAATATGCGATTGGAAAAATCCACTTATGCCGGATATGGCTGAGTCAGGATGGAATGATAAGAGGTGGAATTATGGTCATGATCTGATTATTCTGCAGCAGCTCATCCGTCGCTCATCCGTCGTTGGAGATGTTCATTGTACATTCTAACTGAAAAAGTGTTTATTGCTTGGGGGCAAAATATTGATTTAGCGTTAAAGTTGTCTGATTATTTGACAAAATTGAAAATTGACAATACAATTGGTGGCTATGCGGATGTCCGTGAGGAAGCGGATGATCACATCGGTAATCGAGTCATCAATCAAATGCGAAGATGTTCACGAGCAATAATTTTAGCTCAAGGAAAAAGAGGGCCGGATGGATCGATTACTTTTAGACCAAACCTTATGTTTGAATGGGGTTACCTACTAGCTCGGTTGCCCAAAGGTTCTATAATGATTGCTCTTATAGAGACACCTCGTGAAGCAGTAGCAAGTGACCTTCAAGGAATTTTTAGCCAGCTAGTTCCTAAGGAGCTCACAACTGTTCCTAAGAGAGCTCGCTGGATTGCTGATCGTTACTGCGAGGCTCGTCTACCAGATCGATTTCAACCATTTGACACGATCTACAGCTGGTCAAAGGTAAAGACTTTTTTGACAACCAGCTGACTTCTGAGTCGGCTCCGAATCCTCTATTATTTAAGGACTATTTGATATCTTCTTTTATATCGGCGGTATATTGTGATGAAATCAAGTTCATAGAGAAAATTATTGCAAAAGTCTCTGATATTGCAGAGAATGCTAAATCTCAGCATTTGATATTAGCCTCTGGTGTGCTTGAGTACACCAAATATACCAGCTCAACTAGCAAATATACAAAGAGCAAATTTAACGAGTTGAAGAGGCCTTTTTCGAATTGTTGCAACAGTAAGCATCCTTATGTTAGGGCTATAGCTCGCCATTACGTGGGAAGATGTTTAGTAAAGGAGGCTTATTTGCAACAAGACGAAAAAGTGCGCGTGAAGTTTTTAGAGTTTGCTTTAGGTCACTTTAAGATGGCGGAGAATGAATTCGAACTGTGTGAGATTGATGAGTCTTCTAAAATGATGTGGCTGGCATTTCTTCAAAGACATCTTGCGCGAACCTATCACGGTCTAAAGAATACAGACTTGGCCCTGGAGTACGCAGAAAAAGCATTGCGTAATCGGGAGGACTTAGTAGTAAGACTCCAAAATAGCTATGATAATGCAGCATTTGATGCGTTTGAAGCCGAGTATTACTTGTCCGTCATTGACTACGTTCTTATATCAAAGGATAGAACTTTTGCTCCATATGAAGAAATGCAAGGAATCCTACAAGGGCCTCAAGTAAAAACTAGTAAATGGTGGGCAAAAGTAGCAAGAGATTATAGGCTCACTGAAAATTCATTATCAGCTGATTGATAGCCAATTTGTTGTTTGATTATACGAATATATGGTGAGAGCAGTGCTCAATCGATGCAACTTATCGCTGGATAATCTTATGTTGACCGTTGGTCCTGTTCCATCGAAATAATTAACATATCTCCGTCAAGTCGAAGTATTCATTCCCCTCCATCACCTTGCCATTTGCGACCCAGGCAAGACACTGCGCCCTCGGCGCTGGCTTCCCGTCCATCCGCGGTGCGCCCGGTGAAGGTGCAGCGCGCCGCCAGCCACTCGCTCTGCTCCAAATGATGGTGCACTACCAGCCGGGTCTCCGCGAACAGGTGGCAGACCTGCTGGTGGAACGCCTGGTAGGCCTCGGGCCTGGCCAGCGGCTACGGGCTTGAGGCCATCCATGCGGATGTCGGACGCGCTCGGCCCGTGGATTGCTGTGGAGTTGCGCCCGGTCCATGCCCGCCGCGCCCGGCTCTTCGATCGGCACCGCACCGCGCCGCCTCGGCCCGCATCATCGCACTCCGTCATCAAGATGACCCCGGCCCCCTTTACACCTTGCCAATGCCCGCCCGGCATGCGCGTATGGACATCCTCGATCTGTTCAATCTTACTGGAACAAGACCACGTCTTGAGTAAGGTAGATAAAATGCAAATATTCGATCGATCTTCAAATGTTCTGTGTAAAGCAATTCCAATCGCGGTGCTTGGCGCGAGCCTGGGCGCTTCTCCAGCCGTGCTGGCCGACGAGGCGGAAGCCAGAAACCTGCTCAAGAACATGTCCGACTACATGGCCGAGCAGAAGATCTTCTCGTTCGACTATGATGCGAGCCTGGAAGTCGTCACCGACGACCACCAGAAGCTCATGCTGGCGAGCAGCGGGACGCTGAAACTCAGCCGGCCCGACAAGATCCGCCTGACGCGAACCGGCGGGTTCGCCAATGTCGAGATGGTGTTCGACGGCCAGACCATGACGCTGCTCGGCAAGGACGCCAACATCTACGCCCAGGCCGAGATGCCCGGCACCCTGGACCACGCGGTCGAGACGCTGCGGGTGGAGTACCACAAGCCGGTTCCCGGCGCCGACCTGCTCGCGGCGAACGTCTATGACGTGCTGATGGAGGGCGTGATCGACGTCAAGGACCTCGGCAGCGGCGTGATCGGGGGGATCGAGTGCGACCACCTGGCCTTCCGCACCGAGGAACTGGACTGGCAGATCTGGATCGCGCAGGGCGACCAGCCCCATCCGTGCCGCTACGTCATCACCAGCAAGAACGTCGACCAGGCTCCCCAGTACAGCGTGCAGATCCACGACTGGCAGACCGGCGACCAGGTGGCGGCGGATTTCGCCTTCGAGAACAGCACCGGCGCCAAGAAGATCGACCTGGAGGATCTGGGCGGCTCCGATGAACTGCCTGAGCACCTGGCCCCGGGAGACGCCCAGTGAACCTGTGGAGAAGCGTGAAGATCGCCATGATCGCCCTGGCGATCGGTTTGGTCGGGCCGGAAGCGATCACCTGGCTCACCGCCCCCGGCCCCCACGCCCTGGTCCAGACGGCCGAGGCGAGGGTCGGGCGACCGCTCACCCCCGTCAGCGTGGCAGGCGTGGCCAGGCGCTCGGTGCGGCGCTGCGCGGTCGGGGTGTATCGCTGCTAACAAAGCCGCGTGCGGCAGGGACAGGCCGGCCCGGGCCCATGGTCCGGGCGGGCCGGTCCGCCAGCGTCCGACTGCCTCAGCCGTTGCCCCCGACACCCTGCCCGTTCATGCAGCACTCCAGCGTATCCGCCGGCAGCTGCCCCAGCTGCGTGAACATCCCGATCAGGTCGAAGTAATTATACCCTTCCAGTACCTTGCCGTCCGCGATCCGGGCGAACACCGCCCCCTCGGCGCTGGCTTCCCGCCCGTCCGCGGTGCGCCCGACAAAGGTGCAGCGCGCCGCCAGCCACTCGCCCTGCTCCAGGTGGTTGTGCACCACCAGCCGGGTCTCAACGAACAGGTGGCAGACCTGCTGGTGGAACGCCTGGTAGGCGTCGGGACCCACCAGCGGCTGGGGGCCCAGGCCATGCATGCGGATGTCGGACGCGCTCAGCTCGTGGATCGCGATGGGGTCGCGCTCGGCCCATACCCGCCGCGCCCAGGTCTCCAGGGTGGACAACATGCCGTACCTCCTTGGGCCCGCGGCCAGCCCGGCCTGCGGACCGGGACAGCATAATCCAGAAACGTCGAGCCGGTGAGTCCGTCCGCGTCCACCGCTGCCCGGCAGCGGCCCAGGAGTTCCGGAAAACCCGAGCCTGACGGGTGCGCGGACTTGGTGTAGATTGCCGCCCGATAGCCCGGGAACCCCGATAGCCCGGGAACAAGGGAGGCTCCGATGGCGGTGACCACGGGCATGGTCGGCCAGGGGTTCTACAACCGGAACTCGGCCCCGCAGCATGCCGCGATCCGGCACGTGCTGCCCTGGCTGGAGCAGGCGCTGCAGGACCTGCCCCTGGGCGACGGGCCGGTAGCGGCGACGCTGGCCGATTTCGGCTGCTCGGAGGGGGCCAACTCGATCGCGGTGATGCGGCAGCTCCTGCCGGTCCTGCGCCAGCGCACCGACCGGCCGCTCGCCACCGTGCACAGCGACCTGCCGACCAACGATTTCGGCGAACTGTTCCGGGCGCTGCGCGGCGAGAACGGCCCGGTGCTGGGCGAGGATGTCTATTCCTGTGCGGTGGGCGGCTCGATGTACGACCGGCTCCTGCCGCCCGGCAGCCTCGGCCTCGCCACCACCTTCAACGCCATCGGCTATTTCGGCCGCCGCCCGCTGGAGCGGCTGGAAGACTATATCGTGCCGAACGGCCCGATGCCCGGGCGCACGGCCGCCAAGGTCACGCCGGCCGAGCATGCCGCCTGCGCCGGCCAGGCCGCCGCCGACCTGGAAGCCTACCTTCTCCGCCGCGCCGTCGAGCTGGTGCCGGGCGGGCTGGCGCTGGTCCAGGTGTTCGGGGTGGGGCCGATGGGGCGGACCTGCGACGGGATCTACGACGCCCTGGACGACAGCCTGCGCGAGCTGGTCGCCGCCGGGCGGATCGACCGGGACAACTATGCCCGCTTCTACCAGCCGGTCTATTTCCGCGACCTGGACGAGCTCACCGCGCCGGTGGCCGGGCCAAACGCCCCGCTGGCCCACCTGTTCGCCCTGGAGCGGGCCGAATGCTACGAGGTCCCGGTGCCGTTCGTGGAAGCCTGGCGGGCCGGCGGCGACACCGCCGGCTATGCGGCGGCCTGCACCGCCTTCTTCCGCGCCTTCACCGAGCCGGTGCTGCGCCTGGCCTTCGCCGCCGACCCCGACCCGGACGGGCTGGTCCAGGCGGCGTTCGCCGGGGCCGAGCGGCTGATCGCGGCCAAGCCCGAGACCTATCTGTTCCGCTATGTCAGCGTCGCCGCCCTGCTGCGCCGAAGGGGCGCGCGCCTGGACGACTGAGCCCTTTATCAGAACTCGAGCTTCGCGCCGACGCTCCACCCGGTGATCCCGTCGCCCACCAGCGCGGAGGCGCGCAGGCTGATCCCGTCGATGCCGTCCACCATCTGGTCGTCGACGATCTCGATGCCGCCGCCGAACTCGAAGAAATAGTCGAAGCCCAGCGAATCCGAGGCATTGCCCGGAAAGCTGGAATTCGCGACAAATCCGATCCAGCGCAGGTCGCGCCCGAACACCTGCCCGGGCAGCGGCCCGTTCAGTTCGCCCAGGGCGGTGAACACGCCGAACGTGCTGCTCGTCTTCAGCACGTCGTCGCTGGCCGCGAAGGTCTCGGCGAACAGCTGGTTGTAGCGCAGGTTGCCGGCAAAATGGACCCCGCCGCCGATCTCCCGCCGGTAGTTGGCTTGCAGCGCCGCCCCCGCCAGCGCCACGTTGCCGTGCAGGTTGAACAGGAAACCCTCGGTGGTCTCCTCCAGCAAGGCTGCGCCCGGTCCGGACATCTGGCTGTCCTGGCCGATATAGGAATAGCCGATCAGCCCGATCGGGCGGAGCGTGGCATGCGCCCCCAAGGGGAAGCTCACCCCGAGCCCCGCCACCGCCGAGACCGCGTCCAGGTCGCTGTCGACATCGGCCTCCAGCGGCGTGCCAAGCAGGAAGTCGTCGATCCCGTCATCGGCGTGCAGGTAGCCCAGGGTCAGCTCGGCATAGAGCGTCCGGCCGGCGGGAAGCAGGTCGGGAAAGTCGTGGCGGAGCGGCAGCACGAACTTGGTGACCTGCGTGTCCCGCCCGCCCTCCAGGCCGGCGTCGATCGTGAAGTTGGCGGCGCTCACGCCCGGCAGGGCCGCGAACCCGGTCAGCCCCTGGACCAGATCGCCGACATGCGCGTCGGCCACCGACTGCCGCAGGAAGCGGCGCAACTCGTCCACCGACTGCGCCGAGGCCGGCGACGCCGCGAGGGCCGCCAGCAGCACCAACAGGACGATCCGCACCCGGCTTCCCCTGAAGACAACCGGCGCAAAGGGTGCAGGCCCCGGCAGATCGGATCAAGCCGAAGCTGGCCATCCATGTTCATAGGATCAAAGGCCTAAAACTGCTACCGTGGACGTCACCCCGCCATCAGGCAAAGCGGCACCTGCACCACACCGCCCACGCCACGGATCTCGCCCATGCCGTTTCTTACCAAACGAACCCGAGGATCGCCCGGCGCCGCTCCGCAATCCTGCCCAACGATCTGCCATCTCCCCGGATTTGCACGAACGAACCCGAGCCATGTTTCCACCAAACGGACCCGAGCCCTCAGCCGCGCAGCCTCGAACCCACACATTTGCACAAACGAACCCGAGCCTGCGCTTTTCGCTGAACGAACCCGACCCTTCTTCCCGTCCAGCTCCAATGCCCAGGCCCGGCGGCCTGTCGCAGCGGCGCCGGCACCCGGCTTTTTGCACGAACGAACCCGAGCTTTGTTGCCGGAACATGAATTGCACGAACGAACCCGAGCCCGAGAACGATGTTGAAGAACAACATCTTCACAGCGAAAAACTTCCCCAGTCATCTACCCAGGGGTGGAACCTTGTGTCGCAGCGGCCGGTTGCTCCCGGCAGAGGCCGACCGGTCTCGCATCCAGGCAACAGGGAGGAACCTGAATGGCAATCGAGACCGGCCCCCGCGGCGAACGGATCAGGGCGATGGGACGCGAGGTCCTCACCACCCCGGTCAGCCGCGTCTCCTGGGGCGCGATCTTCGCCGGCGCAGTCTGTGCGCTGGCCCTGCAGGCCATGTTCACCCTGCTCACGCTCGGGCTGGGCCTGAGCCTGGTCGATGACGGCGATCCGTCCGGGGCCGGCTGGGGCAGCGGCCTGTTCTTCGCGCTCACCCTGATCATCAGCCTGTTCGCCGGCGGCTGGATCGCCGGGCGGCTGTCCGGCGTGCCGCGGATGCCCTCCGCCCTCCTGCATGGTGTAGTGGTGTGGGCGCTGGTGACGCTCGGTGCGGCCTGGCTCAGCGTGTCCACGACCGGTGCCGTGCTCAGCGGCGCCACCCGGGCGGTCTCCGCCGCCGGCAGCGCCGCCGGCACGGTGGTGGGCAGCACCGCGCAGGGCATCGGCGGCGCCGTCTCGGCGGTGGCGCCGGAGCTGGAGGATCTCCAGGCCAGGGACCTGCGGTCGATGGTGCCGGATGCGGTCGAGCAGGACGTCCGCCAGCTCGTGGGTGACCAGGACCTCACGCCGCAGCAGATCACCCAGGAAGTGCGCTCGATCACCAACGAGGTGATCGACGACGGCGAGCTGCGCTCGGCGCGGCGGATCATCGTCAATGCCGGTCGGCGCATGCTGCGCAACCCCGCCCAGGCCGACGAGATCTTCCAGCAGACGGTGGACCGGCTGACCCAGGAGGGCGGTCCGCTCGGCGAGCAGCAGTTCGACGAGCTGCAGGGCCAGCTCCAGCAGCGCTACGGCATCTCCGAGGAACGCTCCACCGAGGTCGTCCAGCGCTGGCGGGAAGAGTTCGTCCAGGCCCGTGACGCCGCGGTCGAGACCTATCGCGAGACCTACAACACGGTTGCCCAGGAGCTGACCGACGCCGCCGACGCCGCCACCGAGGCAGCGCAGCAGGCGGCCAGCGCCACCGCCACCGCCGCCTGGTGGTCCGCCTTCGGCGTGTTCCTGGCCCTGCTGGCCGCGGCGGCCGGCGCCGCCATGGGCCGCCCGGACCGGGAGACCACCGAGCGGATGGCCTGAGGCCGCCTCCCCTCAAGGCACCCACAAGGAAAGGGCCGTGCGCAAGCACGGCCCTTTCTTTTGCGGGAAAGCTGGGGAAAGCCGGCGTCAGCTGAAGCCGGTCACCACGTGCGGCACGTAGGGCGCCTCCAGCGCCGCCACCTCCTCGGCGTTCAGGCGCAGTTCCAGCGCCCGGGCCGCGTCGTCCAGATGGTGCGGCTTGGTGGCGCCCACGATCGGGGTGGTCATCGGCTTCTGCAGGACCCAGGCCAACGCCACCTGGGCGCGCGGCACCCCGCGCTTCTCGGCGATCGCCCCCACCGCCTCCACCACCTTGCGGTCGGCCTCCTCGGTGTTGGCGTAGAGCGTGCGGCCGAACTCGTCGGTCTCCACCCGCTTGGTCGTCTCGCCCCAGGGACGGGTCAGCCGGCCGCGCGCCAGCGGGCTCCACGGCATCAGCCCGATCCCTTCCGCGTGGCAGAGCGGCAGCATCTCGCGCTCCTCCTCGCGGTAGAGCAGGTTGAGATAGTTCTGCATGGTGACGAACCGGGTCCAGCCATGCTTCTCGGCGGTGTGCAGCATGGTGGCGAACTGCCAGGCATACATGGAGGACGCGCCGATATAGCGGGCCTTGCCGGCCTTCACCACGTCGTGCAGCGCCTCCAGCGTCTCCTCGATCGGGGTGTGCTTGTCGAAGCGGTGGATCTGGTAGAGGTCGACATGGTCGGTGCCCAGCCGCTTCAGGCTCTTGTCGATCTCCGCCATGATCGCCTTGCGCGACAGGCCGGCGCCGTTCGGCCCGGGATGCATCCGGTTGAACACCTTCGTCGCCAGCACGATCTCGTCGCGCCTGGCGAAGTCCTTGAGCGCCCGGCCGACGATCTCCTCGCTGGATCCGTCCGAATAGACATTGGCGGTGTCGAAGAAGTTGATGCCGAGGTCGAGGGCCTTCTTGATGAACGGCCGGCTCTCGTCCTCGGCCATCGACCAGGCATGGGTGCCCTTGGCCGGATCGCCGTAGCTCATGCAGCCCAGGCACAGGCGCGAGACGTCCAGGCCGGTGCGGCCGAGCTTCACGTATTGCATCGATCCTCAGTCCTTCATGAAGGCCGCGAACGCGCCCTTGTAGTCCTTGTGCCAGCGGGACAGCGCCGGCCGCTTCTCGATCAGGTCGCCCATGGCCCAGCGCATCCGCTTCTGGTCGGTCGCCCAGTCCGTCTCGTAGTCCTGGCAGAACAGGTAGAACTCGCCCTGGCCCATGCCGTCGACCAGCACGTCAACCACCTGCTCAGGCGTCCAGGCGCCGTCCGGCTTGGGCGTGTCCGGCGTGCGGTCGGGCCGGGTCATCCCGGTGAAAGTGAAGCCGGGGATCAGCAGATGCGCGGTGATCCGCTCGCCCGCCGCCCCGCGCAGCTCGTGGGCCAGCTGCTCGGTCAGCACCTTCACCGCGGCCTTGGAGACGTTGTAGGCGGCGTTGCCCGGCGGCGTGGTGATGCCCTGCTTGGAGCCGGTCACCACGACGGCGCCGGGCTGGCCGCCGGCCACCATGTCCGGCACGAAGGTCTGCAGCCCGTTGATCACCCCGAACAGGTTGACCCCCAGGAGCCGCTCCCACTGCGCCCGGTCCTGCCAGGTAGAGGCCGGCTTGCCGGTGGCGGCGTTGTTCATCAGCAGCGCCACCTGCCCGAACCGCTCCCTCACCGCCGCCTTCAGCCGCTCCACGTCCTCGATCCGCGCCACGTCGGTCCGCACCGCCAGCACGTCGGTCTCGCCGTGCCTAGCCAGCGCCACCACCTCGCGCCGCGCCGATTCCAGCAGGGCAGCGTCCTGGTCGGCCATCGCGACCTTCATGCCGAGCCGGGCGAACCGTTCCGCCGCCGCACGGCCGATGCCGTTGCCGGCGCCGGTGACCACCGCGACCTTGCCGGCCCCGAGCGCTGGATGGTTCATGTCGTTTCCTCCTCCGGCGCCGGCCAGTGCCGGGCAGCGCCGTCCGCCATAGCCCGATCGCCCGGCCATGGACAACCGCCAGCGGCTGAGCCGGGTTGCACCCGGCTCAGCCGGCCGGCAGCCAGATCTCCAGCGTGCCCGGCTGGGGCCGCGGCTCGAAATGGGTGAAATCGCTGGCGCCGCGCCGGGCAAGGCCGCTCATCCCCGGCAGCGCGCGGCTGCTCAGCTCCACCAGCGTCTGCGCCTCGCCCTGATTGCCGGCGAAGAAGTAGCGCACGCTCGGCTCGTCGATCGCGAACGGCACCTCGCGTACATCGGCGACGGTGAAGCCCTGCTGGCGCAGCAGCCGCGCCAGCCGCTCCGCCTCGTCCACGGCCTGGCCGCCGATCGCGCTGTAGTGGATGAACACCCGCGTGGGCCCGGGCAGCGGCCTCGGGCCGGCTGCGGGCGCCGGCGGCTCGGCCGGGCGGGCCAGGGCCGGCGGTGGCGCCGGCTGCGTGCGCAGGACCTGGGGCAGCCTGGTGAGTTCCGGCGGAGCGGGCGCCCGCAGCGGCTCGATCGCACGCGGCTGCGGCGGAACCGGCGGCGGCGCCGGCGGAGGCGGTGGCGCGGCCAGGGATGGCACCACCAGGGGCGGCGGCGGCAGCGGGTCCGCGTCGGCGACCGCGTCCAGCTTCGGGAGATCGTCCACCCATGCCGAAGGCGGCTCGGCCGGCGGCGCCTGCGGGAGCACAGGCTCGTCCCAGGAAGGCGCGGGCGCGGGCACAGGCGCAGGCCTGGGCGTCGCCATCCGCAGGTAGGGCTCGGTGCCGAGCCAGGCGGTCGCGACGATCAGCGCGATGCCCAGCGCCAGGCCTGCAAAGACGGTGAGCCAGACCCAGCGCTTGGGGACCACCAGCCGCCGCCGGGGCGGCGCATCGTCGTCCTCGTCGTCCTCCCGCTGGACCCTGCCGCTTGCCGCGCGGGCGGGCCCGGGCGCCGGCCCGGCAAGCGGCTTGCGCATCACCGGGATCACCCCGGCTGCTCCTTCCGGGCCGATCAGGGCCCGGGCCTCGCGGCGCGCCTCGCCGAAGATCCAGTCGTCGCTGCTCTCGCGGGCGGGATCGTAGCTGGGCTGATTGCGCGCGATCGCCAGCAGGACCGGGCGGCGCAGCCGGGCAGCCAGGGCCTCGTTGTCCAGCCAGTGCGCGAGCATCTCCTCGATCTTGCCGCCGTAGCGGTCGTCGAGCTCGGTGTAACTCGCCGGGATCGACTCGCGGTCGGTCGCATACCCTGCGGTCTGCATGCTGGTTCCTTCTGCTCCCGCGCCTCATACCAGTTGCGGAGCCGACTCGCCCCCCATCATATCACCTGGGTCCTGGTTCTCGTATGCGCCAGCCGTGCATCCGGATGCACGGCTGGCGCCGGGCATCAGCCCGCCAGGATGTCGCCCCGGGCAATGATGAAGGCGGCGGCCCCCTCGATGTCGGCGGCGATCGCCGCCCGGGCCGCCTCGCCGTCGCCACGGCGGATCGCCTCCAGCGCCTCGCCATGGCGGCGATAGGCCCCGCCGGCCGCCAGCCGGCCCGGATCGTCCCGGGTTTCCAGGTTGATGATCGGCCCGACCCGCAGCCAGAGCTGTTCCACGATCTCTACCAGCATCGGCATGGCGGAAGCACGATAGACCGCGAAGTGGAAGTTCATGTTCAGCTGGACCGCCCGGGCCAGATCCGGCCGCGCGGCTACACTCTCCTCGCGGAAGCCCGCCTCGCACACCGCGATGGCCTCGAGCTCGCCCGGCGAGCGGGCATGGGCCGCGCGGGCCGCGGCGAACCCCTCGATCTCGATCCGGATCTCGGTGATCTGGCGGAACTGGGCCACGGTGGTCAGCGGCACCCGGATCGCCCGACTGGGTGTCACCTCCAGGGCGTGGTCCGCCACCAGACGGCTCACCGCGCCGCGCACCGGCATGATCGAGACGCCGAGCGCGTCGGCGACCGAGCGAAGCGACAGCCGTTCTCCCGGCTTGAGCTGGCCGGACATCAGCAGTTCGCGCAGCCGCCGGTAGGCCCGGTCGCCGAGCGTGTCCCGGTCGACGGGCTGGATGGAGTGCATGACCGGCAGGCTCGCCACGTCGAAATCGCCCCGTGAACAGATCACCGGGGTGGACTACCGACACGAGGAAGGGGAGGCCTGCAAGGCCGAAGAAGCACGCCTGTGCCGCTTCCGCTCATGGACAAGCCGGATCGGCTGGGCTACCCGACCGTGATCACGGATCACGAAAAGCCGTGGATCAGGGTAGGTGATGCCGAAGATGTGGAATATCGTCGTCATGGATGCGCCGGGGCGCCCCGGCTCCGCTCCGGCCGCAACGAAGCGGCCGGCGGCGTCGCGACCCGCAGCCACCCGCCTGATCGTCCACGTGCAGCGCCACCCGTCCGCGGCAGGAGCCTGAACCATGGCAGCATCCCAGAAGGTCATCATCACCTGCGCGGTCACGGGGGCGATCCATACCCCGTCCATGTCGCCGCACCTGCCGGTCACCCCGGAGGAGATCGCGGATGCCGCGATCGGCGCCGCCGAGGCGGGTGCTGCGATCATCCACCTGCACGCCCGCGACCCCGAGACCGGGATGCCGGTGCAGACCCCGGAATCGTTCGGCCGCTTCCTGCCGGTGATCAAGCAGCGCTCGGACTGCGTGGTGAACCTCACCACCGGCGGCGGCATCGGCATGACCGTGGAGGAGCGCGCCCGCCCGACCGCGGTGTTCAAGCCGGAAGTCGCCTCGCTCAACATGGGCTCGATGAACTTCGCCACCTTCCCGATGCTGCAGCGCTTCAAGGAGTTCAAGCACGACTGGGAAAAGCCCTACATCGAGAAAACCAAGGACAACATCTTCAAGAACAGCTTCGCGGACATCGAGTACATCCTGAAGCTGTGCGCGGGCAACGACACCCGCTTCGAGTTCGAGTGCTACGACACCGCCCATCTCTATAATCTCGCCTACTTCCTGGAGCAGGGGCTGGTGAAGCCGCCTCTGTTCGTGCAGACCGTGTTCGGCATCCTGGGCGGGATCGGGACGCATCCCGAGGACGTGGCGCACATGAAGCGCACCGCCGACCGGCTGTTTGGTGACCAGTATCGCTGGTCGGTGCTGGGTGCCGGGCGTCACCAGATGCGGATCGCCGCCCAGGCGGCGTCGATGGGCGGCAACGTCCGGGTGGGCCTGGAGGACAGTCTGTGGGACGGGCCGGGCAAGCTGGCCGAGAGCAACGCCGCGCAGGTGCGACGCGCGCGCCAGATCCTCGAGGGATTGGGCATGCAGATCGCCACGCCGGCGGAAGCCCGCGAGATCCTGTCGCTGAAAGGCGGCGACCGGGTCGAGTTCTGAGCAAGAGGCGACGAGCTCCGGAAACAGGAGCCGCAACATGATCAGGGAGAAGGCAATGATCCACAAGATCACCAGGCGCAGCCTGGTCAAGGGTGGCACGATGCTGGCCGGTGCCGCGGCCGGCCTCGGCACCATCTACGGGCCATGGAAGCACAACCGCGCCTATGCCCAGGAAGGCAAGCCGATCAAGATCGGCCTGACCTGCGACGCCAGCGGCATGTATGGCGCGTCCGGCCGCTCCGAGCTGCGCGGCATCACCATGTGCATCGACGAGTTCAACGCCAATGGCGGCGTGCTCGGCCGCAAGATCGAGTGGATCACCGCCGACACCGAGACCAATCCCGCCACCGCCAGCCGGGTCGCCGAGCGCTTCATCAACCGCGAGGACTGCTCGATCCTGATCGGCGCCATCCATTCCGGCGTGGCCAACGCGATCACCCAGGTGGCCGAGAAGTACGGCACCATCTACCTGAACACCAACTCGTCCTCGCCCACCGAATCCGGCGAGAACTGCTCGCGAATCAAGTTCGTCTGGGACGGCAACGGCACCAACTTCACCATGTCGTCGGTGACGGCGGCGGTGGAGCGGGTCGGCAAGAAGTGGCTCCTGCTCACCAACGACTATGTCTGGGGGCATGAGACCTCGGATGCGACCCGCAAGCTGGTCGAGGCCGCCGGCGGCGAGATCATCGACGAGCTGCTGGTGCCGCAGAACACCCGCGACTTCACCTCCTACCTGCTCAAGATCCAGCAGCTCCAGCCGGAGGTGGTGGCGCCCGCGGTGGGCGGCGACGACGGCAAGATCCTGCGCGCGCAGGTGGCGGAGCTCGGCCTCGACCAGCAGGCAGCCTGGGTGCAGAGCCAGCAGGACTGGCCGGACGTCTGGGCGGCGCCGGAGAGCATCGTCGGCATTTTCGGCACCAACTGGTACCACAAGCTCAAGCTGCCGGGCGTCGACGACTTCGTGAAGCGCTGGCAGGCCCGCGCCGACGAGGGTGCGATCCCGGTGCCGGGCAACGTCGCCTATTGCGGCTACATGGGCATGCGGGAAACGCTGCGCGCAATCGAGCGGGCGGGCACCACCAACAACATCGCGATCATCAAGGAGCTGGAGCAGCTCAAGATTCCGGCGGTCGACCGGATGCAGGACTACGACGCCTGGATGAATCCGGACACCCATCACCTGCAGCAGACCATCTACCTGGCCCGCCGCAACCCGAACCCGGTGGACGACACCGACCTCTACGAGATCATCAGCGCGTCCAAGCCCGAGAACGTGATCGACCCGCAGGAGGGCCAGATGTGCAAGCTCGCCCCCTACGACCAGTTCCCGACCGTCGACGGCTGAGCAGACCGAGTGGTGAGGCCCCACGATAAGCAGGGCAGATGTTCACGCTGATACCCTTCCTGATCAACGGGCTGACCCTCGGGCTCCTGTTCGCGCTGATCGCCCTCGGCTTCATGCTGATCGTCGGCGTGATGGAGCAGATCAACCTGGCCCACGGCTCCCTGTTCGCCCTGGGCGCCTACGTGGCCTATGCCATGCTCGGCCCACCTCTCCCGTTCACGGGAGAGGTGGGTGCCTGGTGGGCGGCGCTGCCGCTCTGGCTGCGCTATGCCGTGGCCCTCATCATCGCCCCATGCATCGTCGGGCTGCTCGGCATCCTGATCGAGCAGGGGATGCGCCGGACCTACGGCAAGGATCCCCTGTTCGGCCTGCTGCTCACCTTTGGCGCCGCCCTGGTGATCGAAGACCTGATCCGGTCGATCTGGGGAACGCGCGACTATATCCTGCCGACCCCGGACGCGATCTCCGGCGGCTTCATCGCGCTGAACCTGATCTGGTCATCCTACCGCTTCTTCGCGGCGGCGGCCGCCGCGGTCTTCATCCTGCTGACCTGGCTCCTGATCGAGCGCACCCGCTTTGGCGCCGTCATCAAGGCCGGCGCGCACGACAGCGAGATGGTCCGGGCCTTGGGCTACGACCTCGCCAAGCTGCGCATCGCGGTGTTCGCGATCGGCACCATGCTGGCGGCTGCCGCCGGGATGATCATGGCGCCGATCTGGGGCATCCGCCCGCACATGGGGGTCGACGCGGTGATCCCGGCCTTCCTGATCATCGTGCTGGGCGGCGTCGGCTCGTTCTGGGGTGCGGTGATCGCCGGCCTGCTGGTCGGCATGGTGATCGGTCTCACCGCCGCCTACGCCTCGGAATGGTCACTTTTATCCATGTATATCCTGCTGATCGTGGTCGTGACCTTCCGGTCCCGCGGGCTGTTCGGCAAGAAGAGCATCCTGGAGGCCTGATTCCGATGCAGACTCCCGCCAATGCCGGACGCCTGATCACCCCCGCCATGGTCGGCGTGGGCCTCTTGCTGGTCACCGTGCCGTTCTGGATCACCTCGGCCGGGCTCTACCAGTATATCGGTGTGGAGATCCTGATCTGGGCGATCTACGCACTGGGCTTCAACCTCCTGCTGGGCACGGCCGGCCTGCCTTCCTTCGGCCACGGCGCCTTTTTCGGCATCGGCGCCTACGCCTTCGGGCTCACCCAGTTCCACGTGGCGGCGAACCTGTGGGTCTGCCTGCTGGGCGGCATCCTGGCGGCCAGCCTCGCCGGGGCGCTGGTGGCGGCGTTCGTGGCGCGCCGGCGCGGGATCTACTTTGCCTTTCTGACCATCGCGTTCGGCCAGGTGTTCTGGTTCATCGCCATGAAGGCGCGCGACCTGACCGGCGGCGAGGACGGCCTGCTGCCGATCGCACGGCTGCCGGTCGATCTGGGCTTCGTGTCCTTCGACCTTTCCGACAACGTGGCGCTCTACTTCTTCGTGCTGGTGCTGTTCCTGCTGACGGTGGTGGCGCTGTGGCGCCTGACCTATTCGCCGTTCGGCCGCATCCTTTCCGCCATCCGTCAGAGCGAACTGCGTGCCGCCCATCTCGGCTACCGGGTGGTGCTCTTCAAGATGCTGGCCTTCATTGTCTCGGCCGCCTTCGCCGGCCTTGCCGGCAGCCTGTTCGCCATGGCCCAGGGCGGCGCTTTCCCTGAGGTCATGGCGCTGCATTATTCCGGCTACATCGTGATGATGGTGCTGGTGGGCGGCGGGCTGGTCAGCTTCTGGGGGCCGGTGGTCGGCGTGGTCGTGTTCCTCCTGGCCCGCGACCTGCTGGGCGCCGTCACCCTGACCTGGATGCTCTGGTTCGGCCTCCTGTTCGTGGCGGTGATCCTGTTCAGGCCCGAGGGCATCGCCGGCGTCTTCCAGGACCTGCGTCGCCGTCTCACCCGCCGCGCCACGCCGCAGCCGGCCGTGCGGAGCACGCCATGACGGCGCTCGAGGCCCGCGCCGTCCATGTGCGCTTTGGCGACCGGGTCGTGCTGGAGGAGATGAACTTCACCGTGGCAGAGGGCGAGCTGCACGGCATCATGGGGCCGAACGGTGCCGGCAAGACCACCTTCTTCAACGTGCTGACCGGCAGGGTGCGGCCCAGCCGCGGCCAGGTCCTGGTCGGCGGCGAGGACGTCACCGGGCAGCCGCCGCACGCGATCGCCGCCCGTGGCGTCGCCCGGTCGTTCCAGATCATGACCCTGTTCGATGAATTCACCGCGCGCGAGAACGTGGCGATCGCCCGCCCGGAGTTCCGCGCGCTTGCCCTGCATGGCCACCGGGCCGCAATCGGCGATCCCGAATCCGATGCCGCCGCGCAGGCGGTGCTCGACGAGGTCGGCCTGGGACAGAAGGCGGACGTGATCGCCAAGGACCTCTCCTATGGCGAGCGGCGCGCCCTGGAGATCGCGGTGGCGCTGGCTCAGAAGCCCCGGGTCCTGTGCCTGGACGAACCGACCTCTGGCCTGGGTTCCGACGGCATCGCCAGGATCGCCGACCTGGTGCGCCGCCTGAAGGGCCGCTTGGCCATCGTCGCTATCGAGCACGACATGGAGTTCCTGTTCGGCCTGGCCGACCGGATCTCGGTGGTGCACTGGGGGCAGGTGATTGCCCATGGTCGGCCGGACGAACTGAAGAGCAATCCGTGGGTGCGTCGCTCCAACCTGGGACGTTTCGGATGATCCTGGACGTCGACGGCATTCATACCTTCTACGGCGAAACGCAGGTCCTGTTCGGCGTGTCGTTCGACGTGCGTCCGGGCGAGGTCGTGGCCCTTTTGGGCCCGAACGGTGCTGGCAAGACCACGACGCTGCGCTCGATCCTGGCCCTCACCCCGCCAGTCCAGGGCCGGATCGCGTTTGATGGCAGCGACGTGACCAGGCAGCCGACCCACCGGATCGCCCGCGCCGGGATCGGCTGGGTCCCGGACGACCGCCGGCTCTGCCCGACGCTGAGCGTCGCCAAGAACCTGCAGATCGCCGGCAAGCGCACCCGCTTCCGGTCCTGGAGCGTCAAGGACTGCTGCGGGATCTTCTCCGCGCTGGAGCACCTGATGCACCGCGATGCCGAGAACCTGTCCGGCGGCGAGATGCAGATGGTCGCGATTTCCCGAGCGCTGCTGGGATCGCCGGGTCTCGTCCTGTTCGACGAGCCGAGCCAGGGGCTGGCGCCCAAGATCGTCGAGGACGTGCTCGCCACCATCCGCCATCTCCGCGACGAGGGGGTCGCCTCGGTGGTGGTCGAACAGAACGCCGAGCTGGCGCTCTCGGTGGCCGACCGGGCGCTGGTCCTCGATCGCGGCCGGGTAGCCTGGAAGGGCGACGCCGAGGAACTGAAGCATGATCGGGCGCTGCGCCAGCGCCTGTTGGGAGCCTGAGCCTTGGCCGAGCCGATCCTGCGCCTGGACCAGGTGCGCAAGGTGTACCGCAAGGGCATGTTCGACCGCACCCCGACCTTCCAGCTCCAGGCCGACCTCGTGTTCGAGAACAGCGGCATCATCGGCGTGGTTGGTCCGAACGGCGCCGGCAAGACCACCCTGTTCGAGATGATCACCGGCTCGAACACGCCCAGTTCCGGCAAGGTGATGGTCGCCGGCGCCGACATCCACCGGGTCCGCTACGGCGAGCGCGACCGACTGGCGATCCACTACCACCAGTCCTACCAGGTCCGCTCGTTCCGCCGGGTCCTGCCGTCCTTCATGCTCGACCGCTCGCCGACGACGCATCCCATCCTCCACCTGTTCGACGAGCCGCAGTTCAACACCCAGGACGGCTATATCGGCTTCATGCTGGACTTCTTCCGCAAGCTCCGGGCGGACGGCAAGCTGGTATTCGTCTGCCTGCACCCCACGGCGCGCTATCATCTCGAGATCCTGAAGGAGATCGGCGAGAGCTTCCTGCTGGTCCATGGCGGCACGGCCGAACGCAAGGACAGCTTTGCCGGCCTCATCGATGACCAGCGGGTCCAGGCCTATCTGGGCCAGGAAATGGCGGGAGCCGCCCGGACCCTCTGAGCCAGGCCGGCAAGGCCTGGGGCGGCGGACGGCTCCGGTACGGCCGCACTTGTCCAGCCTCCTCCCGATCCCGGCACAGCAATACATCCTGAAGCCATACTCACGGACATCCGTCCGGGAGCGATTCTGCTTGGATAATCTCCTCCATGAGGGAAGAACATTTCCGGGCAACTCGAACTTGTGAAGAAGTCGATACTCCGAGATCCTCTGAACCCCAGATTTATTTAACAGACTGTCCAGGACAACCATACGATGAAAGAAGCGTTGCAGGTCCATCGACGTCGGCTTGCCGAGAACGGGATGCGCAGGGTTGAGGTCTGTGTGCGGGAGGCGGATGCGGAACTGATCCGCCGAATCGCCCGCTCGCTCGCGGCCGGCGACCGCTCCGCCCATCGACTGAGGGAGACGATCCAGTCGTCGGTGCCGCAGAAGACGAAGCTGACCTTCAAGGAGTGGCTCGCCACCCCTTCCGGGCCCGAGGAAAGCTGACCGGCCCGCAACCGCTCACTCGCTGAGGCTGTCGTCGCTCCGGATCTCCGTCCCGCCACGCCTTCACGCCCGCATCTTGAGATCTTCCTGCCGCCAGGACTGGTAGGATGGCGGCCGGCGGCCGAAGATGGCGATCTCGGACAACACGACTCGGGAGGGAGGCGGTCATGGAACTGGTGCGGGCAGGTACGCAGGAAAGCATGCCGGGGCGCAGCGAATACTTCACCGGCACGGTCTGGCTGGACCGGATCATCCAGGCGCCGGCGCCCGCCCGGGTGCGTGCCTTGCGGGTGAGCTTCATGCCGGGCGCCCGCACCGCATGGCACACCCACCCGCTGGGCCAGACCCTGCATGTCCTGACCGGGACCGGCCTCTTCCAGACCGAAGGTCAGCCGGGCGTGGTGATCCGGCCCGGCGACACGGTGTGGATCCCGCCCGGCGAGAAGCACTGGCACGGAGCCGGGCCGGCCACGACCGTGGTGCACCTGGCCATCCAGGAAGGCGGCGACGCCGGCGAGACCAACTGGATGGAGAAGGTCACCGACGAGGACTATGCCGCGGTGAGCGCGATCGCCTGACGCAGGGCCTCCAGCAGGCTCCGCTCGTCGGCAATGCCCTTGCCGGCCACGTCGAAGGCGGTTCCGTGGTCGACGGAGGTACGGATCACCGGCAGGCCGACCGTGATGTTCACGCCGGACTCGATGCCCATGACCTTGATCGGCGCGTGGCCCTGGTCGTGGTACATCGCGACGACCATGTCGAAATCCCCCCGCCCGGTCCGGAAGAACAGCGTGTCGGCCGGCAGCGGGCCCTCCACGTCCCAGCCCTTGGCCCGGCAGGCCGCGACGGCCGGAGCGATCTTGGTCTCCTCCTCGCCACGGCCGAACAGGCCGTTCTCGCCGGCATGGGGGTTGATGCCGCACACGCCGATCTTCTTGCGCGGGATGCCGGCCTTTTCCAGCACGGTATGGCCTCGGGCGATGGTCCGCTCCACCAGGCCGGGCTCGATCCGCTCGATCGCGTCGATCAGGCCGACATGGACGGTGACATGGATGACGCGCAGGCCGGGTGCCGTCAGCATCATCGACACCTCCTCGGTCCCGGTCAGGGCGGCGAGGAGTTCGGTATGGCCCGGATAGCGGTGCCCGCCGGCATGCAGCGCCTCCTTGTTGATGGGCGCCGTGCAGATGGCATCCACTGCACCTTCGACCGCCAGGCGGGTAGCGGTCTCAATGAAGCGGAACGAGCCTTCGCCCGCGATCGCCGAGACCTTGCCGAACGGCAGGTCGGCCGGGATGAGCTGCAGGTCGACGCAGTCGACGGTGCCATGGGCATAGGTGCCCTCGGCGACCTGGTCGGCCGTCAGGGCCCGGACCGACAGATCGCTGCCGACGATCCTGCCGGCGGTGCGCAGGCGGCCGGCATCGCCGATCACCACCGGCCGGCAGCGCTCGTAGACATCGGCATGGCCGAGGCTCTTCATGATGACTTCGGCGCCGATGCCGGCGGCATCGCCCATCGTGATTGCGATCACCGGACGGTTCATGAGCGTCATTCCATGTCGGAGGAGGAGGAAGGAAGCGGGAACGAGCCGGCCAGGTCCCGCAGCGCCTGGCGGCAGTTCAACAGGGTCCGCTCGTCGCCGAAGGCCCCTGCCTTGGTGACGACGCCGAACCGGTGAGGGGCAGGAGCAATACATAGGGGCACGCCCGGCTCCAGTTCGCGCTGGAGATGCAGGCCAGCGACGCCCATGGCGTTCAGCACGGCGCGCCCCGTCTCTCCGCCGGTGACCAGCAGGCCGCCAATCTGGGCGGCGACCGGTTCGGCCAGGGCGGCGAGCCCCAGACGCAGCGGGAGCGCGTGCGCTGGGTCGTCAGGAATATCGGCCGTCAGCGTGATCACCACGTCGCTGCCCCCCAGGAGCATGCGCTCCAGTTGGGCGGTACGTTCCATCACCGGACGCCCATCGGCTGAAGCCACCACTTCCGAGACAGCCAGGTCCAGCCGCATCATTCCCGGAGCCTGCGCCAGGACATCCGCCTGCCTTCGGGACACCGACGACATGCTGCCCACGACGAACAGAAGCGGCCCTGGCCGGACCGGCGGCCGGGGCATGGTGGCGTTGATCGGGCTGCGCGTCCCGGCCACATGGCTCACCAGCCCCGCCGATCCGGCCCAGATCGTCTCGCCGGCCATGGACGTCGCCGCAGCCGTGATCGCGGCCAGGTCCGCATCGGTCTCGGCATCGAAGACCAGGACGTCGACCGTGCCGCACAGTCGCGCCATCCGGTCCGGGAGGGTTGGTCCGCGGACCTGGGCGAGGTCGATCAGGGCTGCGGTCAGACCCGCGGCAGCCATCAGGTCGGGCAGGAAGACGCCGGCACCCCGGCGCTCGTGCCGCCAAACCTCCGTCTGCTCCAGCGGGATGCCGTGCAGGTAGGGGCGCCCCTCGACAATCGTCCGGCCGGTCGCGGGAAAAGCGGAGGCGAACACGGCGGTGACGGGTTGGCCGGTGGCGTCGCGCCGGCCGGCCAGCGCGGCAGCCAGTTCGCTACCGACATGCCCACGCAGGGTCGAATCGACCTTCTTGAAGAGCAGCGGGCTGGCAGCGAAGCGGTCGACCAGCTGCCTGATCCTGGCCCCAGCGGCCGTGGCGTCAAGGGACCGGGTGTCTGCGTCCACGGCGACGACATCGGCGTCGTCGGGCGGGGCCGACCCATCCATGACGACGAACACCGAGCGTCCCTGCCGGGCGCAGGCCGCCCCGCAGTCGGCGGCACCGGTGAGGTCGTCGGCAATGATCAGCATGGGCGCACTCACTTCGAGCTTCCTGCTGGGACAAGCGTCACCTGCACTCCCTGCCGCTCCAGGCCGGACCGGTCCTCCAGGGACAGGCCGTCGTCGCAGACGATCTCGTGGACCCAGCCGATCGGGCAGATCTCGCAGAAGGCGGAAATCGTGAACTTGCTGGAGTCCGCCAGGAGGACGACCCGCGAGGCTGCGGCGGCAAATCCTCGCTTGATGCTGGCGATGTCGAGCGACGTCTCGCTCAGCCGCAGTCCTGCCAGCCCGTGCGCGCCGAGCATCGCCACGTCGACCCGCAGGCCGTGGACAAGGTCCTGCGCCGCCGCGCCCATCAGCGTGTAGGAGCCCGCGCGGATCTGTCCGCCCGGCATCAGGAGCTGCACATCCGGCCTGGCATGCAGGGCCATGGCGATGCGCAGGTCGTTGGTGACCACCGTGAGCGGGAGATCGCGCTTTGCCAGGGCAAGGGCGGCTTCCAGCACGGTGGAACTGGAATCCAGGATCACGCTCTGGCCGTCCTCGATCAGGCTGGCGGCATGGCGGCCGATCGCGATCTTGGCGGCGCGGGCAGTCCCGTGGGTGACCGAAGCCGCAGGCTCGAAGGCGGTGCGTGACCCGGTGCGGAGCGAGGCGCCGCCATGGGAGCGTTCCAGCTGCCCCGCACGGGTCAGATAGTCGAGATCGCGTCTGGCGGTCGAAACCGAAATGCCGATCTCGTCGGCGACCTGCTGGATCGAAGCGGCACCGTCACGCTGAAGGATCTCCAGGACGCGGGCGCGCCGGGCTGCCGGTATCATCGGTGGTGAAGGCAGGCCGGAGCCTGATCTGGCAGCGCGCAAGTTGAACGTTCCTGACGCGTCCTGGAAGTTTCTGACGCGCGCCCGTTGTGGGCGTCATTGGCCGCACAGACAAGGGCCATCCCGTCAGTGGCTTTTGCTCGTTCCGGCGCGACCTCGGCCCGGACATGAACCGAGGCGACCAGATCGAGTCCGGCCGCATCGGTCAGGATATTCCCCGATCAGGTAGTACCGGCACAACCGCCCGGCATCGCCGACCAGACCGTCCGGATGGGGTGCCGACAGCCAGGGAAAGGGCAGGGCATGGCGGTCCCAGGGATGGTGGTGCGCGCCGACGATACGCAGGCGGCGCGACTCACCCGGTGAATACCTGCTCCGCCACCTTGTGCTCGGCGATGAAGTCCCAGTCGTAGCTGACGCCGAGGCCCGGACCGTCCGGCACGGGCACGCCGCCCTGCGCCGGCAGGTCGTCCTCGTCGTCCGAATAGCCGCAGGTATAGACCGGCGGCACCGCGTTCTTCATGCCCGGCCCCACCAGCGCCATCTCGTAGAAATGGGTGTTGCGCGTCGCCGCGATCACTGCGCGGTGCGCCGGCCCACAGGCATGAAACTGCAGGTCGAGGCCGAGGGCCTCGCTGACATGGACGAGCCGGATCGCGCCGGTGATGCCCAGATCGTACTCCGGATCGGCATGGATCATGTCGCCGCCGCCGGCCAGGATGAAGGCGGTCTTCAACTCGATGCCGCGCACATGCTCGCAGGTCAGGAGGGGGGTCTTGATCTTCTCGCGCAGGCGCTTGTGTCCCTCGGGGGAAATCCCCGAATCGCGATAGGGGTCCTCGAACCAGAAGAAGTCCGCCTCGTCACAGGCCCGGCCGACCTTCAGCGCGTCCATCCAGGTCCGCAGCTGGCAGGCCGGATCGAGCATCAGCGGGAAGCCGTCGCCGACCGCGGCCCGCACCGCATGGACAGTGCGGATCTCACGGGCGACATCGCCATTGTGCCAGCCATGGATCTTGAAGCCGGCAAAGCCCTTGGCCTTGCAGGCGGCGGCGTACTCGGCGAAGGCCTCCGGCGTGTCGAGGCCGCCCGGCTCCTCCTGGCCATGATAGGTGCTGGCATAGGTCGGCAGGTGGGTGCGCCACCCGCCCAGGAGGCGCGCGACCGAGAGGTTGCTGCGCTTGCCGGCCAGGTCCCAGAGCGCGATGTCGAGCGGGCCATGGCCCATATGGTCATAGGCGCGGACCTCGCGCTTCATGTCGTCCCAGATCTGCTCGCGCGTGTCCGGGTCGCGGCCGATCAGGTGCGGGGCCAGCATCGTGGCCTGGGCGAAGGAGGACGCGGTGCCGACCCAGTGGGTGACGTAGGCGCCTTCCGAACCATCGTCGCAGAACAGGCGTACCGCCCAGCGGATGGCCGGCATCTTGCCGCCCTTCAACGCAATCAGGTTGCCGACGCCGGCGGCGCCGTGCCGGGGCAGGCTCAGGCCGTCCACCTCGAAGCGAAAGGAGGTGAGTTCGACCCGGTTGATCTTCGCCATCTTGATTCCTCAGGCTGCCGGGACCGGCGCGTCGGCCCGGATCAGCTTCTCCTGTTTCAGTTCCGCCCACAGATCGGCCGGGATCGGACGGCGCATGTGCTCCATGTTCTGGGCGACATGTTCTGGTCTGAAGCCTCCCGGAATGACCGACGTCACGCACGGATGGCCCAGTGGAAACTGCAGCGCCACCGCTGGCAAGGGGACACCATGCCGTTCGCACACGTTCTGGATGCGGCGGACCTTGTCCATCACCTCCGGGGTCGCGTCGGCATAGTTGTACTTCGCTCCGGGTACCGGGCCGGTGGCGGTGATGCCGGACGAGAAGGCGCCGCCGACCACGATGCCGACCTCGCGGCGCTGGCAGTACGGGAATTCATGATCGAGGACGTCGTGCTCCATCAGGGAGTAGCGGAGCGCGCACAGGAAGAAGTCCATGTCGAACAGGTCCAGGAAGCGCGGCATGAACCCGAGCTCGTTGATGCCTGCCCCGATCGCCCTGATGATGCCGGCGCTGCGCAGTTCCTCCAGCGCCCGGAAACCGCCGGTCGAGAGCTGGGCCAGGAAGGCCGCGACCTTGGGTTCGGTGGCGTGGTGCCCGTAGTCCAGGTCATGGATGAGCAGGAGGTCGATGCGGTTCATGCCGAGGCGCTGCAGGCTGTCCTCGAAGGCGCGCATCACGCCATCATAGGAATAGTCGAACACGTGGTCGAAATGCAGGCCACCGCTCCAGAAGCCTGTGTCGAAGTTTTCCGGCCGGCGGGGCGCCTTGAGGATGCGGCCGATCTTGGTGGAGAGGATGAACTTGTCGCGCGGCTGCCGGTAGAGGAACCGGCCGAAACGATGCTCGGACTGGCCGCGCCCATACCAGGGGGCCGTGTCGAAATAGCGGATGCCCTGATCCCAGGCCGACTGCAGGGTGGCCTCGGCGTCGGCGTCGGTGACCTTGTTGAACAGGTCGCCCAGCCCGGCGCCGCCGAAGCCCATCTGGTTGAGCCGCACCCCCGACCTGCCCAGGGTTCGTGTCGCCAGCGGATCCATGTCTCCTCCCCTCGGCCGTCCGGTCCTTTGCCGTGCAGCCCCGATTCTGTTTTGTCCTGCCCCAGCCACCCGTGATGCCCAGCGAGGGGCGCGGTGCCGAAGAGTGTATGCACGAGATCGCTCCGGCCTCCATAGGGGCTGGTATCGCCGGCCGCCACCGCTGCGACCCTCGTTGGATGGTGGCCGCTTTCCTTGCGCGAGGTTCCGTCCGACCAGGGGGAACGGCGGCGTCCGCCTGCTGTTGGAAAGCTCGGTGCAACCGACAGGGAAGGCCCCGATCCATGGCCCAGGAAGATCACATCCGTGACGAGATCCGCAAGCAGTTGGAGCAGCATTTGGGGGATCAGGCGCCGCAGGTGCAGGTCGACGTGGTCGGCGACCAGGTGACGCTGGCCGGGACCGTCGTCAGCGCAAAGCTGCGCGCGCAGGCCGAGGCAGTCGCCATCGGCACCGAGGGCGTCGAATTCGTGGCGAACAATCTGCGGGTGGCCCAGGAGGGAACCACCGGCGCCACCGGCTGATCGCCCGCCGGCAGCTCTTTCCAGCCCACCATCCTGGCCGAAAGGCCTCGCACCTGGAAGACGATCGTGTCATCCCGGCCGCATGGCCTTTAAGCGTGCGGCGGGAGACGATCCAGGTATGTGGGCGAACGTTCGATCGCGGTGGAGACGATCGCGGCGAGTCCTGTTCTCTGCGCCGAAATGGCGGCAGCATTCGGTTTTCTGGGGCGGCGGCGCGATCATCGGGATCGTCGCGGTGGCCTTCGCCTATCTGGCCGATCTCGCCCTGGACATGCTCAAGGTCGTGACCGGCTGGTCGCCGTACGCGATGCTGCTGATCTCCCCGGCCGGATTTGTTCTGCTCGTCTATCTCACCGAACGCTTCTTCCAGGGCTCCCAGGGCAGCGGCATCCCACAGACGATCGCCGCCCGGCAGATCGTGGCTCCGGCCGGCAGGCGGGCGCTCCTTTCCCTGCGCCTGGCGGTGGGCAAGGTCGGCCTGACGGTTCTGGGGATCCTCGCCGGCGCCTCGGTCGGCCGGGAGGGTCCCACCGTTCAGGTCGGTGCGGCGATCATGCACGAGATGGGCCGCCTGGGCGGCCGTCGCTACGAAGGGCTGTTGCTGGCAGGCGGCGCAGCGGCGATCGCCGCGGCCTTCAATACGCCGGTCGCAGGGATCGTGTTCGCGATCGAGGAACTCAGCCGCTCGTTCGAGCAGCGCAACAGCTGGCTGGTCTTTTCCAGCGTGATCGTCGCGGGCTTGGTCTCGCTGGCGCTGGTCGGCAATTACACCTATTTCGGCCACTCCGATGCCGTACTGGCCGGCTGGGAGATGTGGGCAGTCGTGCCGATCTGCGGCCTGGCCGGTGGCCTGCTGGGTGGCATGTTCAGCCGGCTGGTGATCATGTTCGCGTTCGGAGATCGCCGACCGTTCCTGCGCGGCCTCCTGCGCCACAAGCTGGCGTTCGCCGCCATCTGCGGCCTGCTGGTGGCGGTGGTCGGGGTGCTCACCGGGGGCGCCACCTACGGGACCGGCTACGAGCAGGCGCGATCCCTGCTGGAAGGAGGGCAGTCTCCTGACCAGTGGTTTGGCATCGCCAAGCTCGCCACCACCCTGCTCTCGACCATCAGCGGCATTCCCGGCGGCATCTTCTCGCCGTCCCTGGCGGTGGGCGCCGGGCTTGGCCATCATGTCAGCTGGCTGTTTCCGGAAGTGCCGATGGGAGCGGTCATCCTTCTTGGGATGGCCGGCTACTTCACCGGCGTGGTGCAGGCCCCGATCACCGCGGTGGTGATCATCCTGGAAATGACCGCCAGCAACACCATGACCCTTCCGCTGATGGTCACCGTGCTGATCGCGCTTGCCGCCTCGAAACTGGTCTGCCCGCAGCCGATCTATCATGCGCTCGCCGGCCGCTATCTGAAGAACGTCGGCGAGGTACGGGAGCGCTGAAATCAAGTTTTCCGTCGCCAGCGGAAGTCGAGGCGACGGATGTCGTTCGATTCTCTTGCTGCGTGTACACGCCCGCTGCCGCAGTGACGCATGCTGATGGATTCTGATCTGTTCTTGCGTCATACTTCATAGGGTGACCTCTGGCCGATCCACTGGCGGAAAGTCGATCACCAGGCGTCCCAGGCCTTCAAGCGATCCTCGGTCTGATCTCGGCGTGCCTGCTTCCTGCGCCCTCCGACGCACGCGTCCTGGGCGAGTATGTTCCTTCCGCGCATGATCCGGCTGGGGATTGGGATGGGAGAGGCATCGCCTGACATCGGACCGGATGAGGTGGCCGTCCTCGCCAGGTTCGGCGTGCGCTTCGACCAGCGCGATGATTGTTTCGATCGCGCGACTCGCCTTCTGGCCTCGGCGCTGGATGTGCCCCATGCCGGGATCGGGATCCAGGGAACGGTCCATACCTGGACATTGTCGACTCATGGCCGGGAAGTGATGCTGCCCATCGAGCGCGGCCTCTCCTTCTGTTCCCGCGTCGTCGAGGCCGGAAAGCTGCTGATCATCGCCGATGCGCGCCAGGATCCCAGGCATGTGCGGCATCCTATCGTCACGCAGCCCGATTCCATGTTCTTCTATGCGGGCGTGCCGCTGGTCATGCCCGATGGCGAGATTGTCGGCGCGCTGGGCGTGCACGACCGGCGCAGGCGCCGCCTTTCCCTAAGACAGCGGGACATTCTGACCGACTGCGCGGCCTTCGTCGCCAGCGAGCTGCGGCTGCGCCAGGCGGTGCAGGAGCACGCCCGGGCCGAAGCGGCGGTCAAGGCCGAGCGCAGCCGGCTGTCCCGGGTTCTCGACAGCCTGCCCTTCGACTTCTGGCTGTGCGATGCACAGGGTCGCTACATCCTGCAGAACGCGTTCGGCCGGGCGATCTGGGGGGTGAACCTCGGGTCCACGCCGACGGAAACAGGAACAAGCCCGGAGATCACCGCGATCTGGGCCGAGACCAACCGGCGGGCCCTCGCCGGGGAGATGATGCGCGGCGAGTTCGCCTACCAGCTGGGAGATCGTCTCCTTCAGGTCGAAGAGATCCTGGCGCCGGTCCGGGATGAGCACGGCAATATCGACGGCCTGGTGGGCGTCAGCATCGACAACAGCGAACGCAAGGCAGCAGAGAAGGCCCGCCGGGAAAGCGAGGCGCGGCTGACCGCCGCCATCGAAAGCCTGCCCTTCGACTTCTGGATCAGCGACGCAGCCGGCGACTACGTCATGATCAACGCGACCACCCGGGCCCGCTGGGGCGATCTGGAAGGAACCAACGTCGCCACGGCCGATCTTCCCCCGGAGACCCGGGCGCGCTGGATCGACAACACCAGGCGGGTTCTTGGCGGAGAGCACCTTCGCCAGGAAGAGAGCTTCGGCACGGGCGACGAGGCACGGCATGTGGTCGCGATCATGGCTCCGGTCCAGGTCGAGGATCAGGTCATCGGGCTGGTCGGCGTCAACGTGGACATTACCGAGCGCAAGCTCGCCGAGCAGCGGCTGCACCACCTGGCGCACCACGACACCCTCACCGGCCTGCCCAACCGGCGTGCGCTGCAGGAGCGGCTGGCCCAGGCGGTCGAGCATGGGACGCGCCACGGCCAGGTGATGGCCCTCCTGCTCATGGACCTGGACGCCTTCAAGGACGTCAACGACACCCTGGGCCATGACGCCGGCGATGCGCTGCTGGTGGAAGTGGCGCGTCGCCTGCAGGTCGGCCGGCGCCGGTCGGACACGGTGGCGCGGCTGGGAGGCGACGAGTTCGCGCTGATCCTCGACACGGTGCGGCGACCCACCGATGCCGCCATCATCGCCTCCAGGATCCTGTCCGACCTCGCGGAGCCCTTCCACTTCGAAGGCCACGAGATCCAGCCTCGCGCCAGCATCGGCATCACCGTGTTTCCCGCCGACGCCGCCTCGGCCGGCAACCTCCTCAAGCATGCGGACATCGCGCTCTACCGGGCCAAGGAAGCTGGCCGGGGCCGCTGGCGGTTCTTCGACGACGAGATGCGGGTGCAGGTCGAGGCCAGGCGCAACCTGGAGCGGGAGCTCCGATTGGCCGTCGATCGCTCGGAACTGGCCTTGTTCTACCAGCCCATCGTCCGGCCCGGCGGCCGGACGTCCGTTTCGTTCGATTCGGTCGTCCGGTGGAAGCACCCCAGCCGCGGCCTGGTCGAACCCGACCTGTTCCTGCCGGTCGCGGAAGACATCGGCCTGATGAGCACCATCCGCTCCCGGAGCCTGAGCACCGTCCTGTACGACGCGCAGCGCTGGCTGGCTGCGGGCGTGGCGCTCGACCGGATCGCGGTGAGCTTCACCTCCGTCCCTGTTCATGGCGGAGAACTCTATCGCCTGGTCGACCGCGCCCTCACCGAAACTGGCGTTGCCCCATGTCACCTGGAGATCGGCATCGCCGAGCCGGTGCTGCGCGGCCGTCATGGCGCTACGGTTCTGGAATCCCTGCATGCCCTGCATGCCCGCGGGATCAGCCTGACGCTGGAGGATTTCGGCGCCGGCCACGCCTCGTTCCTGCACCTCAAGCGGCTGCCGATCGACCGGATCAAGATCGGGCGGACCCTGATCCAGACTGTTCTGAACGACCCGTGCGACGCCGCGATCGTTTGTGCCATCATCGATCTGGCTCATCGTCTGGGGGTGGAGACGGTGGCCGATGGGGTGGAACTGCCGGAGCAGGTGGCCTTCCTGATGCGGCACGGCTGCGATCATGTGCAGGGGCCCCTGCTGGGAGCGCCCATGCCGGCTGACGCCGCCATGATGCAGGCAGGCAGGCGGCCCTGGCTGCAGAAGCTGTGGCCGCTTGATGCGGCGCATTCCAGCTGAGACCAGGCGGCGCCGGCGGTCGTTCACCGAACTTTAACCATGTTGGATGCAGGATCGGTCGCGAAGGAGGCCCATCGCGACATGCTGATCCAGCCATTCCCTTTGTTCGCAGCCGGTCGGAGCCCGGAACCAGGCCGGGCTGCCGGGGGGGCTTTCCGGTTGCCCGATCATGGGGCACCGCTTCGGACGAGCCTGGCTTCCACCGCGGCCCTGGCGTCGCTGCCGACCCTGCTGGCGGTCCAGGAGATGCCGGTCGGGGCCGGCGATCCGCGTCGCCGGGCGATCCGGCGCGGCGAGGAGCTGCTGGAGGGGCTGGGCCGCCTGCAAGGCGCGACACTGTCGGGAGAGGACGATGCGCATTGCCTGGCAGAGCTGCGCGTCCTGATGGACGAGCAGGTGGAGCGGCCGGAGAATGTCGATCTGGCCGACATCCTGGCGGAGATCGAGGTTCGCGTGGCTGTGGAGATCGCCAAGCGCGAGGCGCCTGGATGAGGCCCGTCCGCTGAAGATCAGCCCGCTTCGGCATCCGGTCCGGCCGTCCCAGGAGGAGCAACCGGAATGACGTCGACCTCGACCTCGACGAGATGGGCACCCCCGCCGAAGATGATGCCGTTGATCGGGCTGACGTCGCCGAAGTCGCGGCCGAACGCCAAGGTGACATGTTCCACGTCGGGGATCAGGTCGTTGGTCGGGTCGAGATCGACCCAGCCATAGGGCGGCGCCCAGACCTGCACCCAGGCATGCGACGCGTCCGAGCCTACCAGCCGCTCCTTGCCTGGCGGCGCGTAGGTGCGCAGGTAGCCGCTGACATAGCGGGCGGGGATCCGGTGGCTGCGCAGGGCCGCCAGCATCAGGTGGGCGAAGTCCTGGCAGACTCCGCGGCGCAGCGCGAAACATTCCTCGACCGACGTCCCGACCGAGGTCGCCGACGGATCATAGGCGAATTGGGCATGAATCCGGTGGTTCAGGTCCAGGGCCGCCGCCAGGACCGGGCGATCGGGATCCAGCACCTCGCCAGCCCAGACATGCAGTTCGTCCGGACAGCGTATCGACGGTGAATCAAACAGGAACTGCCGTATGTCGAGGAGGTCGGCGGCTTCCGGCTGGCCCGAGGTGCTGCCGAGCCGGCCGATCCGCACGCTGCGCTCCGGGACGATCTTGCCGCGCGAGCGAAGCTCCACCCGGCTGTGCGCGGTGACCACGAAGGCGGCATGCTCCCGCTCCAGGGTCACGATGCTGGTCGTATTGCCGAAGAAATCCACGGCATCGCGGACCAGGGTCGGGACCGGGTCGATGGTCAGCCGGAACTGGTGAACCTCCTGCCGCTCGGTCACGCGCGGCGCGAGGTGAAGCAGGTGGTGCGCGATCGAGACCGGCTGCCCGTAGGCATAGCTGGTCCGATGGACGACCTCGAGGATCACGACACTTGGTTCCGGCTGCGGGCCGTCAGGGTCAGCACGTGCTCCGTATGGGCAAAATAGGTCCGGCCGATCAGGTCGGAGAGGTCCGGCAGGCTGTGCTCCAGGCTCTCCAGCAGGAGATCGAGCGCCGGCAGAGGCTCGTCGCCGGTGGCGAGCAGGGCGATCTCCGCGATCCGCACGTCGGTGGCCATCTTCAGCGCCAGCCTGCGGTCGGGACCCCGGTGCGCCGTCTCGTCGGCCTTGGGCAACCGCTCGACATGGGCGGCGACCCGTTCGAGCTGCCAGGCAATCGAGCGGGGATTGGTCTCGTCCAGGAGCAGCAGGTCCAGGACCGGCAGGAGGAGCGGCCGGGTCAAATAGCGCGACCGGTAGGTCATCGAGCTGTCGCCCAGCTCCAGGAGGAGTGGCAGGACGCCGGTGGTGCCGATGTCGTGGTTGCCCACCACCAGCCCGCGCAGGAGGTCCACCAGGTTGATGGCCCGCTCGATCCGCCGGCCCATCTCGATGAACCGCCAGGCATAGTTGCGCGTCATGTTCTCCGCTTCGGTACCCGCGAAGGCGGTGAGCTGGCGCAGCCCGACATCGAGCAGTTCGGTGGTCTGCCACTCGATCACCCGGCCGGGGCGGGTCCGCCAGGCCCGGTCCTGGTGCAGGGCCGACAGGAGCCGCCAGGCGTCATGGCTGATCTGGTCGCGCACCAGGGTCGCGGTGCGGTGCACTTCGGCCAGGGTCTCGCGCAGCCCGTGGCGGTGCCCGGGATCGAAGATCGAGGCCGCAAGCCCCGCATCCACCTGATCCTCGTCCATGACCGGCGAGGGGTGGAAGCGCGCGACGGCGCCGCGGTTCTCCAGGACCTTGAGGAGCCGGCCCAGGACCGCGGGGTCGCTGCCCGGCCGGGTGTCGTCGATCCGGCGCACCAGCACGGCGCGCAGGGACCGGATCAGGGATTCGGAGCGCTCCGCGTAGCGGCCGAGCCAGAACAGGTTGTCGGCGGTCCGGCTGAGCAGGTCGCGGCCGGTGCGGCGCAGATGGGTCGCGTTCAGGCTGGGCTGCAGGATGCTGCCCTGGGCCACGTCCGCCTTGTCGGTGAGCACCCAGAGATCGCCCGCGCCGAACCCGTTGGGGAGCCCCACCGTCTCGGAGCCGCCGGCAAAGCGCAGCAGCGCGCCCGGCAGCACCCGCCAGGTCCCGTCCGCGCCCAGGCTCGCATACACCCGCATCGCAAAATGGCGGGGCTGCAGGCGGGGCTGGCCCGGGTCGTCGCCGGCCAGCGCTTCGGCGAAGGCGGGAATGGTGGCGAGCGGGACCGGCGCCAGGGCCATGTAGCGGTGGCCATGCCGCTCCAGGCGCGTGCGCAGCTCGTCGAGCTGCCGGTCGCTGAGCTTGGCGGGATCGATGCTCGCCGCCGCATCGCCCGGGTCGTTGCGCGCAGTGGCGACCTCGACCCGCCACCGATCCGGCTCGGCGAACAGCCGGTCGCGCGCCGCCGGATCGCCCAGCCACATCGCCGGGGCGTCCTGGATCAGCAGGTCGGCCCCGGTCAGCCGGCGGGTCAGCTCGTTCATGAACGGCGCCAGGACCCTGTTCTGGACCAGCCCGCTGCCCAGCCGGTTGACGACCTGCACCCCGCCGCTGCGCACCGCCCGGACCAGGCCGGCGATGCCCAGGCCATGGGAGCCCGGCACTTCGAGCGGGTCGCAGGCGAAGCCGTCGATCTGGCGCAGGAGCAGGTCGACCCGCTGCAGCCCGTCCAGCGTCTTCAGGAACAGGCGCTCGTCGCGCACCGTCAGGTCCGCCGTCTGGGCCAGGGTGTAGCCGAGATAGCGAGCAAGATAGGCGTGGCCGAAATAGGCGGGATGATCCGGCTCGTGGGCGAGCATGACGATCCGGCCGTCCTCCTTGCCGGTCGCGGCCACCAGGTCGTCGCGCAGGTGCTGGAAGTATCCCACCAGGCGCTGGGTCTCGCAGCGTCTGAACAGGTCGGCGAAGCCGTGCGTCATGGCCACGCGGTTGGCCAACGCATAGCCCAGGCCCGATGGAGCCTCGGCCTGGTCGGCCAGGACGACCCAGCGCCCCGTCGCGTCGCGGGCGAGGTCCACCGCATAGCTGCTCAGGGGCGGCCCCGGCAGCTCCGGCCCTCCGGCCATGGCGTGGACGAAGCGCCCGCCGCCCAGGATCAGGTCGGGCGGAACATGGCCTTGCCGGATCAGGCCGCGTTCACCGTAGAGATCAGCCAGCACCTGCGACATCACCCCGGCGCGCTGGCAGACCGCCGCCTCGATGAAGCGCCACTCGCTCTCGGCCAGCAGCATCGGCAGGGTGTGCAGACGCCAGGCGAAGGCCCGGTCGTCGGGATCGGCATAGACGTTGAAGGCGGCGCCTTCGTCGCGGACCAGCTGGACGGCGCTCGCCCTGGAAGCCTCCCGTTCCTCGCTGTCCATCCCACCCATAATCCCGGCGAAGCGCTGCCAGGCGGGACGGACCTTCCCCTGCGGGTCCATGAACTCGTCGAACACGCCGGGCTTGGGCAGGTAGCACGCGAACAGGTCGTCGTGGCCCGAGGCCATGGCCGGCGGGGCCAGCCTGCCGGCGATCATCGGGCGGTCCCGCTGTTCTTCTGCCTGCACGGCGAAACCACCATTCCTTGCTTCGATCTGCGCCGGGCGCCGCCCGATCGGGGGGCAGCTGCCCGCTTCGTCATGAAGGATCGCGATCTGCACCCGGCCCGAGTGCCTTCTGCATGATCACCACGTCAAGCCAGCGATCGAACTTCCACCCCGACGCCTTCAGCACGCCGGCATGCTCGAAGCCTAAGGACGCATGAACCCCGATCGACCCGGCATTGGCCGAATCTCCGATCAGCGCCAGGGCCTGGCGGATTCCGGCCGCCTCGCAGCGGGTCAGCAGCTCCTGGAGCAGCGCACGGCCGAGGCCACGTCCATGCTGGTCCGGCGCCACATAGATCGAGGTTTCCGCCGCAAACCGGTAGGCCAGGCGCGGCCGGAACCAGTTGGCGTAGGCATAGCCCAGGATCCGGCCCTGCGCATCGACCGCGACCAGCCAGGGGAGCCCCCGGCCTACCACCTCGGCATGCCGACGGACGATCTCCGCCAGGTCCGGCGCGTCCAGCTCGAAGCTGCCGGTACCGGTGGCCACCCAATGGGCATAGATCGCCTGGCAGGCATCCAGGTCGGCGGAGGTGGCGTCGCTGATCGTGTACATCGTCGGTCTCAGAGGCGGCGCAGGTCGAGGGTCAGCGGGAACTCCGGATGGGGGCCCGGGACCTGCGGGGTGAAGCTGCCCTGGCTGTGACCGATCCGCTCGAACCGGGCAAGCCGGCGGGCCTCCGCTTCATAGGAATTGACCGGGAACGTCTCATAGTTGCGCCCGGCCGGGTGGGCGACGTGATAGGTGCAGCCGCCGAGCGAGCGGCCGGTCCACTGGTCGAACAGATCGAAGGTGAGGGGCGCGTGCACCCCGATCGTCGGATGCAGGCAGGCCGCCGGCTGCCATGCCCTGAAGCGCACGCCGGCCACCAGCTCCCCATGGGTGCCGGTGAAGGTCATGGGCAGGGCCATGCGATTGCAGGTCACCAGGTGCCGGCCAGGCGTCGCCCCCTGGATCATGACCTGCAGGCGTTCCAGCGAGCTGTCGACATAGCGCACCGTCCCGCCGATCGCCCCTTCCTCGCCCATGACGTGCCAGGGCTCCAGGGCCTGGCGCAGCTCGAACCGGACATCCTCGAACTGGGCGTCGCCGCAGGTCGGGAAGCGGAACTCCAGGTGGGGGGCGAACCACTCGTCCTTCAGGTCGAAGCCATGGGCGCGCAGATCGGCCAGGACGTGGGCGAAGTCCTTCTGCAGGAAAGCCGGCAGCATGAAGCGGTCATGCAGCGAGGTGCCCCAGCGCACCAGGCTGCCCTGCCAGGGCGTCTCCCAGAAGCGACAGATCAGGGCGCGCAGCAGGAGCTGCTGGGCAAGGCTCATGCGCGGATGGGGCGGCATCTCGAAGGCGCGGAACTCGACCAGGCCCAGCCGCCCGGTCGGCCCGTCCGGCGAGTAGAGCTTGTCGATGCAGATCTCGGCGCGGTGGGTGTTGCCGGAGACGTCGATCAGGAGGTTGCGGAAGATCCGGTCCACCAGCCAGGGCGGGATCTCGCCATGGCCCGGGCGCGGCACCTGGGCCAGCGCGATCTCCATCTCGTAGAGGCTGTCGTTGCGGGCCTCGTCGATCCGGGGCGCCTGGCTGGTCGGCCCGATGAACAGGCCGCTGAACAGGAACGACAGCGACGGGTGGTTCTGCCAGCAGCCGATCAGGCTGGCCAGCAGGTCCGGGCGGCGTAGGAACGGGCTGTCGGCCGGGGCAGCCCCGCCGACCACGATGTGGTTGCCGCCGCCGGTTCCGGTGTGGCGGCCGTCGATCATGAACTTGTCGGTGCCGAGCCGGCTCTGGCGCGCGTCCTCGTAGACACCCTCGGTGATCGCGACCGCTTCCTGCCAGGACGAGGCCGGATGGACGTTCACCTCGATCACGCCGGGGTCGGGCGTGACCTTGATCACGCCGATCCGCGGGTCATAGGCGGGCGTGTAGCCCTCCATGACGATCGGCTGGCCGAGTTCCTGCGCGGTGTGCTCCAGGGCAGCGACCAGCTCGACATACTCCACCGCCGAGGGGGTCGGCGGCATGAACACGTGCAGGGCGCCGTCGCGTGGCTCGATCGCGAGGGCGGTGCGGACCGGATGGCCGGGTGAAGGCCGTTCCTTCCGCTCCGGGGTCGGACGCCGCTGCAGGCGTTCTTGCATCCGTGCGTCGACGCTGGGCAAGGCGGCGTGGGCGGCGAACGGATCGGCCGGGATGTAGTAGGGGTAGTCGACGGCGGGGATCCAGGGCAGCGCCTGGAGCGGCAGGCGCAGGCCCAGCGGCGAATCGCCGGGGATCAGGAACATCTTGTCCCGCCGCAACGACCAGCGCTCGCTCTCCCAGCGCCCGAAATTGCGGCTGTTCCAGGGCTGCAGCGGCAGGACATAGCCGACCGGCGTGTTCAGGCCGCGATCGAACACCCGGGCGACCCTGGCCCGTTCCTCCGGATCAGCCAGCCGGTTGTTCTCGACTGAGACATTCTCCGGAAGCGACGCCTCCTTGAGAAGGTAGACGGCCGGATCCTCGTAGGCGGGAAGGACATAGTCGCTCTCCAGGCCCAGATGGTCGCACAGGCGGTGGATGAAGCGCTCCGCATCCTTTGCCCCGGCGGAACCACGGGTGCCGGCATCGGCGATCAGGTCTGGGTCGTGCCAGAGTTCCTCGCCGTCCTTGCGCCAGTAGAGGCCCAGGGCCCAGCGGGGCAGTTGCTCGCCGGGATACCACTTGCCCTGGCCGAAATGGAGCAGCCCGCCGGGGGCGAACCGGTCGCGCAGGCGGCGGATCAGGTTCTCCGCCAGGACCCGCTTGGTCGGGCCCACCGCGGCCGTGTTCCATTCCGCCGCCTCCATGTCGTCGATCGACACGAAGGTCGGCTCGCCGCCGGTGGTCAGGCGCACGTCGCCCGCGACGAGCCGGTCGTCGACCCGGCGGCCCTCGTCCAGGATCGCCTGCCACTGCTCGTCGCTGTAGGGCTTGGTGACGCGCGGCGTTTCGCGGATCCGGGTCACCTTCATCTCGAAGCCGAAATCGACCTCGGCCGGTTCCACCCCGCCGCTGATGGGCGCCGCGCTCTGCGGCTCGGCGGTGGCGGCCAGCGGGATGTGGCCCTCGCCCGTCAGCAGGCCCGAGGTCGGGTCGAGCCCGATCCAGCCTGCTCCCGGCACGAACACCTCGCACCAGGCATGCAGGTCGGTGAAGTCCACCTCCGTGCCGGAAGGGCCGTCGAGCGCCTTCACGTCGGGGGCAAGCTGGATCAGGTAGCCGGAGACGAACCGGGCGGCCAGGCCCAGATGGCGCATGATCTGGACCAGCAGCCAGGAGCTGTCGCGGCACGACCCGGTGCGGCGTTCGAGGGATTCCTCCGGGGTCTGGATGCCCGGCTCCAGGCGGATCACATAGCCGATCGCCTGCTGGAGGCGCCGGTTCAGGTCGACGATGAAGTTGATGGTGTTGGTCGTGTCCCGGGAAATGTCCGCCAGGAAGGCGGCGAGCAGCGGACCGGGCTGCTCGACCTCCAGATAGGGCAGAAGCTCCTTCTTCAGCTCCGGGACATAGGCAAAGGGCCAGTCCTGGGCACCGTCCTCGACGAAGAACTCGAACGGATTGAACACCGCCATTTCGGCGACGAGGTCGACCTCGACGATGAAATGATCGGTCTTGCGCGGGAATACGAACCGGGCCTGCCAGTTGCCGAACGGGTCCTGCTGCCAGTTGATGAAATGTTCCTTGGGCTGGACCTTCAGCGAGTAGCCCAGGATCCGCCCTCGGGTGTGAGGCGCCGGCCGGAGCCGGACGAGCTGCGGGCCGAGCTCGACCAGGCGGTCGTACCGATAGCTGGTGCGGTGGTGCAGGGCGACATGGATCGCCATGGCAGTGCCTCTTCCCAAGAACCCGAACTGCATCGGCAGCAAGCCGCGTGCCGCCCTAGCATGTCGATGACCGGGTAGCGCGGGAAGAGCAGGCTTGCGCAGAAGGCAGGCAGTTTGGGGCGGTTTTGCCGTGAAGATGCGCAGGCCGCGCCCTGAGGGTCATGTGCCGGTCTGTCATCATCGCCGGGTAAAGAGGCTCCACCTGGAACGATGCGAAGCGTTGAGGATTGAAGAACCAGTACGAGCGGCGCTTCCGCGAGGTCGGGGCCCCGGACCAAAAAGCGAGGCAGGCAGAGGCGGGACCGCGGTTTCCACCTGGCGTGTCCGTATTTTCCGGTGACCTGGGCGATCGTGGGGGAGTGACGTCGGCGGCTTCTTGCGAACAAGATCACGAACCACGCAGCACGTCGGGATAGAATCCGCCATGAGCATCATCTGGACCATCATCATCGGCTTCCTCGCGGGCGTCGTCGCCAAGTTCATCATGCCGGGGGACAACGAGCCGAGCGGCTTTATCCTCACCACCATCCTTGGCATCGTCGGCGCCTTCGTGGCGACCTTTCTCGGCCAGGCGATCGGCTGGTATAACGCCGGCGAGGGCGCCGGCTTCATCGGCGCCGTGGTCGGCGCGATCATCGTGCTGTTCGTCTACGGCATGATCGCCCGCAAGCGCGCCTGATGCCGGCACCGGGTGGTGGCCTCCCGGCTGCCACCCGGCGCGGCGCCCTGCTTGTTACACGACCATCTTCCCGCTCACGGCCCGGGGCTGCTGATCAGGCGAGGGTGGCGATTTCGGCGCTCACCAGGCTGGGCAAAGCTCGGCCGGAACCGTCTCTTCCGGGCCGGGCGGATGCTGAGGAGCTGGTTTCTTTTCTCACCGCAGGCGGTGGATGTCGTCCCCCTTGATCATCGCCTTGATCGGGCAGGATCCCTCGGCGCCGCGCCAGGCGAGGTAGGCTCCGGCGCCCAAGGCGATCAGGTTCAGGAGCGGGTTGGGGCGCGGCTTGGCCCCGGCGGCGGCCATGACCAGCCCGCCCAGGACATACATGCCCCTCTCGCTTGTGGACAGGTGACCGGCCGAGCCGGAGGAAAGCGACGTCGTGCTGTCGCGGCTGTAGCTGGGCGTGAACGTCATGGAGGCCTCCTTGGGCTGCTTCGGGAGCAACCGCAGATCGAAGCATGCGGTTCCTCGCTACCCTAATCCGGCCGCAACCGATCCGGCAGGCGCTTGAGCGGAAAGGCTGGCCCCGCGGTGGTTCTGTTTCTAGGGTCCCGGCGCAGTCAGGACGAAAGGCGACAGGTGATGATGCGGGCAGTGGTGTGCGAGACGCCGGGGGTGCTGCGGCTCGTGGAGAAGCCGGTGCCGACACCCGGCGAGGGCGAGGTTCTGGTACGGATCCGGCGCATGGGCGTATGCGGGACCGACCTGCACATCTTCGGCGGCAAGCATCCCTTCCTGGAATATCCCAGGATCATGGGCCACGAGCTGTCGGGTGAAATCGCGGCTGTCGGCGGCGGCACCTCGATCGCCGTGGGCACGCCTGTCTACATCATGCCCTAC
Organism: Geminicoccus roseus DSM 18922; assembly: GCF_000427665.1. Taxonomy (NCBI): domain Bacteria; kingdom Pseudomonadati; phylum Pseudomonadota; class Alphaproteobacteria; order Geminicoccales; family Geminicoccaceae; genus Geminicoccus; species Geminicoccus roseus. The sequence continues at coordinate 1,625,855 of NZ_KE386572.1, forward strand.
CTGACCTGCGGGACCTGCGTCGCCTGCCGCAAGGACAAGAGCAACTGCTGCACCTCGATGCAGGTCCTGGGCGTCCACTGCGATGGCGGGATGACCGACTACATCGTGCTGCCGGAGCGGGTGGTCTTTGCGGCCGACGGGATCCCGCTGGACCAGGCAGCACTGATCGAGTTCCTGGCGATCGGCGCGCATGCGGCTCGGCGCAGCGAGTTCTCCGGTGGTGAGCGTACCCTGGTGGTGGGGGCGGGGCCGATCGGCCTGGGCTGCGCGATCTTTGCCCGGGCGCGGGGCGCGGAGGTGACGCTGGTGGACGGGTGGGAGGACCGGCTTGCCTTCGCCGCCGATCAGCTCGGCTTCAGGGAAGCGGAGCGTGCGGGGCCGGACCTGGTCGAGCGGGCGCGCCGGCGGACCGACGGCGACCTGTACGACCGGGTGATCGACGCCACCGGCAATCCCAAGGCAATGGAGGGAAGCTTCGGCCTGGTGGCTCATGGCGGCTCTTTGATCTTTGCCGGAGTGGTGCGCACCGATCTGACCTTCTCCGACCCCGAGTTCCACAAGCGCGAGCTGACCCTCCATGCCAGCCGCAACGCGACCGGAACGGACTTTGCCGAAGTGCTAACCGCGATCCGCTCCGGAGCGGTGCAGGTCGAGAAGCTGATCACCCACCGGGCCCCGCTGGAGGAAGCGGTGGCACGGTTTGCAGAATGGACCACGCCCGAGGCGGGCGTAGTCAAGGCGATGATCGAGTTCGCGTGAGGGCGTGATGCATCCTGCTATCCTGCAGTTCGGCACCGGGCGGCTGCTCCAGGCCCATGTCGACCTGATGCTCGACGAGGCGCTGGCCGCCGGCAATGCCGCCGGGCCGGCGGTCGCGGTCACCACCAGTGGCACGCCCGAAGCGGCCAAGCGCGCCAAGGCCCTGGCCTATGGCGCGGGCTTCCCCGTCCATATCCGCGGCCTCGTCGACGGCGAGCCGGTCGACCGGCAGGTGCAGGTGACCAGCATCACCGAGGCGCTCGATGCGGTGACCCATTGGGAGGATGTCCGCGCCCGGGCGGTCGATCCGCACATCCGGGCCTGGATCAGCAACACGGCCGACCGCGGCTACGAGCTGCATCCGGAGGACGACGGGTCGACCCCGGTGCCGCGCTCGTTCCCGGGCAAGCTCGTGAAGCTCCTGCAGGCCCGCTTCGAGGAGGGCGGCCATCCCTTGTCGGTGTTCCCGCTCGAGCTGATCACCGACAACGGCAAGGTGCTGCGCAAGATCGTCACCGACCTGGCGACCGCCTGGGGCGCGTCGGGCGACTTCCTGGCCTGGCTGGAGCGGGACGTGATGTTCGCCGACAGTCTGGTCGACCGGATCGTCAGCGAGCCGATCGAGCCGGTCGGTGCGGTGGCGGAGCCCTATGCGCTCTGGGCCATCCGCGCGATGCCCGGCCTGTTCGTGCCGCTCGAGCACCCGGACGTGGTGGTGACCGACGACCTGGAGCGCTATGCGCGCCTGAAGCTGTTCATCCTGAACCTCGGCCACACCTGGCTCGCGGAGCGTTGGCTGAACGAGAAGCGCCCGTCGGAGGAGATCGTCCTGGAGGCGCTGCAGGACGTCGACATGGTCGCCAGCCTGGACCGGCTTTATGACGAGGAGGTCCTGCCGGTGTTCGTCGCCATGGGACTGGGACCGCAGGCGGAGGAGTATCGCCGGACGACCATGGGGCGGTTCGCCAATCCGTTCCTGCGCCACCGGCTGGCGGACATCGCCTCCAACCATGCCGCCAAGAAGGAACGCCGGTTCGGCGGACTGGTCGCCTTGTCCCGCGAATATCTGCCGGACCATCCGACCCCATTACTGGACGCTGCCATCGCAGCCGGCTGAGCCATCAGTCCCGTGGGCGGCATTCGGTGAGCACCCGGCCGAGCTCGACGAAGTCGCGCTTGCGCGGGGAGCTCCGCCGCCAGGCCAGGCCGACCGCCCGCGAGGGCTCGGGATCGGTGAAGCGGAGCAGCTCGATCCGGCCATCGGTCACCTCCGCCTTGGCCGCGATCTCCGGCAGGATGGTGATGCCGTAGCCATTGGCGACCATCTGGATGATGGTCGCCAGGCTCGAGGCGCCAAATCCCGCCAGGGGTCCCATGCGCATCGAGTTGCCGCAATAGGCCAGAGCCTGATCGCGCAGGCAGTGGCCTTCCTCCAGGAGCAGGAGCTTCTCGTCGGCCAGGGCGTTCGGATCTACCCGCCCGGTGGGGCTGTGGCCGGCGGTACCGCGGGCGATCAGGAACCGGTCGTCGAACAGCCGGATTGATTCCAGCTCGCGATCGGCAACCGGCAGCGCCAGGAGCAGCACGTCGAGGGTGCCGCGCTTCAGCTCGGTCAGGAGGATCTGGGTCTGCGTCTCCCGCAGCTGCAGCTCCAGCTCGGGATAGGATGCCTGGATGGCCGGCAGGGCCAGCGGCAGGAGGTAGGGCGCGATTGACGGGATCACGCCCAGGCGCAAGGCGCCGCTCAGCAGCTTGCGGCGGTGGCGGGCAAAGTCCTCCAGGTCGCGGACCTCGGCCAGGATGCGCCGGGCCCGCCGCACCACATCACGCCCAGTCTCGGTAAGCTCGACCCCGCCGCGCCGCCGCTCGACCAGCTGGGTGCCGAGCGCTGCTTCCATTTCCTGGATCTGCATCGACAAGGCAGGCTGGGTGACGTGGCAGGCGGCGGCCGCTTGGCCGTAGTGACGTGCCTCGGCAAGGGCGACGAGGTAGCGGAGCTGGCGAAGCGTGATCATCGGCGATCAGTTTATCTGATCGCGCGTCTAAGACAATACGATTGGAACTTATCGAAACAACAGGGGCAGAGTGGGCATCCAAGTTTCGTGCAGCAATGAGCGGGCGATGAGCGAGCCAACCACCCTAACCACCACGGCCGGCACCCCGGTGCCGGACAACCAGAATTCCCTCTCCGCCGGGCCGCGCGGGCCGCTGCTCCTCCAGGACTACCAGCTGATCGAAAAGCTGGCGCATCAGAACCGGGAGCGGATTCCCGAGCGGGTGGTGCATGCCAAGGGCAGCGCCGCCTACGGCACGCTGACGGTCACCCAGGACATCAGTCGCTACACCAAGGCGAAGTTCCTGAGCGAGATCGGCAAGGTGACCGAGGTCTTCCTGCGCTTTTCGACGGTGGCCGGCGAGCGCGGTGCTGCGGATGCCGAGCGGGACGTGCGAGGCTTCTCGCTCAAGGCCTATACCGAGGAGGGCAACTGGGACCTGGTGGGCAACAACACCCCGGTGTTCTTCGTGCGCGACCCGGTCAAGTTCCCCGATTTCATCCGTACCCAGAAGCGCCATCCCACCACCAATCTGCGCTCGACCACCGCGATGTGGGACTTCTGGTCGCTCTCCCCGGAGAGCCTGCATCAGGTGACCATCCTGTTCAGCGACCGGGGGCTGCCGCAGAACTACCGGCAGATGCACGGCTACGGCTCGCACACCTATGCCTTCATCAATGACGCCGGCGAGCGGCACTGGGTGAAGTTCCACTTCAAGTCGCTGCAGGGGGTTCATACCTGGACCAACCGCGAGGCCGAGCAGGTCGTCGCCAGGGATCGGGAGAGCGCCCAGCGCGACCTGTTCAACGCCATCGAGCGCGGCGACTTCCCCCGCTGGCGGTTCTGCGTGCAGATCATGTCGGAGGCCGAGGCCGAGCAAACGTCCTTCAACCCGTTCGACCTGACCAAGGTGTGGCCGCACGGCGAGTTCCCGCTGATCGAGGTCGGCATCCTCGAACTGAACCGGAACCCCCGGCACTACTTCGCGGAAGTCGAGCAATCCTCCTTCTCGCCGTCCAACATCGTTCCGGGCATCGGCTTCTCGCCGGACAGGATGCTGCAGGGTCGGATCTTCGCCTATGCGGACGCACATCGCTACCGGGTGGGCACCCATTACGAGTCCCTGCCGGTCAACCAGCCCCGCTGCCCCGTCCGCCACTACCATGCCGACGGACAGATGCTCTCCAGCATCCCCGAGCGGGGCGACGCCTATTACGAGCCCAACTCGTTTGGGGGCGCTAAAGAAGACGACCGATTCGGGGAACCCGCCCTGCCATTGGCCGGTTCGGCAGCCAGGTACGATCATCGGGTTGGCAACGACGACTTCTCGCAGCCCGGTACCTTGTTCCGGCTGATGTCCGACGAGCAGCGCGAGCGTCTCATGGACAACATCGCCGAAGCAATGGATGGCGTTCCGACGTCGATCGTGCGTCGGCAGGTGGCCCATTTCTACGCGGCCGATCCGGACTACGGGATCGGTGTCGCGACCCGGATGGGCCTTTCGGCGACGGATCTGCCCCTGGCATCCGCTGCCGAATAACCAGCTGGTCGTAGGTGGCATGTCCGCCTGCTTGGATGCCGCAAGCACGCCGGGCAAGTGGACAGGCCGCAGTTTTCCCTCCCTGATCGAACTGACGACGGGTCGCCCTCCACCCCCTCTTTGGCGACCCGTTTTTTTTCAGCAGCCGATGGATGGGAGGACTTTCAGCCGGGGCGGCCGGTCGCCGCGGCTTGGCCGATCGATCCCGCGGGTGGCGGCCCGAGCCGGTTGGCTTCAGCCTCGTCCGGCAGGCAGGCCCAGATCAGCAGGATGACCTGTCCCAGCAGCGACATCAGGCTCAACAGCAGCCACCAGCCCGTACGGCCGGTTGATCTTCCCGGAACCTGCTGCGCAGCGACGCCTTTCTTCCCTGAGCAGCCCGTGCCTCACCTGCCCGGAAAGGACCCGGTCCATGGACCTGATCCGAGGCTATCTCGTCGTTCTCCTTCTTCTCTTCCCCTCTTTCGCAGCCGGAGCCGCCGCGATGGATCCGATGGACTCCTATCAGTGGAAGAACCGTGTGCTGCTGATGTTCGCGTCGCCTGACGACCCGGAACTCACGAACCAGAGGGACACACTTTCGCGCCATGAGGCCGAACTGGCCGATCGTGACATGGTGGTGTTCGCGGTGGTGGGCGACGACCAGATCGTTCCGCTGTACGGCGATGCGCCGCCGGCAGCGCAGGCGGCAAGGCTCCGGGAACAGTTCGAGGTTTCTTCCGGGGATGGCTTCACCGCCCTCCTGGTGGGCAAGGACGGCGGCGTCAAATGGCGGAAGAACCGCCCGGCCATCCCCCAGGAGCTGTTCGGCCTGATCGACGCGATGCCAATGCGGCGCAACGAGCGCTGAAATCCGCTCAGGCGAGAGGACGGATGGCCAGCACCTCCAGCTCCTCGTCGCGGAACCGCGCGGTCTCGCCCTCGGCAAGGCCGATCAGGGCGCTGGCGAGCGGCGCTGTCCAGGCGATCCGGCCCTGCTCCGGGGCGCTCTCGTCCTCTCCCACCAGGCTCAAAGTCTGAAGACGGCCATCCGGCCAGCGCAACTCGACCTCGGTCCCGAACACGACCTGCTCCGGGCGGGCCAGCGGCTCGACGCGTTCCGCGCTGGCGAGGCGAGCCTTCCAGTAGCGCAGCTCGCGGGCGATCCGGGCGTGGGCGCTGCGGTCGTCAGACGGCGTTCCGGCCTCCTCGGCACGCCAGTGGGCCAGGGCAGCCTCGATCTGGCGATAGCCCTCCGGCGTGACCAGGTTACGGTTCGGGCTGATCGTCCGATCCGGCAGATCGTCGATCGCCGCGTCGCCGTCCGGCTCCTTCACGAACGCCCGGCTCATTTCTTGCGTGCTCCCTGCCCGTTGTCTCGAACGATCAAGGCTAGCGCGCCGGCCACCCCGCCGACAATCCGGCCGGTGACGCAGCTATGTTGCAGGAGGCACATTTCATGTTGTATTCACCACTGATCGTCTGAGGGGTCGATGTACGACGCAGCATTTCTCGATCGGCTGGAAGCTGGCCTGCGCGGTGCACTCCCGGCTTGGGGGATGGAGGCCGGTGTCTCGCTCCGCCTGCTCACGATCTCGGAGAATGCCACCTTCCTGGTCGAGGATCCGGTGCGCGGCCACCCGGTGATCTTCCGGGTGCATCGCCCGGCCTATCACGAGAAGGAAGAGATCATCTCGGAGCTGGCCTGGATCAGCGCCCTGATCGCCGACGGCACGGTGGCAACACCCCGGCCTCTCGCGACGGTCGGCGGCGATCTGCTCGGCTCCTTCGAGGATGGCGGCGACCTTCGCCATGTGGCGGCGTTCGAGTTTATGAGCGGAGCTGAGCCGGAGGCATCGAGTAGCTCGGTGCCCTGGTTCCACACCCTGGGAGCAGTCAGCGCGCAACTGCACGCCCATACCCGCGCCTGGGCCCGGCCCGGCACCTTTCGGCGCAAAACATGGGATTTCGACGCCATGCTGGGCCATCGCCCGCTATGGGGCGACTGGCGCGCAGGCCTGGGTCTGGACGGGCCGGGGCGACAGGTCCTGGAGCGGACCTCGGTCGAGCTCGAGCGTCGCCTGCGCGCCTACGGTCAGGCTCCAGACCGGTTCGGCCTGATCCATGCCGACCTGCGCCTTGCCAACCTGCTGGTCGACGGTGACCGGCTGGGGATCATCGACTTTGATGACTGCGGCTTCTCCTGGTTCATGTACGACTTTGCCGCCGCGGTCAGCTTCTTCGAGGATGACCCGGTCGTGCCGGACCTGCAGGAAGCCTGGCTTGAAGGCTATCGGAGCCAGGGCCAGGTCACCGCCGACGACCTGGCGATGATGCCGGTCTTCCTGATGCTGCGCCGGATGCTGCTCACGGCCTGGATCGCCTCCCACGCCGAGACCCCGACCGCCCAGGAGATGGGCGTTCCCTATACCGCCGGCACCGTCGTGCTGGCCGAGCGCTTCCTGGCCGAACAGGCCTGACCCGCATATCTGGGAGACATCTTGTGCCGGACGACCGCGCGATGCCGCAAAGCCAGCAGATCCTGGCGCTCAATGCCTTCGACGCCAGCCGTGCCGGCAGGTTGGACGACGCGACTGCGCGACTGGTGGAACGCCGACAGAAGACGTTCGGGCCGACCTCGGTGCTGTTCTACGAGGAGCCGATGCATGTCGTGTCAGCGAACGGCGTGTGGATGAACACGGCCGACGGGCAGCGCTACCTGGATGTCTACAACAACGTGCCCTCGGTCGGGCACTGCCATCCTCGCGTGGTCGAGGCGATCGCCAGGCAGGCCGGCCAGCTGAACACCCATACCCGCTATCTCTACGACATCATCCACACCTATGCCGAGCGGCTCCTGGAGACGTTCCCGGACGGGCTGGACAAGGTGACCTTCACCTGTACCGGCACGGAGAGCAACGACCTGGCGCTCCGGATCGCCACCGCGGCCACCGGCAGGCGCGGCTTCGTCGTCACCGACAATGCCTATCACGGCAACAGCTGGGCGGTGACCGATGTCTCGCCTTCCTCGATGCCGGGCAAGGCGCCGCCTCCGCATGTCCGGGTGATCCGGGCGCCGGATGTCTATCGCGCGCCCTCCGACGACCTGCCCGGCCGCTTCGCTGCGGACCTGCAGGAGGCGATCGACAGCCTGGAGGCGGACGGGATCGGCTTTGCCGCCTTCCTCGCCGACACGATCTTCTCCAGCGACGGGATCTATGCCGATCCCGCTCCCTTCCTGGGCCCGGCGGTTGCTGCCGCTCATGCCGCAGGCGGCCTGTTCATCGCCGACGAGGTCCAGCCAGGCTTTGGCCGGACCGGCGACGCCATGTGGGGCTTCATGCGCCATGGCGTGACGCCGGACATCGTCACCATGGGCAAGCCCATGGGCAACGGCTTCCCCATGGGCGGGGTGGTGTCGCGGGCGGATCTCCTGGAGGCGTTCACCAAGAGCGTCGGCTATTTCAACACGTTCGGCGGCAACCCCGTGGCCGCGGCCGCAGGCCTGGCGGTGCTGGACGTCATCGCCGACGAGGGATTGGTTGCGAATGCGGCCGAGGTCGGCACCCACCTGCGCGACCGGCTGCGCCACCTAGCCGGCAACGGCCACCCGGAGATCGGCGACGTGCGCGGGGCCGGGCTTTATGTGGGGGTCGACTTCGTGCGCGATCCGCTGACCAGGGAGCCGGCGCCGGAACTAGCGACGCGGGTGATCAATGGGTTGCACCGCAAGAACATCCTGATCGGCGCCGCGGGGCGGCACGGCAATGTGCTCAAGATCCGGCCACCCCTGGTCTTTTCCCGGCAGAACGCCGACCAGCTCGTCGACTGCCTGGGCGAGGTGCTGGAGGAGGGCTGACCCTCCTCCGCTTCAGCCCATCGCTTCGAGGGCGCCCAGCGATTCCGGCAGGACCTGGCCGCCATCCACCACGATGCTCTGGCCGGTGATGTAGGCTGCCTCCTCCGAGGCGAAGAACAGGGCGGCGTTGGCGATGTCGGCGACGCTGCCCAGCCGCTTCATCGGCACCGAGGCGGCCATGGTGGCCAGGTAGTCGTCGCCCAGCCCGTCCAGGCCTTCGGTCATGATGTTGCCCGGCATCACCGCATTCACCGTGATGTTCCACGGCGCCAGCTCGATCGCGGCCGTGCGCATGAAGCCGAGCTGGCCGGCCTTGCTGGCGCCGTAATGGGTCCAGCCCGGATAGCCGGTGATCGGCCCGGTGATCGACGAGGTCAGCACGATCCGTCCCTGGTTCTGGCGCTTCATCTGCGCGAGGCAGGCGCTGACCGACAGGAAGGTCCCCTTCAGGTTGACCCCGATCACCTCGTCGAAGTCGGCAGGGGTCATCTCGTCGAGCTTGGCTGCGGGAAAGATGCCGGCATTGGCGCACAGCACGTCGATGCTGCCATACCGGCCGACCGCCTCGGCGGCCATCGCCTCGCAACCGGCAGGGTCGGTCACGTCGGCTGCGAAGGCGGAGGCGTGCGGCCCAATCTCGCCGGCCACCTTCTCCGCGTCGCCCAGGTGCCGGGCGACCACCAGGACGTTCAGGCCTGCCTCGCCAAAGCGCAGGCAGAGCCCGCGGCCGATCCCCTTGCTGCCGCCCGTCACGATGGCGGTGCGCCCTGCCAATGATTTCAGCATCCCATCTTCCCCTTATGCCATGACATCGATCAGAGCGGCGATCCGATGCGGAGGGAAGAGGCTGAAGGTTTCCTCCCGTACCGCTCAGGTCTTCACCCAGGCCGCGTGCACGTTGCCGGTGGCCTTCAATTCCTGTGCCAGCCAGGGCAGCCCCACCTCGACGGCTGGGGGCAGGCTTTCCGGCGGGTTGATCACCAGGAGGCCGGACCCGGTCATGCCGCGACGCGCCTCGTCCGGCTCGACGCAGAACTCGATCCGGTACTGCCGGCCGATCTCGCTTTCCGCGAGCCCGCCCAGCATCCGGTCGGTGAACCGCCGGTCGATCACCGGGTACCAGAGCAGGTAGGTGCCGGTGCCCAGGCGCCGATAGGCCTTGATCAGGGTGTCCTGGACCTGGCCGTAGTCGGTCTTGATCTCATAGGAGGGATCGATCAGCACCAAAGCGTGCTTTTCCGGAGGCGGGAAGATCGCCGGCAGGCTGGCCAGCCCGTCCGCCTTGACCACCGCCACCCGCGGGTCGGTGCACAGGAGCGAGGAAAGGGCGGCGAAGTCGGTCGTGTGCAGCTCGAAGCAGACCATGCGGTCGCGGGCGCGCAGGAGCCGGTGCGAGATCTCCGGTGAGCCGGCATAGGCACGCGGCCCGTCGACATGGACCATCTCCAGCCAGTCGCGCAGAAGCGGCGGCGCCACGTCGATCCGCTGCAGGAGGGGCAGGATCCCGCTTCGCCACTCCGCCACCTTCTCCCCCATGTCGCTCTTCAGGTCGTAGAGGCCGGCGCCGGCATGGGTGTCGACCACCAGCAGCGGCCGCTCGTCGGCGGCGACGATCGCCTTGTGGATGAACTGCAGGGTGGCGTGCTTGAGGACGTCGGCGTGGTTGCCGGCGTGGAAGCCGTGGCGATAGCTGAGCATGACGAGTCACTGGATCCGATGGAAACGGGCTGGCCGGAAACCGCGAGCGGCGCCGATGCCGGACGGCGGGCTGCAGGGCATGGGCCGGCAGACCTGCTTGATAGCTCATTCGGCCAACCGGGTCAGTCCCTGCCAGTCTCGACCGGCATGAAGGACGTGAACTGGAACTGTCGGCCCTCCGCTTGTAGCCTCCACCGGGCAAAACAATGAACCAGCTCGCTCCGGAAGCTCATGGCCGACGACATCGACAATCTGGCGCGCCTGCGCACCGAGATCGACCGCATCGACGACACGGTGATCGACCTGCTCGTCGAGCGCATGGGCTATGTAGGGGCGATCGCGGCCGCCAAGGGGGTCGGCGATGGCCGGCTGGCGATCCGTCCCTCCCGCGAGGCGGCGATCCTGCGCCGCCTGGACGGCCGCGCCGACGGCAAGCTGCCGACCGATTCGGTGGTGCGGATCTGGCGCGAGATCATCAGCGCCGCGACCTCGAAGCAGACCCCTTACGCCGTGGCGGTCCAGGCACCGGAGGCCGAGCCGATCGCCATGGAACGGGCGCGCAGCCATTTCGGGATGACCACGCCCCTTGTCCGCACGGAGACCAGCGACCAGGCGCTCCAGCTGCTGCTCGCCGGCGAGGTCGCGGTGGCGGCGCTGGGGCTGTTCGATCCGGAGGACCGATGGTGGGCGAGGCTGCAGCCTGCGGAGCTGGAGGGACGCCAGGTGTTCGGCCGCGTGCCGTTCGTGGCCAAAGAGGGCATGGGCGAGGCTTGGCTGCTCGGCCCGGTGGCCCCGGAGCCGAGCGGCCAGGATCTCAGCCTGGTCCGGATCGGGACCGGGCCGGATTTCGCACCGGCGCGGCTGGTGGAGCAGCTGGCCAAGGCTGGCCTGCCGGTGCGGCATCTGGCGGTCGGCCCGGAAGGCGAGGGGGACGGCGTGGTCCATCTGGTCGAGGCGGACGGCTTTTTCGTGGCCAACGAGGACGAACTCGCCGAAGCCACCATCGTGCTTCGACACGAGCTGTTGCACTGCACGGTCCTGGGTGCCTATCCACAAGGCCTCGCCGCAGGAGCGGCCGGCTGACGCCGTTCGACGTTCGATCCGAAAGATGAGACGATCCATGATCCAGGGGCCGCGCCCACGGCCGGGCATTCTCGAGATCAAGCCCTATGTCGGCGGCAAGGCCGAGGTCGCCGGCGCCGCCAAGGCCGCCAAGCTCTCCGCCAACGAATCGCCGCTGGGCGCCAGCCCCCGGGCGAGCGCCGCCTATCGGCAGGTGGCCGACGAGCTGCATCGCTATCCGGAGGGCGGCTCCACCGAGCTGCGCCGGGCGATCGGGCGACGGATGAACGTCGACCCTGACCGGATCGTGGTCGGCGCCGGCTCGGACGAGCTGATCGCCCTGTTGATCCGGGCCTATGCCGGGCCGGGCGAGGAGGTCCTCTACAGCCGGCACGGCTTCCTGATGTACAAGCTCTCGGCGCTGTCCGCGGGCGCCGTCCCGGTCGAGGCCCCGGAGACGCAGCTGCGGGCCGACGTCGACCAGATCCTGGCCAAGGTCACCAGCCGCACCCGGATGGTGTTCCTGGCCAACCCCAACAACCCGACCGGCAGCTACCTGCCGGCCGAGGAGATCCTGCGCCTGCATCGCGGCCTGCCCCACGACGTCGTGCTCGTGATCGATTCCGCCTATGCCGAGTATGTGGGGGAGCCGGACTACGACAGCGGCCTCGCTCTGTCCTTGAGCGCCCCCAACGTCGTGATGACCCGTACGTTCAGCAAGATCCACGGCCTCGCGGCGCTGCGGGTCGGCTGGATGACCGCCTCGGCCGGGATCGTCGACGTGATCAACCGCATCCGAGGGCCGTTCAATGTCGGGGTTCCGGGCCAGGCCGCGGCGGTCGCCGCGATCGAGGACGTCGACCATCAGGCCGCCGCCAAGGCGCACAACGATCGCTGGCTGGGCTGGCTGGCGAAGGAACTCACCGGGATCGGCATCCAGGTCCATCCGAGCGTCGGCAACTTCCTGCTGATCGAGTTCCCCGACGTGCCCGGCCATGATGCCGCCGCCGCGGGCGAGTTCCTGGAGAAGAACGGCATCATTCCACGGGCGATGGCCTCCTACCAGCTGCCGCTCTGCCTGAGGGTCACGGTGGGCACCGAGGCGGAGAACCGCCGGATGGTCGAACTCCTGCAGGAGTTCATGGCCGGACAGCCCAAGCCATGAGCGGGGCGCGCTTCGAGCGGGTCGCGATGATCGGCATCGGCCTGATCAATGGCTCCCTGGCGCTGGCCATGCGCCAGGCGGGATTGGCCAGCGAGATCGTCGCCTGCGCCCGACGGCCGGAAACCCGGGCGCGCGCCCTGGAACTCGGCCTGTGCGATCGTGCGGTGGCCGATCCGGCCGAGGCGGTGGTCGGTGCCGACCTGGTGGTGCTGGGCACGCCGCCCGCAGCGCTGGGCGACGTCGCCCGGGCGATGGCGCCTGGGCTCGAGCCTGCCGCGATCGTCACCGATGTCGGCTCGATCAAGACCATGGTGGTGCGCGAGGTCACTGCCCATCTGCCCAACCCCGGCCGGTTCGTGGGCGGTCATCCGGTGGCCGGCACGGAGCATTCCGGACCCGACGCGGCGTTCGCCACCCTTTTCCAGAACCGCCGCTGCATCCTGACCCCGGTTGAGGACACTGATCCGGACGCGGTGGCGCGGCTCGTGGCGCTCTGGGAGGCGGTCGGCGCCACGGTCGACACGATGTCGCCGGATCATCACGACCGGGTCCTGGCGATCACCTCGCACCTGCCGCATCTGTGCGCCTACACGATCGTGGGCACCGTCGCGGACCTGGAGGAGCATCTGAAGTCGGAGGTGTTCAAATATGCCGCCGGCGGCTTCACCGACTTCACCCGGATCGCGGCCTCCGACCCGACCATGTGGCGCGATGTCTTCCTGAACAACAAGGAGGCCGTGCTGGAGATGATCGGCCGGTTCATGGAGGACCTGGTGGCGCTGCAGCGGGCGATCCGCTGGGAGCAGGGCGACATCCTGTTCGACCTGTTCAGCCGTACCCGGGAGATCCGGCGCAGCGTGATCCAGGCGGGCCAGGCCTACGAGCGTAAGCCGCAGCTTAAGGACGACTGAAGTTTCCCCAGATGGCGGACCCCGCGGCCGCTCGCTATATGGGGATGGTCGCGGATGAGGCTTTGCCCCTCCTCCTCCCCCCCCTGGACCCTCGGTGTACTGCCTGAAATGACTGACCCGGATCTCGTCTGGACCTTCGGCTACGGCTCGCTGATGTGGCGGCCGGGATTCGAGCCGGATGCCTTCGAGACGGCGAAGCTGACCGGTTTCCAGCGCCGCCTGTGCATCCGCTCCGAGCACTACCGCGGCACCGCGGAGCAGCCGGGCGTGGTCATGGGCTTGACCGAGGGCGGCGTCTGCATCGGGCGCGCGATCGGCTTCCGGGCCGAGCGTGCGCCGGAGATCATGGAGTATCTGGACGCCCGCGAGCTGCTCACCAACGTCTACGAGCGGCGCCTGGTACCCCTGGAACTGCTGGAGTCCCAGATCACCGTGCAGGCCTGGGCCTATGTCGCGCGACCGGACCACGAGCAGTATTGCGGCAGCGCCGACGAGGCGATGATCCTGGAAATGGTCCGGCATGGCTGCGGCAGCTCGGGGACCTGCCGGGAATACCTGGTGAACACGCTGGACCATCTGGTCGAGATGGGGATCGACGAGCCTCATCTGCGCGCGCTGGCAAGCCGCCTGGTGGCCGCGCAGGATGAGGTCAGCCAGGGCTGATCGGGATCTCGATCAGGTTGGGCAGGCCGGAGGCGATGCCGGCCCGGATCGCCTGGGCGATGTCCGCCGCCTTCTCCACCCGCCGTGCCGCCACCCCCATCGACGCCGCCAGCGCCAGGTAGTCGATCGCCGGGTTCTCGATCTCCATGGCGATGAATCGGTTGCGGCGCGCCGACAGATAGCCGGACTGCGACTTCATGAAGTTCTTCAGGACGTTGTACTCCCGGTTGTTCATCACGACGAACGTCACCGGCAGCTTCTCGTAGGCGGCGGTCCAGAGGGCCTGGGGGGAGTAGAGCGCTGCCCCGTCGCCGACCAGGGACACGACCGGCTCGCGGCCAAGGCCCAGGGAGAAGCCGACCGCGGCGGGCATGCCCCAGCCCAGGCAGCCGCCGCGCATGAACGAGTACTGCCGATAGGACGGGCTGTTCAGGAACTGGCGGAGATGGGTGGAGGTCGCGATCGCCTCGTCCACGATGGCGGTCTCGGGCCCGACGCCGCGGGCCACCTCGCGCGCCGCGACCATCGGGGTGATGCGCGGCTGGCCCCATTGCGCATCCGCGGCGGCCTCCAGGCGGCCACGCCGCTCGGTCATCGCCCGGGTCGCCTGCTCCAGCTGGGCGGCATAGGCGGGGGCCTTGGAACGCGCGGCCTCCCGCAGCAGCGGAAAGAGGGCCCGCAGCGACGACTTGATGTCGCCCACCACCGACAAGGGCGTGACATAGGTGCGGCCGAGGTCACGGACGTCGGCGGACATCTGGTAGACGCGGCAGGACGCGGGAACCGCCGGGCCTTCCGTGTAGAGGATGGTGATCAGCGACTTGCCGCCAAGCGCGAAGATGGCGTCGTAGCCGGCGAGCCTTGCCGCGATCTCGGTGGCCTTGGTGGGCATGTTGCCCGACCAGAGCGGATGGCTGGTCGGAAAGGGGATGTGCGACGGCCAGGAGGCGCCATAGACCGGCGCGCCCAGCATTTCCGCGAGTTCGACCAGTTCGGGCGCGGCATCGCTCGGATAGACTTCGTCGCCGGCGATGATCGCCAGCCGGCCGGGCGGGATCGCGGCCAGCTCCGCGGCCAGCCGGTCCAGGGATCCCGCGACGGCGCACCGGTCGATGGTCGAGGGCTCGGCGATGCCGACCGTGCTCATCTCCTCCATCACGTCCATGGGCAGGGACAGGAAGACGGGACCCATCGGCGCCGCGCTGGCATCGTGGAAGGCACGCCGCACCAGGACCGGCAGCTGGTCCGGATGGGTCACCTCCTGGGCCCACTTCACCGCAGGCGTGGCGATCCGCACCAGGTCGCCGAACAGGAGGGGATCGGTGAGGACATGGCGGGAATCCTGCTGGCCCGCCGTCACCACCAGCGGCGTCTGCATGACGCTGGAATTGAGAATGTTGCCCATGCCGTGGCCAAGGCCGCCGGCGGTATGCAGGTTGATGAAGCCCGGCCGGCGCGCCGCCTGGGCGTAGCCGTCGCCCATCGCGACCACGCTGGCCTCCTGCAGCCCCCAGATATAGCTGATGTCCGGCGTGTCGTTCAGCGCGTCCATCAGCGGCAGTTCGGTCGTGCCGGGGTTGCCGAAGATGTACTCGACGCCCTCGCTGCGCAGGACCTCCAGGAGGATCGCTGCTCCCCGCCTGGGTTTCGCCTGCTCGACCGAGGTGACCGGGGAGATCGGCATGGACAGGCTCCGTGGCGGGATGGCTCTTCGCACCGGTAGCAAGCCCTGCGCCCGGATCAAGCCGCCATGGGAAGTGCCACCGTCGCAGCCAAGCGCACGGTCAGCCGGCGCACGCAGGGATGCCGCGCCAGCCGCGCCTCCAGGGTGCCGAGGTCGGCGCCGGAAGCGGCTCCCAGCATCAGCCGCACCGAGCTCCCCTCGCCCTGCTCCTCGACCGTCATCCCCACGATGGCGAGCCCGAAGCGCTGCGCGTCGTTGAGCAGGCGGATCAGGCCGTCATACGGATCGGTGATCAGCGCCGATACCTCGACCTGGGTGCGGCTTGCCTGGGCGCTGTGCATGGGAACTCCCTTCTACCCGCCGGATCGCGATGCTTGGCCGGTGAAGGATGAATAGGCGCATCACAGCAGTGATGTTTCCCGAACTTCGGGCTATTTCTGCCTCCAGGCAGCATGAGATTCAGGACAATGAGCAGATCGCAGAAAAACAATCTGTCTGTTGGCAGTCTGCCGGTCCGCGGCGGCGCTGAACTCGATCTGATCGACCGGCGCATTCTGTCGGCGTTGCGCTCCGACGGGAGGCTGACGATGGCCGAACTGGGGGAGAAGGTGGGGCTGTCCGCATCGCCCTGCTGGACGCGGGTGAAGCGGCTGGAGGCAAGCGGGTTGATCAGCGGCTACGTGGCGCTGCTCGATCACGGAGCGCTCGGGCTGCCTGATACCGTGTTCGTGGAGATCACCTTGAACCGGCATGACGACTCGGCCCTGGAGACGTTCGGCGAGCATCTGGCGCGCATTCCCGAGGTCATCGAGGCGCATCTGGTAACCGGCGAATATGACTATCTGGTGAAGGTCGCGGTGGCGGGAACGCAGGATTACGAGCGGTTTCTGCGCGACCGGCTCTACCGGATCGAGGGCATCCGCCACACGCGGTCCACCTTCGCGCTGCGGGCGATGAAACGGTCGGTCTGCGTCGACCCGATGCAGATCGTCTGAATCGCGTCTTCGACACCCCAAACGGCGGAAGCGAACTCATGCGCTTCCGCCGGTCTTCGGTATTTCGGGCATCGGCGACGCCCGGGATTGCTGGTTCCAGTTGTCCAGATTGGATCGCTTTTACAGCCGATCCTCTAGTACGGCTGCGAAACAGCCGTTCAGTAGTTGACCTGCAATGTAGAAGTATTGGTCGATGAAGGGCGCCTCATCATCGACCTAGGAGCGACATTGACGCCATACGGCAGTGGTGGTCGCTCAATGATAACCCGGTGGAGTGATGTTATCCATGACCCCTCTTTTCCGGCCTCACCAGACGCGGTTGTTCGACACTTTCGATCAACTTGCTTTACGCATGGAGGGTGAAGCAAGTGGCCGGACAACTCTCGCGTGCTACTGATATTGAGATGGTGCCCTGGTCCGGTCAAGGCCTTGCCAAGTCTTTTTTCAGTGCGGCGTCCGCGACCGATTCGCCCTGCGCTTCCGTCACCAGTCGGGCGGTTGCGGCCTCGATCCGTTCCTCGAGAACGCGCATGAACTCAGCACGCGGCAGGCCCGTCGGAATCGGCTCCAGGAACTCAAGCACAATGGTGCCGGAATGCTTGGCAAAGGAGCGGCGTCCCCAGAACACACCGGAGTTCAGCGCCACCGGCACGCAGGGCCGATTGAGCTTCCGGTAGAGGGCCGCCACGCCCGGCTTGTAGTCTGGTGGCGCCCCCGGCGAGCGCCGGGTGCCTTCGGGGAAGATCATGACGTGCAGGCCGTCGGCCATGGCCCGCTCGGCGCCCTCTACCAGGGATTTGAGCGCCCTGGCGGCCGCCCCCCGGTCGATCCGGATGCAGCCGGACTTCATCAGGTAGCGGCCGAAGATCGGGATCCTGGTCAGCTCGTACTTCAGCCCGACCGAAAGGTCGTGGACAAAGGTGTGGAAGGTCAGGGTCTCCCACGCCGACTGGTGTTTCGCCGCAATGATGACGGGCTCGGCAGGTAGATGATGCCGGCCGCGGATCTCGTGGCGGATGCCGACGACCCAGCGGAGCAGGAACAGGATGCCGCGTTCCCAGCCCCGTGCGTAGGCGCGGGTGCCGGCTGAATCCAGGAACGGGCCCACCGGCAGGATCACCAGCAGGGCCAGGAGCGTCCAGGTCCAGATCAGGACGTTGAAGACGGCGGATCGGATCAGGGTCATGCGGACGGCAATGTGCGGGTGAACAACTGGCCAAGTTCCGGCTGTGGATCGTCGATGCCGGCCAGGCGCAGGGCATGCCAGGCCATGGCATGGTTGGATGAGGTGACGGGCTTGCCCAGCCTGCGCTCGATGTTGGCAGCGGCAGCCACCAGCCGGATTGAGGTGCAGGATACGAACACGGCGTCAACGTCGGCCTGGCTCCCGAGCTCCAGCACGGCCCGCTCGATCGAGGCTGGGGACATCCGGCCGACCTTGCCGTCGTCCTCCTCGTTGAACGAGCCGAACACAGGTACTTCCAGCCCCCGTTCCTCCAGGTAGCGGATGATTCCCAGGTTGACGTCCTCGCGGTAGGGCGTGAGCAGCGCGATCCGGCGGGCGTCCAGCGCCTGCAGGGCAATGCGGACCGCGGTGATGGGCGTGGTGGCGCGCGCCTCGGGCTTTTGCCGGTTCATCAGCGCCATCACGTGTTCCTCGCCCAGCACCATGGAGGCGGAGGTGCAGCCGAATGCCACCACGTCGAACCGGTGGCCCGGCAGGAGCAGGTCGGTGGTGGGGCCGATCAGGGGCTCCATGGCCCGCAGGCTTGCCGGCGTGATCTGGGGATCGACCGGGATCCTGGCATGGTAGAGGCCGACGCCGGCCAGGTCGCGGAAGATGCCGCGCCACTCGTACTCGATGGTCTGGTCGCAGCCCAGCACCACCAGGCCCAGCCGCGCGCGCGGCGCGATGCCGTCGTCGAGCGCGAACGGCAGATGGTTCAGGACGATCCGTTCGGCGCCTGGCGGCATGGGTGATCCTTACCCCACATAGAGCATGGTCGAAACGTCGTGCTCCGGCTTGCGGCCGGCGATCAGGTCGGCCGCGATCCGGCCGGACCCGCAGGCCCATGTCCAGCCCATGTGGCCGTGGCCCGCATTGACCCAGAGATTGTCGAACTTCGCCTTGCCGAAGATCGGCAGGGCCGAAGGTGTCATCGGGCGAAGCCCCGCCCAGTATTCCGGCTCCGCGTAGTCGCCGGCGTCCGGAAACAGCTCCTGGGCCGCCTTCAGCAGGCCGGTGAAGTCCGACGGCTTGTGCGACCAGTCGTAGCCGGCGAATTCCGCGATCGCGGTGAGGCGGACATGCTCGCCATAGTTGGCGAACGCGAACAGGTTGTGCTCGTCGACTCCGGAGAGGCGGGGCGGGTTGTTGCGGCCGGCGACCGGAATGGTGACCGAATAGCCCTTCACCGGGTAGATCGGCAGGTTGAGGCCGATCGTGCGGCCCATGGTGGCGGCATAGCATCCGAGCGCCAGCACATAGGCGTCGGCCTTCACCTCGCCCTGATCGGTGACGACCCTGGCGATCCGGCCGCCATCGGCCTCGATCCGGTCGATGGTCTCGTTCAGGCGGAACGCGACGCCGCGCTCGATCAGCCAGGTCGCGATGCTGCGGGTGAACATCCGGGCATCGCCGGACTCGTCGCCGGGCACGTAGAGCGCGCCGGCGAAGCGATCCTGGACCGGCAGGTAGACCTGGTCGATCTGCGCTGCCTGCAGGGGATCGAGCTTGCGGACCTCCACGCCCAGGCGCCGCATGATCTGGGCGTTCTGGTCGGCCTTCTCCAGCGCCGCCTCGGTGCGGTGCAGGTACATGGCGCCGCCGCTGGCCGCGCCATAGGCGACCCCGGTTTCCTCCACCACGCGGTGGAGCTGCTTCTGGCTGTAGAGGCAGAGCCCGACCTTGCGCGCAGTGTTGTAGTTGGCCCGCGCGGTCGTGCAGTTGCGCACGAAGCGCAGCGCCCACTTCCAGAAGTGCGGGTCCTTCTGCAGCTTGAAGCGCAGGGCGGTATCGTTGCGGCCGATCGAGCGGATCAGCGTTTTCAAGGCTGCCGGCGACGCCCAGGAAAAGGCGTGGCCGGGGGCGATCATGCCCGCGTTGCCGTACGAGGTTTCCGAGGCCGGCTGGCTGCGCCGGTCGATCACGATCGGCTCGTGACCATCCCGGAACAGTTCGTAGGCCGTCATCGTGCCGGCGAGCCCGGCACCGAGAACCGCGACGCGCATGATCGCCCCTTTCGGTGGCCTGACCTCAGTCGAGGGCGGCGGTGACCATGATCTCGACGGTGTAGTCCGGGGTCGCGAGCTTGCTCTCGACCGTGGCGCGCGCCGGCGCGCAGTCCGGGGCGACCCAGGCATCCCAGGCCGCGTTCATCTCGGCGAAGGTCGAGATGTCGGACAGCCAGATGTTGGTGGTGATCAGCTTGGTCTTGTCGGTGCCGGCCTCGGCGAGCAGGGCATCGATGCGGGACAGGATGTCCTTGGTCTGATCGGCGACCGGCTTGCCAGGAGCGCCGGCGGCGACCTGTCCGGCTAAGTAGACGACGTTGCCGTGGATGACGGCCTGGCTCATGCGCGGGCCGGGCTGGATGCGGCGGATCGTCATGCGATGTCTCCTGCTGACGTTGGCTTGTCGCGGCATACATGAGCAAGCGTGGGCAAGGAAGCTTCGCCCGCTCTGATGGAGAGCGCAGGATGCACCCGGAACGCTGGGTCCAGGTCCGGCCGGAAGGCCTTTATGTCGTGCCCGGGGACTTCTACGTCGACCCGGTCCGGCCGGTGCCGCGTGCGGTCGTCACCCACGGCCACAGCGACCATTGCCGTCCCGGCCACCAGGCGATGCTGGCGACCGAGCAGACCCTGACCATCGCCCGGGCCCGGCTGGGAGAGGGAGCGGCGCGGACCCAGCAGGCAGCCGCCTATGGCGAGACCATCCGGATCGGCGAGGTCGACCTTACCCTGCTGCCGGCCGGGCACGTGCTGGGCAGTGCCCAGGTGCTGATGGAGCACCAGGGCGGCCGGATCGTGGTATCCGGAGACTACAAGCGGCGCGGCGATCCAACCTGCCCGGACTTCGAGCCGGTCGTCTGCGACGTGTTCGTGACTGAGGCGACCTTCGCCCTGCCCGTGTTCCGTCACCCGCCGGTCGAGGGCGAGATCGCCCGGCTGCTGCACTCGGTCGAGCTTTTTCCCGATCGCTGCCACGTGGTCGGCGCCTATTCCCTGGGCAAGGCGCAGCGGCTGATCGCGGAGATCCGGAAGGGCGGCTGGGACCGCCCGGTCTATGTCCATGGCGCCCTTGCCGCCATGAACGAGGTCTATCGGGCCTATGGTGTCGACCTGGGCGACCTCCGCCCGGCCACCGCCGGCGTGAAGGGCGAGCCCCGCCGGGAACTGGAGGGAGCGATCGTGATCGCGCCCCCCTCGGCGATCGCCGACCGCTGGGCCCGCCGGCTGCCTGAGCCGGTGATCTGCCAGGCATCGGGATGGATGCGGGTCAAGCAGCGCGCCAAGCAGGGGGGCATCGAGCTTCCGCTGGTGATCTCCGACCACGCGGACTGGGACGAACTGTTGCAGACGCTGGACGATGTCGGCGCCCCGACCGTGTGGATCACCCACGGCCGCGAGGAGGCGCTGCAATACGCGGCGAAGCTGAAGGGCCATGAGGCGAAGGCGCTGCGGCTGGTCGGCTACGACGACGAGAATGCCTGACCGCCTACGCCATTCGTCCGGATCCCGCCGGATGCAGCCGGCCAAGGCTCGACCGGACCGGGTCGGCCATGGCAGGTTCCGCCCGCCATCGAAGGAGATGACATGCTCTCTTACGTCAATCTCGGCACCCACGACCTGGAGCGGGCCGGAAAATTCTATGACGCGGCCCTGGCTCCGCTTGGCTATGTCCGGCTGGCGACCGTGCCGCGCGAGATCGGCTACGGGCCCAAGGGGGGCCAGGCCCGGCTGTGGGTGCTGCTGCCGTTTGACGACCGTCCCGCCAGCTGGGGCAACGGCACGATGATCGGGCTGGTGGCCAAAGACGAGCAGAGCGTGCAAGCGGCCCACGCCGCCGCGCTGGCGAATGGAGGCCACGACGAAGGCGCTCCGGGCCCGCGGCCGCAATATGGCGCCGACTTCTACGGTGCGTACGTCCGTGATCCAGACGGAAACAAGCTAGCATTTGTCGTCAGAGATGAGGTGACACCTACACAGCTTTGATGCTTAATGCCGATCGATATGCGGATTGCATGCCCAGGCTTGTCACATCTTGGGCCGGACCGGGCATGGGAGACCAACCATGAACCAGCTGACGAGGGCAGTACGCTACGTCGCAGTCGGCAGCCTGCTCCTTCCTGGACTGGGCATGCTGTTCCTCTTGGCGCGCGCTGTCGCAGATCAGCTCGGCACCTTGCTCGGGATTCCCGCGGCGGCAGCGATCCTCATGCTGGCGCTGCTCTGCGCCGTGCTGGGGCTGACCAATGGCTGGATGTCCAGCCCGTCCCGCGATCAGGAGATCTGAACCCGCTCACGCTGGTCGGGGGCACGCCTCAGCCCTAGTTGTTCGTGGCCGGCACACGGGCTGGCGATGGACGCGTGACGGGTGCCGGCCTTGAAACTGTTCTCGGAACTCCTGGATCGCCTCCTCTACACGCCGGCGCGCCTCACCAAGATCGCGCTGATCGAGGACTATTTCCGGCAGGAGCCGGACCCCGATCGCGGGCTGGGCCTGGCTGCCCTGTCGGGCACGCTCAGCCTGGCCGCGGCCAAGCCGGCCCTGATCCGCAGCCTGATCGCCACCCGCGCCGATCCGGAACTGTTCCGCTGGTCCTATGATTTCGTTGGCGACCTGGCCGAGACGGTGGCGCTCATGTGGCCGGAGCGGCCGACCAACCGCGCCCTGCCATCATTGGCCGAAGTGGTCGCCACGCTCGACGACACGCCCAAGGCCGGCCTGGCGACCGAGGTCGCCGGTTGGCTGGATGCGCTGGACGCCACCGGCCGCTGGGCCCTGCTCAAGCTGATCACCGGCAGCCTGCGGGTCGGCGTGTCCGCCGGGATCACCAAGGCGGCGCTGGCCCGCTATGGCGCCGTCGATCCGGCCGATGTCGAGGAAGCATGGCATGCGACCACCCCCCCTTATGCCGAACTGTTCGCCTGGCTGGACGGCCGCGCCGCGCAGCCGCTGACGGCGGAGGCGCCGGTGTTCCGGCCGCTGATGCTGGCGCATCCGCTGCAGGCCGACGACTTGGCGAAGATCGCGCCCGAGGACTATCTTGCCGAGTGGAAATGGGACGGCATCCGCGTCCAGCTGGTCTCGGTGGGGCCGAACCTGCGCATCTACTCGCGCAGCGGCGACGACATCTCGGCCGCCTTTCCGGACCTGGCGGAACGGGTCGGCTTCCAGGGCGTGGTCGACGGGGAACTGCTGGTTGTTCGTGACGGCGAGGTCGCCCCGTTCAACGACCTGCAGCAGCGGCTGAATCGGAAGGCGGTGACCGCCGCCATGCTGCGCGACTACCCGGCCTTCGTGCGCCTGTACGACCTGCTGTTCGACGGCAGCGAGGATCTGCGCCGGCTTCCGCTCATCGAGCGGCGGGCCCGGCTGGAGGCCTTCGTCGCGCGGGAGCAACCCGCCGGGATGGACGTCTCGCCCCTGGTGCCGACCATGGATCTGGAAGAGCTCGACCGGCTGCGGCTGGCGGCGCGGCAGGGGGGAGCCGTTGAAGGGCTGATGCTCAAGCGCCGGGACAGCCCTTATGTTGCCGGCCGGCCCAAGGGCTTGTGGTGGAAGTGGAAGCGCGATGCCCATCTGGTCGACTGCGTGCTGATGTACGCGCAGCGCGGCCACGGCAAGCGCAGCTCGTTCTATTCCGACTACACGTTCGGAGCCTGGAAGGATGGGCCCGAAGGGGCGGAACTCGTCCCGGTCGGCAAGGCCTATGCGGGCTATACCGACGAGGAGCTGAAGCAGCTCGACAAGTGGATCCGCGACCATACCACCGAGCGGTTCGGCCCGGTGCGGGCGGTGAAGCCGGCCCTGGTGTTCGAGATCGCCTTCGACAGCATCCATCCTTCGACCCGGCACAAGTCCGGCGTGGCGATGCGTTTTCCCCGGATCTCACGGATTCGCTGGGACAAGCCGGCCGCCGAGGCGGACCGGCTGGAGACGTTGATCGCTCTGATGGAGTAATCAGCACTCCCTTCGACCTGAAAGCTTCCAGAAAATTCTTTCTCCGACCTGCATCGGAAATGGTGTGCCCAATGGTACATCTATAAGTGGGCTTGCGCAGGTGCAGCGTTCAGGGAGGAGAAAAAAGTATGATTACTTAGGCTGACCCGGAACAGCAAGACTGCATTCGTCGTCGTGATCTGGCCGGATGTCTTCCAGATGCTTTTGTTGCTCGCCCTCGGCGAAGCCGCGGATGTTGTCGGCCTGTCCAATAATTTTGTCTGGCAGGCCGAATATTAAGAAAACATTTTGTTTCATCACAGAATGATGATAAGAAATTGATTTATCTACCGACGGATGCCGTTTGAGAAACGAGCATGTCGCGTAGGTCGGAATTTGGGACGCCTGCCCTGTTTCCTGTCGTGAGCACAAAAGATCTTCAGACGTGCTTTGGTCTGCTGCTGGAGCATGCGCTGTCAGGCAGAATCCTTTCTAGGGATACATGCAATGACCAGATCTATACAGTCGGGATCGATGGATCGGACTTGGTGGAGTGCCGCCAGGATCGGCATGCTCGCCGCTGCGATGGTTGTCGGTGCCGCCACGTCCAGTGCCGCCACCGAGCTGAAAGGCACCTTCCGCGGCAATGCGTTCGGCACTGAAGCCAATGCCAAGGCCGGCGACGTCGCGGTGTCGCTTGGGCGCTCCGCCTATCTGCCCTGCGGCTGCAAGGGCACCGGCGGCAAGACCGTCACCAACCGGGTCGACAGCGTCCAGGCCCGCGACGTTGCCCGGGCCGACGTGCTGCTGAGCACGCTCCGCACCACCCGGGATGCGGCCAATGCCTTCGTCACCACCAGTTCCACCGTTTCCGGGGTCAATCTGTTCAGCGGCCTGATCACGGCGACAGCGATCAAGGCGGTCGCCAGCACCAGGGCGACCTCGACGTCGATGAGCAGCTCGATCGCCGGCTCGACCTTCACCAACCTGAAGGTCGCCGGCGTCAGCGTCAGCGCCGACGTGGCACCCAACAAGACGCTGGCCCTGCCCGGGATCGGCAAGGTCACCTTCAAGAAGACCGCCACCACCTCGACCTCGACCGTCAACCAGATCACCGTCGACATGCTGGTGATCGACGTCACCATGAACAACAGCTTCAAGCTGGCGATCGGGGCGCAGATCAAGATCGGCCATGCCTTCAGCGGTTACTGGCGGGCTCCTTCCAACGTCGAAGTGGGCGGCCAGGCCTGGGCTACCGAGTCGAACACCAAGGTCGGCAAGGATCTGGTCAACCGGATCGGCCGCGCTGCCTTCGTGAGCTTCAGCTGCGAGGGAACCAGCGGCAAGACGCGCACCAACAACGTGGCTGGCACCTCGATCGGCAAGATCCTGACCTATGGGTCCGGCTACACCACCGGCACCGGCGGCCCGAACGCCAGCGGCGCCACCGCCAAGACCACCGCGACCCTGGAAAGCGTCAAGCTGCTCAACGGCCTGATCACCGCCAGCATCGTCAAGGCGGTGGCCGAGGAAACCATGGTGAACGGCAAGCTGACCCGCTCGACCAAGGGCTCCGGCCTGATCGGCCTGAAGGTGATGGGGCTGAGCATCCCGGCCAACCTGCCGCCCAACACCAGGCTGGCGCTGCCCGGCATCGGCTACGTGATCGTCAACGAGCAGCTGTTCCCCACCGGCTCTCGCAGCCGGACCCAGGTGAACGGGCTGCACGTGGTCATCACCAGCGTCCCGCTCCTGGGAAGCCTCGGCCTGCCGGTCGGCAGCGAGATCATCGTCGCCCATGCGGATGCCTTCGTGCAGAAGTGATCCTCGTCCATCATGGGGCAGACATGGGGGCGGATCCGTCACGCGGGTCCGCCCCGATCATGTCCGGGCCGCGATGGCCGGAAGGTGCTGGGGAAGGGGAAGGGATGCGCGGCGGCTTTGGCGAGGATGATCGGGGGGCGCGGCCGGAGCGGATGGCGCTGGACCCGGAACGGCTGGAGCGCATCCTGGTCGCCGCAGCCGGCGAGGGGCGCTCGGTCACCTACCGGCAGGTGCTCGACATGTTCGGCCACCGGGTCGGCTCCGGCACGGTCGGCCATCTCTGCCGGGTGCTTGGAGTGGTCGACCGCGCCAGGGCAGCGCGCGGCCTGCCGGAACTGGCCTGCCTGGTGGTGCGCTCGACCGACGGCATGCCGGGGGCCGGCTATTTCGCGGCGGAGGATCCTGCGGGGGCCGAGGCCCGGGCGCTGCTGGTGACCCGGCGCCAGCAGGCGGCGTTCGCCTGGGCGGCCGGGCTCAGCCCTTCTTGCGCAGGACGATCACGAACACGTCCTGCTCGCGATCGCTCCGCTCCAGGAGATGGCCGCTGATCTCGACATACTCGTCGAAATCGGCCGGGGCAGCGGGGTCGGTCGCCAGCACGCAGACCGTGGCGCCCGGCTCCATGATCATCAGGGCCTGGCGGGTCTTCACCAGGGGCATCGGGCAGGCGAGGCCGCGGGCATCCACGAGGACGTCGTAGCGTTGTTCCGACAAGGACGAGTTCCTCCGTTGATGTCGGCGCTGGCAGGTAGCCCGGATCGTGCCGGTCCGGAAGCATCCGGGCCGCATCTGGCTGTCACGTATCTGCGTCGGGTTGGTCTTGGATTTTTCGCAAAAGGTTGTTGACGGTTTCACTGGTTGGTCCTAGAACCCGGCTCACGAAGCGCGGCGGGGTGCTGGGCGGCGGGGATGGCCTGCTGCCTGGTGGTTTAGCCGGGTTTTGGTGAAGATTTCGGCCTGGTCTGTTGGGATTGGGTGGCGGCCTGGAAGGGCTGCCCGATGGTCGTCTGGTTGAGGCTGGGCGGTGGTCGGCGGGTTGTTGTTTGACATCGTTGGTTGGTGGAGCGCTTTTTAGAAAAAGCGTTTTGGAGGGATGTGCGGGCGGCGTCCTCTGGTCTGGCTGACTTTGGTTGGCTGGCTGGGTGGGGATGATCGTCTGGTACATCTTGGTGTTCATTGGAAACTTCTTCGGAGGTTCTGATGGGTACCTTGCGTATGCCTAGATGGTCAGCGATCAAGCTGAGAGTTTGATCCTGGCTCAGAACGAACGCTGGCGGCGCGCCTAACACATGCAAGTCGGACGCACTCGCAAGAGTGAGTGGCGGACGGGTGAGTAACACGTGGGAACCTGCCCTGGGGTCTGGGATAGCTGCGGGAAACTGCAGGTAACACCGGATACGCACGGGAGTGGAAAGTTCACGCCCTGGGATGGGCCCGCGTCGGATTAGGTAGTTGGTGGGGTAACGGCCTACCAAGCCTGCGATCCGTAACCGGTCTGAGAGGATGATCGGTCACACTGGGACTGAGACACGGCCCAGACTCCTACGGGAGGCAGCAGTGGGGAATCTTGGACAATGGGGGCAACCCTGATCCAGCGACGCCGCGTGGGTGATGAAGGCCTTCGGGTCGTAAAGCCCTTTTGCCGGGGAAGATGATGACGGTACCCGGAGAAGAAGCACCGGCTAACTCTGTGCCAGCAGCCGCGGTAAGACAGAGGGTGCTAGCGTTGTTCGGAATTACTGGGCGTAAAGGGCGCGTAGGCGGCTCGTTTAGTCGGGTGTGAAATCCCGGGGCTCAACCCCGGAACTGCATTCGATACTGGCGGGCTTGAGACCGAGAGAGGTGGGTGGAATACCCAGTGTAGAGGTGAAATTCGTAGATATTGGGTGGAACACCGGTGGCGAAGGCGGCTCACTGGCTCGGATCTGACGCTGAGGCGCGAAAGCGTGGGGAGCAAACAGGATTAGATACCCTGGTAGTCCACGCCCTAAACGATGTGTGCTAGATGTCGGGGGACTTGTCTCTCGGTGTCGGAGTTAACGTTTTAAGCACACCGCCTGGGGAGTACGGCCGCAAGGTTAAAACTCAAAGGAATTGACGGGGGCCCGCACAAGCGGTGGAGCATGTGGTTTAATTCGACGCAACGCGCAGAACCTTACCAACTCTTGACATGGCCGTTAAAGCTGCTGAGAGGCAGTGTCCCGCAAGGGGGCGGTTACAGGTGCTGCATGGCTGTCGTCAGCTCGTGTCGTGAGATGTTGGGTTAAGTCCCGCAACGAGCGCAACCCTTGTCCGTAGTTGCCATCAGGTTGGGCTGGGCACTCTACGGGGACTGCCGGTGACAAGCCGGAGGAAGGTGGGGATGACGTCAAGTCCTCATGGCCCTTACGAGTTGGGCTACACACGTGCTACAATGGTGGTGACAGAGGGCAGCCAGGTCGCGAGGCCGAGCAAATCCCTAAAAGCCATCTCAGTTCGGATTGCACTCTGCAACTCGAGTGCATGAAGGTGGAATCGCTAGTAATCGCGGATCAGCACGCCGCGGTGAATACGTTCCCGGGCCTTGTACACACCGCCCGTCACACCATGGGAGTTGGTTCGACCTTAAGCCGGTGAGCTAACCTCGCAAGAGGGGGCAGCCGACCACGGTCGGGTCAGCGACTGGGGTGAAGTCGTAACAAGGTAGCCGTAGGGGAACCTGCGGCTGGATCACCTCCTTTCTGGACCCTCGATGTCGGGCATCTCACGGACTGCCCGGGGTCGCTGAGGTCGATACAGCCGGCGCAAGTCGGCAAAGCAAAGTCCCATGCGGAAGTTCGCTTCTGCGGGGCGCCGTCCGCACATCCCTCCAGATGAAGACAATCCTGAGTTCGGGCCCGTAGCTCAGTCGGTTAGAGCGCACCCCTGATAAGGGTGAGGTCGGCCGTTCGAATCGGCCCGGGCCCACCATTCCCCGCCAGGCGACTGGCGGTGGATGGACAGGATGTCTTCATGCGCGACGGATGAAGTGCTCCATGACCGGATCATGGCCCCTTGGGGCCTGGTCCTGATGGTCGTTCCCGGGCGTTGGCCCGGCGGACGTTCTGTTTATCATCGTATGGTGTTGTGTTTGATGACTGTGTGACCGCTCGGACGGTCGGTGCAGGTGGAATAGCCTGTTCCGGTGGTTCGAGTTTGGGACGCACGGGATGCTCAATCAAACTCCCGATCGCAAGCGATCGGGGGGTGTGGAAGAACTTGCCGGTCGTCTCTCACGACCGGTGGGGCTCTGCCGCAGCGAAGGGCACGTGATCTTGTCAGGCTCGAGGATCTGAAGCTGTTGGTTGGATCCGGTGCAAACCGGGCTCAAGCAGGCCGAAGGCCGATAGCCCAGCAAGAAGACAACACGGGTCGGTCGCTGTTGTGGGGTGGAGAAGAGGTAATCAAGGGCATCTGGTGGATGCCTTGGCGTCGAGAGGCGATGAAGGACGTGGCACGCTGCGATAAGTCTGGGGAAGGTGCGAGCAACCGTTGATCCCAGAATCTCCGAATGGGGAAACCCACCGCACGTGTGCGGTATCCGTCACTGAATCCATAGGTGGCGGAAGCGAACCCGGGGAACTGAAACATCTAAGTACCCGGAGGAAAGGACATCAACCGAGACTCCGTTAGTAGTGGCGAGCGAACGCGGATCAGGCCAGTGGCCTGTTGGAACGAACCGGAAGCGCATGGAATGGCGCGCCATAGCGGGTGACAGCCCCGTACGGGTAGAGCTTCCAACAGGTCCTCGAGTAGGGCGGGGCACGTGAAACCCTGTCCGAACATGGGGGGACCACCCTCCAAGCCTAAGTACTCCTCGACGACCGATAGTGAACCAGTACCGTGAGGGAAAGGTGAAAAGCACCCCGACAAGGGGGGTGAAACAGAACCTGAAACCGGATGCCTACAAGCAGTCGGAGCCTGACCATGTTCTTCGGGACATGGGGTGGGTGACGGCGTACCTTTTGTATAATGGGTCAGCGAGTTATCGTCGCCAGCAAGCTTAAGCCGATAGGCGAAGGCGCAGCGAAAGCGAGTCTGAACAGGGCGCTTTAGTTGGCGGCGGTAGACCCGAAACCGGGGTGATCTAGCCATGGGCAGGTTGAAGACAGGGTGACACCTGTTGGAGGACCGAACTCACGTCTGTTGAAAAAGACGGAGATGACCTGTGGTTAGGGGTGAAAGGCCAATCAAACCCGGAGATAGCTGGTTCTCCGCGAAAGCTATTGAGGTAGCGCGTCACGTGATTGCCTTCGGGGGTAGAGCACTGGATGGGCTAGGGGGGAGCAATCCTTACCAAACCTAACCAAACTCCGAATACCGAAGTGTCCAGCGTGGCAGACAGGCGGCGGGTGCTAAGGTCCGTCGCCAAGAGGGAAACAGCCCAGATCGCCGGCTAAGGTCCCCAAGTCGTGGCTAAGTGGAAAAGGATGTGGGAAGGCCACAACAACCAGGAGGTTGGCTTAGAAGCAGCCATCCTTTAAAGAAAGCGTAACAGCTCACTGGTCTAATAGCCGTCCTGCGCCGAAAATGTAACGGGGCTCAAGCCACGCACCGAAGCCGCGGGCTCGTACTTGTACGAGCGGTAGCGGAGCGTTCCCTAGGCCTGTGAAGGTCGATCGTGAGGTCGGCTGGAGGTATGGGAAGTGCGAATGCTGACATGAGTAGCGACAAGGAGTGTGAGAGACACTCCCGCCGAAAGTCCAAGGGTTCCTGCGCAAGGCTAATCCGCGCAGGGTGAGCCGGCCCCTAAGGCGAGGCCGAAAGGCGTAGTCGATGGGAACGGGGTGAACATTCCCCGGCCTGTGGGTAGTGACGGCGGCCGTAAGTTGTACCTCCTTAACGGATTGGAGGTGCCGCGAAGGACGTCCAGGAAACAGCTCCCACGTATAGACCGTACCCGAAACCGACACAGGTGGACTGGTTGAGCATACCGAGGCGTTTGAGAGAACGGTATCGAAGGAACTCGGCAAATTGCCCTCGTAACTTCGGGAGAAGAGGGCCCCGTTGGCAGGCAACTGTTGGCGGGGGGCACAAGCCAGGGGGTGGCGACTGTTTACTAAAAACACAGGGCTCTGCGAACTCGAAAGAGGACGTATAGGGTCTGACGCCTGCCCGGTGCCGGAAGGTTAAGAGGAGGGGTGAGAGCTCCGAATCGAAGCCCCGGTAAACGGCGGCCGTAACTATAACGGTCCTAAGGTAGCGAAATTCCTTGTCGGGTAAGTTCCGACCTGCACGAATGGCGTAACGACTTCCCCACTGTCTCCGATACCGGCTCAGCGAAATTGAATTCCCCGTGAAGATGCGGGGTACCCGCGGTCAGACGGAAAGACCCCGTGCACCTTTACTGCAGCTTTGCGCTGGCATTAGGCGAAACATGTGTAGGATAGGTGGGAGCCTTTGAAGTTCCGGCGCCAGCCGGGATGGAGGCGTCCTTGAAATACCACCCTTGGTTCGCTTGATGTCTAACCCAGGTCCGTGATCCGGATCGGGGACACCGCATGGTGGGCAGTTTGACTGGGGCGGTCGCCTCCCAAAGTGTAACGGAGGCGCGCGAAGGTAGGCTCAGGCTGGTCGGAAACCAGCCGTTGCGTGCAAGGGCACAAGCCTGCTTGACTGCGAGAGCGACGGCTCGAGCAGAGACGAAAGTCGGCCCTAGTGATCCGGTGGTCCCGCGTGGAAGGGCCATCGCTCAACGGATAAAAGGTACGCCGGGGATAACAGGCTAATCACTCCCAAGAGTCCCCATCGACGGAGTGGTTTGGCACCTCGATGTCGGCTCATCACATCCTGGGGCTGAAGCAGGTCCCAAGGGTTCGGCTGTTCGCCGATTAAAGTGGTACGTGAGCTGGGTTTAGAACGTCGTGAGACAGTTCGGTCCCTATCTGCCGTGGGTGTTGGAGACGTGAAAGGATCCGTCCTTAGTACGAGAGGACCGGGATGGACAGACCTCTGGTGGGCCGGTCGTGGCGCCAGCCGCGCAGCCGGGTAGCTAAGTCTGGACGGGATAACCGCTGAAAGCATCTAAGCGGGAAACCCACCTTGAAACAACGTCTCCCTATCAGGGCCGTGGCAGACCACCACGTCGATAGGTCGGAAGTGGAAGTGCAGCAATGCATGCAGCTTACCGATACTAATCGCCCGATCGGCCTCATCTCCCCCCACACCAGCGATCGACCCGTGCAAGACACCGGACGATCCAGCATCCCAAAACGTCCCAATCACACAGTCACCGTACTTGCCGCAAGAAAAGCTTCCCTGGCTCAAGTAGGCCGAACGGCCGATAGACAGGGAAGCCGGCGCGCCAACGGCGCGCCACCAGGCAAGATCGCGACGTCACGCCGACCCGGTGGTCACAGCGAGGGTGCCACACCCGATCCCATCCCGAACTCGGCCGTGAAACCCCTCAGCGCCCATGATACTGTGTCTTAAGGCACGGGAAAGTCGGTCGCCGCCGGGTCAGCGTGACGCCGCCAACAACACAACACCAGCGAGACTTCCCTCGACGCGGGGTGGAGCAGCCCGGTAGCTCGTCAGGCTCATAACCTGAAGGTCAGAGGTTCAAATCCTCTCCCCGCATCCAAATCCACAAACCACATATCACCAGCGCTGACAGATGCCCCCAGCCAGCACAGGCTCCGGGGGCCGCATTGCGTTGCACAGAAACCAACATCACGCTTGGAGCATTCTAGGTCTGCGCGAGTGCATGTTTGGCTGAAGGCTCGGTCGTCTGCGTGGAGGCGGCAGCGATGGCGGCACCTTTATCCCAGGATCTGCGTCGGCGACTGGTGCAGGCGGTGGCAGGTGGCAGTTCGGCTCGCCAGGCGGCGGCCCGCTTCGCGGTGAGCCCAACGGCGGTGCATCGGCTGATGCGGCGGGTGCGGGCGACCGGGAGCACCCAGCCGGCCAGGATCGGCGGCTACCGCAAGCCGTTGCTGGCCGGGCATGAGGACCTGCTGCGGGAACTGGTGGCCGGGCACAAGGGTATCACCCTGGCCCAGATCCAGGCCGAGTTGGTCCGCCGCGGCATCGAGGCGGGCTCCCTGACGACGATCTGGCCGACCCTGCACAGGCTCGGGCTGTGGCACCAAAACCGACGCTGAGGGCAGCGGAGCAGGATCGACCGGACGCGGCCAGGCGCCAGCGACGCTGGCGGATCTGGCAGCGCTATCTCGATCCGGGCACGTTCGTGTTCCTGGACGAGACCAGCGCTGCCACCAACATGGTCAGCCGCTATGGCTGGTGGCCGAAAGGCAGGCGCCTGATCGATGCCGCTCCACACGGTCTTTGGCACGCCACCACCTTCCTCGCCGGGCTGCGCGCCAGCGGCAT
Organism: Geminicoccus roseus DSM 18922; assembly: GCF_000427665.1. NCBI lineage: Bacteria > Pseudomonadati > Pseudomonadota > Alphaproteobacteria > Geminicoccales > Geminicoccaceae > Geminicoccus > Geminicoccus roseus. The sequence goes on from NZ_KE386572.1 coordinate 1,658,566, forward strand.
CGTCCCTCCGCTCGTCCTGGACGGGCCAATGACCGGCAGGGCCTTCCATGCCTATGTCCAGCAGGTCCTGGTGCCAACGCTGTTCCCAGGAGACGGGGTGGTGCCTCCGCGTGCTCCTGCACGCGTCCCTTGCAGGGATCGGATGACGCGCCTGCTGGCGCTTCATGGACAATCTGGCCGCGCACAAGGTGGCAGGCATCCGAGAAGCGGTTGCCGCGGCAGGCGCCAGCCTCTTGCACCTGCCGCCCTACTCTTCCGATCTCAATCCGATCGAGCAGGCCTTCGCCAAGCTCAAGACGCTCCCGCGTCAGGCCGCCGCCCGAAGCCGTGATGCCCTCTGGAGCACCATCGGGCAGCTGCTCGACGCCTTCAGCCCAACCGAATGCGCCAACCACCTCAGGAATGCCGGCTATGCAGGTTACCAAAACTGAAATGCTCTAGCCTGGCGAACGACGCAACGTCTCCGGAAGCCACCCGCATGGCCTTGACCTTGCCATCGTTGGAAGCCCCACATGGTGAGCCGAGCCCATTGGTGAGGTGGACATTCCATGGCCTCAATCGTTGCATCGCCAACCTCAGCCGCCCGATCGGCAGAGACCCCCGCGGCGCCGGAGCATGTCCTGAGCCTCGGCATCGACGGGATGAACTGCGCGTCCTGCGTCGGGCGGGTCGAGAAGGTGCTCCGTGCTGTCCCGGGCGTCGACCGGGTTGCTGTCAATCTCGCTACCGAACGGGCCACGGTCGTCCATCGGGGGGAGGTCGAGCCGGCGGCGCTGGTCCAGGCAATCGATGACGCAGGCTATCGGGTCCGTGAGGCGACTACGGACCTCGTCCTTGAAGGCATGAACTGCGCGTCCTGCGTCGGGCGGGCTGAACGGGCGCTTCGCCGCGTCCCCGGGGTCATCGCCGCCGAGGTGAACCTCGCGACCGATCGTGCCCGGGTCCGCCATCTCGCCGGTGCCGCCGGTCCCGCCGAGCTCGCAGCGGCGGTGGCGGCCGCCGGCTATCGCGGCCGGCCCCTGACCGCAGCCGGTGGCACCGACCAGTCAGCCGAGCGACACGCCAAGGACGAAGAGTCGCTGCAGCGCTCGATGCTGGCAGCGATGCTGCTGACCCTCCCTGTCGTGATCCTGGAGATGGGCGCGCACCTCATCCCCGGCCTGGAGGCCTGGATCGAGCGCAGTCTCGGGCTTTCCACCAGCTGGTACATCCAGTTCGTCCTGACCACCCTGGTCCTGTTCGGGCCCGGCCTGCGCTTCTTCAAGAAAGGCATCCCTGCGCTATGGCGCGGGGCGCCGGACATGAACTCGCTGGTGGCGCTCGGCACCAGTGCCGCCTACGGCTATTCGGTGGTGGCGACCTTCGCGCCGGCCCTGCTGCCATCCGGCACCGGCCATGTCTACTACGAGGCGGCCGCGGTGATCGTGACCCTGATCCTGCTGGGCCGGCTTCTGGAGGCCCGCGCCAAGGGGCGCACCTCGGACGCCATCCGCCGCCTGCTGGGCCTTCAGGCCCGCACCGCCAGGGTCCGCCGGGACGGCGATCTGGTCGAGCTTCCGCTGGAGCAGGTCCGGGTGGACGACATCGTCCTGGTCCGCCCGGGCGAGAAGGTGCCGGTCGACGGCCAGGTGATCGAGGGTTCCTCCTATGTGGACGAATCGATGATCACCGGCGAGCCATTGCCGGTGCCGAAGGCGTCTGGCGCCGACGTGGTCGGCGGCACGATCAACAAGACCGGCAGCTTCTCCTTCCAAGCCACCAAGGTTGGTGCCGACACAGTGCTCGCCCAGATCGTCCGGATGGTCGAGCAGGCCCAGGGAGCCAAGCTCCCGATCCAGTCGCTGGTCGACCGCGTCACCATGTGGTTCGTGCCGGTGGTGATCGCGGCTGCCGCCGTCACCTGCCTGGCCTGGCTGCTGCTCGGTCCCGATCCAGCACTCACCCTGGCCCTGGTCAGCGCGGTCGCCGTGCTGATCATCGCCTGCCCCTGCGCCATGGGCCTGGCGACGCCCACCTCGATCATGGTCGGTACCGGGCGGGCCGCCGAGATTGGCGTCCTGTTCCGCCGGGGCGAGGCGCTGCAGGCGCTGCGGGGCGTCGACGTGGTGGCGCTGGACAAGACCGGCACCCTGACCAAGGGCCGCCCGGAGCTCACCGACCTCGTCACCAGCGACGGCCTGGTCGCCGACCAGGTCCTGGCCCTGGCCGCTTCGGTCGAGAGCCGCTCCGAGCATCCGGTGGCCGAGGCGATCGTGGCGGAGGCCAGGCGGCGCGGGCTGGCGCTGACGGAGCCCGAGGATTTCCAGGCCCTGCCGGGACTGGGCGTTGCCGCGCTGGTGGCGGGCCGGCGGGTCGAGATCGGCGCCGACCGCTACATGAAGAGCCTGGGCCTCGACGTGGCGGCGCTGCTGCCGCAGGCCAAGCGTCTGGCCGAGCTTGGCCGCAGCCCACTTTATGTTGCGATCGACCACCGGCTGGCCGCCGTGCTCGCGGTCGCCGACCCGATCAAGCCCACCACGCCTTCGGCCATCGCTGCCCTGCACCGGATGGGCCTCAAAGTCGCCATGGTCACCGGCGACAACCGGGGCACCGCCGAGGCCGTCGCCCGGCAGCTCGGGATCGACCAGGTGATCGCCGAGGTCCTGCCCGACGGCAAGCTGCGCGCCATCGCGGAACTGCGCCAGGGCGGCCGGACGGTCGCCTTTGTCGGCGACGGCATCAACGATGCCCCGGCCTTGGCAAAGGCCGATGTCGGCCTGGCGATCGGCACCGGCACCGACGTGGCGATCGAGAGCGCCGACGTGGTGCTGATGTCCGGAAACCTGCAGGGGGTGGTGAACGCCATCGCCCTGTCCAAGGCGACGATCCGCAACATCAAGCAGAACCTGTTCTGGGCGTTCGCCTATAACGTCGTGCTGATCCCGGTCGCGGCGGGCGTGCTCTACCCGCTGAACGGGACGCTCCTCTCGCCGGTGCTGGCGGCCGGCGCGATGGCGCTTTCCAGCGTGTTCGTCCTGGGCAACGCCTTGCGCCTGCGACATTTCCAGCCGCCGTCGGCCGCCGCCTGAAGCCAGCGGTCCCGGTGGGATGGGCGGACGGCGCGCGCCATGGAGAACGAGGAGCCAGACGGATGATGAATATCGGGGAAGCGGCCCGGGCGTCGGGCGTGTCCGCCAAGATGATCCGCTACTATGAAAGCACCGGTCTGATCGGAAAGGCGGCGCGTTCGGAAGCCGGCTACCGCCACTACGACGCGCGGGACGTCCACACACTGCGCTTCATTCGCCGCGCCCGAGACCTGGGCTTCACCGTGGAGCAGATCGGCGGGCTGCTGGCGCTCTGGCAGGATCAGGCGCGGGCGAGCGCCGACGTGAAGAAGTTGGCACAGGCCCATATCGCGGAGCTGCAGGCCAAGATCAACGAGTTGCAGGCGATGATGGCCGCACTCGCCACCCTGGCGTCCCAGTGCGACGGTGATGATCGCCCCGACTGTCCGATCCTGCGCGACCTCGCCAGGGAGGAGGCATCGGGCGACCGGCCGGTCCCGGACTTGGCGCAGCCGGCCCGATTCGGCCCGGCCGGTGTCCGAGCCATGCCTCACCGGTGAGCGGCAGCGGCCCAGCCAACCCTGACGGTGTCCCTTCGAGCAGCCAGCCCCCTCTCCAGAACCGGGTCAGCTGTGGCCGACCGGCTCGTCCGCCTCCTGCGCCATCTCCTCGGGGATCGGCTGCCGGGTGAAGCCCTTCATGCCGTGCGCCGTCTCCACCGCATCGCGCCGGAACTCGATCGGGCTCAGGACATAAGCGGTGAGAAGCTCGGCGACCGAGCGGAGCGCATGCATGTGGATGCGCTCGTAGCCATGCGACCCATCGACCCCGAAGGTCACCAGGGCGTTGCGCACGTCGTGGCCGGCAACGATCGCGGAGGCCGCGTCGGAGCGGTAGTAGCGGAACACGTCCTTCTGGTAGCGGATGTCCTCGTCCCGGCACAGGCGCACCAGAGACTGGGTCAGGTGGTAGTCGAACGGGCCGGTCTGGTCGGCCATCGCGATGGTGACGCCGAACTCGGACGAGTTCTGGCCAGGACCGGTCGTGCCATTGTCCACCGCCACGACGGCGGCGACGTCGGCGGTCAACGCGGAGGAGGCGCCCACGCCGACTTCCTCGGCGATGGTGAAGACGAAATGGACATCGACCGGCGGTCGCTGCGGCTGGGCGAGCAGCGCCTTGAGGGCCGCCAGCATCAGGGCCACACCGGCCTTGTCGTCGAGATGGCGGGAGACGATGTAGCCGTTCTTGACGAATTCCGGCTGGGGATCGATCGCGACGATGTCGCCGATTTCGACGCCCAGCTGGACCAGCTCGGTCCGGTTGCGGACCCCGGCGTCCAGGCGCAGTTCCACATGGGACCAGCCGACCGGCAGCGTGTCCACCTCCTCGTTGAAGATGTGGCCGGACGCCTTAAGGGGCAGGATCGTGCCGCGCAGGTAGCCGCCCTCGGTGAATACCGTCACCCGGGCCCCCTCGGCAAAGCGGGCCGACCAGGTGCCGATCGGCACCAGCTCCAGGCGACCGTTTTCCTTCAGCTGCTTCACCTGGGCCCCGAGCGTGTCGAGATGGGAAACGATCGCGCGGGCAGGGCGGCTCTCGCGGCCGTTCAGCACCGCCCGGACCGCCCCGCGGCGGGTCAGGGTCGGGGAGAGGCCGAGGCCCTCGAGCTCCGCGCAAAGCTCGCGCACGATCGTGTCGGTGAAGCCCGTCGGGCTTGGAATGTCGAGGAGCCGGGCCAGCTGCGCTGCCAGATACTCAGTGTCGATCGCCAGTCGCGGCATCTTGGCTCCGGTCAAAGAAAGTCGCCTGCCGGACGGAAGCAGGAACCGAGTTGGGGAAAAGCAGATCGATGAGCCGCTCCGCAGTCGGCTGCGGGTGGTGATTGGCGAGCCCGGGCCGCTCATTGGCTTCGATGAAGACGTAGTCCGGCTCGGTGGGCGAGCGCACCATGAAATCTATCCCGACCACCGGGATGTCGATCGCGCGCGCGGCGCGGATCGCGGCCTCCACCAGGCGCGGATGCACCAGGTCGGTGACGTCGTGGATGGTGCCGCCGGTGTGAAGATTGGCGGTGCGGCGCACCTGGATCTCGGTGCCCTCCGCCGGCACGTCCTCCAGCTGGTAGCCGGCCGCCTTGACGCAGCGCAGCGTCTCCTCGTCGAGCGGGATGGTGGCCTCGCCGCCCGTCGCGGCGGCGCGGCGGCGGCTCTGGGCACGGATGATGTCGCGCAGCGAGCTCCGCCCATCCGCCACCACCCGGGCCGGGCGGCGGACGGCGGCAGCCACCAGCCTGAAGCCGATGATCACCAGGCGGAGATCCTCGCCCTCGGCGCGCCGCTCGATCAGGACCCGGTCGCAGTGCCGGCGCGCCACCTCGATCGCCGCCTCGGTCGCCTCCAGGGTTTCCAGCCCGACCGCGATGCCGCGCCCCTGCTCGCCGCGGGCCGGCTTCACGACGACGCTGCCATGCATCGACAGGAAGTCCGAGATCTTCGCCCGGTCGCCTGCCTCGATCTGCTCGGGCACCGCCACCCCGGCCGCCTCCACGATCCGGCGGGTGACCGCCTTGTCGTCGCAGATGCTGACCGCGACGCCGGTGGTGAGCTCCGTCAGGCTTTCGCGGCAATGGATGGATCGTCCTCCCAGAGACAGCCGGAAGAAGCCGCCCTCCGCATCGGTGACGCTGACGTCGATGCCGCGGCGGCGGGCCTCGTCCACGATGATCCGCGCATAGGGGTTGAGGTCGGCTTCCAGGGAGGGGCCGGTGAACAGCCGCTCGTTGATCGGGTTCTTGCGCTTCATCGTGAAGAACGGGACCCGGACGAAGCCCAGCTTGTCGTAGAGCGCGATCGCCTGGTCGTTGTCGTGCAGGACGGTGAGGTCGGTAAAGGCGGCGCCGCGCTGCGCCAGATGCTCGACCGCGGCTCGAACCAGTCCCTCGCCGATGCCTGGCTGCGTGGCCTGCGGATCCACGGCGAGGCACCAGAACGAGGAGCCGCGCTCCGGATCGCCGAAAGCGGTCGCATGGTCGATCGCCATGACCGTGCCCAGGACCCGGCCGTTGAACTCGTCCTCCGCCACCAGCACGAAGATCCCGTCGGCCTCGTGCGGGCCCTCGAAGAAGTCCGGCCGGATCGGCACCATCTGCCGGGCGCCATAGATCCGGTTGACCTCGTCCACGTCCATCGGCGCCGCCAGCTTGCGGATCCGGAACCCGGCGGTCGGACGAAGGCCCGGCCGGTGGACCGTGAGGTCCAGCCGGTAGGTGTGGGAGGGATCCAGGAACATCTCGTGCGGTGCCAGCGCCAGCACGACATGCGGATCATTGACGTAGATGGCGACGTCGCGGCGCTCTGGCGCCTCCGCCCGCATCACCTCGGCCAGACGCTCGGGATGATCGAAGGTCTGGCCAAACAGCAGGCAGCCCCAGCCGCAATCGATCGACGCTTCCTTGGTCGCCGTGAGGTCGGTGTCCTTCATCGGTCGCTCAGATCCCGTGCTCTTGCAGCCAGAGTTCGAGGAGTCCCACCTGCCAGAGCTCCGAGCCGCGCAGGGGGGTGATCGCGGAACGGGGATCCGCATAGAGGCTGTCCAGATAGTCTTGGCGGAACAGGCCGCGCTCGCGGGCGGCCTGGCTGGACAGCGCATCGCGCACGAAGTCGAGGCGGGAGCCTTCCAGGTATTTCAGGCTCGGCACCGGGAAGTAGCCCTTCTCCCGGTCGATGACCCCATGCGGGATCACCTGGCGCGCCGCCTCCTTGAGCACGCCCTTGCCACCCTGGGCAAGCTTGTGCCGGGAGGGGATCCGCCCGGAAAGCTCCGCCAGGTGGTGGTCGAGGAACGGCACCCGTGCCTCCAGGCCGAACGCCATCGTCATGTTGTCGACCCGCTTGACCGGATCGTCGACCAGCATGACCGAGCTGTCGAGCCGCAGCGCCTTGTCCACCGGGTCGTCGGCTCCGGGCAGCGCGAAATGCGCGGCGACGAAGGCCCGCGCCTCGTCCGCCTCGATCTGCCAGTCCGGCGAGAGGTGGCGGCCCAGCCGGTCATGGTCGCGGTCGAAGAAGCGCTTGGCGTATTCGCCGACCGGGTCGTTGGAGCCGACCAGGGGCGGATACCAGTGGTAGCCGCCGAAGACCTCGTCGGCGCCCTGGCCGGACAGGACCACCTTCACCCGCTTGGAGACCTCGCGGGACAACAGGTAGAAGGCGACGTTGTCGTAGGAGACCATCGGCTCCGACATCGCCCGGATCGCCCCCGGCAGGTTCTCGATCATCTCCCGCTCGGGAATGAAGATCTGGTGGTGATGGGTGCCGTAATGCTGGGCGATCAGGTCGGAATAGCGGAACTCGTCACCCTTCTCGCCATTCGCCGCCTCGAAGCCGATCGAGAAGGTCTCCAGCTCCTTCTTGCCGCCTTCCGCCAGCAGGCCGACGATCAGGCTGGAATCCAGGCCGCCGGAGAGGAGGACGCCCACCGGCACGTCGGCGACCGTGCGGCGCTTCACGGCGCTGCGGAACTCCTCGAGCACCAGATCGCGCCATTCCTCCGCCGAACGGGTCTCGTCCGCCTCGGAGCGGTCGTAGCTCAGGCGCCAGTAGACCTCGTCCTTGCTCCTGCCGTCCGCCTCGATCACCCGCACCGTGGCGGGCGGCAGCTTCCGCACGCCCTTGAGGATCGTGTAGGGCGGCGGGACCACCGCGTGGAACGACATGTAGAACTGCAGGGCGACCCGGTCGATCGAGGTGTCGACCCGGCCGGTCGCCACCAGGGCCGGCAGCGAGGAGGCGAACATCAGCGCGCCGTCGGCCTCCGCCAGGTAGAGCGGCTTGATCCCGAACCGGTCGCGGGCCAGGACGAGCCGCCCGCTTTCCCGCTCCAGGATCGCGAAGGCGAACATGCCGTTGAAGCGTTGGACGCAGTCGGTGCCCCAGGCGTGGTAGGCCTTGAGGATCACCTCGGTGTCGGCGCCAGAGAAGAACTTGTAGCCCAGCCCCTCCAGTTCGCCGCGCAGCTCACGGTAATTGTAGATGCAGCCGTTGAAGGCGATGCTCAGCCCCAGGTCCGGGTCGGTCATCGGCTGCTCGCCGCGCGCCGACAGGTCGATGATGCTGAGCCGGCGATGGCCAAGGGTCACCCGGCCGCGGGCGAGGATTCCGCTGTCGTCCGGTCCGCGCGGGGCCAGCGCGGCCGTCATCGCCTCGGTAGCCGCTGTTCCGGCCGGACGACCATCGAACCGCGCCTCCCCGCAAAAACCGCACATGCTGAATCCTTTCGTTCCACCGTGGAGGATGGTGACTAAAGAGCCGAGACCCGCCTGCGCTCCCGAGCGGCAGCTCATGATCGTCGGGAACCGGCTCTCTCCGGGCCGCTGCCGCCTGCGCCACGACCGCACCCTAGCAGGAAAACGCGGTGGCGCGCGAACCAGGGAGTCGGCGTGGCGCAGCCCTTTGGGGCAGCCTGTCCTGCGGGGCCGGAGCTGGGGCCAGACAGGCTGTTTCCCGCGCAGCCGGGGTGGCGATTGCGCGCCGACCACCGATTTTCTGCCCGCCCGAACGTCTCGCGCCAAGACCTTTCCGCTTTGACCGACCGTCCTTGTCGATGCAACAAAGTCTCGCGTTGGGCGTTCAGCCTGGCAGGGAGGCTCGGGACGGCGTCGATGCGCAGGCCCGGTGGCCGCCCGTCCGGACCATCACCTCGTGAGAGGATGCAAGCTCATGACCCCACTTCGCTCCGCCCTCGCCGGCCTCGCGCTGGCTGCGGCTCTGGCCCTGCCGGGTGCGAAGCCTGCGGGCGCCCAGATACCGAACGAGGTGCTGGTCGTCGGTCAGATCGCCGAGCCGGCCTCGCTGGACCCGGCGGTGAGCACGGCCACCAACGACTTCCGCATCCTGATCAACCTCTACGAGGGGCTGGTCCGCTACAAGCCCGGCACCCTGGAGGTCGAGCCGGCGCTGGCCGAGAGCTGGACGATCTCCGAGGACGGCCTGACCTACGAGTTCAAGCTGCGCCAGGGCGTCACCTTCCACGACGGCACCCCGTTCGACGCCGAGGCGGTGAAGTTCAACTTCGAGCGGATGCTCGACGAGAACCATCCGGCAGCCGATACCGGTCCGTTCCCGCTGTCCTTCTTCTTCTCCGCGATCGACAAGGTCGAGGCGGTCGATCCGCAGACGGTGCGCATCACCCTGACCGAGCCGTTCGCGCCGTTCCTGTCCAACCTGGCCTACCCGACCGGGCTGATGGTCTCGCCTGAGGCGGTGACCGGGCAGGGCAAGGAGTTCGGCCGCAATCCCGTGGGTACCGGGCCGTTCCGCTTCGTGGAATGGCAGGGTAACCGGCAGGTGACGATCGAGCGGAACCCGGACTACTGGGGCGATCCGGCCAAGCTCGAAGCCGTGGTGTTCCGTCCGATCACCGACCCGAACACCCGTGCCGCCGAGATGCTGTCCGGCGGGATCGACGTCATGGTCGAGGTGCCGCCGGATGCGCTGACCCAGTTCCAGGGCGCCGACGAGTTTGAAGTCTACGAGCAGGCCGGCCCGCATCTGTGGTTCCTGATCCTGAACACCAGGGAAGGGCCGCTGGCCGACAAGCGGGTCCGCCAGGCGGTGAACTACGCGATCGACAAGCAGGCGATCGCCAACGACATCCTCCAGGGCACCGCGGAGCCGGCCAAGGGCCCGATCGCCCCGGCCTTCGAGTGGGCCTACGACGCCTCGATCGAGGGCTATCCGCATGATCCGGAGAAGGCCAGGGCGCTCCTGAAGGAAGCCGGCGCGGAAGGTGCTGAGCTCACCTTCTACGTGGCCGAGGGCGGGTCCGGCATGCTCGATCCCGTCGCCATGGGCACCGCCATCCAGGCGGACCTGGCGGAGGTCGGCCTGGAGGCGAAGATCGAGACCTACGAGTGGAACACCTACCTCGCCAACGTGAACCCCGGTCTGGAAGGCAAGGCCGACATGGCCGAGATGGCCTGGATGACCAACGACCCGGACACGCTGCCCTACCTGACCCTGCGCACCAAGGCGCAGCCGGCCAATGGCGGCTTCAACTCCGGCTATTACTCGAACCCGGACCTGGACAAGCTCCTGGAACAGGCGCGGCGCACCAGCGACCAGGCGGAGCGCGCCGACCTCTACAAGCAGGCGCAGCAGATCATCGTCGAGGATGCGCCCTGGGCGTTCGTGGCGCACTGGAAGCAGAACGCGGTCACCACGGCGGCCGTGCAGGGCTTCGAGCTGCAGCCGTCCTTCTTCCTGCTGCTCGACGACGTATCCAAGGAATAGGGCTCCACCGGCATGGGCCGCTATGTCCTCGGCCGGCTCCTGGCGCTGGTGCCGGTGCTGTTCGGGCTGAGCCTGATCGTCTTCCTGATCATGGCGCTGATCCCGGGCGACCCGGCGCTGGCGATCCTGGGATCCTACGCGACCCCGGAGAACGTCGCCCGGATCAACCGTGACCTGGGCCTCGACCGGAGCCTGCCGGTCCAGTACGTCACCTGGCTCGGCAACGTGCTGAGCGGCGACCTCGGCCGCTCCTACAGCCTGAACCGGCCGGTGCTGGACGAGGTGCTGGAGCGCTTCTCGGCGACTTTGATCCTGGCCGGCGCCGCCCTGGTGCTGGCCTCGATCCTGGGCCTGCTGGCTGGCATCGTCTCGGCGGTCCGCCAGTATGGCTGGGCCGACAAGCTGGTGACGCTGGTGGTTCTGATCGGCATCTCGATGCCGTCCTTCTGGCTGGGCCTGCTGCTGATCCTGCTGTTCGCGGTGCGCTGGCGGCTTTTGCCGGTGAGCGGGATGTACGCGATCTATGGCGGCGGCGACCTGCCCGACCTGCTCTGGCACCTGGTCCTGCCGGCGGTGACGCTGGCGATCGTGGCGGCCGGCGTGATCGCCCGCTTGACCCGCTCCGCCATGCTGGAGGTGCTGCGCCAGGACTTCGTGCGCACGGCACGCGCCAAGGGCCTGAGCGAGCGCCGGGTGGTATTCCGCCACGCGCTCAAGGCCGCCATGGTGTCGGTGGTCCCGGTGATCGGCATCCAGGCCGGGTTCGTCCTGGGCGGTGCGGTCTATATCGAGACCGTGTTCCAGTGGCCGGGCATTGGCCGGATGCTGGTCGACGCGATCGGCACCCGCGACGTGCTGCTGGTCCAGGGCGGCGTGCTGGTGGTGGCGGCGAGCTACGTGCTGTTCAACCTCCTGGCCGACGTGCTGCAGCGGCTGCTCGACCCCAGGATCGGCGCATGACCGGCTTCCTGGCCCTCCTCCGCCGCCTGTTCCGCAACCGTCTGGCGGCGGTCGGGGTGGTTCTGCTGGGGCTGATCCTCCTGGTGGTGCTGGCGGCCCCCATCCTGCCATTGGCCGATCCGGACGCGACCGAGCCCGCGCGCCGCCTGCTGCCGCCCTTCAGCGAGGGAGCCTGGCTCGGCACCGACGCGCTCGGCCGCGACATGCTCTCCCGCCTGGTCTGGGGGACCAGGCTCAGCCTCGCCATCGGCGTCTCCGCCTCGATCCTGGCGGCGGTGATCGGCTCCGGGATCGGCCTGGTCGCCGGGTTCCTCGGCGGCCGCGCCGACACCCTGCTCATGCGCGGCATCGACACGCTGATGGCGTTTCCCTACCTGCTCCTGGCGCTGGCCATCGTGGCCGTGCTGGGGCCGGGCCTGCTCAACGCCCTCTATGCCGTGGTGGTGGTCAACATCCCGTTCTTCGCCCGCAACGTGCGCGGCGTCACCGCCGGGCTCCGCCATCGCGAGTTCGTCGACGCGGCGCGCCTGTCCGGGATGGGCGGCACCCGGATCCTGCTGACCGAGGTGCTGCCCAACGTCATGCCGGTGATCGTGATCACCGTCTCGACCACGGTCGGCTGGATGATCCTGGAGACCGCCGGCCTGTCCTTCCTGGGCCTGGGCTCGCAGCCGCCCCAGGCCGACCTCGGCTCGATGCTGGGCGAGGGCCGCAAGGTGCTGATCAACGCGCCGCATGTCGCCGCGGTGCCGGGCCTGGTGGTGTTCCTGATCGTGATGAGCATGAACCTGATCGGCGACGGCCTGCGCGACGCGATCGACCCCCGCCTGAAGTCAGGCGTGCCGGGCCGCCCGAGCGCCGCGACCCGGGTCGAGCGGCCGGCCGCTGCCCCAGCGGCTTCCACCGGCCCCGACGCCGCCCTCGCCGTCACCGGCCTGTGCACCGCGTTCGAGACGCCGGCTGGCCTCGTGGACGCGGTGAAGGATGTCAGCCTCCAGGTGGCGCCCGGCGAATGCCTGGGCATCATCGGCGAATCCGGTTCCGGCAAGTCGGTGACGGCCCTTTCCATCGCCCGCCTGGTGGCCTCGCCGCCAGGCGTAATCCGCGCAGGTGCCATCCGTTTCGGTGGCGACGACCTACTGGCGATGCCGCCGGGCGCGCTGCAGCGGCTGCGGGGCGGCCGGATCGCCTATGTGTTCCAGGACCCGCTGACCACGCTCCATCCCCTGATGCGCATCGGCGACCAGGTCGTCGAGGCGATCCGCGCCCACCAGCCGGCTTCACGCGCCGAGGCCCGTCAGCGGACGCTCGACCTGTTCGCCGCGGTGAAGCTGCCCGATCCGGCCTCGATCGCCAGCGCCTACCCGCACGAGATTTCCGGCGGACAGCGCCAGCGCGTCTCGATCGCGATGGCCCTGGCCAACGACCCGGACCTGATCATCGCCGACGAGCCGACCACGGCCCTGGACGTCACCGTTCAGGCGGAGATCCTCGACCTGCTCGACGAGCTCCGCCGGCGCCGCCGGCTGGCCGTGGTCTTCATCAGCCATGATTTCGGGGTGATCGGCCGGATCTGCGAGCGGGTGGCAGTGATGTACCGGGGCGAGATCGTGGAGGAAGGCAGCGCCCGCGCGGTCCTGGCCGCGCCTGAGCATGCCTACACGAAGCGCCTGATCGCCGCCGTGCCGGTGCTCGGGCGGGCACGCGACATCCTTCATGCCCCGGCAGCGGCGGAGGCGGCGCCATGAGCCAGGATGCGGTGGAGATCCGCGACCTCGTGAAGACCTATGCGGGGCGCTCCTCCTGGTTCGGCCGGTCCCGCTCGGCGGTCCATGCCCTCAAGGGCGTCTCCCTCGGTGTGCCGGCCGGGCAGACGCTGGGCATCGTCGGCGAATCCGGCTGCGGCAAGACCACGCTCGCCCGCTGCCTGGTCGGGCTGGTCCAGCCGACCAGCGGAACGATCCGGATGGAGGGCCGCCCCGTCGCGGAGATCATGGCGGGCGGCCCGCGGGCGCTGGGGAGCACCGTGCAGTATGTCTTCCAGGACCCGATATCGTCCCTGAACCCGCGCAAGACGATCCGGCAGATCCTCTCGGTTCCGCTGCGGTTCCTGGTCGGTCTTGAGGCCCCTGCCCGGGAGCCGCGCCTTGTCGAACTGATGCGATCCGTCGACCTGGACCCGGCCTTCCTCGACCGCTATCCGCACGAGTTCTCCGGCGGCCAGGCGCAGCGGATCGGGATCGCCCGCGCCCTGGCGGCGGGCGCCAGGATCATCGTGCTCGACGAGCCGGTCTCCGCCCTCGACGTGTCGGTCCAGGCCCAGGTCCTGCGCCTCCTGGCCGACCTCAAGGCCCGGCATGGCCTGACCTACGTCTTCATCAGCCACGATCTGGCGGTGGTGGAAGCGATCGCCGACCGGGTCGCCGTCATGGCAGGGGGCGAGGTGGTCGAGGAAGGGGCTCCCGAACGGCTGTTCGCCGACCCGGAGCATCCCTATACCCGGCAACTGGTGGCGTCGGTCCCGACCCTGGCCCGGTGACCGGCGTCCCCTGAACCAGCAGGCGCCGGCTCAGTAGTCGTACTTCCACTGCACGCCGAACCCGGTCTGCGAGTCCTCGGTGACCTCGGTCTGCACCGTCACGTTCGGAACCACCTCCACCTCGACCGTGGCCTTGCCCGAACCCGGCGCCACGCCCCGCTCGACCTGGAGGAACACGTCGTCGGACAGGTACTTGCCGGCCTTGACCGTGGCGTCGTCGGCGCCGTCGCCGCCGAAATCCAGCGTGTCGATGCCGAGATTGCTGCGCACGGTGTCCAGCAGGCTGGCGCCACCGCCGCCGCGCAGTTCGTTCAGGGCCGCCGCGAGCTGCAGGCCCTGCACCGGGGTGATCTGCGAGACATCCCGGCCGAACAGGATCGCCGCCATGATCTCGTCCTGCGGCCGTGCCGGCTCGCTGGTGAGTTCCAGGTTGGGATCGGAGGCGCGGCCGGTGACCTTCATGATGCCGGTAAGTGAATCCGCCTCGAACGACGCCTCCAGGTCGATCTCCGGATCGGGCGGCACCGCGCCGTCCAGGGTCACCTTCCCGGTGGTGATGTCGAAGCGCCGATCCAGGAAGTTCAGGAAGCCGCGCTTCACCTCGATCTGGCCGACCACCACCGGCTTGCTGGCGGTCCCCTCGACCTGGATGCTTCCGCCCCATTCGGAATCCAGGCCGCGGCCGCGCACGAAGACCCGCTCCGGCATGTCGACCACGACGTCCAGGTCGACCTCGTACGGCACCGTCGGCCCGCTCCCGCCATTCGCCGCCGGGTCGCTGCCGTCGTCGACCTCGATGACCGGGATGCTGCCGCCGCCCCCGGAGCCGTTGCCGGCGATCGAGACTTCCGCCCGGTTGACCCGGAAGCGGCCCACCACGTCCGCCGCCCTGTTGTTGCCTCGGACCTCCAGGGTGCCGCCCAGCTCCACGAGCAGGTCGTCGCGGTAGAGCGGGCGGAAGTCCGTCATGGTCAGCGAGGTCTGGAACGGGATGCGCGGGCTGCCCAGGTCGATCTGGCCGGTGCCGTCGACCCGCCCGGAGCCCCCGTCGGTCGCGGTCAGCTGCGTGATCCGGATCCGCTGTCCCTCCGCCTGCAGGGTCAGGTTGAGGTTGCGCACCGACGCGCCGCTCGACGTGTCGGCGAACGCGACGTCGTTCAGCTTCAGGCTGCCGCTGGCCCGGGGCTGGGCGATCGTGCCGGTGAAGCGCAGGTCGCTGGTCAGCCTGCCATCGATCCGCTGCCCGTCCAGGGCGGCAAAGCGTGCCACCCGCGCCAGGTCCAGCGAGCCGTCCAGCCCGCCGTCGATCCGCCCGCTCTCGGGCAGGTCGAAGGCGAACGGCTGCAGCGCCAGCTGCAGCGGCGCGTCCACCGTCAGCCGGAGCGGATCGTCGCCCATGCCGCTGAGATCGAGGGTGCCGCTGACGCGCTCTCCGGTGGTCCTGGCGTTCAGGTCCAGGTCCAGGGGCGCACTGGCGGAGCCGGCGACACCCTGCACGCCCAGCCCGCGTCCGGCGGCGCTCAAGGTGATCTGCGGCGCCTTGGTCGTGCCGGCCAGGTCGATCTCGGCGTTCAGGGTACCCATCAGCTGCGGCGCGCCGAATCGTTCCAGCGAGCCCAGCTGCAGGTCGCTCAGGCGCAGCGACCCTTCGGCGCGGTTGCCCGCCAGGAGCGCGTCACCCGCCAGCCGCGCCTCGTCGTAGCGCAGGTCCAGCCCGGACAGCGCCGTCCTCTGCGGGCCGAGCTCGATCCTGGCGTTCTGCTGGAGCTCGAGGGGCCGGTCGGCCAGGCTGCCATCGAGCCTGGTCAGGTCCACGGTGATCGTCTCGCCGCTCCGGCGGATCGTGGTGGCTGCATCCAGCTGAAGCGGGAAGTACGCGTCGCCGCGGGTGGCAAGGGTGACCTTCAGCGCGTCGAGCGGGCCCTGGGCCTGCACGGTGGTGCGGGGAAGATTCACGTCCTGCCGGATGAGGTCCCGGGCAACCAGCCGGGCATCGATCGTCGGCTGGCCGAGCAGGTCGGAAAGGCTCGCCTGCAGGTCCATGCCGCTAAGCTCGATGATCCCGGGCACGGCGATCGAGCTGCCGTTCACCGTGGCGGTGGCCGACTGCCCGGACGAATCGTCCACCCGCAGGTCCAGCTTCACCTGGCCGCGCAGCGCCTGTCCGGTGAGGGGCTGCAATCCGGCCAGCTCCTGGACCCCGCCTGCCAGCCTGCCCGTCGCCGATGGCTTCGCGGTATCGGCGGTGAGTTCGCCATCCAGGCGCAGCCCGCCCGGCCCACGCAGCTGGATGCCGCTCAAGGCGACCAGGCTGTCTTCCTTGCGAAAGCCGGTTTCCAGGGTGAGCGGGGTCTGGTCGGCCATCACCGCCAGGGCCAGCGTTCCTTCGGGAGACGCGATCAGGTCGCGGGCGTTCACATCGGCGGTGACCCGGCCGAGCGGTCGACCGGCAGCCTCCACGTCCTGGCCGGCCAGGTGCAGCTCAGCGGTAGGCTGCGCCAGGTCACCCCCGATCCTGGCGTCGAGGGCCAGGCTGCCGGCGAGTTCGGTCGCGGCTGCGGCCGATGCCTTGGAAAGGTCGGGGACTTCGAGCCGCAGGTCCGCGCTCAAGGCCTGGTCGTCCAGGCCGAACGTCCCGCTGCCGGTCAGGTCGGCGGCTCCGGCCTGCAGCTTCAGGCTCTCCAGGCGAGCCGTGCGCCCGTCGCCCGTCTCGGCGGGGACCACCGCGGCATTGGTGTCCAGCGTCACCTCGTCGCCCACCAGATCGGCGAACTGGTCCGGAAGGCCGGACAGCCCGCCTGCGCGGAACGACAGGCTCGCCACCGGCTGCTCGATCGTGCCGTCGGCATCGACCTGCAGCCTCGCCTGCCCCTGCGGCTCTCCGCCGATCCAGCGCTGCAGGAACCCCAGGTCCTGGGCGTCGCCCTCAAGCTTGGCCTGGACCGCGCCGGTCTGCGGAATGAAGCTGCCGGCGCCGGTCACCTTCGCCGTGGCGGTCTGCACGAGCAGATCGGTCAGCTGAAGGGTACCGTCCGCCTGCCGGGCCGCCTGGGCCTCGATCGACGGCGCGGATCCGAGCAGCGCCTCCAGGTCCTCCGGCAAGCCGCCCAGATCGGCGACATCCAGCGACAGCGCTCCATTTGGAGCCTCCAGCGTCCCGTCCGCGCGCACCGTCAGGTCCACCCGGCCGGACAAGGGCATGCCGGCAAGCTCGGTCAGCGCGCCGAGATCGGCCATGGCGCCATCGATCTGCAGGCCGAGCGGGCCACCATCGAGATCGATCTCGCCCTGGCCATCCAGGGAAATCGCCCGGGTGCTCGCAGACAGGTTGCTCAAGGTGACGTGGCGGCCCCGCTCGACCACCGCATCAGCCTGGACGCGCACCTGGTCGCCCACCAGCGGTTCGAACTCCGGCGGAATGCCTTCGAGATCGCTCATGGTCAGCGTCAGGCCGCTGGTCGCATCGCCGGCGCCGGCTGCGGTCGACGCCAGCTTCAGGTCGAGGGCGGCCATGCCGCCCAGGCCGCGCCACGGCTCGGGCAGGAACGCCGCGAGCTTGGCCAGGGAGGGGACGTTGCCCTGAAGCGTCGCCTCGCCGGCAAGGCTGGCGGTATCCAGGTCGGCATGGCCGTTCAGGGTAGCGCCCAGGCCGGCGGCGTTGAGCGTCTCGATCAGGACATGGCCGTCCCGGTCGGCGGATCCGCTCGCGGCCAGGGTGATCTCGCTGTCCTCGGGCAGCGGCGCATCGGCCAGGTCCAGGCCGACGGCGCGGACCTCCAGCTGGAAGTCGCCACCTTCCAGCGGCTCGCCCAGGGCCGAATTGGCGGCCAGGTTCAGATCGGTGGTGAGCTCGGCCAGCTGCAGGCGATCCATCCCCAGCCGGTCGCCCTGCAGCTCCAGCTTCACCGCCGGGCGGTCATGCGTGCCGCTCAAGGCGATCGTGGCCTGCAGCGCCCCTTCCAGGGGCGTGGCGGCGAGCGTGGAAAGGGGCTCCAGGTCCGGGATGGCGGCGACGATCGAGCCTTCCAGCGCGCCCTGTTCGGCCGGAATGCGCAAGGAGCCGTCCAGCTTCGCCGCGGCCAGCACCGCTTCCAGGCGCTCCAGCGAGATTGAGCCGTCGGGGCCGATCGAGGCGGCCAGCGCCAGGGTCGGCTGTTTGCCCACCAGCGGCCCCACCCCGTCGGGGAGGACGCTCTCCGCGGGACGGACCCGGGCGTCGATCCCGATCGAGGCCTGCTCGGCAACGCCCAGGTGAAGATCGGCGTCGGCCGCGGCCACGTTGGCCAGGTCCAGCGCCAGCTTGCCCTGCCAGTCGTCGAGCGGCCCCTGGCCATGCAGGTCGAGCTTCAGGTCGCCCGCCTGGGGCAGGCCGGTGAGCTTGGCGATCAGGCCGCCGGTCTCGCTGCCGGAAAGGTCGACGTTCAGGCGCCGCGCCGCCAGGTCCACGACGCTGGCCAGCGTCAGGCTCAGATCGTTCTCGTCGATCCGCTGTAGGTCGAGCCTGGTGTCGAGGGTCGAGCCGTCGTCGGCCGCGGCGAGCGAGCCGTTGAGGGTGAGAACGGCGGCCTCGCCCAGGACCGGTTCGGCAAGCTCGATCCGGTCGACCTGCAGGCGATCGACCGACACGGCCGGGATCGAGTTCGGCAGGCTGGCCGGATCGGGCAGGGAGAATGGCTCGGGCGGCGGCTCAGGCGCGGTCGAGACCGGCGTGCGCAGGACCGCGACCCGGCCGGCGCCGACCTCGTCGACGTGGATGCGGCCGCCGAACAGCTGGGTCCAGGCGATCTGCAGGCGCAGGTCCTCGGCTTCGAGCCAGACGCCCTGCTTGTCCGCGACCGTCAGCTTCTCGATCCGCGGCGAGAACGGCAGCCCGCCGCTGAGCCCGGTGATCCGGACCTCGCTGTCGGTGCCGGCGGTCAGTTCCTGGACCTTGCCGGCCAGCCATGCCTGGACCGGACCGAGCTGCACTGCGCCCCACACGACGGCCAGAAGGACCAGCGGCACCGCCAGAACCACACCGATGATCGTCGCGCCGCGACGCAGCCACTTCAACAGACGCCCTCCTTCGGACAAACATTACCACATGGTAACACATCCTGCGTGTGCTACCAGTTATGGCGCTTTGGCGGGATGTCGAGGCGTTCCCGGAGGACGCCGACCCCAGGTTCTAGAAGGCCTGCCCGATGCTGACATAGATCTGGTAGGCGTCGTCGATGCCGCTGCGCGGATCGACCGGCACCGCGACGTCCAGCCGGACCGGCCCGATCGGCGTGTAGTAGCGGGCGCCAAGGCCGGTGCCGACCCGCAGGTCGCCGCCGGAGAACGGCACCGCGTCCTGGAAGGCCGAGCCCGCATCCACGAAGGCGACCAGGCCGATCGTCTCGGTCATCCGCCAGCGCAACTCGGTGTTGATCTCGACCAGGGAGAGGCCGCCGACCGGGTCATTGTTGGAATCGAGCGGGCTGGCCAGCTGGTAGCCGATGCCGCGCACCGAGCCGCCGCCGCCGGCATAGAAGCGCTCGTCCGGCGGCACGTCGTCCAGGTTGTCGGCGGTGATCGTGCCGACGGAACCGCGCAATGCCAGCACGAAGCTGCGGTCCTCGGTCAGCCGGAAATAGTGGCTGTAGGTGCCGCGCGCCTTTACGTACATGGCGCCGGAGCCAAGCGTATCGAAGTACGGTCCCGCGTTCAGGACCAGCCGGCCGCCGGAGGTCGGATCGAGCAGGTCGTCGGTGGTGTCCCAGTCCAGGCTCGCCGGAAACGACAGCAAACCATAGGTTTCCCGCTCTCCCGCCTGCTCGACATTGGACAGCCGGTAGCTGATGCCGAGGGTGCCGACGAGATTGTCGGCCAGTTGCCGCTCGATCGCGGCCCCGATCTGGAAGGAGTCGCTGGTATAGGCCTCGACGTCCTCGTGCTGCAGGGCCGAATCGATCAGCAGGCTCTGGTTGCGCGCCAGGAAGTCCGGCTTGCGGAACTGGCCGCCCAGCAGGTAGCGGTCGGCCGAGATCAGCCCGTTCACGGCGACGCGCTCGCCTGCGCCGAAGAAGTTGCGGTGCTCCCAGGAGGCAGAGACGCCGGGTCCCTCGTCGGTGCGGTAGCTGGCGCCGGCGGCGATTGACCGCGGCGGCCGCTGGGTGGCCTCGAAGGTCACCGGCAGGCGGCCGGTCGGGTCGAGTTGCTCAGGAGTCCGGATCCGGACAGTCGAGAAGAGCTGGGTGTCGATCAGCGACGTCCGGGATTCGGCCAGCAGCCTTGGATCGAAGCGCTCGCCTTCGTGCACCGCCAGCCGCGCGCGCAGGAAATTCTCGTCGATCCCTTCGATGCCGGTGAGCGTGATCTCGCCGAATTCCGCCAGCGGCCCCGGCTCGATGGACAAGGTAAGGTCGAGCGTCCCGGCCGCGCGGTCGATCTGCGCCTGCCGCTGGCCCGTCTTGGCGAAGGGATGTCCCTGCTCGCGAAGGATCCGGACCAGCCGCTGCTCCACGTCCAGGATCTGCTGGGCGTCGACGGGCTCTCCTTCCTTCAGCCCGAGATCGGCCAGCGAAGGGAGCTTCGTTGCGGCAGCGTCCTCACCGGTAGCATCGAGCCGGATCTGCCCGAGCCGGTAGCGCTGGCCAGGGTCGAGGGTGAAGATCAGAACGCGCGGGTCGGGCTCCTCCTCGGCCGTCTCGGGTCCCTCGCCGGTGGGGCCTGGCTCCGCCACGGGCACTCCGTTGGCGGAGGACGTCTCCGCCTCGGGCTCCGCCTCCTCCATCCGCCACCGGACCGTGCCGTCGTAATAGCCCAGCGACTGCATCGCCCGGGTCAGGTTGTCGACATCCTTCAGGGCCCGCTGGGTCAGGACCAGTTCGTCGGCCGGCGGGTCGTCCTCCCCGCGCTTGGCATCCGAGGCCCGCTCCAGCATCGGCGCCAGTTCGTCGCTGATCGGTCCCTCGAACTCCACCTCGTAGGGGATGCCCGGACCGGTCTCCAGCAGCGGCAGGTCATCCTCGCCCTCCTTGCTGCAGGCCGCGAGCAGGAAGACGACACCGGCCGCGGCCACGCGCGGCCAATGGCCCAGAACCCGAGGCGGCCGGCTCACGCGCTGCCCGCCGCCGCTTGGACCGCTTCGCTCGATGCAGGGGCCGCATTGCCGGAATCGCGGATGACGATCTGGCGGGCGGGGTAGGGGAAGGAAATCCCCAGCTCGGCGAAGCGCAGGCGCAGGCGGCGCTGGTACTCGCGCATGATTTCCCACTGGTCGCCCGGCCTCGTCTTGATCCGGGCCTTGATGATCACCGCACTGTCGGCCAGGCGGTCGACGCCGGCGATCTCCAGGGGCTGCACCATCTTCCGGTACCAGGGCCAAGTGAGGCGCATCGTGTCACCAACCTCCCGCATGATCTCCATCGCCTGGTCGACGTTGGTGTCGTAGTCGATCCCGATCTCGAACACCGCGAAGGAGAAGTCACGGGTGAGGTTAGTGACGACATCGATCGAGCCGTAGGGCACGGTGTGCACATCGCCATTATAACTGCGCAATGTCACCGTACGGATACTCAGGGCCTCCACCACGCCTGCCTTGCCACTCAGGTCGACGACATCCCCGACGCGGATCGTGTCGCCGAGCAGGATGAACGACCCGCCGATCACGTCCTGCACCAGCTTCTGCGAGCCGAAGCCGATCGCCAGGCCGATCACGCCGGCGCCGGCCAGCAGCGGGCCTGCATCCACGCCGATCTCCGATAGGACCAGCATCAGGACGATCAGAACGATGAGGGCCAGCAGAAGGTTCCGCACGATCTGCAGCAGGGTCCGGGTCCGGCCGCTGTAGCGCAGGTTGCCGGCCTCGTCCTTGGCCTCGACCGACCGGGTCAGCGCGGCGGTGATCAGCTTCCAGGCCACGGCCGCGGCGATCGCGATGATCACCAGCTTGGCGGCGGTCCGCAGGAACTCGTTGCCGCCACCGCTCACCAGCCAGGGAAACAGTCCCAGGCCCCAGGCTTCCGCCACCACCAGCAGGGCCACCAGCCGGATGGCCAGCGCCAGCCCGCCCCGGGCGGCCGGCCCGAGCTTCTCGATCCGGCCCGGCTCGCCCTCGGCCTTCTCGGCCTCGTCGACCGGATGGTCCGGCCCCTCCGGCGTCGCGGCGGCGGGTTCCACCTCCACCCGCATCAGGATGAGACGGGCGACGATGAAGGCCACGACCGTGACCAGGGTCCCGCGGGCCAGAAGCTGGAAGCCGCCCGGGATCGCCAGCGCCCACACCAAATAGAGCACCACGATCCAGGCGGTCGCGATGACGTGCCAGCCTGCCGCCAGTCGGCCGGGCGTGAGAAAGCGCACCAAGGTGCCGTTGCCGTTCTGGCCGAGCGCGCTGATCCCCCGGGCGATGGGGACGCGCCATTGCTGCACGGTCACGATCGCGAGCAGGGCGAGGATGGCGTAGACGGTGTGGGTGAGAAAGCTGTGCAGCGTCCAGGGCATCCCCAGGATGCGCGCGGTCTCCAGCAGGACGCCGCCCCAGATCGCCAGGAACGCCAGGATGCGCAGGCGGCGGAAGGCGCGCCAGGCGGTGTGGTCCTCGACCGGGAGCACCCGGAAGTTGGCGGTCCGCGGCGCGAACAGGAAGCGTGCGATCACCAGGACCAGCGCGTAGGCCAGCATCCCGAACGCCACGGTGCGCGCGATCTCCCGCACCACGGGATCGCCGGGGCTGAGGCCCAGGGCCAGCAGGACCATGAGGATGAAGACGAACTGGGGTATCGCTCCCAGGACCACGCGCAGGACGCGGCGGGTGAGGCCGTTGGTGGAGCGGTCGGGAACCCCGGTCAGATAGGTTCCGAAATAGCGGCGCACGGCCAGATGCGTGACCAGCATCGCCAGGAGGCCGGCCAGGAACACCATCCCCAGCCAGAACAGCTCGTCCGTCCAGGAACCCTGCCGCCAGCTCTTGCTGACCTGGATCTGCAGCCATTCCACCAGTGCCGGGACGTTGTCGAGGGAGCCGCCCACGTCCAGGAAGACCTCGCTGACCCGGGCCAGCCGGTCGTCCAGCGCGTCCAATCCCTGTTCGAGCGCGGTATCGGGAGCCGGCGCCTCCTGGCTGCGCTGGGCCACCAGGAGCGTGCGCAGCAGTTCGGTCATCTCCGCCCGCTTCGCCGGATCTTCCAGCACCGCGATCGCGTCCTCGATCGACTGGGCGTCGACCGGCTTGGCCGCATCGGCGGAATCGCCCGAGCCATCCAGCCCGGGCAGGGAAGGCGGTGCCTGAGCCATCGCGGCCGGGATGATGCCGGCCACCAGCAAGAACAAGGAGAGCGCCATCCAGGCGTGGCGCGCGCCCAGACGGTGGAATCGGTGGATCGTCGAGGAGCTCATGCCCCGATTTTGGTGCAGTACGTCGCCCGGGGCAACGCCAGGGCGCTTCCGGTCACGAGCCGCCGTCGGCGCCGGTCTGCAGGTACCAGCGCTGATCCTCCTCCAGGCCGAGCGCGCTGAGCATGCCGGTCCAGCAGGCCCCGGTATCGATGCCGATGCGGTGGCGGCGCTCCGTCGGGCGGTCCTCGACCGTGTGGCCATGCACCACGACCTTCGCCAGCTCGTTGTCGTGGCTGAGGAACGGCTCGCGCACCCAGAGCAGGTCCTCGACGCTCTGCTGGTCGAACGGCTTGCTCGGCATGATCCCGGCGTGGACCATGAAATAGTCGCCGATCGAGAACCCCAGCTCCAGGCCGCTCAGGAAGCGGCGGTGCTCGTGCGGGACGCGGCCGCGCATGGCGAGCTGGGCTTCCTTGAAACGGGCTTCCTCGCTTTTCGACGGGTCCATCCGGACCCCGTAGCTCAAGAGGGTGGCGTCGCCGCCATGCTTGTACCAGCTGGGCCCGTAGGCCGGATCCTCCAGGAACTCGCGCAACCACAGGTCGTGGTTTCCGAGCAGGTGGATCGCCTCGAACCCTTCGGGGGGACCGTCGATCAGATGCTGGATGACCTGCCGGCTCTCAGCGCCGCGGTCGACATAGTCGCCGAGATAGACGATCCAGGGCTGGCAGCTGTCGCCGCGGGCATGGTGGTCGGCGGCGATGATCCCCTCCAGCTTCCGGAGCAGGCCCAGGCGCCCATGGACATCGCCGATGGCGTAGATACGGATGCCGCGGGGCAGGCGCGGCGGCCTCCCGCCGACCGAGGGACCGACCGGCCCGGCTTCCTCGCGTTCACGGCTCTTGCGGAACAGCTTTCCCAGCAACGCCGTCTCACCTTGTAGAATTAATGCCGCGGGTCCGGCGGCAGCTTGTTGCCTGGCCACCACAACCGTCGTCCGGAGCATGCCGGAGCGCCCTGCTCCCGCTATAGACGGGGGTGGTGTCGGTTGTCAGCGCCGTCGTCCGATGTCTAAAGAACGTGCGATCGAGATGCACCGGCGGTTGTTCCCCGGACGCTTACTTCAATGCGCTTCCGGTTGATTCTTGCCGGAAGTGACCAAGGGTAGAGGATGGCCCCGATGCGCTGGACGTTGCTGACCACCACGGCCCTGGGTGCCCTTGTCGTGCTGTCGGGCATGGCGTCGGCCCAGGATACCGGTGCGATCGGGGAGGCCCAGCAGGCGCTGGACAACCGGGCCTACCAGATCGGCGGTCAGGAGGTCGATCCGAACGTGGCGGTGCAGGATCGCCCGCGGCCCGACTATGACCCTCTGGGCATCCGGCGTGGCTCCTTCTACTTCTTCCCGAGCATCGACGCCTCGGTCTCGTATGACAGCAACGTCAACGCGACCCAGAACAACGAGAAGGATGACATCATCTTCGGCCTGACCCCGAGGATCAACATGGTCACCGACTGGTCGCGCCACCGGCTCGAAGCTTCCGCCTATCTGAATGCGGCCAAGTATCTGGAACAGGACGAGAACGACTTCACGGATTACGGTCTGGATCTGGGTGGGCGTTACGACGTTTCCTCGGCCGGCGCGTTCCGCGGCGAGATCTCCTACGACCATCTGCACGAGGGCAAGGACGACAACGACCGGATCACGGTCGGTGAGGGCGACGTGGTCGAGTACGACCTGTACTCGGCGACCGGTGGCTACCAGCACCGCTTCAACCGGATCGCCCTGTCCGGCAACCTGGTCTATCGTCTGTACGACTGGGACTCGTTCAACATCGGCGGCGTGACGATCGACCAGGACTACCGCAACCGCCAGGAATACGGCGGCAACCTGCGCCTGACCTACGCCCTGTCGCCGCGGCTGGGCCTGTTCACCCAGGCCGACTACCTGTTCTACAACTACGACAACCCGAGCCCGGGCGGTAACGAGCAGGATTCCGAGAAGTACGGCCTGCGGGTCGGTACCAGCGTCGACTTCACCTCGATCCTGTTCGGCGAGGCCAGCATCGGCTACGTGAAGCAGGCCTACAAGAACGACGCCTTCGACGACGAGGACGGCGTCTCGGCCGATATCGGGCTGACCTGGAACGTGACAACGCTGTCGACGCTGCAGCTCGTCGGCTCCCGCGACTTCCTGCCTTCCAGCACCGGCGGCTCCTCGCGGCTCTCGACCGACATCGCGCTGATCGCTCACCATGAGTTGCTGCGCAACCTGATCCTGAACGGGACGATCGCCTACGAGAACGAGGACTACAAGCAGTCCCCGCTCGAGAAGGACATCTATCAGATCGGGTTCGGCGCGGATTACCTGATCACCCGCAATTTCGCCGCCGGCGCCGAGTATCTCTACAAGGACCAGGATTCGACCGCCCAGGGCGGCGACTACGACAAGCATGTCGTGATGCTGAGGCTGCGCGCGCAGATGTGACGCTGCCGGTGACGCAGGGATTTCCGAATCCTTGCCTAACCGGCATCTCGACCACAAGATGACCGCTGCCCGGGCCGCGCGCGCAGCCCGGCTGGCTGTCTGACCTCGCCTGAATCTGGGACGATCCGCAATGATGCGCTCGATGACCATGAAGCTGGCTCTGCTGGTTCTCTTGGCTCTCACCTCCATCGGCCTGTCCGCCTGTGCCGGCGGGACGTCGACACCCCCCGACGTGGTGGGTTCGGCTGACGCTCCGGAGGTCCTGCCCACCCAGGAATACCAGCTCGGCAGCGGCGACCGGCTGCGCATCATCGTGTTCCGTCATGAGGACCTGTCCGGCGAGTTCCAGCTCGACGGAACCGGCCGCTTCGCGATGCCCCTGGTCGGCACCATCGACGCCAACGGCCTGACCACCCGGGAGCTCGAGGAAGCGATCCAGAAGGCTTACGAGGACGGCCAGTACCTGATCTCCCCGCAGGTCAGCGTCGCCGTCACCAACTTCCGGCCGTTCTACATCACTGGTGAGGTCAATCGTCCGGGCTCCTACGAATATGTCGACGGCATGACCGTCGATCAGGCGATCTCGCTCGCCGGCGGCTTCGGCTACCGGGCGGCGAAGGACGAGATCATGATCAAGCGGGGCGGCTCCGGCGCCCAGAGCGTGATCGTGGGCGGCAACCAGCGCGTGTCGCCGGGCGATATCATCGAAGTCCCCGAGCGCTTCTTCTGACCAGATCCTGATGCCGGCGGCCCGCACCTCGAGGACGGGCCGTCCCTGGATGGGCCGCCGAATGACGTCGTTCACCACGTCGCTGGCGGCCTACCGGGACCGGCGAATCCTGTTCGTCCTGCTCCTGGGCTTCTCCAGCGGCCTGCCGCTCCTGCTGGTCCTGTCCACGCTCAGCGCCCGGCTGCGTGACGCGGGGGTAAGCACCGCGACGATCGGCCTGTTCGCCTATGTCCTCGCACCCTACACCTTCAAGTTCGCCTGGGCGCCCCTGGCCGACCGGCTGGTCGTGCCGGGCCTCACCCGGCTGCTTGGCCGCCGCCGCTCGTGGCTGCTGGTCACCCAGGCCGGGCTGATCGCGTCGATCGCCCTGCTCGCCCGCACCGATCCCGCCGACGACACGTGGGCTGTGGCGATGGCGGCGCTCGCGGTGGCGTTCTTCTCCGCCAGCCAGGACATCGTGATCGATGCCTGGCGGGTCGAGATCCTGCCCCAGGAGAAGCTGGGCGCCGGAGCGGCCGTGGTGGTGGTGGGCTACCGGCTCGGCATGTTCGCGGCAGGCGCCGGGGCCTTGTTCCTGGCCGACCGGGTCGGCTGGACCGGGGCCTACACCGTCATGGCGGCCCTGGTCATGGTGGGCGTGCTGGCGGCGCTGTTCGCGCCCGAGCCCGAGATCCCGCCGGAACCGGATGGGCCTGCGCACGGCTTCGCCAGCTGGATCGCGCGCGGCGTGGTGGCGCCCTTCCGCGACTTCTTCGTCCGGCGCGGCGTCGCGGTTGCCTGCGTGATCCTGGTGTTCATCTCGCTCTACAAGGCCTCGGACGTCATGCTGACGCTGATGGCCAACCCGTTCTATCTCGATATCGGCTTCACCAAGACCGAGATCGCCGAGGTATCCGGGACGTTCGGCCTGTTCGTCGGCCTGTTCGGCGGCGTGCTGGGCGGGGCGGCCGCCTACCGGCTGGGGCTTTTGCGCGCGCTGCTGGTGACCGGCTTCCTGCAGGGAGCGTCCAACCTCGCCTTCGCCTGGCTGGCGGTGACCGGCCCGGTCAAGTCGGCCTTCTACCTGGCGATCCTGGTCGAGAACCTGACCGGCGGGATGGGGACGGCGGTGTTCGTGGCCTACCTGTCCTCGCTCTGCACCACCCATTTCACCGCAACCCAATACGCGTTGCTGACCTCGTTCATGCAGCTGTTCGCCAAGTTCGTGATGGTGCCGTCCTCGGGCTTCATCGCCGAAGCGCTGGGCTGGCCGGGCTTCTTCGTGCTTTCCGCCCTGTTCGCCCTGCCCGGCCTGTTCCTGATCCTGTGGCTGCGCCGGCGGGTGGGGGTTGCCGACCGGCCGCCACCGGCGGCAGTCAGTTCCGGATGATCACGCGGCAGTCGCCGCCGTCCTGCTTCAGCCCGGCGCACAGTTCCTCCGCCTCGCCCCGCACCAGGAACGGACCGACCAGCAGCCGGTAGAAGCGGCCCTTGCCTTCGATGTCGACATAGGTGGTCGGCAGCCGGTCGACGCCGCCCAGGCGCTCGTGGCGCTGGCGCAGGTCGTTCCAGGCGGCATCCAGGTCGGCCTCGCTGCGCAGGGCCATGAGCTGCACCGCGAAGCTGCGCTCGCCGCCCGTGGCCGAGGGCTCGCCGGTGCGCTGCTGGATCGAGCCGGCGGGCCGCATCACCGGGACCGCTGCCGAGGCCGCCTTGGGCGTCGGTGGCGGCGCCACGGCGGTGGTGGCCGGGGTGTCGTCGGCCGTCGCGGCCGGGGAGGGCTGCGCCGGTGCCGTCCTGACGGCTGCCGGACGCGCCGGCGGCGCTGCGATGGCCGGTGCCGGGTCGGGCATCCCGCGCATCCGGACTTCCAGGTCCCGCATCTGCCGGGTGACCGGGTGGCGGTCGCCCAGCGCGCGCTCGGACACGAAGGCGGCCCGGGCGGCCAGGGCGCGCGCGATGTCCATGTTGCCGGCTGCGGCTTCCGCCAGGGCCAGGTTGTAGGCGGCCCGGGCTGTGTCCGGATGGTCGTTGCCGCGGGTGTTCTCCACCATCGCCAGGGCCTGGCGATGGGCGGACAGGGCGGCCTCCGGATCCCCCTTGGCCGCCAGGACCAGCCCCAGATTGTTCAGGGTCGCGGCAGCGGCCAGCGAATCAGGCTCGTCCTGCCCCTGGTCGATCGCGTAGGCACGTCGCAGCAGCTTCTCGGCTTCATCCAGGTCGCCCCTGCGACGAAGTGCTTCGGCAAGGTTGTTCAGGTCGAGCGCCAGCTCCGGCGACTGGTCGCCAAAGCGCTGCTCGGACAGCTCGGCGGCGCGGCGCAGCTTGGGTATGGCGGCATCCAGATCGCCCTTGCGGTACAGGTCCACGCCCTGCAGATAGGCATCGATCAGCGGATCGTCCGCGCCCCGAACGCTCGTCGACGTTGACAGGAACAGCACTGCCATCGTTACCAGGATCGACGTGGCGCTGGCGCAGGCCCGCCGAATGGTGTGTGCTTGCTGGTAATGCCGCACCAATGGAACCCCGCGCGGAAAACATGTCGACGGACGATCACTTGTGCCCTCAGTCAGCCTAGCCCGGATCGGCCGCGATATCAGCCTCGGTATCGTGACGCTGGTCCTGCTCCTGGCCGGTACGGCCGCAGCGCAGGAGCGATCGATCGAGACCTGCCGCACCGAGACCCGCAATCCCGAGCTCCGGATCGAGGCCTGCACGACCGCCCTGACTGAGCTGAAGCCGGATGCGCGGGCCACGAGGGCGGAGCTGTTGCGCTACCGGGCGCTCGCACGCCGGGCAAGTGGCGCCGTGGACGAGGCGCTGGTCGATCTGGACGAGGCGATCGAGCTGCAGCCGGACCATGCCGGCGGCTGGCTGATCCGGGCGGCGATCCGCCAGGACCTGGGCCGGATCGATGCGGCGCTGGAGGATGTCGAGCAGGCCCAGGCGCTCAGCCCGCGCTCGCCGCAGGTCTGGCGGCGCAAGGGCGTGCTGCTCGACAACAAGGGCGAGTTCGACCAGGCCTATGCGGCGCTGAACCGGGCCCTGGAGCTCGACCCCCGCTATGCCGAGGCGTTTTTCGACCGCGGCGACCTGCTCCGGCGGGAGGGCTATCTGGTCGAGGCCATCGAGGACCTGACCACCGCCGTGGAGCTGCAGCCGGGCATGGCGGCGGCCTGGAACGCCCGTGGCAGCACCTGGGCGACCCTGGACGACGACAAGCGCGCGCTCTCCGACTTCGACCGGGCGATCCAGCTGCGCCCCGAGTTCGCGGCGGCCTATGTCAACCGGGCGTCGATCCGCTGGCGGCTGGCCGATACCGACAACGCCCTGATCGACTACGGGCGGGCCATCGAGCTGGACCCCACCAACGTGGATGCCTGGCTCAACCGCGGCCGCGCCTTCGAGGCGTTGGGGCGGGTCGAGGAGGCCCGCCACGACATGGAGATGGCGACCGCGCTCGGCGCCAGGCGGCGCGCCGCCGAGCAGGACGCGGAGCGGGTCGGCAGCAGCGACGGCGGCCCCGCCCGGGAGGGCGCCTTCTACGTCACCAGCCGCGCGGTCAACTATCGCCTGGGGCCGAGCACCCGCGCCAACCGGCTGGGCAGCCTGGGCCGCGGCGAACGGGTTCAGGTGGTGGGGCAGCGCGAGAGCTGGCTGGAGATCGTCACCCCGGACGGCGGACGGGGCTTCGTCTGGCACGAGTTCCTGGATCTGGACGAGTGAACCGGCCCGTCCTCGATCCGGCGCTGCCGCGCCGGGCCCTGGTCACCGGCGCCGCGCGCCGGCTCGGCCGGGCGATGACGCTGGCCCTGGCCGAGGACGGCTTCGATCTCGCCCTGCACGTCCGCCGGACCGATGCGGACGCCACCCGTCTGGAACAGGAGATCCGGGCCCTGGGCCGTCAGGCGGTGCTTCTCGAGGCCGATCTGGGCAATCCCTCGGCCGCCGGAACGCTGGTCAATCGGGCAAGCGAGCGGCTGGGGCCGCTGGGCGTGCTGGTCAACAACGCGGCGACCTTCCCCGACGACCGCCTCTCGGACCTGCAGGCGGCGCAGGTCGAAGCGGTGCTGCGGGTCGATCTGGTGGCCCCCCTGATCCTGACCCAGGCCTTTGCCCGGCAGATGCCGGAGGATGCGCGGGGCATCGTCGTCAACATGCTCGACCAGCGCGTGCTCCGGCCCACCAGCCGTCGCCTGTCCTATACCCTGGCGAAGTCCGCGCTGTGGACCGCAACGCGGATGCTGGCCAGGGAGCTGGCGCCGCGCATCCGGGTCGCAGGGATCGGCCCCGGCATCGCGATCCGCGACCCCGACATGGACGAGGCCACCTTCGAGCGGCTCTCCGAGCGGGCGCCGCTGGGATGGACCGGGAACGCCGAGGAGATCGTGGCGGCCCTGCGCTACCTGATCGGGGCCGGCTCGGTGACCGGGCAGATGCTCGTGGTCGACGGCGGCATGCACCTGGCCTGAGTCTCGCCCCCGTGCCGGCGGAGAAACTGGGAGATCAGCCCGCCCGGCGGGTCGCCACCTGCAGCCAGGGCAGGCACAGATCGGTGGCCAGCGCGTAGCCCAGCCCGGTCTCGACCGCGGCGACGCCGATCCGGCGGGCCCGCTCCATCCGCTGCGCGTCGTCGGCTCCGGTCGCGACCGTGTGGATCCCCATGCGCCGGGCGAGCCCGGCCACGCCTTGGAACAAGGCAAGCCTCGCATCACCCCCGGCCGGGTCCAGCGCCTCGGCACAGAACCGGACGCTGGCCGGCTGCAGCATCGTGAACAGGCCGACCGCCATGGCGCCCGCGCCGAACTGGTCGGCCGCGATGGGAATGCCGGCCCGGGCAAACGCGGCGGCACCCTGTCCACCGGTGGCGGCGTCCTCGATCAGGACCTGCTCGTCGATCTCGACCTCCATTCGCTCGGGCGGGATCTCCTGCTGCCGAGCATCCCCGGCGATCCGCTCGGCCAGACCTGCCCAGGCCAGGCTGCGGCGTGACAGCATGGGGATCGAGATCCGGACCCGGTCGTAGCCGTGGCGGCGCCACTCGGTGAGCTTGGCCACCGCGCCCGCGAGCAGCCGCTCGGTGAGCTGGTCGACCAGGCCGGCTTCCTCCACCAGCGCGCGCATCGCCAAAAGGTCGAGGGTGCCGTTGCGCGGATGGCGCCAGACCGGACGCAGCCCCACCGTGACGCGGTTCGCGTCCAGGCCGACCTGGGGCCGCAGGACATAGGTGACGGCTCCGCTCGGAAATGCGGCCGCCAGTTCCTCCGCCTCCGGACAGGCCAGCGGCCGGCTCTCGTCGTGCCAGCAGCAGCCGCTGCCCTCGGCGCGCTTGGCGCGGTACATGGCGGCGTCGGCCAGGCGGATCAGCCGCGGCGCGTCCTCGGCATGGTCGGGAAAGATCGCGACGCCGATGCTCGCGGTCACGCGCGCCGGCTGTCCGTCCAGGTCGATCGGCGGCCGGATCGCCTCCAGGATCTTGCGCACCACCACGGCGGCGTCCTCCGGGCGGACGATGTTCGGCAGCAGCACGCCGAACTCGTCGCCGCCCAGCCGGGCGACGGTGTCGCTCTCGCGCACCCGCGAGCGGATCCGCTCGCCGATCCGCCGCAGGAGCTCGTCGCCGCCCGGATGGCCGAACCGGTCGTTGATCGACTTGAAGCCATTCAGGTCGATCTGCAGGAGCGCCAGCTTGCCGCCGCCGCGCCGGGCGAGGGTGAGGGCATGGTCGAGGCGGTCGCGGAACGACACGCGGTTCGCGAGGCCGGTGAGGTCGTCGCGCCGGGCGGCCTGGTGCAGGCGGCGGTCGCGGGCGTCGCGGGTCAGGGCGGTACGGATCGCCCGGTCCAGGGTCTGCGGGTCCAGGTCGGCCGCTTCCAGCACGTCGGCCGCGCCAAAGGCCACAGCCCTTTCTACGGCCTCGTCATCGACGCCATCCGCCGCCAGCAGCACGGGCGACGGGAAGGCGGCGGCGCGCAAAGCGGTGATGCTGGCCAGTCCCCGGCTCAGATCCGGATCGGTCGCGACCACGACCGCGTCGCAGGGCGTGGGATCGGCGCGGAAGTTGAGCGGGATCTCGGGCAGCCATTGCGACGCGTACCGGTTCGGGCCGGCCCGCTCCAGCAGGCTGCGCAGCGCTTCCACCGTGTCCGGATCGTCGCCCAGGAGCAGGATCCGCAGCGCTTCCTGCCGCTCGCTGCCCGGGCTGGCGGTGACCCGGGCCGCCAGGCCCGCCACGTTGGCGGCGCGAGCCGGGATCTTCGGACCGCGCCAAAGGCCCGGAACCTCGAAGAGCCCGGCTGGCGGCTTGTTGCGCGGACCGTTGTCCTGAACCATGCCGCATCCTGACACACGGAGATGGGGTGGGACTTCGGTAATGCAGCCAGGTGCACAGCACAAGTGTAAGTTGATTTAGGTTGTGTCGAAATAAACCTACAGAAGAAATAGTCGCGATCAGCGGATCGCCAGCTGCTCCGGGAAGCTCCGGGGAGCCGGATCGACCACCTGCAGCGTTCCCTGGTTCACTTCCAGCACCGCCAGGCCCCGCTCGCTGCCGCCGTCGGGGAGCAGGCGGAACACGCCTGCCCGGCCGAGGAAGCCCTGCCTCTCCTGGAACTGCTCGGGTCCCAGCGGTCCCAGCCGCGAAAGCCCGGCCACCATCGCGGTGGTGTCGTAGGCCAGCACCGCCAGCGGGCTGGGCGTCCGGCCGAACATGGCCTGGAACCGGCGCGTGAACTCCTCGGTACCTTCCGGCGAGGGGCCGGCGAGCCAGGCTTGCTGGAGCTGCGGGTCGACCATCGCCGCCGGATCATCGGCGAACCGCATCGTGCCCAGATGCTTGATCGCGCGCGGGTCGACGTCCTGGTAGGCCAGCAGCGAGGCGACCGCCCGCAGCCGCGCGCCGCCATCGGCAATCAGGATCGCCGAGGTGGGGGCGGACGGCACCTCGACGCGGGGTTGCTCGCCGGTGACACCCAGGCCCGTGGCGATGCGGCGCACTGCCTCGGTCGGGGTGCTCTCGGTGGGCGGGTAGGTGGCGACATCGACCAGCTGGACATTGCCGGTCGAAGCAACCGCCTGCTGGAAGGCCTGGATCGCCTTGCTGCCATAGGCGTCCGCCGGCGCCAGGGCCGACATCCGGGTGATGCCGTTCTGCGCGGCGAATCGGACCACCCGCTCGATCTGCTCCTCCGGCTCCAGGCCCAGAACCCAGACACCCGGCCGGGCGACGCTCGAATCGTTGGAAAGGGACAGGACGCCCACCCCGGCCTCGGTCGCGAGCGGGGCGATCGCCTCGGTGGAGCGGCCGAACAGCGGACCGATGATCACGTCGGCGCCGCTTGCGATGGCGGCGCGGGCGGCGACGGTGGCGCCCTCGGGCTCGCTGCCGGTATCGAACGGCAGGAGTTCCAGCTGGTTCTGGCCGGCGTCGAACAGCGCCATCTGGGCGGCGTCCATCAGGTCCTGGCCAACGGCCTCCGCCTGGCCGCTCATCGGCAGCAGCAGCGCGGCGGTGGGCGGCCCCACCGGCTCCGGCGGCGGCACCGGAGCCGCCGGAGCCGGTTCGGCAGGCCGCCAGGGAACCTGCCGTTGCGGCGCACAGGCCGCAACGAGCATGATGCCGGCCATCAGGATCGTGGTGGCAAGCGTGGTCGTCTTGGCTGGACGCATCCGACGATAACCTCGAGCACGGAAGGACAGGGCGAACGTGGCGGACGAACCGGAGGACGAGTTCGACGAGGGGGAAGCTAGCGGAAGCAGCGGCAATAGAGAACTCGCGCCCGGCCTCTATGTGGTCGCCACCCCGATCGGCAACCTGGGCGACACCACTGCCCGCGCCCGCGAGGTCCTGGCGGGGGTCGACCGGATCCTGTGCGAGGACGCGCGGGTGTCGCGGCGGCTGCTGGGCCATCTGGGCCTGAACCGGCCGATGCAGCCCTATCACGAGCACAATGCCGAGGCGCTCCGGCCGCGGATCCTGGCCAGGCTCGCCGAGGGCGCGCGGCTGGCGCTGATCTCCGACGCCGGCACGCCCCTGGTGTCCGACCCGGGCTTCAAGCTGGTGGGTGCCGCCATCGCCCAGGGCAGCAACGTCGTGCCCGTGCCGGGTGCCTCGGCGCTGCTGGCGGCCCTGGTGGTGGCGGGCCTGCCAACCGACCGCTTCTTCTTCCAGGGCTTCCTGCCGCCCCGCAGCGCCGCGCGCCGAGCGGTGCTTGCCGAGATCGCGCCGGTGCCGGGCACGCTGGTGATCTACGAGGCGCCGCACCGGGTGGCGGAGACGCTGGAGGATGCGGCCGAGGTGCTGGGCGGGCGCCAGGCCGCGGTTTGTCGCGAGCTGACCAAGCGGTTCGAGGAGACCGTGCGCGGCACGCTTCCGGAGCTCGCGCGCCATTATGCCGAGCAGGGCGCCCCGCGGGGCGAGATCGTGCTGGTGGTGGGGCCGCCGCCCACCGGACCGGTCGCCGTGGACGACGCCACCCTGGCGGCGGCCTTTGCCGAGGCGGCCGCGAGCATGGCGCCGCGCCAGGCCGCCCGTTTCGTGGCCGCCCGCTTCAACCTCGACGCCAACGAGGTCTACCGGCGGGTCGCCCGCCGCGACGGCGCTTGAGCGCCGACCGGACCGGCCGGCGGGCCGAGGCCTGGGCGGCCTGGTGGCTGCGGCTCCAGGGCTGGCGGATCCTGGAGCACCGCTTCCGCTGCCCGGTCGGCGAGATCGACCTGGTGGCGAAGCGGGGCCGGACGGTGGCCTTTGTCGAGGTGAAGGCAAGGCCGAACTCGGCCGCCGGCCTGGAGGCGCTGCAGCCCCGGCAGCAGCGCCGGCTGCGGCGCGCCGCCGAGTTCTGGCTGACCCGCCATCCGGCCGGCCCGGAGCAGACGCTGCGCTTCGACCTGATCGTGGTGCGGCCCTGGCGGCTGCCCCTGCACCTCGTCCATGTCCAGGCGGATCACTGACCGCCCAGCAGGCCCTCCAGCAGCTTGCCGGCATCCTTGGGGATCAGCCCCTCGCCGTCCTTGCCGCCGCCCAGCTTGTTGACCTGGTCGATGACCTTGTTGACGGTTTCCGGATCCTTCGCCAGCTCGCGCAGCGCCGCGTCCACGTCGATGCTGACGTTCGGTGAGGCGAACGGGCCGGAGATCAGCACCGGCACCATCGGCAGGTTGCCGAAGTCGCCGCCCTGCCCCTTGGACGCGGCCGGGATGAGCCGCATGGTCTCGATCCGCTGCTCGCCAAGGTTCAGCCGGCCGCTGCCGGTGACCTGGGCCACCGGCGTCTGCACCGAGATGTCGTCGGTGGTCGCGATGCCGTTGGCGATGTTGAAGCTGGCGCCGGCGCGCCCGATCTGGGTGCTGCCGCCCCGCAGGCCGCCCTGGGCGAGGGCAGCCGCGATCTCGACTGGATTGCCGGAAAGTTTCGACAGGTCGAAGCCCTGCAATGTGCCGTTCAGCAGCTTCACGTCGGCCTTGCCGTCCAGGCCGCCCAGGAGGCTGCCGACGGTGCGGCCGTCGCCGGTGACGTCCAGGTTCAGGGCCACCCGCCCGTCCAGCCGCTCCTCGTCCGCGAGGTCCTTCAGGAGCCGGGCCACCTGCAGCCCCGACCCGGACAGCTTGACCGCGAGCCTGGGCACACCGTCCGCGTCGGCCGCCGTGTTCGCGCGGCCGGTGATCTTGCCGCTGTAGGCCTGCATCTCCTGCAGGTCGAGCAGCACGTGGTTGGCCCCGGAGGTGGCGTGCAGCCGGGTTGGGCCGACCGTCACCTGCGGCGCCTGGATCCCCTTGGCGCTGACCGTCATGTCCAGGTCGACCGGCAGGGAGGTTGGCACGTTCAGGGGCATGTCCATCGGGATCGGCCCCGCCGGGCTGCTCTCCTGCGCCTGCGCCTGCGGCGCCGGGTCGGAGCCCGCCGCCGGCGCATCGGCGGGTGCTGCCGCCGGCTCGGGCGCGCTGTCGCCCGGCATCAGCTTCGCAAGCTCGATCACCCCGGTGGTCAGGGTGCCGCTGAGCTTCGGCCGCTCTCCGCTGCCGTCGAACCGGATATCGCCGCTTGCCTGGAGCAGGTCGCTGCCGATCTCGGCATCGCTGAAGCTGACGGTCTGGCCGTCGACGTCCAGCTTGCCCGACACGACCAGCTGCGTCGGCATGGGCGCCGCTGCCGGGACGTCCACCTCCAGCCAGTTCAGGGCCTTGCCCATGTCGGGCATCTCGACCCGTACCGTCCCCGAGGGGGTCGCGGACAGGATGCCTTCCATGCTGGCATTGATCGGCCCGGTTAGCTTGACGCTGCCGGGGCTGCTCATCTGCGCAATCAGGTCGCCGACCTTCTGCACCAAGAGGTCCAGTTCGACCGTCTCGCCCCGGACATCGGCGCTGCCGGTCAGCGAGCCCGGGCCCTGCAGGTCGTCCGCCTTCAGGTCG
The DNA here is from genome assembly GCF_000427665.1 of Geminicoccus roseus DSM 18922. NCBI lineage: Bacteria > Pseudomonadati > Pseudomonadota > Alphaproteobacteria > Geminicoccales > Geminicoccaceae > Geminicoccus > Geminicoccus roseus. Next base: position 1,695,314 of record NZ_KE386572.1, read on the forward strand.
AGGTTGATGTTCTCGACCCGCTCGGTCATGCCGGACTGCGCGTTGGCGTAGTCGACCACACCGTCCACGACCCGCACCTCCCCCAGCGCCAGGTCGGGCAGGCCACCGAGGCCGCCGCCGGAGCCGCTCTCCTCCCCTTGGCCGGGCTGCTCCTCCCCCGGGGACATCTGCCAGTTGCCCTCGCCGTTCTCGTTGACCCGCAGGTTGGCCACCGGCGCGTCCACGACGAAGCGCTGCACCTCGATCGTCCCGCTCAGGAGTGGCAGCGCCGCGACCACGGCCTCCAGCCGTTCGACCTGCAGAAGGGGCGTTTCGTCCTCGCCGAACCGGATCCCCTCGGCGACCAGGCGTGGGGTCGGGATCAGCGACAGCGACACATCGCCTTCCACCGCGAACGGGCGGCCGGTCGCGTCGCGGACCACTTCGGAGACCTTCGCCACCAGCCAGTCTCGGGGCACCAGGAACGGCGCCAGGACCACGGCGACCAGCAGGAGCCCCACGACGCCCAGGACGATCAGGAGTATGCGCATCATCGCGATCCCTTGCTGCCGGCACCTGGCCAGACGCGTGCATGGCGGAGGAGCTTGACCGTGAGGGTCGGCAGCGCCAGCTCCCCGAATTCTTCAGGCGCGGCCCAGATACCGCCGGCGCCTGTCCCCCTCAACCTACCACGCAGAAGCCGTATCGACAGGTCCAGATGGGTGAAGAGGTGGCGGACTTCGCCGGGCAGGGCTTCCCAGTGGGCCTCGCCAGACGCCGCCCGGCGTATCTCCGCCTCGTCCGGAGGGGCCGGCTGCCAGGGGGTGGAAGGGATCTCCATCATGCCCGCCAGGATCCCGCTGTCCGGCCTGCGGCGGAACAGGATCGCCCCGTCGGACCGCTCCAGGACAAAGGCGACCGCGAAGCGGACCTCCCGTTCCTTCTTCACCGGCCGTCCCGGATAAAGCTCCGGCTGGCCCGACGCGAAGGCGGCGCAATGCTCCTGCCACGGGCAGAGCAGGCAGGAAGGGGCCCGCGGCGTGCAGACCAGGGCGCCAAGCTCCATTAGGGCCTGGGCCACGTCGTCCGGCCGTGCCGGATCGGCCAGCGTGTCGGCGGCAGCCTGCAGCTGGCGCGCCGCCCCGGCAGGCGGAAGCTCCAGCCCGATCAGGCGGCCCAGCACCCGTGCCACGTTCGCGTCGACCGGCACCACCGGCTGGCCGAATGCAATCGCGGCAACGGCCCGGGCGGTGTAGGGGCCAAGCCCCGGAAGCTGCAGCAGGGTCGTCAGGTCGGGCGGCACCGCGCCGCCATGCTCCGCGGTCAGCGCGTCGGCGCACGCCTTGAGCGCCCGGGCGCGCCGGTAATATCCCAGGCCCTGCCAGGCATGCAGCACCTCGTCCATGGACGCGGCCGCCAATGCCGGGGGAGTAGGGAAGCGGTCCAGGAAGGCGGAGAAGCGGCCCTTCACGGTGGCCACGGTCGTCTGCTGCAGCATGATCTCGCTGACCAGCACCGCCCAGGCATCCATCCGTGCGCCGGGCAGGGCCCGCCAGGGCAGCGTGCGTCGGGCCCGGTCGTACCAGGCCAGCAGGTCCGGCAGGGGTGCTACCGGCACCGATGATGCGTCCATGCGAATTTCGAGACCCAAGCAGCCCAACTCCTGCTTTTTCCTGTCGCATTCGCTGTGGCATGCTCCAACCCGTCGAGCCAGAGCGCTATGATGGCCACGGGGCATGGCGGCCATGCCCGGACCCCCCACCGACGGAGCTGACGTGCGGCTGCGCAAGAGCCATAGCCTGAGCGAGTATGTCGATGCGGTGATCGGGCCGGCAGCCCGCCGGCGCGGCCTGGCGGCGACGACCCTCATCGCGGACTGGCCGCTGGTCGTGGGCGAGCGGCTGGCCACGCGTTGCCAGCCGGTCCGGCTGACCTTTCCGCCCGGCCGGCAGAGCGGCGGCACGCTGGTGCTGCATGCGGCGGCGTCCGCAGCCCTCGACCTGCAGTTTTCCGAGCGGCAGGTAGTCGAGCGGGTGAATGGCCATTACGGCTTCGGCGCCGTGGCCCGCCTGCGGATCGTGCAGGCGCCGCCGATCAAGCCGGTCCAGCGCCGGCGCCAGGCGCCGCGCGCCGCTCCGAACCCCGAGCAACTCGGCCGGATTCAGGAAGGCACCAGGTCGGTCGCCGATCCGCAGCTGGCGGCGGCCCTGGTCCGGCTGGGATGCGCCGTCCTGGCCGAGCAGGGAGGCCGCCGTTGAGATTGTTCGCCCTGCCGCTCCTGCTGGCGGTCCTGGCGCTGTCCGCCTGCGCCGGCAACATCCCGGGCCTGTCCGGGATCACCGCTCCCTCCGTGGCGCCCGCCGACCTGGAGCACGCCCGCAGCCTCGCCGACAGCGGCGACCGCACGGCGGCCCTCGCGGCCTATGCCGAGCTTGCCGAGAGCGGCGACCCGGTGGTGCTCTACGAATATGCCCGCGTCATGGAGGATGGCCCGGACGCTACCCCGACCGACCGGGCGCGCGCCCTGGATCTCTACCGGCAGGCTTCCGAGGACGACCTGATCGACGCGCAGCTGCGGCTGGCCAACCTGCTCTACCTGGGCGAGGGCGGCGTGCCGCGCGACCTGGTGGAAGCCGCGAAATATTACGACCGCGCCCGCACTCTGATCGAGCCGCGCGCCGAGGCAGGCGACGCCCAGGCCCAGGAATGGATGGGCGACCTCTACCGCGAGGGCCGCGGCGTCGGCCAGAACGGCGACTATGCCGTCTACTGGTACACCCAGTCCGCCCAGGCGGGCCGGGTCAGCAGCTACGTGAAGCTCGCCCGGATGTTCGAGCGCGGCGAGGCCGGCGTGGACGTCAATGCCGAGCAGGCCCTGCGCTACTACGAGCTGGCCGGCCAGAACGACGACGCCCAGTCGCTGTTCACCATCGGCAAGCGCTATGCCGACGGCGACGGCGTGACCGTCGACAAGGCCCGGGCGGTGGAACTGTTCGAGCGTGCCGCCGACGCGGGCGACGTGCGCGCCTATGCCAGGCTGGGCGACCTCTATTCCGACACCTCCGCCTGGCCGACCGATCCGGCGCAGGCGGCGGTCTGGTACGAGCGCGCGGCGGGCGTCGGCGACGAGAAGGCGATGTACAAGCTGGCCGACCTCTACGACCGGGGCCGGCTCGGCCCGCGCGACCAGGTCGCCGCCTATCGCTGGTACCTCCTGGCGGCGCGCAACGGCCATCCCCGTGCGCCCGAGCGCCTGGACCGGCTGACCGCCGCCTTGAGCGATTCGCAGCGGGCGGAGGCGCGTGCGGCCGCCGATGCCTGGGCCATGCAGCGGGCGAGCCTCACGCCTGGAACGTGAACCGCTCGTCTTCCGCTCGCCTGCCGATTATGGAATAGACGGAGCGCGCGCAGCGCTTCCTGCCGCTCGATAGCCTGGAGATGTCATGACGGATCGTCGCACGCTGCTGCTCGCCGGTGTCGCCGCCTGCTGCCTGGTCGGCCTGCGTCCCGCCCAGGCGGAAACGGCGCCGGAATTCGTGATCGGCTCGCCGGACGCGCCGGTCACGATGGTCGAGTACGCTTCCCTGACCTGCCCGCACTGCGCGTCCTTCCACAACGAGACGCTGCCGAAGCTGAAAGAGAAGTACATCGACACCGGCAAGGTGAAGCTGATCTACCGCGACTTCCCGCTGGACGAGGCCGCGCTGACGGCTGCCATCCTGGCCCGCTGCGCCGGGCCGGAACGGGGACCGACCTTCCTGTCCGCCTTCTTCCAGAGCCAGGATCGCTGGGCGGTCGCCGAGGATCCCCAGGCGTCGCTGCGCCAGCTCGCCAAGGTCGGCGGGCTGAGCGACGAGCGGATCGATGCCTGCCTCGCCGACAAGGAACTCGGTGATTCGATCCTGCAGATGCGCCTGGACGCCGAGCAGGAACACTCGATCCAGTCCACCCCGAGCTTCCTGATCAACGGCAAGCTCTATGCCGGGAATGCGGGCATCGACGGGTTCACCGAGATCCTCGAGCCGCTGGTGAACTGAGCGGTTTCTCGGCGTTGCAGCTCACCCGGATCGTCATCCACGGTTTCAAGTCGTTCGCCGACAGGGTCGAACTGGCGCTGGAACCGGGGCTGACCGGCATTGTCGGCCCGAACGGGTGCGGCAAGTCGAACATCGTCGACGCGCTTCGCTGGGTGAGCGGCGAGGCCTCGGCGCGCGGCGTGCGCGGCGACGACATGGACGACGTGATCTTCGCCGGGACGGGCAGGCGGCCGGGCCGGGAGCTCGCCGATGTCATGGTGATGATCGAGGGCGATCTCTCCGACTATGCCCGCCACGCCACCGACGGCCGGGCGGAGGTCCGCCGCACCATCACCCGCGGGCATGGATCGACCTTCCGCATTGCCGGCCGCGAAGTGCGCGCCCGCGACGTGCAGCGCCTGTTCCAGGATGCCGGCGCCGGTGCCCGCGGCACGGCCATCGTGGCCCAGGGCCAGGTCCAGGCGGTCACCGAGGCCAAGCCCGAGGACCGCCGCCGCTTTCTGGAGGAGGCCGCCGGCGTCGGCGGCCTGCAGAGCCGCAAGCGCGAGGCCGAGAGCAAGCTCCTGCAGACCGAAGGCAACCTCGCGCGCATCGCCGATCTGATCGGCGCCCTGCAGGCGCGCATGGAGCAGCTGACCCGCCAGGCTGCCCAGGCCGAGCGCTACAAGAAGCTCGCCCATGAGCTGCGCGAGGCCGAGGCTGCCTTGGCCCTGGCCCGCCTCCTGGACGCCCGCTTCCGCCTGGAGCAGGCCGCCGCTGCCGCGCGCGCCGCCGACCAGGAGGCCGAGAAGGCGGAGATCGCCCACCAGTCCGACCTGCGCCGGCTGCAGGCCGCCGAGAACGCCGCGGAAACCGCCCGCGAGCATCTGGCCCGGCTGGTTCCCCGCCATGCCGCCCTGGCCGAGCGGGTAGCGGCAAGGCGGGCCGAGGCCGATCGGGCCCAGGCCGACGCCGCCGACCTCGCCAGCCGGCTCGAAGCCGCTATCCGCGAGCAGGCCGAGGCGGAGCAGCGTCTCGCGACGCTGGCGGCGGAACGCGAGCTGCTGGCGGCGGAAGCGGCCGACGCCCGGCAGGTCCAGGCCGAGCGCTCGGCCGCCCTGCCTGGCCTGGAGGAAGCGGCGCAGGCTGCTTTACACGAACGAACCCGAGCGGAGGCAGCGGCCCTGGCAGCCCGCGAACGCCGCTTCGAGGCCGAGGCGATCCTGGCCCGGGCGCGCGACCGCCATGAGGGTCTGGTGCAGGTCCGTGCCCGCGCCGAGGCTGCCCTGCAGGCGGCCCGGCAGCGTCTCGCTAGCCTCATCCCGCCCGAGCAGGATCCCCAGGCCGACGAGCTCCAGCGCCGGCAGGAGGCCCTGCGGACGGAGCTTGCCGCCGCCGAAGGAGCCCAGCCGGAAACCGCCGACCGCCTTGCCGCCGCAGAGTCGAAGCTCGCCCGGGTGCAGGCCGAGCGCGAGGCGCTGGGCCAGGCGCTGCCGGCCCTGGAGCGGCGCCGGGGCGAACTGCTGGAACAGCGCCAGCGCCTGGAGCGGCGGCTAGCGGCGCTGGCCGACCGGCGGACGGCGCTCGAGCGGCAGCGCCAGGACCATATCCGGGGCAGCCAGGCGATCGGCGACCGGCCGGAGGATGCCGCCGCCCGGGCGGGTGCCGCGCTCCTGCAGGCGCGCCGGCACCTGCAGGACAGCGAGCAGGCCTTGAGCGACGCGCGGACCGGCCTTTCGGAGGCGGAAACCGAGCGCACCGGCAAGCTTGCCGCCGCCTCGGCCGCCGCCAGCGGCCTCGCCCGCCTGGAACAGGAAGCCCGCGAGCTGGCCAAAGTCCTGCCGCCGGTCCGGGCCGACGAGGTGATCGCCGCGATCGCGGTCGCCGAGGACCTGGCCGCAGCGCTCGCGGCGGCCCTGGGCGAGGGGCTGACGGCGTCGCTGGACCCGCTTGCGCCCCGTCACTGGCTGGCCGGCGAAGCCCCGCCAGCGCCGGAAGCCGCGGAGCTGGCCCATCTGCCCAAGCTCGCCGAGCGCGTCCGGGTGCCGCCGGCCCTGGCCCGGGCAATGTCCCTGGTCTGGCTGGCCGAGCCCGCCGAGGCCGCCCGTCTCCAGCGCCACCTGCCCGGCGGCGGTGCCCTGGTCAGCCCCGACGGCGGCTTGTGGCGCTGGGACGGCTATGTCCGGCTGCCAGGCGCGCGGGACGCCGCAGCGCTGCTGCTCGCCCAGCGCGACCGGCTGGAGCGGCTGACGGTCCAGCTGGACGCCGACCGCCCGGCCGTGGCGGCCCTGGACGCCGAACGCCAGGCAGCCGACCAGGCCGTCGCCGCTGCCCGCACGCAGCTGGGCCAGCGCGAGCAGGCCATGCGGCAGGCACGCTCGGCCCTGGAGCAGGCCGAACGGGCCGCCGCCGCGGCACTGGCGGCCGACCAGGCCTGGCAGCGCCGGCGCGTGGAGCTGGACGAGGCTGCCGCCCGGATCGAGGCGCTGGCCGGGACGCTGCGCGACGATCAGGCGGAAGCCGATACAGAGCAGGCCGCGCTGGTCGATCCGGCCGCGACCGAGGCGGAGCTGCGCCAGGCCCGCGCTCGCCAGGCAGAACTCGCCGCCGCCCTCCAGCAGGCCCAGGCGGAGCGCTCAGGCGCACGCCAGGATGGCGAGCGGCTGGCCGCCACAATCGCCCGGCTGCGCAAGGATTTGGCCGGAACCGTGGATGCCGTCCGCGCGGCGGAGGTCGCCTTCCAGGAAGAGCGCACCCGGATCATCGCCGAGCGCGCCACCGTCGAGGCGGCCCAGGCCCGCCATGAGGCCGAGCTGGCGGATGCTCTCGCCGGCCTTGGCCCTTCGGCGGAGGAGTTCCAGGCCGCGACGACCACCCTGGCGGAACTGCGCACAAGCGCCCAGGCGGCCGAGAAGACGCTGAACCTGGCGCGCGAGCAGGCGGACCGGGCCGAGCGGGCCTTGGGTGATGCCGGCACCGAGCTTCGCCTGGTCCAGGAGCGCGCGGTCCATCGCGACGAGCGCCGCCAGCGCCTGGACGCCGAGGCCGAGCAGCTGGGCAGGGCGATCGCCTCCGCGTCCCGTGCAGCCTCCGAACTGGCAGGCCGCGCGGCTTCGGCCGAGGCGGAGGCGCGCCGGCTGGGTGGAGAAGCCGAGGCGCTGGTGGCGGCCCTGGCGGCGGAGGCGCAGGCGGTGGAAGGCGCACGCGCGGCCGCCGATGCAGCCGACTTTACCACCAGGGAGCGGCGCGATGCCCTGACAGCCTCGGAACGCAGTGAGCGCTCGGCTGCTCTGCGCGCTGCAGAGACCCGCACCGCCCGGCAGGCCGCGCATGCCGCCCTGGCCGCGCTCAAGGAGGAGTTGAGCGAGCGGTTCGCCGACCACCCGCTGCCTGAGCCCGATCCGGCCATCGCGACTGCCCCGGTTGCCGAGCTGGAGGAGCGCGCCCGCCGGCTGCGCTCCAGCCGCGACCGGCTGGGCGCCGTCAACCTGCTGGCCGCCGAGGAGGCGGTGGCAGCTCGCGAGGAGTTCGAGCGCCTGACCGGCGAGCGTGCCGAACTGGAGGAAGCCGCGGCCCGGCTGGTCAAGGCGGTGCGCTCCCTGGACGGCGAGGCGCGCCAGCGCCTGCTCGACCAGTTCGCCGTGGTCGAGCGCCATTTCGAGGACCTGTTCACCCGCCTGTTCAACGGTGGCAACGCGCGCCTGCGCCTGACCGACCCAAGCGATCCGCTGAAGGGCGGCCTGGAACTGGAGGCGAGCCCGCCCGGCAAGAAGCTGACCAGCCTGTCGCTGATGTCGGGCGGCGAGAAGGCGCTGACCGCGCTCTGCCTGATCTTCGCCTTCTTCCTGGCCCATCCCTCGCCGCTCTGCGTGCTGGACGAAGTCGATGCGCCGCTGGACGACGCCAATGTCGGTCGCTTGATCGATCTGGTGCAGGAGATCGCGTCGCGCACCGGCACCCGCTTCCTGGTGGTGACCCACCATCCGCTCACCATGGCGCGGATGGACCGGCTTTATGGCGTCACCATGGTCGAGCGCGGCGTCAGCCGGCTGGTCTCGGTGGAACTGGGGCGGGCGATCGAGATGCGGCGCACCGCCTGAATCGCACGCTGCCCGGAAGAATCAGCCGGGCGGCCACCTTGTCGCGATCACGGAAGCTTGACCTGCGTGTCGTCCTGGGTAGGTTGCCGCTCGCCTCGGGTCGGACCGAACGGGCGTTGTCCGTTCGCGTGTGCCCCTGTGGTATGGGATGGATGGCTGACGACGACCACGACCCTGCTTTCGCCGATCTGGAGCAGCGCATCCGCGCGGCAAAGGGTGAGCGTGGAGCTGTGGGCAAGGGCGACGGCGCCGACCAGGACCGTCCGAAGCTGAATTTCGGCACGGGGCTCACCGTCGGGGTCGAGCTCGTCGTCGGGGTCGTGGCAGGGGTGGGGCTCGGTCTGGCGCTGGACAGCTGGCTCGAGACGCGCCCGTTCCTGACCATTCTGTTGTTCTTGCTCGGCACCGCGGCCGGCATGCTCAACGCCTGGCGCCACCTGGTTCGGATCGGCATGGTCGATCCGCACGGCGGCAAAGGGGATGGGCAGGATCGCGGGCCGGACTAAAAACCGGACGAGGGCGATCCCGTGGCCGACCCGCTGCATCAATTTGCCATCACCCCGCTCGTTCCCATCAACGTGGCGGGACTGGACCTGTCGTTCACGCAGTCCTCCCTGTGGATGCTGATCAGCGTTGGCGCCGCCTACGGGCTGGTCATGCTCGGCACCCGCCATGCCGCCCTGATCCCGGGGCGCCTGCAATCGGTGGTCGAGCTCGCCTATGAATTCATCGCCGGGCTGATCAAGGACAATGCCGGTCGCGAGGGCATGCGGTTCTTCCCGGCGATCTTCACGCTCTTCATGTTCATCCTGTTCGGGAACATGCTGGGCCTGATCCCGACCGCCTTCACCTTCACCAGCCACATCATCGTGACCTTCGCCATGGCGATCACGGTGTTCGTGCTGATCACCGCGCTGGGCTTCGTCCTGCACGGCACCCATTTCGTGCACTTCTTCGTGCCGGCCGGGGCGCCCAAGGCAATGATCCCGTTGCTGGTGCCGATCGAGATCATTTCCTACTGCGTTCGCCCGATCAGCTTGTCCGTCCGTCTGTTCGTCAACATGATGGCCGGCCACATGATGCTGAAGGTGTTCGCCGGCTTCGTCACGGCGCTCGGCATCTTCGGGTTCGCGCCCCTGGCCGTGACCGTGGCCCTGGTTGGTTTCGAGGTCGTGGTGGCCTTCCTGCAGGCCTACATCTTCACGGTCCTCACCTGCATCTACCTGCACGACGCGATCCACATGCACTGATTGGGCTGAAGGTTCGCCAGGCCCCCATGTGGACGTGACGTGACGGTGGACAATGGCGCATGTCCGCGCCCTATTCCGGAGTGAACTTCATGGAACTCGACGCAGCAAAGATGATCGGTGCCGGCATCGCGACCTTCGCGCTGTTCGGTGTCGGCCTCGGCATCGGCAACATCTTCTCGACCCTGATCGCCACCGTCGGCCGCAATCCTTCGGTCCAGCAGCGGGTCTTCCCCTACGCGATCATCGGGTTCGCGCTCGTCGAGGCGGTGGCGCTGTTCGCCCTGCTGATCGCGTTCCTGATCCTGTTCACCTGATTTCCGAGAACGGGCGGCCGGGCGCGATCCCGGCCGCCCGATCTTCCTTGGATGTCTTCGGGAGAACGGGGCCGATGCAGCGTCTGTTGCGTACAACCATCATGAGCCTGCCGGCTCTGCTGCTGGCGGCCCCTGTGCTCGCCGCGGTGGAGGCCGTCGAGACGCACGAGAAGGCCGGGCTGCCGCAGCTCGACGCCACGACGTTCCCGGGCCAGATCTTCTGGCTCATCGTCAGCTTCCTGCTGCTGTTCTGGCTGTTCCGGACCAAGGCCCTGCCGCGTGTCGGCGAGGTCCTGGAATCGCGTCAGGACCGGATCGCCGCCGATCTCGACCGCGCCACCAAGCTCCGCGAGGAGGCCGAGGCTGCGCTGGTGCGCTACCAGCAGGTCGTCTCCGAGGCGCAGGGCAAGGCCAGAAGCCAGATCGCCGCGACCCGCGAGCGCCTGGTCGCCGAGAACAGCGCCCGTCAGGCCGAGCTCGACGCGACTCTGGCCAGCAAGGTCGCCGAGGCGGAGAAGCGGATCGAGGCGGCCCGCGAGTCGGCGCTGTCGGAACTGCATTCGGTCGCCGTCGAGGTCGCCCAGGCCGCCACGGCGCGCCTGATCGGCCGCGAGGTTCCGCGCGAGAAGGCGGAAGCCGCCCTTGCGGCGGTGGTGAAGGAGGCCGCGTGATGATCGAATATTTCTGGCTTCTGATCTCGATCATCATCCTGGCGCTGGTTCTCTGGAAGCCGGTCAAGGAGCAGCTCATCGGGGCGCTGGACAAGCGCGCCGACCAGATCCGCAAGGAGCTGGACGAGGCGCAGCGCCTGCGCGAGGAGGCCCAGAGCCTGCTCGCCAAGCACCAGCGCCAGTTGCATGACGGCGAGGGCCTTGCCGCCTCGATCCTGGAGCATGGTGCCGAGGAGAATGCTCGGGTCGAGAAGCAGCTCCGCGCCGACCTGGCCGCCTCCATTGAGCGGCGCACCCGTGCCGCCGAGGAGCGGATCGGCCAGGAGGAGGCCCGGGCGGTCGCCGAGATCCGCGGCAAGGCCGCCGACCTCGCGATCCGCACCACCCGCCGGCTGATCGCCGACCAGCTGGATCCCGCCAAGGAGCAGGATCTGATCGCCTCGGCCATCCAGGACGTGCGCCAGAAGCTGGCCTGAACAGGCCGGGTGTCCGCACCCGGTCCGGCAGCTTTCCTGTTTCGGGGCCCCGGGTCTTTCAAACCCGCGGGCCCCGTTCCATTTGTGATGCTCGACAGTTTCCTTGGGGGCAGGGCGAGCATGAGCGAACGAGGCTGGTATCCGCCGACGGCCGACGACATGGTCCGGCTGGGCCAGGAGATTCTCAGCGATCTGCCCGATCCGTTCCGGGGCCCTTTGAGCGATGTTCCGATCGTGGTGCAGGAACTCGCCGACGACGCCTTGATCCGCGAGATGGGGCTGGAGAACCCCTACGACCTGACCGGCCTCTATGCCGGCGTGCCCCTGGGCCTGCATGAATCGCGGGAGAGCGGAGCGCAGCCCGACATGATCTTCCTGTACCGGCAGGCGATCCTGGCCGAGTGGTGCGAGACCGACGTCGATTTCGCCGATCTGGTCCGCAACGTGCTCATCCACGAGATCGCCCACCATTTCGGCTGGAGCGACGAGGACATCGAGCGGGTCGAGTTCGGCTGATCCCGCCGCCAGGACCTCAGCCGCCGGCCGGGGCGTCCGGCAGGCGGTAGAAGATCTGGTCGCCGATCTGGACAGTGCGCACCAGCCGGTCGGTCCAGCCCGGATGGACCGAGGACAGGTGGAAGCTCACGGCACCGTCCGTCGGGTCCGTGAGCTGCTGGTTGAGCGCCTTGCGCGCGATCTCGGTGGCCTCGGCATACTGGGTCGGCTCCTCGACATCGTCCGGCTTGCCGTCGCACCACCAGGAGAACTGGCAGGCGCCGGTCTCCTGGCCCTGGGTGACGACGCCGCAGACCGTCTTGGGAAACTCCGGCGTGGCCAGCCGGTTCAGCACCACCGCCGCGACCGCCGTCATCTCCTTGCTGCTCTGCCCCTTGGCCTCCCAGTAGATCGTCCGGGCCAGGCAGGTCAGCGGGTCGTCCAGGGCCTTGTCGCCCTCCGGGTCGACCTGCTCCGCCTCGGTGGCGGTGATCCGCTCGGGCCCCGCGGCCGGCTCGGGCTCCGGCCGGTCCGCGATCTTCTCTTCCAGGGTTTCCGCCTTCACTTCCGCGACGGGCGTTTCCTGCGCCTGGGCAGCCGACAACAGAAAGCTGGACGCCAGCACTCCGGTGGTGAACGCGATGACGGTCCGCATTGGCGCGCTGATCCTCTTCTTCATGGGCTCGCATCGTTCAGGCCCACAGAACCGGTCAGGCCTGCTGCCGTTCCGGCTGCCCTCAGGCAGCCGGGGTGAGGATGCCCTGGAACCGGCCCAGGAACTGCTGGAGCCGGGGTGTCTCCGGGTTCTCGAACACCTCGCCGGGCGGCCCGGCCTGGGCCACCAGCCCGCCATCCATGAACACGACATGATCGGCGACCTGGCGTACGAACAGCATCTCGTGGCTGACCACCAGCATGGTCATCCCGCTCTTCGCCAGGTCCTGCATCACCGCCAGCACCTCGGCCACCAGTTCCGGGTCGAGGGCCGAGGTGACCTCGTCGAACAGCAGCAGGCGCGGCTCCATCGCCACCGCCCGGGCGATGGCGACCCGCTGCTGCTGGCCTCCGGAGAGCTGGTAGGGATAGTGCTCGCTGCGCTCGGCCAGCCCGACCCTGGCCAGCCAGTGCCGGGCGATCTCCTGGGCCTCGGCCTTCGGCTTGCCGCGCACCTTGGTCAGGCCCAGCATCACGTTCTGCTCGGCGGTCATGTGCGGGAACAGGTTGTAGCTCTGGAACACCATGCCGATCCGGGCGCGCTGCCCGGAGACCTTCGCCTCGCTCAGCCGCCGCCGCTTGCCGCCCTCGTCCCGGTAGCCGATCTGCTCGCCGTCCAAGAGGATCTCGCCGTGGTCGTACTCCTCCAGGAGGTTGATGCAGCGCAGGAAGGTGGTCTTGCCCGAGCCGGACGCGCCGATCAGCGCCACCACCTGTCCCTGCTGGACCTCCAGATCGATGCCCTTGAGGATCTGCAGGTCGCCGAAGCTCTTCTTCACGCCCGTTGCCCGCAGGAGCGGCGCCGAGTTGGTTGTCGCCATGGTGACCTCAGTAGCGGAGATGGGCGAAGCGGCGCTCGAGCATGGCGCCGAACTGCGAGATCGTGAAATTGATCAGCAGGTAGACCCCCGTGGCGAACAGGTAGAACTGCAGCACCATGTAGTTCCGGGCGATTGCCTGCTGGTTGGAGAGCAGGAACTCGACCACCCCGATGATCGACAAGAGGGTCGTGTTCTTCACGATCTCGGCGCAGGTATTCATCCAGGGCGGCAGCACCCGCCGGGTCGCCAGCGGGATGATCACGTAGGCCAGGGTCTGGTGAAACTGCAGGCCGATCGATTTCGCCGCCTCGGTCTGGCCGTGGGGGAGCGACTGGATGCCGCCGCGGATCGTCTCGGCGATATGCGCGGTGGAGAAGGCCCCAAGCGCGATCACCCCGGCCCAGAAGGGCGGCACGTTGATCTTGAACAGCGACAGCCCGTAATAGGCGAACAGGATCAGCACCAGGACCGGGATGCCGCGCAGCATGTCGACATAGAGCCGGATCAGCCAGCGCAGCGGCCGCCAGCCATAGGTCAGGGCGATCCCGAAGATCATGCCGAGCAGGGAGGCGATGATGATGGTGAGCACCGCCGAGGAGACGGTGATGCCGAAGCCGGAAAGCAGCGACCAGCGCGCCACCCAGACCTCGTAGAGAAAGGTTCCGCGTTCCATGTCCTGCTAACCTTCAGCGGATCGACGCGTAGCGCCGCTCGACGGCGCGCAGGGCCAGGGCGATGGCGTAGCAGGTGACGAGATAGAGGAGGCTGGCGGTCAGCCAGGATTCCATCACCCGGAACGTGTTGGCGTTCACCTGCCGCGCGGTGAAGGTCAGTTCCGGCACCGCGATCGCGGCGGCCAGCGAAGTGTCCTTGAACAGCGAGATCAGGTTGTTGCTGAGTGCCGGCAGGGTGATGCGGAACATCACCGGCAGGACCACCCAGCGCTGCCGCTGCCAGGGGCGCATCCCGATCGACTTGGCCGCCTCGACATACTGCTTGGGGATCGAGGAAAGGCCCGCCCGGAACACCTCCGCCATGTAGGCCCCGGCATAGAGCGACAGGGTCAGGATAAAGGATTCGACCTTGTCCAGGAAGCGGATGCCGAACTCCGGCAGCACGAAGTAGCACATGAAGACCAGCAGCAGCAGCGGCGTGTTGCGGATCACCTCGACATAGGCCCAGGACGACCATTGCAGCCATTTGCTGGTGGAAGTGCGCGCATAGGCCAGCAGGAGGCCGAGCACGCAGCCGATCAGCAGCGACAGGATCGCCATGCCCAGCCCGAGCAGCAGCGCGTTCAGGAAGGCGTCCCAGTTGCGCCAGATGACGGACCAGTTGAAATTGTAATTGATCATCCACAGGTCCCGCAGCCGGCCTGTCCAGGACCGGGCAAGCCCGGTCGGCGCCGGACCCGCCGGCAAGGCCTGCCGGCGGGTCCTTGTCGAGGAGACCCGATCAGGAGAATTCGGTCGGGAAGCCTACCTTGGGGGTTTCCAGGTCGATGCCGAACCACTTCTTGTAGGAAGCGGCGAACAGGTCGAAGTCGACCCCCAGCATCGCCTCGCGATAAACGGTGTTCACCCAGTTCAGCCAGGTCGGATCACCCTGCTTCACTGCGGAGGCATAGGAGTTGGGCATCCAGCCATAACCCGAATCCGCGAACCGACCCGGGTTTTGCGCCATCAGCCAACGTATCGCCGACTGGTCGGCGAGATAGGCGTCCACGCGGCCGGCATTGAGCGCCTGGAGGGTGGCGTCCGGGCTCTCGAACTGGTCGACCTTGGTTTCCGGCAGGGCCTTGTGCGCCCAGTCTTCGATGAAGACGTTCTGCATCGCGCCGACCGTGAGATCGCTGCCGGCTTCCTTGAGCTGGTCGAACGTCTGGTACTTGCCGTCGGCCATCAGCATCAGGCCGACGCCCTCGCGATAGTAGGGGACGGTGAAGGCGCATTGCTGCGCGCGGCCAGGCGTGATCGTCATCCACTGGCAGATCACGTCGACCTTGTCGGTGATCAGGCTCGGGATGCGCGCATCCGACCCCTGCAGGACAAACTCGACCTTTTCCGGATCGTCGAACAGGCCGCGGGCGAGCAGCCGGGCCATGTCGATGTCCATCCCGACCAGCGTGCCGGTCTCATCCTCGAAATGCCAGGGCGGATTGGTGCTGCCAGTGCCAACGATCAGGTAGCCGCGGTCCAGGACCGTCTGGAGGCGGCTGGGGCCCGCCTCCTGGGCAACGGCCTGCCTGGGCGCCAGCAGGCCGAGTCCGGCGCCGGCCACGCCGCCGATCGCGGTCGCCGCGGCCGACAGGCCGAGCACCCCGCGGCGGACCATGCTGCCTTCAATCGTGGGAATATTCTTGTCGGTCATCTGGCTTGCATCCCATCTTTTTTGACCCTGATCACCAAGGTCTATCGATCAGGACATGATGGAGCAAGAAGCGCACCAGATTGATCGAATCATGCTGCAGATGCGAAAGATCCCGGTTTGCCTCCGGCCCGGATCGCCTCGGCCAGCCTTCGTCCGGAGCCCGCCGCCATGGTCCAGCCGGTATGGCCGTGACCGGTATTGAGGTACAGGCCGGGCAGCGCGGTGGCGCCGATCGCCGGTCGGCCGTCGGGCTTGGCCGGCCGCAGGCCGGCCCAGGTGACGGTCCGCGGGCTCTGCGCCACCGCCTGGAAAGCGGGAAAGAGAACGCTGACCTTGTCGACCAGCGCCCGGATCCGGCCCGGATCCGGCGTCACGTCGTAGCCGGTGATCTCGGCGGTTCCGACCGCCCGGATCCGGTCGCCGACCGGCGTCAGCGCGTAGTGGCCGGCATCGTCCAGGATCGCGTTGCGGATCGCGCCCTCCCAGAGGTCGCGCGGCGCGGTCAGCGAGACGCCCTTGATCGGGTAGATCGGCAGCCGGAGCCCGAGGTCGCGCACCAGGAACGGGCTGAACGCGCCCAGCGCCACCACCACCGCGTCCGCCGGGATCCGCCCTTGGGAAGTGACCACGCCGGTCACCTTGCCGCCCGAGACCTCGATCCGCTCGACCGTGCGGCCAAAATGAAGCTGTGCGCCGTGCTCCGCACACCAGGCTGCCAGGCCTTGCGCGAATTTCGGGCAGTCACCGATCTCGTCCTGGGGGAAGTATAGGCCCCCGGCCAGCCTGTCCCGGGCATCGGCCAGGGCCGGCTCGCGCGCGACGCAGGCGGCGACGTCGAGCCGCTCGGTAACGAGGCCGTAGGGTGCCAGCGCCTCATGGGTGGCCGTGGCCGCGGCCAGGGACGCCGGATTGCCGAACGTCTTCATCACGCAGTCGCGGGCATGGTCGTAGCGGATGCCGGTCGCCTCGCGGATCTCCGCCATCGAGCGGGCGCTCAACAGGGCCAGTTCCAGGTTGGCGCGCGCATTGTCCCGGTGTCGGGTCTCGGCGCAGTTGCGCAGGAACTCCAGTCCCCAGCGCCACATCTGCGGCAGGGCGCCCAGGCGCAGCAGGAAGGGCGCATCGTCCTGCCCGATCCAGCGCAGCACCTGCAGCGGCACGCCCGGCGCCGACCATGGCTCCACGGAGCTGACATGGATGACGGCGCCGTTGCCCCAGCTGGTCTCGAGCCCGGCCGCCTCGCGGCGCTCGACCAGTTCGACCTGATGCCCGTCCCGCATCAGCCAGTAGGCCGAGGCGACGCCGACCACGCCACCCCCCAGCACGACGATGCGCATCACGAACTCCCGAGGATGAAGCGGAGATGGGACGGGTGGAAGCTGCCAGCGCTGCCGGTGGGCGGATCAGGGAACCACGACGCCGTCGCCGTCCGTGTCGGCCGCCTCGAAATCCTTGCGGGCGCTGGTCAGGAACTCGTCCAGGGTGATCTGGCCATCGCTGTCCGCGTCGACCTGGGGCGGCAGGGACAGGACCGTCGCCTCCTGCTGGTCGAGGGCGCCGTCGGCATTGTTGTCCGCATGGGCGAACGCGGCCCCCATCGCCACGCCGTGCTCGGCGGCATCGACCTGCCCGTTGCCGTCGATGTCCATCACCGCGAAGGTTTGCGGCGATACCTGCTGCGCGCCGGCCGGCAGCGCCATGACCGTGACCAGGGCGGCGATGGGGATGATCGCGAGGATCCGGTGGTGAAGCATGCTTGAGCCTCTCTGGCGCGCCGGCCGTCCGCCGGCTCGGCGCAGGATGACAGGGCGAAGGAGACGACATTCGCCGGATACATGGCCCGTTCCACGCTAGCCGCCCTGCCAGCACCTGACCAGCAATCGGATGGCCGCCCCGCTCCGAGGTTGCCGTAACAGTGGAGCGTCTTGACCGAGGTTCATCATCTATACGATGTAGCGTATCCAACCCGCCGCGGCGGCCTTGGGGAGATCGTCATGGATTTGTCGCGCAAGTGCTTTGCTGAATTCCTTGGGACGCTCTGGCTGGTTCTTGGAGGATGCGGGAGTGCGGTCCTGGCGGCGACCTATCCGGAACTCGGCATCGAGTTCCTGGGGGTCGCGTTGGCCTTCGGGCTGACCGTGCTGACGATGGCCTATGCCATCGGCCACATCTCCGGCTGTCATCTCAACCCGGCGGTCTCGGTAGGCCTGTGGCTGGGCGGACGCTTCGATGCCAGGGAACTGCTGCCCTACATCCTCGCCCAGGTGCTGGGCGGCCTGCTCGGCGCCCTGCTGATCTATCTGATTGCTTCCGGCAGACCGGATTTCGTCGCCGGCGGCTTTGCTGCCAATGGCTATGGCGAGCACTCGCCCGGCGGCTACTCGCTGTTCGCCTGCTTCATCGCCGAAGTGGTCATGACCTTCATGTTCCTGATCATCATTCTGGGCGGCACGGATCAGCGGGCGCCCAAGGGCTTCGCGCCGCTCGCCATCGGTCTTGGCCTGACCCTGATCCATCTGATCAGCATCCCAGTCACCAATACCTCGGTGAACCCCGCCCGCAGCCTGGCGGTGGTGCCCTTCGCGGAAGGTTGGGCGCTCGGCCAGCTCTGGCTGTTCTGGATTGCGCCGATCCTGGGCGCCGCTTTGGCCGGTCTGACCTACAAGGCCTTGGAGGGCAGCGCCGAGACCATCGGCATTGTCCAGCCGAAAACTTGATCCACAGGGGCGGCGGACAGTCCCGCCGCCCGCCTGCCCGCTTCGTCAGCGCAGGCCGATCCGCCCGATCCCGGGCAGCTTGATGGCCATGTCGAGCGGGTCCAGGCCGACCACCAGCCCCAGCAGGTTGACCTCGACCCCCTCGTCCAGGGCTACGGTCAGCCCGAGCAGGCCGAACAGCGACAGCTGCAGGCCGGTGCGGCTGGTGGCCAGGGCCACCGGGTAGAAGCTCGCCAGCCAGTCCTTGCCGACCGCCTCCGCCGGCATCTCGGTGGCGAGGGCCGGCACCTGGCGGATGATGTAGCTGACGAAGGTGTTGGAATTCGGCCCCGGCCAGATCACGTAGCGCTCGGGGTAGGGATAGCGCGCGATCGCCTGCTCGATCTGCGGAATGGCCTCCTCCGCCGCCTCGCCCGTGAACATCCGGACGATGCTGGGCGGGTTGCCGGCCCAGGGAGCATCGGGCGGCCGCATGTTCTGGCGCACCGCGCGCACGCCGCGCTGCACGCCCCAGCCGACCACCTCGTAGCGCTCGTAGCGCGCGGCCCCCTGCGGCTTCACCACCAGCCAGGTGTGCACGGCGAAGGTGCCCCGCCACCCCCAGGCGCGGGCCGCCAGGATCGCCACCACCGCCTCGTCGTGCGCGGCGGGCGAGGGAAGGATGTCGGTGGGCGCGTAGCTGGCGCTCCGCCAGTCGACGACCACTGGCCGTGCATAGTTCGCGACCAGGAGGGGGCCCACGAACAGCACCAGCACGAGGAACAGGATCTCCACTGCGCGTCGCATGTCTCACACCGGTGCCGGGATGATGAACATGGCGGGAGAGCGTCTGGAAATCCAGCCCGAACTGACGTGCCTGCGACGGACGGACGCCGCTGGTCGCGCGACAGGCGGACCGGTCAGATCATGCCCAGCGCGGCCTTGTAGAGGTCGAGCAACTCGTCCTGTTCCTGCCGGTCGTTCGGCCTCATCTTGCGCAGCGAGATCAGCTTGCGCAGGATTTTCACGTCAAAGCCTTCACCTTTGGCCTCATTGTAGACATCCTTGATCGTCTCCTGGAGTTCCTTTTTCTCTTCTTCCAGGCGTTCGATCTTGTCCACGAACAGGCTCAGCTGTTCAGCGGCGATCCCGGCGACGTCGGGCATCGGCGAGCATTCCTCTCATTGGGATCAGGGCCAGAACCGGCGGGTGCCGACTCACGAAAAAGGGGCCCGCATGGAGCCCCTTTTTCGAGCCTTGCCAGCCCGCGGACTGATTGTCCGTCGTGCGGCACCCCCTACCTACTCGGTCCACAGACCGTGGACGATCCACCAGGTGCAAGGCACTTCGCCGCACGGGTGAACCCCCAGTCTTGCGGTCCCGTGCATAGCGGGACGTCGCCAGGAAATGCAAGGGTCCAATGCGCCACGGGCATGGCCGGGCAGGCCGGTGCCCTTTCGCTCGCGCGTGGGCGGCGACGCCGTTATCCAGGCGAGGCCGTTCCAGGTTGGGAAAGGATGGGGATCGATGTTGAGGGCCGCCGTGATCGGTGCCGGACATTTCGGACGCTGGCATGTCCAGAAATGGGCCTCGATGCCAGGAGCGGAACTGGTGGCGGTGGTGGACCGCAACCCCGCTCATGACCGGGGCGAGGGCAGGTTCATGACCGAATGGCAGCCCTTGCTCGGCAAGATCGGCGCGGTGAGCATCGCCACGCCCACCGAATCTCATGCCGAGATCGCGGCGGCCTTCCTGGAAGCCGGCACCCATGTGTTCGTGGAGAAGCCGATCACCGGCGACGTCGCCTCCGCTGCCGCCCTGGTGGACCATGCCGAGCGGCTGGGCCGCATCCTCCAGGTGGGTCATGTCGAGCGGTTCAACCCGGCCTGGCTGGGTGGCCGGTCCGCGATTCGCACACCCCGTCGGATTTCAATGGTTCGCCAGGCCGCCTTCCAGCCGCGCTCCCTCGACGTGTCGGTGATCCTGGACCTGATGATCCACGACCTCGACCTGCTCCTCGACGTCGTGCGCAGCCCGCTCGACAGCCTGGAGGTGATCGGCCAGCCGGTGCTCTCCACCCGGCTCGACCGGGTCGACGCGCGGCTGCGGTTTGCCTGCGGCACCGTCGCCGATGTCGCCGCCAGCCGGGTGGCCCAGTCGACCGCCCGGCACGCGGTCTTCCTGGAGCCGGACGGCGGCGCGGTGGAGATCGACTTCCAGAACCGATCGGTCACGAAGGTCACCCCGGCGGAGGGGCGGATGGATGCGGCCATCCAGACCTTCGAGCCGGTCGACACGGTCCGGGCCGAGCTCGAGGCGTTCACCGCTGCGATCCGGGGCGAGCGGGATTGCGCGGTGCCAGGCCGCTCGGGCCTCGCCGCCCTGGAGCTCGCGCTCAGGATCGAGGCGGCGGCGCGGCCGCTGTCGGGCTAGCGCCGCAGGGCTGTCCCGGCCGCTCGCCCTCCAGCACGGCCAGCACGTCCTGGAACACGACCTCGCGCTGCAGGTCGCGCAGGAGCAGGTGCCAGCCGGCCGGGTAGCGGATCTCCCGGCAGGTGTCGGCCGGCATGCTCGCCACGAAGGCCTGCTGGATCTGCAGCACGATCACCTGGTCGTTCTCCCCGTTCAGCACGGTGACCGGCAGGCGCAGGCGAGGTCCCAGCCGGGCGGCCTCGTCCATCAGCGCGACGATTCCGGCCAGCGCATCGACCCGGGCGCCCGGCAGGTAGAGCGGGTCCTGCCCGAGCTCGATCAGCATCGGGATGTTGTCGGAAGCCAGGATGTCGAGGTTGCGCCCGGTCACGACCATGTCCGGGGCCACCATGGCGAGCGTCGCCAGGGCCGCCCGGTAGGTCGGGCCCATTGCGTCGCCGCCCCAGACTGCCGGCGCGCTCAGGATCAGGCCGGCCACGTCCAGATTGCCGGCGGCCCGGGCCGCCGCCACGACCGCCACCGCCGCCCCCATGCTCTCGCCCAGGATCCAGACCGGCCGGTCCGGGGCTCCGGCCTTGGCGACCCGCACCCGGTGGACCAGGTCGCGCACCAGCTGCTCGGTGCCCGGCCAATAGCCACGGTCGGTCCGCGCGCCATAACCGGCCTGGTCATAGGCGACCAGCCGGTAGTCCCGCTGGGCCAGCCAGCTCCCCAGGTCGTCGAACGCGGCCTTGCGGTCGTTGAAGCCATGCAGGGCGATCACCGTGCCGCGCGAAGGGCTGGCCGGCTGGTACACGATCTCCGGCAGCGGCCCGGTCACCGGTGCCGGCGGTGGCGCCATGCCGCTGCAGCCCGCCAGGAGCAGGATGCCGACCGCGAGTCCCAGGAGCTTCAGACCACCGGCACTCCCTTGAGCCCCGGGTCGGCATCGGCCGGCGGATCCACCGCCGGGGTCGACACGTGCCGGAACAGTTCGTCGATCCGGTGGCCGGTATCGCGGAAATGGCGCAGGGTCACGGCCCGGTTGCGCTTGCTCATCCGCTGGCCGGCCCGGTCGACGATCAGGTTGTGGTGGTAGTAGCGCGGCGTCTTCAGCCCCAGAACCGCCTGGAGCAGGCGGTGGATATGAGTGGCGTGGAACAGGTCCTCGCCGCGGGTCACCAGGGTGACCCCCTGCAGGGCATCGTCGATCGTCACCGCCAGGTGATAGCTGGTGCGCACGTCCTTGCGCCCGAGCACCACGTCGCCCAGCGACAGGGGATCGGCCTCGATCTCGCCGGCCCGGCAGTCGAACCAGGTGAGCGGCCCGGTTCGCTCCAGGCAGGCGGCGACGTTCAGACGCCAAGCGCAGGGCTCGCCCCGCTGGATCCTTGCGTGGCGCTCGTCGTCGGACAGGTCGCGGCACGTGCCGGGATAGATCGGCTCGCCCGAGGGCCCGTGGGGGGCCCGGCTGGCATCCTCGACCTCCGCCTTGACCTGCTTGCGCGTGCAGAAGCACGGGTAGACCAGCCCCTGCTCCACCAGCCACTCGATCGCCCGCTCGTAGACCGGCAGGTGCTCGGACTGCCGGCGCACCGGCCGCTCGAACTGCAGGCCCAGCCAGTTCAGGTCGTCGAAGATGGCGTCGGTGAATTCCGGGCGGCAGCGCCCGGCGTCGATGTCCTCGATCCGGACCAGGAACCTGCCGCCGCAGAACGCGGCCGCGTCGTGGGCGAACTGGGCGGAATAGGCATGGCCCAGATGGAGATAGCCGGTGGGCGAAGGCGCGAACCGGGTCACGCGGACCGGCTCGTCGTCGAACCGTTCGGGCAGTCTGTCCTGACCTGTGAGCGGCAAACTCCGGTCCCTTCCGTTCACAGCGCGTTGCACGCTGGACCCGCGGCCATCATGGTTGGTGAGAAAGACACGCCGCAAGTGCCGAGGAACATGACCGATCTGCCGAGTCTCATTCATGCACCACTGGCCGGTGGACCGCCCAAACATCTGGTGGTCCTGCTGCACGGCCTGGGCGCGGAAGGCGCCGACCTGATCGACCTGGCGCCCATCCTGGCTCTCTCCCTGCCGGATGCCCTGTTCGTGGCGCCGGACGCGCCGTCGCCCTGCGACATGGCTCCGTTCGGCCGGCAATGGTTCTCGCTGCAGTCGCGCGCGCCGGCGGACATGGCGGCCGCCATCTCGACCGCCGGCCCGGTCCTTCAGGCATTCCTGGCGGGGCTGCTGGAGCGCCACGGCCTGCCCACCAGCGCCATGGCGCTGGTGGGCTTCTCGCAAGGAGCCATGATGGCGCTGCATGCCGGGCTGCGCATGGACCCGCCGCCGGCCGCCCTGGTCGGCTTCTCCGGCAGGTTCGTCGAGGCGGCGGCGCCGGAATCGCCACCGTCCGGCCGGCCGCCGGTCCTGCTGGTCCATGGCGATGTTGACGACGTCGTCCCCTACGCGGAGATGGCCGCCGCCGAAGCGGCGCTTGCCCGGCGCTCGGTGCCGGTGGAATGGATCGCCCGCCCGGGCCTGGGCCACGCGATCGACCCGCCGGGGCTGGCCGCCGCCACGACCTTCCTCGTCCGCCACCTCACCCCCCGATCTCCCTGATCCGGCCGGCATTGGCGAGGATCGCATCGGCCAGGGCGCTGGTCGCGTGGTCCTGGTGGCCGGGGCCGACCACGACGAACTCGATGCGGCCGAGCGTCGGCAGGTGGCGGGATGCCTCGATCGGCGCCAGGCCCGGCGGGATCAGCCGCGCCGAATGAGGAGCCAGGCCCAGCCCGGCCATCGCCGCCGCCCGCAGGCCGCTCAGGCTGCCGCTGGTGCAGGCCACCCGCCATGGCCGGCCGGCCTTCTCCAGGGCCGCGATCGCCAGGGCGCGGGTGATGCTGGGCGGCGGGAACAGGACCAGGGGCAGGGGGGCCTTGGGGTCCGGGCGGATGCCGGGCCGGCCCATCCAGACCACCTCCTCTTCCCATGCCACCCGGCCGCGGACGTCGCCCTGCCGCCGCTTCACGAAGATCAGGTCGAGTTCGCCCGCATCGTATTTCTCGTAGAGCACCCCGCTCAGCCCCACGGTGAGTTCCAGGTCGACCGAGCTGTGCTGCTTGGCGAATTCCGCCAGCACGTCCGGCAGGGTGGACAGAGCGAAATCTTCCGAGGCGCCGAAGCGCAGATGCCCGCGCAGTTCCGAGCCGGCCAGGAACGCCTCGATCCGGGCGTTCGCGCGCAGGGCGTCGCGGGCCAGCGGCATGATGGCGTCGCCATAGGGGGTGAGCGCCACCGCATGGGTGTCGCGGGCGAACAGATGGCGCGCCAGGGCCTTCTCCAGCCGCGCCACGTGCTGGCTGACCGTGGACTGGCCGAGCCCCAGATGCAGCGCCGCCGCGGTGAAGCTCTTGCGCTCCGCCACCGCCACGAAGGTGCGAAGCAGCACCGGATCGAGCAGTTGCATCCACGTCCCTCGCCCCGTGCCCTGCGGCTGGTCATCACGATACTGGAATTCTGTTATCGATTCCATTCCATGTCCGGATGACCGATCCTCGAGCCGCCCCCCGAACGACAGAAAGCCCAGCCTCCGTGTCGATCCGTCCGTTCCTGTCCCGCATGGGGATCGATCCCTACCTGATCGCCCTGATCGCCACCGTGACGCTCGCCTCGCTGCTGCCCGTCCACGGGCTGGGTGCCGAAATCATGGACAAGGTCGTCTATGCGGCGGTGGCGCTCCTGTTCTTCCTCTACGGAGCCAAGCTGTCGCCCAAGGCGGTGGCCGCCGGGCTGCTGCACTGGCGGCTGCAGTCGCTCGTGTTCCTGAGCACCTTCGTCCTGTTCCCCCTGATCGGCATCGGGCTGACCCTCCTGCTGCAGGACGAGCTGCCGCAGGAACTGGTGGTCGGCCTGATGTTCCTGTGCGTGCTGCCCTCCACCGTGCAGTCGTCGATCGCCTTCACCTCGATCGCGCGCGGCAACGTGCCGGCCGCCCTGTGCAGCGCCTCGATCTCCAACCTGGTCGGGATGTTCCTGACCCCGGTGCTGGTCGGCCTGCTCCTGACCACGAGCGAGTTGAGCTTCAGCCTCGATTCGATCTGGAACATCGTGCTGCAGCTGTTCGTGCCGTTCCTGGCCGGGCAGGCGGCGCGCCCGCTGATCGGGCGCTGGCTGGAAAAGCGCAAGCCGGTGGTCTCGCTGGTCGACCGCGGCTCGATCCTGCTGGTGGTCTACGCCGCGTTCAGCGAGGGCATGGTGGCGGGGATCTGGTCGCAGCTCGAATGGGAGGATCTGGCGATCGTCATCGGCCTGGACGTGCTGATCCTGGGACTGGTGCTGGCGCTCACCACTTTCGTGAGCCGCCGCGGGGGCTTCTCCAAGGAGGACGAGATCGCGATCGTGTTCTGCGGATCCAAGAAGAGCCTGGCCGCCGGGATCCCGATGGCCAACATCCTGTTCCCCGCCGGCGTGATCGGCATGGTGGTCCTGCCGCTGATGCTGTTCCACCAGCTCCAGCTGTTCGCCTGCGCGACCCTGGCGCAACGCTACGCCCGGCGGACCGACGATCCCGCGCCGCGGCCGGCCGGCGAGACCAGCGCCGTCCCTTCCGCGCCGTGATCCCGCAGGGCAGCCCCTCGCTCAGACCCGCCTCGCTCAGACCCGGATGATCCCGTTGAGCAGGCGCAGGATCGGGTCGGTCAGCTTGCGGCCGGCATCGGTCACCGCCAGGCAGAAGCAGTCCTCGCCCCGCTCCGCCCAGGGGCGGTGGTCGATCGCGGCATCGGCGATCGCCATGTCGCCGCGCAGGTAGCGCCCGGTATTGTCGCTGTAGGCGCCGCGCACCACCACGGTCAGCTCCAGCCCTTCATGGGTATGCTTGGGCACCGGCCATCCGGCCTTGAGGCGGAAGAACCGCGTGTCGAAGCCGTCCATGTCGGTGAGCAACGGATACTCGCAGAGCGGTCCGCGCCAGGTCCAGGGCATGTCGTCCAGCGGGGCCGGCAGGTGCCGCGCCAGGACCGGCGGGATCCCGGATTCCAGGCCATGCATCGGGGGCGGCGGTGGCGGGGGCTCGTCCAGGCGGGCCAGCATCGCCTCCAGGCTGCCGGGCGCCAGCGGCTCGGGCTTCAGGTCCGCCAGGAACGCACCGCCGATCTCCTCGTAGCCGCGCACAATGCCGCGGGCCCGGGGGTTCAGGGCGGCATGGGTCGCCACCGCGAGCGCCATCGGCGCCGGCAGTTGCCCCGCAGCGTACCCCATCAGCAGTTCCTGGCGGACCTCGTCCATGTCCATAGTGGCTGCTACGATCCTAATCGTTCACGTCGATCATCATCGAGCGCATCTTTCCTAGAGCCAGCCGCAATCGTGACTTCACCGTGCCGAGCGGCAGGGCCATCTCGTCGGCGATCGTGCTGTGTGACTTTTCCTCGAAATAGAACACCTTCAGGAGCGCTGCCTGGTCCGGCGGCAGGGTCTGGACGGCCGCCATGATCTTGTCGCGCATCTCGTTCGCCATCACGACCTCCTCGCCCAGCGGCGCACCATCGGGCTCGCTCTCGATCAGATCGTCGGTCATCGTCTCGGTGCCGCGGTCGCGGCGGAGCGAATCGATCCGCTTGTTGCGGGCGATCGTGTAGATCCAGGTCGCTGGCGAAGCCAGGCGCCGGTCGTACTGCTCGGCGCGCCGCCAGACCGACAGCATCGCCTCCTGGCACAGGTCGTCGGCGGCAGGCTCCGTGGCGCCCAGGCGGCGGAGATAGGCTTTGATCCGGGGCGCGAAATGCTGGAACAGCGCCGCGAACGCCTGACGGTCCTTGCGCACAGCCACCCGCTCGATCAACTCGGCGAAGTCCGTCTCTGGCTGATCGCCCGGAGGCTGTGGCGCGGTTCCCATCCCGGCAATCTGCGTGGCGTCCCGCCTGCATTCAAGATGCTGCCGCCAAGACTGCGACAGCCGTGTGCGGCCGCCCACATCCGGACGGCCCGCAGGCGGTCAGCCGGTCTGGACCGCCTGTTTCCACTGCGCCTGATAGTCCTCGAGCCCGGGGATCCGGGCGGGTGCCACCGGGGTGAGCGCGATCGTCGGGGTCGGCCGCACCAGCCGCCAGTGCAGTTCCGCGGCTCCAAGGGCGGTGCTGTCGGGCTCGGACGAGCAGCTCAAGGGCTGCGGCGCCCGCAGGGCGGCCAGGATCGGCGCGTACTGGCGGTCCTTGGCGAGGCCGCCGGCCAGGATCAGCTGCGACTTGCTCTTGAGCAGGTCGAGAACGACGTCGGTACCGAGCGCCACGTACAGGGAGGCCAGCGCACGGGCCTCGTTGGCGTCGGCGAGCGGGGGACCCACCACCCGGCCCTTGCCGCCGGTGCCCGGGAAGGTGTCGCCGTTCATGTTGAAGGTCGGCAGGGCCATGGTGCCCCGGGCGATCAGCCGCGCGACCGTGGCCTCGTCCGGCTCCGCCCCGCCCGGCCCCATGAGCTGGGAAACCAGGTCGAACTCGCGGCCGGCCATGAACCGCGCGGTGGCGACCGGCTTGCCGGTGAAGTCGGTGTTGCTGACCATGTCGCGCGCCGGGTCGAGCTCGCCCAGCGGCAGGTCGGTGTCGAAGGTGATCAGCCAGGTGCCGGACGAGAGCAGGGTGAAGTGCTCCAGCCCCGCCATCCGGTAGCGGCCGTAGTCGGCGTTGCTGTCATGGATGCCGACCCGGACCGGCGTCCCGGTCGGGACGCCGGTAGCCTCGGCAATCTCCGGGCGGATCCTGCCCAGCACATCGCCGGCGCGCAGCCGCTTGGGAAACAGCCGGTCGAATCCAAACTTGCGGGCGACGCTCGACCACTCGCCGGTGGAGGTGGCGATCAGCTGGGTCTGGGCGCCGAGCGCGCACTGTTCCCAGGCAAGCTCGCCGGTGAGCCGGAACCCCCAGTACTGGCCGAGCGGCACCACCGTGGCGACCTTGGCAAACTGCTCGGGATGTTCCCGCCGGGCCCGCCAGAGCTGGCGCGCCAGCAGCATCCCGTTCGGCGCCACCGAGCAGAAGGTCTCGTTGAACGGCGGCGCCTCCCGGGCGTAGCTCTCGATCACGTCGGCCGAGTGCTCGTCCTCGTAGTCCATGATCGGGAAGGCCAGCTCGCCCTGCGCATCCAGCATCGCGCAGGTCGACCCGTAGGCGGTCGGCACGATCGCCACGACGTTGACCTGCCGGGCCAGGTCGCGAAGCGCCTCCATCAGCCAGGCCTCGGTCGCCTCGACGTCGGGATGCTGCCAGGGCGGTCCCGGCAGCGGCCGGTTCGGGGCGCGGCTCTGCCCCAGGATCGTTCCTTCGGTATCGATCGCGAGGAGCTTCATGTTGGTCTTGCCGACATCGAGCACCAGCACCGCGTCCCGCTGTCCTTCGCTCATCCCGACCTCCCTCGGATCCTGATCTGTTGACAGGTGCCCTGGCCGCAGCCCAGCCTCCGCCTCACTTGGGGGCAGGGGATTGGCAGGAACATGGCGAAGGTCAAGCATCGTAAGCTTCGGCAGGAAATCATCGACGCCTGCCTGCGCATGACCGAACTCGGGATCAACCAGGGCACCGCCGGCAACATCAGCGCCCGCATCGACGAAGGCATCATCATCACCCCGACCGGGATGCCCTACGAGGACCTGAAGCCTTCCGACCTGCCGGTGGTGTTTTGGGACGGCACCTACGAAGGCGAGCGGATGCCGTCCTCGGAGTGGCGCTTCCACTGGGACATCCAGCGCTCGCGCCGCGACATCGACGTGGTGGTGCACAACCATGCGATGCATTGCGTGGCGCTGGCCTGCATGAACGCCGACATCCCACCCTTCCACTACATGGTCACCATCGCCGGCGGCCACGACATCCGCTGCGCGAAATACGCGCGCTACGGCACCCAGGAACTGTCCGACAACGCCATCGAGGCGCTGAAGGACCGCTATGCCTGCCTGCTCGCCAACCACGGCATGATCGCGATCGGCGGGACCGTGAAGAAGACCCTGGGCCTCGCCCACGAGGTGGAGGTCATGGCGGCGCAGTACTGGCGCGTCCTGGCGGCTGGCAAGGCGAAGCTCCTGAACGCCGAGCAGATGGACGACGTGCTGGTCCGCATCCGCAACTACGGCAAGCAGCCCGAAGACATCCTGGACGGCACGCCGCCCGCCATGGAGCCGCCGCCCAGGCGGCGCTGAACCCCTGAAGCTGTTCGCCCGCATCTGCGCGATCTATGGCCGGCCGGGCGTGGCCGGGCACTGCCTGCGCCTGCAGGACGAGCACGGCTTCGACGTGAGCCTGGGCCTGGCGGCGCTGGTGGACGGCCAGGCCGGCCGGGCATGGTCGCCGCCCTTCCTGGCCGAGCTGCGTGCTACCGGATGGGACGAGCGCAGCGCCGTCACCAGCGCCCTGCGCCATGCCCGCCGCCTGGCCAAGCCCCTGGCCTCCGTCGACCCCGCCATGGCCGAGCTGCGCACCGCGATCCTGCGCCAGGAGCTTGAGGCGGAGCGGCTGGCGGTGGCGTGGCTGGAGGAGCGGCTGGGACCGCTGCCGGACCCGGACCGCACCGATCCGGTGACGGCTTCCGCCAACCTGCGGCTGGTGACAGGCCCGAACCCGCCACAACACCTTCTCGATCCGCTGCTCGGGTTCGACGACGGTTGACAGGTGGCTGTCCCTGACCCGATCGAAGAACTGATCGGGTGGCATCGACTGGACCCAGCGGATCGCATGGAACTGTACCTTCCGATCGCCGAGATGTCGGTGGACATGGTCGTCCTGCTGGGCCTGGGAGCCATCGTCGGATTCCTGTCCGGGATGTTCGGGGTGGGCGGCGGCTTCCTGATGACGCCGCTGCTGATCTTCATGGGGATCCCGCCGGCCGTCGCCGTGGGGACCCAGGCCCTGCAGATCCTGGCCTCCTCGTTCAGTTCCGTCCTCAACCACATCCAGCGCGGCTCGGTCGACCTGAAGATGGGCGCGGTGCTGGTGGGCGGGGGCATCCTGGGCTCCAGCCTCGGCATCGTGATCTTCCGGATCGTGCGCGACCTCGGCTATATCGACGTCACCATCGCGTTCTCCTACGTGATCCTGCTGGGCACGGTCGGCGCCACCATGCTCAACGAGAGCCTGCGCACCGTCCTGCAGACGATCCGGCCCCGTGGCTCCAGCCAGCCCAAGCGCAGCCAGCGCCACGGCTTCGCCCATCGCTGGCCGCTGAAGCTGCGCTTCCCCCGTTCGCGCCTCTACATCAGCGCGCTCCTGCCGGCGCTGATCGGGGGCGCGGTCGGCATCCTGACCGCGATCATGGGCGTGGGTGGCGGATTCGTGATGATCCCGGCCATGATCTACCTGATCAAGATGCCGGCATCGATCGTGGTCGGCACCTCCCTGTTCCAGATCACCTTCGTCGCGGCGCTGACCACCTTCCTGCAGGCCACCTTCAACCACACGGTCGACATCGTGCTGGGCCTCCTGCTGATCGTGGGCGGCGTCATCGGCGCCCAGATCGGCACCCGGGTCGCCCTGCAGCTGCGCGGCGAGTACATGCGCCTGGCCCTGGCGCTGCTGATCATCCTGGTCTGCCTGAAGCTGGTCTGGGACCTGATCTCGACCCCGACCTTCCCCTTTGAACTCGTGAACTGACCCAGGATCCGCCCCTTCGGGCACCGGGGCAGCCGGCCCGGGTTGTGCGGGAGGCGGGCGCGCGTGCCCGCCGCAGGGACGAGGTCGTCAGCATGGTCGAACGGCTCGCGGTTGTCTGGGAGAGGCTTCGCACCGATCTCTGGCCGATCCCCCTCGGCATGCTGCTCCTGACGCTCCTGCTCTACCTGGCGACGGCCAGGATCGATGCGATGATCCCCGACGAGGTGGCGCTGCGCCAATGGTGGCTGAACAGCGGCAGCGGCGACGACGCGCGCAACCTGCTCTCGACGCTGGTCACCGCCATCATCACCATGTCGAGCCTGGTCTTTTCGATCACCGTGGTGGCGCTGTCCGTGGCGGCAAGCCAGTTCGGCTCCCGCCTGATCCGCAGCTACATGACTGATCCCTGGACCAAGCTGGCGCTCGGTCTGTTCACCATGACGGTCATGTACTGCGTCCTGGCGTTGCGCGAGGTCGGCGCCGACATGGCGCCCGAGGACGTCCCGCATCTGGTCGTCACGCTGGGGCTAGTCATGGGGCTGGGCTGCGTGCTGGCGCTCCTGTTCTTTCTCCAGACCCTGGCCCGCTCGCTGATGGCCGGCGAGGTGATACGGCGGGTCGCCCGCGAGCTGGAGCAGGGCGTCGGGGAACTGCCGCCGCTGACGGAACCGTCTGCCCGGGTGCCGGCGGCAGGTATGCTGCCCGTGGATTTCGAGGCGCGTGCCGTTTCCCTCACGTCACAGGAACAGGGCTACATCCAGGCCATCCAGCACGAGCGCCTGGTCGATCTCGCGCGGGACCATGGCGTGCTGATCCGGCTGGCCGACCGCGCCGGAACCTTCGTGAGCAAGGGAGAGCGGCTGGCGGACGTTTGTCCGGCCGCGGCGGTGGGCCCGGGCTTCGCCCAGGCGCTTCAGGACGCCATTGTGATCGGCTCCAGGCGGACCGCGAACCAGGATCTGGCCTACTCCATCCGCCATCTGGTCGACATCGCGCTGCGCGCCCTTTCACCGGCCATGAACGATCAGAACACCGCCATCGTGGTGATCGACCACCTGCGCGGGGCCCTGGCCCATCTCCTGGCGCGGCAGCTGCCGTCCGGGCTTCATCGCGACGCGGCGGGCGACGTGCGGGTGGTCGGCCGGCAGGTCAGCCATGGCGAGATCTTCGCCGCGGCGTTCCACCAGATCCGGCACGCGGCGGCCGGCTATCCCGCGGTGATCATCGCGCTGCTGCACGCTCTCGGCCGCCTGGCGGAGCATGTCCGCCTGCCGGAGCAGGGCGAGGCCCTGCTGCACCACGCCCGGCTCGCCGCCGCGGCCGGGCTCCGCGGCCTGGAGGAGCCCAGCGACCGCGCCGACATCGAGGCAGCGTTCGCCGCCGCGGAGCGCCGGCTGCGGGAATGTTCCGCCCATCCGGTGGGGAGGGACCGTCTGGCCGGCTGGAGCGGCAGGCACCTCCAGACATCCGGCTTCGGCCCGGCCGCAACCGCGGCCGGCAGCGCAGATGCCTCTTCTTGAGTGGCCCGGCATTCGCTATGGCCGTTGCCTGCGACCGCAACCAGACGAGAAGCGCCGGTTGGTGCCGAGGGAGGCTGAATGCTCAAGGGAATCGATCCGCTCCTGAACGCGGACCTGCTCTACGCCCTGCGCGCCATGGGCCATGGCGACGACATCGTGATCGCCGATGCGCATTTCCCCTCGGAAACCATGGCGACGCGCCGGCTGATCCGCATGGATGCCGCCAACGGTCCGCGGGTGCTGGAAGCGATCCTCTCGGTGATGCCGCTGGACGACTTCGTCCCGGACCCGGCCCTGCGCATCGAGGTGGTGGGCGACGAGCAGTCGGTGCCGGAGGTGTGCGCCGAATATGCCAGGCAGGTCGACCGAGCGACCGCCGGGGCCGTCCAGCTCGGCCAGATCGAGCGCTTCGCCTTCTACGAGCGGTCGAAGAAGGCCTTTGCCGTGGTCGCGACCGGCGAAACCCGGCTCTATGGCTGCATCCTGCTCAAGAAGGGCGTGATCCGTCCGGACAGCTGAGGAGGAATAGCATGTTCTCGCGATGCCACTGGCTGAACGAGCCTGCCGACTGGCGGGTCGACGGCGACACGCTCCGGGTGGTGACCGGCCCGAAGACCGATTTCTGGCGCGAGACCTATTACGGCTTCACCCGCGACAGCGGCCATTTCTTCGGCGAGCGCGTGGAGGGCGACTTCACCGCGGAGATCCGGGTCCGGGCCCGCTACGAGACCCTGTACGATCAGGCCGGGCTGATGGTGCGGGTCGACGAGGCGAACTGGGTCAAGGCAGGGATCGAGCTGTCGGACGGCCATCCGCTGCTCAGCAGCGTGCTGACCGTCGGTCGGTCGGACTGGGCGACGGGTCGCTTTGCCGGCGATCCCGGCGACTTCCGGCTGCGGGCGACGGTGGAGAAGGGCGTTCTGCGCCTGCAGGTCTCGACCGATGGCCGGACCTGGCCGCTGCTGCGCCTGGCGCCCTTCCCGGTGGCCGGTTCCTGCAGCGTCGGCCCGATGTGCTGCACGCCGGAGCGGGCCGGCCTGGAGGTCGAGTTCTCCGACTTCTCGATCGGTCCCCCGAACGGCAAGGACCTGCACGACCTTTCCTGAAAACGTGTGCCGCCCACACCGATGCATGGCAGCCATCGCTGCTTGCTGCGCTGCGGCATGAGGGTGGAATCTGGACCCGTTTTGGTTTATAGGGCCGGCCACGACTACGCGAGCAACCTGCTCGCGCCCCCCTATCACGGCCGAGCACCAGCTTCATGGATCTGCGTAACATCGCGATCATCGCGCATGTCGACCACGGCAAGACCACGCTTGTCGACAAGCTTCTCCAGCAGTCCGGACTGTTCCGCGATAACCAGCAGGTCCAGGAACGGGCCATGGATTCCAACGACCTGGAGCGCGAGCGCGGGATCACGATCCTGGCCAAGTGCACCTCGGTTGCCTGGAAGGACGTCCGGATCAACATCGTCGACACGCCTGGCCACGCCGATTTCGGCGGCGAGGTCGAGCGCATCCTGGGCATGGTCGACGGCGTGGTCCTCCTGGTCGATGCGTCGGAAGGCCCGATGCCGCAGACCAAGTTCGTGCTGGGCAAGGCGCTGCGCCTCGGCCTGCGCCCGATCGTGGTGATCAACAAGGTCGACAAGCCCGACCAGCGCGCCCACGAGGTGCACGACGAGGTATTCGACCTGTTCGCGGCGCTGGACGCCACCAACGAGCAGCTGGACTTCCCGACCGTGTTCGCCTCGGCCAAGAACGGCTGGGCCGCCAACGACCCGGATGGCCCGCGCGAGAACCTGGCCCCGCTCTACGACCTGATCGTCTCGCATGTCCGCCCGCCGCAGGTGGACCTGGAGGCGCCGTTCTCGATGCTGGCCACCACGCTGGAGGTGAACCCCTATCTGGGCCGCCTGCTCACCGGCCGCATCACGTCCGGCCGCATCAAGCCGAACACCACGATCAAGGCGATGAGCCGCACCGGCGAACTGCTGGAGCAGGCCCGCGTCACCAAGATCCTGGCGTTCCGCGGCCTGGAGCGCACCCCGGTCGAGGAGGCCGAGGCGGGCGACATCATCGCGATCGCCGGCATCCAGAAGGCGACCGTGGCCGACACGCTGTGCGACCTGGCGGTTTCCGAGCCGATCCCGGCCCAGCCGATCGACCCGTCGACCATCGCGATGACCTTCTCGGTCAACGACAGCCCCTATGCCGGCCAGGAAGGCACCAAGGTCACCTCGCGGGTGATCCTGGACCGCCTCCGCCGCGAGGCCGAGGGCAACGTTGCGATCAAGGTCACCGAGAGCGCCGGCAAGGATGCCTACGAGGTGTCGGGCCGGGGCGAGCTGCAGCTGGCCGTGCTGATCGAGCAGATGCGCCGCGAAGGCTACGAGATGTCGATCAGCCGCCCGCGCGTGCTGATGCAGGTCGACGAGGAGACCGGCCAGAAGCTCGAGCCGATCGAAGAGGTCACCATCGACGTCGACGAGGAATATTCCGGCATCGTCGTCGAGAAGCTGACCCAGCGCCGTTCCGAGCTGAAGGACATGCGCCCGGCCGGAGCCGGCAAGCAGCGCATCGTGTTTCACAGCCCATCGCGCGCCCTGATCGGCTATCTCGGCGAGTTCCTGACCGACACCCGGGGCACCGGCGTGCTCAACCGGATCTTCTTCGCCTTCGAGCCCTACAAGGGCACGATTGCGCAGCGCCACACCGGCGTGCTGATCAGCAGCGAGCTGGGCGAGGCGGTCGCCTACGCGCTGAACTACATCTCCGAGCGCGGCCCGCTGTTCGTCAATCCCGGCGAGAAGCTCTATGCCGGGATGATCATCGGCGAGCACACCCGGGAAAACGATCTCGAGGTCAACCCGATCAAGACCAAGAAGCTCACCAACATCCGCGCCGCCGGCAAGGACGACGCGATCAACCTGACGCCGCCGATCCGGATGACCCTGGAAAAGGCGATCGCCTACATCGCCGATGACGAGCTGGTCGAGGTGACGCCCAAGGCGATCCGCCTGCGCAAGCGCTACCTGGACAGCAACGAGCGCAAGCGTATGTCCCGGCAGAGCGAAGCGGCCTGAGCCGTTTCGCGGCTTTAAGACGAGGAAGGCGGGAGCAATGCCGCCTTCCTCGCCCAGGCGATCGGAGCGTCGTTTCCTGCTGATCGCAGAACCCCTCCAGGCAGCGCGTCCACTCCGCTTGGCGGTTAAATCACGCAGCTCGATATCTTTACGCCGTCCGAAGCCCTATATGTCGGGTCACAGCTCGACCTGACAGGCAGCGTCATGGACCGCAAGCTTGCCGCCATCATCGCCGGGGACGTGGTCGGCTACAGCAGGCTGATGGCCGAGGACGAGGCGGCGACCCACAGCGAGGTACGCTCGGCCTTCCGCGAGATCGTCGAGCCGATCGTGGAACGGCACCGCGGCTGGACCTTCAAGCATACCGGCGACGGGTTCCTCACCGTCTTCGCCAGCGTGAATGCCGCGCTGGAGGCGGCGATCGAGATCCAGCAGGGCTTCGCCGCCAGCCGCCTCGACCTGCGCCTCGGCCTCAACCTGGGCGATGTCATCGAGGACGACGGCGACATCTTCGGCGACGGCGTGAACGTGGCGGCCCGGCTCCAGGCCATGGCCGAGCCAGGCAGCATCTATGCGAGCGCCGCCGTGATCCGTAGCGCGGACAAGGAGCATGCCGCGCAGTTCTGCCGGATCGGACACCGCCACGCCAAGAACCTGCCCCAGGCGATCGAGGTGTTCACGCTGCGCCCCGGCGATCCCGCCATGCGCCCGGCCGGCGTGGCGGTTGTCCATGGCGGCCGTCCCTGGCTGCACGCGCGCCCGACCTTGTATGCCAGCCTCTGCGCCGGCCTGGTCCTTACCGGCGTGATGGTCGGCGACAGCCGGCCCGGCCGCATCGCCGCAGGTGACCGGCAGCAGGCATCGTCGGAGCGCCTAGCCGCCGAAACCCGCCCGACCGTCGCGGTGCTGCCCTTCGACAATCTCAGCCCGGACGCCAGCCAGACCTATTTTGCCGACGGCCTGACCGAGGACGTGATCGCCAACCTGGCTCGGAACCGGGAATTGATGGTGATCGCGCGGAACTCGACCTTCGCCCTGGCCGACGAGCCTGCGGACATCCGCGAGGTCGGCGCGCGGCTGGGCGCCGAATACGTGGTGGAAGGCAGCGCCCGCCGTTCCGGCGACCAGCTGCGGGTGGTCGCGCAGCTGATCGATGCGGGGACCGGTATCCATCTCTGGTCCCACAGCTACGACCAGCGGATCGAGGACGTGTTCGCCGTCCAGGCCGACCTCACCGCGCGGATCGTTTCCTCGCTGGTCTCCTACGTCCGGCAGTCGGAAGCGGCGGCTGCGGTCAGCCGGCCTACCGAGAACCTGCGCGCCTATGACCTGGTGCTGCAGGCACGCGGGCGCCACAAGCACGGCCCGGCTGACCGGGCCGCCCTGCTGCAGGCGCGGGCGCTCTACGAGCGGGCCATCGGGCTGGATCCGGGCTATGCGGCCGCCCATGCCTATCTGGGCCTCACCTACATCGCCGAGTCGTTCGGACGTTCTGGCGCCGCCGCGATGGAGGGCCATGAACGAGGGCTGGCCCTGGCCCGGCAGGCGATCCGCCTGGAGCCCGACCTGCCCCTGGCCTACCAGGTCCTGAGCTTCGGCCTGGCCGGCAGCGGCGCCTATGCCGACAGCATGCGCGCGGCGCAGCGTGCGGTGGACCTGAACCCGAGTGATCCCGACAGCCTGATGGCGCTGGCCAAGGCGCAGCTCCGGTTCGGTGCCTATGCCGAAGCAGTCCTCAATGCCGAGCGGGCGCGCCGGCTTCACCCGATGGCGCCGGAATACTACGCTTACATCTATGGCCAGGCGCTCTATGCGGCCGATCGGGCTGGCGAGGCGGACGAGGTGCTGGCGGAGTGCCTGCTGCGTGCGCCGCGTAATGCCGACTGCCTGAAGATCCATGCCGCCGTGCTGGTGCGGATGAACCGCCTGGACGAGGCGCGGGCAGTCATGATGCAGCTGCTGGACAGCGAGCCCGGCTTCTCGCTGGCGGCTGAGGAGGAGGGGCGGCGCTTTGGCGATTCGCCGCTGATGCAGCGCTTCCTGGCCGATCTCGACCAGGCCGAGGCGCCTCCCTCCGCGGCGTGAGCGGCGCTGCTCCGCCCCGCCCTGAAGCGGATCTCCACCCTCCCACCGGAACAGGCAGCGAGGCTGCCCTGGTGCCGACCAGGCTCGACCGGACGAGCGGGCAGGCCTGGCTGATCCCCCAGCATCGGTCGCCGGTTGACACCGATCGCGCCTGCACCCAAAAGTCATCAGACGTCTGATGAGTTGAGGTGCTGAGCTTGCTTGCTGCCGACCTGCCTCCCCCTGCGGCCTCCACGGCGGTCCATCGCGCGCGCCAAGCGGTGGCAGCCTTGATCGGCGAAGGCGGTCTGCGGCCGGGCGGTCGTCTCCCCTCGGAAGCCGAACTCGGTCCCCGGCTCGGCGTCTCGCGGGCGACGCTGCGCGAGGCGATGAAGCTCCTGGAGCAGGACGGCCTGATCCAGACCCGCCACGGCAGCGGCCGCTACGTGACCGCCGCTGCCGCGCTCCGGGTCGAGCGGCCGATCACCACCTATGAAAGCATCAGCCAGATGCTGCGCCGGCAGGGCTGGGAGCCGCGCGTGGACTTGCTGGAGGTCGAGGTCGAGGCAGCCTCGGCGGAGGTCGCCCAGGCCCTGCAGCTTCCCTCCGAAGCCCCGGTCGTCCGGATCGAGCGCCTGTACCGGCACGACGACAAGCCGCTGGTGTTCTGCGTGGATCAGGTGCCGGCCGACCTGCTGCCCGGCCTGCCGGCGCCGGGCGACCTCGCCGCCTCACTCAACGACCTGCTGGAGCGCCATGGCTGCCGACCGCGCATGTCGACCGCGACGGTCTCGGCGACCGTGCTGCCCAAGGCCCTGGCGCAGCGCTACCGGCTGGCCGGGCTCGATCCCTGGCTGCTGGTCACCGAGACCTGCCTGGCCGACGACGGCCGCCCGGTCATGCACGCCCGCGACCATCACCGCGGCGACATCTTCTCCTTCAACTTCTCTCGCCGGTGAACGGCGAGGGCCATTTCTCCCGACGCTAATCGGAGTTCCAGGACGTGGAAGAACTCGCCACCTACGTGGCCAAGGCCAAGCAGTCGCTCTACTTCAGCGGTGCCGTGATCGAGCGCGATCTTAGCGGCTTCCTGAAGGACCATGGTGCCGCTGCGACGGCGATCGGCAAGGACCTCGCCGGCAAGATCGACGGCATCGCCCTGATCGGCAGCGGCGGCTCCTGGGCCACCCTGCAGACCGCGAAATACGCGCTCGACGGCGTCCTGGACATCCCGGTCGAGTGCTATTTCAGCTTCGACCTGCTCTGGCGCCAGCCCCGCCGGATCGGGCCGAACATGCTCTACGTGTTCGCCAGCTATTCCGGCGAGACCGACGACGTCGTCCGGGCGCTGCGCTTCGCCAAGTCCAAGGGTGCCCGCACGCTCGGGATCGTCGGCAAGGCCGGCAGCACGATCGACCGGGAATGCGACTTCTCGATCGTCTACGGCAACGGCGCGATCTTCGAGATCCCGGTGGCCGCCCTGGTCCTCCTGGCCCAGGGCCTGCAGCCCGGCTCGGTCGACGAGCTGGCCGCCGCCCTGCCGGCCGTCCCCACCGCGCTCGGCAAGGTGCTGGCGGGTGCCGACGCGCGCGCCGAGGCCGATGCCCGCCGCTTCCTGTCGGCCACCAGCATGATGGTGATGGGCGCGGGCCCGCACAGCCCGCTCGCCTACAAGGTGGCGCTGACCGTGGTGATGGAGAACATCCGCATCAACGGCACCTATTGCGACGCCGCCGAGTTCCGCCACGGTCCCGCGGAGGCGTTCGAGCGCCTCAAGCCCGACATGATGTTCTTCCTGGGCACCGACCAGTCGCGCGAGACCACCGAGATGGTGCTGGGCTTCTGCGAGAAGCAGGGTGCGCGCACCCTGGTCTACGATGCCCGGGACTATGGCGACGTCCATCCGCTGCTGGCGCCGCTGGTCACCAACAGCCTGACCCAGTACTTCACCGTCTACTCGGCGATCCTGCGCGGCATCACCGACCTCGACCCGCGCGTGTTCATGGGCCACGGCGTGCTCAACGCCGCCGGCGCCTCCTGGCCGTGAGCGGCCTCGCCCCGGGCGACGGCCAGGGCGGTCTGGTCGCCACCCTGGGCGACAACTGCATCGACCGGTTCGAGCCGCCGATGGACCACTCGCTGGTCGGCGGCAATGCGGTCAACGTGGCGGTCCAGCTGGCGAGGCTGGGCCGTCCGGCCGCCTATTTCGGCGCGGTGGGCGACGACGCGGCGGGCCGCCGCACGATCGCGGCTTTGGCAGGCCAAGGCGTGGCCACCGGCCACGTCCAGGTCCTGGACGCGCCCACTGCCTATACCGTCATCGAGGTGGATGCGCAGGGTGAGCGCCGCATCGGCTTCGAGGAGTTCGGCGCCTGTGCCCTCTACCGGCCAGGCGAGGCCGATCTCCTGGCTCTCTCCAAGGTCCGCCATGTCCATGTCGGCTGGCTTCCGGAGGCTAGGCACTGGGGCGAGCGGCTGGCCGCCATGGGCGTTTCGGTGTCGCAGGACCTGGCGGTCAACCGCAGCATCGGCCCGCTCGAGATAGCCTTCGATTCCGCCGGCGAGGACCGGGAGCGCGCCCGGCAACTGCTGGACGAGGCGCTGGCCGCCGGTGCCAGGCTCGCGGTGGTGACCATGGGGGCTATGGGTGCGATCGCCGGTGCCGGTCGCCGGATCTGGGCGGTCGAGGCCAGTCCGATCGACCCCGTCGACACCACCGGTGCGGGGGACAGCTTCATCGCGGGCTTCCTCCATGCGCGTCTTCAGGGCAAACCGGTGGAAGACAGCCTTGCCGCCGGGCGGGACGCAGCGGCCAGAACCTGCCTGCACCCCGGCGGCTTCCCGCAGCCGCTTGAAAGGCTCTGACCGCACCATGTTGATCGGAATCGAGGACGTCCGCGCCGCCGCCGCCACGCTGGACGGCAAGGTTCGCCGCACGCCGATGATGCGTGCCGACCAGTTCCTGAACCCGCCGGCCGATGCGTCGATGTGGCTGAAGCTGGAATGCCTGCAGGCCACCGGCTCCTTCAAGGCGCGCGGCGCCACCAACCGGCTGCTGCGGACCCCGCCCGAGAAGCTGAAGAACGGGATCGTTACCGCGTCCGGGGGCAATCACGGCCTGGCGGTGGCGCGGGCCGGCCATCTGGCGGGCGTGCGCACCACCGTGTTCCTCCCGGAGACCTCCTCCCCGGCCAAGCGCGCCAAGATCGCCGCCTGGGGCGCGGATGCCCGGGTGGTCGGGCCGCAATGGGACCAGTCCAATGTCGCGGCGCTGGCCTTCGCCGAGGAAACCGGCGGCACCTATTTCCATCCGTTCGGCGACAAGGACGTGGTCGCCGGCCAGGGCACCGTCGCCCTGGAGGTGCTGGAGGAGCATCCCGACACCAACGTGTTCCTGATCGCGATTGGCGGCGGCGGCCTGATCGCCGGCATGTCGACCGCGATCCGCGCGCTCAAGCCCGATGCCCGCATCATCGGCATCGAGCCCACCGGCTCGCCGACCCTGCATGCCAGCCTCGCCGCCGGCCATGTCGTGACCCTGCCGGCGGTCACCACCACCATCCCGACCATGGGTTGCGGCCGGACCATCGACCCGATCTACGAGATTGCCGCCCGCAACGTCGACGAGGTCGTCCTGCTGGAGGACGAGCAGATGGCGGAAGCGGCGAGGTGGCTCTGGTTCGAGTTTGGCCTGGCCGCCGATTGCAGCGGTGCCGCCGCCGCCGCGGCCCTGCGCACCGGCAAGGTCCAGGTGGACCGGGGCGACAAGGTCTGTGTCCTGGTCTGTGGCTCCGGCACCGACGGGATCGGCTGAGCCGGCTAGCCGGCGTCGCCCGCGCGGTCCTGCACCTGGAACAGCGGGACCGCGAGGGGAAATCCCTTGAGCTGGCTAGGGCCGAGCTCGATCCAGCCCCCGTGGTTCTGGCAGGCTTGCCGCACCTCGGCGGAGGCGACGATGGCTCCCGCCTCGGCGGCCCCGCAGATCCTGGCCGCCATCTGCACGGTGGTGCCGAACAGGTCGCGGCTGTCCTCGATCGGCTCCCCGGCGTGAAGGCCGATTCGCACCTGGATGGGCTGGGCGCTCGACCGGTTGAACGCGGCGAAGGAGCGCTGGATCTCGCAGGCGCAGGCGATTGCGGCATCGACCTCGAAGAACGAGGCCATGATGCCGTCGCCGGTATGCTTGACCTCGCGGCCCTGGTGGCGGCCGAGTGCCCGGCGCACCAGCGCGTCGTGCGCCCGCACGATCTCCACCGCGAACCGGTCGCCCAGCCGCGCGGTCATCTCGGTGGACCCGACGATGTCGGTGAACATCACCGTCCGGAAGGCCGGTTCCAGGTCGACCGGCTGGTCCGGCGCCGGCGGCGCCGGATCGGCGATCCGGCCGAGGAACGCTTCCACCGCGCTGAGCTCGACCTCGACCAGGACGTTCGGGATCCCGCCATGGGAGTCCTGGTGCACGCGCGTGACCGTTTCCCGGTCCGGGGCGTCGACCAAGCAGAACACCGTCCCCCGCGCCTCATCGAACCAGTAGGTCAGGAACTTGACGCCATAGCGGTCCTGGATCGCAATGTCCTGGCGATGCGCTTCCGCGGCGGCTTCCGCGGTGGTGCCGTTGAAGTCGTGGCGATCCATGAAGATGGGCATCGGCTCCGCCTCCTTCCGGGCCTGGATTCCCCTCCAGTCTAGCAGCATCGGAAGCGATGCGCGCAGATCCCCATCACACCCCGTCAGGAATCCTGGCTCAGCCCCACAGGGCCGGCGTGGCCGCCGCCATCACCCCGGGCTCGACCGCCATGCCAGGATGGCGGTCCTCGCGCAGCAGGAACGGCGCGTCCAGGTCGACCAGCATCGTCCCGGCGACCAGCAGGCTGGCCGGCGCCATCGCCAGCGAGGTGCCGAGCATGCAGCCGACCATCAGCTTCATCCCGCGCCGCTCCGCCTCGGCCCGCAGCGCCAGCGCCTCGGTCAGGCCGCCGGTCTTGTCGAGCTTGATGTTCACGCCGTCATAGAGGCCGGCCAGCCGTTCCACGTCCGCCCGGACATGGCAGGATTCGTCGGCGATCAGCGGCACCGCGCTTCGGAACCCGCGCAGCGCCTCGTCCCCGCCGGCCGGCAGCGGC
The DNA here is from genome assembly GCF_000427665.1 of Geminicoccus roseus DSM 18922. Classification (NCBI taxonomy): domain Bacteria; kingdom Pseudomonadati; phylum Pseudomonadota; class Alphaproteobacteria; order Geminicoccales; family Geminicoccaceae; genus Geminicoccus; species Geminicoccus roseus. The sequence continues at coordinate 1,737,043 of NZ_KE386572.1, forward strand.
TGCTCGATCGCGATCACCCCGAGATCGGCCAGCCTGGCGTGCACCTCCCCCAGCAGTTCCACCGGCCAGGCCTCGTTGGCGTCCACGATCATCCGCGCCCCCGGGACTGCGGCCGCGATCGCCGCTACCCGTTCGACCACGAGGTCCTGGTCGAGCTTGATCTTCAGCAAGCGGCCCGGCCCCAGCCGCCGCGCCGCTTGCGCCATCGCATCCGGGGCATCGATGCTCAGGGTGAGCGCGGTCTCGAACCGGTCCGGCACCTGCACCCCCGCCCGCCGGGCCGCCGGCACCCCGGAAAGCTTCGCCTCCAGGTCCCAGAGCGCGCAGTCCAGGGCGTTGCGGGCGGCACCGGGATGGAGCCGGTCCTGCAGCCGCGCCCGCCCGGCCCCGTCGGGCGTGAGCCCCTCCAGTTCCACGGCCGCCAGCTCGGCGGCCACGCTTTCCGGGGTCTCGCCGTAGCGGCTGTTCGGCCCGCACTCGCCGCGGCCGGTCCTTCCCTCGGCCGAGAGCGACGCCACCACCACCGAGGTGGCGGTCCGGCTGCTGCGTGAGATCCGGAACACGCCGGCAAGCTCGTGCCGCTCGATGACGACCTGCAGTTCCATCGCCGCTCAGCCCGGCAGGTTGTCGACGATCGCCGCCGTGCCGTGCACGACCGGATCGACACAAGGGAGCTGGAACTCCTGCTCCAGCTCCCGGCAAAGGCGGTCGGCCTCCGCCCGCGCCATGTGCTGGGTGTTGAGCGCGATGCCGATGAACCTGGCGTCGGGGTTGGTCAGCCGGGCGGCAGCGAGGTTCGCCTCCATGCAGCGGTCCAGCGGTGGGACGGGAAAGTCCGGCATGTGGCGCATGTGCGGCCGGGTCGGCTCGTGGCACATCACCAGCGCGTCCGCCGCCGCCCCGTGCAGGAGGCCCAGCGACACCCCGGCATAGGAGGGATGGAACAGCGAGCCCTGCCCTTCGACCACCCACCAGTGGCCCGGATCGCGGTCCGGGGTCAGCCACTCGACCGAGCCGGAGATGAAGTCCGACACCACCGCGTCGAGCGGCACCCCGCCGCCCGCGATCAGGATGCCGGTCTGCCCGGTGGCCGCGAAGGTCGCGTCGATGCCGCGCCGCTTCATCTCCGCCTCCAGCACCAGCGAGCTGTACATCTTGCCGATCGAGCAGTCGCTGCCGACCGTGAGCAGCCGGCGGCCGGTCCGCCGCTTGCCCTTGCCGATCGGGTAGGGGCCGCCGGCATGGCGCACGTCGTGCAGCGTGCGGCCGAGTTCCTCCGCGCGCCGGCGCACGATGTCGATGTCCGACAGCCGGGCGTGCAGCCCGTTGGCGACGTCCATGCCCAGTTCCAGCGCCTCCAGGATCGCCGGGATCCAGGCCTGGTCGATATAACCGCCATGATTGGCGATCCCGAGCACCAGGGTCTTGGCACCCCGCGCCGCCGCCTCCTTCAGGTCGAGGTCCGGCAGCCCGACCGAGAGCGTGCAGCCCGGCAGCCGGTGCTGGCCGACGCAGAGCTCCGGCCGGAAATAGGCGATCCCGCGCGCGGTCTTGGCGCTGATCGGGTCCTGCACGTCGCCGAGATAAAGGAGATAGGGGCTGGCCAGCATCGTCATGAAAGCAACCACGGGCTGAAGCGAAGGGTCCTGGCCAGGATAGGGCGGCCGGACGCGCGCGTCGCATATCAAGAACGACAAGGCCATGAGCCTGGGTTATGGCTTGGGGGCCACCGATCGAAGTCCGACCCGTTGCGCCTGCGTCACCTCGAGATCTTCAACACCGTCATGCTGACCGGCTCCGCCAGCGGCGCCGCTCGCCTCCTGCACGTCTCCCAGCCGGCCGTCACCAAGATGCTGGCCCAGGCCGAGGATCAGGCCGGCTTCCGCCTGTTCGAGCGCAGCGGCGGCCGGATCCTGCCCACCGCCGAGGCGCAGGCCCTGTTCGCGCTGACCCGCCGGGCGTTCTCGGCCATGGACGATGTCCGCCGGCTTGCCGCCAACCTGCGGGATGGCCAGGCCGGCCGCATCCGGATCGCGACCATCCCCGCCCTCAGCCTGGGGGTGCTGCCGCTGGCGGTGCAGCGCTTCCTGGCGGCCCATCCGGGGGTGGGCTGCGACGTCGCCACCCACCATACCCACGAGATCGTCCAGAACCTGCTGCACCACGAGCTGGATGTCGGTTTCGTGTTCAACGCGCCGCCGCACGAGGCGGTCCGCGCCGAGGCGATCGCCCAGGCCCGCATGGTGGTGGTCGCGCCCGGCGACCGGTCGCAGGACGGGCCCGTGGCGCTGCGGGATCTGGCGGGCGGGAAGTTCATCGGCCTGGACCAGGCCGACCCGCTCGGCGGCCTGCTGCACGGCGCCTGCCAGAAGGCCAGGGTCGAGCTGGACGTGGTGGTGCGGGTGCAGACCTACCATACCGCCCTGCAGATGGCCGGCGCCGGGGTCGGCCTGGCGGTGATCGACCCCTACACGGCGCAGGCCGCGCGCGGCGCCGTCGCCATCCGCGAGTTGGACCCGCCGCTGCCCTTCACCCTGCACGCGCTGACCGCCCGCTCCCGGCAGTCCAGCAACCTGGTCGACCGGTTCGTCGCGCATCTGAAGGCGGCCGAGCGCGAGATCGCGCGCCCCTGGCGCCAGCCCGGCTAGGCCGCCGGCGTCACAGCCAGCGCTTCAGCTTGAACAGGAGCCACGGCACGAAGGCCGAGGCCAGCATCAGCAGGAGCGCATAGGCATAGCCCCAGCGCCAGTGCAACTCCGGCATCAGGTCGAAGTTCATTCCGTAGATGCTGGCGATCACCACCGGCGGGGTCAGCACCATGCTCATGATCGACAGGATGTAGATCACCTTGTTCTGCTGGACGTCGATCAGGCCCACCGTCGCGTTGACCATGAAGTCCATGCTGTTGTTGAGGTCGTGGTCGTAGTCCGCGATCGCGCGCAGGTCGTCCTCGATGAGGTGGAACTGCGTGGTCGGCGGATGGTCCCGGCCATGGCTGCGCCGGAATGCCAGGAGCCGCTCCAGGCTGTGCAGGCACTCGCGCAGGCCGAAGCTGGTCATGTGGTGGATGCCGATCCGCTCTAGCACCTCCTGGAGCACGCGGATGCGCCGGGTGACGTTCGGCCCGCGGTGGCGGTCCGGGCCGCTCGTCCCGCGCCGGAAGATCGCGCGCTCGATCTTCTTCAGGTCGCTGCCGATGAACTCCAGCCGGTCGGCGATCCGGTCGACGATCACCTCCAGGAGGGCCGCCAGGATGCTGTCGGCATCGCTCAGCTTCCACTCCCGGTTGCCGGCGCGCTCGACGAACCGGTCGACCGCGTCCGGCTCGCCGTAGCGGACCGTGATCAGCCATTCACCGGTGCGCACGAAGATCACCGGCAGGGTCCGCAGCGGCTCCATCTCGCGCCCGTAGGCGACGATGGCGCTCATGTAGAGCGTGCCGTTGCGGGCGATCAGCCGGCTGGAGGTCTGGATTTCGCTGGCGTCCTCCCGCGAGGGCACGTTGACGCCGAGGAGGCGCTCAAGCTGCGCTTCCTCGGCCTGGGTCGGATCGATCACGTCGATCCAGGCCACCTCTCCGGGAAAACTCCCTGGCGTTGGGGCCGCCGCCCGGTGCAGGCTTCCGTCCGCGATCTGGAAGTAGCGTAGCACCCTGCACCTGCGCCCTGGCCCGGAGCGAGCCTAGCGCCCGCCGGACCTCCCGGCCACGGCGAACATGAGGCAACGGCTCCGGGCGCCGCCGGGCGTCAGATCGAGCCCGCTTCGACCATGTAGTTGTTGGCTGTGCACATCGCGGCATCGTCGGAGGCCAGGAACAGCACCATCCGCGCCAGGTAGACCGGCTCGATCGGGAAGGGCAGGCACTGCCGCTTCATGGTGTCCTCCAGGGCCTCCGGCGTCACCCACAGCTCCTTCTGCCGCTCGGTCATCACCCAGCCCGGCACCACCGTGTTGACCCGGATCCGGTGCGGGCCCAGGTCGCGGGCGAACGAGCGGGTCATGCCGTGCACCGCCGCCTTGGCAGAGGTGTAGACCGGCATGCCGCCACTCGCCTGCCACCAGGAGTTCGAGCCGAAATTGATGATCGAGCCTTTGTTGGCCTTGATCATGCCGGGCGCCACCGCCTGGATCGCGAACAGCATGTGGCGCAGGTTGGTGGCGATCCGCTCGTCGTAATATTCCGGCGTCACGTCCTGCCAGCCGTGCCGGTCGTCGCGCGCGGCGTTGTTCACCAGCACGGTGGCCGGCCCCAGCGCCGCCTCCAGCGCCGCGAAGGCCCGCTTCAGGTCGGGGATGTCGCGCAGGTCGCAGGCCTCGAAGCGGATGTCGGCGCCCTTGGCGGCCAGCTCGTCGACGACTGCCTGGCCACCCTTGGCGTCGATGTCGACGAAGCCGATCCGGGAGCCCTGCTCCGCGAAGGCCCGGACGATCTCCAGGCCGATGCCCGAGGCACCGCCCGTGATGAAGACGACAGCCTCTTTCAGGCTGGGATAATGGGCAAACGACATGGAAAAGCCTCCTGATCCGATGCGGGGCAACCTCTGACGGCCGGGGTCAGGCCGTCAATGCCGCGCGTGCGGCCTGATGGGCGGCGGGAGAGGGAGGCAATCCGCGCCGTACGGGAGGCGCAAAATCTAATAGAGCATGTTGTGCAACCTCCGCCGCGTCCGTCCGTTGAAGCGGCCGGTGGCGAGGCTCCACCCTTTTGGGGCCGGCGATGCCACGACCGGTGCGGTGAGAAACATTATGAAGCTCTTTGAGTGTCAGCATTGCGGGCAGATGCTCTACTTCGAGAACACGGCCTGCGTCCGCTGCGGGCACCGCCTTGGCTACCTTCCCGACCCCGCCATGCTGTCCGCCCTGGAGCCGGAGGGCGACCACTGGCGTGCGCTGGCGGCACCCGACCGGCCGATGAAGTTCTGCAGCAATGCCGAGCTCGACCTGTGCAACTGGATGCTGCCGGCCGACAGCCCGGACCAGTTCTGCAAGGCCTGTCGTCACAACCGCACCATCCCGGACCTGTCGGAGCCGCGGAACGTCGAACTGTGGCGCAAGATCGAGATCGCCAAGCACCGGCTCTTCTACACGCTGATCGCGCTGAAGCTGCCGCTGGACAACCAGGAGGACGATCCCGAGCACGGGCTGGCGTTCGACTTCCTGTCCGACCAGCCGGCCGGGCCGGCCCAGCCACGTCCGGCCCCGGTGCTGACCGGCCATGACCAGGGCCTGATCACCCTCAACATCGCCGAGGCGGACGACGCTCATCGCGAGCAGACCCGCAAGGAGATGGGCGAGCCCTACCGCACCCTGCTCGGCCATTTCCGCCATGAGGTCGGCCACCACTACTGGGATATCCTGGTGCTGGCGCGGCCCGACGTGCTGGAGAAGTGCCGCGCGATCTTCGGCGACGAGCGCGAGGACTACGGCGAGGCGCTCAAGCGCCACTACGACCACGGCGCGCCCCCCGACTGGCAGGAGAACTATGTCAGCGCCTACGCGACCACCCATCCGTGGGAAGATTTCGCCGAAACCTGGACCCATTACCTGCACATCGTCGACACGCTCGAAACGGCTTCCGCGTTCGGCCTGAAGGTCGATCCCAAGGTCGGCAACGACGACGATGACCTCAGCGCCGACATCGACAACCTGAAGGCGACCCGCGTCCGCCATGTCCAGGAATTGATCGACGCCTGGCTGCCATTGACCTTCGCCGTGAACAGCCTGAACCGGTCGATGGGGCAGCCGGACCTCTACCCGTTCGTGCTGTCGCCGGTGGTGATCGAGAAGCTGGGCTTCATCCACGACCTGGTGCACCGGAAGATCTGAGCGGGCGAGGGCGACCGGGGGTGATTGGCGCTTTCGCCCTTGGGCAGATGCGGTAGTCTGGATCGAGAAGCAGCGGGAGACGAACCGATGTCAGCAAGGGTCTGTCCGAAGGACCGGCGCTCCGTCCTGGGGTTGCTGGCTGCCGCCACCATCGCCCTGGCCAGCCTGCCGGCCCTCGCCCACCATGGCTGGTCCTGGGCCGAGAGCGAGCAGATGACCCTGGAAGGCACCATCCAGTCGATCTCCATGGCGCCGCCGCACCCGGTCCTGCAGGTGATGTCGAGCGACGGCGTCCTCTGGCAGGTCGACCTCGGCAACCCCCGCCAGACCGAGCGCTCCGGCTTCACCGGCGACACCGCCGCACCCGGCGACGCGATCACGGTGCTGGGCAACCGCTCCAGCGATCCGGACGACATGCACATGAAGGCCGTCCGCATCACCATCGACGGCCAGAACTACGACATGTACCCGGAGCGGATCCAGGGCAACTGAACCGGCTTTGTCCGCGACGTTGATCGAGTGGCTGGGTGCCTGGCCTGGAGCCGTGCTCCTCCAGAACTCGGGCACCTTCTATCTGTTCGTCAACGCTGCCCACATCCTCGGGATCGGCCTGATCCTGGGTGCCATCCTGCCGCTCGACCTCCGGCTGCTCGGCCTGTTCCGCTCCGCACCGCTCGCCGTGCTGGGCCCGTTCTTGTCCCGTGCCGCCGCCTTTGGCGTCGTGCTCGCGATCCTGACCGGGCTGTGGCTGTTCTCGGTTCGGCCGGCGCATTACCTGGGCAATGCCGCCTTCCTGTGGAAGCTCGGGCTGCTGGCGCTGGCGCTGGTCAACATCGGCCTCCAGCACGGCAACCGCCACTTCCGGACCGCCGGCACGGCCGGGTCGATCCACCCCAGCGTCCGGGTGCTGGCGTTCCTGTCGATGGCGCTCTGGCTTTCCGCCCTCGTGGCCGGCCGGTGGATCGGCTTCCTCTAGGCTCGCGTGCGCGCGACCGCCTGAAGCTGCGGCGCCTCCGCCCAGGGCGGGCCATCGGCCATGGCCGGTTCACGGCAGGACCGGATCGGGACCCAGGGCGGCGCTCAGCATGTCGATCACGGCGCGCACCGCCGGGGTCATCCCGCGCCTGGAGGCGAACACCAGGTGGCGCAGCCCCTCGCCGGCATGCCAGCCGTGCAGGATGCGGACCAGGCGGCCATCCGACACCGCCGGGGCGGCCACCTGCTCCGGCAGGCAGGCGACGCCCAGGCCCGCGATCGCCGCCTCGACCAGGATCACGAAGTCGGTGGTGGCCAGCCTCGGCTCCTGGACCACCGTGGCGCTGGCGCCATGGCGGTCCTGCAGGTGCCAGCTCGTCGGGCCGGGCTGCTCGGTATGGGCCAGCATCGGCAGGGCTGCCAGGTCCTCGGGCGTCGAGGGAGCGCCGTGGCGCGCGAGCAGGCCCGGGCTCGCGACCAGGATCGTCGCGTTCCGCCCCAGCATCTTCAGGATCAGGGACGCATCGGTATCCAGCCGGGTGCGCACCCGGATGGCGACGTCGACGCGGTCCTCGATCAGGTCGAGCGGCTGGCTGGAGAACAGGAACTGCAGGCGGACCTTGGGGTGGGCGGCCAAAAACGGCGGCACGGCCTCGGCCAGGGCCCGCACGAAGCCGGGCGGGCAGCCGATCCGCACGATCCCCTGGGGCTGCGCCTGGATCCGCGCCGCCGCCTCGTCGGCGGCCTCGGCCTCGGCCACCATCGCCCGGCAGTGCCGGTAGTAATGCTGCCCGGCCTCGGTGACGCTCACCTTGCGGGTCGAGCGCTCCAGAAGGCGCAGCCCCAGCCGCTCCTCCAGCCGCGCCACCCGCCGGCTGAGCTGCGACTTGGGCAGGGCGAGGGCGCGGGCCGCTGGGGAAAAGCCCCCGTGGCGGACCACGGCTGCGAAGCACGCCAGGTCGTTGAGGTCCTGCACCAGTCCCTCCATTGTTCCATCAGTGGAACAGTGTGGTCGACATTGTGGGACTAACCGGACGATCGTTCCACGCTTAACTCCGTAGGCAGACAACACGGCATCCGCCGCGCCCTTCGGAGACACGAAGCCATGAAGCTCCTGCACGTCGATTCCAGCATCCTCGGCGCCGCCTCGGTGAGCCGTACCCTGTCGGTAGGGATCGTCGAGAAGCTGGCCCGCACCATCCCGGGCCTGGAGATCACCTATCGCGATCTCGCCGCTGAGCCGGTGCCGCATCTGTCCGGCGCCTATCTGGCCGCGGGCAGCACGGCGCCCAGCGCGCACGAGCCGGCCCTGCAGCACGACCTTGCACTGAGCGAGGCGGTGCTGGAGGAGTTCCTGGCCGCGGACATCGTGGTCATCGGCGCGCCCATGTACAATTTCACCATCAGCACCCAGCTCAAGGCCTGGATCGACCGCCTGGCCGTCGCGGGGCGCACCTTCCGCTACACCGAGAACGGGCCCGAGGGCCTGGCCGGCGGCAAGCGGATCGTGGTCGCGTCCAGCCGGGGCGGCTTCTATGGCGCCGGCACCGCGCTGGCGGCGATCGACCATCAGGAGCCCTACCTGAAGACCATCTTCGGCTTCTTCGGCATCACCGACATCGAGTATGTCCGCGCTGAGGGCGTGGCCACGGGCGAGGCGCAGCGCACCAAGGCGCTGGACGACGCCCGCGAGGTGATCACCCTGTTGCAGGCGGCCTGACCGGCCCACGCCGGGACGGGTGCCCGCCGTTTTACACGAACGAACCCGAGAGCGGCCGCGAAGGGCATCCTCCCTCGCGGCCGCGCCGTTCAGGGCAGGTCGCCATCGATCCGCTCGCCGGTCGCCGCCAGCCAGCGCCGGCAGAAGACGTGCCATTCGGCTTCCTCCAGGCTGCCGAACACGCGCCCATCCTCGACCTCGACCGGGCCCGAGCGGTCGCCCGGCAGCCGGACGAGCACCCAGCCGCCGGCATCGCCCGACCTCATGACGGTCAGTGGCCGGCCGGCATCGGTGGCACGCAGGCTGTTCAGCACCCGCTGCAGCCCGGGGCTGTGCCGGCCCGTGGGAGCGCGCCGGAACTCCTCCACGAAGTCCCGGTCGCGCTCCGGGTCGATCCGGTAGGCCACCGCCTTCGGCTCAGGCGGCGGGCGCGGTCGCCACCAGCGCCGGGAGTTCGTCCAGGCGCTGGATCAACCGGTCGGCAAGCGCCCGGAACTCGGGCTTGCCGGCGATGTGGGGGTTGGCGGCAAAGCCGATCGTGCGCAGCCCGGCGGCTCTGGCGGCCATCAGCCCGGTGATGCTGTCCTCCACGGCAACGGCCCGTTCCGGCGACACGCCGAGCAGCATGCAGGCCCGCGCATAGGGATCGGGGGCGGGCTTGCCGTTGGCCACGTCGTCCAAAGTCACCGTTGCGGCCAGGTAGGGCAGGATGCCCAGCGTGGCCAGGTTCGCGGCGACCACGGCGGCGCCCGAGTTGGAGGCGCAGGCCTGCCTGATGCCGGCGGCATCCAGGGCCTGCACCACCGCCAGGGCATCCGGCATCGCGGCCAGGCTGCCCTGGTCGGCCAGATACTCGGCATCCAGGTCGGCCAGCCAGGCATCCCGGTCGACATGCGGTGGGAAGCGATGGGCCACCGCCTCCCACACATCATACTGGTGCACGCCGACGAACACGCCGGCGTCCAGGTCCGACAAGTCGACGCCGTGCCGCCGGCAGGTCGCGTAGAAGACCCGCTCGTGGAGCGGCTCGCTGTCGATCAGCGTGCCGTCCACGTCCCACACCACCGCCTCGGCGGCAAAACGCGCGTCTTCCATGATCAGCGCAGCGTGCCGACCTTGTCCATGAACCGGCGTACCCGTTCCTTGTCGACCGGGTTCCAGGTATTGCCGTCGACCTTGAAATGCGTGCCGATGATGCAGCCGTCGGCCAGCTTCATGGTCTGCTCGACATTGTCGATGCGCACGCCGGTATTGGCGAACACCGGCGTGTCCGGCAGCGCCTCGCGGACCTTGCGCAGCTCGGTCTGGTCGGCTTCCTGGCCGGTGATGGCGCCGGACACCAGGATCGCGTCGGCGAGCGAGGAGAACACGGCACTCTTGGCGCGCAGCTCGATCGGGCGCTTGTCGAGCGAATCGGCGAACTCGGCGTTGATGTTGAAGAACAGTTTCAGGTCCGGCCGTCCGAGATTGCGGCGCGCCAGGAAGGCGCTTTTGCAGTCCGGCTCCCAGATGCCCATGTCGGAAGCGTACACGCCGGTGAAGATCTCGCGCACGAAGGCAGCGCCGGTGGCGACCGCGATCTCGACGCTGGCGGTCGGATCCCACAGATAGTTGACCCCGAACGGCACCTTCAGCTCGGGCTTCACCGTCGAGATGATCGAGCTCATGGCCACGGCAGAGGCCAGCGGCGCCTTGAGCGAGTAGGGCCGGTCGTTCTCGTTGCCGAACATCACGGCATCCACGCCGCCTTCCTGCAGCGCGCGGATGTCGGCGAGGACGCCCTCGACCAGCTTGGCCATCCCGCCCTTCTCGTCATAGAGCGAGGTGCCCGGCAGCGCGCCGATATGCACCATGGCGATGACGAGCTTCTTCCGCTCCTGCAACAGATCGAACACGATCGCACAACCTTTCCAATAGCAACGCGCTGGGATGAGCCCTCAGCCGTCGACTTCCTGATCGCCCTCGGCGATGACGATCTTGACCCCGTGGCGCCGCAGCGGCTCCTCGATCTCCGGCGGCGGCATCCGGTCGGTGACCAGGGTGGAGATCGTCTCCAGGCCGGCCACCCGCGCGAAGCTGCGCCGGCCGAACTTGCTGCTGTCGCAGAGCACGATCACTTCCGTGGCCCGGCGGATGTAGCCGAGCGTCACCTGGACCTCTTCCACCGAGTAGTCGAACATGCCCTCGGGCGTGATCCCGGCCACGCCGACGAACGCCTTGTTCAGCCAGTGGTCGGCCAGCTGCCGCTGGGTGATGGCCCCGCACAGCGAGCCTTCCCGCGAGCGGAGATAGCCGCCCACCACATAGACGTCCGACATCACCGGGTGCCGGGTGAGGGCGGCCACTGCCTGCAAACTGTTGGTGACGATGCTGAGCCCGGTGCGCGAGCCGATCTCGGCCGCCAGATAGGCGACGGTCGAGCCGACATCGAGGCCGACCACGTCGCGCTCGCCGATCAGCGCCGCCGCGGCGCGCGCCACGGCCTGCTTGGCCTTGGCACGGACATTGCGGCGGGCGGCGAAGGAGGGCTCTGCCGGCGCCGCGGCCGGCCGGGCCAGGACCGCGCCACCATGGGAGCGCTCGATGGCCCCGCTTTGCTGCAAGGAATCCAGGTCGCGCCGGACGGTCATCTCCGAGATGCCGAACTCCTTGGCGATGTCGGATACCGAGATCTCGCCCCGCTCGGTGATCGCCGCATGCAGCGCGCGCCGACGGGCTGCCGCGATCACCGCGACGCCCCGCCGTCCTTCTCCCTCCGGGGTAAGCGGCGGCATGTTGGTGTTGGTCGAGCGTCCAGCCTCGCCGTCCATCCTGCCGCTCCTAGCTGTTCTGCCCGCCTGCGGGCACATCCTCGAATGATGTGCCGAGGATAGCGGCACGCTGATGCTTCCGCAACCAGACCGAACAGATACGAACATGGAGCGGTGTGAGCTGTGTTAGAAAGTGTTTGACCTGCTGTTTGATCTGAATAGCCTCGTCATCCGGGGGAGGCGCTTCGCGCATCGATCGGCAAGAGAGACGCGCGAAGCGCCAGCATCTCCGGCGAGGCCGGGACGGCATGGCCGGAGCAGGACGAGGAGAACCCGTTGACCGGCATCGGCGCCGACCTGGCAGGCAAGACCGCTCTGGTGACGGGGGGCGCCACCGGCATTGGCCTGGCGATCGCACAAACCCTCGCCAAGCAGGGCGTGCGGGTCGCCGTTGCCGATCTGAACCTCCCGGCCGCACAGGATGCCGTGAAGGCGCTGGGCGCCGGCCACCACGCCCTTGCCATGGATGTCCGCGAGCGCGTCAGCGTCGCCGAGGGCTTCGCAGCGGCGGTCCGCGACCTTGGCGAACTCGACTATCTGGTCGCGAACGCCGGCGTCTCCACGATGAACCGTGCGGTGGACCTCACCGACGACGAGTGGGACTTCAATTTCGACGTGAACGCCCGCGGGGTGTTCCTCACCAACCAGTATGCGGCCCGCTACTTCCTGGAGACCGGGCGCAAGGGGGTGATCTGCAACACCGCCTCCCTGGCGGCCAAGGTCGGGGCGCCCCTGCTCGCGCATTACTCCGCCAGCAAGTTCGCGGTGCTCGGCTGGACCCAGGCCCTGGCGCGCGAGCTGGCGCCGAACGGCATCCGGGTGAACTGCGTCTGCCCGGGCTTCGTGAAGACCGGGATGCAGGAGCGCGAGGTGGTCTGGGAGGCCGAACTGCGCGGCATGACGCCGGAGGCGGTGCTGGCCGAATATGTCGCGCTGACGCCGCTTGGCCGGCTGGAGACGCCCGAGGACGTTGCCGGCGTGGTGGCTTTTCTTTTGTCGGATGCCGCCCGGTTCATGACCGGGCAGGGGATCAACGTCACCGGAGGCGTCTATACGGGCTGAAGGGCCCGGGGGAAATTCGTCGGAGACGAAGTTTTCGTTCGTCAATCCATCCTTGAGGGGCGCACACCAGGCGGTGGTGTTCCGGTCAGGTAAATCGATTGCGAGCCTCAGTCCTGTCGATGAAGCGGAGGATACATGAAACGGCGTGAATTCGGACTGCTGGCGGGTGCCGCCAGCATGGCGTTGCTGAGTGGGACCTCGCGCGGCCTCGCCCAGGACATGGACCTGAAGCCGACCAGCGGCGAGACGGTCTTCATGCGCGGCTGGCAGTTCCGCACCGACGTGGTGCAGTCCAACGTTGAGCGCTACAACCAGGAACTTGGCGGCCACGTCGACTACGCCACAGTGACCGGCGACTATCCGGCGCTGATGGAGCAGAACCTGATGGCGAATGCCGAGCTCGACATGCTCTACGCCAATCCGTCGTCGGCTGCCCGCTACTTCGATGCCGGCTGGATTGTCCCCATGGACGAGCTGCCGAACTACGAGCAGATCAAGGCGGACATGCTGCCCAACCTGCTGGATGCCTGGAGCTACAAGGGCAAGCAACTCGGCCTGTCCTACTTCGCCAGCACCCGCGGCACGATCGTGGTCAACCTGAAGGCCTATGAAGAGGCCGGGATGAGCCCGGCCGACTATCCGAAGAACTGGGACGAGCTGTACGACCAGATCTACGCGCTGCAGGAGAAGGGCGTGGAGCGCCCGTTCCTGCCGCACTGGTTCAACGAGTGGTTCGGCATCTCCTGGGGCTTCGTGCTCGAGGTCATGAACCGTGGCGGCACGATCGCCGACCCGGAGACCCATGAGCCGACCATCACCACCGACGAGGATGGTCCGTATTACAAGACCCTGGCTGCGTGGAAAAAGCTCTGGAACTCCGGCATGGTTCCGGAGGAGGTCTTTACCTACAACGAAGCCGGCTACATCGATGCCTTCGCTTCGGGACGCTACATTTTCAGCCCGCAGCAGATCTACGACATTGCCACCTTCAACAGCCCGGAGCGCTCCCAGGTCGCGGGCCAGACCAGCCTGCTGCCCTTCGCCGGCCAGCCCTGGGGCATCATCGACTCCGGCATCTACTTGATGAGCAACCGCGAGCGCAGCGAGGCGCTCACCGAGGACGTCAAGAAGTTCACCTCCTGGTACGGCTACAAGGATCATACGGGCGACTTCTACGTCGCCAAGCGCTGGATGCAGGAGAACATGCTGTTCTCCGGCTACCGGTCGGTCATGGAATCGCCCGAGACCGAGGAGCGCATCAAAGCCGCGATCGCCCGTCCGGAGGACTACAAGGCCATCCTTGACGTCTACCAGAACACGCCGTTCCCGAAGGGCGTGTGGAGTGTGGTATGGTCTGAAGAGTTCAATCCTTGGCTCAAGGAGAATCTGGCGTCCTTCCTGCTCGACGACGGTGACATCGTCGAGATGCTGGAGGCCATGACGGCCAAGATCGAAGAACTCAACGACAAGTACGGTATCTGAGCCATGATGGCTGCGGGCAGCACTGGACAGCCGGTCGAAGCCGTCGCCGCTCCAAGAAAGATGCGGCGCGAGGTATCGGATACACGCTTCGCTCTCGTGATCGGGCTGCCCGTCTTCATCTTCCTGGTACTGGTGGTGGCGTATCCTCTGGGGTACGCCATCTACATGAGCCTCCACAAGATTGTGTTCTTTGGAGGTTATCGGGCGACCTTTGCCGGGATCGAGAACTTTGAGAAGGTTCTCTACGACAAGGGTTTCTGGAACTCGGCATGGATCACGGTCCGGTTCACGATCGAATCGGTGGTCCTCACCATGATCCTGGGCCTCCTGCTGGCGCTCTTGCTGAATCAGCGTTTCCCTGCAGCAGGCCTGATCCGGACGGTGATCTTCCTGCCGTGGTGCGTCTCGGCCTACGGCGCAGGCCTGATGTTCGCCCAGCTCGTCAAGGGCCAGACCGGCGTCTTCACCTCGCTCTCCTTCGCGCTCGGCTACGATTCGGCGGTGGACTTCATGACCCGGGCGACGGTGATCGAAGTTCTGGCCGTGGCCAACGCCTGGCTGATGGCGCCCCTGGTGGCGTTTTTCATCCTGGCCAACCTGAAGACGATCCCGAAGCGGCTCTACGACTTGGCGGCGATCGACCGGCTGACAAGCTTCGAGACCTTCCGCTACGTCACGCTGCCGCCGCTCCAGTTCAGCCTGTTCGTGTTCGCCTCGATCACGACCGTGCTGTCCATGAAGCTGTTCGACATGATCTTCGTGATGACCGGTGGGGGTCCCGGCACCGCCTCGGCGACGCTCACCTATCAGATCTACAAGCGCAGCTTCAAAGATCTGAACCTGGGCTACGGCGCCGCGATGTCGTTCTTCCTCCTGTTCCTGATCTTGGGCTCGACCTTCCTTCTCTTCCTGGTCTGGGGCCGCAGGGTGTCGCGCCAATGACAAAACGCTCGATCTTCCTGCCGCTGGCGATCCTGGTGGCGATCGTCTGGTCGCTGTTCCCGATCTACTGGTTCTGCCGGATGGCGTTCATGACGCCGGACCAGATCCGGCTGTTCCCGCAGCCGCTGGTGCCGGCCAGCTTCGAGCCGGGCGCCTTCTACAACATCTTTGGCTACGGCTATACCTACGCCGCCGGCTTCGAAACCCTCGCCTCGGGCCAGGCGAACCAGATCATCCGTGGCCTGATCAACAGCCTTTTGGTCAGCGTGATCGTTACCCTCATCACGCTCGTGATCGTGCTGCCGCTGGCTTATGTGTTCGCGCGCCTGGAGTTCCGCCACAAGAACAAGCTCCTGTTCGCGATTCTCCTGGCCGTGGCGCTGCCGCCGGTGTCCACGCTGATCCCGTTCTACGCGATGTATGTCCGGCTCGGCCTGTCCGGGACGCTTACCGGCCTGATCATCGTCACGCTCACGATCACCGTGCCGTTCGTGGCCTGGATGCTGATCGGCTACTTCCGCAACATGCCGCCGATCGAGCGGCTGGCCCGGATCGACGGCTACAGCCGGCTGGCCTGTTTCGTCACGCTGGTGATCCCGCTGGCCAAGAGCGGTGTGGCTGTCGCGGCGGTCATCTCGTTCCTGTTCGCCTGGAACGAGTACACCTATGCGTTGATGCTGGTGAACGGCACCTCCGCCAACACCCTGGCGACAGCGATCTCTGGCTTCCTGTTCCAGTATCCCGAGCCCGGCAACCTCGCGGCCTCGATCATCATCACGATCCTTCCGCCGGCGCTGTTCGCCTACTTCCTGCAGCGGCACGTGACCGAGATGAGCCTGGTCGACCCCGTACGGTGAAATGAAGAGACCCGATGGCCAAGATCGAACTTCAGCAGCTTCGCAAGACCTTCGGTGCCTTTGTCGCCGTCGAGTCGCTGGACCTCCGGATCATTGACGGCGAATTCCTCATCATGCTCGGCCCCTCGGGCTGCGGCAAGACGACCACGCTGAACATGATCGCCGGCCTGGAGAGCGCCTCCTCCGGCCGGATCCTGTTCGACGAGGTGGATGTCACTCCAATCCCGCCGCACGAGCGCAACATCGCCATGGTGTTCCAGTCCTCGCTGCTCTACCCGCACCTGACCGTGCGCAAGAACATCGAGACCAGCCTCCGGCACAGCAAGGTCAGCGACGCCGACCGGAAGCGCCGGATCGCCGAGGCGGCGAGGATGCTGGAGATCGAGCCGTTCATGGACAAGTTGCCCGGGCACCTGTCCGGCGGGCAGCGCCAGCGCGTCGCAACGGCCAAGGCGATCGTGCGCGAACCGTCCGTCTTCCTTCTGGACGAGCCGCTCTCGGCCCTCGATGCCGCCTTGCGGCTGGCGCTGCGTGCGGAACTGGTGAACCTGCAAAAGCGCCTGGGCACCACCACGGTGTTCGTGACCCACGATCAGGTCGAGGCCATGACCATGGGCGATCGGATTGCGGTGATGAACGGCGGCCGCCTGGAGCAGGTCGGCACGCCCGACGAGATCTACAACGCCCCGGCCAGCGTGTTCGTCGCGGGTTTCCTGGGATCGCCGCCGATGAACCTGATCGAGGGCGAGGTCAGCGGCGGGTTCTTCCGCCGGGGCCAGCTGGCGGTGCCAGTGACCGGCGTGTCCGGCAAGGTGACTTTGGGCGTTCGTCCCCAGGACGTCGCGGTCGTGGAACCGGGCACCCCATCCGCCATGCCGGTGACGGTCTACGCCGTCGAGCATCTAGGTCGCGAATCGGTGCTGATCGCCGATGACGAGCAGGGCGCCAAGATCCGCGCGCTGGTGGCACCCGGCTGGACCGCCCGGGTCGGCGAGCGGCTGAGCATCGTGCCGGATCCGGCCAGGTGCCTGCTGTTCGGCGCCGACGGAAAACGGACCCTTGATCCGGTTGCCCGGGCGGCCTGATCTTTCGCACGGATATGCATTCATGAACTACGATGTGATCGTCGTCGGCGCCGGCTCCGCCGGCGCTGTCCTGGCCGCCCGGTTGAGCGAGGACTCCGGCCGCAACGTGCTGCTCCTGGAGGCCGGCCTGGACTATCGCAGCGCCGACGCGCCGCCGGAGATGCAGAGCCCGAACCCGTTCAACCTGCTGCTGCCCGAGCGCTTCCAGAAGCAGTTCATGTACGCCGACCTGAAGTCGCGCCGCACCAAGAGGCAGGACCATCGCATCTACTGGCGCGGCAAGGGCATGGGCGGGTCGTCCAGCGTGAATGGCCAGATCGCCATCCGCGGCGTCCTGCACGCCTTCGACCGCTGGGCCGAAATGGGCTGCGAGGGCTGGTCGGCCGCCGGCGTGCTGCCCTACTTCAACCGCCTGGAGGACGATCCGGTCGCCGCCGAGCACCACGGCAAGGGAGGCCCGATCCCGATCCACCGGGCGCCCGTGGAAAGCTGGGGCAATGTCGACAGGGCACTGCGCGAGGCGGCGATGGCGCTGGGCCATCCCTGGCACGACGATTCCAACGCCCCGGATGCCGACGGCGTGTGCACCTATGCGATCAACAACCGGGGCGGGAAGCGCGTCTCGGTGAACGACGGCTACCTTGAGCCGGCGAGGGGCCGCGCGAACCTGACCATCCTGGGCGACGCCAACGTCGACAAGGTCCTGCTCGACGGCAAGCGGGCCACCGGCGTCAGCGCCATCGTCAGGGGCGAGCGGCAGGACTTCCACGCCCCGCTGGTGATCCTTTCGGCAGGCGCCATCCACTCGCCGCCGATCCTGCAGCGGTCGGGCATCGGCCCGGCCGGGCTCCTGAAGCGGCACGGCATCGACGTCGTGGCCGACCTGCCGGTCGGGCAGGGCTTCTTCGACCATCCCTATTGCCGGTTCGAGCTGAAGCTCAAACAGGAGTTCAAGGCGACCGATCCGGACGAGCGCCACACCAATTGCTGCGTGAAGATGAGCTCAGGGGTGCCCGGCGGGGTGCCGCAGGACATCTTGCTGATCGCGATGAACCATGGCGGCATCGGGGTGGAGAGCGACAGCGCCCAGTTCGGCGAGGCGATGCTCAACCTGATCCTGATGGAGGCCAAGAGCCGCGGCAGCGTCGAGCTGTCCTCCACCGATCCGTTCGCCCAGCCGATCGTCGAGGAGAACATGCTGGACGATCCGACCGATCTGGCCCGGATGCGCCTGGCCTACCGGCGTCTGGGCGAGATCGCGAAGCAGGAGGCGGTCCAGCGGATCAGCGAGAAAATCCTCCTGGCCGATACCGACCTGCCGCTGTCCTGGCTCGATGGCGCCAGCGACGACAAGGTCGATGATTTTCTCCTGGAGCATTCCTCCGACGCCCAGCACGGCACCGGCGGCTGCTGCATGGGGCCGGCCGACTATGACGACCGCAAGAGCGTGATCGACCCGCACTGCCGGGTGCGCGGCTTCACCGGCCTGCGGGTGGTCGATGCCTCGATCATGCCGCTGGACTGCCAGGCCAACACCAATCTCTCCACGATCATGATCGGCGAGAAGATGGCCGACGAACTGCGCCGGGCATGATCACCGACGACGACGTCATCGAGCTGCTTTCCGCCCTGGTCCGGATCCCCTCGGTCAACCCGGCCTTCCGCCAGGCCAACGATCCGGCGGAATGGTTCGGCGAGGCCGAGGTCGGCCACGAGGTCGCCCGGCGCCTGGAAGGCATGGGCCTCGTGCCGGAGCAGGACGAGGTCCTGCCCGGCCGCGCCAACGTGCTGGCGACGCTGAAAGGCAGGAACGCCAACGGCCGCCGGATCGTGTTCGAGTGCCACATGGACACCGTGCAGGTGTCGGGGATGAGCATCGAGCCGTTCACGCCGGTCGTGCGCGACGGCCGCCTCTATGGACGGGGGGCGGTGGACGACAAGGCCTGCATCACCATGATGCTGCTGGCGATGCGCGAGCTGGCGACAAACCCGCCCGAGATCGATGTCGAGTTCGTGGCCGCGGTCGACGAGGAGTTCCAGTTCACCGGGGTCCTCCACCACCTGCACCGCAAGGAAGGCCTGATCGGCGGGATCGCCGGGGAGCCGACCTCCCTGCAGGTCGTGACCGCCTGCAAGGGCTGCGTGCGCTGGACCATCGAGGTGCGCGGCAAGGCGGCGCACACCTCGCAGCCGCAGGAGGGCATCGACGCGATCACCATCGCCACCGACCTGCTGGCCCATCTGCGCCTGACCGTGGATCCGGAACTGCGCCTGCGCTCCCACGATCTGGTCGGCCAGCCGAGCCTGGTATGCACCATGATCGAAGGGGGGCAGGGGCCGAACACCGTGGCGGCCCGCTGCGTCATGACCTTCGACCGCCGCACCCTTCCGGGCGAGACCGGCGAGGATGCCTGGCGCGAGATCGACGCCGCGGTCCGCTCCTTTGCGGAGAACCTGCCGCAGGGTGCCGGGATCACCATGCACCCGCCCTTCATCGATTCCATCTCGATGGAGGTGGCGCCGAACGCCCTGATCGCCGAGGCCGCCCGCGCCGCCTGCCGCGCCCGCGGCCTGCCGGACGACCTCATCGGCGTTCCCTACGGCTCGGACGCCACCAAGCTCACCACGGCCGGTGTGCCCACCATCATCTTCGGCCCGGGCTCGATCGATCAGGCCCATACGGCCGACGAGTTCGTGCCGATCGCCGAGGTCACGACCGCTGCCCGGATGCTGGTCGACATTGCCCGCCACTTTGCCTGAAGTGATCCCATGAGCCTCGTGATCGGCCTCGACATCGGCACCACCTCGACGATCGGCATCCTGGTCGAGTTGCCGGAAACCATCGTGGCGGTGGTGAGCAGGCCCGTCACCTTCTCGGCGCGCCATCCCGGCTGGGCGGAGGAGAACCCGGAGGAATGGTGGGCGAATGCCTGCTCCATCCTGCGCGAGCTTGCCGGCCATGTCGCAGGCCGGGAAGCCGAGCTGAAGGGCATCTGCGTCACCGGCATGCTGCCGGCGGTGATCCTCCTGGACGAGGCCCGCAACGTCCTGCGCCCGGCCATCCAGCAGAGCGACGCACGCTGCAGCGCCGAGGTCGAGGAACTGGCGGCGGAGGTCGACCAGGACTGGTTCCTGAAGACCACCGGCAACGGCGTGAACCAGCAGATCGTCGCCACCAAGCTGCGCTGGATCGAGAAGCACGAGCCCGAAGTCTTCAGGCGCATTGCCACCGTGTTCGGCTCCTACGACTACATCAACTGGCGCCTGACCGGTAAGCGCGTCGCCGAGCACAACTGGGCACTCGAGGCCGGCTTCATCGACCTTGCCACCCATGCCATCGACGACCGGCTGGTGGCGCTGGCCCATGTCCCGCGCGGCGCGATCCCGGCCAAGTCGGTACCGCACGAGGTGCTGGGGACGATCCTGCCGGAGGTCGCGGCGGCGACCGGCCTGCCGCCCGGCCTGCCGGTGATGGGCGGTGCGGCCGACCATATGTGCTCGACCTTGGCGGCGGGCATCATCGCCCGCGGCGATGTCCTCCTGAAGTATGGCGGTTCCGCCGACATCATCATCGCGACCGACCTGCTCGTCCCGGATGCAAGGCTCTATACCGATTACCACCTGATCCCCGGCCTCTACGCGCCGAACGGCTGCATGGCATCGGGTGGATCCGGGTTGAACTGGCTGGCGACGGTGCTGGCCCATGAGCGGCTTGAGGGCGAAAGCGCCCATCAGGCGCTGGACCGGCTGGCGGAGGCGGTGCCGCCCGGCAGCGAGGGGCTGACCTGCCTTCCTTATTACCTGGGAGAGAAGACCCCCATCCACGACCCGCTGGCCCGGGGCACGCTGACCGGGTTGAGCCTGAACCACACGTCCGGCCATATCTGGCGCGCCACGCTGGAAGCCTTCGCCCTGGCGCAGCTCCACCATGTCGAGGTCCTGCGCGAGATCGGCCATGCGCCGCGCCGCTACTTCGCCTCGGACGGCGGCGCCAAGAGCCGGCTGTGGATGCAGATCCAGGCCGACATCCTCCAGGAACCGATCCGCCTGCTCGAGAACCACCACGGCTCCTGCGTCGGGGCAGCCTGGGTGGCCGCGGTCGGCACCGGTTGCGAGGTTGCCTGGGCCGATATCACCCGGCTTTGCCGGCACGGCCGCCTGATCGAGCCGAACCCGGCGCATGCCGACGTCTACCGTCGGGCCTATGCGGATTATCGCGCGCTCTACCCGGCCCTGCAGCCGTTCTTTCACCGGCCGGACGCTGCAGGCCAGGCATAAGCCCGTCGATCTGTCATTCGCGACACGTCAAGGAGCTGCACTTTCCGCATCCCGCCCGACGTCCGGAACCGCGCGCATGCTGGACGGTTTTCCGCACGAACCAATCATGACGATTGACGATTGTTGGAGAGCAAGATGTCGGGCGATGCCATGTCGATCAGTTCCAGGACGAAGTTCACGCGTTTCGCGATGGCGCTGGCTCTCTTGCTGAGCCTGGGCACGCTGTCGGCCTGCAACATGATCGAAGGCGCCGGCGAGGACCTTTCGCAGGGCGGCGACGCGATCGACGACGCAGCGGAGGACGCCCAGGACTGAGCCAGCTTGGCTCGGATCCGACGCTGATCCCCACGAAATGAGGGGCGGCTCCCAGAGAAGGAGCCGCCCCTTTTTCTGTCGAATGTCCACGATGGAACAAAAAGAACGGGCCGCCTGCCTGGGGGGGATGGCGGGCGGCCCGGAACTCGAGGGAGGGTTGAAACGTACCGGCATCACATCCGGTCGCGATCGAAACGTCTATACACCGCATGCGGTTCCCAGGACGAAAGCGAATAGTTGGCGGCAAAGCTGTTGCTCGGAACCCTGTCGCCGCCTCGCCTTTGGTGAAGCACGTGTGGCTCGGGCTTCGTGGAAGCTGTTCGACCAGAGGGCGCTCCGATGCTGTGCTGGACATTGTTGTTCTTCTTCTTTGCCCTGATCGCAGGCATCATCGGGTTCGCTGGTGTGGTTTCTGTGTCCGTGGGCATAGCGAAGATGCTGTTCTTCGTGTTTCTTCTGATGGTGGCAGCGACTTTCTGTGCCTACCTCGTCCGCGACTGACGGTGGCGGACGAGCACTGGCATATCAGTTGTGCGGTGCAGGAGGGGAACCTCCCGGAGCCTCAGCCGTTGAGTTGACGGCCTGTTACGCTTGCGGGCCGTCAGCGAGGGGCCGCCTTGAGTACACGCACCGTTTCCATCAAGATGGACACGCCGCAACCGAAGCGTTGTAGGCGTGAAACCCTCGCTGGTCACAATTCACCTGCGTGGCTGCTTTTTCCTGAGCAACTTGTGTCGAGAAGGGGCTGGGCCTTGTCGAGTTCGTCGAACCAGCGTCGCCCGGCGAGTAGCAAGACCTTCACGCCCCGCGGAGGCAAGCAGCGTTCGGCGACGGAGAGCGATTACGACCGCTGGCTCGATCGCCGGCTCCATCAGCTCTATGATCCGGTCCTGAACGAGAAGATTCCCGACGAGCTCGCCAGTCTCCTGTTGCAGTTCGATGAGAAGCCCCAGGGCGACGACGACCAGAACTGAGCGTGTCGTGGCTTGTCAGATTGCGCCTCGACGCGGCATCGAGGCGGGAGTTGTTCGGGGGAAGTTCAAATGGCGTCCATGGCGGCGGAGATCGCCCAGTCCCTGCCTTACCTGCGTCGGTACGCGCGTGCGATCACCGGCGACCAGCGGCGTGGCGATATTCAGGTCCAACGATGTCTCGAACGGCTGCTGACCGACCGCGGCAACAGTGGTGGGCTCCCCCTGCGCACGCTCCTGTTCCGGACGCTCACGCGGAGCTGGAACGACCAGCCGGAAGCGGAGGCCATGTTCGCGGCGCCGATTGCCAACGACGCCATCCTGGATCACCGGGTGCGTGAGATCGCGCCCGCACGCCGTCAGGCCCTGGTGCTCTCCGTCCTGGAAGGTTTCTCCACCGACGAGATCGGGCTGATCCTGGAAATCTCCCAGGCGGAAGCCGAGCAGCTCCTGGTCCTGGCGAAGAACGATCTGCGCGACCAGCGTCCGACCCGGATCATGATCATCGAGGACGAGCCGATCATCGCGCTCGACCTTGCGGGGATCTGCGAGCGCCACGGCCATCAGGTGGTCGGCTTTGCCGCCACGCGGGCCGAAGCGGTGGCCAAGGCTCGCGAGGAGAGGCCGGGGCTGATCCTGGCCGACATCCAGCTCGCCGACGACAGCTCCGGCATTGACGCAATCACCGACATCCTGGAGCACATGACGGTGCCGGTGATCTTCATCACTGCCTTTCCTCAGCGCCTCCTCACCGGTCAGCGCCCGGAACCGACCTTCCTGATCACCAAGCCATTCGACGCGGATACGCTGGCGGTGTCGATCTCCCAGGCGCTCGCGACCGCTGCGGCGTGACCACCCGGCCTGGTGCGCCATCCTCCCAATTGCTGGCCCGGTGGCTTCCGGCCCGGCTGCGTGGGTTGAAGGGACGGCTGGCCCTGATCGTGGCGCTCGTGCTGCTGGTGCCGACGGCCTTCGCCGTGGCGCAGGCGATGCGGGTGCTCAAGGAGGATGAGCAGCGGCAACGGGCCACGCTGGAGCGCACCCTGGCGCTGATCGGGGGGTACCACGATCAGGTGGCGCTGCAGGCGACCCGCCTCCTCCTCAGTCTCTCGGCGCGACCCGCCATCGTCGGTGCCGATCTGGACGCGTGCAACGAGGCGCTGAAAGTCGAAACCCAGCAGAACGCCTTGTTTCTGACCCTCAACCGTGCCGACCGAGACGGCAACGTGGTCTGCAGTTCCTGGCCGGATGCCCAGGGCATCTCCTACGCCGACCGTCGCTGGTTTCAGGAACTGGCCACGGGGACGGGTCGCATCACGTCCAGCGGCGTCCTGATCGGGCGGCACCCACTCACCGGTCCGACCCTCGTCGTGGGCGCTTCGGTTCTTGGCCCGGACGATCAGTTCCGCGGCACTCTCAGCGCCGGCCTCAGCCTGGAAGCGTTGATCGCCCTGCCGCGCTCGGTCCAGCTTCCCGCCGACGCGGTGGCGGCGGTGGTGGACCGCGACGGCGTGATCGCCACCAGCCGGGGGGATCTCGACCGGGTCGGCCTGGACGAGAAGACGGTCCGCCGGTTGCTGGAGCATCCGATGGTCCCGCAAGTCTGGGCGAGCAAGGCTGGGCGAGCCTGGCAGTTCCTCGCCCGTCCGAGCCACGTTCCCGGCATGCAGACGATGGTGGTCGCAGGCCTGCCGGTCGAACCCTGGGGCTGGCTGGATGCCCGGTTCCAGAGCGGTATCCTCCTGCCGACCTCGATCCTGTTCCTCTCGGTCTTCGTGGTGTGGGTGGCGACCGACATCCTGATCACCCGTCCCCTGCTCAAGCTGGCCAGGGCGGTCCGCCAGTGGCGCCGGGAGGGCGAGATGCCGCCTTTGATGCTGGAAGGTGCGCCCGAGGAACTGGGGGAACTGGCGCAGGCATTCGCCCGGGCCGCCAAGGAGATCCGCGAGCGCGACGAACTCCTGCAGGCCTCCCTCCAGGAGAAGGACCTCCTGCTCCGGGAGATCCACCACCGGGTCAAGAACAACCTGCAGATCGTCACCAGCCTCTTGAACCTGCGTGCCGGGTCCCTGCGCAACACCCAGGCGCAGCGGGCGATGCGCGAAGCGCAGCTCAGCATCAAGGCGCTGGCGCTCGTGCACCGCAAGCTCTACGAGCGGCCGGACCTGAAGCAGGTGTCGCTCGACGAGCTGCTGGAGGAACTCAGCTCGCTGGTCCATGACCTCTCCGCCGACCTGTCGCCCCGGGTGACCCTGACCCTGGCACTCGATCCCGTGGTGGTGGTCAGCGATCAGGCCACGCCGCTGGCCCTGTTCTGCACCGAGCTGCTGACCAACTCCGTCAAGCATGCCTTCCCCCGCGATCGGGAAGGCTGCATCGAGGTGCGGCTGGAGCGGATCGCCGACCACCAGGTCCGCCTCACCATCTCCGACGACGGCATCGGCACCCAGGCCAGCCGTGTCGGCCGCAACTCGGACGTAGCGGGCGGGATGGGGCTGAAGCTCGTGCAGATGTTCGCCCGCCAGATCGGCGGGGAGCTGGTCAGCGAGAGCGACGAGCGGGGAACGCGCACCTCGCTGGTGTTCACCCCCGCTACGGCGTAAGGTGACGCCTTCAACCGAATTCGAAAGTTTTGCGGGAACCGGAGACGTCTCCGGCCGTTGATCGCAGGACAGAGCATCATCCTGGTCGTGCTTCTCCATGGGGGCTGCCGGGGAACGTCGAACGAGGGAGCGAACGACTCATGTCAGTTTTCCGGCAGGATATCGTCGCGCTGTTGCCGCATCTGCGGGCATTCGCACGAAGCTTGACCTCCGGTAATAGTGCTCTCGCCGACGATCTGGTGCAGGATACAATGGTGAATGCGCTTCAGGCGCAGGCGCAGTTTCAGGAAGGCACCAACCTGAAGGCGTGGATGTTCACCATCCTGCGCAACCGCTTCCACAGCGTGATCAGCCGCAAGCACGTCACCTCCGAGGTCGAGCAGGACGAGACCATCGAGAATCACTGGTGGCAGCCCGCCTACCAGGAAAGCTCGATCGAGCTGGACGCCTTCCGCCGCGCCTTCCGCCATCTGAGCCCCACCCATCGTGAGGTGCTGGTGCTGGCGACGGTCCACGAGCTTCCCTACGAGAAGATCGCCGAGATCTGCGGCTGCGAGGTTGGCACCGTGAAGAGCCGTGTCGCCCGTGCCCGCGCCATCCTGAAGAAGATGGTGCTGGAGGGGGAGCTGCCGGTTGATGCCGCCAAGGTGCCGGTCCGGCGTGCGGCGCCGCGGGTGGACACCGAGGTGCCGAACGAGGCCCGCCGCCTGGCAGTCGCCCAGGCTGTCCACGACGACCTCGTCCGCCGCACGGGTCGGTCCTGGAACTGACGCTTCCCGTTTTGCGTGCTGCTTTTTCCAAGAGACGCCTTCGGGCGTCTCTTTGCGTTGGGATGGCCGCCATGGGCTGTGCAGGTGGAACGGTGATCGGTTCTGCAGGTTCTTCGGGCGGACCATTCGGGCTCGGGCTGGCTCGCCCCCGTCCCGCATCCGGCTGTTTCGGGGCTTTTGCGGAAAGCCGGTCCGCGGGCAGTGGCAGAGGGAGCGGGACGCGGATGTCGGCAGTTCGGGCCAGGGCGGCCTTCATGCCAGGAACCATCATCCCGGCCGGTCACGTCGGGCGGCCGACCACAGCCTGCGACGGGCCCGGCTTTTGCCCCGCGGTGGAGACGGTGCTTGCCTGAAGCCACGGTCCTGCTGCTCATCAATCCGAACAGCCGCCGCGGTGCCGCCTTCCGGGAGGAACTGTGCGAGGTGTTCGCCGCCGATGACGTGGCGGTGATCCTTCCCGAAGGGAACGGCAAGTCCGATCCCGCCGACCTGATCCGGGAATATGCCGGGCAGATCGATGCCGTGGTGGTAGGCGGCGGCGACGGATCGGTTCATGCCGCGCTGCCGGGTCTGCTCGACACAGGCCTGCCCCTGCTGGTGATCCCGCTCGGCACCGCCAATGATCTGGCCCGCGCCTTGGACCTGCCCGGCGATCCGCTCGAGGTCGCGGGGCTCGTGCGCACCGGCGCGCGGCGGCGGATTGATCTGGGACGGGCGAATGGCAAGCTGTTCGTCAACGTCGCCAACATGGGGCTGAGCGTCGAGGTGGCACGCTCTCTGAACGGCGATCTCAAGCGCCAGTTCGGCATCCTGGCATACCCGATCGCGGCTTGGCGGGCTCTGTCGCGCCTTCGCCCATTCCGCGCGGAGATCCGGCTCCCCGACGAGGTCCTGCGCGTGCGTTCCGTACAGCTCGCGGTAGGTGCCGGGCGCTTCTACGGTGGCGGCATGGTGATCCACGAGGACGCCCGGATCGACGATGGCCTGCTCTGGCTCTACAGCATCGCACCCCGCTCGCTCTGGCACCTGTTTCTCAACATGTTCGCCTGGCGGGCCGGCCGCCATCGCGCTGCCGAGCGCACCACCACGCGCTCGGCCAGCTGGTTCGAGGTGCATACCTCCCGGTCGCGCACGGTCACGGCCGATGGGGAAATCGTCACGCGCACCCCGGTGCGGTTCGAGGTGCTACCGGGCGCACTGGAGGTCCTTGTTCCTCCTGAAGTGGAACCGTCGCGTATATGAGATGTTAAGGACTGCGACTGGGGTACGTGCAACGGGATGCTGAGACGACCGTGCGTGCGGATTCCAGCACCACCGGTTTGACGCCCGAACGGAAGACGAGGAACGGCCATCATGCACCCCAAGCGTCGTGCCGCTTTAACCCTCATGCTCGCTCGCGATTCGCTGCTGTCCTGCCATCGGCTGGCTCGGCACATCGTGGAAGAGATCGACGGGGTCGGCGCCAAGCAGTGGGGGCAGGCCTATGCGCGGCGGATCGAGCTGTTCGAGAGCCTGATGCGCTGCCTGATCGACTATGGCGTACGTCCCACCGACCTGCAGAACAAGCTGAAGACGGTTCCCACCGAGGAGAAGGTGCCGGTCAATCTCGCTTCCGTGCTGGAAGCCGAGGGCAGGCTCGAGCGCCATCTGGGCTTCTCGCTGCGGGCGGGCATCGAGGATCCGGAACTGGCCCGTCTGCTGGCTCGGGCGTTCGAGGAGGTGCGGCATTTTCGCGCGGCGCTGGAGCTGGAGAGCGTGGCGGCTGCCCCGGCAGGCCGCGACTACGCGCCAGTCTCGGTCGACAAGTGCCCCGAGTTCGCCGGTGCCGTCCTGCACTGAGCAGGCACCTCGGGCCACCGGTCATCGAAGAATGTTGGAGGGGGCAGCCGCGAGGCTCTCCCTTTCTTGTCGTCCGACCTGCTCGTTTCCCGGTTGGCCCGTTCCTGGTGCCCCGACACGGATCCTCCTCTCGCCACGGGCTGCGCGCTTTGGGGCCACTTGTATCCCTGACCACCAGGCCCGTATGGGCCCGCCTCATCTCTCCTCCAGCACCGCTCAACCCGGCCGTCGATGGGTGGTAGCCTTCGGAACGAGCGGCGGATGATGCCTGTCCTAAAAGCCGCCGCTCCCCGGCCAGGACCTTCCTTCTTTGCGTCCGATGCAGCCCCACGCATGATGCGGCGGCCGGTTAGTCCTTGTCCGGTGCCCGTGTGGAAGGTGTGGCTCCCTGGGAACGGGCGGATGGCTTCTGTGTTGATTGGACAAGGCGAGGAGGAGTGGAGAATGTCGGACGATCGGGAAGCACGGATCCGGGAGCGGGCCTACCAGATCTGGATCGATCAGGACCGGCCGGAGGGCCGGGAGCACGAGCATTGGGCCGAGGCCGTCCGTCAGATCGATGCGGAGCAGCAGGCCAGCTACAACATGCTTCAGGTCGACGCGGCAGAGACCATCGGCAAGCCCAGGCAGGGCTCCGTGATCGAGGATCATCGCCCCTTGGAGGAGCCGGCCACCAAGACCGACGAGCTTCCCCCGGTTCATGCCGAGAAGGAGGAGGCCCATTCCGGGTCTGATATCTCCGGGCCGGGCAAGGCGTCGACCGGCGCAACCGGCAAGGCCAAGGCCAAGCCGAAGGCCAAGCGCGCCGATGAGGCGAAGAAGCCAGCGACACCCACCAAGACCGGCACGACCGCAGCACCCAAGGCGCGGAAGTCCAAGATGAAGTCGAGTTCGGTGGATACGCTCTGAGCCGGCAGTCCCTAGGATCGAGAGGAACTTGATGATGAGTGGCCAGGATAAGCGCCAGCCGCTTCCAGACGACAAGCAGGGCAAGGTCGACGAGGCGGATCTGGACGAGGCGCTCGACGAGACCTTTCCGGCCAGCGATCCGCCGTCGGTGACGCACGGGACCACCGGCATCCCGGAATCGGTGCAGAAGGAGCACGAGAAGGAAGAGCAGAAGCGCTGACGGGCGGCTGCTGGGATCGAGAGGATCGTCCTGGCGCGGCTGCCGCTGTCCGCAGCGGAAAAAATCCGGCCCTGGTGCTCCTCGCTCGCACATTCGGCTCCAGCCTGACGCCGCCGATCCTGCAGGATGGCGGCGTCATCGTTCTCTCAGCCCGGCTCAGATCCGGTCGAGCAGCCGGCGGATCCGGTGGAACGCCTCCTCCAGGCGGCTGGTCGACAGGGCGAAGCAGATCCGCAGGTGCTGCTCGTTGCCTTCCCCGAACGTGAAGCCGGGCGCGGTGCCGACCTTCTCCTCGCGCAGCAGCCGCCGGGCGAAGTCCAGGCCGCTGATCGGCAGATTGAGCTTCGGGAACAGGTAGAAGGCGCCCTCCGGGCTCAGAAGGTCGAGCTTGGGGTGGTTCCCCAGGATCTCCATCGCCAGCGCCCGGTTGCGGGCGCAGCGGGCCACGAACTCCTCGGCGAAGGCGTCGCCCTCCTCCAGCGCCGCCAGTCCGCCATACTGGACGAAGGCGGTGGCGCCGGTGTTGTTGACCTCGGAAAGCACGGTGATCGGCACGGCCAGCTGCTTGGGATGCACCATCCAGCCAAGCCGCCAGCCGGTCATCGCCCAGCCCTTCGACCAGCCGTTCAGCACGAACACCGGCTCCTCCGGCTCGGCCAGGGTGACGAAGGACGGGGCCGGGCTTTGGCCGACG
Organism: Geminicoccus roseus DSM 18922; assembly: GCF_000427665.1. Lineage (NCBI taxonomy): Bacteria > Pseudomonadati > Pseudomonadota > Alphaproteobacteria > Geminicoccales > Geminicoccaceae > Geminicoccus > Geminicoccus roseus. Next base: position 1,766,401 of record NZ_KE386572.1, read on the forward strand.
AACACGTTGCGGTGGTAGACCTCGTCGGAAATGATCGCCAGGCCCCGCTCGCGGCAGAGCGCCAGCAGCGCCACCTGCTCCTCGCGCGACATCACCCAGCCGGTCGGGTTGGACGGCGTGTTGACGTAGACCGCCTTGGTCCTGGACGTGATGGCGCGCTTGACGTCGTCCAGGTCCAGCCACCAGCGCTCGGGCCCTTCCCGCAGCCGCACGTCGACGGTGCGGCCGCCCAGCACCTCCACCACGGTGCGGATGTTCGGCCAGTAGGGCGAGACCAGGATCACCTCGTCGTCCGGCTCGACCAGGCACTGGCAGGTGATCATCACCGTCAGCATGGTCGAGCCCGGTGCCGACACCCGGTCCGGGTCCAGCTCGATTCCGTACTGCTTCTGGTGATAGCGCAGCAGGCCCTCACGCACCGGCAGATGGCCGCGGGTCCAGTTGTAGAAGGTCTTGCCCTCGTCCAGCGCCCTCTTCGCCGCTTCGTTGACGAAGGGCGGCGAGGTCAGGTCGCTCTCGCCGAACCAGAGCGGAATGACCTCCGGATCGTCCAGGCCTTCATGGGCGATCTGCCCGATGCCGGACGGCTGGAGATCCAGGACGAACTGCCGGATCGGACCCATGCCAGGAATACCTCGATCGAACATTGTGTCGGTACGTTGCTCAGGCGAGCCGGGCTTCCAGCACGCGGCACCAGTGATGGTAGAGCATGAGATGGATCTGCTGGACCAGGGCCGTGTCGGTCGCAGGCACCGCGAACAGGTGGTCGACCCGGCCCTCCAGCGCCTCGCCGGCCTGGCCGGTCAGCGCCACCGTGGCCATGCCGCGCTCCCTCGCCGCCTGGAAGGCCGCCAGCACGTTGGGGGACCGGCCGGAGGTCGTGAAGCCCACCAGGACCCCTCCTTCGGCTCCGTGCGCCTGGACCTGCCGGGCAAAGACATCCTCGAAGCTGGCGTCGTTGCTCCAGGCGGTCAGGAACACCGGGTCCGCCGCCAGCGACATGACCCGGTAGGCCCGCCGGTCGCGCTTGAACCGGCCGACCAGCTCCCCGGAGAAATGCAGGCTGTCGGCGGCCGAGCCGCCATTGCCGCAGATCAGCATCGGCCGGTCGGCGGCAAGCGCCGCCACCATGGCGTCGACAGCCGCCGCCACCTGCTCCTCGCCGATCGCGGCCATCGCGTCCGCCAGGGTCCGCCTGCTCTGCTCGGCCCAGTCCTGCCAACCCATCTCGATCATCTTGCCCGAGGCTTCCTTCGCTGCCGCCATGCCGTGCTATACCGCCGGCCATGGTGAACGCAGAGACCAGGGCCGTCTACGCACGCGCCGTCGTTTCCGCCGCAAGGGCCCGCGATCCGCGCATCGAGGCGGCGTTTGCCGCCGTCCCGAGGGAGCGTTTCCTGGGGCCGCCGCCCTGGAAGATCGTGGGCAGCACGGGTGCCCTGGAGGACTGCGCCGATCCGGCGGCACTCTACCAGGATGTCCTCGTCGCGATCGATCCGGCCCGCGGCATCAACAACGGCGAGCCGCAGCTCTGGGCGTTCGTCTTCGACCGGCTCGAGATCCGCCCTGGGGACCGGGTCCTGCATATCGGGACCGGCACCGGCTACTACACCGCGATCCTCGCCGAACTGGTGGGGCCTACCGGATCGATCATCGGCCTGGAGGCGGAGCCGGACCTGGCGGAGCGTGCCCGGGCTGCCCTGGTTGACCGGCCGCAGGCTCAAGTTTTGGCCGCCGATCGGGTCGACCCGAGCGAACTGCCTTTCGACCGTATCGTGTTCAGCTGTGGCGTCACCCATTTGCCTCCTGCCTGGCTGGATGGCCAGGGGCCGGGGAGCCGGATCGCCGCGCCGTTCACCGGCGCGGACCATGCCGGCGTCTTCCTGCTGCTCGTCCGCGCTCCGGCCTGTTTCGAGGTCACCCCGCTGAGCGGGGTCGCCATCTTCCCGGCCACCGGGTTCCGCGATCCGCGCGAGGAGCGGCTGCTGGACGGGGTGCGCCGGGCCGATCCGGAAGCGCTGTGGAAGATCCGCAGCCTGCGTCCTGCGGCGGAAACCACGCCAGCGGAGCGTCTCTACGGTTTCCAGGGCCATGTCATGAGTGCCAAGTCGTCGGTTCGCTAAGAGATTCTTTACCAAGGCGGGGATAGCGTGCACCCAGAGGTGACCTTCTGCCCGCCACCAGCCGGATCTGCCTGACCCCGATGAGCCGCCCCGATCCTTTCGACCCCCATGACCCTGGCGATGCGCCGATGAGCCCGGACGGGATGGCCGGTGGCCCCGAGGCGCATCCCGCCGATACGCCGCAGACCCGCTCGCCCTCCTTCCGGCTGGCCTATCTCGATCCGGACTTCATGCTGCGCAAGGACCTGCGTCCGCTGCGCTTCCAGCTGGAGCTGCTGAAGCCGGACCTGATCCTGGAAGAGCACGGTATCGACGCCACCGTGGTGGTGTTCGGCAGCGCCCGGGTGCCCAACGAGGATGGCGCCGAGGCGGCGATGAAGGCCGCCGAGGCCGCCCATGCCGGCGACCCGGACAATCTGGAGCTGAAGCGGGCCCTGGCCATCTCCCGGCGTCTGGCCACCCATGCCCGCGGCTACGCGGCCGCCCGGCGGTTCGGCCAGCTCGCCGCGGAGTTCAGCGCCGCCCATCCCGGCCGCGAGCTCACCATCGTCACCGGCGGCGGTCCCGGCATCATGGAGGCCGCCAATCGCGGTGCCTACGAGGCGGGCGCCCAGACCGCCGGCCTCAACATCGTGCTGCCCCACGAGCAGGCGCCGAACCCCTACCTGACACCGGAACTGAGTTTCCAGTTCTACTACTTCGCCCTGCGCAAGATGCATTTCCTGATGCGGGCGCGGGCGCTGGTGGCTTTTCCTGGCGGCTTCGGCACGCTCGACGAATTGTTCGAGACCCTGTGCCTGATTCAGACGGGCAAGAGCCGCCGCATGCCGGTCCTGCTGTTCGACAGCGCGTTCTGGAGCAGGCTGATCAATTTCGAGATGCTGGTCGAGGAAGGGATGATCAGCCCGGAGGACGTGGACCTGTTCCAGTTCGTCGACGATCCCGACCAGGCATTCCAGATCGTCGCCGACTACCACCTGAACAACCCGATGAAGCGGGTTGGCCGCGGCAAGGTCTGAGCGGGCGTTCTTGGAGCAGGGCGGTCAGGAGGATGATCCTCCTGGACGTCCTGCCTGGACCGTCTATCATGACCTCATCGACGGTTCCCCGAAGAGGGGATGCAAGAGGGAACAGGGTGCGTGCCGGCTAGCCGGCATCAGTCCCTGGCTACCCCCGTAACTGTAAGCGGCGAATCGATCTCCACGCATGACCACTGGGCAACCGGGAAGGTCGGGGATCGGTGAGGACCCGCGAGCCAGGAGACCTGCCGTCGATCGTGCAACCACATGCGCCGGGCGGGGTGTCCCGGCGGGAGGTCCGACCGTGATCGACGACTGCGCTCCGGCGCCTGTTTCTCAACTCCGTATCCCGACGATCGTGAGGAAGTTCGGGCCGCCTTGCCGGCCCCGGCACGACTGAGCGTCGCGCCGGCCGCCCTCGGCCCTTCCCGCCATCTTCGCATCCCGATGAACCGCCTGCCGGCTGAAGCGAACGGCGGGTTCGTCGATGCGCGACCTCATCGTCTGGATCCTCTCATGGTGACCACCACAGTTCTCGGCCTGCCGCGAATCGGGCCGAAGCGCGAGCTGAAGTTCGCGCTGGAATCTCACTGGGCCGGCAGGCTCTCGGCCGCGGAACTCCTGGAGGAGGCCGCAGCGGTCCGTGCCGACCTGCGCGGCCGGACTGTCCGGGCCGGCCTCTCCCAGATCCCCGTGGGCGATTTTGCCCTCTACGACCATGTTCTCGACATGGCCCTGGTCCTGGATGCGGTCCCCGACCGCTTCACCGGCCTGCGGGACGATCGCCTGGCCCTGGCCTTCGCCATGGCCCGCGGCCGCCCCGACGGGCAAGGGGTGGCGGCCCTCGAGATGACCAAGTGGTTCGACACGAACTACCATTATCTCGTCCCGGAACTCCAGCCGGCCTCCCGCTTCGCCTATGTCTGGCGGAAGCATGTCGAGCTCTTCCAGGAGGCGATGGCACAGGGACACGACGCCCGGCCGGTGCTGCTCGGACCCTTGAGCTTCCTGGCGCTTTCCAAGCCGACCGATCCGGCCGCCACCACCTCGGCCCTGCTCGATCCGCTGCTGGAAGCCTATGCGGCGCTGCTCGCGGACCTGGCTTCGTCCGGCGTCCGTGAGGTGCAGCTTGACGAGCCGGTCCTGGTCCTGGACGCCGATGAGGGGACCGGTCCGGCCCTGACCCGGGCCTATGGGCGGCTGCGCGCCGCGGCTCCATCCCTGTCGCTCTGGCTGACCCCCTATTTCGGCGAGATTGCGCCCGACCTGCTCGACCGGGTCCTGGACCTGCCGGTCGATGTCCTCCACCTGGACCTGGTCCGGGGGCCCGATCAGCTGGAGCGCGTCCTGGCACGTCTGCCGGCCGATCTCGATCTGTCGCTGGGTCTGGTCGATGGTCGCAATATCTGGATCACCGATCTCGACCGGGCGGTCGCTGCCGCCGAGCGGGCCGCCGGGCAGATCGGCCCGGAGCGCCTGGCGATCGCCACGTCCTGCTCGCTGCTCCACGTGCCCTACGGGCTGGCGACGGAAACCGCACTCGACCCGGATGTGCGCTCGTGGCTGGCGTTCGGCGAGGAGAAGATGGCCGAGGTGGCCCTGATCGGCGCCGCGCTGGAGCAGGGCCAGTCAGCGGTGGCTGCCGAGCTGGCAGCGAACCGGGAAGCCCATCGCGCGCGGCTGGAATCGCCGCGTGTCCACGACCCGGCAATCCGGGCCAGGGCAAGGGCGATTACCCCGGAGATGACCCGGCGGGGCGCGCCCTATCCTGAGCGGCGGGTCCTGCATCAGGCGCGGTTCGACCTGCCGCCGATCCCCACCACCACCATCGGCTCGTTCCCGCAGACAAGGGAGGTCCGCCTGGCCCGGGCGGCGTTCCGCAACCGCACGATGGCGCCGTCGGCCTATCAGCGGTTCCTGCAGGCCGAGACCGAGAAGGCGATCCGCCGCCAGGAGGCGATCGGCCTGGATGTGCTGGTACATGGCGAGTTCGAGCGCAACGACATGGTGGAGTATTTCGGGGAACGCCTGTCAGGCTTCGCCTTCACTGCGGGAGGCTGGGTGCAGAGCTACGGCTCGCGCTGCGTCAAGCCACCGATCATCTATGGCGACGTCGCCCGGCCATCGCCGATGACGGTGGAGGCGGCGGCTTTCGCCCAGTCGCTGACCACGCGGCCGGTCAAGGGCATGCTGACCGGCCCGGTCACCATCCTGCAGTGGTCGTTCGTCCGGGATGACCAGGAGCGGCAGGAGACCTGCCGGCAGATCGCCCTGGCGATCCGGGACGAGGTGGCCGACCTGGAGAAGGCGCTGATCGGCATCATCCAGATCGACGAGCCTGCCCTGCGCGAGGGGCTGCCGCTCACCCGCGCCGCAAGGCCGTCCTATCTCGCCTGGGCGGTGGAGTGCTACCGGCTCGCCGCCTCTGGCGTGCGCGACGACACCCAGATTCACACCCACATGTGCTATGCGGAGTTCGACGACATCATCGATTCAATTGTCGCTCTCGACGCGGATGTGATCTCGATCGAGACCGCGCGCTCTGCGATGAAGCTCCTGGGTTCGTTCGTGGAAACCACCTATCCGAACGAGATCGGGCCAGGCATCTGGGACATTCACAGCCCGCGCGTGCCGGGCATCGCGGAAATGGAAGGCCTGCTTCTGCGTGCTGTCGAGCATATCCCTGCCGACCGTCTTTGGGCTAACCCGGATTGCGGGCTGAAGACGCGTGGCTGGGCGGAGACGGAAGAGTCGCTGGTTCATCTGGTTCAGGCAGCAAGGAACGTGCGGCGCCGGCTGGCGGCATGACGATCTCGCAGCCGGCGGCCTCAGGACGAACGGAACAGGAAGAAGCGATGTCGGAACTCGTTGCAGCGCCCCCGGTGGCGGAGACCTGGCTGACATCGCCTTGCGTCGGCATCTGCCAGATGGACCGCGCGACCGGGTGGTGCGGTGGCTGCGGCCGCAGCGAGAAGGAGCTGGCGGGGTGGCGCGACATGGCGGCCTTCGCCCAGCGCGCCGTCTGGATGGACCTGCCGCGCCGCAAGGCGATCCTGGGGCTGGGTTACCGGCTCCTGCCCTGGACAGGTCCCCTGCTGCTCGACCGGCTGGCGGAATGGTCGGCCGTGCCGGGCGCCGCCTGGCAGATCGGCGTGCAGGGCGCCATGGCCGAGTTCGCCGCCAACGACGACCAGGCGAGCGTCGCCATCCAGGAAGGTGGGCTGGTGCTCGGCACTGCCGGGGGACGCGCCGCGATCCGGCTGGCCACGGGCCTGCGTGCGTTTGAACTGGTTGGGGAGAAGGGCAGGGCGGTGCGCGTCGTGCTCGCCCTGCACCGGGCTCGCTTGCGGACACCCGCAGCGGCCGGCCTGACCTGTCTTGGCCTGGATGCCGAGGCTCTCCTGCCTGCGAACCGCAACAGCGCCCTGTTCGATCTGGGGCTCGACCGGCGTTCCCTGCAATTCTGCCTGCGGACCGACCAGCCGGCCCTGATCGACCTCCTGGATGCCCATCGAGGCGAGGACCCAATGCAGGTCCCGGCCTTGCGCGAGTTGCTGGTCCGGGGCGATGTCGAACGGGTCGCCATCTCGCCGCTCGGCCGGATCGAGGTCGAGGGGCCCGGGTTGCGGAACGCGCCGGGCGGCCCTCAGGCGCACCTGTCGGCCGATCTTCTGCGGACTGGCCGGGACCTGGAGCCCGGGCTGGAGATCCCGCCCGACTATGTCGCCTGCGCCCAGCTCGTGTCCGGGCATACGGAGGCGGAAGGGACTTGCCCCCTGTGAGCAGGTGCGGCTACGACCGGAACCGACAAACGTTATAATATAACAACATCGTGGCGTGTGCGACGAGAGACGAGCCGATGATCGACATCGAGGGGTTGACCTGCCGGGTGAAGGAACGGGCGCTGGTGGCCGATGTCACGCTCGGGGTGCGCGTCGGCGAGGTCGTTGGCCTGCTTGGTGAGAATGGCGCCGGCAAGTCGACCCTCCTCCACTGCATCGGCCGCCTGCGCAAGCCGTCGGAAGGCCAGGTCCGGCTGGACGGGGTCGATGTCTGGAAGCTGCCGGCGCGCACGGTGGCGCGCCGGGTCGCGGTCCTCCTCCAGGACCCCCCGCCCGTGGTGGACATGGCGGTCTCGGAGGTGGTGGCGCTGGGCCGGCTGCCGCATGCTGGCCTGTTCGGCGGGGTGAACGGCAGTGACCGGCTGGTGGTGGAGCGTGCCCTGGCATCGGTCGGAATCGAGGCGCTGGCGGAGGAGCCGATGGACCGCCTGTCCGGCGGCGAGCGGCAGCGGGTCATGCTGGCCCGGGTCCTGGCCCAGGAACCCGACCTCCTGCTTCTGGACGAGCCGACCAACCATCTGGACATCCGCTACCAGCTGGAGCTGCTGAGCCTGGTTCGCGCCCGCGGCTGTGCCGTGGTGGCGGCCCTGCACGACCTGAACCTCGCCTCCGCCTTCTGCGACCGTCTGGTGGTCATGCGGGGAGGGAGGGTGGTGGCCTCCGGGACGCCGGCCGACATTCTCACCCCGGAGCTGATCCGCCGCGCCTTCGAGGTCGCGGTGTCGATCGACCGCCATCCCTTCCACGACCGGCCGCGCGTGTCCTTCGACGCTGCCAGCCCCCTCCCAAGCCTGGATATGTCCGCATGAAGCACATTCTACCGGCAATCCTGGCACTGACGGCGATATCCGCCTCTCCGGCGGCCGCCTCCGGCTTCCCCGTGACGGTGGAAAGCTGCGGCCAGCCGCTGACCTTCGAGGCGGCGCCTCAGCGCGCGGTGGTGCACGACCAGAACATCGCCGAGATCATGTTCGCGCTCGACCTGCAGAAGCACATGGTCGGGCTTACCGGGATCACCGGCTGGTACAAGATGACCCCGGAGTTCAGCCAGGCGATGGGCGACATCCCGGAACTCGCTCCGAAATACCCGACCATGGAGAACCTGCTGGCGGTCGATCCCGACTTCTTCTTCGCCGGCTGGTACTACGGCATGAACCCCGGCGGCGAAGTCACGCCGGACACGCTGGGGGTCCGCGACGTTCCCGTCTACGTGCTGACCGAGAGCTGCATCCACGTGGACAAGGAACAGCCGGCGGCCAGCCTCGCCACGCTCTACACCGACGTGGAGAATATCGGCGCGATCTTCGGCAGGAAAGAAGATGCCGACCGCCTGGTGAAGGGCTGGAAGGAGCGGGTCGGCACGGTGGCCGAAGCCGTGGCCGACGCCCAGCCTGTCGAAGTGTTCCTCTATGATTCCGGCGAGGACAAGCCGTTCACCGCCGGCAGGTATGCCATGCCCACCGCCATCATCCAGGCTGCCGGCGGGCGCAACGTCATGGACGATGTCGAGACGAGTTGGGGCACCGTGTCCTGGGAAGCGGTGATCGAGCGCGATCCGGCCTTCATCGTGCTGGTCGACTATGATGCCGGCGGCTGGGAGAAGAGCTGGGCGTTCCTGGAGAGCCATCCGGCCACGGCCAACCTCACGGCGGTAAAGGAGAAGCGGTACCTTCCGCTGCGCTACGGCGAGATCACGCCCGGCCCCGCCAACATCGAGGCGATCGAGAAGCTGGCCCGGGCGCTCCACCCGGACGCCTTCGCCGAGTGAGGATCCGCCCGGTCCCGCTGGCCCTGCTGCTGGCAGGCGGAATCGTGGTCCTGGCGGTGGCGGGGGTCACGATCGGCTCCGCAAGCATCGACCCGCCTTTGGTCGGCCGGATCCTGCTGCACGCGCTGCTGCCGGAGCGGTTCCCGGCCGACTGGGCGCCGGGGCTGGAGCGGATCGTGGTCGACCTGCGCCTGCCGCGCGTGATGCTGGGCATCCTGACCGGAGCGGGGCTCGCCTGCGTCGGGGTGGTGCTGCAGGCGGTCACCCGCAACCCGCTGGCCGATCCCTATCTGTTCGGCGTCTCGGCCGGGGCGTCGGTGGGAGCGGTGATCGTGATCGTCCATCTGGGCGACCTTGCAGGGATGCTGACCCTGCCGATCGCCGCCTTCCTGGGCGCGATCCTTTCCCTGTTCCTGGTGATCTCGGTGGCGGCCGGCAGCGGCGGCTTTGGTCGGGACCGGCTGGTCCTTTCGGGAGTCGCCGTCTCGTTCGTCCTGATGGCCCTGACCAACTTCCTGATCTTCTCCGGCGACCAGCGCGCCGCCCATTCGGTCGTGTTCTGGACCATGGGCGGGCTCGGGCTGGCGCAGTGGTCGTTGTTGCCGCTGCCGCTGGTCGTGGTCATTCTCGGCCTCTGCATGGCGCAGCTTTCCGCCCGCCGCCTGGATGCGCTCAGCCTGGGCGATCAGGCGGCCGCCAGCCTGGGAATCGATGTCGCCCGGCTGCGGGTCGGGCTGTTCGCCTTGTGCGCGCTGCTGACCGGCACCCTGGTGGCGCTGGTCGGGTCGATCGGCTTTGTCGGCCTGATGATCCCCCACGCGGTCCGCGCGCTGGTCGGCGGCCGCCACGCGGTGGTCCTGCCGCTCGCGGCCCTGATGGGGGCGCTGCTGGTGACCGGGGTCGACATCCTGGCGCGCACGCTCCTGGCCCCGCAGGAACTGCCGATCGGCATCATCACCGGGGCGGTCGGCGGGTTGTTCTTCGTCTGGCTGATGCGGCTGCGCCGGATCTGAGGGCTCAATCGTGGGCGTGGCCGTGCAGCCGCGGCTCGGCGTCGATCGGAATGACCGACAGGTGTCCGCTATGCACGCCGCGCTCGTTCAGCACCGCACTGGCAAAGCCGCGCACGGCCTCGACCGGTCCGCGCAGCACCGCGATCTCCAGGCAGTTCTCGGCATCCAGGTGGATGTGCATCGTCGCCAGGCCCAAATCGTGATGATCATGCGAAGCGGCGGTCAGCCGCTTGGCGAGTTCGCGGGTATGGTGGTCGTAGACATAGCTCAGGGTCGCCACGCACTCGATCGCCGGCTGAGTCTGCAGCTTGGCATGCTCCAGGCCGATCTGGGCCAGGGCGCGCAGGGCCTCGGAGCGGTTATCGTAACCACGCGCCGCCATGAATGCCTGCAGTTCCGCCGCGAACTCGTCGGACATGCTGATGGTCGCGCGCTGCATGATCTCCCCCGCAGGACGTTCCGGACGTCCGGCCTCCCTGGTCGCTGTCGGCGAACCTGAGGCTGGGGCCCCTGGCGGGTCAAGCGCAGGACGCGGCGACCGAGGTTCGTCCCCGTCGGATTTATCCCGCAATGCGACAAAGCATCTGGACGTAGTTCTCGCCAGGGGCTAGATGCCATCTAGCAACCTTTGGTTGATGAGAGGCTTGAGCGATGCTCGTGTCCGTTCCAGCGCAGCCATGCCTGCGATGGACCCGTTTCTCTGTTCCGTTGCTGCTGCTGCTGCTGGCTGCCTGCGGCGGACCGCGGATGAGCCCGCTCGACGCCGATCCCTATGAGGGGGTCGCCGCCGTGTCCGCGACCGGCTCGATGCTGCAACTTCCAGTGGATTCAGCGCCGCTGCGGCTCGCCACCCGTCGGCATGTCGAGCGCGGGACCGTGATCGAGGAGGTGGTGCTCGTGAACGACACGACCATCCCGCGCGAGAACGTGATCGTCACCCGCACGCGCTGGCGCGGAATGGGCGCCTACCTGCCGGCCGAGCTGCCCAACCCGTTCCGGCAGGACATGATCGACCGGTATTTCGAGGAGCAGTTCCCGGGCGCGCCCCGGGATCAGGCCGCCAGGGAGCGCCGCAACGGACGCGGCACCCATCGCTACCTGCTGGCCGACATGGGCGATGCCGGAAGCTGCATCTATGCCTGGCAGTATTTCGATGCGCCGACCGAGACCCGCGGCGAGATTCACCGTTTCGCGGTCGACATGCGCTACTGCGTTCCTGAGAAGGACGCCGATCGCATGCTCGACCTGTTCGACCGGATGGCGATGACAGCGCCGCTCTGACCGCGCGCCACGAACAATCGATTTTCTGGAGGAAGCCCTCGGGTCGCCCGATCGACTGGCGCGCGAGGTGCATGATGGACAATGGCGGAGGGCCGTCGGCCGCTCCCGGCTTCGCGGTGGTCGACCGCCGTGCCGGCAGGGCGCCGCTTGCCTGGTTATGGCTGATGCCGTGGTTCCTGGGGATGGTTGTCCTGCTCTGGCTGGGAGCCCAGGATTACGGCGTGGCGAACCAGTTCGCGCTGGCGCTCGTGGTGCTGGCGGTCCTGGCGGCGCTTCGGATCACCGGGCTGGCGAAGCTGTGCCGGACCTTCTTCATCTTCGCCGCCGCGTTCCTGAGCTGGCGCTACCTGTCCTGGCGGGTGGCCGACACGCTGCCGGATCCCGGCACCCTCGCCTTCATCCCGGGGGTCCTGCTGTTCGCCGCCGAGATCTACGGCATCCTGATGCTGTTCCTGGGCGTGTTCGTGAACATCCGGCCGATCGACCGGGCGACGCCCCCGCTGCCGGCCGATCCGGAGCACCTGCCGCGCGTCGACGTATTCGTGCCCACCTACAACGAGGACGAGGCCCTGCTGGAGACGACGCTGATCGCGGCGTCCAGGATGCGCTATCCCAAGGAGAAGCTGAACGTCTGGCTCCTGGATGACGGCGGCACCGACCAGAAGCAGAACGACCAGGACCCGCGCCGCGCCCAGGCCGCCATCTCGCGCAACCGGTCCCTGCAGATGCTCTGCGCGCGCCTCGGCTGCCACTACCTGACCCGTTCCTTCAACGAGCACGCCAAGGCCGGCAACATCAACGCCGCCCTGGGGCGGACCGATGGCGAGCTGATCCTGATCCTGGACGCCGACCACGTGCCGACCGAGGACCTGCTCGAGCGGACCGTCGGCCATTTCGGCGAGGACCCGAAGCTGTTCATGGTCCAGAGCCCGCATTTCTTCATCAATCCCGACCCGCTCGAGCGCAATCTCGGCACCTTTTCCCGGATGCCCAGCGAGAACGAGATGTTCTACCAGGTCGGGCAGCGCGGCCTCGACAGCTGGAACGCCTCGTTCTTCTGCGGCTCGGCCGCCATCCTGCGCCGCACCCACCTGATCTCGATCGGCGGCATCCAGGGCACCTCGATCACCGAGGATGCCGAGACCGCCCTGGAACTGCACGCGCGCGGCCTGACCAGCCGCTATGTCGCCCGGCCGATGATCGCCGGCCTCTCGCCGGAGACCTTCTCCAGCTTCATCGGCCAGCGCTCGCGCTGGGCCCAGGGCATGATCCAGATCATGCTGCTGAAGAATCCGTTGTGGAAGCGCGGCCTGAGCTTGGCCCAGCGGCTGTCCTACCTGTCCAGCATGGTGTTCTGGCTGTTCCCGATAGCCCGGATGCTCTTCCTGATCACGCCGCTGGCCTACCTGTTCTTCGGCCTGCAGATCTATCGCGCGTCCTACCAGGAATTCGTCGCCTACGGCTTGGCTCATCTGGCCGCCAGCTTGATCCTCACCAACTTCCTGTTCGGCCATGTCCGCTGGCCGTTCATCTCCGAACTCTACGAGATCGCCCAGTCGCCCTTCCTGGTCCGGGCGATCGGCAGCGTGTTCCTGCGGCCCCGGGCGCCCACCTTCAAGGTCACCGCCAAGTCGGAGACGCTGGAGCGCAACTTCGTTTCCGAGCTGGCCCGCCCGCTCCTGCTGCTGCTGGGCCTGCTGTCGCTGGCGGCAATCGCCGGTCTCTGGCGCTGGCACGCCTTTCCGCTGGAGCGCGAGAACATCGCCATCGTGCTGGGCTGGAACCTGTTCAACCTCCTGTTCGTGCTGGGCGCCATCGGCGTCGTGCACGAGCACAAGCAGCGTCGCGGCATGCCGCGCGTGCCGCGCACCCACGAGGCCGAGGCGTCGCTCGGCGGCAACAGCACCCGGGTCCGGATCTCGGACCTCTCCATCGGCGGCGCCCAGCTCACCTTGAACCAGGACGCCGAGATCTATCGCGACCTGGCTCATGGCAATGGTGGCCTCATCGTCGAGCTTGCCGGCGGCACCCGGACGATCCCCTTCGAGATCCGCCATGCGGTGGTCGAGGACGACCTGCTGGTCCTGGGCGTGCGGTTCGACTGCCAGACCGAGGAACAGCGTGCCGATGTCGTGGCCCTGTGCTTCGGCTCCAGCGAGGCCTGGGTGGCCTTCCAGGCCGAGCGGCAGCAGCCGCGGACCGTCCTCGGGGGTTTCGCCCATTTCGCGCGGCTGTGCATCGTCAAGGGCACGCTCGGGATCCTGGCCGGCCTGCACCAGGACCGTCCCGCCCCGTCGCCGGCCGGCCATGCCGGAAGCCAGATCATCCTGCCCCAGGGAGCGCGCTCCGATGCCCCGGCACGCTGAACCGATCCTGTCCGGCCGCCATCGTGCCGCCGCGGCCGTGATGCTGCTCCTGGCCTCAGCTGGACCGGTGGCAGCGCAGGGGCTGGCTCCGGAGCACGTGACCCACATGCCGGTCGCCGCTCCGTCCGGCTCCGTCCTGCCGCTGCTGCCGGACGATCTGGAGCTGGCCGGCGGCGTCGACGAGGTGCTGGTGCCCTTCGACTTGCCTCCGGACCAACCATTCGACCGGGCGACGCTGGATCTTTCCTACAGCAATGCGCTGGCGGTGCTTCCCGACCGCTCCTCGCTCACCCTGTCCCTGAACGGCAGGGCGCTGGGCGACCTGCCGCTGGTGGGGGCGCAGGGCGTGGCCGCGGCGCAGATCGAGTTGCCAGCCGGCGCCTTCACGCCCGGTCGCAACGAGCTTCGCTTCCAGGCCCGCCAGTCCCACCGGCTGGCCTGTTCCCGCGAGCGGTTCGGGGAGCTTTGGACCAGGCTGAAAAGGGATGGGTCGACCCTCACCCTGCAGCGCTCCGCCATGCGCCGGCCGCTGGATCCGGGCCAGGTGCACGGCCTCCTGGCGGCCTCGACCTATGACGGTGAGCCCTTCACCATTGCCACGGGGCCGGACCTGGCCGGACCTCTGGGGGTCGAGCTGGGCAGCCGGGTCGCGCAGGCGGTGGCGCTGGTCCGTGGCGAGCGGCCTCTCCAGGTCGAGGCGATGCCGCTGGCAAAGCTGGACTGGCAGGACCTTGCCGGCCGCAACCTTGCCCTGATCGGCACGGTGGGCGAACTCGCCCATCTGGTAGGGGAGGAGGAGGCGGCGGCCTTGGCCGAGGGGCGGATGCTGGTCCGCCGGCTGCCCGGCGATCCTGATCACGTCGCGCTCCTCTTCGCCGGCGGCGATCCGGCGGCGGTGCGGCGCGCGGTGGAAGGCTTCGTCGCCACCGCCGCCCGCCCGATCGACCCGCCTCCGTTTCCCGAGATCCCGGGGGCTGCCGATCTCGAGCTGGCCGAGCTCGGATTCCGGACCCGGGAAATGCCGATCGGCACGACCCGGCCGGTCCTGATCCGCTTCCGCCTGCCGCCAACCTTCTACGCCTCCGACGGCCAGCACATGGACTTGGTCCTGAACTATGCCTACGCCGCCGGGCTGGCGGCCACCTCCGCCCTGGTGGTCCAGGTCAACGACATTCCCGCCAACATGATCCGGCTCGACCATATGGGCGGGAAGATCGTGGATGGCGCCCGGATCAACCTCAGCCTCGGCATGTTCCACCCCGGCCTCAACACGATCGCGATCCATCCGGTGCTGGACCCGGCCTCGCCGGCGGCCTGCGCCGGGAATGGACCGGCGCTGAGCCTGTTCGACGACAGCCGCGTCGCGATGCCGGCCTATGCCCGGCTGGCGCATGGCGGCCAGCTGCACGACCTGGTCGACGATGCGTTTCCCTACGGCCAGGAAGCCGCCGACGTGATGGTGTCCTCCCGCGATGCCGAGGCCATGGGAGCCGCCTGGACCCTGCTCGGCAAGCTGGCCCAGCGCCGGGGCGAGGTGCTGGACCAGCTCGGCTTCGTCCCGCCCGGCACCGTGTCCGACCGCCACCTGCTCGCGGTGGGGACGGTCGGCGAACTGCCGCCGTCGCTGACGGCGAAGCTGGATCTCGCCTGGACAGAGCCGGGTCCGACGAAGCCGAAGGCGGCACCAGCCCCGGTCGCCTCCGATCCGCGCGACCGGTGGAAGGACCGGGTGGAGGATGAGGGGACGCTGTGGCAGCGCGCTCTGCGGACGATGATCAGCGTCGCAGGTGCCGACCCCGCCGCGACCGTGCCCGAGCGGCCGCCGGTTGAGATGGCGCCTGGATCGGGCGGAACCGCACTGATCGAGATCGCCTCGCCCTGGGCCGCGCAGCGGGTGGCGACGGTGCTGGTCGCCGATCGCGCCGAGCATCTGGCGCCAGGGATTGCCCGCCTGATCGCCGAACCGCTTTGGAGCCGGCTCGGCGGTGATCGGGCGCGCTGGCGGGCAGAGGCCGACGACGTGGTGGGCGAACAGCGCAATCCGCCCTTCGCCCTGGCCAGCCCGGAGGCCGACCCGGACCAGTGGCGGCTGGCCGCGCTCACTTGGCTCGCCCAGAACCGCTGGACCTGGCTCGGCCTGATGCTCGGCACCCTCGTCCTGGCCAGCATGATGACGAGCCTCGCCCTTCGCCTGCGCCGTCACTGAGGGCGTGGCGGTGCCGGAGCGTCGCGCGGTGCTGCTGACGATGTCGGGCTTTCTGCCCGACATCGGGGGAAGGCTGCGCTCGCTTTCCCGCTGGGTGGGCGGAACGGCCAGCCCGCTGCCCGACGAGGAGTGGCGCGCCTGGTGCCGCCGCTTCCTCGATGGGGGCAGGGTGATCGATACCGGCAATGACGGGGTCAGCCACAGCGAGGGACAGGGCTATGGCCTGCTGCTGGCGGTGGCGGCCCAGGATCTGGCCCTGTTCGACGCCATGCTCGCCTGGACGGACGCGCATCTGCCGCTGCGCCCGGACGGGCTCCTCTCCTGGCGCTTTGATCCGGCCGCATCCGGCGATCCCGTGGCCGACCGCAACGCTGCGACCGATGGCGATCTGCTGATCGCCTGGGCGCTCCTGCGCGCTGGCGCCTTGTGGCAGCGGCCGGAACTGGTCGAGCGCGGCCTGGTCGCCGCCCGCTCGGTCCGGACCGCCTGCCTGGCCCGCCATGCCGGCATGCCGGTGATCCTGCCCGGGCCGGAGGGCTTCATCCGGCCGGATGGACCGGTCGTGAACCTGTCCTACTGGGTCTTCCCGGCCCTGCGCGCCCTGGCCGCGGCCGATCCTCATCCGGTCTGGAACGAGCTGGCGGCAAGTGGCCAGCGGCTCCTCGCCAGCCTGCGCTTTGGCGAGCGCCACCTGCCAGCAGACTGGGTGCTGCTCGCCGAGCCGCCCCGCCCGGCGCCCGGCTTCGCGCCGGTGTTCGGCTACAACGCGCTGCGCATCCCGCTCCACGTCGCCTGGAGTGAGGCGGATTCGCTGCAACTGGTGGCCCCGATCCTCTCGCTTTGGCGGCGCGCCGGTTCCACCCCGCCCTCGGCGGTGCCCCTCGACGCGTCGATGCCGCTGGAAGCCGGCAGCGCCACTGCAGGCATCCGCGCGATCATGGCCCTGCTCCGCTACCGCCAGGACGGCACCGCGCCTGCTTTCCCGTCGATCCGCAACGAACCCGACTACTACGCCGCGACCCTGGTGCTGCTGGCACGTCTGGCTTTCGACGAGGTCTCCCGCTCATGAAGTTTCGCACCGCCTCGCTGTTCCTGGCCCTGGCCGGCAGCCTCCCGCCGCTGGCCGTGGTGGCGCAGGAAACTGCCCTGCCGGCCCTGGACGCCACCGATCCCGCCATCACCATCCGCCTGCAGGGCGGCGCGCCGGCCGGCGAGAATGCTGTCGACGAGGCGTTGCTGCGCTACCTCGCCGGCCGCGGCGACCGCGATGCCGTCCAGGCCGAGATCGCCCGGCTCCAGGAGCTCCATCCGGGCTGGCAGGCGCCGACCGACCTGTTCGGCGGGCCTCCTGCGGTCGACGAGGGGCCGCTGTGGCAGCTCTACGAGGCGGGAGACTATGCCCGGGTGCGCGATCGCATCGGCTCGATCCGCCAGGACCGGCCGGACTGGACGCCCCCTGCGAACCTGCTGGAGCTGATCGAGGTCAACGAGGCGCGCAGCGGCAGCGAGGCGGCTGCCGCCAAGGGAGACTGGGCCGCGGTCGTCGCCCTGCTGCAGGACAGGCCCGCGGTCCTGTCCTGCGCCCATATCGACAATCTCTGGCGCCTGACGGAGGCGCAGGCGCGCAGCGGCGACACGGCGGAGGCGATGGCCGGCTATACCCGCATCGTCACGACCTGCCCGGACGGGGACCACCGCTTCGCCACGCTCCAGAAGGCCAAGCTGCTGGTCCCTCCGGCCGATCTGGAGCGGCTGGTGCTCCTGGAGAAGGCGCGGGCAGCAGGGCCGGAGCAGCTGGCGAGGCTGGAAGCGCTGACGACGAGGCCACCTGCCAGCTCGCCCGGCAAGGAAAACCGCTCGCAGGCCGGTACGCCGACCTGCGTGGCCGGCCCCGACATCGCCCGCATCTACCGCCCGGATTCGACCGTCGCCGACGCCCGCGCCGTGGCCGACCAGGTGATCCTGCGGCGGGACGGCGCCGCGGCCCGCAAGATCGGCTGGATCCTCCTGACCGCGGGCGACACCGAGGAGGCGCTGCCCTGGTTCCGGCGCGGGCAGGACTGGGCTCCGGGAGCCGAGTCCGCCAAGGGACTCGCCATGGCGCTGGCAGACCTCGTCCGGACCGAGGAACTCGACATGCTCGCCGCCGCCTATCCCGCGATCGCCGCCGAGGCGCGGAGCGCCGCAATCGCGCGCGCGGTGGAGCAGGGCGACCGGCCGGCCGTCCTGCGCCTCACCGAGCGGAGCAGCGGCCCGGCCGAGCTGCTGATGCGCAGCTGGACGCTCATGCAGATCGAGCGGCCCACCGAGGCGCAGCTCACCTTCACCCAGGTCATGGCCACGACGGACGCCATGCCGCTCCAGCGCGACGAGGCGGTCTACGGCCTGGTGCGCGCCCAGATCGCCCAGCATCTGTTCAAGGATGCCCTTCGCACCATGGAGCGCTATGGCCTGCCGCCGGAGCGGCTGGACGAGGTGCAGGCCGAACTGCTGGGCCAGGAGGCCCAGGTCGCGTTCCGGCAGGAGGACTACCGGCGCACGGTGGCGCTCCTGGAGAAGCGTCGCGACCATGCGCTGCCGGATCGCAACCTGGAGCTCCAGGAGGCCTGGGCGCGCTACCACATGGGCGAGGTCCAGACCGCCCGGAAGATGTTCGTCCGGCTGGATGGGATCGTCAGCACCAAGGAGAGCGAGGCCGGTCTGGACGCGGTCAGCCGCAGGCTCGGCCCGGGAAGCTGAGGTCAGGCCTGGCGCTCGCGCCCCGAGACCAGGAGCAGGCCCAGGATCAGCCCGCCGAACAGGATCGCCCGCCAGCCGGGCGAGGCGTTCACCACCGTGATCAGCGCGGTGATCGTCACCAGCAGGATCGAGCCGGCGATCGTGCCGAGATAGGTGCCGCGTCCGCCCAGGATCGAGGTGCCGCCCAGCACGACCGCCGCGATCGAGCCCAGCAGGTAGGGCTCGCCGATCCCGACATAGCCCTGCCGGTTCATTCCCAGCAGCAGGAGGCCGGCCAGGCCGGCACAGAATCCCGAGGCGGCGTGCACCGTCACCACCGCCGGTCCGGCACCCACCCCGGCCAGGCGCGCCGCCCGGTCGTTGGTGCCGAGCGCGTACAGCCAGGAGCCCAGCACGGTGCCGTGCAGCACCGCCAGGGTCGCGGCGGAGACCGCCAGCCAGGTGACGATGGTCATCGGCACGCCGAACAGGCTGCCGTTGCCGAGGAAGGTGACCGCCGGGTTGACCGTGCTGACGGCGCTGCCGCCGGCCACCAGGATCAGGGCGCCCTGCAGGATGGTGGCGGTCGCCAGCGTCAGGATGAGCGGATGGACGCGCAGGAGCACCACGCCGATCCCGTTCAGCCCGCCGATCGCGGTGGCGATCGCCAGCGTCATGGAGATCGCCAGGAGGCCGGTGGGATCGAAGCCGAAGGTGATCAGCGGCAGGATGATCGCCGAGAAGGTGATGATCGCCGCCACCGACAGGTCGATGCCGCCGCCGATCACGACCAGCGTCTGCCCGGCCGCCACGATCCCGGTGATCGAGGCCAGTTCCAGCAGGTAACGCAGATGGCCGATCCGGGCGAAGCCTGGCTTCAAAAGGCCGGCCGCCACCCACAACGCGACGACCACCAGCCAGCCGAGCGTCACCCGATGGCGGAGAAGGCTGGTCATGCCGCACGCTCCCGCAGCCGCTTGATGCCCATCGCCGCCACGATGATCAGCCCCTGCATCACGTATTGCGCCACCGGCGGCAAGCCTAGGAAGAACATCACGTTGACCAGCACGGCCAGGAGCAGGCTGCCGGCCACCGCGCCGCGAAGCGTGCCCTGGCCGCCCAGGAAGCCGACCCCGCCCAGAACCGCGGCGGTGATCGACTGCAGGGTGAGCGGCGTGCCGATCAGCGGGTCGCCGGCCCCGGTCTGCGCCGCGACATAGACCCCGGCGAATGCGGCGAGGCCGCCGGAGATCGCATAGGCGGCGATCCGCGCCGCCACGATGTTCACGCCGGAGCGGAACGCCCCGGTCGGGTTGTCGCCCGACGCATCGATGGCCAGGCCAAGCGGCGTCGCCCGCAGCACCCGCCAGGCGATCAGCAGGACGATCAGGATCAGGAGGGCGGTCGGGTGGACGCCGACCAGGCCCTCGGACAGCCAGTCCGGCATCGAGCCGCCCGGCCGCGCCATCACGAGCAGGGCGGCGCCGCCGATCAGGAAGGAGGAGGACAGCGTGACGATGATCGCCGGCAGGCCGAACAGCGCCACGATCGTGCCGACCAGCCCGCCGGCCACCACCCCGATCGCCACCGTGGCTGTGATCCCCAGCCCGGCGCCGAGGACGCTCCCGCCCACCAGCGTCGCCGCCAGCACGGTGCCGAGGCTGACCATGGCGCCGACCGCGAGGTCGATGCCGCCCATCAGCATCACCAGGGTCTGGGCGATCGCCACCAGCGCCACCGGGAACCAGTTCTGGGTGAAGCGCGCGATCCCGGCCCAGCTGAGCAGGCCCGGGTAGAGGTAGGCATACAGGGCAAGCAGGGCCAGAAGCAGGGCGAACAACCCCATCTGGCCGCGGTTGCGCCGCCAGATCAGCCGTGCATGCAGGACCGCGCCCGAAGGAACCTTCGTCACGCCGCCACCTGCTCGTCCACGCCTAGGGATGCCGCCACGATCGCCTCCTCGGTCGCCTGCCCGTGCGGCAGGTCGGCAGCGACCCTGCCGTCCCGGAACACCAGGACCCGGTCGCACAGATGCACCAGTTCCAGCGCATCGGAACTGAGCAGGATCACCGCCACCCCGTCCGCCGCCATCGCCTTCAGGCGCAGGTAGATCTCGCGCTTGGTGTCGACGTCGACGCCGCGGGTCGGGTCGTTCAGGAACAGCACGGCCGGCGAGAGCGGCAGCCAGCGGGCCAGGGCGATCTTCTGCTGGTTGCCGCCCGAGAGCAGCTGCACCGCCCGCTCCGGCCCGCCGCCGCGCACCGTCAGGTTCTCCATCAGCTCGCGCGCGATCCTGGCCTCCAGCTCGAACCGCCGCCAGCCGCGCCGGGCGAACCGGCGCAGGCCCGGCAGGGTCAGGTTGAAGCCGATCGAGAGCGGCAGCAGCACCGCCTCGCGCTTGCGGTCGGCCGGGACATAGGCGAGCCCCCGGTCGATGGCGTCCGAGGGGCTGCGGGTCAGCCGGTCGGCGCCGCCTGTCTGGAAGCGGTCGGCCTCGGCATCCAGGGCGCCATAGAGGGCCAGCAGCAGTTCCTCCTGCCCCTGGCCCAGGAGGCCGCCGATCCCCAGCACCTCGCCCTTGCGCACGGTGAGGTCGACGCCGTGCACCGACGGAGCCGACAGCTTCCTCACCTCCAGCGCCGGCTGGCCGGTCGCGGTGGAGGCGAACGGCGGGAACAGGTCGCCCGGCTCCCTGCCTACCATCAGCCGCACCAGGGCCTGCGGCTCCACCCCGGCCAGACTCTGGTCGGCGGTGCGGCTGCCGTCCTTCAGGACGGTCACCCAGTCGCACAGATGCATGACCTCGTTCATGCGGTGCGAGATGTAGACCAGGGCGGTGCCCTCGCGCCTGAGCGAGTCCAGGACCGCGAACAGCGCCCTGACCTCGTGCATGGTGAGCGACGAGGTCGGTTCGTCCAGGATCAGGACGCGCGGCCGGCGGTAGAGCGCCTTGGCGATCTCGACCAGCTGCCGCTTGCCCAGCGGCAGTTCCTCGACCGGCTGGTCCAGCGCCACGTCCAGGCCCAGCCGGTCCAAAACGGCGGCGACCTCCCGGGCCAGCCTGCCATAGTCGATCAGGCCCAGCCGCGTGGTCGGCACCGCCCCCAGCGCCACGTTCTCCACCACGGAGAGATGGGACGCCAGGCTCAGTTCCTGCTGCACCACCGCCACGCCATACTGGCGCGCCTGGGCAGGGGTGAGCCGGGCGTGCTCGCGCCCGTCCACCCGGATCGAGCCGCCGTCCGGCACCAGGACGCCGGAGAGCAGGTTGACCAGCGTGCTCTTGCCGGCACCGTTCTCGCCCAGGAGCGCGTGGACCCGGCCCGGCACGATGTCGATCGAGACATCGTCCAGGACCGGGTTGCCGAAGAAGCGCTTGGTCAGGCCGCGGGCCGCGAGGACCGGGCCGCTCACTGGATCCCGAGCAGCTTGTCGAACATCGCGATGTCGTAGGGGGAGTAGATGTACCCGTCCGCCGGGAAGTCTCCAGCGCGGGCCAGGTACTCGTCGATGTTGCTGTTGTCGATGATCGGCAGCGGCACCTCGACGTAAGCCGGGATGTCCTTGCCGTTCAGCGCCTGGACCGCGGCATAGGCGCCGAGCCCGCCCAGCCAGTTCGGCTGCATGGTCGCCCAGGCGGTCAGGTCCTTTTCCTTCCACAGCTCCAGGAACTGCCGGTAGTTCTCGCCGGTCATCGGCGGCAGCTCGCGGCCCTGGCGGTCCATGGCCAGGATCGCGCCGGCCGACAGCGCCCCGCCCAGCGAGATGATCCCGTCGATCTCGGGATACTGGAACAGCAGGCTGGTCATCGCCTCCTGGGCTGGGGCCGAGTTGTAGGCGGTGTTGGTTTCGGTCAGCACTTCCAGCCCGGGATTGGCCTCCAGCACCGGGTCGACGCCAGCGCGGCGGTCCTCGCTCACCGAGATGCCGGCCGGGCCGTTCATGATGATGACCTTGCCCTCGCCGCCCAGCTGGTCGGCGATGAACTGGGCCGCCTCGGTGCCCCATTTCTGGCTGTCGGTGTTGATCTTCACCGTCAGCTGGTCGGTGTCGACCAGGCTGTCGACGTTGGCGACCGCGATGCCCTTCTCGCAGGCCTGCTCGATCACCCGGTTCAGCGCGGTCGAGGAGCCGGCGATGATCACGATCGCATCGACGTCGGCGTCGATCATCGACTGGATCTGGGTGATCTGGTTGTTGGCGTTGCCCTCGGCGTCGGTGACCACGAGCTTGTCGACCAGCCCCTGCTCCTTGAGCTGGTCCACGATGTCGGTGATCGTCCCCTCGGTCTGCTTCATCCAGGTGGGCACGGAGTAGATGTTCGCCCAGCCGACGGTGAACGGCGCCTGGCGATCGCCCGTGATGCATTTGGCGGCGGCCTCGGCCGTGCCGGGCGCCGCCAGCTGCGTGCCGGCCATCAAGGCCGCGGCCGCCAATCCGAACATGGTTCTACGCATCACCCACTCCCTCCTCGATGAAATCATTGTTCTAGAGGTCGATACGGTAGTCCCTCGCAGCGTTGGCGAAGAACATGGCCCGTCGTTCGTCCTCGTTGAATGCTTCGAAAATCCGGTCGAACGAGCCGAACACCTCGTCCCAGGTCGCATGCAGCGCCGCCACCGGGAAGTCGCTGCCGACCATGCAGCGGTCCGGGCCGAAGGCATCGACGCAGGCCACGGTGACCTCGCGCAGGCTGGCGAGCGTCCAGTCATGGTCGTAGGCGACCAGGTCGGACAGCTTGATGCGCATGTTGGGCTGTTGGGCCAGCAGCCTCAGCCCGTCCCGCCAGCGCGCCATGCTGTCCGCGTCCCGGTCCACCGGGCTGCCGACATGGTTGAGGATGATGGTGGTGCCGGGATGGTCGGCGGCGAGCTTGGCCGCATCCGCCATCTGCGAAGGGAAGATCATCAGGTCGAACGACAGGCCGAACTTGCCGAGCAGCTTGAAGCCCTCGAGCCACTGCCGGTCCTGCATCCAGTCCGGCCGGGCGACGAAACGCTTGTTCGGGTCCTGGTGCCAGGAAAGGATGTAGCGCACGCCCCGCACCCGCGGGAACCGGCACTGCGCCTCCAGCACCGCCTCGACCCGCGGATCCTCCAGGGGGGCTCGCACCACCAGCGCGCTGGGCAGGCCCTCCCGCGCCGCCAGTTCCTCCAGCCAGGAGGTCTCGCCGACCGGGTCGTCCGCCTCCCAGCCGGCCTCGACATGCACCGTGCCGACCAGGTTCCAGTTCTTCGCGTCCGCCCGGATCTCGTCCGGCAGATAGTTGCGGTAGAGCGGCGTCGGGTCCCCGAACACCATCTCCCGGCCTGGCTGGGGGACGATCCAGGGATGCTTGAGCATCGCCACGTCCCAGAAGTGGTGATGGGCGTCGATCAGGGGGCCGGTATAGCTCATGCCGCCAGCCCCAGGTCCTGGGCATAGGCGAACAGGGCAGGGGTGCCGCCGGTATGGACGAACACGATGTCCTGGTCCTTGCCGAAGCGGCCCTTGCGGACATGGTCGACGAGGCCGGCAAACGCCTTGCCGCTGTAGACCGGGTCCAGGATCACCCCTTCGGTGCGCGCCAGCAGCTTGACCGCCTCCCGGCACGCATCGCTCACCACGCCGTAGCGCTCGCCGATGTACTCGTCGTGGCTCTCGAAATCGCCGACCGACAGCCGCGTCTCCATGCCGACGATCGCGGCGGAACGGTTCGCGATCCGCGCGATGTCGGTCGCCCGGTCCTCTTCCCACTTGATCGGCGCGATGTTCACGACCCGGGTGCCCCGGCCCAGCGTCTTGAACACCAGTGCGATCCCGGCCGGCGTCATGTTGGCGCCGGCGATGAACAATGCTGCGGGGTCGATCCCCTGCCGCTCGAACTGCCCGTGCATCTCCAGGCCGGCATCCACATAGCCGACCGCCCCCAGCGCCAGGTTCTCCAGGTCCATCGGCGCCACCAGATAGGGCTTCCTGCCCTGTGCCCGCAGTTCCTCGGCCTTCCGGTCCAGGTAGGGCTGCAGGAGCTCCACGCTCGGCAGGTCGACCACGGTCACCTTGGCGCCCAGCAGCTGGAACAGCAGGAAATTGCCCTGCAGCACCGGCCCCTTCTCGCCGTGCAGGACCACCAGGTGGATGTCCAAGCCCAGCTTGGCCGCCGCGGCGCTCATCTGCCGGCACCAGTTGGACTGGGTGTAGGCGCCGGCCACGATCGTGTCGCAGCCCTTCTTGAGCATGTCGGCCAGGACGTATTCGAGCTGCCGGGTCTTGTTGCCACCGAACGCCAGCCCGGTGGCGTCGTCGCGCTTCAGCCAGATCTTCGGCCCGCCCAGCGCCTCCGACAGGCGCGGGCAGAACTCGAGCGGCGTGGGCAGGTGGGCCAGGGAGAGGCGCGGCAGGGCGTCCAGCTTTGTCCGCAGCGCGTCAGGGGACATCGTCGTCATCAGGCAGCCATCGGGCGGGTGGTCTTGGAAAGCTCGCGGAAATGGTCGCGGATATGCTCGGCAGCACGGATCGCCAGTGCTGTCACGGTCGGCGTCGGGTTGACCACCCCGCCGGTGGTGAACACCGAGCCGTCGATAATGAACAAATTGGGCACGTCCCAGCACTGCTGGTGCTTGTTCACCACCGACATCTCCGGCGAGGTCCCCATCCGCGCCGTGCCCAGGAGGTGCCAGGCGGGGGTACGATAGATGCCGCGCTCGTCCATGTAGTCCTGGAGCTTGTACTCGAACGCTCCGGTGGCCTTGGCGATGTCGACCAGCCGGTCGGACATGAACTTCATCATCTTCATGTCGTTCTCGCCCGGCCGGTAGTGCAGTTCCGCCACCGGCAGGCCGTCCGCGTCACGATGCGTCGCCGACAGGGTCACCCGGTTGTCCGGGTTGGGCAGGTCGTCGCCGATCCCGAAGATCCCGAAGCCGCGCCCGAAATGGCGCTCGAACCACTGGTGGTGGCCCTTGCCCCAGGGCGCCCTGGCCTGGGACATGTGCCCGTTGGCCTGCTCGCCGGCGCCGCCGGTGGTCACGCAGTTGAAGTTGAAGCCGTTGACGAAGCCGCGGCTGGTGTCGGTTTCGGCGAACTCGCGCGAGATCAGCGCCGCGACATAGCCGGTATGGGAGGCCAACGGTTCGTCGACCCACATCTCGCAGCCGACCAGCGTGTGGTGCAGGAGGTTGCGCCCGACCTGGTCGGAGCTGTTCGCCAGGTTGTCGGAGGCCAGCAGCAGGCGCGGCGTGCCGACCCCGTTGGCCGCCAGCACCACCACGTCGGCGGTCACCCGGTGCTGCCGCCCGGTGGTGCGGTCCAGGTAGATCGCGCCCGTGGCGCGGCCGGAACGGTCCTTCTCGATGCGCAGCACCCGCGCATAGGTGCGCAGCTCGGTGCCCGCCTCCAGCGCCTTCGGCCAGACCGACAGCGAGAACTTGCTCATCGAGCCGCGCGGGCAGCCCGTGCAGATCCCGCAGCCGTTGCAGGCCGGCCGGCCATCATAGTCCGAGGAAATCACCCCCGACGGCACCGGCCACCAGTGCCAGCCGAGCTTGTCGAACGCGTCTGCCATCCGCCGCGCCGGGGCGCCCATGGGCAGCGGCCCGGTGGGGTAGTGCGGGTGGGCCGGCATGGCCGGGTCGCCTTCCAATCCGCTCACCCCGATCAGCGCATCGGCCTTTTCGTAATAGGGCGCGACGTCCTCGTAGGTGATCGGCCAGTCCGGCTGCTGGCCATGCTCGACGCCCTTGCGGAAGTCGGAGGGCCGGTAGCGCGGCCAGAGCGCGCCATAGACATTGGTCGAGCCGCCCACGCCGTTCCACATCAGGACCTGGGAGCTGTCGCTCTCCACCGGGAAGTCGTCGGCATTGTTCCGCACGTTGACGTCGGCATTCCACCGGGTCCGCCGCTGCCATTGCCAGTCCGGCTTGGTGTGCGGGTGCTCGCGTGGCTCGACCCAGCCGCCCTGTTCCAGGCAGATCACCTTCAGCCCGGCCTCGGCCAGCACCAGCGAGGCCAGCGAGCCGGTGGCGCCGGAGCCGATGATCAGGACGTCGGCATGATCGTCACGCGCGGCCATGGCGCTCTCCCAGATGATCGAGGCCGGAGATGTCGACCGGTTTCACCTGGTCGGTCGGAATGTAGTGGCCCCGGTTGTGCCTCGGCCGGTCGCGCTCCCGGTCGAACGGCTCCAGCCGGTAGCCTTCCAGGATCGGCACGGGGTCATAGGGCTGCCCCAGCGCCCGGATCTGCGGGATCACCGACGGGCTCTCATAGTAGGCGAGGTAGGTGGCGGTGCGGAGCAGGGTGAACAGCCTGGGCTGCCCGGTTTCCAGCCGCGCCACCACCGTCACCCGGTCGTCCTCGCTCAAGGGACCGAGCGGTCCACCGCAGGAGGCCAGCGCCGCCTCGAGGTCCAGCAGCGCCCGGTCACCCCGTTCCTCCAGCAGGCGCATCCCCAGGATCCCATGGACGCCGGCCAGCGACCCGGATGGCCAGTCGCCTTCGCCTGGGATCAGCACGTCGACCAGATCGCGCAGCATGGTCGAAAGCCGTACCGCCTCGCTCACGCAAGCTTCTCCCTTCACAGGCGTCGCTCCGACGCCGGATCGAACAGGTGGACGCGCGCCGCCTGGGCGCCGAACCGGATCGGCTGGCCCACCCCTGGCGCCTCGTCCGGCTCGCACAGGCCCTTGACCGCCTGGCCCCCGATCTCCACGTCCACGTAGGAGACCGGCCCGATCGGCTCGACCAGGAACACCTCGCCCTCCAGGCTGAGGTCGCGCTCGGCATTGGCCATCAGGTCGGTCGGCCGGATTCCCAGGATCGCGCTGCGCTTCGCGCCGATCCCGGCGAGGCTGGAGGCGTCGACCACGCTGGAGGGCAGGGTCAGCACGATGCCGCCGACCCGGCAGCGGATCGCCCCTTCCTCCAGGCCGATCTCGACCTCGAAGAAGTTCATCGCCGGGCTGCCGATGAAGCTCGCCACGAACAGGTTGGCCGGCTGCCGGTACACCTCCATGGGCGGCCCGATCTGCTGGAGCTTGCCGGCCCGCATCACCGCGATCCGGTCGGAAAGCACCATCGCCTCCTCCTGGTCGTGGGTGACGAACACCGCGGTGGTGCCGAGCTCGCGCTGCAGCCGCTTGATCTCGGTCCGGGTCTGCACCCGCAGGGACGCGTCCAGGTTGGAGAGCGGCTCGTCCATCAGCAGCACGGCGGGGTTGCGCACCACCGCGCGCCCAACCGCGACGCGCTGGCGCTGCCCGCCGGAGAGCTGCACCGGCTTGCGGTCCATGAGCTGGCCCAGGTCCAGCATGTCGGCGGCAGCATCGATCTGCTTGGCGATGGTGGCCTCGTCCAGCTTCTGCTGGCGCAGGCCGAACGCGATGTTGTCGCGCACGCTCATGTGCGGGTAGAGCGCGTAGTCCTGGAACACCATGGCGATGTTGCGCTCGTGCGGCTCGCGCTCGGTGACGTCGGTCCCGTCGAAAAGGATCGAGCCGGCGGTGGGCTTCTCCAGCCCGGCGATGCAGCCGAGCGCCGTGCTCTTGCCGCAGCCCGAGGGTCCCAGCAGCGTCAGGAACTCGCCGTCCGGCAGGGTGATGTCGAGCGCGTCCACCGCCGAAACGGCGCCGAACTGCTTGGTCAGACGGTCGAGGGTGACGCTGGCCACGAGTTTCCCTTCAGTCAGCCTTTGAGCGAGCCGGACAGCATCCCGCTGACCAGCCAGCGCTGGAACAGGAGCGCGATGACCACCGGCGGCAGCACCGCCAGCACCGAGGCCGCGAACATGGGCCCGTAGTCGAAGAAGCGGAGCTGGACCAGGAAGCCGGAGATGATCACCGGGATGGTCTGCGAGTTGGGCGTGCCGGTCAGGATCAGGGCGAAGATGAACTCGTTCCAGCTCACCAGGAAGCAGAAGATCCCGGCCGCCACCAGCCCCGGCAGCGATACCGGCAGCACGATCTTCCAGACCGCCTTCAGCCTGGAGCAGCCGTCCACGAGGGCGGCCTTCTCCAGGTTGGGCGGCAACCCGTCGAAATAGCCCTTCATCATCCAGGTCGAGAGCGGGAGGATCAGCGAGCAGTAGGCGATCACCAGCCCGGTGCGGGTGTCGAGCAGGCCCAGCGTGTTGAACACCAGGAAGAACGGCAGGATCAGGGCAAGCGACGGGGTCATCCGGGTCAGCATCAGCGCCCAGAGCGTGCCGCTCATCACCCGGTCGCGCCCGGACCGGGCATAGGCATAGCCGGCGAGCCCGCCCAGGATCAGGTTGACCACCGTCACCGCGGCCGCGACCACCATGCTGTTGAAGATGCTGTAGGGCACCCGCGACGCCTGAACGCTGGACTGGGCGCCCGCCACCGTCTCCGGGAACAGGACGAACCGGTAGTTCTCGAAGGTGAGGGGGCCCGGGACCACCGTGGGCGGCGTGCGCACCAGGTCGACCGAGGCCTGCAGGCTCATGATCACCAGCCAGCAGAACGGCAGGAACGACCACAGGAAGATCAGCACGACCGCAATCCACAGCCCGATCCTGCCGAGCGCGCGCCGGGTCGCCGGCGAGAGGCTGGACGTCCGCGTGACCGCCGGCAGCCTGGCCAGCCGCGCCCGGCTGCGCCGCATCCCGCCCAGCACGGTCTGGCGCAGGTTGGACGGGTCGACCGGCTCCAGGGCGGTGCCGCCGGCCAGGGCCTTGGCGCCGGCCGCGGCCGGGAAGAACAGCTTGAGGTAGAGCCAGGCCAGCACCAGGCACAGGATGGTCAGGACGTAGAGGATCGCAGCACCCTCGCCCATACGCATGAACTGGAAGGCATAGGCGTAGCCCATCCAGGAGAACACGGTGGTGGCGCTGCCGGGGCCGCCCTTGGTCATGGTCCAGAACAGGTCGAAGGCCATGATCGAGTTGATCGTGGTCAGGATCATGATCAGCAGCAGCATCGGCCGAAGCCATGGCACGGTGATCTTGAAGAACCGGGTGGCTGGTCCCGCCCCGTCGATCCGGGCCGCCCGGTGCAGGTTGTCCGGCATCGACTGAAGCCCGGCCAGGATCAGCAGCGCGGTGAGCGGCGCCTGGTTCCAGACATGGACCAGCGCCACCAGGGCGAAGGCGCGGGTGCCGTCGCCCAGGAACGGGATCGCCTTGTCGATCAGGCCCAGATCGGTGAGCAGCCCGTTGAGCGCCCCATACGAGCCGTCGAAGATCCAGCCCCAGAGCACGCCCACGGTCACCGGCGCCATCGCCCAGGGGATCAGCACGATGGAGCGCATCAGGCCGCGGCCGGGAAAGCGCGCGTTCAGCACCAGCGCCATGCCCATGCCCAGCGCCAGCCCCGCCGCCACCGTGACGGCGGCGAACGCGGCGGTGCGGCCCATGGCGGCGAGGAAATCGGCCTGCGGGATGATCGAGGTGTAGTTGCCCAGACCCACGAAGATCCACTGGCGGGTCAGCATGTTGATGCGGTGCAGGCTGAGCGCCAGCGAGTAGATCAGCGGCAGGCCGATCACCAGGAACACGACGAGCAGCGTCGGAAAGCTCAGGAGGAAGGGCAGCCAGTCCCGGCGGATCACCCGCCGGGGCGCTGGCTCGAGCGAAGAAGCGGCCAGGCCGCCTGCCGTCGTGCTCGCCATGATCCGGTCAGTCCGGATACATCTGCTTCACTTCGACGACCTTGGCCTGGAGCCGGTCGATCAGCTCGTCCATCTCGGTCTGGCCGCGGATATAGTCCTGGACCTCGCCCATCATGTACCAGTCCCATTCCGGGAACCAGGTCGACTTGGCGACGTCGCGGGTGGTGGCGCTCTCCAGCTGCTGGGTCGAGACGTCCAGGTCCTTCCACTTGGAGAAGGATTCGACCACCTCCGGGTCCTCCATGACCTCCTTGTGCGGGGTGCTCAGGCCGAACTCCAGCGCCCAGCGCTTGGCGACGTAGTAGTTGCCGTCCTTGGCCTTGCCGCCGAAGAACTGCATCAGGTCCCAGACCCGCTGCTCGTCGATCGGGTTGGCCGACATCTGGTAGGCGGCGGTCCAGATGAAGGTCGAGCGGGTCTTGCCCGGCATGAGCGCGTTGCGGCAGGCCCCGGCGATCTGCGAGGTCTCCGGCGTGTTGAACACCTTCTGGTCGTATTCGTGCACGACCATGTAGGTATGCGCGCCGGTGGCGAAGTTCGGCACCGATTCGCCCAGATGGGTGAACACGTCCTGCGGGATCATCTGCTCTTCGTAGAGCGTGCGGTGCAGCTGCAGGATGTCCTTGAACGGCTGATCGAACACCGGCTCGAAGTTCTCGTCGAAGACCTTGGCACCCTCCGAGTACCACATCGAGAACAGTTCCCAGGAGATCGACGCCCACTGGCGGCCCCAGGCGGAGATGTACGGGTACTCGGCGATCTTGTCGGTCTTGAGCTTGCGGCACTGGTCGAGGAATTCCTCCCAGCTCGCCGGCGGCTCGATCTTGGCCGCGTCCAGGTGCTTCTCGTTGCACACAAAGCTGTTGAAGCCCGTGTAGTACGGCAGCCCGCCCAGTTCCCCGTTCGGCAGGGACAGGTTGTGGACGTTGATGTCGTACATCTTGCTCTTGATCTCGTCGACCCCGGGCAGGCCGTCGAGCGTGCGGGTCCAGCCGGCCTTGTTCCAGCGCAGCAGCCGGTCCTCTTCGGAATACATCATGTCGATGTGCTGGCCGCCGATCAGCTTGGTCTCGGCGACCGCATGGTATTCGCCCGGGACGAGCTCGTAGTTCACGTTCTCGTCGTAGAGCTTTTTGAAGATCTCGACGTTCTCGGCGACGATCTGCGGATTGTACTGCCAGCCGATGAACTGCAGCGGCTCGGCGGGGGCCGCCTGCGCCCGCCCGATCAGGCCGGGCAGCGCCATGCCGGCCGCCGCGGCCAGGCCGCCTTTCAGGATCGCGCGCCGCCGCGCCAGGAAGGACTGGAGTTCCGAACCACGGAAAAGATCGCTGCCCATCGGGCTCATCCCCCTCGGATGGTGGTTCCCCGGTTCCCCCGGTGCCGGACGGCAAGGTTCCTCGGGCGCAAACGCACAGGTTGCCCGATGGAAGGGCCTTCTCTTGGGCGTTTTCCTGGGCTCTTTCGTATCGTAAACATTCTTGAGTGACTTTGGGAACCGTGAAAATGGACCGTTTCAGGCTGGCTGGAAACGGTTTCATGGCGGAGGTTTGACTTTGCTGGATCTTGTCCTGAAAGGCGGCCGCGTCCTCGACCCGGGCCGCGGCGTCGATCTCTCCGCCGATGTCGGCTTTCGCGACGGCAAGGTGGCGGCCGTGGAGCCGTCGATCCCAAAAGACGCGGCGCGCGAGGTGGTCGACGCCGCCGGCCTGGTCGTGACGCCCGGGCTGATCGACCTGCACACCCATGTCTACTGGGGCGGCACCTCGCTGGGCGTCGACGCCGACGCCATCGCGCTGCGCGGCGGCATCACCACCTTCGTGGATGCCGGCAGTGCGGGGGCCGGCAACTTCCACGGTTTCCGGCGCCACGTCATCGAGCGATCGAACAGCCGGATCCTCTGCTACCTGAACATCTCGTTCGCCGGCATCTACGGCTTCTCGAAGAACGTGATGGTCGGCGAGTGCAGCGACATCCGCCTGTGCGACGCCCGCGAGGCGGTCGCCTGCGGCAAGGAGCATGCCGACCTGATCGTGGGCATGAAGGTGCGGATCGGCCGGCTGGCCGGCGGCACCAGTGGGGTCGCCCCCCTCGACATCGCGCTGGAAGCCGCCGACCGGTTGCAGCTTCCCTGCATGACCCATCTGGACTATCCGCCACCCGGCCGGTTCGAGGTGATCCCGCGCCTGCGCCCGGGGGACGTGCTGACCCATTGCTACAAGCCCTTCCCCAACGACATCCGCCAGGGCGACGGCCATGTCCGCGCCGACATCAAGGCGGCGCGGGCGCGCGGCGTGGTGTTCGACATCGGCCACGGCATGGGCGCGCTCGACTACGAGGTGGCGCGCGCCATGATCGCCGAGGGCTTCCTGCCCGACACGATCTCCTCGGACGTGCACACGCTTTGCGTGGACGGCCCGGCCTTCGACCTCCTGCGCACCCTCTCCAAGTTCCTGTGCCTGGGCATGACCCTGGAGCAGGTGGTGACCGCCGCCACCAGCGCGCCGGCTGCCGCCATCGGCCGGCCGGAACTGGGCTCGCTGGCGGTGGGTGCTATCGGTGACGCGACCGTGCTGCAGGAGCGGGCCGGCAGCTTCGACTATGTCGATTCCCTGGGCCGCACGATGACGGGCGACCGGCGCCTGTTCTGCCGCGGCCTGGTGCGCAGCGGGATCTGGACCGCGAACGAGGAGCAGGATCTTGGTTGAGCTTGGACAGGCCGTGGACACCCCGGCCCTGGTGATCGAGAAGCGCGCCTTCGAGGCGAACCTGCGGACCATGGCGTCCGTGGCCCGGGCGCACGGCATGAAGCTGCGCCCGCACGCCAAGAGCCACAAGTCGGTCACCATCGCCCGGGCGCAGATCGAGGCGGGTGCCATCGGCCAGTGCTGCGCCAAGCTCGGCGAGGTCGAGGTGATGGCCAAGGCCGGCATCCGCGGCCTGCTGCTGACCTCGCCCTTGCGCGGGCCGGAGAAGATCCGCCGCCTGCTCGACGTGCTGGCGATCGCCCCGGACACCATGATCGTGGTCGAGGATGTTCAGGCGGTGGCCGAGCTAGCCGCCGCCGGGGCGACGCTGGATCTGCTGATCGACGTCGACGTCGGCACCCACCGCACCGGCCTGACCTCCCCGGAGGCGGCCCTGGAGGTCGCCCGCGCCATCGCCGCCGCTCCCGGCCTGACCCTCAAGGGCGTCCAGGGCTATGCCGGCCATGTCCAGGCGATCCCCGGCTATGCCGAGCGGCGCGCCCGCTCTCACGAGGCGCTGGCGATCCTGGGCCGGGTGCGCGACGCGCTGGAGGCCGACGGCCATCCCTGCGAGATCGTCACCGGGGCCGGCACCGGCACCCATGACTTCGATCACGAGACCGGCGTGCTCAACGAACTGCAGGTGGGCTCCTACCTGTTCTCCGACGCCATCTACGACAAGGTGGCGATGCCGGACGGCAGCAACCGCTGGCAGAACTCCCTGTTCGTCCTGACCCGGGTGGTCAGCGCTCAGCATCCGGGCGTTGCCACCACCGATGCCGGCATCAAGAGCTTCGCCATGGACGGTCCGGCCCCGGTGATCCGCAAGGGCGCGCCGGAAGGCTCGACCTACGCGATCTTCGGCGACGAGTTCGGCAAGGTGATCCTGCCCGACCCGCAGGGGCGGCTGGAGCCGGGCACGCTGGTCGCCTGCATCGTCCCCCACTGCGATCCGAACGTGAACCTGTTCGACCGCTACCACGTGATGGACAACGGCCGGCTGGTCGACGTCTGGCCGATCGAGGCGCGCGGCAAGGTCGCCTGACAGCAGGGGAGGCCGCGCCATGTCCACCCGCAAGGCCCGCCTCGGCAACGCGCTGCGCGCCATCCGCCGCCGGCTCGACCTGAGCCTGACCGAGGTCGCCGCCCGTACCGGGGTGGCGATCTCGACCCTGTCCAAGGTCGAGAACAACCAGCTCTCGCTCACCTACGACAAGCTCGTCCAGCTGAGCGAGGGGCTGGAGGTGGACATCAGCGTCTTCTTCGAGCCCGAGCCCGCCACCACCGCCGACCGCCTGCAGCCGGCCGTCACCGCGCGCCGCAGCATCACCCGCAAGGCCGACGGCCTCCTGGTGCAGACCCCCAACTACGACTACCGCTATGTCTGCACCGACCTGACCCACAAGGCGATGGTGCCGATCCTGATCACCATCCACGCCCGCTCGCTGGTCGAGTTCCCGCTGCTCAGCCGCCATGCCGGCGAGGAATTCCTCTACGTCCTGCGCGGCCACGTCCTGGTCCACACCGAGTACTACGAGCCGGCCGAGCTGGCCCCGGGCGAATCCATGTACCTGGACAGCACCATGGGCCACGCCTTCCTCTCCGCCCCCGGCCCCAAGGACGCCCAGATCCTGAACGTCTGCCACAGCCCGAATGCGGGGCATTTCCGCAGCCTGCTGGACCTGGCGCGGGCGCAGGAGGCGAGGTCGGGCGAGGATCCCGCTGCCTAGGCGCCGACAAGGCCTGGCGGAGAGTGGAGGGCACGGCTTCTCGCCGGGGTGAAGGCCTGGTCGGATTGATGTTTTTCGCGGCATCCCGCAACCGCCCGGGTCGGTCCGTGTTTCCCTGGCTGCTGCCATGCTGCGGGAAACGTCATGCGCCGCCAGGATGCCGCGATCGCCTGCTCCGTCGCCTCCCGCCTGCATCTGGCGGCATGGGTGCTGTTCGTGCTGGTCTGTTTTGCTCTGGCGCCGTTCTCCCGCGCCTTGGCCGCCGCGACGGACGACGCCCGCCGCCTCCAGTGGGACCTGATCTGGACCGGCCACTACGAGGCGTCCGTGGACGGGGAGGTCGGCCCCGCGACCCGCCGCGCGATCCGGTCCTACCAGCTGGTGAGCGGGATGCTGCCGACGGGCGCGCTGGACGACGCGCAACGCCAGCGGCTCGCCGAGGAAGCCGCCGCGGTCGAGGCGCAACTCGGCTGGACCATCTACCGCAACCCCGCCGCAGGCTATCGGATCGGCTATCCCGCCAACCTGCTGCCGCGCGCCCGGGCCCTCGACGCGACCAGTCAGGAATTCTACCGCGACGACCTTTCCGCCAACCTGATCACCATGGTGACGGGCCCCGACAGCGCAGCATCGTTCCGCGCGTCCTATGCCGAGGTGGCGGACGATCCGAGCCATGTCACCGTCTACCAGCGGTTCGAGCCGAACTGGTTCGTGGTGAGCTTCCTGATCGGGGAGAGCGGCTATTACGTCATGTCGCGGCAGAAGCCTGGCGCCACGGTGAGCTATGTTCTGCGCTGGCCGAAGGCCGAGGACCGGTCGTTCCGACCCGTGGCGACCGCGATCGCCAACTCGTTCACCGTTCCGGAGGACGTGGTCAGGCGCTGAGCCACTTCCTTGTTCAGCCCGGCAGATGCGGGCATTTCCTCAGCTCCGCCCCGTTCTCCTTCGCGAACGCAAGATACTCCTTCCACCAGTCGGCGTTCTTGTCGAACACCGCCCGGCCGTTGGTCTCGCCCAGCGTCCCCCAGATCACCACGCCGTCGGCGCCCAGCTTCTTCAGCGTATCCAGCTGGTAGCGGAAGAAGCCGGGATGCAGGAACGTGCTGGCGTAGTCCGGCACGTTGATCTTGTTGTGGAACTGCATCCAGATGAACGGATAGACCGGCTTGTTCCATTGCTGGGCCACCTTCAGCGACTGCTGGGCCATGCTGGTCCAGCTCTGCACGGTGAGCTGGCGGCGCTGCGCGGCGGTGGTGCCCATGTCGTCGTACCAGAACACGTAATAGGGCGGGAACAGGGCGTCGGAGGCGAGGGCCAGGCGGCTGATCTGCCGGTTCACCGGGGCCGCCAGGCTGGGAGCCTGGATGAACTCGCCGTACATCGGGTCGCCCGGGTTGCCGAAATAGTCGGTCTGGTAGCTGAAGAAGTCCTTGAGCGGCGCCTCGCCATAGACGCCGAACTTCGCCTGGTCGCCCAGCCGGCTCTTCAGGTAGGCGATCAGGTCCAGGTGGCTGTCGATCTTGGCCGCCACGGTGCCCTGCGGGTCGGTCCGCTTGATGGTCCACGGCCCCTCGATGTTGAGGATGCCGATGTCGCCCCCGGCATCGGCCAGCGCCTGTCTGATGATCGGCAGCCGCTGATCGACATAGGCCCGGTCGATCCGGTCCAGCACCTTGCCGCCCTTGAAGAAATAGCCGGGCGTCAGCAGGGGCAGCCGGGTCAGGCCGCAGCGGTCCAGGCCTTCCGGCTGGTTGGCGAAGGTGAAGCTGTAATAGAGCCGGAACGGCTTCTTCGGCGCCTGGCTGGCGAGCGGCGGCGGCACGTTGACCAGGGCGAAGCTGCGCAGCCGGAGCTGGCCCGGCGCGGCCGGGTCGAACACGCCGGGCGCGGTCTCCGGTGCTGCCTGCACCGGCCCGGAGGCGAGCGCCACGGCCAGGCCCGCAGCCAGCACGAGCCATGCGGCGATCCGTTTCAAGCGATGTTCTCCGCAAGGACCTGGGTGGGACCGCGACAGCCATACCGGCATCGACGCCCCGAAGGGAACGGCGGAAGGTCGCAGCCGGCCGGGCGTCCCTCCCTCCTGCCGGCCCACCTTGACCAACCTCCCCCGCATCGTCAGATCACCCTCATGTCTGCCGCCGACACCCTGCCGTCACCGCCCGCTCCGCAGCCGCCTCCCGCCCAGGACGCCGAAGCCGCGCCCCTGAAGGGTGCCGAGCTGATCCGTCACCACGTCGCCCGCCTGCCGAACGGGCCGGGCGTGTACCGGATGCTCGACGAGAAAGGGGCCGCCCTCTACGTCGGCAAGGCCAAGAGCCTGAAGAAGCGGGTGGTCGCCTACACGCGGCCGGAGCAGTGCAGCGCCCGCATCCGCCGGATGATCGTGCTCACCCGGGCGATGGAGTTCGTCACCACCAACACCGAGGTGGAGGCGCTGCTGCTCGAAGCCAACATGATCAAGCAGCTCCGCCCGCACTTCAACATCCTGCTGCGCGACGACAAGTCGTTCCCGTTCATCGCCATCGACGGCCGCCAGGACTTCCCGCAGATCCGCAAGCATCGCGGCGCTCGGGCCAAGGGCGTCGACTATTTCGGGCCGTTCGCTTCCTCGGGCGCGGTGGACCAGACGCTCAAGGCGGTGCGCCGCGCCTTTCCCCTGCGCTCCTGCAAGGACAGCATCTTCGCCAACCGCTCGCGGCCCTGCCTGGAGTACCAGATCAAGCGCTGCAGCGCGCCCTGCGTCGGCCGGATCTCCGGCGAGGAGTACAAGGACCTGGTCTCGGAGGTGAAGCTGTTCCTGGCCGGCCGCTCGCGGGAGGTGCAGGACCGGCTGCAGGCCGAGATGATGAAGGCCGCCGACGAGATGTCGTTCGAGCGCGCCGCCGCGATCCGCGACCGGATCAAGGCCCTGGCGCATGTCACCGCGCACCAGGGCATCAACACCGACGCGGTCGACGATGCCGACGTGGTGGCTCTCTCGGTCGAGGGTGGTGCTGCCTGCGTGCAGGTGTTCTTCTACCGGGGCGGGCGCAACAACGGCAACCGGCCCTACTACCCGGCCCACACCAAGGAGGTCGAGCCGGTCGAGATCCTGGAATCCTTCCTGGCGCAGTTCTACGCCGACCGGGTCGCCCCGCCGCTGGTCCTGCTCTCCGAGGACGTGCCCAGCCGCGATCTCCTGGTCGAGGCGCTGAGCTTCCACGCCAGCCGCAAGGTAGAGATCGCGGTGCCCAAGCGCGGCGACAAGCTGAAGCTGGTCGAGCTGGCGCAGACCAACGCCAAGCAGGCGCTCGCCCGCCGTCTGGCCGAGGAGGGCGCCCAGTCCCGCCTGCTGGAGGCGCTGGGCAACCTGATCGGCACCGACGAGCCGCCCCGCCATGTCGAGATCTACGACAACAGCCACATCCAGGGGACCGACGCGGTGGGCGTGTGCGTGCGCGCCACCGCCCAGGGCTTCGACAAGTCCGGCTACCGCACCTTCACGATCAAGGACCCGCAGACCGGGCCCGGCGACGACTTCGCGATGATGCGGGAAGTGTTCGGCCGCCGCTTCGCCCGGCTGCTCAAGGAGGACCCGGACCGCAGCTCCGGCCTTTGGCCGGACGTGGTGATGATCGACGGCGGCGTCGGCCAGCTGAATGCCGCCCGCGCGATCCTGGACGAGCAGGGCATCGAGGGGCAGTGTCTGGTGGCGGTCTCCAAGGGGCCCGATCGCGACGCCGGGCGGGAGAAGCTCCATCTGGAGGACCGCGACGTCCCGATCGCACTGGAGCAGCGCGACCCCTTGCTCTATTTCATTCAGCGGCTCAGGGATGAGGCCCACCGGTTCGCGATCACCACCCATCGCGGCCGGCGCGGCAAGCGGACCGAGCGGTCGACGCTGGACGCGGTGCCGGGGATCGGCCCGCGCCGCAAGAAGGCGTTGCTGGCCCGGTTCGGGTCGGCGCGCGGCGTAGCGGAGGCGGGCATCGTGGACCTGGAGCGGGTGGACGGTGTCAGCGCCGCGATGGCGCGGACCATCTACGATCACTTCCGCGGCGGCTGAAGGAGCCCGTCCCGTTGCTGATGACCCTCCCCAACATCCTGACCCTGTTCCGGATCGCGCTGATCCCGGTGGTCATGGCGATGTTCTATGTCGAGGGCAATTGGGCGCGCTGGATCGCCTGCTCGATCTTCCTGCTCGCCGCCACCACCGACCTGCTGGACGGCTGGATCGCCCGCAACTGGCGGCTGCAGTCCGCGTTCGGCCGCTGGCTGGACCCGGTCGCCGACAAGCTGCTGGTCGGCGCCACCGTGGTGATGCTGGTGGGCTTCCATCGCGCGCCCCTGATCCCGGCCGTGGTGATCCTGCTGCGCGAGATCGCGGTCTCCGGCCTGCGCGAGTACATGGCGGAAGTGCGGGTCGGCATGCCGGTGACGCCGCTGGCCAAGTGGAAGACCACGGTCCAGATGATCGCGATCGTGTTCCTGATCCTGGGCCCGGC
Source organism: Geminicoccus roseus DSM 18922 (assembly GCF_000427665.1). NCBI lineage: Bacteria > Pseudomonadati > Pseudomonadota > Alphaproteobacteria > Geminicoccales > Geminicoccaceae > Geminicoccus > Geminicoccus roseus. The sequence continues at coordinate 1,805,302 of NZ_KE386572.1, forward strand.
CGGGCCGGCCGTGCTGCCTTCGGAGATGATCGGCTTCTGGGGGCTGTGGCTTGCCGCCGGGCTGACCCTGCTGACCGGCTGGGACTATCTGAACGCCGGCCTGCGCCACATGGCCGCCGACCAGGCCCCGCCGCCGCCCCCGCATTCCTCGACGCCGGTCGGAGCCCGCCAGCCGTGAAGATCCTCTATTTTGCCTGGCTCCGCCAGCGCACCGGCACCTCCACGGAGACGATCGACCTGCCGCCGGGCGTGACCAACGTCACCGAGCTGCTCGCCCATCTGGGGGAGCGCCATCCCTCCTTCGCCGAGGCGATCTCGGCCAGGGGCGTCGTCCGCTGCGCGGTCAACCAGCGCCATGTCGACCGCGACCATCCGGTGACCGCCGCGGACGAGGTCGCCTTCTTCCCGCCGGTGACGGGAGGCTGAGCCCATGGCGGTGCGGGTCCAGGCAGAGCCCTTCGACCTGGGGGCCGAGATCGCGGAGCTCACCCGGGGCCGCACCGAGATCGGCGGGGTAGCCACCTTCACCGGCCTGGTCCGCGAGTTCGCCGGCGGCCGCCGCCTGACCTCCATGACCCTGGAGCATTATCCGGGCATGACCGAGCGCGAGCTGGAGCGGGTCGAGGCGGAAGCCCTGGACCGCTGGCCCCTGGACGCCAGCCTGATCGTGCACCGCTACGGCAAGATGCTGCCGGGCGAGCCGATCGTGCTGGTCGCCACGGCCTCGGCGCACCGCCAGGCGGCCCTGGAATCCTGCGCCTTCCTGATCGACTGGCTGAAGACCCGCGCGACCTTCTGGAAGTTCGAGGAAGGCGAGGACGGCGGCCTCTGGGTCGAGGCCAAGGAAGCCGACGACGAAGCGGCCAGGAAATGGCACCTGGCAACGGGCGGCATCCTGGTCTGAGGAAAGCGCCGGCCTGTCTTCAGCCATCCAGCAGGCGCGTCTCCTGTTCCGGGGCGTCGCCCATGTCCACCGGCTGGAACGCCGTCTGGTCGGGGGCGCCGTCCGCGTGCAGCCAGACCGGCTTCCGGCCCGGATCGGCGGGAACCGCCAGGAGGCTGGACGAGACCGTGCCGTAGCCATCCGGCCGCCGGATGCACAGGCCCTCTGACGGGTCGCGCCCGCTAGGCGCCGGCGTCGCCAGGAGCAGCTGCCAGCCGGACCAGTCGCCCTTGGCAGGATCGGGCAGGTCGGCGGCAAACGGCTGGCTGAAGCGGGCGACCCGGGGCGAGGCGGGATCGTTCAGTTCGCTCGATTCGATCATCGACACCCCTTCCGGGACCGGCAGCACCCGGATCGGCTGGTCGCCGGCATGGCGGATCCAGAAGGCCTCCTTGGTGTCCGCCACGATCATGTTGAACGGCCGGAACGCCTCGCCGTTCAGCGCCGCCAGGGCCTGGGCGCCGCTGCGCGCATCCAGGTGGTTGCACCCGTCCAGCACCAGTTCACCCCGGCTGCGCTTGCCCGGCATCGGCCCGAGCGTGCCCTTGCGGTTCAGGATCGCGGCGACCACCCCGGTATCCGCCATGGACAGCCAGCTTCCGCCGGCCAGCCTGTCCAGCCCGCCCACGATCTCCGGCTGGTCTGGCCAGTGCCGGCCGGGCGGCGCGGACGGACGGCCGCTCATCTCGTCGCGGTTGGCGGCGATCAGCAAAGGCCAGGCATGGCCGGGGCGGCGGCAGATGACGAGGGTACACAAGCGGGGGGAACCTCCACGAATAGTCGCCGGCTCCAGGCGCGGTTCAACTGGCACCAGACCCTGCGACTTCCTATATCTGGTATCGTGGAACGACGAAGCCAGCGGGGCTCCAGATGACGATTTTCGATGATCGGGAACGCAGCGAGGAAGCTCGGTTCCGCCACGACCAGGAGATCTACTTCCGGATCCGCAATCGCCGGAACAAGCTGCTCGGGCTCAAGATCGCCAACGACTATCTGGGGCTGCGCGGTGACGAGGCGATGGCCTATGCCAAGGATGTGGTGATGGTCGATTTCGAGCGGCCGGGCGACGAGGACGTGGCTGCCAAGATCCGGGCGGACGTGAGCGCAGCGGGCAAGTCGATCTCCGACCATCTGATCGAGAAGTTCACCCAGCAATGCGAGGCGGAAGCCCGGACCTCGGTGCAGTCGGAATGACCAGCGCCACGCCCGAGGGGGACCGGCGCCACCCACCGGCCAACGCCCCCATCGGGCGACCTGCCGAGCCGCAGCCCGCAGGGGCGCCCAAGGCGCCGCAGGGCTCGGCGCAGCCGGAAGGCGAGCAGGGCGGCCCGAAGGGGCCGGAGCCGACCCGGTTTGGCGACTGGGAAAAGGCTGGCCGCTGCTTCGATTTCTGAGCGGCGTCGCCTCGTCCAATTTCTTGTGCAGCACGGTTGCGCGCATCAGGTACGATTATCGCGCGCAGCTGTGTTTTCGTGTATCGGCCCGGACACGACGGGCATCGGCAGGTGAGGGACGGCCAGAGACCGATCTCACCGGTTAGGAGTTGCATCCATGGCGGAAGCTTCGGTTCAGCGCCGCGAGGGCGGCGACCGGCAGCGTGCGTTGGACGCGGCGCTCAGCCAGATCGAGCGCGCGTTCGGCAAGGGTTCGGTGATGCGCCTGGGCCAGTCCCAGGCCGGCGCCGACATCGAGACCATTTCCACGGGCTCGCTGGGGCTCGACATCGCGCTCGGCATCGGCGGCCTGCCGCGCGGCCGCGTGATCGAGATCTACGGCCCTGAGGCCTCGGGCAAGACCACCATCTGCCTGCATGTGATCGCCGAGGCGCAGAAGGTCGGCGGCACTTGTGCGTTCGTCGACGCCGAGCACGCGCTCGACCCGAACTACGCCAAGAAGCTCGGCGTCAACATCGACGACCTCCTGATCTCGCAGCCGGACACCGGCGAGCAGGCGCTGGAGATCACCGACACGCTGGTGCGCTCCGGCGCCGTCGACGTGGTGGTGGTCGATTCGGTGGCGGCGCTGGTGCCCAAGGCCGAGCTGGAAGGCGAGATGGGCGACCAGATGCCCGGCCTGCAGGCCCGGCTGATGAGCCAGGCCCTGCGCAAGCTCACCTCCAGCATCAGCCGCTCGCGCTGCATGGTGATGTTCACCAACCAGATCCGCAGCAAGATCGGCGTGATGTTCGGCAGCCCGGAGACCACCAGCGGCGGCAACGCGCTCAAGTTCTACGCCAGCGTGCGCCTGGACGTGCGCCGGATCGGCCAGATCAAGGACAAGGACGAGGTCGTCGGCAACCAGACCCGGGTCAAGGTGGTCAAGAACAAGGTCGCCCCGCCGTTCAAGGTGGTCGAGTTCGACGTCATGTACGGCCAGGGCGTGTCCAAGACCGGCGAACTGATCGACCTCGGCATCCGTGCCGGCGTGGTCGAGAAGTCCGGCTCCTGGTTCTCCTACAAGGACACCCGGATCGGCCAGGGCCGCGAGAACGCCAAGAGCTACATGGCGCAGAACCCCGAGGTTGCGGCGGAACTGGAGGGCATCATCCGCCAGAGCGCCGGCATCGCGGGTGCCGATGCGTTGCTTGACGAAGACCGTACCATCGAGGACTGACCCCAAAAGTCGCCTCTTCGACCTTAAGCTCTTGCCCGGACGACCCATGGCCAGCGTCAACGAGATCCGCACCAAGTTCCTGGACTATTTCGGCAGGCACGATCACCAGATCGTCGCGTCGGGTCCGCTCGTTCCGCACAACGACCCGACCTTGCTGTTCACCAATGCTGGCATGGTGCAGTTCAAGAACCTCTTCACCGGGCTGGAGCAGAGCAGCTACCAGCGTGCGACCACGGCGCAGAAATGTGTCCGTGCGGGCGGGAAGCACAACGACCTGGACAATGTCGGCTATACCGCCCGGCACCACACTTTCTTCGAGATGCTCGGCAATTTCTCCTTCGGCGACTACTTCAAGGAACGTGCCATCGAGCTGGCATGGAACCTGATCACCCGCGAATACGGGCTGCCCAAGGACAAGCTGACCGCCACCGTCTATGCCGAGGACGACGAGGCGTTCGGCCTGTGGAAGAAGATCGCGGGACTTCCGGAGAGCCGGATCATCCGGATCCCGACCTCCGACAATTTCTGGGCGATGGGCGATACCGGCCCGTGCGGCCCCTGCTCGGAGATCTTCTACGACCATGGCGACAAGGTGCCGGGCGGCCCGCCGGGCTCGCCGGACGCCGATGGCGACCGGTTCATCGAGATCTGGAACCTCGTGTTCATGCAGTTCGAGCAGGTCGACAAGGAGACCCGCCTGAACCTGCCCCGGCCCTCGATCGACACCGGCATGGGCCTGGAGCGCCTGGCCGCGGTCCTGCAGGGCAAGCACGACAATTTCGAGATCGACCTGTTCGCCAAGATCATCGCGAAGAGCGAGGAACTGACCGGCACGCCCGCGGAAGGCGCTCATCGCCCCTCGCACAAGGTGATCGCCGACCACCTGCGCGCCTCCGCCTTCCTGATCGCCGACGGCGTGATGCCCTCCAACGAGGGCCGCGGCTACGTGCTGCGCCGGATCATGCGCCGCGGCATGCGCCACGCCCAGCTGCTGGGCGCTCGCGAGCCGCTCCTGTTCCGCATGGTGCCGACCCTGGTCGAGGAGATGGGCAAGGCCTATCCGGAGCTGGTCCGCGCCGAGCCGATGGTCACCGAGGTCCTCAAGCTGGAGGAAAGCAATTTCCGGCGGACCCTGGAGCGCGGCCTGCGCCTGCTCGACGAGGAGGTCATCTCCCTGCCGCAGGGCCAGCCGCTCTCCGGCGAGGTGGCCTTCAAGCTCTATGATACCTACGGCTTCCCGCTCGACCTGACCCAGGACGCCCTGCGCGCCCAGGGGCGCAGCGTCGACCTGCCGGGCTTCGATGCCGCCATGGAGCGCCAGCGCGCCGAGGCCCGCAAGCACTGGAAGGGCTCCGGCTCCTCCGCCGTCTCGCCGGTCTGGTTCGAGCTGCGCGAGAAGACCGGCGCCACCGAGTTCCTGGGCTACGAGACGCCGGTCGCCGAGGGCAAGGTCCTGGGCCTCGTGGTGGGCGACGCCATGGTCGACGAGGCCGGCGCCGGCGCCGAAATCTACCTCGTCGCCAACCAGACCCCGTTCTACGGCGAATCCGGTGGCCAGATCGGCGACACCGGCACGATCACCGCCGGCAGCGCCACGGTCGCGGTCACCGATACCCAGAAATTCCTGGGCGACCTGTTCGTCCATGTAGGCAAGGTCGAGCGCGGCACGATCAGGGTCGGCGACGACGTGAAGCTCCAGATCGACGCGGAGCGCCGGGCCCGGATCCGTCGCGCCCATTCGGCGACCCACCTGATGCACAAGGCGCTGCAGCGCCATCTGGGGCCGCACGTCGCCCAGAAGGGCTCCAAGGTCGAGCCGGACCGGCTGCGCTTCGACTTCAGCCACCCCAAGCCGGTCTCCAAGGAGGAGATCGCCGCCGTCGAGCGCGAGGTGAACCATTACCTGCGCCAGAACGCGCCGACCTCGATCCGCATCATGGCCAAGGACGATGCGATCGAGACCGGGGCGATGGCCCTGTTCGGCGAGAAGTACGGCGACGAGGTCCGGGTCGTCTCGATGGGCACGGCCGAAGACGGCAAGACCTACTCGGTCGAGCTGTGCGGTGGCACCCATGTGGCCCGTACCGGCGACGTCGCCCTGTTCAAGCTGCTCTCCGAAGGGGCGGTCGCGTCCGGCGTGCGCCGGATCGAGGCGGTGACCGGCGAGGCCGCGCTGCGCCATGTCGAGGAAGAGGAAGCCGTCCTGAACCGGGCCGCCGCCACCCTGAAGGTGCCGGCCAGCGAGTTGCCGGCCCGGATCGAGGCGCTGGTCGAGGATCGCCGCAAGCTGGAGCGCGAGCTGGCCGACCTCCGCCGCAAGATGGCGACCGGCGGTACTGCCGCGGAGAGCGCGGTCCGGCAGGTCAACGGCATCTCGTTCGCCGCGCGCGAGCTGGAAGGCGTGCCCGCCAAGGAGCTGCGTGGCACTGCCGACGAGCTGAAGAAGCAGATGGGCACCGGGGTCGTCACCCTGGTCTCGGTCAGCGACGGCAAGGCCTCGGTGGTGGTGAGCGTGACCGAGGACCTCGCCGATCGGCTGGATTCGGTGGCGCTGGTCCGCAAGGCGGTCGAGGCCCTGGGCGGCCAGGGCGGCGGTGGCCGCCGCGACTTCGCGCAGGGCGGCGGTCCGGACGGCTCGCAGGCGGCTGCCGCGATCGCCGCGGTGGAGACCGCCCTGGCCGGCTGACCACAGGGCTCTTGTCACGATCCGCCCATGGAAAGGCGCTAGCTGCCTGGCAGCGCCTTCCTGGAGCCGGATCCCGTGCCCGCCGCCACGCTGTTTCCCGAGATCGAGCCATTCGCCCATGGCCTGCTGGACGTGGGCGGCGGCCATCGCGTGTACTGGGAAGCCTGCGGCAACCCGGAAGGGCGGCCGGCGCTGGTGCTGCATGGGGGCCCCGGCTCCGGCTGCAGCCCAAGCGCCCGGCGCTACTTCGATCCCGCCCGCTACCGGGTGATCCTGCTCGACCAGCGGGGCTGCGGCCGCAGCCTGCCCCATGCCGCGGACCCTGCGACCGATCTTGCCGCCAACACCACCTGGCATCTGGTGGATGACCTCGAGCGCCTGCGCCGGCACCTGGAGATCGGGCGCTGGCTGCTGTTCGGCACCTCCTGGGGCTCGACCCTGGCGCTGGCCTATGCCGAGCGCCACCCAGGCCAGGTCGCAGCGCTGGTGCTGGCCGGCGTCACCACCACCCGGCGCAGCGAGATCGACTGGCTGTACCGTGGGCTCGCCCCGCTCTTCCCCGAGCAATGGGCGCGCTTCCGGGCGGGTGTTCCGGCCCCCGGGCGCGATGGCGATCTGGTGGCGGCCTACTGGCGCCTCCTGCAGGACCCCGATCCTGCGGTCCGCGCCAGGGCCGCCGAGAACTGGCATGCATGGGAGGCCGCGCCCTTGTCGGTCCGTCCGGATGCCCGATACCCGGCGCGCTGGCTGGACCCGGCCTACCGCATGGCGCGCGCCCGCATCATCACCCACTACTTCCATCACGGCGCCTGGTTCGAAGAGGGCGGCCTCCTGCGCGAGGCGCACCGCCTGGCCGGGATCCCGGGCGTGCTGGTGCAGGGGCGCCTCGACCTGGAAGCGCCGCTCACCACTGCCTGGGAGCTGGCCCAGGCCTGGCCGGGCAGCGAACTCGTCGTGGTGCCGGACGCTGGCCATTCCCCCGCCGAGCCCGGCATGGCGGGAGCCATCCTTGCCGCCACCGCCCGTTTCGCCGACCGAGCCTTCTGATCGCGCGATGCGACTTTCCTGAAAGCCGCGGCCATGCGATGCTCGATGGCTTGTGCCTGCCGGGCCCTGCCTTGGGTGCTTTGGCGCAGTCCCCGGGTTCCTTTTTCCCGAACGAACCCGAGAAATGACGAAACGAACCCGAGGAGTGAGCCAAAATCAATGAGTTGGCTTTTTTCGACAGTTCGGATCAGCTGCGGGCGATCGACTCCCTGAGTTCGTCCGCCGTCGCCGGCCGCCGCCCCAGGGCCTGGAACGCCGCTGCGGCCGCCCGGATCTGCGCCGCGTTGTCGGAAGCCGGGCTGCCGTCCGCCGCCAGCCGGTTGTTCTCGAAGCCGATCCGGACATGGCCGCCCAGCAACGCCGCGGTCGCCGCGCAGTCGCGTTCCTGCGCCCCGAACGCGCACATCATCCAGTGCCAGGCCGGATCGCCTGCCTGGAGGAACGGCAGCAGGTCCAGGGGCTCGGAGCGCTGGCCCGGGCTGTAGCGCCCGAGCACGTAGAGCACGGACGGCCGCTCCACCGGCACCACCCCACGCGCCACCAAGTCCCGGAACCGCGCCACGTCGGTGGCGTCGTAGAGGATGTGCTGCAGCCAGATCCCCTCCTGCCGGCACCAGCCATAGAACTCAGCCGCCTGCTTCTCGCTGGCCGCATCCGGGGCCAGCTCGCGCAGCGCCACCGACGCCGCCTCCGGCCGGACCGCCCGGACCAGGGCCATCTGCGCGTCGGGCTGGTAGAGCCCCACCGCCTCGGTCGTCACCTGGATCACGAGGCGCTGCCCGACCGCCGCCCGCACCGCCGCCATGCCTTCCCGGACCAGGTCCGGGTCGAGCGAGTGCCGGTCCTGGGCGTCGCGGGCGTGCAGATGGATCATGCACGCCCCTGCCTCCAGGCAGGCGCTGGCGGTGCTGGCCAGCTCCGCCGGCGTGATCGGTAGGGCCGGATGGTCCGCCTTGGTGAGCCGCGCTCCGTTCGGCGCCACCGCGATCGCCACCGGTGCCCGCATCGTCATCGTTCCGTCCTCCGTCGCGCGTGCAGCAGCGCCACCAGGGTCGCATCCCGCAGCGCTTCCAGTTCCTCGATCGACCGTCCGGCCGCCTCGGCCTCCACCCCGGCGACCAGGTCGGCCTTCAGCTTGTCGGTCAGGGACGGCCGGCCCAGATCCTGCCAGCGCCGCTCCTGGCTCGGGCCCAGATGGTCCAGATAGTGGCGGATCCCGCCCTTGCCGCCGCCTAAGTGGTAGGTGAGGTGGGCGCCCATGGTCGCCCAGCGAAGGCCAGGCCCGTCCCGCAGGGCCGCATCGATCTCCGCGACCGACGCCACCCCCTGCTCCACCAGATGCACCGCCTCCTGGTAGAGGGCCGAGGACAGCCGGTTGGCGATGTGCCCGCGCATCTCCTTTTTCAGCCGCACCGGCCGCATCCCGAGCCCCGCATAGAAGGCTTCGGCCCGGTCCAGCACCGCCGGATCGCTGCCGAACAGCTCGACCAGCGGGACCAGATGCGGCGGATTGAAGGGATGCGCGACGATCACCCGCTCCGGGTCCCTGCATGTCCCGGTCAGCTCGCTCCACAGCAGGGACGAGGTGCTGCTGGCGATGATCGCTCCTGCCGGCGTCGCCTCGTCCAGCCGCCGCAGCAGGTCGGCCTTGAACGCCTGCTTTTCCGGCGCGTTCTCCTGGACGAAGTCGGCACTGGCCACCGCCTTTTCAGGGGAAGCCGCCAGGCAGAGCCGGCCATGTCCTGTCCTGCCGAGTTCCCTCAGGCTGGCAAGGCTGGGCGCGAGCGCCGCTTCCAGTGTCGCGAGATCGTCCACGGCCGGGTCGTGGACGGTCACGTCGCTGCCGTTGGCCAGGAACAGGGCGGTCCAGCCGACGCCGACCGTGCCGAAGCCGATCACCGCCACCTGTCGGATGGAAGACTGCGCCACCTCTGTCTCTCTCCCGGATCTGTCGCCGGGGACAAGTGACCCGCGCTGCCGCCCATGGTCCAGCCCCAAAACGGAAAAGGGGCGGGGTCCGCTTCGCGCGGACACCGCCCCTTCCATCCGAGCGTCGGTGGCTGGAGGACCTACTCCGCCGGCACCTCGGCCGCCGTTACCGGTGGCGCCGCCCGCTTGCGGCTGAAGGTCTTGCGCACCGCCACGAAGAACAGCGGCACGAACAGGATCCCCAGGAAGGTGGCGGCGATCACGCCACCCAGCACGCCGATGCCGATCGCGTTCTGTCCACCGGAGCCCGCCCCGGTCGAGATCGCCAGCGGCGTCACGCCCAGGCCAAACGCCAGCGAGGTCATGATGATCGGCCGCAGCCGCAGCCGCGCCGCCTCCAGGGTCGCCTCCATCAGGCCCTTGCCCGCCTCGTTCAGGTCCTTGGCGAACTCGACGATCAGGATCGCGTTCTTCGCGGCCAGGCCGATCGTGGTGAGCAGGCCCACCTGGAAGAACACGTCGTTGGACAGCCCCGTCGACAACGCCGCCGCCAGGGCGCCGAGCACGCCGAGAGGTACCACCAGCATCACCGAGAACGGGATCGACCAGCTCTCGTAAAGGGCTGCCAGGCACAGGAACACGACCATGATCGAGATGGCGTAGAGCATCGGCGCCTGGGCGCCGGCTGCCCGTTCCTGATCGGAGATGCCGGTCCACTCGTAGCCGAAGCCCGGCGGGAGCTGCGCCATGATCTCCTCGACCGCGTCCATGGCGGCGCCCGAGCTCAGGCCGGGAGCAGGCTGCCCCAGGATCTCCACCGAGGGCAGGCCATTGTAGCGCTCCAGCCTGGGCGAGCCGTAGGTCCACCCTGCCGTGGCGAAGGCCGAGAACGGCACCATCTCGCCCTTGGCGTTGCGGACGTACCACTGGTTCAGGTCCTCAGGGACCATCCGGTAGGGCGCATCCGCCTGGACATAGACCTTCTTGATCCGGCCGCGGTCCAGGAAGTCGTTGACATAGGTCCCGCCCCAGGCGGCCGAGAGCGCGTCGTTCACGTCCTCGATCGACAGGCTGAGCGCGCCCACCTTGTGGTGGTCGATCTCCACCCGGTACTCCGGCTGGTCCTGCATGCCGTTCGGACGCACCCCGACCAGGGCCGGGTTCTGCGCGGCCATGCCCAGGAACTGGTCCCGCGCTGCCATCAGGGCGTCATGACCCAGCCCCGCCCGGTCCTGCAGCTGCACGTCGAAGCCGGTGGCGTTGCCCAGTTCCAGGACGGCCGGCGGCGCGAACGCGAACACCATGGCGTCGCGGATCTGCGAGAACGCGCCCATCGCCCGGCCGGCGATGGCGGCCACGTTCTGCGCCGGGTCCTGGCGCTCGTCCCAGTCCTTCAGCAGCACGAAGCCGATGCCGGCGTTCTGGCCGGAGCCGGCGAAGCTGAAGCCCGCCACGGTGAAGATCGAAGCGACCGAATCGGCCTCGTTCTCGAGGAAGTGGCGCTCGACCGTCTTCAGCACCTCCAGCGTGCGCTCCTGGGTGGCGCCCACCGGAAGCTGAGCCTGGACGAACATGATGCCCTGGTCCTCGTCGGGGAGGAATGCCGTGGGCAGGCGCACGAACATGTAGCCGACGCCGGCGGCCAGGATCAGGTAGACGATCAGGAAGCGTCCCGCCCGCCGCGCCATGTAGCCGACCAGGCCGACATAGCCGTTGGTGGTCTTGCCGAAGCCACGGTTGAACCAGGCGAACGGGCCACGCCTGGGGGGTGCCGAGGGCTTGAGCAGGGTTGCGCACAGGGCCGGTGTGAGGATCAGCGCGGTCAGCACCGAGAGCGCCATCGCCGAGACGATGGTGATCGAGAACTGGCGGTAGATGACGCCGGTCGACCCGCCGAAGAACGCCATCGGGACGAACACCGCCGAGAGCACCAGGCCGATGCCGATCAGGGCGCCGGTGATCTGGTCCATCGACTTGCGGGTCGCTTCCTTGGCCGGAAGCTTCTCGTCGTGCATTACCCGCTCGACGTTCTCCACCACCACAATGGCGTCGTCGACCAGCAGGCCGATCGCCAGCACCATGGCGAACATGGTGAGCACGTTGATCGAGAAGCCCGCGAACTCGAGGATCGCGAAGGTGCCCAGCAGCACCACCGGCACCGCGATCGTGGGGATCAGCGTCGCACGGAAGTTCTGCAGGAACAGGTACATCACGAGGAAGACCAGGACGACCGCCTCGATCAGCGTGTGCACCACGCTCTCGATCGACACCTTCACGAACGGCGTGGTGTCGTAGGGGATGATCACCTCCATCCCCTCCGGGATGAAGGCCTTGAGCGCCTCCATCTCGGCCCGGACCGCTTCGGCGGTGGCCAGCGCGTTGGCGCCAGACGCCAGCTGGATCGCCAGGCCGGTTGACGGACGACCGTTATAGTTGGCCGTGGTGGTGTAGGATTCGGCGCCGATCTCGACGTCCGCGACATCGCCTAGCCGGATCGACGAGCCGTCTTCGGCGGTGCGCAGGAAGATCTGCCGGAACTCCTCGGGCGTCTGCAGCAGGGACTGGGCGGTGATGGTCGCGTTGAGCTGCTGGCCCTCGGTGGCAGGCAGGCCACCCAGCTGGCCAGCGGCGACCTGGGCATTCTGGGCGCGGATCGCCGCGACGACATCCGCCGGGGTCAGGCCGAAATTCACCAGCTCGCGCGGGTCCAGCCAGACGCGCAGCGCATACTGCGCGCCGAACAGCTGCACCTCGCCCACACCTTCCACCCGGGAGATCGGGTCCTGGATGTTGGAGGCCATGTAGTCGGCGAGGTCGGTCTGGTTGAAGCCGGAGCCTTCGGCGGCGACCAGCCCCACCACCATCAGGAAGCTGCTGGAGGCCTTCGCCACCTGGACGCCCTGACGCTGCACCTCCTCCGGCAGGAGCGGGGTTGCCAGCGACAGCTTGTTCTGAACCTGGACCTGCGCGATGTCCGGGTCGGTGCCCGGCTCGAAGGTCAGGGTGATCTCGACCTGGCCGGACGAACTGCTGTTCGCCGACATGTAGCGCAGGCCGTCGATGCCCTTCATGCGCTGTTCGATCACCTGCGTGACCGAGTCCTCGACCACCTTGGCCGAGGCGCCCGGATAGTTCGCGGTGATGGACACCGACGGGGGAGCGATCGTGGGATACTGGGCGACCGGCAGCGTCCAGATGGCGAGCGCGCCCGCCATCATCACCACGATGGCGAGCACCCAGGCGAAGATCGGCCGGTCGATGAAGAAACGGGCCACGCGACTATCTCCGGATCGGCGCGCTGGCGGCCGAGGCGTCCGCCACCGACTTCGGCTCGGCGTCGATCACCTGGACCACGGCGCCGGGCCGCACCTTCTGGACGCCTTCCACGATCACCCGCTCCCCTGCGCGGACGCCGTCGGAGACCAGCCACTGGTCGCCCACGGTGCGGTCGGTGGTCAAGATCCGCTGCTCCACCGTGTTGTCGGGCAGGACCACCAGGGTGGTGGCACGGCCCTTGGGGTCGCGGCTCACCGCGCGCTGGGGAACCAGGATGCCCTGGGGATCCACGCCGGCCTTGATCTCGGCGCGCACGAACATGCCCGGCAGCAGGATGGCATCCGGGTTGGGGAACAGGGCGCGCAGCGTGACCGCCCCGGTGCTCTCGCTCACCTGGACATCGGCGAACTCCAGCTTGCCGGGATGCGCATAGGTGGTGCCATCCTCCAGGGTCAGCTCCACCTCGGCGCTGTCCGGGTCGATCCGCTCGTAGCGGCCATCGGCCACGGCCCGGCGAAGTTCCAGGAGCTCCGCGCTGGACTGGGTCACGTCGACATAGATCGGATCGAGCTGGTGGATGGTGGTGAGCGTCTCCGGCTGGTTCGCGGTGACCAGGGCGCCGGCAGTGAATGCCGAGCTGCCGATGCGGCCGCTGATCGGCGCAGTAACGGTCGTGTAGTCGAGATTGATCTTGGCCGAGGCCAGGGCCGCCTTGCGCGCCTGGATGGCGGCATTCGCCTCGCCGAGCGCCGCCACAGCGTCGTCATAGGAAGCGCGGCTGACGGCGTTGGTCCGCACCAGCTCCTCGTTGCGGTTGGCACGATTGCTCGCGGAGACCTGGGCGGCTTCCGCCTGGGCAAGCTCGGCCTTGGCGGTCTCGTAGGCCGCCTGATAGACGGCGGGATCGATCTGGTAGAGCGGATCACCCTTCTGGACGTCGGCTCCTTCGCGGAACAGCCGCTCCTGGAGGATGCCGTTCACCTGGGGACGCACCTCGGCGATCTGGTAGGGAGAAGCCCGGCCAGGCAGCGTGGTGGCGATCTCGACCGGCTGCGGTTCCAGCGTCACCACGGCGACCTCGGCGGGAGGCGGCGCCTGTTGTGCCTGCCCTCCATCGCTGCCGCTCTCCTCGGCGCATCCAGCTACGAACAGAGCGCCGGCCAGCATGAGGCTGGTCGAAATCCGACCAGAAACGTTTCGCATACGCGCAATCTCCGGGGAAACCGACCTCAGTCGCCGCCCCGAAGCCCTCGCATCGGTCGCCGGCCGGCTTGTCCGTCGCTTGTTTAGAATGAGCGTTCATTCTATGAATGGTGCGAGGCAGCGTCAAGCTGCTGCAACGCGGTACGAGAGGGCCGGTACCGAGGATGAAAGAAGATGGGAATCGCTGAGCGGGCGTGCCTGGAGCAGACGCGGAACGAATCGCGCCGCCAGCAGGTCCTGGCCGGGGCCACCGCATGTTTCTGCCGACACGGCTTTCACAGCGCGAGCATGGCGGAGATCGCCAAGACGGCCGGCATGAGCGTCGGGCACATCTACCATTATTTCGAGAACAAGGAGGCGATCATCGTCGCCATCGTCGAGGGCAACCAGGCGGAGGTGCTCGCGGTGATGGACCGGATCGAGGACAGCCCGGGGCCCTTGGCGCAGGCGCTGGTCGATACGGTGTCCACCGGTGTCGACGACTGCATGAACCTCACGAAGACCGCGCTGATGCTGGAAGTGCTGGCCGAGGCGGCGCGCAATCCGAAGGTCGCGGCGGTTGTCCAGGCATCCGACGCCGTGCTGCGGGCCAGGATGCGCGAGATGCTGTGCAAGGCGGCGGGGCCGGACCAGGATCCGGCCGACCCGCGCCTGGACGAGCGGGTCGAGACCCTGTTCACCCTGTTCCAGGGCATCTCCGTGCGGGCCATCCGCCATTCATCCCTGGATCGGGATCAGACGGTCCGGATGATGCAGGCTGCCATCCGCTGGATCCTGCAGAACTGAGCCCCGTTCAGGAGGCTCCTGTCATGAACCGCCGGAAGATCCGGGCGGGCAGGCCGCCGCCGGTTTCGCCCGGCATCGGGGTATGATCGTCATTGCCGGCCCAGACCGCGGTGATCACCCCGTCGTCGTTGCCCCCCACGAACCAGGCGTCGCGGAACCCTGAGCTGGTGCCGGTCTTGCCGAAGCCGCCCGGAAACAGGGCTGCCTTGCCGGTGCCGTCGCGCATGGCGTCGTTCAGCATGTCTCGCATCGTCCGGGCGGTTTCGACGGACAGGGCGCGCACCGCCGCCGGCCGGCTGGGCTCGCGACGGGTGCCGGTGTCGTCGGCGATCGCCTTGATCCAGACGGGCGTGCGGACCACCCCGTCGCCGGAAAGGGCAGCGTAAGCGGCGGCGAGCTCCTCCATGCGAAGTTCCGCACTGCCGAGCATCAGCGACGGGACTGCCGGCAGGTCGGAGGCGATGCCCAGTCGCCGTCCCGTCCCGATGACGGCCGGCAGGCCGACTTCCAGGCCCAGCCGGACTGCAGCGGTGTTGATCGACAGGGCCAGGGCCTGCCGCAGCGTGACCTCCGCTGCAGGCGGCTCGACGATGTTGCGTGGTCGCCACCCGTCGACGAGCGGCGCCGTGGTGGAGATCGTCTCGTCCGGGCGGTGCCCCCGCTCGATCGCGGCAGCGAACAGGATCGGCTTGAATGCCGAGCCTGGCTGCCGGCGCGCATCGGCGATCCGGTCGAGGCTGCCGAGCGTTCCCGGCACGGAGGCCGCCGCGAGTACCTCCCCGTCCGCGGAGATGGCGAGCAGGGCGGCAGCGGAGGCGCGGCGAGGCTCCTTCGCCAGTTCCTCGGCCAGCACCGCCCGGGCCCGTTGCCCCAGTTCGGCATCCAGCGTGGTCGCCACCGCCAGCGCCGAGCCGGGCACCAGCCGTCGTGATCGTTCCACCAGGGTCCGCAGTGCCGGATCGACATAATAGGCGGCCAGGATGCGGGGCGGCGACGCCAGGGCGGCATCTGCGGTTGGCTGATCGATGCTGCCGGTGGCCACCATCGCCCGCAGCACCACCGCCATCCGCTCCCGCGCCGCATCGGGATGGCGCCCTGGGTCGAGTCGCGAGGGCGCGCGCACCAGCCCGGCCAGCAGGGCCGACTGCGCCACGTCGAGCGAGCGGGCCTCCACCCCGAAATGCTTGCGCGCGGCGGCCCGGACCCCGGTGACGCCGCCACCGAGGTAGACCCGGTCGAGATAGGCCGCCAGGATCTCCTGCTTCTCCAAGGTTGCGTCCAGCCAGAGGGCCAGCGTCGCCTCGCGCAGCTTGCGCACGAAGCTCCGTTCCGGGGTCAGGAACACGAGCTTGGCAAGTTGCTGGGTGATCGTGCTGCCGCCCTCGGCGATGCGGCCGGCGCTGATGTTGCGCACGAACGCCCGGGCGAGCCCGAGCGGATCGATGCCTGCGTGGCTGAAGAAGCGGCGGTCCTCGATCGCCACGATCGCATCGAGCATGTGCGGCGAGACGTCCTGCAGGGCGAGCGGACGAGACCAGCCGTCACCCAGGGTGGTGAGCGCTACGCCGCGGCGGTCAAGCAGCGTGACCGCGGCTGGCCGCTCCGCATGGGTTGCCTCCCGGGCGAGGCGGGCTGCGTCCAGGACCAGGACGAGAACTGTGAGCGCGACCGCCGTCAGAGTGATCCCCACAAAGGAACGCCAGCGAGGCTTCCGGCGTGGCGGCGGGACAGGCGCCGGGGGACGGCGGGTGCGGACTGGTCTGGCCGGAGTCGCTGGCTGGGTCGCTTTCGCCCGGCCACGTGCCGCAGGCGGCCGCACCGGCTCCCGGCGGCTCATCGGTGCGGGGGATCCTGGCGCGCCAGTTTCAAGGTCACGTGACGAAGATCGATCAGCACCTTGCCGCGATGCTCGAAATTCACGGTGGCGCGGTGCCCGATCACGCTCTGGACGACGCCCAGGCCCCAGTCCGGCTCCATGGGATGGCGGACCAGGGCGCCGGGGACGATGGACAGGTCCATGCAGATACTCTTCGAAATCGGCGGTGGAACGCGCGGAGCTTCAGGTTTCGTTAACCGGCGGCCGGCATGATGCGTTTCCAGGCAGAAGACAACCGGTGGATGGAGAGGGTCATGGGATTCCCCAGGGGCCGATGGTGGCGATCATATGAGCAGTTCTGCCCATCTGTCGCGGTTGCGCCGAAGGGAGTCTGGCCGGAGCGGGTGCCACCTGGACAACCGGCAGCCATGCTTGAGCCGTCCGACATCCTCGGCGAGTTCCTGGACGGCTTCGATGCTAGGGTCTTCGTCCTCGACTGCCACCGGCCGAGAGGCAGTGCCAGATTGGTAGGCGCGCCGGCGCCGGCCTAAGCCGGCTGCGGCATCGCAGGGCTTTCACGCTTGGAAGACAGCCGCTCCAGGTACAGCCAGACCACCGGGGTGATGTACAGGGTCACCAGCTGCGAGACCGCCAGGCCGCCGACCACCGCCACGCCCAGCGGCTGGCGCAGTTCGGCACCGGCGCCCAGGCCCAGGGCGATTGGCAGGGCACCGAAGATCGCGGCGAAGGTCGTCATCATGATCGGCCGGAACCGGCGCAGGCAGGCCGTGCGTACCGCCACCTCGGGCAGTGCACCGGCCCGGCGCTCCTCCAGCGCCACGTCCACGATCATGATCGCGTTCTTCTTCACGATGCCGATCAGCATGACGATGCCGATGACCGCGATCACCGAGAGGTCCATGTCCAGCCAGTTGAGCGCCCAGAGCGCCCCGATCCCGGCGGATGGAAGACCGGCCAGGATCGTGATCGGGTGGACGAAGCTCTCATAGAGGATGCCCAGCACGATGTAGATCGTCAGGACGGCAGCCAGCAGCAGGATCGGCTGGTTGGCGAGCCCGTCCTGGAAGGCCTGGGCGGTGCCGGAAAATCCGGCGGAGATCGAACTGGTGGCCCCGCTGGCGGCGGACGCCTCCTCGATCGCCGTGACCGCGTCGCTCAGCGCGAAGCCCGGCGCTAGGTTGAAGGAGATGGTCGCAGCAGGTTGCTGGGACTGTCTATTGACGGTGAGGGGGCCGGCCTCGCGGGTTACCCGGGTCACCGCCGATAGGGGCACGCTGGTGCCGTCGGTCGACTTGACGAAGACCCGGCCCAGGATCGACGGATCGTCCTGCTGCTTGCGTCCCGATTCCAGGATGATCGCGTAGTCGTCGGTGTTGTTGTAGATCGTGCCGATCTGCCGGGTGCCGAACGCGTCGTAGAGGGCGGAGCGGATCTGGTCGGAGCGCACGCCGATCGCCGCGGCGCGATCCTCGTCCACGCGGATCCGCAATTCCGGATTGGTGACCTCCAGGTCGGTCGAGACGTCCTGGATCTGCGGCAGCCCGGACAGGCTGGCGACCAGGGTGGGGACGGCCTCGATAAGCACCGGCAAGGTGGCCGCCTGCAGCGTGTACTGGTACTGGCTGTTGGACCGCCGGCCACCGATGTTGATGTTCTGCACCGGCTGGAAGAACACTTTCATGCCCGGTACCTGGCTGGCTTCACGGCGCAGCCGCGCCACGACCTCGTCGATCGGTTCGTCGCGCCCCTCTGCCTTGCTTTTCAGGGCCACGAACATCCGCCCCGAATTCAGCTGGTCGCCCCCGACCCTGGAGTTGAAGTAGGCGACCGCCGGATCGGCCTGCACGATTGCCGCCACCCTTCTCTGCTGGTCCACCATGGCATCGAACCCGATGTCCGGCCGGGCCTCGGTGGTGACGGAAAGGAAGCCGGTGTCCTCGGTCGGGAAGAAGCCCTTGGGAGCGACGACGTAGAGATGGAGGGCGTAGGCCAGGGTCCCGAACGTCGCCAGAAGGGTGAGGAAGCGGTGGCGCAGCACCACGTCCAGGCTGATCCGGTACAAGGTGGCCATGCCACCCACCAGGAACTCGGCCGCGCGGGCGACGATGTTGGCGCGGCCGGGCGGGACGGCCTGTGGCTTGAGGAAGCGGGAGCACAGCATCGGGATCAGCGTCAGCGACACGAAGCCCGAGATGAGGATGGCCACCGAGATGGTCACCGCGAACTCGCGGAACACCCGGCCGACCACCCCGCCCATGAACAGGACCGGGATGAACACCGCCACCAGCGACAGGGTCATCGAGACGATGGTGAAGCCGATCTCGGCGGATCCCTTGAGTGCCGCCTGAAAGACGCCCATGCCCTCCTCGACATGGCGGACGATGTTCTCCAGCACCACGATCGCGTCGTCGACCACGAAGCCCACGCACAAGGTCAGGGCCAGCAGCGTCATGTTGTTGATCGAGTAGCCCAGGAGCGCCATCACGCCGAACGTGCCGATCACCGAGACGGGGAGGCTCAGCGCCGGGATGATGGTGGCGCGCGGGTCCTTCAGGAACACGAAGATCACCGCGACCACCAGCGCGGCCGCGATTAGCAGGTGGCTGGTGACGTCGCTCACCGCCTCGCGGATCGACACCGAGCGGTCATTGGTGATCTGGATGGAGATCGAGGGCGGGATCTGCGATTCCAGGGCGGGGATCACCTCGCGGATCCGGTCGACCACGGCCACGGTGTTGGCGTCCGGCTGGCGCTGGATCGCCAGGACGATCGAGCGCTCGTCGTTGAACCAGCCTGCGCCCTGCTCGTTCTCCACCCCGTCGCGCAGGGTGGCGATCTGGTCCAGGCGCACCGGCTGGCCGTTGCGCCAGGCGACCACCAGCGGCCGGTACTCGACGGCGTTGGCCGGCGGGTCCTGCGGATCGATGGTGAGGGTGCGGGTCGATCCGGCAAGGGTGCCGACCGGTGTGGTGGAAGCGGCGGATTCAATGGCGCTACGCACATCGCTGGTGGTCAGCCCGCGAGCCGCGGCCTGGACCGGATCGACCTCGACCCGGACCGCGAACTTCTGCCCGCCCCAGATCAGCACCTGGGCGACGCCCTCGACCTGGGAGAGCTGGTTGGCCAGCAGGCTCTCCGCGTAGTCATTGACCTTCGACAGCGGCAGGGTCGACGAGGAGAGTGCCAAAAACAGGATCGGCTGGTCGGCCGGATTGACCTTCCGGAAGGATGGCGGACTGGTCATCTCGTCGGGCAGCCGGCGCTGCGCCGTCGAGAGCGCGGACTGCACGTCCAGAGCTGCGCCGTCGATGTCGCGGTCCAAGGTGAACTGGATCGTGATCGACGTGTTGCCCTGGGTCGACTGCGAGGTCATCGTGTCGATGCCGGCAATCGTCGCGAACTGGCGCTCCAGGGGCGCTGCAACTGAGGATGCCATGGTCTCTGGGCTGGCGCCCGGAAGGCTGGCACTCACCTGGATGGTCGGGAAGTCCACACGCGGCAAAGCGGCCGAAGGCAGAATGCGCCACCCGGCAATGCCCCCCAAGATGATTGCCAGGGTGACCAGGGTCGCCATGACGGGGCGATGAATGCACAGCTCGGCGAGCTTCATCGCCTTGCCTCCAGCCCTTGAGCACTTTCGGCGATGTGGACCAGCGTGCCGTCGACCAGGCGGATCTGGCCTTCGGTGACGACCGTGGTTCCGGCCGGTGGTCCGTCCACCAGCACCGTGACGTCGTCAACGGTCCGGCCGACCTGCACCGGAACGACGCGCGCCTTCTGGTTCTGGTCCACGATGAACAGGAACGAGCCGGTCTGGCTGATCTGGACGGCGTCGCTCGGCACCACCAGCGCTCCTTTCTCCTCCCGCAGGACCAGCCTCGCGTCCAGCACGGTACCCGGCCAGAGACGCTGGTCGTGATTGTCGAGCCGGGCGCGTACCGTCACCAGGCCGGTTCCGCGTTCCACCGCGTTCTCCACCATGACGACTGGTCCTGAACGGGTCTCCGTGCTGCCGGGCAACGGCACCTCGATCTGTGCCGTGCCGGCCTGCAGGGCTTCGGAGAGATCGCCCAGCTGGTTCTGCGGCACTCCCAGAGCCACATAGATGGGATCGACCTGGTTGAGCGTCGCGATGGTGCCGGCCGAATCGGAGCCGCGCACGATGGTGCCCGGGCTGACCTGCACGCGCCCGATCCGGCCGTCGAACGGTGCGCTGATCCGGTGGTAGGACAGTTCGAGCTGCAGGCTGCGCAATTGGGCCTCGCTGGCGGCCACGCCGGCGGTCAGCGCTTCCACCTCGGTCCGAGCATCGTCCAGGGACTGCTTGGCCGTGGCGCCACGCTTGGCGAGATCCGTGGCGCGGTCGAACACGAGGCGGGCGTTGGCAAGCTGCGCCCGATCGCGGCGGATGTTGGCTTCCTGCTGGTCGATCTGGGCCTGGATCGGCTCCTGATCGAGCTCGACCAGCACGTCGCCGGCCTTCACCATCGCCCCGTCATCGACCAGGACCCGCTCGACCACCCCATCCACGCGGGCACGAATCGCCACGGACTCGACGGCCTCGATGGTGCCGACCGAGCGGAATTCGACGGGGACATCCCGGATGGAGACCTGCGCCACCCGAACCGGTACCGCCGCCTTGCGCTCCGAGGAGAGGGGAGCGGAACCCGCACCTGCCTCGCCCCGGATCGTCTCGACAGCCGCCTGTGCCCAGGCCGGTGCCCCATCAAGCCAGGCGGGCCGGTCAGCATAGCGCAGCCAGGCAATCAAGCCGATCACCAGGGCGAGGCACAGCAGGAGCCATCTTGCCCTGCGGTGCGGCCGCACGGGCGGCTCTCCGCCCCCAAGGGAAGCTCCGGCATCCTGGCGGTCGCGCGAGGCTTCAGGCATGGGCTGGGATCATCCGTGGCAGCTCGTCGGCAGGGCTGGGCTTAGCTTGCCTGCTACCAATCTAGGCCGAGCAAGGAGCCGGTACAGTCCGTTTCAGGTAACATATTGTATATCCCTCGATGCGGGACGTGCGGCAACTTTTGCGCGAAACGACGAACGCCGGAGCAGCCTGTCGGCTGCTCCGGCGTTAGCGTCGCGAGCGGACGGTTCGGCTACTTGGCCGGCTGCACCGCCGGTGCCTCGGCCGGCTCGGCCGCGGGGGGCAGGTGCGCTGGCTTCCAGCCGGCCTTCTCCCGCAGATACTGGAAGACGACGTAGAGCATCGGGATCAGGAGGATGCCGATGGTCGATGCCGCCAGCATCCCCCAGAAGACCGGGGCGCCGACGGCAATGCGGCTGGCGGAGCCGGGGCCGGTCGCGGTGACCAGCGGCACGAGGCCCAGGATGAAGGCGAAGCTGGTCATCATGACCGGCCGGAACCGGAGCTTGGCGCCTTCGATGGCGCTTTCTCTCAGGCCCATGCCCTTGCCGCGCATCTCCAGGCTGAACTCGTTGATCAGGATCGCGTTCTTTGCAGCCAGGCCGATCAGCACGACCAGGCCGATCTGGGCATAGACGTCGAACGCCAGCCCCCAGATGTAGAGGCCGAAGATGGCGCCCATGATCCCGACCGACACCGAAAGGAGCACCGGGATCGGGATGTTCCAGCTCTCGTAGAGGGCTACAAGGAACAGGTAGGCGAAGATGATCGCCATCGCGAGCACGATGGTCGTCTTGCCGGCCGCCTCGATTTCCTGAAGGGCGGTGCCGGTCCACTCATATCCATAGCCTTGCGGCAGATCGGCGCCGACTCGCTCCATGGCCGCGATCGCGTCGCCGGAGCTGAAGCCGTCAGCTGGATTGCCATTGAGCGTCACGCTGCGATAGCCGTTGTACCGACTGATCGCCGACGGACCGAGTTCCAGGCGGACCGAGGCAATCGACTGCATCGGCACCATCTCGCCCTGGTCGTTGCGCACGCTGATCCTGAAGATGTCGTCGACCCGGCTGCGATAATCAGCCTCGGCCTGGATCTGGACCTGCCAGGTCCGGCCGAAAACGTTGAAATCGTTGACGTAGTAACCGCCGAGGGTGGCCTGCAACGTGCTGAACACGTCGGAGATCTGCACGCCCAGCGTCTGGGCCTTATCCCTGTCCAGGTCGAGATAGATCTGCGGCGTGTCGGCGTTGAACGAAGTGAATACTCCGGAAAGTTCCGGCTGCTGGTTGGCGGAGACGATCGCGGAACGCACCACCTGGGCCAACTCGGTCATGGATCCGCCCTGGAGGTCCTGAAGCTGGAACTCGAAGCCCCCGGTGGATCCCAGGCCCATGATCGGCGGCACGTTCAGCGGGACGATCTGCGCTTCGGGGATGGCGGCGAGTTCCGGTCGGAGCGCAGCCAATACCGCAAACACGCTCTCGGATTCATCCGTGCGTTCCTCAAACGACTTCATGGTGCCGATCATGAAGGCGTTGTTGGACTTGGCGAGAGCATTGAGAAAGTCGTAGCCCACGATGGACGTGACCGCTTCGACCCCCGGCTTCTCGCGGACAAGGCCCTCGACCTGCTGGACCACCTGGTTCGTGCGCTCTACCGAGGCGCCCTCGGGAAGGGCCAGGAGCACGAAGAAGGCACCCTGGTCCTCCGCCGGCAGGAAGCCCTTCGGGGTAGCACCAAAGCCCCCCCAGATGGCGGCGAAGATGACGCCCAGCCCGACCACGGAGAACGCGGCAAGACGGACCAGGCGGGCCACCACGCTGCCGTAGGCGTCCCGGACCTTGTCGATGCCCTTCTGGCACCAGGCGATCGGCCCCCGCTGCGGTGGACGATGTCCCTGCTTGAGCAGGATGGCGCACAATGCCGGAGAGAGCGTCAGGGCATTCACCGCCGAGATCAGCATCGAGACCGACACTGCGACAGCGAACTGGCGGTACAACTCGCCCACCAGCCCCGGGATGAAGCCGGTGGGAACGAACACCGAGAGCAGCACCAAGGTGATGCCGATCACCGGAGCGGTGATCTCGCCCATCGCCTTGCGCGTGGCGTCCGCCACGCTCAGATGCGGCTCCTCATGCATCACGCGCTCGACGTTCTCCACCACCACGATCGCGTCGTCGACCACGATGCCGATCGCCAGCACGAGCGCCAGGAGCGACACGGTATTGGCCGAGTATCCGATCGCGAGAAGGATCGCGAAGGTGCCGACCAGGGCCACGGGAACCGCGATGATCGGGATCAGCGTGGTGCGCCAGTTGCCCAGGAAGAAGAACACCACGAGCGCCACCAGCACGAACGCCTCCAGGAGCGTCTTCACGACGTCCTCGATGGAAGCCTTCACGAACAGGGTGGTATCGTAGTCGACCGAGTAGGACATCCCCTGCGGGAACCGCACGGAGAGCTGATCCAGCGTTTCCCGGATGGCCTCGCCGGTCGCGACCGCGTTGCCACCGGGGGACTGGTAGACCGCGATCGAGGCGGCGGGCTGGCCCTGGTAGGTCGAGAACCGGTCCGCAGACTTCGCGCCCATCTCGACCCGTGCCACGTCGCTGACCCGGACGATCGAGCCGTCCGGGTTCGTGCGCAGGATCAGGTTCTCGAACTGCTCCACCGTGGTGAGGCGGCCGAGCGTGGTGATGTTGATCTGGAACTGCTGGTCGGCCGCCATGGGCTGGGCGCCGATCCGGCCGACGGCGGCCTGGATGTTCTGGGCCGAGATCGAGTTTGCGACGTCGGTCGGCGTCATGTCGTAATTGGCGAGCCGCTGCGGATCGAGCCAGATCCGCATGGCGTAGTCGAGCGGCCCGAACAGGACGGCGTCGCCCACGCCCTCGACGCGCTTGATCGCGTCCAGGACGTTGATGGTCACGTAATTGGACAGGTACAGCGCGTCGTACTGTCCGTCCGGCGAGGAAAAGTTGACCACCTGCAGGAGGGCCGTCGACTTCTTCTTGATGCTGAGGCCGGTCCGCGTGACCTCCTGGGGGAGTTGCGACGTTGCAAGATTGGCCCGGTTCTGGACGTTGACGGTGTTGATGTCCGGATCAGTACCGAGCGCGAAGGTGACGTTGAGCGTGTAGCTGCCGTCAGCGCCGGAGGTCGACTTCATGTAGAGCATGTTGTCGACACCGGTGACCTGCTGCTCGATGGGCTGGGCAACGGTCTGCTCGACGACATCGGCGGATGCACCTGGATAGGTCGCCGTGACGGAGACCATCGGTGGCACGATGTCGGGGAACTGGGCTCGGGGGATGGCGAAGATCGAGATGGCGCCGGCCAGCGTGATCACGATCGACACGACCAGGGCCAGCCTGGGCCGCGAGATGAAGACGTCCGAGATCATCGTCGGCTGCTCCGGCTCAGGACTTGGCTTGGGCTTGGGTCGAAGCCGGGGTCGGCGTGACCTTCTGGCCTGGCCGGACCTTTTGGAGGCCGTCGACGATCACCCGGTCACCCTCATCCAGGCCGCTGGTGATCGATATCTGCGTGCCGGCCGCCTCGCCCAGGACCACGCGGCGGACC
This sequence comes from Geminicoccus roseus DSM 18922, assembly GCF_000427665.1. Classification (NCBI taxonomy): domain Bacteria; kingdom Pseudomonadati; phylum Pseudomonadota; class Alphaproteobacteria; order Geminicoccales; family Geminicoccaceae; genus Geminicoccus; species Geminicoccus roseus. The sequence goes on from NZ_KE386572.1 coordinate 1,830,074, forward strand.
TCCACCGTGTCGTCCTGCTTCAATGCCAGCACGTAAGGGCCCTGCTGATCCACCAGCAAGGCGCTCTGCGACACCACGAGGGCCTCCTTCGGCGTGCCTGATTCGACCGTCACCTTGGCGATCTGGCCGTCCACCAGGAAGTGCTCCGGATTGGGAAACTCCGCCCGAACCGTGACGGTGTCCGTGCCCTGATCGGCGGTCACCCCGACGAAGTCGATCTTGCCCTGGTGTTGATACTTGGTGCCATCGGCAAGCGTGAGGTGGACGATCGCCTTCGAGGCATCGATGTCTTGTTGGGCCATCGCCTTGCGGATCTGCAGGAGCTGGCGCGTGGAGACCGGGAAGGTGGCGTACATGGGGTCGACCGAGACGATGCTGGCGAGAACCCCGCTCTGCGGCGTGATCAGAGCACCCGGATCAACCGCCGAACGGCTGATCCGCCCGGCGATCGGGGCGGTGATCGTCGTATACTGCAGGTTCAGGTTGGCTTGAGCGAGGGCCGCCTGGGCCTGAAGCACCGCACCTTCGGCATCGCCCTTCTTCGCCGTAGCCTCATCCAGACGTGCCTGGGCGGCGGATTGGCTCTTCACCAGGGTCGTCTGGCGGCTCACCTCGATATCGGCCAGCTTTGCTGCAGCCTGCGCACGCTGCAGGCTGCCCTTCGCGGATTCGACCTCGGCTTCGTAAGTGTCCTTCTCGATCTCGAAAAGGACGTCGCCGACCTTGACCTCGCTGCCTTCCTCAAAGGCTCGCTTCTCCAGGTACCCCTCGATCCGCGGGACAATTTCGACGCTGTCGGTCGTCTCGATCCGGCCGGTGAAGCTCTGGCTGCTGGTGATCGGTGCCTTGCTGACTGATGCCACCACCACACCCGGTGGCGGAGCGGGAGTCGACGCGGAACCGGAGGCTTTCTGCTCCTCCTCGCCACATGCGGCAAGAAGAAGGGCTCCGGCCAGAATGGCACCTCGCCAGTGCCGCCGCTGCGCTCGTTGCATGCTTATCCCCAATCACCGCACCGCCAACACGGAGGTAGCATGTGCAATAGAACAGTGTCGACCTGCTGGGATGTGTCGGCAGTACAGCCGTCGCCCGAGCCGCGGGCGCTCAGAACCGGATAATCGGAAGTTCCTAATAGTTTGAGTCACCCCCTCACGACTCCGTCACGGCGCTGTGAAGACGCTTGTCATGTCGTGGCAGCCGGAAGCTTCGTCGAACCCTACAAAAGACAAATTTGCACCTAGAGATCCCGTGGATATAAGACAATCATATGTTCCACTATTCCTTAGAAATCTAAAAATGATTCAAGGCAAGATCCTGCTTTACCGGAAGTAAAAACAAAATATTAAATGATTAATGATAGTTAATGTACTTTCCGTTTTGGTGAATCATCGATCTAGAACAATAATCTATTGCATTCATTGTCCATGAAGATTATATTTGGTGTGTAAGGGCAGTAATACCGAGCAATAATAACAGTTGCTGTCACCCAAAGAGGCAAGTGATCTTATATTTTAGTGTTCCGGGCGGGTGGTTCGCTGTATTGTTGCTTGAAAGAACTTTTTCCATGTATTCTTAATGAATTGCATGGAGTTCAGCTGAAAGAATGTGCCGGCATCACACGATGTCTATACATCAAGATGGTCGCGCGCAGATCGAGTTCGGCTTGGTCGGAACAAAAAGATCCAGACGTCTGCCCAACTCAATTAATCTGTACGTTCAGGGTAACCTGACGCAGATAGGATCAATATGGATCTTTTTGATGGCTGAATGTGGTGCTGGTTGTGATTGCTGGTAATGGAGCTAGGGAGAGAGAGATGTCGGGTAAGCTTTTGCTGGGCTTGGCAGTGTCCGCTGCCATTGGGTTGGGTGTCTCTGCCATGCCCGCTCAGGCGGACAATGGACCCAACTATCATCCGCCAAAGCATTATAAGCCCTATTACAAGGTGACCAAGGGCTGGCTGGACAAGCGGTACTGCCAGGCGGTTGTCGAGAATGCAGTAAAGCAGAAAGTTGTCGGCGCCGCACATCTCAAAGTCATCACCAAAGACTATTATGATAAGCACGACGAATCTGACAAAAATAAATATCACGATTACAAGCATAAATACCCAAAGAAGGAAAAGGTGACGATAATCTGCAGGTTCGCCCCGTATCGTCCGATCCTTGTTGGCTATGTCAAGGATAGCGTGGAATTCCCCTGCTACCAAAAAAACATCGTCAAGGGATATCCTAATTATACTGAAGATAGTTTTGCCGAGATCGATACCAAGAAGGTCAAATACAAGGGTCGGTATTACAACTTCATCAAGAAGGTTCTCCTGAAGTGCACCTTCGAAAAGCCGTACGAGCCGCGGCACAACTACCCGAGGAAGGATAAGGATTGATCCTCCAAACTTAGGTCCTTTGCCGAATTAACCATCATGCCTGCCGTGGCTGGCCGCCGCGGCAGGTATGTTCGTTTGTGGTGGCCGCTTCCAAGATCATAAAGGCTGAGGTGGTGGCCTTGCGGGCCTCGGTCCGAGAGAGGCTGGCGGCTCGAACTCTCCCTCGCTTGCCTTCCATCATTCGCTGCCGCTGGTATCCTCCCGCCTGGCGGGCTACGGTCTCGTTGCAACGGACCGGACCTGAGAGCAATGGAACCAACGATCTTCGGCTATATCCGGCGTCACAGCTGGAAAGAGCAGTTGATCGTCCTCGCCCTGACGCTGGCGTCGTTCCCTTTCCTGTACTGGTCGCTCGATCTTCCTAAAACAATCGTCAATGACGCCTTGGGGCGAGCCGACGAAGCTCATGACTTCTATGGCATTCACCTGGACAAGTTCGATTATCTTTTTGCGCTTTGCGGGCTCTTTCTTGTCCTTGTGCTGATCAACGGCATTTTTAAGTACATTATCAACGTCTATGCTGGCTTGGTTGCAGAGCGGATGCTGCGCCGGCTCCGTTACGACCTTTACTCGCAGATCCTGCGCTTTCCCCTTTCGCATATGAAGCGGGTCAGCACGGGCGAGATCGTGCAGATGATCAATGCCGAGACCGAGGCGCTCGGCGGCTATATCGGCACGGCCCTGCAGATCCCCGCCTACCAGGGCGGGACCCTGCTGGTGATCCTGACCTTCATCTTCATCCAGGATCCGGTGCTGGGCTTGGCAGCCGTCGCGCTCTACCCGATCCAGGCCTATTTCATCCCAAAACTGCAGCGCCGGGTGAATCTGCTCGGCAAGGAGCGGATCCGCCAGGTGCGGCGGCTGGCTGACCGGATCGCGGAGACGGTTGGCGGGGTGCGCGACCTGCGCGCCAATGATGCCACCCAATATGAGCGGGCGCGGATGAGCAAGGAGCTCAGCGTCGTCTACTACATCCGGTATCGGATATATATTCTCAAATTCATGATCAAGTTCATTAACAATTTCTTCGCGCAGATCGCGCCGTTCTTCTTCTTTTCCATAGGCGGCTACCTTGTCTTGACAGGGAACATCTCGCTTGGCGCAATCGTGGCTGTCCTTTCTGCCCATAAAGACCTCTCAAGTCCTTGGCGGGAACTCCTGGATTATTATCAGCTCATGCAGGATGTCCGGATCAAGTATGATCAGGTCGTTTCGCAGTTCCAGCCGCGTGGCCAGATCGACGAGCGCCGGCAACTCGACGAGCCTTCCGGTGACCTGAAGTTCGAGGGCGAGATCGAGGCGCGGGGACTGGTGGTGCGTGACGACGAGGGCGATGCTCTCCTGGACAACATCACCCTCCGGCTTCCGCTCCCTTCGACCGTGGCGGTCCTGGGGCCGGGTGGCGGCGGACGAGAAGAGCTGACCATGACGTTGGCCGGCCTGATCCCGCCCGACAGCGGCCGCGTGACGGTAGGCGGCCAGGATCTGGCGCCGTTGCCGGATTCGGTGATCGGCCGCAGGATCGCGTTCGTCGGCTTCCCACCCTTCATCGGGTCGGACACGATCGAGGACAACCTGCTGATGGGTCTGCGCCATCGGCCGGTCCGCCCGTACCAGCCGCCACCGGAAGAGGAAAAGCGTCACAAGCGCGAGCTGATGGACACCGCGCGTGCCGGCAACAGCCCCTTCGAGTTCCAGGCTGACTGGATCGACTGGGCCGCCGCGGGTGTCACCGAGGAGAAGGAGCAGCTTCCGGCCCTGGTACGCATCCTCAAGGTCGTGCAACTCGACGCCGACGTCTACGGCCTAGGCCTGCGGGGCACGATCCGCCACGATCGCTTCGGCGACCTGCGCGACAAGCTCCTGGACGTCCGCATGGAGATGCGCAAGCGGCTGGAGGGCGACGAGTCGCTGGATCGCCTGGTCGAGCGGTTCGATCCCGACCGCTATAACAGCAACGCGACGCTCGCCGAGAACCTGCTGTTCGGTGCACCGCGCGATGATCAGTTCCAGATCGACCGGCTGGCCGAGCACAGTTATGTCCGCAAGGTCCTCGATCAGGTCGGGATCGCCGAGGAGCTGCGGCGGGTCGGTCTGGCGCTCGCCCGCACCATGGTCGAACTGTTCGCCGACCTGCCGCCGGATCACGAGTTCTATCAGCAGTTCAGTTTCATCCGTGCTGACGACCTGCCGGACTACCAGACTCTGGTCGCCCGGGCGGACCCGAACGAGTTGGACCGGCTGGACGAGTCAGATCGCCAGCGCCTGCTGGCACTGCCATTCAAGCTGATCAACACCCGCCACCGGCTCGGCCTGATCACGAAGGAGCTGGAGGACAAGCTGGTGGAGGCCCGCAAGGTCTTCCGGCAGAACCTCCCCGCTGATCTTGCCGCAAGTGTCGCCTTCTTCGAGCCCGATGCCTACAACGACGCGGCCTCGGTCCAGGACAACGTGCTTTTCGGCAAGATCGCCTACGGCGCAGCCCAGGCACCGGTCCGGATCGCCGCCCTGATCCGCCAGCTGCTCGAGGAAGCCGGTCTGCGCGAGCGGATCATCGAGGTCGGCCTGTCCTTCCCGTGCGGACCTGGTGGGGGGCGCCTGAGCCTGGCGCAGCGCCAGAAGCTGGCGCTTGCCCGGGCGCTCCTGCGTCGCCCCGAGGTGCTGATTCTGCACGAGGCTGCGACCGCGATCGACGCCTCGGAGCAGAACGAGTTCGTCAGGGGCATCCTGGAAGCAATGTCCGGCCGGACCGTGATATGGTCGCTGGCGCGGGCGGATCTCGTCGGCCTGTTCGAGCAGACGATCATGCTGGACAAGGGCAAGGTGATCGACGCCGCCAAGCAGACGCAGGATGCCCAGCCGCAGGAGGCCGAGGCATGAGCATGGTTGCCGGCAAGAGGAGGATGCGTTGAGCCTGCAAGACGACGTGGACGTGCTGCGCGCGATTCCGCTGTTCGGCAAGATCGAGCCGGCAAAGCTCAAGCTCCTGGCCTTCACCAGCGAGCACCTGGAATTCGAGAAGGGCGAGACCCTTTTCAAGCAGGGGGATCCTGGGGACGCCGCGTACATCATCCTGGACGGCACCGCTGACATCCTGGTCGACACGCCGCGTGGGCCGGTCGCGGTGGCCCACCTGGTGCGCAATGACGTGGTCGGCGAGATCGCGATCCTCTGCGATGTGCCACGCACGGCGACCGTCGTCGCCGGCAGCAGGCTGGCCACCCTGCGGGTCGGCAAGGATGCGTTCTTCAACCTGGTCACCCAGTTCCCGCAGGTGGGAGTCGGGATCATGTCGGAACTGGCGCATCGCCTGCACCAGACCACGGTCAACCTGACCGAGGCGTCCACCAAGCTTCGCCAACTCGAACAGGAGGGGGGGCACGCTTGAGCGTTCCTTCCACCATGCTCTGGCCGCTGCGGCGCAGCGCTGCGCTGGACTGGTTCGTCCGCTTCAACCACGAGGAGCCTTTCCTCGACGATCTGTTTGCCCGGCTTTGCGAGAAGCTGGTCGACGATGGCCTGCCGGTGACACGGGCGACGCTGCATGCCCGGGGCCTGCACCCCCAGTTCATCGGAGCGGCGATGATCTGGCGCAATGACAGCCGGCCGGTCCAGATGCGGATGATCACAAGGGCCGACGTCGAGAGCGCCCAGTTCCAGAACAGCCCGATCAAGGCCCTATACGAGGGCGCCGACGGCGTGCGCCAGCGCCTCGACCTGCCGACGACCGGGCCGGAATACGGGATTTATGGGGATCTGCGCGCGGCCGGGTTCACCGACTATGTCGCTCGGCCCTTGGTCGCCAGCGATGCGCGGCGCCATACCGTGACCTTCGCGACCAACCGTGCCGGCGGATTTTCCACCGAGGACCTGTTCACCCTGGACGACCTGCTGCCGTTGCTGTCCATGGCGGCGGAAGCGCGCATCGGCCGGCGGATCACCAAGACCATTCTGGAAACCTATGTGGGCAAGGAGGCCGGGCTGCAGATCCTGGCCGGCAACATCCGCCGTGGCGCGCACGAGGTGATCGATGCCGCCGTCTGGATCGCGGATCTCGCCCATTTTTCCGAACTGGCCGATCATGCACCGAGGGACGAGGTGCTGGGAGTCCTCGACACCTTCTTCGATGCGATGGGCAAGCCGATCCAGAGCCATGGCGGCGAGATCCTGAAATTCATGGGTGACGCGGTGATGTGCGTCTTCCGGCTCGACCGGCCGGAGGCGGGCAAGCGGGCCTTGATGGCAGCCAGAGAGGCTTATCGCGCCATGGAAGCCATCAACCAGGAGCGACGCGCCAACGGCTCGGAACCGCTGGGCTATGGCCTGGGGCTGCATCTGGGCGAGGTCATTTTCGGCAATATCGGCACCGAGAGCCGTCTGGACTTCACCGTGATCGGGCCGGCCGTGAACGAGGCGGCGCGCCTGGAGCGGCTGTCGCGCACGCTCGGCCGCCATGTGGTGATCTCCGATGCGTTCGCCGCCCATGTCGGGCGCCAGGAACTGATCCCGCTCGGTCAGCACCAGCTGCGCGGCCGTGACATACCGATCGAACTTTTCGGGCTGCCCGAGGAAGAAGGGAATCCGTGGTCCTACGTCGTCTGATTCGCGGGCTGGGCTATGACCTGGTCAAGCGTGGCAAGACCCGCGATGTCCACGATCAACTGGTCGGCGCCATGCACATGAACGCGATCGATGCGGTCCTGGACGTGGGCGCCAACGAGGGGCAGTACGGCCGACGCCTGCGCCGGCATGGCTGGTACGGCCCGATCGTCAGCTTCGAGCCCCAGACGGACGTCCATGCCCGATTGATGGAGGTGGCGGGCCGCGACCGGGACTGGATCGTGGCGCCTCCCATGGCGCTGGGTGCCGAGGATGGGGTCGCGGTCCTGGAATGCTCCGCGGAAAGCGACATGAGCTCGCTCCTGCCGCAGAACCCGACGCTGCAGAAGATCTCCCCCAGTTCGGCGGTGACCGCCAGCGTCGAGGTGCCCCTGCACAGGCTGGACGGGCTGCCGCAGCTCTGCAGCGAGCGATTTTCCAGGATGCTGCTCAAGGTCGACGTTCAGGGCAGCGAGATGGATGTCCTGGAAGGTGCCGCCGGAATTCTTGACCGGATCGTCGGGATCCAACTGGAGACTGCGCTCGTACCGCTCTATGTGGGAGAGCAAGGCTTCCGCACCGTCCTGGATCGTCTTGACGATCTGGGCTTTGACTTGCACCTGCTGATCCCGGGCTATTACGAGCGCAAGCTTGGCCGTCAACTTCAGGTCGACGTGGTGGCGTTCCGGGATGGCAGGGCGACCTGATCTCTGGCCAGCAAGATAGGGATCATTTCGCCCCGTTGCAGTAGGATCGGCCACGGGCCCACCAGGCGCAAGCCGACCAACCGGATGAGTAGCATTGTCGACATTCAGCGTTCCGCCGATCCATCCCAAGGGTTGGCCCTTCGTAGCCGGCTTCTTCGTCATTGCGGTGATGCTCGGCTTTGTCTGGGGACCCCTGTTCTGGATCGGCCTGATCCTGACCCTGTGGTGCGCCTATTTCTTCCGTGATCCGGCACGGACGACGCCCGTCGATCCATGGCTGGTTACCAGCCCGGCGGACGGGCTGGTTGTCCAGGTCGGCATGCGCAAGCCGCCGCCGGAACTGGGCGTGGACCTGGAGCCACGCTGCTGCATCGGCATCTTCATGAATGTGTTCGACGTCCATGTGAACCGCACGCCGGTGGCCGGCACGATCACCCGACGTCTCTATCATGCAGGCAAATTCCTCAACGCCAGCCTCGACAAGGCGTCGGACGAGAACGAACGGATGTCCTGGGCGGTGCGTCCGCACGGCTATGCCGAGGAAGTCTTCCTGGTGCAGATCGCCGGGCTGGTGGCGCGGCGCATCGTGCCGTTCGTGGGAGTGGGCTCCAGCGTCGAGGCCGGCGAACGGGTCGGCCTGATCCGATTCGGTAGCCGCTGCGACATCTACCTGCCGCCCGGCCTGATCCCCAGGGTGCTGGTCGGGCAGCGCTGCATCGCCGGTGAGACGGTCCTGGCCGATGGCGCCGCGACGTACCCAGCCCGGAGCGGAAGGGTCAGCTGATGTTCAAGAGTCGCCGGATCCGCCGGGTCCGTAAGCCCCTGGGTGCGCGGCCGTTCTACGTCTTCGTGCCGAACCTGATCACGATCCTGTCCTTGTGCGCGGGTTTCACTGCCATCCGGTACGCGGCCGACCAGCGCTGGGAGTTGGCGGTCACGCTGATCGCGGCGGCGGTGGTGCTGGATGGACTGGACGGCCGCGCCGCACGGATGCTGAACGTGACGTCCAAGCTTGGCGCGGAGCTGGATAGCCTGGCCGACTCGCTGAGCTTCGGCATCGCTCCGGCGATGATCCTCTACTGGTGGTCCCTCCATGCCGTGCAGGGCCTCGGCCTGGCCATCGCGCTGTTGCTGGCGGTGTGCTGCGCATTGCGGCTGGCCCGTTTCAACACCCAGCTCGACGAACCGGAGCGCCCCCGCTGGACGATGTTCTTCTTCCAGGGCATCCCGGCTCCGGGCGGGGCGGTGATCGCGCTGACCCCGATCATGGTGAGCTTCGTGGTGGACAGCACCGTCTTCCGCCACTGGTCGGTGGTGGCCGTGGTTACCGTGTTCACTGCGCTGATGATGGTCAGCCGGGTGCCGACCTTCTCCATCAAGAAGTTCCGGATCGAGCCCGGCTGGCAGTTGCCTGCCCTGGTGGCCGGTGCCTTCGTAGCGGCCCTGTTCTTCGCGATGCCCTGGGCAACGATTGCGGGAGCCTGCGCCATCTATGTGCTCACGATCCCGTTCAGTATCGCCGCCGCGCGCAGGTTCCAGCGGCGTGATGGGCACGCAGTGCCGGCCCCTGAGGCGGCTGCGACCGATCAGGACGGCCAGATCGTGGACATGCCGCGGCGCAACCCGCACCCCTAGGTGTTTTGCGGACGGAGCGTTCGGGGACGCGACGCAGGCTTGCGCGTCGTGTGCTTCATAGTCACCTTCCAGGGCCAAGAGGGCGTATTCCTCAGGCGGGAGAAGGTGTCATGGCGTATCGCACGATCCTGGTCGGTCTGGACGAGTCGGACGGGATGAGCAGCCGTGCTGCCTTCGCATTGGCGCTGGCCGAGCGGCTGGATGCGAAGCTCGTCGGCATCCTGGTCAATCCGGTGCCCTTCCTGCCGACCGCCATGGGCGAGGGCGCTGCCTATGCAGGGCCGGAGATCATGCAGGCCCAGGAGGAGGCCAACGCCGCACGCAGCAAGCGCCTGGAAGCAACGTTCCGGCAGGTGACCGCTTCGGCACAGGTCGACTGCCAGTTCGTGACCGACGAGGGCGCGCCGGGTGAAGTGGTCGCTCGCTATGCGCGGGTCGCCGACCTGACGATCGTCGGCCAGAGCCACGGGCAGGGGCTGGGGGCGATCACCATGGAGCATGCCGAGGAGATCGTGGTCGGCGCCGGCGGGCCGGTCCTGGTGCTGCCCCACGCGCGTCCGGTGAGCCAGGACTTCGGCCGGAACTGGCTGGTCGCCTGGGATGGCGGCAAGGAAGCGGCACGGGCGCTGGCCTTTGCGCTGCCGTTCCTGCGGGCTGCGGAGCGGGTCGTGGTGGTGGCCGCCGGCGAGGAATACCACGCCTCGGCCGAGGCCGCTGTCGCGCGCCTGGCGGCGCATGGGGTGAAGGCCGAGCTGGAAAATCTCAGCGAGCCCGAGGGCTTGATCGGCGAGCTCTTGCTGACGATCGCGAGCACCAAGCAGGCCACCGCCATGGTGATGGGGGCTTACGGGCACTCCCGCTTCCGCGAGCTTGTGATGGGCGGCGCCACCATCACGATCGTCCGGGATGCACCTATCCCGGTTCTGTTCAGCGCCTGAATGCCGGGCCGGTGACGAAGCCAAGGGCGAGCAGGGTCAGCAGGATCGACCAGACAGCGGTAGCTTGAGCCAGCGATATCGCGCCGGGGATCAGCCAAGCCGGTCGGTCGCAGGACGGTCCGGCTGTCTGAAGCATGGCGCGGAGCTGGTCGACGTCGCCGGCAGTGCCCGCGCCGGAGCAGGCCGCCGAAAGCTGGAACCAGCCGAACTCGACCCCGACATGATAAAGGGTCAGCCCCGTCAGCCCCACCAGGATCCCCAGGCAGACGATCAGCCCGATCCGGCCATAGTCGAACAGGAAGCCCGCAAGGCCGCACAGGAACAGGGCCATGAAGGCATAGCGCTCCTGCAGGCACAGCGCACACGGATGCATGCCCAGCCCGAACTGCAGAGCGTAGGCAAATCCCAGACTCCACGCCGCCAGCAGCGCCAGCCATAGGCAGGCAGTGCGGGCGCGGTGCAGGCGCGGCTTGGTGGCGGGGCTGCCCTGACGTTCCATGGTGCCGAACATCCGTCCTTCCAGCAAAATCGAGGCACACATAGGTGGCTGCGCCTGTCGGGACCACCCACGAAGACGTGTACGGGACCAGCAGCGTGCATGGCAGCCTGTGTAGTACCTAGATCCAGCGCAGCGCCAGGAAGCCCAGCACGATCATGGCCGCAAAGGCTGACGTCACGAGCGTCAGCCGGCGCTCGATGAACTCGCGAATGGGCGAGCCGAAGCGGCGCAGCAGCGCCGCCAGCAGGAAGAATCGGGCTCCGCGGGTCACCACAGACGCGGCCAGGAACACGATCAGGGAGAAATGCGCGGCGCCCGACGCGATGGTCACCAGCTTGTAGGGGATAGGGGTCAGGCCCTTGATCAGAATGATCCACAAGCCCCATTCCTGATAGGAGGCCTGGAAGGCCTGGGCCTTGTCCTGCAGCCCGTAGAAGTCGAAGACGAGATTACCCAGGGTCTCGTACAGGAAGTAGCCGATCGCATAGCCGAACAGGCCACCAACTACGCTGGCGATCGTGGCGATCGTAGCGATGCGCCAGGCACGGTCCGGATTCGCCAGGACCATCGGTACGATCATCACATCCGGTGGGATCGGGAAGAACGAACTTTCCGCGAAGCTCACCGCTGCCAGCGCCCGCTCGGCCCCCGGCTTGGTGGCTTCGCGCATCAGTCGATCATACGTCCGCCGCAGCAAGGCGTCCTCCACGCAAGGTCCTGCGGACAGGCTCTACAGGCAAGAAGCGACGCCGGCTATGCGGCCGGCTGATCCGCCGGCAGGTGTGGATCCTTTTGATCGGGTTCGTCCGGGTCGTTGAGTACGAGCACGCGGTGGAACAGCTGCCCGATGAACGCCTCCAGCGTTCCCACCACCGAGTAGAAGCTCGGCACGAACACCAGCGAGAGCAGGGTGGACACGATCAGGCCGCCGATCACGCCGATCGCCATGGGCGCGCGGAACTCGCCGCCGTCGCCGACGCCATAGGCGCTGGGCAGCATGCCGGCGACCATGGCGATCGTGGTCATCACGATCGGCCGGGCGCGCTTTCGGCCAGCCTCGATGATCGCCTGGTTCTTGGGCGTGCCACGCGCCTGCTCCTCGACCGCGAAATCGACCAGCATGATCGCGTTCTTGGTCACGATGCCCATCAGCATCAGGATGCCGATCACCACCGGCATGCTGATCGCATTCCCGGTGACAACGAGGGCAAAGATCACGCCGCCGATTGAGAGCGGCAGCGAGAGCAGGATGGTGATCGGGTGGAAGATGCTGCCGAACAGCAGGATCAGCACGCCCAGCATCATCAGCAGGCCCGCTCCCATTGCCGCAGCGAAGCCGCCGAACACCTCGCCCATGATCTCGGCATCGCCGGTCGCCTGCTGGCGGACGCCCGGCGGCAGGTCCTTGAGGTAGGGCAGGGAGGCGACCAGTTCGGTTGCCTCGCCCAAAGGCATGCCGCGCGCCAGATCGGCCCCGACCACGACCCGCCGCTCCCGGTCGTAGCGGTCGATGGAGGAGGGACCCTGCCCAGGCAGCACGTCGGCCACGGCAAGCAGCGGCACCGGCACGCCGGCGCTGCCGGTGACCGTGGTGATCTGCAGGAGTTCCAGGTCGGTTCGCGCGGCCGTCTCCAGCTGGACGCGGATCGGGACCTGCCGGTCGCCGGCGTCCAGCTTGGCCATGTTCGCCTCGGTGTCACCGATCGTGGCGACGCGGACCGCTTCGGCGATCGCATCGGTGGAGACGCCGAAGCGGGCGGCCTCGTCCAGGCGCGGCACCACCCTGATTTCCGGACGCTCCACGCCGGCATTCGCAGCCACGTTGGTGAAGCCCGGCACCCGGCGCATCGCGGCTTCGAGACCCCCCACGCCCTGGCGCAGGGCCGCCGGGTCGTCGCTCAGCACGCTGATCGACAGCTGCCGGTCGCCGCGCTCGTTGACGTACCAAGCGCGCAAATCCGGCAGGTCGGCCAGACGCCGGCCAATCTCCAGTTCGATGTCTTTCTGGCTGCGCTCGCGCTCCCCCTTCGGGGTCAGCTGCACGAACATTGCTGCCTTGCGGATCTCCAGCGTGCCGGTTGGCGAGGAGCCGCCGATGACCAGGACCTGGCGCACCTCGGGGATCTGCTGGACGGTCTGGACCGCCAAGTCGGTGGCCGCGCGGGTCCGCTCCAGGGTCGAGCCGGGAGGAAGCTCCAGGGCGACCACGGTGCGGCCGCTGTCTTCATCCGGGATGAAGCCGGTCGGAAGGAGGCCGGTGCTCCAGATCGACAAGGCAAACAGGCCGATCCCCGCCAGCATCGTCAGCCAGCGGTGCCGCACGGTTGCGCCGAGCAGGGCGGTGTAGGCACGCATGACCCGCCCGTCCTTCGGCTCGGCATGGCCGTGGCCCTTCATGAAGTAGGCCGCCAGCATCGGCGTGATCAGGCGGGCGACCAGCAGCGAGAACAACACCGCGACGGCGACGGTCAGGCCGAACTGCTTGAAGTACTGCCCGGCAATGCCGCCCATGAAGCTCACCGGCGCAAAGACGGCGACGATGGTAAAGGTGATCGCGATCACCGCCAGGCCGATCTCGTCGGCGGCCTCCATGGCAGCGCGATAGGGCGCCTTGCCCATCTTGATGTGGCGGACGATGTTCTCGATCTCGACGATCGCATCATCGACCAGGATGCCCGTGACCAGGGTGATCGCCAGCAGCGACACCAGGTTGAGCGAGAACCCCATGAGCTCCATGGCGAAGAAGGTCGGGATCACCGACAGCGGCAGGGTGATCGCCGCGATCAAGGTGGCCCGCCAGTCGCGCAGGAACACGAACACCACGATTACAGCCAGGATCGCGCCCTCGATGAGGGTGGACATGGCGCTCTCGTAGTTGCCGATCGTGTAGCGGACCGAATCGTCGATCAGTTCGTAGCTGACCCGCGGATCCTGGGCCTCCAGTTCCACCAGCGCCGCCTGCACCCGGTTGCGCACGTCCAGTTCCGAGGCGCCCTTGGCGCGATACACCGAAAGCGCGACCACCGGCGTGTCCCCGTTGAGCCGGGCGAAGCTGCGGGGTTCCTCATAACTGTCCGTGATGGTGCCGAGTTCGTCGAGACGTGCGGTCCGATCGCCCGGCAGGGCGATGCTGCTGGCGGCGAGTTCGGCAATCGAGCGGGCCTGGGCGAGGGTCCGGATCGACTGCTCCTGTCCCGCCACCTCAGCCCGGCCGCCGCCCATGTCGACCGCAGTAGCCTTCAGCTGCCGGTTCACGTCGGCCGGGGTGATCCCCAGCGCATTCAAGCGGTCCGGGTCCAGCGCCACCACGAACTGCCGCTCGACACCACCCAGCCGCTCGATCTTGCCGACACCGGGCAGGCCCTGGAGCACCTTGCGGGTCGTATCGTCCGCGTACCAGGAAAGCTGCTCCAGCGTCATCGTCGGTGCCGACGCGGCATAGGTCAGGATCGACTGGCCCTCGACGTCGATCCGCTGGGTGATCGGTTCGTCGATGCCACGCGGCAGGTCCTGGCGGATCTTGGCGACGGCGTCCTTGGTGTCGTTCAGTGCCCGGTCGGTGTCGACCTCCAGCCGGAACTCGATCGCCGTGACCGAGCTGCCGTCGGTGATGGTCGAGACGACATGCTTGACCCCGGTCAGATTGGCGACGGCGTCCTCGACGCGCTTGGTGACCTGCGATTCCAGCTCGGATGGAGAGGCACCCGACTGGGTGACGGTCACGGCGATCACCGGCACGTCGATGTTGGGAAAGCGGGTGATCGACAGGTTCTGGAACGTGTAGATGCCCAGCAGGGTCAGGACCGTGAACAGCACCAGGGCCGGCATCGGCTTGCGGATCGACCAGGCGGAGACGTTCAGGCGCATAGGGGAAAGGCTTTCGCTCAGCTCTTGACGCTGACTTCAGTGCCACCGGCCAGCGGCACCGTCGGATCCTCGACTTCGACTGGCCGCACCTTGTCGCCATCGCGCAGGAACGTACCGGAGACCGCCACAATCTTCTCTCCAGCCTCCAGGCCGCTCTCGATCAGGGCTGCCTCGTTGGTGCGCAGTCCCAGCGTGACGATCCGGGTCTCGACCTGACCGTCCTGCACGACCTGCACCTCCTGATGGCGGGGAGCGAACTGAACCGCGCTGATGGGCACCACCACACCCTCTTCACGCGCGATCTCGATGCGGCCTCGGGCAAACGTGCCGAGGGTCAGGCCCTCGGAGCTTTCCAGGCTGATCTTGACCTTGCCGAGCCGGGTCTGGGGGTCGATCTGCGGGGTGATCAGCCGGATCTCGCCCGGGATCGCATGGTCGCGTCCGGTGGGGGTGATGTTGACGGGCTGGCCCGGCTCCAGCGTCGCCAGCATCGTCTCGGCCACCTGGGCCTGCAGTTCGATCTCGTTGTCCTTGATGATCCGGAACAAGGGCTCGCCGTTCATCGCTGCCAGCGCGCCAAGGCGGGCCCGCCGTTCGCTGATGCGTCCGGCCGCCGGCGCCCTGATCTCGGTCATCCCGATCTGGACCATGATCTCGGTGCGCTTGGCCCGCGCCTCCGCCACCTGAGCCTCCGCCAGCCGGACGCTCTGCTGGGCTGTGGCGACCCGTGCCCGCGCCGAGCTTGCTGCGGCCTCGCGTTCATCCAGGATCGCCTCGGAAGTATTGCCCCTCCGGGCGAGCGCCTGAGCCCGCTCGAAATCCGCTTGAGCCTGGGCCGCCGCCGCAGCAGCCTCGTCGACCTGACTCTGCGCCACTGCAACGCTTACCTCGGCACGGGCCAGCATGGCGTCGATGGATGCGAGCTGGGCATCCCAGAGGTCACGCGACAGGCGGACCAGGACCTGGCCCTTCGCCACGCGATCGCCTTCCTCCACGAGGAGTTCGACGATGCGTGAGCCGTCGATCTCCGGGCCTACCAGCACCTCGTCACGTGCGGCCAGAGTCCCAGTCACCACGATCTGCGCCACCAGCTCGCGCTCGGCTGCCGTCACGACCGTCACCGTGGGCGCCACAACCCCAGCTGCAGGCTCGGGCGCTTCCGCGGCGGCGGCGCTGCCCCAGGCAACGAGCACCGCTGTCAGGACAGTTCGAGCGAGAGTGGCTGGTGAGCGTGTCACGCGATCTGCTCCACTTCGGTGATGGTCCTGCCCGGGTTCAGGTGACCGGCCAAGCCGGAAGCGAGGACGCCCAGAAGGCTGGCCATGGCGCGTTCGCAGTCGAAGGTCGGGTCGAGCGCCCGACTCTTGAAGATCCCGTCGCTCATCAGCATCAGGACGTCGACCACCGCATCGATGTCGACGTCGGGGGCGACCCTGCCCTGGTCCCGCAGGGTCTCGCACAGGAACATGAGGTTCTGGCGCACCTCGCGCTCGATGCCGATGCACAGCGCCCGGATTACCGGGTCGCGAGCGCTTTCCGCCCAGATCTGCAGCGTCAGCATCGACTTGGTGCGCGGCTCGTCAACGAAGTAGCGACGGCCCACCGCCGTCATGGCCGTCAGCACGTCGCTCGACCGAGCGGCCATGGAGAACGCCGCGGCGAGCTCGGTCCGGTCCGCCTCGATCATCCCTGCGATCAGGGCTTCCTTGCTGGGAAAGTACAGATAGAGCTTGCCGGGACTCACCCCCGCCTCCTTGCAGATGGCTTGCATGGAGGTGCGGTGGAACCCGTCACGTGTGAAGCAGCGGCAGGCGGCGCTGAGGATATGGGCGCGCCGCTCGCCCTGCTGGTCGTCAGTCAGGCGAGGCATGCGACAGGTTATATCGAACGAACGTTCGTTTTTCAAGCCGTGGCGGGATTGACCAGTCGATCGCTTCCTGCCGGTCCGCCGGCTGCGGCGCGCCCGAGGCGCTGGAAGCTGTGGAAGGAACGGCGGATCAGCACCGGGTCCAGGTCCTGGCCGATGAACACCAGCCGTGTCCCCACCTGCCCGTCCGGCCATGCCGGAAGATGGCTTGGCGGATAGACGACGTGCTGGACGCCCTGAAGGACCACCGGAGAGGGGTGGTCCGTGGTGTGGACGAGGCCTTTCACGCGCAGGATGCGGTCGCCGTGACGATGCAGCAGGAGGCTCAGCCACACGCCGAAGGCAGCCCACTCGATCGGCTCGTCCTGGGCCAGGACAAAGCTGCCGATCTGGCCGTGGCGAGGCCCGGCAGGGACATGGGCAAGCCACCGCCGAACTTCGCGTTCATCGGCCGGCGCGTCCAGGAAGGCTGCGGCATCGGGTAGTTCGCCGGCCACGGCCCGGGCGATCGGAGCCGCAGGATTGATCTCGCGAAGCACGCCCTCAAGCGCTGACAGTTCCGTCGCCTCGGCAAGATCCGCCTTGGTCACGACCAGCCGGTCTGCGATCGCCGCCTGCCGCCGGCTCTCATCGTGGCGCGCCAGGGTCGCCCGTCCGGCGACAGCGTCGACCGTGGCGATCACGCGGCCGATCCGGAAATGCCAGCGCAGCATCGGATCGACCCCCACGATCGCGACGATCGGCGTCGGGTCGGCAAGGCCGGTTGTCTCGATCACCACCCGGCGGAAAGGTGGAACCTGCCCCCGCTCGCGTTTGGCCCAGAGTTCCCGCAGCGCGGTCGCCAAGTCATCCCGGATCGTGCAGCAGATGCAGCCGGATGAGAGCAGCAGCGTGTCCGGATCGACCGCTTCCACCAGAAGGTGATCGAGCCCGACCATGCCGAACTCGTTGATGAGAACGGCGGCGTCGGCAAAGGCCGGGCTGGCCAGCAGGCGTGCGAGCAGGGTGGTCTTGCCGCTGCCGAGAAACCCGGTCAGCAGGTCGACCGGGATCTTGTCGCCCCTGCCGCTCAAGCGATGCCGTCCAGGCGGTCGAGGAAAGCCGGGTCGAGCGGGTCGACCGGCCCCATCACCCGATCGACCCGGTGCCAGAGATCGGCCAGGGTATCGGCAAGCTCGACCCGGCCGGTGGCGGTTGTCAGTTGCATCTTGGCGCCCTGCCAGTCGGCAACCCGTGCGCGCCGGGGCGAAAGGACGGCCGAGGCCAGGGCGGCGCGCCGCTCCCGCGCCTGGCGGAAGGTGGCACCGCCCCCGACCGCCCGGTGATCGCTCCAGTGCTCGACGGCGAGCACCCCGCACAGGCCGCACATGGTTCAGATGCCCGCGGCCGGATCGCCCGCAGGGGTCTCGTGCCGGGGATGGCGGCGGGCGAAATCGTCGGCGATCGTCTCGAACGTCGTCCAGCGCACGCCGGGATGCTTGGAGATGTGCTGGAAGATCCGTTCCAGCATCAGCAGGACCTGCGGCTTGCCGGACACGTCCGGGTGGATGGTGATGGTGAACGCGGCATAGTCCATCTCGCGATAGACCCAGTCGAACTGATCCCGCCAGATCTCTTCGAGATGGCGCGGATTGACGAAGCCGTGGCTGTTCGGAGACGCCTTGATGAACATCATCGGCGGCAGGTCGTCGAGATACCAGGAAGCAGGTATCTCGATCAGGTCGGTGGTCCGCCCGCGCTGGAGCGGCTTCATCCAGGTCTCGGGCTTCTGCGAGTAGTCGATCTTGGTCCAGCTGTCGCCGACCCGGGCATAGTAGGGGGTAAAGTCGTCGTGCATCAGGCTGTGGTCGTACTTGATGCCCTTGCTCAGCAGCAACTCATTCGTCTTCGGCCCGAACTCCCACCACGGCGCCACATAGCCGACCGGCTTTCTCCCTGCGACCTTCTCGATCACTTCGATGCACTTGTCGAAAACCTCCTCTTCCTGGGCGGGTGTCAGGGCGATCGGATTTTCGTGACTGTAGCCATGCATGCCGATCTCGTGGCCGGCGCGGGCTACGGCTTCGATCTGGCTTGGGAAGGTTTCGATGGAATGGCCGGGCACGAACCACGTGGTGTCGATGCCAAAGCGCCTGAACAACTCGAGCAGGCGCGGCACGCCTACCTCGCCGCTGAACATGCCCCGGCTGATGTCGCAGGGGCTGTCCTCGCCGCCATAGGAGCCGAGCCAGCCGGCGACGGCATCCACATCCACGCCGAACGCGCAGAAAATTTCCTTGGCCATGACGGAACTCTCCCTCCACCAGCGCGCCGGACGTGCCTGGGCCGCGCTCACCTGCGGTCAGACTCATGCATCTGGGTCCAGCCCGCCGGAAAAGCGAGCGTCCGCGGGATCTGAACGGGCGACGGAGGCTCAGGCGGGCGATTGCGGGGACGACCTGGCGCGCTCCGACTGCACATGGGCGCGCAGTACCTTCAACATCCGCGTCTGGTAGCCGGGTCCGCCGGACTTGAACCATTCCAGCACATCGACATCGACGCGCAGTGAGATCGCCTGCTTTGGGATCTGTCTTCTTTCAGCTGGGGGCTTCTTCTTGTCCATTTAGGTTACGCCACACGACGATCGCGATATGGTGCTGTACATACAGGGCCTGTGATTCTTGTTTTGAAGTCAAGAACCGAGCGTCTGACAAAGCCAGTCCGAATGCAATATCGCTTTCACATATCCGTAAGCGAGATTTCCGCGCCGGACGCGATCCAATGTGATGGGTGGATGATGGCCGGTCCTGAGGCAGCGCGGGCCGCACCTATGCAATGATCGTGCTGGTGACGCAAAAGGCCGCCCGAGACATGCACGGGCGGCCTCCCTTTCATGACTGCATCAAACCCGGCCGCAGATCAGTTCTGCGCTGCCTCGAAGATGTCGTGGGTCCAGGCGCCGGTCGGCTCCTTGCTGATGACCGGATCTGAGCCGCCGGAGAGCAGCACCTTGACGGTCCGCTCATAGTCCGCCGGATCGAGATAACCGATTCCCTTTTCACCGCCCGAGCCGATCAGCTTGGCAATCTCGCGGACCATCCGCTGCTGGTGCGCCTCGGTCTGCGCGCCGGTGGCATCGTTCTCCAGCACGATCTCGGCCGCCTCGTCCGGGTTCGCCGCAGCATATTCCCAACCCTTGATCGACGCCTTGACGAACCGCGCGAGCTTGTCCGCCATCTCGGGGTCGGCGAGGTTCTCCTCGGTCGTGTACAGCCCGTCCTCAAGGGTCGCGACTCCCTGGTCCTCGTACTTGAAGACCGTCAGGTCCTCCTCCTTGATCCCGGCGTCGAGCACCTGACCGTACTCGTTGTAGGTCATGGTGGAGATGCAGTCGGCCTGTCGCTGCAGGAGCGGATCCACGTTGAAGCCCTGCTTCAGCACGGTGACGCCGTCCGGGCCACCCTCTGTCGGGATGCCGAGCGTGGCCATCCACGAGAGGAAGGGATACTCGTTGCCGTAGAACCAGACGCCCAGCGTCCGGCCGGGAAAGTCCGTCTTCGGGTCGACGATCCCGCTGTCCTTGCGGCAGGTCAGCATCATGCCGGACTTCTCGAACACCTGGGCGATGTTGACGAGCGGTACCCCCTTCTCCCGGGATGCCAGCGCTGCCGGCATCCACTCGACGATCACGTCGGCCCCGCCACCGGCGATGACCTGGGGAGGGGCGATGTCGGGCCCGCCCGGCTTGATCTCCACGTCGAGGTCCACCTCTTCGTAGAAGCCCTTGTCCTTGGCGACGTAGTATCCGGCGAACTGTCCCTGGGTGACCCATTTGAGCTGCAGGGTGAGTTGGTCGGCGGCCTCGGCTGCCGATGCCGCGGTGAGGCCGGTGACGGCCACCAATGCCAGTGCCAGATTCCTCATCAGCAAACCTTTCCCCACCTCGGCCGGTTCATCTGCGCCCGGGCCGTTTGCGCTCAACGCTGGCGACGATAGGAGGGATGCCAGAAGGTGACCATCCGCTCGATGGCTGCCAGCAGAGCATAGCTTAGCGAGCCCGCCAGGGCTGCTACCGCAATGGTTGCCCAGACCAGGTCCAGGTTCATGCGCCCGACTTCCGTGGAAATACGAAAGCCCATCCCGACGATCGGCGTGCCGAAGAACTCCGCGACCAATGCTCCGATCAGCGCCAGGGTCGCGTTGATCTTGAGGCCATTGAAAATGAACGGCATGGCCGCAGGCAGGCGCAGCGCCAGCAGGGTCTGCCAGTAGCTGGCTGCATAGGAATGCATCAGGTCCCGTTCGATGGCGCTGGTCTGGGTCAGGCCGGCGGTGGTGTTCACCAGCATCGGAAAGAAGGTCATGATCACCACGACCGCGGCCTTCGACTGCCAGTCGAACCCGAACCACATCACCATGATGGGGGCCACCCCGATGATCGGCAGTGCCGAGACCAGGTTGCCGATCGGAAGGAGGCCGCGCTGCAGGAACGGCGAACGGTCGATCAGCAGCGCCACAAGGAAGCCGGAGCCGCAGCCCATCACCCAGCCTGGTATGACTGCCCTGACGAAGGTCTGCACGAAGTCCGCGCGCAGCATGTCGAGGGAAGCCACGAACACGCTACCGATCGCCGAGGGCGCCGGGAGGAGCACCCTTGGCACCTGGAAGCCGATGACGGCCACTTCCCACAGGAACAGCAGCCAGGCGCCAAACATGATGGGCACCAGCCTCGACCATCCCGATATCGAGGCCAGTCGGTCCATCGCGAACCACGCGACCACCAGCAGCACGCAGATCACGAGCCAAAACGGCGCCCCGACAGGACCGGTGTGGACCTGGCCCAGCGCCCACCAGCAGCCGGCCAGCAGCAGCGCCGTGAGCAGGAGCCCGATGCCCAGCCGTCCGCTCATGGCTTGGTTCCCATTGCCCGCAGCGTGATCCGCTCCATCCAGGCGATCGCTGCGATCAGCAGGCCCGCCATCACCGAGCCCATGACGAGGGCTGCCCAGATCTGCACGGTCTGGCCATAATAGGAGCCGCTGAGCAGTCGGGCGCCAATGCCCGCCTGGGCTCCGGTCGGCATCTCGCCGACGATGGCGCCGACCAGGCTGATCGCGATCGCCACCTTCAGCGAAGCGAACAGGAAAGGCACGGAGGCTGGCCAGCGCAGCTTCCACAAGACCTGGCTCGGCCGGGCGCTCCAGGTATGCATCAGTTCCAGCGAAAGGACATCCGGGGAGCGCAGGCCCTTCACCATGCCGATCGTAACCGGAAAGAAGCACAGATACATCGAGATCAGCGCCTTGGGCACGAGGCCGGTAAGGCCAATCGAACCCAGCACCACCACGACCATCGGGGCGATTGCCAGGATCGGGATGGTCTGGCTGGCGATCACCCAGGGCATCAGCGAGGTGTCGAGCGTGCGCACGTGAACGATCCCGACCGCCAGGAGGATGCCCAGCAGGGTCCCGAGCACAAAGCCCAGCAGGGTTGCGGAAAGCGTGATCCAGGCATGATAAACCAGGGACCGTTTCGAGGTGGCCGCCGTCTGGAGCACCGTCTTGTTCAGCTCGGCCAGCACCTGGTGCGGGGCCGGCAGGACCGGGCGGTCCATGGCCCAGCTATCTTCGACCAGCTGCGTCCAGGTCCAAGGCTCGTCGCCATAACGGTCGACGACCTGCGGCGCATTGAGCCAGACCGCTCCCGCATACCAGATGGCCAGGATCGCAAGCGTCACCACCAGCACGGGAAGGGTGCGTCCGGTCCGGAGCCAGTTCGCCCCATGGGGGGCGCCAATGGCGGCAGCGGCCATGATATGAAGATCTCCCTCGATACGCAGGCGCAGGCCTTTGGCAGTGCCTGGCGCTTCTTGCGATCCCAAAGGGTAATAAACAGGGACGCCCACTGACAAGGACGCCGCTTCGGCTGCTGGTCGGGCCACCGCGTGACCGTTGATCACGCTTGCGCGCAAGGGCCTGGACGTCCAACAGCGTCCGGGCGATCACAGCGGCGCCATTTCGGAGTTGCCGGTAGGATGGGACGATGGAGCAGGCGGTTCGCCTCGATCAGCTGACACGACATTTCGGCCGCTTCACGGCGGTGGACCGCATCAGTTTCGGCGTCCGGCGCGGCGAAGTGGTCGGGTTCCTTGGGCCGAACGGTGCGGGGAAGTCGACCACGATGCGGATGCTGGCCGGTTTCCTGACGCCGTCCTCCGGCCATGCCTTGATCATGGGAGAGGATGTCGAGGCAAGGCCGATCGAGGCGCGTCGGGCGCTGGGTTATTTGCCGGAGGGTGCCCCACTCTACGGCGACATGACCCCTCTTGCCCTGTTCGAGTTCGTGGCAGCAATGCGCGGCATCACCGGACGCCTGCGCCGCCATGCCATCGCCACGGTCATCGACCGCACCGACCTCTCCGAGGTTGCCTACAAGCCGATCGAGACTCTTTCCAAGGGCTTCAAGCGGCGGGTCGGTCTCGCTGCCGCCATCCTGCACGACCCGCCGGTCCTGATCCTGGACGAGCCGACCGATGGCCTGGATCCCAACCAGAAGCACGAGGTGCGGGGCCTGATCGCCGCCATGGCTCCGGAGAAGGCCATCATCGTCTCCACCCACATCCTGGAGGAGGTGAGTGCCGTCTGCACCCGTGCCATCGTCATCGCCCGCGGCAGGGTCGTGGCGGATGCCACGCCCATGCAGCTCCAGGCCTACTCGGAATGGCACGACGCAGTGGCGCTGCGCCTGCTCCCCGAGCAGGTCGACGCGGCCGTGGCGGCCCTGGACGACCTGCCCGCCATCTACGAGATCCGCCGGATGAACCATGCCGCCGACGGTCACGACCTCCTGGTGGTGCCGGTCCAGGGAGAACGGATCGCTTCGGTGGTCGCCGACCGGCTGGTCGAGGCGGGTATCGAGATCCAGGACTTCCGCATCGAGACCGGACGGCTGGACGACGTGTTCCGCAAGCTCACGACCATGCAGCCCACGCACTGACGGAGCTCTTTCAGCGATGCGCCTACGTCAGACCGCGACCGTGTTCGCTCGCGAACTCGCGAGCTACTTCACGACTCCGGTGGCCTATGTCCTGATCATCATCTTCCTGGCCGCGACCAGCGCCTTCACCTTCTATGTTGGCGGGTTCTTCCAGCGGGGCCAGGCCGACCTCTCGTCCTTCTTCCTGTTCCATCCCTGGCTCTATTTGTTCCTGGTGCCGGCGGTGGCGATGCGGCTCTGGTCGGAGGAGCGTCGCTCAGGGACCATCGAACTGCTCAGCACCCTGCCGGTCGGCAGCTTTCCGCTCGTCCTGGGCAAGTTCCTGGCGGCCTGGGTGTTCTGCGGCATCGCCCTCCTCCTGACCTTCCCGATCTGGATCACCGTCAACTGGCTCGGCGATCCGGACAACGGGGTGATCGTCATGGGCTACCTGGGCAGCTGGCTGGTCGCCGGCTGCTTTCTTTCGCTCGGCTCATGCATGTCGGCGGTGAGCAAGAACCAGGTGGTGGCGTTCGTGCTCGGTGCCGCCTTGTGCTTCCTGTTCCTGATGAGCGGCGTGGAGATGGTGCTGGCGGCATTTCGGGCCTGGGCGCCGGACTTCCTGGTCGACCTGGTCGCGTCCTTCAGCCTGATCACCCACTTCATGGCGCTGAGCAAAGGCTCGCTGCCACTCACCAGCGCCGTGTTCCTGCTCACCCTGATCGGCACCGCGCTGTTCGTGAACAAACTCCTGGTCGATCTCAAGAAGGCGGGCTGACATCATGCATCTCGACCGCCGCACGCTGTCCATCCTGGGCATCCCCCTGGCCCTGATCGCGTTCCTCGCCTTCAACGTGTTCTCCGGCATCGCCTTGCGCGGCCCGAAGCTCGATCTCACCGAGAACCGGCAGTTCACCCTGTCGGACGGCACCCGCGCCATGCTGGAGGAGATCCAGGAGCCGGTGCGCTTGCGCTTCTATGTCTCTTCGCTCCTGCGCGAGACCAACCCGTTCTTGTGGACCTATGCGCAGCAGGCGCGTGACACGCTGCAGTCGTTTGCGGAGGCAGCGGGCGGCAAGATCGAACTCCAGGTCATCGACCCGCAGCCATTCTCCCAGGAGGAGGACCGGGCTGTCGGCTTTGGACTGCAGCCGATCCCGGGCCCGGAGCAGACCACGGCCTTCCTGGGCGTCGCCGGCTCCAACACTACCGACGACACCGACGTCATCGCGATGCTGAGCCCGGACCGGGAGCGGTTCCTCGAGTATGACCTGACCCGGCTGGTCTACAACCTCTCCCGGCCGGACAAGCCGGTGCTCGGCATCATCACCGGTCTGCCGCTGGAAGGCAGCATGCAGAACGGCCAGCTGCCCTGGCAGATCCTCACCCAGCTCCGCCAGTTCTACGACGTGCGGATGCTGACCGGGGAGGAATACGTCATCGACCCGGCGATCCAGGTGCTGATGCTGGTGCAGCCGGACGACCTGCCCGAGCAGAACCTCTACGCCATCGACCAGTTCGTGATGCGCGGCGGCCGGGTCCTGGCCTTTGTCGACCCCTATTCGGAAGCGGCCCAGGCTGCCGTCCAGGTCGCGGGCGATTTTGCCGCCCAGGTCGATGGCCTGCTGGCGGCCTGGGGCGTGGAACTAGTGCCCGACCAGATCGCCGCCGACCCCGATGCGGCCCGGCAGGTCTCGATCCCTCAGGAAGGCGGACGCCAGCAGGTGCTGCCCTATCTGCCCTGGCTGTCGCTCAGCCAGCAGAACGTCACCGGCGACGATCCGGCGGTCGCCAACCTGGACGTCATCAACATGATGACGCCGGGCGTGCTGCGCCCGCTCGACGGTGCGTCCACCAGCTTCGAGCCGCTGGTGCAGACCGGCCCCGAGGCGGGCCTGCTCGAAGCGGGCCCGATCCGCGCCTATCCGGATCCGATCGAGGTGCTGCGCAGTTTCCAGCCGGGCAATGAACCCCTGACTCTCGTGGCTAGGGTGACGGGCCCCACCGAGAGCGCCTACCCGGCGGCACCCGCCAGCGACGATCCGGCGGCGCCCGACCCGGCGGCACATCTGACCGAAACGAAGCAGCCGGTGAACATCGTGCTGGTCGCCGATTCCGATCTCCTGGAGGATCAATCCTGGCTGGCGCAGTCACCGGGCATGGGTCAGGCCGGTCTGACGCCGGTCGCCTCCAATGCCGACCTTGTCCTGAACCTCCTGGACACGCTGGCCGGCTCCGAAGTGCTTCTGTCCTTGCGCGGGCGCGACATCACCCTGCGTCCCTTCACCCGGATCGACGAACTGCAGCGCGATGCCGAGGCGATCTACCGGGTGAAGGAGGACGAGCTGACCGCCAACCTGGAAGAGGTGCAGGCCAAGCTCCAGGATCTTGGCGGTCTGGGGCAGGACCAGGACGGCCTGGTGCTTTCGGAGGCGCAGCGGATCGAGGTGCAGGGCTTCCGGGCACGCATGCTGGAACTGCGCGCTGAACTACGCGCCGTGCAGCTGGCCCTGCGCCAGGAGATCGAGCGCCTGGAGGATCGCCTTACCTTGATCAACATCCTGGCCGTGCCGCTCGCGGTGGCGCTGGTCGCGATCCTGGTGGCGCTGGTCCGGCGCAGCCGGACGCGCAAGCACTTCAGACCGGCCAGCGGCTGAGGAGGCCAGAGCATGCAGCCCCGCAATTTCCTGATGTTGGCCGGCATTGCCGGCGTTTCGGTGATCCTGGCCACGGCGGCCCTGGTGATGCAGGACCGGCCGCTGGTTTCCACCAGCCTGGACCAGCCGCTGGCTCCGACCCTGGCTCCCCGGATCAACGACGTGGTGCGGATTGATGTCAGCGGTCCGGACGGTGCCGCGAGCCTGGAGCGGAAGGAGGATGCAGGGTGGGTCGTGGCGCAGAAGAACGGCTTTGCTGCCGATGAACAGGCGATCGTCGGCCTCCTGCGCAAGCTCGGCACCCTGCGGATCGTCGAGGCGAAGACCGCCTTGCCCGAAAGGCTGCCGAGGCTGGAACTGGGCGATCCGGCCGCTCCCGACAGCCGGTCCCGGCGGATCCTGCTCCAGGACGCGGCGGGCGAGGTCGTTGCCGACCTGGTGGTCGGCAAGCGTGCGTTCGGCGTGTTCGGGCCCGGCCGGACCGGCACCTATGTGCGTCTGGCCGACGACAACCAAGCCTGGCTCACCGATGCCGAGATCACCCTGCCCACCTCGGCGGCGGAATGGATCTCCAGCGAAGTGATCGACATCGCGCCTGAGCGGGTAAAGCTCGTGTCGCTGGAGCCGCAGGACGGGGTGCTGGTCACCACCAGCCGGGCAGGGCCCGAGGCGACCCAGTTCGATCTGGCAGGGGTTCCGGCCAAGGAGGCGGCGGATCAGGCCAAGCTGGAGGAACTTTCGCAGGTCCTCTCACAACTCACCCTTCTCGACGTTCGTCCCGCCCAGGAGGTGGCGTTTCCCGACGTGCCGGAACGGGTGCGGGTGGAAACCTTCGATGGGCTGACGGTGGTGCTGACCTGGATCAGCCTGCCCGATGCGAGCTGGCTGCGGGTCGGATCGGTCACCGCCGACAGCACGGCGTCCGCGGAGGTGAAGGAGGAAGCGGCGCGCCTTGCCGCTCGGACCGATGGCTGGGTGTTCCATGTTGGCGGCTACGTCACCGAGCAGCTTGGCCAGACACTCGACGACCTTCTGGTGAAGCCGGAAGAGAGCTGAGGCGAGATCGGCAGGATCCAGCCCCTGCCGGATCCTGCCGCGGTAGAAACAACCATGCGAGCGCCGCCCATTGCGGCTCGCCCTTGCTCCTGATGCTGGTGGTCAGGCCGCCACCGTGCTGTCCACCTCGGGCGGCAGGTCGTCGTGGAAATGGCGGCCTGCTGTCGTCGCCGCAATCGCGCCCTTGCGGATCACGAAGTCGCCGAAACGCTCGCCATCGCTCCGCTCGGCTGCATAGGCCCGCAGCAGCGGCGAGAGTTCGGCGATGATCCGGTCGTGCTGGACGTCGCGCCGGTAGAGCTTGTTCAGCCGGGTGCCATCGAAGGCGCCGCCCAGGTACAGGTTGTAGGTGCCGGGGCCGCGGCCGACCAGGCCGATCTCGGCAAGGTAGGGGCGCGCGCAGCCGTTCGGGCAGCCGGTCATCCGGATGGTGATCGAATCCTGTTCGAGGCCAGCTTCGCGCACTGTCTCGTCCAGCGCAGTCACCAGGTCCGGCAGGTAGCGCTCCGCCTCGGCCAGCGACAGGCCGCATGTCGGCAGCGCCACGCAGGCCATGGCCGAGCGGCGCAGCGCCGTTTCCTGGCCGACCAGGCCGTACTCGGTCAGCATCTGCTCGATCAGCAGCCGCTTTTCCGGCGCGATCTTGGCGATGACTAGGTTCTGGTTCGCGGTGAGCCGGAACTCGCCGTCATGAACCTTGGCGATTTCGCGCAGCGCGGTGAGCAGCTTCTTCTCGTCGGTGTCCTTGATCCGGCCGTTCTCGACGAACAGGGTGAAGTGCCATGAGCCGGCATGGTCCTGCACCCAGCCATAGCGGTCGCCGTTGTCGTCGAACTTGAACGGCTTGGGGGCGCCCAGCTTGAAGCCGCAGCGCTTCTCGACCTCGGCGCGGAACGTGTCCAGCCCGTGCCGCTCGATCGTGTATTTCAGCCGGGCGTTCTTGCGGTCCGAACGGTTGCCCCAGTCGCGCTGCACCGTCACCACGTGCTCGGCCACGGTCAGTGCCTGCTCGGTGGTGCAGAAGCCCATGACGTCGGCGGTACGCGGGAAGGTGGCGGTCTCGCCGTGGGTCATGCCCATGCCGCCGCCGACCGTGACGTTCCAGCCGGTGATCCTGCCCTTCTTGTCCAGGATGGCGATGAAGCCCAGGTCCTGGGCGAAGATGTCCACGTCGTTGTCCGGCGGGACCGCCACCACCGCCTTGAACTTTCGCGGCAGGTAGGTCTTGCCGTAGATCGGCTCCTCCTCTGCCTCGCCGCCGGCGACCTTCTCGCCGTCCAGCCAGATCTCGTGCCAGGCGCGGGTCCTGGGCAGCAGGTGCTCGCTGATCTGCCGGGCGAGCTCGTAGGCTTCCTCGTGCGTCCTGGAGACATGCGGATTGGAGCTGGCCAGGACGTTGCGATTGACATCCCCGCAGGCCGCGATCGTGTCCACCAGCGCGTTGTTCAGCGCCTGCATGGTGCGCTTGAGGTTGGTCTTGATGACCCCGTGGAACTGGAAGGTCTGCCGTGTGGTCAGCCGCAGCGAGTGGTTGGCGTAGGTAGTCGCGATCTCGTCCATCGCCAGCCACTGTGCCGGCGTGCACACCCCCGCCGGCAGCCGGACGCGGATCATGAAGCTGTAGGCCGGCTCCAGGAACTTCTTGCGCCGCTCCGGGCGCAGGTCGCGGTCGTCCTGCTGGTAGAAGCCGTGGAACTTGGTGAGCTGGGTGTCGTCCTCGGGCAGCTGGCCTGTAATGTTGTCGGTCAGCCCCTCCGCGATCGTCCCGCGCAGGCCCCGGCTCTTTTCCTTGATGGTCTCGTTCTTCGAGAGCGTGCTCATGGATCGGCTTCTTCTAGTAGACGTCGCGCTGGATGCGGCCGGACTTGGTGGCGTCGAGCAGCCAGGCCTTGGCCTTGTCGTCGGACAGGCCGCCTTCCTCGATCGCGATGCGGTTCAGGGTCTGGTCGACGTCCTTCGCCATCTGGTTGGCGTCGCCGCACACGTAGAAATGGGCGCCGTCCTGCAGCCAGGCCCACAGGTCCTTGCGCTGCTGCCACATGCGGTCCTGGACGTAGATCTTCTCCGGCTGGTCGCGCGAGAAGGCCAGGTCGATGCGGTTGAGCACGCCGTCCTCCTTCATGCCCTGCAGCTCGGTCTGGTAGTAGAAGTCGTGGGTGAAGTTGCGTTCGCCGAAGAACAGCCAGTTCTCGCCGGGCGCCCCGGTCTCGGCGCGGTGCTGCAGGAAGGCGCGGAACGGCGCCACCCCGGTGCCGGGGCCGATCATGATCACCCTGGCCGACGGGTCGGCCGGCAGCCGGAAATGCCGGTTGGGCTTCAGGAACACCCCGACCTTCTGGTTTTTGCCGATCCGGTCGGCCAAGAAGGTCGAGGCGACGCCGGCGCGCTGGTAGCCATGGCTCTGCCAGCGGACCACCGACACCAGCAGGTGCGCCGCTTCCGGATGCGCCGACGGGGCGCTGGCGATGGAATAGGAGCGGGCGGGCAAGGGCCGCAGCAGCTTGAGCAGCTCTTCCTTGCCGATGGGGGCGCCAAAGGTCTCGAACAGGTCGATCAGCTGCCGGTCGACCACGAAGCCGCGCCAGCCGTCGCCCTGCAGCATCTCGGCGAGCTGGGCGTGGGGGTGCAGCCGGTTCCAGGCTTCGAGCGTGGTCCTGGACAGCGTGGTCACGTCCTTGCCGCGCACGATTTCGCGCGCCAGCGCCTCGTCGCCACCCAGGCCCAGCCGCTCCAGGATCCGCTCGACCAGGGCAGGGTCGTTCTCCGGCACCACCGCGAGGCTGTCGCCGGGCTCGTAGGTGATCGCCGAGTCGGTCAGGTCCAGCTCGACATGGATTGTCTCGCGCGAGGAGCGCGACGAGGTGATCGTGACCCGCTCGGCGAGCGGGGCGAAGAACGGGTGCCTGGCGCTCCATTCCTGCTCGTCGGAGCGGGCGAAGCGATCCAGATGGATGATCTCGGCGCTCGGCTCGTCGACCTGGGTAGGGGTGAATGTCTTGATCACCTCGGCCGACCAGGAAGCGGCCGGGCCTTCGAAGTCCACGTCGCAGTCCGCCCGGTCCAGCACCCGGACCGCACCCAGCTCGGCCAGCCGCTCGTCCAGCCTGCGCCCGAACGCGCAGAACTCGGTATAGGCGGTGTCGCCCAGGGCCAGCACGGCGAAGCGGGTCTTTTCCAGCCTCGGCGCTCCCTCGGCGAAGAACGCCTCGGCGAACGGCACGGCACGCGCCGGCGGATCGCCCTCGCCCCAGGTCGACGCGATCACGACAAGGTTCTCGACGTCAGCCAGCGCCGCCGGCTCGATCTCGCCCATGTCGAGGATCTTGGGTGCGAAGCCCTGCTTGGCGGACGTCTTCGCGAACTTCTGGGCGAATGCCTCCGTGTTGCCGCCTTCGGTAGCATAGAGGATCGTCAGCGGAACCTTGCGCTTGGTTCCGGCAGCGGGGACCCCCTGTGCTGCAGCGGGTGCAGTGCCGGTCGCCGCGGCATAACCGGCCAGGAAGCCAGCAAGCCAGGTACGCTGTTCCGGGCTGCTCTCGGCAAGTCCGGCGTTAAGCGCCTGGATCGCCGTGTCGGAGAACGGTGCCGTCGAGGGCAGGAGCGGCAGGGCGCGGGACGGGCTGGCCATGGTCCGGATCTCAGTGCGCGGGGTTGGCGAGGAGCGGCGCGGGTTCGCCATGATGGGAATGTTGAGAGCGATCGATGGGCTCGAGCCAGCCCTTGTGGTCGATCACGGCATCGGTGAGCGTGGCCAGTTCCTCCAGGCGGCGGGGCCTTCGGCGCCAGGCGGCCCGCTTGCGCGCGATGGTCTCCAGCCGTGCCGCCCATTCGTCGGTGAGCTGTCGCTCCAGCCAGCTGCGCAGCCGCATCGCCAGGCCGGGGCTCTTGCCACCGGTGGAAATCGCCACCAGCAGATCGCCACGGCGGACCAAAGCAGGGGTGTGAAAGTCGCAGTAGGGCATGTGGTCCTCGATGTTGACCAGCAGGCCGACGGCACGGGCGTCCCGGGCGATCGGCTCGGCAATCGTCGGATCCAGTCCGGTAATCCAGATGATCCGGAACTGCGCTAGTTCCTCCGCCTCCGGCATCCGGGCGATCTGAACAACGCCCTCCAAGCCGGGGTCCTCGGCGAACACGGTGAGATGCGCGGCACCACCCTGGCGCAGCCAGTCGATGCGACGCCGCATGCTTTCACCTGCCCCTATCAAGGCGATCGGGACGAGACGGGGGTCAATGGCGATCGGAATCATGGCGGGGCCTTGGGACGAACGACCGGACCGTGGAATACGGATTCGTCTCCGTAAAATCGAGAATATTATCATTCTACATGGTGTAAGGAATTCTATAATACATAAATTTTGATGTTTATTGCCGTTGTTCCTGCGTGCCGCTATCGTTGGACGGCCAAGCAAGAAGCGTCACCGACGGGAGGCAGGAGACATGGCAGGGGAATTGCTGCTCGCTATCGACCAGGGCACCACCTCGACCCGAGCCATCCTGTTCGACCGCTTTGGCCGGGCTACTGCCAGCGCGCAGCGGGAGCTCACCCAGCACTTCCCGTTCGACGGCCGGGTCGAGCACGACGCCACGGAGATCTGGCAGGACACGCTCGATGTGTGCCGCGAGGTGCTGGCCAAGGCCAACAGCCGACCGATCGTGGCGATCGGCATCACCAACCAACGTGAGACCACCGTACTGTGGGAGCGCGCCACCGGGCGGCCGATCTACCGTGCCATCGTCTGGCAGGACCGCCGGACCGCCCAGATCTGCCGCGAGCTGGAAGCCGAGGGGCTGGGGGAACTCGTCCGCGAGCGCACGGGGCTCGTGATCGACTCCTATTTTTCAGGGACCAAGCTTGCCTGGCTGCTCGAGCATGTACCGGGCGCCAGGGGGATGGCCGAGCGGGGGGAACTCGCCTTCGGGACGGTCGACAGCTGGCTGCTCTGGAACCTGACCGACGGCAGGGTCCATGCCACCGATGCGACCAACGCCGCCCGGACCATGCTGTTCGACATCCGGCACCAGCGATGGGACGATGACCTGCTGCAGCGCCTAGGCATTCCGCGGGCATTGCTGCCGGAGGTGCGGGACAGCGCCGGGGATTTCGGCGAGACGAGCCCCGCCATGTTCGGCCAAGCCATTCCGATCCGCGGCATCGCCGGCGACCAGCATGCCGCCACCTTCGGCCAGGCCTGCTTCGAGCCCGGCATGATGAAGAGCACCTACGGCACCGGCTGCTTCGCCGTGCTCAACACCGGCAAGGAGATGGTGGCCTCGCGCAACCGGATGCTGACCACGCTGTGCTGGCGCCTGAACGGAGAGGTGACCTACGCCTTGGAGGGCGCGATTTTCGTGGCCGGCGCTGCCATCCAATGGGTGCGCGACGGACTGGGCGTCATCAAGAGCGCGGCAGAGACCGATGCCATGGCGCGCTCTCTGGACAATAATGCCGGAGTCTACCTGGTCCCGGCTTTCACCGGCCTTGGCGCTCCCTATTGGGATCCCGACGCCAGGGGCGCCATCTTCGGCCTGACCCGGGACACCAGCCACCGCCACATCGTCCGCGCCAGCCTGGAAGCCGTTGGCTACCAGACCGCCGACCTCCTGGCCGCGATGAAGGATGATGTCGAGGCCAGCGGCGGTGCCGGTCTGCCGGCTTCGGTGCGGGTCGATGGCGGGATGGTCGCCAACGACTGGGTCTGCCAGTGGCTGGCGGACATCTGTGCCATCCCGGTCGAGCGTCCCGAAGTGATCGAGACCACCGCCTTGGGCGCAGCCTATCTGGCTGGCCTGGGCATCGGGCTCTACGGTGACCTGGAGGAAATCGGCCGATCCTGGAGCCGAGAACAACAGTTCTCGCCGTCCATGGCGACGAGCGAAAGAACTAGGCTCGTCGCGGGCTGGAGAGATGCGGTCAGCCGGGTCCGCAGCAACAGGAATTGAAAGCTAAGGGTGAAGGCGTGCCGTGGAGTGCCAACATCCAGCAACTTGGCCTCAGTTTCTCTGCTGGTCCGGCTTCACTTCGTGCACGTGCACGTCGTGGCCGGCATGCTTGGTCAGCAGCGCCACCGCAGCCTGCTCCTTCGCGGCGTCGGGCGTGCGCACCCACAAGAGGACCCGGCCCTTCTGCAACTGTTCGTCCAGATGCTCGGCATAACGGGCATCCATCAGCCCGGCCAGCGTGGTGCTGAGCAGCGTTCCCCCCGCGACGGCACCCACGACCAGCGCGGCTAGGGGCCCCGTGGTCGCCACCACCACGCCGGCGCCCAGAAGGATCGGCATGACCGAGTAGGCATTCACCAAGGTGCGCTCGTGCGCGGCAAGGTCGGAGGCAGGGATCACCTGCTCGCGCGGTGCAGAAGGGTCGTCCTCGGCCTGCTCGACTTCCGCATAGCTGTGCCCAAGCTTCTCCTGGATGGCTTCTTCGCCCGCCAGAATGCTCAGATCCTCTTCCGCGAAGCCGCTTTCCCGCAGTTCGGCGACCGCCGCTTCCAGCGATACCGCGTCGTCGAATACCGCCACTGCCTCGCGCATCGATTCGTGCTCCAACTTGAACCTGCCGGCGCCCTGGGGCGAGCGCCGCTTTCGCGCTCATCTATAGCAGGCCTGGGTCCAGGCTAGTGCCCTTTGATCCTGAACCATCCCGGCCGCACAGGTCCGCCGGATTGACGAGGACCAACAGTCTTCATACTGTCTGATGGCATGACAGGTGCCAGACGGCCATCCCGCCTCGGGGTCGGGCAGCTACAACAGAGCACCGTCCAGAATCAGGGAAGGTCGAACGTCATGAAACTGGCGCGTCGTGAGTTTACCATTGGCAGCCTGCTGGCGGCCGGCACTGCCGGCCTGCCGATCATGGTCAAGGCCCAGGAAGGCAAGACCGTGGCCCTCCTGTTCGACAGCCTGGTCTCTCCCTTCTGGGTGTCTGGCCTGGAGATCATGAAGGAGAAGGGCAAGGCCAACGGATGGGAGCTGCTGGAGAACATCTCGAACTTCGACGACAACAAGCAGTTCGAGCAGGTCAAGGCGATGATCGCCCGTAAGGTGGACGGGATCCTGATCATCCAGACCGACAGCAAGGCGGTGATTCCTGCGATCCGGGCGGCCAACGAAGCCAACATCCCGATGGTCCACTTCAACCGCCCGCCGGCCGAATCCGATGCCTACTCGGTGGCGATCCAGGCCGACAACCGCCAGATCACCCGCGACACCGTGCAGTTCATGGTGGACGAGGCCAAGCGCAAGGGCGGCCAGTACAAGGCCTGCATCCTGATCGGCGATCTTGGCGACGTGAACGCCATCCAGCGTCGCGACGGCTTCTTCGACATCGTCGACCAGCACCAGGACATGATCGAGGTGGTGGCGCGCGTCGCCACCGAATGGAACGCCGACAAGGCCTTCGCCGGGCTGATGAACGCGCTCCAGGCCAACCCGGACATCAACTTCCTGTTCACCTCGTCGGACTTCATGCACCCGCAGATCCAGCAGGTGCTTGAGACCTTCGACATGTGGAAGAAGCGCGACGAGGAAGGCCATGTCATCTTCGGCGGATTCGATGGCGACGACGGGGCCTACCAGCGCATCCTGGACGGTTACCTGGACGCCTGCGGTGTGCAGAACCTGTTCCTGGAGGTCGACATGGCGTTCCAGGCCTTCAAGGACATGTGGGCCGGCCAGAAGCCCGAGAAGCTCCTGCTCGACCCGGGCTTCGTGATCACCCAGGACAACATGGAGCAGGTCCGCGACGAGATGTGGGGCTACATCGTCTGGGAGAAGAACGGCGGCAAGCCCTCTTCCGGCTGACCTTCATCGTCTCCATGGCGGACGGGCGGCGGCTGCCGCTCGTCCTTTGCTTTCCATTTTCTCTGGACCCGTGTGACCCTTCGGAGCCTGCATGACCCCGGCGCAGACGACGACGCTTGACCGCCCAGCACCGGCAGCCGGTTTGCCGCTTTGGCGTCGCTTGCTGCTGTCCGAGTATCTCGTGCTGCTCCTGACGGTCACCTATGTGCTTGGCATGGCCATCGCCGTGCCGGAAATCCTGGCGCCTGAAACCTGGCGCGATGTCCTGGCCGGAATGATCCCGCTCCTGATCGTCGCCGTGGGCCAGATGTTCGTGCTGGTGGTGGCCGGTATCGACTTGTCCGCCACGTCGGTGCTCGCCTTCTCGAGCGTGCTGGGCGCGGCCGTGATCACCATGGATGGCGGGCCGCTGGTCGGTGCACCGGTCTTCGTGGTGGTGACGCTGGGCATTCTCGCGTTCGCCGGGGTGGGCGGTGCGGTCGGCGCCTTCAACGGCCTGTGCACCACCCGTTTCAACATGCCCCCCTTCATCGTGACCCTCACCACGATGATGTTCTTTTCAGGGGCCGCCATCTGGGTGACCACCCTGCTCACCGACGATGGCAGCTCGATCGGCTCCTTGCCGCGCGCCTTCGTGTTCCTGGGACAGGGGCGGCTGTTCGAGTTGCCGTTCTCGCTGCTGATCGCGATCCTCGTCTGCGTCATCGCGCATGTCGCCCTCAGCCACTCCTTGTTCGGGCGCTGGCTGTTCGCGATCGGCATCAACCCGCATGCCGCCCTCGTCTCGGGCGTGCCGGTGCGCAAGGCAATGTTCTGGGCCTACGTGATCTCCGGCGTCTGCGCCGGCCTGGCGGCGGTCGTCTACACCGCGCGATTGGAGACCGGCACGCCGGTGCTGGGCCAGCGCATCCTTCTGGATGTGGTCGGTGCTGCCGTGATCGGCGGCGTTTCCCTGTTCGGCGGCAAGGCAAAGGTTCTTTGGGTGGTGTTCGGCGCTCTGTTCCTGACCACGGTGGACAAGGGCCTGCAGCTCCTGGGCCTGTCGCTGGCCGGCGTGTTCGCGATCAAGGGCGGGGTGATCCTACTCGCCGCCATCGTCGATGCGCAGCGCCAGCGTCTGCGGGGGCGCAGCTGATGTTCCAGAAGCAGGCTGCCGCCCCGGTCCAGGCGGCGCTCCTTTCCATTGATGGCCTGTGCAAGAGCTTCTTTGGCGTTCAGGTCCTGCACGACGTGAGCTTCGAGCTTGGCCGTGGACGCGTGCTCGGCCTGATCGGCGAGAACGGGTCGGGCAAGTCCACCACGATGAACATCCTGGGCGGCATCCATCAGCCGGACCGGGGCAGGATGACCATTGACGGGCAGCCCTATCGCCCCAAGGGCCCACGGGACGCCGAGGCCGCCGGCATCGCGTTCATCCACCAGGAACTGAACCTCTTCAAGAACCTGACGATCGAGGAGAACCTGTTCATCAACGGGTTCCCGAAGCTGATCCCGGGCCTGCCCTTCATCGACCGGCGCAAGATCCGCGCCCGCGCAAGGGAACTGCTGGAGGCGATCGACCTGGACCTGGATCCAGCTCGTCCGGTCAGCCGGCTGTCGCAGGGCGAGCGCCAGCTGGTCGAGATCGCAAAGGCCTTGGGCTCCGACGCCCGGATCGTGATCTTCGACGAACCGACGACCTCGCTCACCGCACGCGAGACCGAGCGGCTGTTCGCGCAGATCCAGCGCCTGAAGGCCAAGGGCATCTCGGTCATCTATATCAGCCACATCCTGTCGGACGTGATGCGGCTGACCGACGACATCGTGGTGCTGCGCGACGGCCAGATGGTCGCCCGCGCCCAGACCCGCCAGATGAGCGTCGACAAGCTGATCACCGCCATGGTCGGCCGCACCATCGACCAGATCTACCCACCGAGGGACACCCGGCCGGAAGAGGGGCAGCCGGTACTGGAAGTGGAGAAACTGACCCAGCCGGGAATGATCAGGGACGTCAGCTTCAAGGTCCGTCGTGGGGAGGTGCTCGGCATCTCCGGCCTGATGGGCTCCGGCCGCTCCGAGATGGCCCGCATCCTGTTCGGCCTGGACCCCTATGCCTCCGGCCGGATCGTCATTGACGGCCAGCCCCTGGAGCGGCCGACTCCGGAAGCGGCCATGGCCCGCGGCATCGCCTTCCTGACCGAGGATCGCCGCGCCGAAGGGCTGATGATGGACGGTGCCATTGCCGACAACATCGCCCTGCCTTCCCTGCCGAACTTCAGCGGCGGCTTCGGGCGTCTCATCCAGCGCACCCGCCTGGGCGATGCCGTGGAGCGGACCGGGCGCGACGTGCAGGTCAACGCCAAGGACTTCGTCCAGACCCTGGTCAAGAACCTGTCGGGGGGCAATCAGCAGAAGGTCGTGATCGGCAAGTGGCTGCTGCGCAGCCCGCGCCTGTTCATCCTGGACGAGCCGACCCGCGGCATCGATGTCGGCGCCAAGTACGAGGTCTACAAGATCATCAACCGGCTCGCGGCGGAGGGGACCGGCGTGCTGGTGATCAGCTCGGAGATCGAGGAACTGATCGGCATGTGCGACCGGATCCTGGTGATGAGCCATGGCGAAATCCGCGGCAGCTTCGAGCGCGCCCAGTTCAACCGCGAAAAGATCATGCGCAGCGCCATGTGGGACGGTCTGAAGAGGAAGGCCAAATGAGCGCCGTCGACAGCCGCCGCCTCCGCCTGCTCCTTCTGCAGAATGCGCCGCTGATCCTGTTCCTGGTGCTGGTGGCGGTGTTCGGCTCGATGTCCGACCGCTTCCTCAGCCCGACCAACTTCATGAACATCGTCACCCAGGCCGCCCATATCGCGATCATCGCGATCGGGATGACCTTCGTGCTGCTCGTGGCGGGCATCGACCTGTCGGTCGGGGCCAACATGTATGCGAGCTGCATCGTGGTGGCCCTCTACATGAAGGGCTGGAACCCGGTCTTCGGCTTCACGGTCGCGGCCGTGCTGGGGCTGGCGTTCGGCGCGGTCAACGCTTTCGTCATCACCCGTTTGCGGGTTCCAGCCTTCATCGCCACCCTGGCGACCTTGTTCGTCGGCCGCGCCATCGGGCTCTATCTGTCCGGCGTGAAGATGATCCCGTTCGGCAAGGAGATCCTGCTGCTCGGCCGCACCACCTGGCTGGGCCTGCCGGTACCGATCTGGATCTTCCTGGTGGTGTTCCTGGTCGCCCTGGTGACGCTGAGACTGACCACGTTCGGGCGGCAGGTCTATGCCGTCGGCGCCGATCCGGAGGCGGCCGGGAAAGCCGGGATCGACGTGCGGAAGATCCTGTTCGCGGTCTACTGCATCGCTGGAGCGTGCGCCGCGATCGGTGGCCTGGTCTCCGCCAGCCAGGTCGCGGCCGCATCATCTACCTTCGGGTTCCAGAAGGAATTCCCCGTCATCGCCGCAGCCGTGCTGGGGGGCACGTCGCTGTTCGGCGGGCGTGGCGGGGTGATCGGGACTGTCTTCGGCGCGATCCTGATCCAGACCGTGGAGAACGGTTTGGTGATGATCAACGCCGATCCCTATGTCTACCCGCTCGTGGTGAGCGCCATCATCTTCCTGGCGGTGCTGGTCGACAGCCTGCGCACGGACATGCTGGAGCGCCTGGAGCGGCGCAAGATCAGGGTCGAGGCAGCCTGAGGGATGCCGCGCCCTGTCGGGGGGCATGGCGCGGCTTATCCACCGGGGCAACTCTACGTCTTATCTGGACGAGCGCGAGGCAGGCTGCTGGGATAGCCGCCTGTCTTGCGAGGCAGTTTGTCCTGGATGGCTTGGAAGTCATTTCCTGTACCGAGCGCGTTGGCTCGCTGGACGATGTAGATTATAGCTTGAATGGCTGCAGCCGTTCCGCTGATCCATCTCCAGATAGCTTTGGTTTGTCGAACTTGCGATGATGGAAGGTGGTGCCATCGCGTCCCGTTGGCGTCTGGCGGTCGCAGCCATATCAGGGAGGAAAACATGCTCAGATCATGGCGGCGGACGCTCACCGTCTGCGCGGCGGCCTGGATGGCGCTTGGGGGTGATCCCGCCCACGCCGACAACCAGACGCCGACCACCTCACCGATCACGGTCGGCAGCAAGGATCTGCCGTTCGACATCGAATTGAAGCGCATCGACACCGATGGAAGGCTGCCCACTCTGCAGGGGTCGTTCGTCGGCACCTATGCCAGCATGTGGGTCCTGATCGGCGGCCGCACGAGTGGCCTGCACGACTTCACCGACGACCCGCTCAAGAACTTCCCGCCCCGCGCGCAGAGCCGGCGGATCTGGGTGGTCGACACCAACACCTGGAAGACCTGGTCGCGCTCGCTTTACAACTCAGGCCTGGGCCTGGACCAGCATGATCATCTGGCATCGTTCGCCGGCCACTCGATCCAGCGCGGGAAGACCCTCTACCTGATCGGCGGCTACGGCTATTCGCGCAAGCGCAAGCAGTTCGAAACCTTCCCGACGATGACCGCGATGGAACTGCCGGCAATCATTCGCTGGGTGCAGTCGCCCTCCACATCGCCGAAGCTGCCGCAACTCCTCCGCCATCTGCAGGACGAGACGCTGCGCGTCACCGGCGGCCAGATGACGTTCCTCCGCAACCGCGCGATCCTGGCGTTCGGCCACGACTTCGCCGGCGGCTATGGCGATCCGAGCGCCGTGCAGACCTATACCGGCCAGGTGCGCAGCTTCGACATTGTGGACGACGGCCGCCGCCTGGCGATCGCCAACGTCACCAAGGTGCCGCAGACGCCCGACTACACCAACTTCCGCCGGCGCGACTATTCGCTCGGGGCGTTCATGGAGGGCGGGCAGGAGAAGGCCGTCGCGTTCGCCGGCGTGTTCACTGAAACCGACGGCGCCTTCACCGTCCCAGTCGAGATCGATGCCAGCGGGGTGCCCTCGCAGGCAGACCCGGCTGCCAAGGATACCTTCAAGCAGGGCATGAACATTTACGACACGGCCCGGCTGGGCATCTACGACACGGCGACCAAGGCGACCCACAACGTGCTCTTCGGCGGGATCTCCTACGAGACCTACGATGAAGCTACGGGCAAGTTCGTGGCTGACACGAACTTCCCGTTCACCAACCAGGTGACCAACGTCGTGCGGGACCGTCACGGCGACTACCGTCAGTATCTGTTGCCGACGACCTTCCCCACCGTCTCGGGGCCTGATGTCGACAGCTATCTGTTCGGTGCCGAGGCGAAGGTCTTCCTGAAGCCGGGGCTGCCGACCAAGGGCAGCGAGCTGGTCGACCTGCAGGCGGTGCGAAAGATGCCGGGAAAGGCGAATGTGGTCGGCTGGATCTATG
Organism: Geminicoccus roseus DSM 18922; assembly: GCF_000427665.1. Taxonomy (NCBI): domain Bacteria; kingdom Pseudomonadati; phylum Pseudomonadota; class Alphaproteobacteria; order Geminicoccales; family Geminicoccaceae; genus Geminicoccus; species Geminicoccus roseus. The sequence continues at coordinate 1,870,374 of NZ_KE386572.1, forward strand.
GCGGGATCGCCGCCACCCAGCCGAACTTCGGGCCAAGCACCGCATCGAACGAATTGTTCGAAATCGTGCTCGAGGAGAAGTAGGAGGGCCGCCGGATCCGGTCCGGTAGGCTCGCCTGCATGTCGCTCCCAGATCAGGGGGGCGGCATGCAGGGGAGGAGGTGTCGCACGTCCCTCTCCATCCTCCGGGAGGATCATTCTCCTGCCGGCAGCCCGTACCAAGAAGGTCAGTCGGGTCTGCAGAGCCTGGAGGCGCTCCCGCCGCGACTGGGATGGCAGCCAGGCTGCCTGCCAATCGAGCCGGAGCAGGAAGCGCAGGCTGGATCGTCTGTCCGCCTCGATCTTTTTGGACCGTAAACGACATCGCGGTCGTGCAGCAATTGCCTCAATTGTTGTTGCCGCGGAAGCTTCCGTTCATATTGTTGCCATTGCCGCTGCTATTGTTGTTGTTGCCATTGCCGCTGCTATTGTTGTTGTTGCCATTGTTGTTGCCAACATTGTTATTGCCGTTGTTGTTTCCTCTGTTGTTATTTCCGTTCATATTGCCTATATTGTTGTTTCCATTGCCGGAGCCGGCGTTCTTGTTGCCATTCCCGAACCCGTTATTGTTTTTTCCGTTGTTGTAGCCGTGGTTGCGCCTGTCATATCGCTGATGCGGCTTGCCGAAGCCATACTTCTCCCGCAGGTCCTTGAGCGTCGGCCGATGGGCCGACAGGTGATCGCGGTAAGGCATATGCTGGCCATAGGAGCGATACGTCTGGACCGTGTCGTGCCGGGAAGACCCGGCTTCCACGACGCTTCCGGCCGTCATCATCGCGCAGGCCGCAGCGGCGACCATCATGATTCTCACGAGCCCGATCCTCCAACAGATCAGAGAGAACGACACTCCCCGCAGCTCGCGCCACGGGGAGTGCCGTCGTCAGCTACTCACGACAAGAGGCTGAAGATCAACGGTTGTCGTTACCGTTGAAGTTGCCGTTGTTGCTGCCGTAGTTGCGGTTGCCGTTGTCGTTGCCGTTGTCGTTGCTACGGCTGTACCACTTGCCGTTTCCGTTGCCGTTCACGTTGCCGTTGCTGTTGCCGTAGTTGTAGTTGCCGTTGCCGCTACCGTTGTAGCTGCCATAGTTGTAGTTGCCGTTCTCGTTGCCGTTATAGCTGCCGTAGTTGTTGTTGCCGTTGTAGTTGCCATTGCCGTTGCCGACATTGCCATTGCCATTGCCGTTGCCATTGCCGCTACCGCCGGCCAGCGCCGTGGCGGACAGCAGACCGAGAACCGCGGCCGAGCACAGAATCGTCTTCACGAGCTTCATAAATAATACTCCCTTATGCCGCCGACGCCGTTGGTCAGTTTAATTCTGGGGCGCCGAAGGTGATACTCGTATAACATGCAAACTTAAGGGGCTTCTACAAATAATTGCATCAGAATGCACTTTTTTTTATTCAAAAAAAAACTATAAGAATATTTATTCTCAGCTACAAAAATAGCTGAGTCATAGAAATATACATCTTGTTCGGATGTTACTACCGCATCATGGCGGCAGGATGTTCCTGTATGGCCCCGAAGCGTATCCCATCGAGTGTCCATATCCTGTTTTGGGAGGACGAAACATCGATGACATGTTCCGATCCCGTGGATGCGTCAGGTGCTGAGAGCTCTGATCACGTTCAACATGATGCTGATCTGTTATCTTTGAATATTCAGAGGTAGCAATCAGTGACAATTATATACATACTCGTAAAATACCAAATTCAAATTGTGTCTATTTGGAAAATAAAAGCAAATCTTTATGAATTAAACTCTAGTGTATTCAGAATAACTGGATTCTTCTGGAAACAAACATTAATAAAAGGACTAGCAATGGAAGCTGTTTTGATTATAGGCAGGATAGTAGTTAATCGCTTCGTGGGCAAGTGTTCATGTCGTGTATTAAGGGGTGCGTGCGGTGCTGCACGATGGCTGGCAGGAGCATGCCTCGGGCAGAACGAAAATCTGTTCGCGCGGCTGCGTCACCCGCCCAGGTTGCATGGAGGGATGGAAGCGAGCGGCTGGCCTTCAACGACCGCCACTTGGATGAACTGCGGGTTCAGGTGGGCGAAGCCCGGCCCTGCGGCGGAGCCCTTGTCTTCAGCCCCTCAGGCGTATGTTCTGTGGATCGAATGGCGCTTCCGCCGTGACGACAGCCGGATGCGCTTCTCCTACGATCTCGACCGACAGTCGGGTCCCCGCCAGGGCATGGCTGTTCTCTACATAGGCCAGCGCGATCGATTGCCGGATGCGATGCCCGTAACCTGCTGAGCCGACCAGGCCCACCGGCCGCTCGCCGTCGAGGACCCGTGCCACCGGGATGGCATCGACCCTGTCCCCATCCAGAAGCAGCGTCACCAGGCTCTGCCCGTACCCAGCCCGCCTGCGCATCAGGAGTCCTTCCCGCCCGATGAAGTCCGGCTTGGAGAGATCGACGAAGCGCTCCAAGCCCGCCTCATACGGGGTGTACTCCGTGACCAGATCGGTTCCCCAGGAGCGATAGGCTTTCTCCAGCCTCATACTCTCCAGCGCATAGATGCCAAAGTGCCGGAGGTCGAGACCGTGCCCCGCCGCGACCAGATGGCCATGGACCTCCCGGACATGCTCCATCGGCACGTGCAACTCGTAACCGAGTTCACCCGCGTAGGAGATACGCATCGCCCAGGCTCTTGCCGAACCGATAGTGACCGGCCGGCAGGCCATCCAGGGGAATGCCGCCTGATCGAGCGGCGCATCCGTCAACGGTGCCAGGATCTCCCGGGCCCGCGGCCCGGTCAGAAGCAGCGTGTCCAGCCGTGCAGTGAGATCCGTGATCGTGACGTCGTGCCCTTCCCGGTGCCAGGCCAGGGTGTCGAAATCGTGGTGCTGCGCCGAGGAGGCCGAGCACAGATAGAAGCGGTCCTCGTCCAGGCAGGCGACCGTGAATTCCGACCGGATACCTCCGGCAGGGGTGAGCGCATAGCCCAGGCTGACCCGCCCAGGCCGCGGCAGCCGAGAGCATAGCACCCGATCCAGCAGGGCAGACGCGCCTGGCCCGCTCACTTCGAACTTGCTGAAGCCCGGCAGGTCGAGCAGGCCTGCCGCCTCATGCACGGCCTGCACTTCGGCGGCCACGAACTCATGCCAGCCTGGCCGGCGGAAGGACGGCCTCTTAGCTTCGGCCGGCCCAAAGAAGGTCGGGCGCTCCCAGCCGCCGCGCACGCCGAACTGGGCTCCTTCGGCCTTGAGCAGGTCGTACAGGGGCGAGGTCTTCATCGGCCGGTGGGCCGGCCATTCCTGCACCGGAAACCCGATCGCGTACTCGTGCTGATAGAGTTCCAGGGCCTTTGCGACGGTATAGGATCTGGTTGCGAACCCGGTGAACCGCCGGGTGTCCAGGTTGAGGACGTCCCAGCCTGGCTCGCCCTGCGTGATCCACTCCGCGAGGATCCGACCTGCCCCACCACCCTGGCAGATGCCGAAGCTGAAGGCCGCGCAGTTCCAGAAGTTGGCCAGCCCGTGCACGGGGCCCAGGAGCGGCAGCCCGTCCGGGGTATAGGGAATCGGGCCGTTCACCACGCGCCGCACACCCACCGACCCCAGGATCGGCACACGCGCGCAAGCCAGCTCGATGTACGGTTCCAGCCTTTCCAGGTCGTCGTTCCAGAGCTGGTTGGCGAAGTCGGCCGGCAGTCCGTCCAGCCACGCCGCCCGGGCGTTCTCCTTCTCATAGGGGCCGAGAAGAAGTCCGTTGCGTTCCTGCCGAAGGTAGTAGCTGTCGTCCGGGTCGCGCAGCAGAGGCAGCAGACCAGATCGGGCCGCAAGCTCCGGGATCTCCTCGGTGACGAGATACTGGTGTTCCAAGGTCACGATCGGCAGATCCAGGCCGACCATGGCTCCGACTTCGCCCGCCCGATACCCGGCGGCATTCACCACATGCTCCGCCAGCACCTCGCCCTGGGGCGTCTCCAGGCGCCACATCCCGCCCGGTGTTCGGCTGATGGCGGTGACGGGGCAGCCGCGCCGGATCTCAGCACCGCCAGCCCGTGCCTCCTTGGCCAGGGCCTGGGTCACCATGGAGGGATCGATGTCGCCGTCCAGCGGATCGAGCAGCGCCCCTTCAAGCCCGTGCAGTTCCAGGAACGGGTGGATCGCTTTGGCTTCCGAAGGGGAAAGGACGCGGAAGTCCAGCCCCTGGGCCCTGGCCATGCCGGCGACATGCCGGAACTCGTCGAGCCTGTCCCTGGACTGCGCCAGCCGGAGAGAGCCGGTTACGTGGTAGGTGACGGCATGTTCGGGGTCGGCTGCAAGGCGGCGATAGAGTTCCAGGCTGTAGGCCTGCATGCGCATCACCGACCAGGATCCGGAGAAGGTCGGCGTGTTGCCGGCGGCATGCCAGGTGGAACCCGAGGTGAGCTCGGCTTTCTCCAACAGGAGAAGATCCTTCCAGCCGGCCTCCACCAGGTGCCAGAGCGTGCTGACTCCAGCAATCCCGCCGCCGATCACCACCACCCTTGCCTGTGTGCGCATGACCCTCTCCCGGCTGCTCCAGGCATCCATGGCGCGATTGGGGCAGCTGGGCCATCCTCGAAACGTCATTTCCTGGCGAACGCAGGGGAGAGGGCTGATGAAGCAATTTGATTGCAGGCCGGTCTTGATGGCGGGGGCCATTTCGGCCCTGCTTGGAGGCTGTGCGCCAGCCTATGTCGATAGCCGGGAAGCGCTGGCTCCGGCAGCGTCGAGTGGATCTGCGCCCCTCGCTGGACCGTCCGAACCGGACGGTGTGATCCCGTCCACCGCCAAGCCGCAGGATGTGGTGACGCCGTCGCCAGTGCCGGACCCGGGAGCAAATCTCGAGCCGGATACCAATCCGCCACTCCCACCACCCACGGAGCGTGTTCCCCCGACACCTCCCCTCTGGCCGTCGCCGCCTCCGAACTACAATGCCCAGCGCCCCGATGCTGCGCCGCTGGGCATCCCCAACCGGCCCCCGGCAAGCTGGCGCTACTGACGTCGTCCTGGGCTGCCCGATCAGTTGGCGAAGGCGGCCACGATCACCGGGACGGTGCCGATCACGGTGACGAATACCAGTAGCCCTCCCACTTCCAGCGCCCGACCAAGAAGGTCGGCGCTCAGGGGAGCCCGGTCCTTCCAGCGTGCGATCCGGTGGAACAGTGGCCGAGCAGGCCAACCTGGAACGGTCGCGATCATCCAAAGTCTCCTGGCTCTTCATGGCTCAGCGCCTGATGTAGGCATGTTCACGTAACGTTCCAGGATCATCAAGCACGAAATGAGAACATCGGCGGATTTTTCGGACGATGTGCCGAAAGCTCCTTCCTGCCTACTTGCCCCCTTCACGCCCTCGTGCGACCGCAGGGTCCTGCGATTTCACATGAACGGCCCGATCCATGCGTGCCCTGCTGGCAGTCATTCTGCTGTTCCTGACCCTGTTCCCGGCGGTTGCCCAGGAGGCGACACCTGCCGCTCCCTCGGCGGGCAAGATCAAGGAACTCTCGGCTCTGCTGGCTGATCCTGGGGTGCAGACCTGGTTGCAGGAATCGGCAGCGGCTGCGGCGACGTCTTCGCAATCTCCAGGACCCGGAAGCGCCGGCGCAGAGTCGGGCGCCCTGTCCGCCGTGTTCCTCGGATTGCAGGCGCATCTGCACGGCTTGGCTGCGGCAATGCCGCATCTGCCGGCCGAGTTCGCCCAGGCACGGCAGCGGCTGATCGTCGACGTGGCTGGAGTAGGGCTGCTTGGCACGCTGCTCTTGATCGCCGGCTTCGTCGCTCTCGGGCTTGGAACAGAATGGATCTTCTGGCGATCGACCAAGGGAGTCCGCCAGAAGATCGCGGCAGCACCGGTCGATTCGGTGGGGAATCGCCTCAAGATCATGGCGTTCCGTTTCCTGTTCGGGCTCTGCTGGATTGCCGCTTTTGCCATAGGGAGCCTTGGCGCGTGCCTGCTGTTCCCCTGGCCGCCCTTCCTGCGCACCTTGCTGCTGGGCGTCCTCACGGTGACGGTGGCGGCCCGTTTTGCCCTCGTGCTCGCCCGCTTCCTGCTATCTCCAGGCAACGAGCGGCTCCGCATCGTCCCGACCACGACCGAGGCGGCCTGGTACTGGACCTATCGCCTGACCGTCTTTGCCGGATACGCCGTGTTCGCGTGGGTCGCGCTCGACCTGATGTCGATGCTCGGTTTCGCTGGCTCCTCCCTCCGCCTCATCGGCTATCCGTTCGGCCTGGTGGCGCTGCTCATCCTGGCGGAGGCGATCTGGAACCAACCCGCAAGGGTTCCTGAGGGGACCCCGCCCTCGGTGGGGCACCGGATCGCCCTCATCGTCTATCTGACGATCGCCTGGCTGGTTGGTCGCGTCCTGGGCCTGCAGCCGATCTACAGCATCATGCTGGTGGCACTGCTCCTCCCGCTTGCGATCCGGATCAGCCACCGGGCCGTCCTGCACCTGCTCCGCCCGCTCGACCAGACGAAGGACAGCGAGTTGCCGGGGGAAGAGGCCGAAGCCGCCCCTCCCGTCGAGCCCTCCGAATTTCCCTCGACTTGGACGGTGGTGGTCGAACGCGGCCTGCGCCTGGTCTTCTTCGCGATCGGCGCGGCGTTCATCATTCAGAGCCTCGGCTTCGACGTGAACATGATGACGGCGAGTGACGACCTGCTGGCGCGTATGCTGCGCAGCATCGTCCGGGCCATCGCAATCCTGCTGGCTGCCGACCTGATCTGGCAGCTCGCCAAGGTCGCGATCGACAGGCAGCTGCGTGAAGCTGCCCGTGAAGGGGAGGCGGATCCGGCGGAGATCATCCGGCGACGTCAGCGGATCCGGACGCTCCTGCCGATCATCCGCAACATCCTGTTCATCGTCCTGGCCACGATGGCAATCCTGATGGCCCTGTCGACGCTGGGCATCGAGGTCGGCCCGCTCATCGCCGGAGCCGGGGTGGTGGGCGTGGCGATCGGTTTTGGCGCGCAGACCCTGGTCAAGGACGTGATCAGCGGGATGTTCTACCTCCTCGACGATGCCTTCCGCATCGGCGAGTACATCGTGAGCGGCAGCTACAAGGGCACGGTCGAGAGCTTCTCGCTGCGCTCGGTCAAGCTGCGCCATCATCGCGGCCCGCTCTACACGGTTCCCTTCGGTGAATTGGGCGCGATCCAGAACATGAGCCGGGACTGGGTGATCGACAAGCTGGCGATCAACGTCACCTACGACACCGATCTCGACAAGGCGAAGAAGATCATCAAGCAGATCGGCAAGGACCTGCTGGCCGATCCGGAACTGGGCCCTGGCTTCATCGAGCCGCTCAAGATGCAGGGCGTCGACAGCTTCGGCGATTTTGCGATGCAGATCCGCCTGAAGATGATGACCTATCCAGGCAAACAGTTCCCGATCCGCCGGCGCGCCTATGCGATGATCCGGCGCGCCTTCGCCGAGAACGGGATCGAGATCGCGGTGCCGACGGTGCGCGTGGCCGGCGGCGAGCAGAACGATGCAAGCGACGTGGTGGCGGCCAAGGCCGCCACCGATGCGCTGGCGGCCAAGGCCGTCAACGCCTGAAGCAGAGCAGGCGGGGCCGGTGGTCCCGCCCGCTTCTCACCATTCGACGTCGAAGCCGCCGCCGTCGTCGACCTGCGGCACCTCTTCCTCGTAGCCGGCATCCTCGTAGCCGCCGGCATCGTCCGCGGCGGGATCCTCGGCGGGCGCCGCCTCGGCGGCGCTCGGCGCGAACATCGACATCATCATGTTGCCGAGCAGCATGCCGCCGGCGACGCCCATGGCGGTCTGCATCGCACCAGCAAGGAACCCGCCGCCTTGGCCGCCCTGGAACATGCCCGGACGATAGCCCGGCGCATGGACTGGCGCCGGCGGCGGCATCACGTTGCGGCCGCCGCCGCCGAACAGATTGCTGAGGAAGCCGCCGCCACCGCCTCCAGCCGCCGCAGGCTGCTGGTTCTGCAGCTTCCACTCCAGCTCGCGGATCTTGTTCTGGCTCTCGGCCTGCGCGTGCTCGAGGAAGAAAGCCATCTGGGTGATGTAGTATTTCGTCTGCGGATCGCGCTGCATCAGCTGATCGATTTGGCGCTCGGCCTCGGGATCACGTGGAGCGTCCAGCTTCTTCATCCGTTCGAAGAAGTCCGCGATTGCCTTTTGGTCTTCGGCTGTCATGTCTGCCTCCTGGTCACCGGGCACGACGAATGGCCGGCAGGTCCGAGGGGACCTCCGGGGACACCAACGTCGCAGCTACGAGAACTCCGGACTTCATCGGCACCAACCCCGACATCGATGCCGGCCGTGGCTGGCCGACAGGGAAATCGGGGGTCCGACATCACGGAGCACGATCTGCGCTCCGCCAGAGGGGCCCGGACCCCGCTCATGCCCTTGAGATGGGCCCGCGAGCACCATGTTCAAGCGGCCGCCAACGCTGCGGGCGCATGATTAGTCCCATGAAGCCGAAGCGGCGTTCTGCAAGGCGATGAGCCGGCTTCGCTTGCCGATGATGGGCTGCTCTAGGGCGGTGGCCGAAATGGTGCCTCACCGGGGAAGACCTCACCATCTTCCATCTCCTGGATGCATCTGCGCCGGATCGAGTCGGATCGGAAGCATGACCCTGATCGCCGAATCGACCTCCGGAGGAATGTGGGTGGGATAGTGCTTGGACAGGATCCGCCGGAGCTTGGTGCCGGCGCGCGCGACGCTGTCGGTCGAGCCCTGCTCTTTCCATTCCTTGGGGGACGTGCGGTCGCTGACCGTTGGGTAAAGATACTCCGTCTGCATCAGGTCCAGGGTCTGCTGGTGGCCGAGATAGTGGCCCGGGCCTTCCAGGCAGACTTCTCGCATGGCCTCCAGGGACAGGGTCGCCTCGGTGATCTCGATGCCCTTGATGGTGCGCAGGATTGATCCCAGCATGTCGTCGTCGATGACGTAGCTCTCGAGACAGGAGCCCAGGAGGGAGGCATGCATCCCGACCGACTCGTAGACCAGGTTGAGGCCTGCCTGCCCGGCCAGAACGTTGGTGTACGCCTTCTCGAAACCTGCCTGCGAATCGGGGATCTTGCTGTCGGTCATGCCGGCGGCGCTGCCTGTAGGCAGATCATAGAACCGCCCCATCTGGGCGCAGGCGGCGGTGAGCAGGGCCTGCTCGCCCGAACCTCCTGACATGGCGCCGGTGCGGAGGTCCGACACGAACGGCCATGGGCCGAACAGCGCCGGCGCACCCGGCTTGAGCGCGTTGACATAGACGAGGCCGGCCAGGCATTCGGCCACCGTCTGGACCAGGGCGCCGGCGAGTGCGGCGGGAGCCGTGGCGCCTGCCTGGCCGGCCGAGAGCAGCAGAACGGGCATGCCGGCATAGACCGCTGTTTCCAGCGCGCTACAGGCATCATCCGCGAACCGCATGGGTGGAACAACGAAGCAGCAGGACAGAGACACGAACGGCTGCGCGCGCCATGCTGCTTCCGAACCGGCGATGGCATGGAACATGGGCAGGGCCGCCTGCAGGTGCTCTCCCTTCACGAACGAGGTGCCGACATGCTTCGCGGTGCCTGCGAGGCAGGCATAGGCGGTGTTGATGTCCATTTCGAACGGATCAGGGATGTCCCGAGGGACCACCGAGCGCTGGTAGAAGTGGACATTGTCCAGCCGGTCCACGAGCCGGGCAATGTCGTAGAGATCGCAGAGAGTCGATTCGCGGTACTCGCCTGTCCTCGCGTCGATCATGTGGACGGCGGCGCCGGCAGTCCCGAAATGAACACGATGTGCCGAAGGATGCAGGTCATGGCGGCGGTCGCGCCCGAACAGGGTGAAGTTCCGCGCGGCGCTGGCAACGGTGTCTTCCACCAGGGCCCTTGGAAAGAAGATCCGTGCGTCACGGTACTCGGCACCGGCCGCAGTCAGGGCCGCGACCGTAGAGGCCGGCGGCTGCCCGAAGCCGATCGTGGCAAGTGCGGTCAGCGCCGCCTCGTGAACACGCAGGACGTCCCGCGGGTCGAGTGGCAGAAAGCGACCGCCCATGATGCCGGGTCGGACAACCCGCGCGTCCTCCGACACTTCCCGCGCCCGCAACTCACGCCTCGCCTCCCGTCCCCCGCGCCGTCTGCCGTCCTGCTCCAAGACCATAGCCATGTGCGCCGCCTCCAGCGGGAGAGCCGGAACGGATCTACCCATGACAAATCTAGAATCGGCCAGATCGTTGGCGCCCGTCTGGATTCGACATGTGACGATGGAAGTCCGTCATCGGAGTGGCCCACCAGGGGTAGCAAAGGGCAGTACCGAACGCGGCAGGCAGAATCTCACCATTCGGAGGGGGGAGTGTGCTTTTCCCGCCGCCATGGTGCGCAGAGGAGGGATTCCCGGGACTACTCGCGCAATGCGGGAGGCAGGGCTATCGGATCCACCTTTCGTTTTGCACTGAGAATTACTGGTAAATAGCTGGAAACGCAGCACCGTCGACAGCCCGCAATCCGCTTGCGGGAGGCTGAACTGCTCAGTATGGATGGCCTTCTCGCGTAGTCAGCGAGGTTCGATTTTGTCCTGCGCGATATCTGAGTGGTCTTCTCACGCATGAGGTGGCTGATTCAGGAGATCATGCAGTTTTGCCGGCCATTCTTGAACAATCGTTCATCCAACAGAGGTGGACACCGGGGGGTGGTAGCCTCAATTGAACGATCTCCGTTGCATCATCACGGACAGCACCACCTCGTCTAAGTAGGTCTGCTGTCCTTCCCGGGGGATCGCTGAAGCAATGGGTCGAAGCAGGATCATCCAGGTGGGGCTGAGCGTGCTCGCCATCCTGGTGCTGGCCTGGTGGATGGACTGGCGCGCTGTTGCGCGCGTGGTCGATCAAGCCTCGCCGGCTTTGATCGTGTTGTGCATCGTCCTGTACGCTGCGCAGCGCTTCCTCATGGCCGGCAAATGGCTTCTCCTGCTGCGCGTCCATGGCGTTCGGATGGGACTGTTGCCGGCGACGTGGCTCTACAGCGCTGCAACGCTGGCGGGATCCTTCCTGCCTTCCACGGTGGGCGGCGACGCGATGCGTGTCGGCTGGCTGTGGCGCAATGGCGTCGACGCCAACGACGCCACTGCTTCGGTGGTCGTCGAGCGGGTCGTCGGTGCGTTCGTCACCATGGCCGCCGCGATGGTCGGCATGTTCTGGCTCGGGCGGTTCGCCAGCTTCTCCGAAGAGATGCACGGCATGATTTTTGTGGCCGCGGCCGTGATGGTGCTGATCGGCGCGGGGCTGGCATGGTCGTGGGCGGGCCCGTCCAGGCTGCGGATCGCGCTCAGCGAGAACCACATGGTCGGCCGTATGGTCGCACGCTTCCGGACCGCCTGGCTCCGGCAGGGGCGGCGCCCGGACGTCGTGGCGGTCTTCGCCGCGCTGACCCTGTTCGAGAGCATCTATTCCCTGTTCATGGGCTGGCTCACCGCGCATGCCCTGGGGATCGACGTCGCATTCGTCGATCTTGCCGCAGCCTATGCGGTGGCGCTGGCGATCACCCGCCTGCCGCTGACGATCGATGGCATCGGCGTCTACGAGGGGATCATGGCTCTCCTGCTTGGCACGGTCGCGGGATTGCCTGCAGCTGAAAGCGTCGCCCTGATCCTGGTCGGCCGCGTGCTGTTCCTGCTGGTTCATGGCGCTGGTGCCCTCATGTTTGCGATCCACGAGGGCCCCCTCGTCTCTCATGTCCCCGCCCGGTCGTCCTCAGTGCAGGCCAACTAAGTCTCCCGGCCACCGGTACGTTCAGGGCATCAGCCTTCTCGTTCCGGCACGCCTTGCCTGGACCAGCGGCAAGCCTATATCGGTCCCATGTACATCCTAGAAACCATGCTGGTCGTCCTGGTCCTCGCCACCGTCGGGGTGCTGCTGCTCGGGCTGGTCAGTTTCTTCAGGGGCGGCGTGTTCAACGCCAAGTACTCCAACATACTGATGCGGTGGCGCGTCGGTCTGCAGTTCGCGGCCCTTGCGGTGCTGGCGATCCTCTTCCTCGCCTACAGCTGAGGCAGAGCCGATGGTGCATCTGACCCGGATCTACACGCGCGGCGGTGACCAGGGACGCACTTCCCTCGGGGACGGATCCCGAGTGGCCAAGCATGCGCTGAGGGTCGAGGCGTATGGCAACGTGGACGAGGTGAACGCCGCGATCGGGATGGCCCGCCTCCATGCGGAAGGAGCGCTCGACGACGCTCTGGCCCGGATCCAGAACGACCTGTTCGACCTCGGAGCGGATTTGTGCCGCCCGGAGGATGGCACCGACAGCCATCTGCGGATCGCAGAGCAGCAGGTCGAGCGGCTGGAGCAGGAGATCGACCGCATCAATGCCGATCTCGAACCGCTATCCTCCTTCGTGCTGCCGGGCGGTACGCCGGCTGCCGCCTGTCTGCATCTGGCCCGGACCATCGCACGACGGGCCGAGCGCAGCCTCGTCCAGTTGAGCGAGCAGGAAGCCGTCAATCCGGCAGCCCTGCGTTACCTCAACCGGCTCTCGGACCACCTCTTCGTTCTGTCGCGTTCAGCCAACGGTGGCGGGACAAAGGACGTGCTTTGGGTGCCGGGGGCCAACCGCTGAACACGTTCGGGCGTGACAACATCAGGCCAGGAGTGGTGTGATCCGCACGAACAGGCAGCGGCAGCCCTGATTGACAGGGTAAGGGGGGCGTCTTATCGCCCTTGTGCGTTGCAATACGAATCGGGTAGCCGACTGCGGGTGCGCTCGTTGAAGCCGCGTCGGACGGAACAGGTGGCGCGATGAAGGTCCTCGTACCCGTCAAGCGGGTGGTCGATTACAACGTCAAGATCAGGGTCAAGGCGGACAAGTCCGGCGTCGACGTTGCCAACGTCAAGATGTCGATGAACCCGTTCGACGAGATCGCGTGCGAGCAGGCGATCCGCCTGAAGGAAGCCGGCGTCGCCACGGAGATCGTGGCGGTATCGGCGGGCGAGCCTAAGGCCCAGGAGACCCTGCGGACCGCTCTTGCCATGGGGGCGGATCGTGCGGTGCTGATCGAAAGCGCCGACGAACTCCAGCCGCTCGCCGTCGCCAAGCTGCTGGCTGCCATCGTGAAGAAGGAGGAGCCCCAGCTTGTCCTGATGGGCAAGCAGGCGATCGACGACGACAGCAACCAGACAGGCCAGATGCTCGCCGCCCTGCTGGGCTGGCCGCAAGCGACCTTCGTCAGCAAGCTGACGGTCGAGGGCGGCGAGGCCGAGGCCGGGCGCGAGGTCGACGAGGGGTTGCAGACCATCGCGGTGCCTTTGCCGGCCGTGGTGACGGTCGACCTGCGGCTGAACGAGCCGCGCTATGCGTCGCTGCCCAACATCATGAAGGCCAAGAAGAAGCCGCTCGACACGCTCAAGCCGGCCGAGCTCGGGGTCGATATCGCTCCGCGCCTGCAGTACGTGCAGGTCGAGGAGCCCGCCGCGCGCAAGGCCGGCGTGAAGGTCACCTCGGTGCAGGAACTGGTGCAGAAGCTGAAGAGCGAAGGTGGAGTGCTGGCATGAGCGTCCTGGTTGTTGCCGAGCTCGATGCCGGCGGGGTCGCCAAGGCCTCCCTTTCCGCCATCACCGCAGCCAGCCAGCTGGGCGGCCCGGTCCATCTTCTACTCCTGGGCGCAGGCGTCGATGCGGGCGCAGCGTCGAAGGTAGCGGGCGTGGAGAAGGTGCTGGTGGGTGATGCTCCCCATCTGGCCCACCCATCGGCGGAGGACGCCGCCGCCATCCTGGTCGCCCTTGCGGCGGGCTACGACCATCTGGTCGCGGCTTCCACCAGCTTCGGCAAGAACGTGATGCCGCGCGTGGCGGCCCTGCTCGACATCGCCCAGGTGAGCGATGTGGTCGAAGTGCTCGGAGCCGACCGGTTCAAGCGCTACATCTATGCCGGCAACGCGCTTGCGACAGTCGTCAGCACCGACCCCAAGCGGGTTCTGACCATCCGTACCACCTCCTTCGCGCCCGCAGCCGCCGAGGGCGGTTCCGCCAGCGTCGAGACGATCGATCTTCCGCAAGCTTCGGGCCTGTCCAGCTTTGTCGGACAGGAAGTCAGCAAGAGCGAGCGGCCTGAGCTGACCTCGGCGCGGATCGTTGTGTCGGGTGGCCGTGGCATGGGTTCCGGCGAGAACTTCAAGCTCCTGGACGAGCTTGCGGACGCGCTCGGCGCCGCAGTGGGCGCCAGCCGTGCCGCGGTCGACGCCGGCTTTGTGCCGAACGACTACCAGGTCGGGCAGACCGGCAAGATCGTCGCTCCTGACCTCTATGTCGCGGTGGGGATCTCCGGCGCCATCCAGCATCTGGCCGGCATGAAGGACTCGAAGGTCATCGTCGCGATCAACAAGGATGAAGAGGCACCGATGTTCCAGGTCGCCGATTTCGGCCTGGTTGGCGACCTCTTCAAGATCATCCCTGAGCTCACCGAAGAAGTGAAACGAGCGAAATCGTCCTGACCCCAGCACGGTACCGGAGCCTCCAGCCGATGGCGCAGCCTGCACAGCATCCTCCGATCCCCGAAATCACCACGATCGGTGTGATCGGTGCCGGCCAGATGGGAAGCGGCATCGCCCAGGTTGGCTCCCTGGCCGGCTACCGGGTCAGGCTCGTGGACGTGAACCCGGAGCAACTTGCGACGGCGATGGGCAAGATCGCCGTGGGGCTGGACCGGCTGGTGAAGAAAGGCCAGCTCACCGACGCGGATAAGGACGTCGCGGTCGGCCGCATCTCGTCGCATGGCTCGGTTGCCGACCTGTCGGATTGCGAACTGGTGGTGGAGGCCGCCACCGAGAACGAGCAGATCAAGAAGGCGATCTTCAAGGAACTCCTGCCGCACCTGCGGGCGGATGCGATCATCGCGTCGAACACCAGCTCGATCTCGATCACCCGGCTGGCGGCCTCCACGGACCGGCCCGAGCGCTTCATCGGCATGCACTTCATGAACCCCGTGCCGGCCATGAAGCTGATCGAGGTGATCCGCGGGATCGCCACCGAGGAGGATACCTACCTCGCGATCCGCGCGGTCACCGAGAAGCTGGGCAAGGCGCCGGTGACCGCCGAGGATTTTCCGGCCTTCATCGTCAACCGCATCCTGCTGCCGATGATCAACGAGGCGGTCTATACGCTGTATGAAGGCGTCGGCAACGTCGACAGCATCGACACCGCGATGAAGCTCGGCGCCAATCACCCGATGGGCCCGCTGGAACTGGCGGACTTCATCGGCCTGGATACCTGCCTGGCGGTGATGCAGGTCCTCTACGAGGGCCTTGCGGACAGCAAGTACCGGCCGTGTCCGCTGCTGGTGAAGTATGTCGAGGCGGGCTGGCTCGGGCGCAAGGTGAAGCGGGGCTTCTACGACTACCGAGGCGAGCATCCCGTCCCAACCCGCTGATCGCGGACGCGGCCGTGCATGCATCCAGGATGTCGCCCCGGATGATTCCGGGGGATCGGCACCCCACATGACGAGGATAAGCCCGTGTCACGGGCGATGCTTCGGCGAGCGGAGCGGCCTTGGTGGAAGGGAACGCGAACTTGGGTACTAGATCATCGGGGCTGGTGGTCGTGCTCCTGGCGCTTGCTGGATGGTCCGGCTCGGCCGGGGCAGTCGATCTGGCATCGCATCGTGCTGCCTACCGCCTGAGCCTGGCCGAAGGCGGCCAGGGCACCGTCACCTCCGTGCGCGGCGGCCTCGTGATGGAGTGGAAGAAGTCCTGCGACGGATGGACCAGCAACCAGCGGCTGGCCTTCCAGGCGGGGCAGGCGGAAGGCCCGGACTTCTCCTATGACGTGCGGTTCTCGTCCTGGGAATCCACCCAGAACGACCAGCTGCGCTTCTCGGTACGCTCCTTCGACAACGGCAAGTTGTTCGAGGAATTCCGCGGCGAGGCTGTGCTGCCCGGTTCCGGCGACGGCGAGGCTCATTTCACCGTGCCCGAGGAACAGTCGGTTGCGCTTCCTGCCGGGACCCTGTTTCCCACCCGGCACATCAAGGCGCTGATTGCGGCTGCCGAGCGCGGCGAGAATTTTGTGTCGGTCCCGGTCTTCGATGGCAGCGGGCTGGACGCGCTCAGCAATGTCAGCGCGGTGATCGGCAAGCAATGGCCCCCGGGCCCCGATCACCCTGAAGCGTGGACCATGAATCTTGCCTATCACGACCTGACCGTCCGGTCCGAGGAGCCCGAGTTCGAGCTGAGCTTCAGGCTGCGAGCGGATGGCGTCACCGACGACATCACCCTCGACTATGGCCAGTTCGTCCTGCACGGCACGCTCGACCAGCTCGAGAAGCTGCCGGAGCCCAGCTGCGAGTAGGCAGCGGATTCGGCCCCTCAGCCGTCGGCGAGAGACCGTCCGAGCCAGGCGGCTCCGCGCACCCCGGAGCTGTCGCCGTGCACAGGCGGCAGCAGCCTGGTCCGGATGTCGTCGGAGAACGTGTAGCGGTGCCACCGCCTGGGCACATTGGCATAGATGCGGCTGGCATTGGACAGGCCGCCGGCGAGCACGATCACGTCGGGATCCAGAATGCTCATGATCGTGCCTAGCGCCCGCGCCAGCCGGTCCTCGTAGATGTTCATGCTGCGGTCGCAGGCATGGTCGCCCGTCTGCGCCTTCTCCACGATCTCAGGGGCGCTGAGATCGGCGCCGAAGCGCTGCCGGTGGTCCATCGCCAGGGCCGGCCCGGACAGCCAGGTCTCCACGCAGCCGAAACGGCCACAGTAGCAGGCGGGGCCGGGCAGCTCATCGGCTTGGGTCGCTGGCAGCGGGATATGGCCCCATTCCCCGCCGATCGCGTTCGGACCGGTCAGGAGTTGGCCGTTGACGACGATGCCGCCGCCAACGCCGGTGCCAAGGATCGCCGTAAAGACAACCGGCGCGCCCGCTCCAGCCCCGTCGGTTGCTTCGGAAAGAGCCAGGCAGTTCGCATCGTTGGCAAATGCGACCGGCCGCTTCATCCGGTCCATCAGGTCCTGGTCGAACCGCCGGCCGTTCAGCCAAGTGAGATTGGCGTTCTTGATTTGGCCGTTGCCTGGAGAGATCGCGCCGGGATGGCAGATACCGACCGAGCCGACGCTGCCAAGCTCCTCTTCCGCCTCGAGAACCAGGGCGACCATTCCGTCCAGCGTGGCCTCGTAGGAGCCACGCGGCGTCGGGCGCCTGCGGCGGAGAAGCTCCCGCCCGTCCGGGCCCAGGGCGATGATCTCCATCTTGGTGCCGCCCAGGTCGATGCCGAAGGAAATCGGTCTGGTCATGAAAGCATCCTCCTGAACTCGCCTCGATAGCCCGGATCAGCGGGGTGGTCACCTGCCATCGGGCTATCCTGTCCTCAGGAGGGCGCTGCTTCGAGTTCCTCGCGGATGGTGGGCCGGCTCTCGGAGGTCCTGCGGACCCGCGTGACCTTGGTGCGAACCGAAGGACAGGCCTGGGCGCAGCCGATGGCGAGCATGGCCGTATAGAACATGGCGATGGCCGGCATCTGGATGGAGAAGTCCACCAGCGCATGCAAGCCGACCAGCAGCGTCCCGCCCACGGCGGCCAAGGCAAACACCCGGTCTCGGCGGCGCCGGAACACGCCGCGCACGCAGACCCCGAACAGGATCGCTACCGCACCATAGAGAAGGAGGGTCGCCGGGACCCCGATCTCCAGCATGTGCTCGATATAGGTGTTGTGGGCGAGGTCGTAGATCAGGGTGAACCGCTCGTCGACGCTGGTCTGGAACACGGCCTGGAAGGAGCCCAGGCCGTGACCGAGCCAGGGCCGGTCGCCGATCAGCTCCATCGAGATGGTCCAGGCCGCGAGCCGCCCGGCCGCCGTAACATCGAACTGCATGTCGAGCTTCTCCAGCCGCGCCAGCACGCCTTCGCCGCTGGCCGCCACGATCCAGAGGCCCGCCACCGCCACGGCCAGCACGCTGACCGCGATGAAGCTCGCGCGAGGGCGCACCGCAGCGAGCACGATGATCAGCATCAGGGGCAGGGCCACCACGGCGCTCAGGAAGCCGCCGCGGGAATGGCTGAGGATCGAGGCCGTCGCCACGATGAAGAAGGCCATCAGCTTGAGCAGCAGCGCCGGGGTGATCGTCTGGAACATCTCGACGACCCGGGCGCGCAGGCTGGAGCCGGGACCGTTCTCGAAATCTTCGGCCAGCCGGGCGAGGATCAGGACCAGGCCAAGGTTGGCGAAGGTGGCCCAGGAGTTCCGGTTGACGAAGGTGGAGGTGACGTCGCCTTCATAGGCGACCGGTCCGAACCCGGCGACGGTCTCGAAGTCAAG
Source organism: Geminicoccus roseus DSM 18922 (assembly GCF_000427665.1). Taxonomy (NCBI): domain Bacteria; kingdom Pseudomonadati; phylum Pseudomonadota; class Alphaproteobacteria; order Geminicoccales; family Geminicoccaceae; genus Geminicoccus; species Geminicoccus roseus. The sequence continues at coordinate 1,888,639 of NZ_KE386572.1, forward strand.
GATCCAGGCGATCAGGCCGTAAAGCGCATAGGCCGTCACGATGACCATCATGGCGGTGTAGATCAGGTCGGCGAGCTTGCGGTCGGTGGCGGCGACCAGGACCGCCACGAACATGGCGGCATAGCCGCTGAAGCGGATCACCTGGTAGACGCCGGCATCGGGGTCGATCGAGATCGAGCCCACGCCTTCGCCATCCGGAGCATAGGTCCACCCGGGATGGGCGAAGGGAACGCCCATGTCCGGCACGACCTGGATGACCATCCACGCCACCACCGCCAGGACCAGCACGCCGGCGATGAGGACGGGTGCGGTGAATGGTCGCCTCTCCGGCAGGGAGGGCAGGAACATCGCCAGCGCGGCCGTCGCCGTGCACAGCACGGTGAAGGTCAGGGCGGCCATGGGGATGACGCTGCCCAGAGGCCAGGGGGCCGCCGCCAGCAGCAGGCAGAGCCAGACTGCAAGCGCAAGGCGCAGATGCCGCACAGACATGAAGGTCCTCGCCGATTTCTTGCTGGGCTCCGGTTTGGACCGTGAAAAGGGCTCAGGACAACAAAAAGAATGCGTCGCACCTGCGCGGTCAGCACCCTTGTTCGCAAGCGCAAAATCGGTAATATCCGGCGCAGAAAAATAGGGGGTACGACCCATGCGACGCTTGTTGCTATCGGTTAGCGCCGTTGCCGCCCTGGCAGCCGGCATCAGCTTTGGAAGCTCCGCCGCCCAGGCGGATGTGACGCCTTACTATACGACCTACACCGTGTTCGGTCAGCCGAAGCAGGTGACGGTCGTTCGTGAGACGCTGTTCGAGATCTACGGGTTCTGGCCCGCGGGCTTCGAGCCGATCGATGCCTCGACCAATCCTCGCCCGGTCAACCAGGAACTCGGTGTCCTTCCTTCGGGTTCGGGCATCGGCTTCGTTCGCCGCGCGACGCTGTACTGGAAGTTCAACAGTGACACCGGCTTCTACGAGCCGAAGGTCACGCTGACCATGTACGACTATGCGACGGTCGACTACCTGAACGATCCGGCCCGCAACCCGGCCGGCACCATCCCGGTCGGTCTGACCGGTCCGGGTGGCAATCCGTTCATCAACCCGATCACCAACCAGCCGATCGGAACGGTCAGCCCGGTCACCACGAGCTAATCGACCTCACGATCATTGGATCTTGATGATGCGCGCTCGACCCCGGGGACGAATCGTCACTTTGGGCGGGCGCGTATTCATTTGCGCCCTGTTCCTTGTTGCCCTGGCCTTTGCGGGCCGGGAGTTCGCCGCGACGATTGAGCGCGTCGGCGGGCCGGCCCCGCTCACGCTGCTGAGCGCCGGCGGAACGCTTACGCCGCAGGCATCGCGCCGTCTCGACGCGGTGTGCGAGGCGACCCTCGATATTTCGCGGACCGCGGACTCCCTGCGCTATTGCGGGCTTGCCGACCTGGTCGCGCGCCCGGGCGATACCGAGGCCGAGACATCCGACCGCTATGCCCGCGCTGCTACCTATCTGGAAGACTCCCTGAACCGCTCGCCGTTCAGCGGGATCACCTGGCTCTACCTGACTGCCGCCCATCTCGCCAAAGGCGATGCCGAGGCCGCGGCCGAGAGCTTCGATACCTCCTACGAGATAGCCCCCATCGCGGTGAGCATGCAGGGCATGCGCCTGGGCATCGGCCTGAACATGATCGAGTCGATGAAGCCGATCACGCTGATGAGCCTCGATTCCGAGATCATCATGATGGGCCGGCGCGACCCGCGCTATCTGCACTCCCTCGCCAAGTCGACCAACCAGCTGCGCTACGTGGCGTCCGCGCTGACGGCCGACCTGGAGATCTTCGCGCGCTTCATGCGCATCGTCCGTGAACCACCGCCTGGAATTCGTCGATGAGACTTGCCCTTGGCGCCCTTCTGCTCGCCCTGGCATCGCTCGGACCGGCCAAAGCCGCCCAGTACAGCACGATTGATGCGGCGGAGATCGAGCGCCTCCTGGGGGGCACCGAGCAGGAGAAGGCAGTCGCGACCTTCTATCTGGGCGGCGCGCTCGATGCCCTGTCGATGACCAACACGATGATGGCCGAGCAGGGCACGCCCCTGTACTGCCCGTCGGCGGAGGAGGATCTCCAGCCCGGCACGGTGGCGCCCAGGCTGCTCGAGCACATCGCCGAGCTTCGCCGCAAGCCACGGGCGCGCGATGCCCTGCAGCAGCTCACCACCAGCACCATCCTCCTGGTCCTGCTGACGATCGACTATCCATGCGAACTCGGCGACGGCGAGGGGCTGCTGCCCTCGCCGTGACCGATCGTCGTCAGCGCCCGGCGCGCAGGGCCGGGGTGTGAACCGGCGCGTCCCATAGCTCCGTCAGGCGCGCATCGAGAGCGGTGACCGTCACCGAGCAGCCTGCCATCTCCAGCGAGGTGGTGTAGTTGCCGACCAGCGAGCGGGCCACCTTCAGGCCGCGGTCGGCCAGGATCGCGCTCGCCTGCTCGAACATCAGGTAGAGCTCCATCAGCGGCGTGCCGCCAAAGCCGTTCACGTGCAGCAGCACCTCCTGGCCCTTGGCGGGGGCGAGGTCCTGCAGGATGGCGCCGGTCATCTGCTCCGCGATGGCGCGGGCGGGCGCCAGCTTCTCCCGGCGCCGCCCCGGCTCGCCATGGATGCCGACCCCCATCTCCATCTCGTCATGCTCGAGGGTGAAGGTCGGGGAGCCGGCGGCCGGGACCAGGCATGAGGTGAACGCCACGCCCATCGAGCGGGTGCGCGCGACCACGTCGTCGCCCAGCGCCTTCAGCGCCGACAAGTCCGCGCCGGCCTCGGCGGCGGCGCCGGTGATCTTCTCGACGATCATCGTGCCGGCCACGCCGCGCCGGCCGGTCGTGAAGCTGGAATCTTCCACTGCGACGTCGTCGACCACCAGTACGCTGGCGCTCTCGCCCTCGGCCATCTCGGCGGCCATCTCGAAGTTCATCACGTCGCCGGCATAGTTCTTCACGATCCACAGCGTGCCGGCCCCACCGCTGACGGCGGCGGCCGCGGCGATCATCTGGTCGGGCGTGGGCGAGGTGAAGACATGGCCGGGGCAGGCGGCGTCCAGCATGCCGTGGCCGACAAAGCCGGCATGGAGCGGCTCGTGGCCGGAGCCGCCGCCGGAGATCAGCGCGACCTTGCCCGGCCGGGTCGGCTCGCGGCGGCGGACGAACATCGGGTCCAGCGAGACCTCGACCAGGTCCGCATGGGCCCGGCCGAAGCCGGCCAGGCTTTCCACCAGGATGTTGTCGACGTCGTTGATGAACTTCTTCACGTGGTTCCTCCCTCGGATGGATCGAGCGGCTTCTCGGCGACCGTCCCGGCCTCCTTGTCGATCACCAGGCGGCCCCGGTGGAAGCCGGTCACGGACGGACGGTGGGCGATCGAGATGATCGAGGCGTGCGGCAGCCGCTCGATGACCGTGCGGTACATCCGCTCCTCGGTGGCAGGATCCAGCGCCGAGGTCGCCTCGTCCAGGAACAGCCAGTCGGGTGCGAGCAGGAGGGCGCGGGCGAAGGCCAGGCGCTGCTGCTCGCCGGGCGACAGGCTCATCGACCAGTTGGCCGATTCGTCCAGCCTGGTGGTCAGGTGCTCCAGCCGGCACAGGGTCAGCGCCTCGCGCAGGGCCTCGTCGTCGCCGAGCTCGGTGGTCCTGGGATAGAGCAGCGCCTCGCGCAGCGAGCCCACCGGCATGTAGGGCTTTTGCGGCACGAACAGGACCTCGGCCCCGCCGGGCGTGCGGATCTGCCCGCTGCCGAACGGCCAGAGTCCGGCCAGCACCCGGAACAGGGTGGTCTTGCCGCTGCCCGAGGGGCCCTGCAGGACCAGGCGGGAGCCCGGCGGGATGGTCAGGTCGACGCCGTGCAGCAAGGGTGCGCCATTGGGCAGGCGGACCTCGACCCCGTCGATCCGCAGATCCCTGCCGTCATGCGGCTGCACGACCAGCCCGCCATCCTTCTGCTGCGCACGCGCCTCCTCCATGGTCTCGCCAAAGCCGGTGAGCCGGTCGACCACCGCCTTCCAGTCGGCCAGGACGTCGAAATTGTCGACGAACCAGGACAGGCTGCCCTGGACCTGGGCGAAGGCGCCGGCGGTCTGGGTGAGCACGCCGAACGCGATCTCGCCGCTGAAGTAGCGCGGCGCCTGCATGACCAGCGGGAAGATGCTGGCGACCTGGGCGTAGAACACGGTCAGCCAGGTCAGGCGCTTGTACAGGGTCATGTACTGCCACCAGGTCTCGTAGATCCGCCCGAACGCCTCGCGCAGCTTGGAGCGCTCCTGCGGCTCGCCGCCATAAAGGGCGATGCTCTCGGCGTTCTCGCGGGTGCGGATCATCCGGTAGCGAAAGTCGGCGTTGTAGCGTTCCAGGGCGAAGTTGACCTGGACCAGCCTTCGGCCGACCAGATAGGTCAGGTAGGAGCCCAGGATGGCGTAGAGGATCGCCGTCCAGAACATGTAGGCGGGAACCTCGATGCCGCCCAGGACCGGCAGGGTGATCGAGCCGGACAGGTTCCACAGCACCACCGTGAAGGTGACCAGGGTCGCCACCTCGGAAATCAGGCCCAGCACGATCGACAGGGTGCGGCTGGTGAACGAGTTCACGTCCTGCTCGATGCGCTGTTCCGGATTGTCGGTGCCGGTATGGCTCAGCTCCATCCGGTAGTAGGTGCGGTCGCGCAGCCAGTCGCCGTAGTAGACGTCGGTGAGCCAGCGCCGCCAGCGGATGGTGAGGAACTGGGTGAGCCAGAGGCGGTACACCGCGATGACGATGTAGACGATCACCAGGCCGGTGAACGAGAAGAACAGGGATTCGAAGCTCTCGACCGACCAGAGCAGGTTCCAGAAGGTCGTCGCGTCCTTCTCCTGCATGGCGGTGAAGAAGTCGCGGTTCCAGGTGTTGAGGTTCTTGCTCATCCACACCAGGAAGAAGTTCATCGCGAGGATGACGCCGATCAGAGTCAGCGCCAGGCCACGTTCCTCGGACTTCAGGAAGTAGGGTTTCGCCAGCACCCATACCTTGCCGAGGAAGGACTTGGTCTCGGCGATCTTGTTGGTCAGGTCCTGGCCGCGGCCGGCCCGTTTGCGCTTGCGTTCGGCCGTGCCGATCAATGAAGGTCTCCGTCGTCCTGGCGTCGGCGCGGATCATAGGCAGTCGGGCGTTCCCGGAAAGCCACGCTCGCGCACGTCCGCGCGAGGTCGAGCCCCAGGCATGATCGGGACCCGCCCATGGTCGCTGCCAGTAACCCGACCCGCCGCGCTGGCGTCAAGCGGCGGGACCGGCCAGGCCTTCAGCCGCCGGCGGTGCGCTCCTTCGCCAGCTTCTGCCGATAGGCCTCGGCCTCCCAGCCCATCAGGGCCGCGACCTCCGCCTCGGGCAGGTAGACCATCTCGGCATCGGCCGGGAAGCGCTCCAGGACCAGGGCCAGGCACAGGGCCAGCTCGTCGCCGGCGGCACCCAGATCGGCCTTCACCAGGGCGCCGGCCTTCTCGACCAGGACCAGCTTGGCCGGCTCGTCCGCCGGGATCGCGGTGGTGCCGGCCGGGTAGGCGCCGATCCGGTCGGCCAGGAAGATCGCATGGTCCGGCCAGCCCACCCCGCCGGTGGCCAGCTTCATCCGGCGCGGGTCCAGGGCGACCTCGTGGGTCTTGGCATGGACCGGCAGGCGCCAGCCGGGCGAGGCGGACAGGATGCGCTGGAGGGCGACCTCGTCCGGGGTGCCGGACGCCGCCACCGGCAGGGAGATGCGGGCCTCCAGCTCGCGGTGCAGCTCCTCCAGCTCCTCGATGCTGTCCGCGCCGTAGACCACGCCATGGTTCTTCAGGACCAGGACGTCGGCCGGGCGCTCGGCCATGGCGGCGGCGACCGCCCGGGTCAGCGGCACGCCCGGCATCACGTAGGGGATCCAACGCCAGGCCAGCCCGTCCAGCCGGGCGGCGATCCGCGCCTCGCCGTCCTTGGCGGCGGCGAACGCGATGCCCGCCACCGAATGGGTGTGGCTGACGAACTTGTGCGGCAGGAGCGCGTGCAGGCTGGTCTCGATCGAGGGGCGCAACGTGCCTTCCAGCACCTCGGGCTTGGCCGGCTCGTCCTCGCCGGCCTCGATCCGGGCGCGCACGCCGGACAGGCGCAGCGGCACGAACACGTTCTCCGCCAGCGCGTCCTTCAGCTGCAGCCCGGACGCCTTTACCCAGAGCGTGTCGTCGACCTTCACCGAGGTGTTGCCGCCCGCTGCCTGGACCACGGCCGGATCGGCGCCGATCCTGGCCGAGAACGCGCGCAGTGCTTCCAGATCCGTGTTCACCCCGAGGCCTCCCTGGTTCCGGCCTGATGCCGGCCTCCTCCTTAGCGCGGGCACCGGCAGGACGCGAGATGTTCGATACAAATGTTCGGGATGCGATCAAACGATCCTGGTTCCGTCGCCCGCCCCGAGCAGGCATGGTCCGCCGCCGCCGCCGCCGCCGCCGCGCCGCAAAGGAAACCGCATGAGTGCCAGCACCCGGACCAGGACCGAACAGGTCGCCTCGCATCGGCTGGCGCCGATCACCCCGGACGAGATCACTCGTGCCGTGGCGGCGGTGCGGCAGAGCGGCCGGCTGGGGGAGCGCGGCTGGTTCGAGACGGTGACGCTGGCGGAGCCGGCCAAGCAGGACGACGGAACCGGCCGCCACGCCTTTGTCTGCGCGCACGACCCCGACCGGGGCATGACCATGCAGGGCCTGGTGGAGCTGGCGGGCGGCCGGCTCCTCCGTCTCGACGACCTGCCCGGGCGGCAGGCGCGGATCACCATGGACGAGTTCATCGAGGTGGGCGACTGGGTCCGCGACCACCCGCTGTTCCGGGCGGCGCTGGCCAGGCGCGGCATCGACGACCCGTCTCTGGTCCAGGTGGAGCCCTGGGCGGCCGGGCAGTTCGGGCACCAGGAGGAGCAGGGCCGGCGGCTGGCCTTCACCCATGCCTGGGCGCGCCTGCACGAGCAGGACAATGTCTATGGCCGCCCGGTCGCCGGGCTGCACCTGCTGGTGGACCTGGACCGGCGCGAGGTCCTGGCGGTCAAGGACCTGGACGACCCGCCGCCGCTGGGGCCGGAGCCGTCCAACTACCGGCCGGGCCAGGCGGGACCGATGCGCACCGACCTGAAGCCGCTCGACATCGTCCAGCCGGACGGGCCGTCCTTCACGGTCGAGGGCTACCATGTCCGCTGGGCGGACTGGTCGTTCCATGTCGGCTGGTCGCCGCGCGAGGGGCTGATCCTCTATGATCTCGCTTGGATGGACGGGCCGCGCAAGCGCCCGGTGATGTGGCGCGGTGCCGTGTCGGAAATGGTGGTGCCCTATGGCTCGCCGTCCGAGGGGGATTACCGGCGCAACGCCTTCGACGTTGGCGAGTACGGGATCGGCCAGCTGGCCGACAGCCTGAAGCTGGGCTGCGACTGCCTGGGGCAGATCCATTATTTCGACATGACCGTCCACGACCTGGCCGGCCGGCCGACCGTGATCGAGCAGGCGGTCTGCCTGCACGAGGAGGACGACGGCATCCTGTTCAAGCACACCGACCTGATCGGCGGGGTCGACGTGCGGCGCGGGCGACGGCTGGTGGTCTCGTTCCTGGTGACGGTCGGCAACTATGTCTACGGGGTCTACTGGTCCCTGAAGCTGGACGGCACCATCGCCTGCGAGGTGAAGGCCACCGGCATCGTGTTCACCAGCGGGATGCGCGGGCCGGGCGACCTCGCCTATGGCACCCAGGTGGCGCCGGGCGTGCAGGCCCATGTCCACCAGCATGTCTTCAACTTCCGCCTGGACATGGATGTCGACGGCAGCGCGAACCGGGTGCGGGAGCTGGACTTCGCCGCGGCGCCTCCCGGCCCGGACAACCCGTTCGGCAATGCCATCCTCCACGAGGGCCGGGTGTTCCGGCGCGAGGGCGAGGCGCGGGGGTGCATCGACCTGGCGAGGGCCAGGCGCTGGCGGGTGGAGAGCGCCCAGGCCAGCAACCGGTTCGGCCAGCCCACCGCCTACGAGCTGGTGCCGGGCGCCAACGCCCTGCCGTTCCTGACGGAGGACTCGCCGATCCGGCAGCGGGCGGGCTTCATGGATTCTCATGTCTGGGTCACCGCCTTCCAGCCGGACGAGCTGCACGCCGCCGGCTGGTACCCGAACCAGAACCCGGGGCCGGACGGGCTGCCGGTCTGGCAGGCGCAGGACCGCGACCTGGACGGGACCGACCTGGTGCTCTGGTACACCGCCAACCTGCACCACCTGCCCCGGCCGGAGGATTTCCCGATCCAGCCGGTGGTGCGGATCGGCTTCGAGCTGGTGCCGTTCGGCTTCTTCGACCGCAACCCGGCGCTGAACGTGCCGCCGGCCTCGGCGGGGACATGCTGCGGGCACGGCGCCGGCTGAGCGGAGCGGCTGCTCGGGTTCGTTCGTGCAAAAAACGTGGCGGCGGATGTCCTGGGTTCGTTTGGGCGGCGTGGGACGGCGGTTGCCCGGGTTCGTTTGTGCAAAACGTGGTGTCGGCGGACGTCTCGGGGCCGCTTGGACGGCTGGGGCGGCTCCCGCTCGGGTTCGTTCGTGCAAAACGTGATGTCGGCTGGCATCCCGGGTTCGTTTGGGACGGGCGGGACGACTGCCGCTCGGGTTCGTTCGTGCAGATCGCGGTGGCGGGCGTCCCGGGGTCGCTTGGGACGGGCGGGGCGGCGGCCGCTTGGGTTCGTTCGTGCAGAACGTGGTGTCGGCGGCGTCCTGGGTTCGTTGGGCCGGGCTGGGGCGGCTGCCGCTCGGGTTCGTTTGTGCAAAACGTAGTGTCGGCGGGCGTCCCGGGGTCGCTTGGGAAGGGCGGGAGGACCGCCGCTCGGGTTCGTTCGTGCAGAACGTGGTGTCGGGCGTCCCGGGCTCGTTGGGATGGGCTGGGGCGGCCGCCGCTCGGGTTCGTTTGGGCGAACCGTGGGGGCAGCCGCCTGGGAGTGGGCGGCCGGGAAGAGCAGGGGGTTCGGCGGGTATTTTCATCGAATGTCGGGAAGGCCGGTGGCTGGGCGGGACCGGGCAGCATAGCATGAAAGCCGCCGGCGCCGTCCCATCCAGAGCGGGCATCGTGCCGGAACGGTTGCAGGCAGGCGGGGAAGCCCGGCATCTAGACGCCGACGCCCATGCCAAGGTCGGTGGAACACAGCCATGAACGGTCGCATCCTCGGCATTGTCCTGCTCGCGGCTGTGCTCGCGGCATTTCGGGGGCCGGCCGGTCCCGCCCAGGCGGCCGAACCGGCCGGGATGATCGTCTACCAGACCGATTTCGGCACCGCCGACAGCGCGGTCGCGGAGATGAAGGGGGTCGCCAAGCAGGTCGACCGCGATCTCGAGCTGTTCGACAACACCCACGAGATCCCCGCCTTCGACATCTGGACCGCCGCGTTCCACCTGGCCCACCTGGTGCCCTATTGGCCGCCCGGCACCGTGTTCGTCTCGGTGGTCGACCCGGGCGTGGGCACCGAGCGCGGCGTGGTCGCGGCGGAGCTGGCCTCCGGGCATTTCTATGTGGGGCCGGACAACGGCACCCTGACCCTAGTGGCCGAGCAGATCGGCGTGGCCGCCCTGCGCAGCATCGACGCCGCCACCAACCGGCTGCCGGGCTCGGAGCGATCCAACACCTTCCACGGCCGGGACATCTTCTCCTACAACGCCGCCCGGCTGGCCTCGGGCCAGGTCGCGTTCGCGGATCTCGGGCCGCTCTTGGAGGGCGGGGTCGTGGAGATCCCCTACCAGCACGCCGAGCTGGCCGGGGACGAGCTGCGCGGCATCATCCCGATGCTCGACGTCAACTACGGCAATGTCTGGACCAATATCGGCAGCGCCCTGTTCGACCGGCTGGGGGTGGCCAAGGGAGACAACGTGCGGGTGCGGATCAGCAAGGACGGCACGCCGGTCCATGACGGCGTGGTTCCCTTCGTGGACACGTTCGGCGACGTGCCGAAGGGCCAGCCGCTGCTCTACCTGAACTCGGTGGACGAGATGGCGCTGGCGATCAACTACGGCAGCTTCGCGGAAACCCACGGCATCGGGTCCGGTCCGGACTGGACGATCACCCTGTCGCGCCCCTGAACGATTTCGCGTCGCCAAGGCGACGCATCCCGCAACGCACGCCCGCGCCGCCGGTTGTCAGGGTCCGCGCCGGTGCAGGCCAAGGTCATCCATGACGATCGAACAGATCCTTTCCTTTGCCGTCCTAGCCGGCATGATGCTGCTCTTCATCTGGGGGCGGATCCGCTACGACATGGTCGCGATCATCGCGCTGATCGTGGCGGTGGCGGTGGGCATCGTCCCCTATGAGGGGGCGTTCGCCGGGTTCAGCGACGAGATCGTCATCATCGTCGGCAGCGCCCTGGTGGTGAGCGCCGCGGTCGCCCGCACCGGGGTCATGGAACTGGTGCTGCAGCGCCTGTCGCCGCACGTGCGGGCAGTGCCGGCCCAGGTGGTGGTGCTGACCGGCACGGTGACGCTGCTGGCCGCCTTCGTGAAGAACATCGGCGCGCTGGCGATCATGATCCCGGTGGCGTTCCAGATGGCCAGGCGGTCCAACATCTCGCCCTCCTATTTCCTGATGCCGATGGCGTTCGGCTCGCTGCTGGGCGGGCTGATGACCCTGATCGGCACCTCGCCCAACATCATCGTGTCGCGGCTGCGCGAGGACATGACCGGGGTGCCGTTTAGGATGTTCGACTTCACCCCGGTGGGGCTGGGCCTGTCGGTGCTGGGGATCGCCTTCCTGGCGCTGGGCTACCGCCTGCTGCCGCCGCGCAAGGGTGCTGCCTCGATGAACGAGGCGCTGGACATCAAGGACTACATCACCGAGGCGCGGGTCCGCCCGGAATCCGAGGTGGTCGGCAAGAGCCTGGGCGATCTGAACAAGCACTGGGACCATGAGGTCAAGGTGACCGGGGTGGTGCGCCGGAACCACCAGCGCATGGCGCCCCTGCCCGACCTGGTGGTGGAGCATGGCGACATCATGCTCCTGCAGGGCGAGCCGGAGGCCCTGGAGCGGGCGGTCAAGCGCGCCGACCTGGAGCTGGAGGGCCACGGCACCATCGTCGAGAGCGACGATGCCGACGACGAGGTCGGCAGCATCGAGGCGATCATCGGGCCGCGCTCCTTCCTGGTCGGCCAGTCCGCCGGGCGGCTGGCCCTCTACGACAGCTACGAGGTCAACCTCCTGGCGGTCAGCCGCAGCGGCAAGCGGTTCACCGAGCGGCTGCGCGACATCATCCTGCAGACCGGCGACGTGCTGCTGCTCAAGGGCAACCTCAACCGGCTGCCCGACCGGCTGAAGGAGTTCGGCTGCCTGCCGCTGGCCAGGCGCGAGATCCGGCTGGGCAACGTGCGCAACGCCATCGTGCCGCTGGCGATCCTGGGCAGCGCCATGCTGCTGACCGCGCTGGGCCTGGTGCCGGTGGCGATCGCCTTCTTCGCCGCCGCCGGGTTCATGGTGCTGTCCGGCTCGCTGACCCTGCGGGAAGCCTACGATTCGGTGGAGTGGCCGATCCTGGTGATGCTGGGCGCGCTGATCCCGGTCAGCAGCGCCATCCACACCACCGGCGGCACCGAGCTGATCGCCGGCTGGCTGTCGATGGGGGCCAGCCTGCTGCCGGCCTATGGGGCGCTGGCGCTGATCATGATCGCGGCGATGGCGGTGACGCCGTTCCTGAACAACGCCGCGACCGTGCTGGTGATGGGCCCGATCGCCGCCAGCTTCGCCACCCAGCTGGGCCACACCCCCGACGCCTTCCTGATGGCGGTGGCGATAGGTGCCGGCTGCGACTTCCTCACGCCGATCGGCCACCAGTGCAACACGCTGGTGATGGGGCCGGGCGGCTACCGGTTCGGCGACTATGCCCGGCTGGGCGCACCGCTCTCGCTGCTGGTGGTGCTGGTGGGCGTGCCGCTGATCATCCTGGTCTGGGGGTTGTAGGCCTCAGCCGAGCACACTTCGTGCTGCACGTTTACGACGGAAATGAAGAAGTATCCTTTAAGGAAAACTATCCAAATTGTTAATAAAGTTCTTGCTCAAGCTGGCGAAATGCTCTATAGAATGTATGCGCAGCTATGCGTAAAATTTTTAGAATGGAGTGCCGAATGCAGCGTGGGCCTATTAAGCGAGTTGGGCAGACGCCTAAAAAAATCATCAAAGCGACTGCAATAAGAATTGCAATAAAAAAAATTCGTAGATAATAATAATTATCTCGATACTTATCATTTTAGTTTGGCTTCATCGGACTTGCCGTATGGCAAGTCCGTGCTGCCATATTCAAATGTCACGGCTCGTGGCGGGCTTAATCATCCTGTGTGCAGACGCATGCGCGGCATGAATACATGGTTCTTTGAGCAGTCTTGACTGCCAATCTTAAACACAAGCTTTGATTGGAGTTTTTGCCGCCAGCTTCGGCAAAAAGCGGTCCCAGCGGACCACCATGCGCTCGTGGCGGCCGCGGCCGATCGGGTCGATGCCGTCGTGCAGGACGACGGTCCAGCCGATCCGGCGGCCCTCGACCTTGTCGACCTCGAGGTCGACCGTGACCAGGAGGCCGGGCGGGGTGGCGGCGTCGTGGCTGGTCTCGACCAGGACGCCCAGCGAACCCTCGCCCTCCTCGAAGCAGGGCTTGAGGTGGTCCAGGCAGGCCCACTCGATCAGGCCCACCATGTAGCCGGTGGCGAACACGCCAGGCATCGCCTGCCAGTCCGGGCTTTCCGGGTAGAGATGCGGGACGGTCTTGTCGGCCGGGACGCGGTAGGTGAACCGGTGGCGGTCGCCGATCTTCAGCAGGGGCAGCAAGGCGGGCTCCTTTCAAGGCTGGACAGCCGAGCCTTGCCCAGGGCGGCCCGTGCTGGGAAGAACGAAGCTGGGCTGCCCATGACGGATCTGCTGGCCGAGGCGGCGATGTTGTGTCACGAAACCGTCACGGAAGGTGGCCAAGACCGCCCGGTCCAACAGGGGAGAACGAACGATGCTGGACAGGCTGAAGGACGTGGTCGCGCAAGGGGTTGCCGCCGTGGCGCTGCTGGCGCTGGCGAGCACCGGGGCGCAGGCGCTCGACCCGCGCTACAGCGACGCCGATGGCGACCTGGTCGCCGACACGCCGAGCGAGCCCGGCGAGCAGATCGATCCCGGCACGCTGATCTTCGCCTACACCCCGGTGGAGGACCCGGCGGTCTACGCCCAGGTCTGGCAGGGCTTCCTCGACCACATGTCGGAAGTCACCGGCAAGGACGTCCAGTTCTTCCCGGTCCAGTCCAATGCCGCCCAGATCGAGGCGATGCGCGCCGGCCGGCTGCATGTGGCGGGCTTCAACACCGGGTCGAACCCGCTGGCGGTCAATTGCGGCGGGTTCGTGCCGTTCGCGATGATGGCCTCCAACGACGGCGCCTACGGCTACGAGATGGAGATCATCACCTATCCGGATTCCGGGGTGGAGAAGGTCGAGGACATCAAGGGCAAGAAGATGGCCTTCACCTCGGAGACCTCCAACTCCGGCTTCAAGGCGCCCTCGGCGATCCTGAAGGACAAGTTCGGCCTGGAGAGCGGCACCGACTACGAGCCGGTGTTCTCGGGCAAGCACGACAACTCGATCCTGGGCGTGGCCAACAAGGACTATCCGGCAGCGGCGATCGCCAACTCGGTCAAGGAGCGCATGATCGCCCGCGACGTGATCTCCGAGGAGGACGTCAAGGTGATCTACACCTCCGACACCTTCCCCACCACCGGCTACGGGTATGTCTACAACCTGAAGCCGGAGCTGGCCGAGAAGATCAAGGAAGCCTTCTTCACATTCGACTGGAAGGACAGCGCGCTCCTGGAGGAGTTCTCCACCTCCGAGCCGCCGTCGGAGAAGTTCATCCCGATCACCTACCAGGAGAACTGGGCGGTGATCCGGGACATCGACCAGGCCATGGGCGTTTCCTACGCCTGCAACTGAGGCGGCCGATGCTGCGGATCGAACAGCTCGTCAAGAAGTACAAGACCGGCGACGCCGCCCTGCGCGGCGTCGACCTGACGGTCAACAAGGGCGAGGTGCTGGGGCTGATCGGCCCGTCGGGTGCGGGCAAGTCGACCCTGATCCGCTGCGTCAACCGGCTGGTGGAGCCGACCGGCGGGCGGATCTATCTCGGCGACGAGGAGATCACCGCCATGTCCGGCTCGGCGCTGCGCCGGACAAGGCGGCGGATCGGCATGATCTTCCAGGAGTACGCCCTGGTGGAGCGGCTGACCGTGATGGAGAACGTCCTGTCCGGCAGGCTTGGCTATGTCGGCTTCTGGGCGAGCTTCGCCCGGCGCTTCCCGCCGGCCGACGTGGAGCGGGCGTTCGCGACGCTGGACCGGGTCGGCCTGCTGGACCATGTCGACAAGCGCGCCGACGCGCTATCCGGCGGGCAGCGCCAGCGCGTCGGCATCGCCCGGGCGCTGGTGCAGAGCCCCGATCTCCTGCTGATCGACGAGCCCACCGCCAGCCTCGACCCCAAGACCTCGCGCCAGGTGATGCGCCTGTTGCTGGAGCTGTGCGCCGAGCGGGGGCTGGGAGCGATCGTCAACATCCACGACGTGGCGCTGGCGCAGATGTTCCTCCCCCGCATCGTGGGCCTTCGCGCCGGCGAGGTGGTTTATGACGGGCCGGCCGACGGGCTGACCCCGGAGGTGCTGACCACGATCTACGGCGAGGAGGACTGGTCGAAGACCGGGCCCAAGGAGGCGGAGGACGACGCGCACCCGCGCACGCCGATGCCGCATGCCGACGAGTTCGCGGCCGAGGCGCCATGAGTGCGGCTGCGACGCCCGCCTATCCCCGCACCTGGAAGCGGCCGCCCTTCTTCGCCAGCCGGGCGCTGAAATGGGCGCTGGTGGCGGGGGCGCTGGTCTACCTGGTCCTGGCGCTGGCCTCGGTCGAGGTGAACTGGGCGCGGCTGAGCGAGGGGGCGGGGCGGGCCGCCCGGCTGTTCTCGGGCTTCCTCACCCCCGATTTCGTTTCCCGCTGGGGCGACATCTGGCAGGGCCTGGTCGAGAGCCTGACCATGACGGTCACCTCCACCGTGGCCGGGATCCTGCTCTCGGTGCCGATCGCCCTTGGCGCCGCGCGCAACCTCGCACCCTGGTGGCTGTACGGGATCTGCCGGGGCATCATCGCGCTGGCCCGGGTGTTCCAGGAGATCATCGTCGCGATCTTCTTCGTGGCGATGGTGGGCTTCGGCCCGTTCGCGGGCTTCCTCACCCTGTCCTTCTCCACCATCGGCTTCCTGGCCAAGCTTTTGGCCGACGACATCGAGGAGGCCGATCCCGGCCAGGTCGAGGCGGTGCGCGCCACCGGGGCCGGCTGGTGGCAGACGGTCGACTACGCCATCGCCAGCCAGGTGATGCCGCGCCTGATCGGCCTGTCCGCCTACCGGTTCGACATCAATTTCCGCGAGTCGGCTGTCGTGGGCATCGTCGGGGCCGGCGGGATCGGGGCGACGCTGAACACGGCGCTGGACCGCTACGAGTTCGATTCGGCCGCCGCCATCCTGCTGATCATCATCGGCATCGTCATGGCCTGCGAGTACGGCTCCGGCCTGATCCGGCAGAGGATCCAGTAATGGCGGTGCTGACCGACGCCACGGGCGGCCGTTCCTGGCAGCTGCGCACCTCCCGCGAGCGGCTGGTGCGCTGGTTCGCCTGGCTGGCCCTGGTGGCGCTCACCGTGTTCTGCTGGCGGGTGATGACCGCCGGCACGATCTGGGCGTTCGTGACCGACGCGCCGACCCAGGCCGCCGACATTTTCGGCCGGATGGTGCCGCCGCGCTGGGACTACGCGAACCGGCTGTGGTGGCCGCTCTGGGACACCATCAACATCGCCACGCTCGGCACCATGATCGCCCTGGTGCTGGCGGTGCCGGTGGCGTTCCTGGCGGCGCGCAACACCACGCCCAGCACGGCCTTCGTCCGGCCGGTGGCGCTGTTCATCATCGTGGCGTCCCGCTCGATCAACGCGCTGATCTGGGGCCTCCTGCTGGTGGCGGTGCTGGGGCCGGGCGTGCTGGCCGGGATCATCGCCATCGCGCTGCGCTCGATCGGCTTCATCGGCAAGCTGCTCTACGAGGCGATCGAGGAGATCGACCAGCGCCAGGTCGAGGCGATCCGCGCCACCGGCGCCTCGGGCGCCCAGGTGATGGCCTGGGGCATCGTGCCGCAGATCCTGCCGGCGCTGGCGACGATCGCGGTGTTCCGCTGGGACATCAACATCCGCGAATCCACGGTGCTGGGCCTGGTGGGCGCCGGCGGGCTGGGCCTGGCGCTGGAGGCGTCCCTGAACACCTTGGCCTGGCCGCAGGTGAGCGTGATCCTGCTGATGATCCTGGCGACGGTGCTGCTCAGCGAGTGGGTCACCGCCAAGGTCCGCCGGGCGATCATCTGACCGGATCCATCGCCCGGAACCCGGCCGGGCGCTCCCCCGATCTGGACATCGCCCGGAACCTGCCCGGGCGATGGGCGCTTGCTCACGGGTGGCCCCGGCCGCCGCGCATCCGCGGGTGCGTGCGTTCCCGCCCCCCGTAGGAGACGACGAGCCTTGCCGGCCCATCGCCTTTGGCCCTGCGCCGCCCCGATCCTCGTTCTCCTGGCCCTGCTCCCGCCTGCGGCGCACGCCCAGGAGGAGGACGCCCCGCCCCCGCCGGCCGTGGTGGTCCAGACCGTCGAGGAGCGGCCGATTGCCTCCGAGCGGCGGTTCATCGGCCGGGTCGAGGCGATCCGCAGCGTGGACGTGCGCGCGCGGGTCCAGGGCTTCGTCGAGGAGGTGGAGTTCGAGGAGGGGGCGCTGGTCAGCGAGGGCGACCTGCTGTTCACCCTGGATGCGCGGCGCTTCCAGGCGGCGGTCCGCTCCGCCGAGGCCAGGCTCGCCGGCGAGCGGGCGGCGCTGAACGAGGCCAGCCAGGCCCTGCAGCGCCAGGAGCAGCTGGTCGACCGCGAGGTGGTCTCCGAGGCCGCCTACGATTCCGCCATCGCCACCCGCAACAACGCGCAGGCCCAGTTCAACATCGCCCTGGCCGAGCTGCAGGCGGCGCAGATCGACCTGGACGACGTGTCGGTGGTGGCGCCGATCGGCGGCCGGATCGGCCCGGCGCTGCTCCAGGAGGGGGCGGTGGTCGGCCCGCAGGGCCAGCCTTTGGCGCGGATCGTCCAGATCGACCCGATCCGGGTGGTGTTCTCCCTCACCGAGGGCGAGCTGGTCTCGCTGCGCCAGGGGGAGACCCGGGTGCCGGACGAGGTGGTGCTGGAGCTGGAGCTGCCGAACGGCAGCACCTATGGCGAGGCGGGCGAGGTCGACTTCATCGGCTCGGAGGTCGACCCGGACACCGGCACGGTGCCGGTCCGGGTGATGTTCCCCAATCCCGACGGGATCCTGCTGCCCGGGCAGTTCGTCGACCTGGTCGCCCGCGAGGCCGATCCGCCGGCCGTGCCGGTGGTGCCGGCCACGGCGGTGCTCCAGGACCGGCAGGGCCGCTACGTGTTCGTGCTGAACGGCGACGACACGGTGCGGCGGCAGGACGTCGCGGTGGGCCCGGCCATGGACGACGCCCTGGCGATCGAGCAGGGGCTGGAGCCCGGCAGCACGGTGGTGGTGCAGGGCGTGCAGCAGCTGGCCGACGGGCAGCGGGTGACGCCCAGCCGGCCGGGCGAGGAGCCGGCCGCGGGCGAGGGCGCCGGCCCATGATCTCCGAGCGCTTCATCCGCCGGCCGCGGCTGGCGGGCGTCCTGTCGATCGTGATCGCCCTGGCCGGCGGCATCGCGCTGCTGTTCCTGCCGATCGAGCAGTACCCGAACCTGTCGCCGCCCACGGTCAACGTGTCGGCCACCTATCCCGGCGCGGACGCGCAGGTGATCGCCGACACGGTGGGGGCGCCGATCGAGGAGGCGGTGAACGGGGTCGAGGACATGATCTACATGTCGTCGAACAGTTCCAACTCCGGCAGCTACTCCCTGTCCGTCACCTTCGAGGTGGGCACCGACCCGGACATCGCCCAGGTCAACGTCCAGAACCGCGTGCAGTTGGCGACCTCGCAGCTGCCGACGGCGGTGGCCGAGCAGGGGGTGACGGTGCGCTCCAGCTCGCCGGACTTCGTGCTGTCCCTGGCGTTCCGCTCGGAGAACGAGAGCCTCTCGCCGATCGTGGTCGGCAACCATGTCGCCAACCAGGTCGCCGACGCGCTCTCGCGGGTCGACGGGGTGGGCGAGGCCAACGCCATCGGCAACACCGACTATTCCATGCGGGTCTGGCTCGACACCCGCCGGATGATCGCGCTGGGCATCACCCCGGACGAGGTGGCGCAGGCGATCGAGCAGCAGAACATCCAGGCCTCGCTCGGCCAGGTCGGCGCCAGCCCGGCGCCGGACGGCCAGCAGGAAACGCTGACGCTCACCGCGGACGGCCGGCTGCAGGAGCCGGAGGCGTTCGGCGACATCATCGTGCGCAGCGGCGGCGAGGGGGCCACGGTGCGGCTGCGCGACCTCGGCCGGGTCGAGCTGGGCTCCCAGGACTACCAGAGCACCGCCTACTGGGGCGGCCAGGAGGCGTCCCTCCTGCAGATCCAGCAAGCACCCGGCGCCAACCAGCTCGCCACCGCCCAGAGCGTGCTGGACGAGCTGGACCGGCTGGAAGGGGACTTTCCCGAGGGCATGACCTATTCGGTGGTCTACGACGCCACCAGCTTCGTGCGCGCCGCGATCGAGGAGATCGTGATCACGCTGGGGCTCACCTTCCTGATCGTGATCTCGGTCACCTATGTGTTCCTGCAGGACTGGCGGGCGACGCTGATCCCGGCTTTGGCGGTGCCGGTCTCGCTGGTCGGCACGTTCGGGGTGCTGCTGGCGTTCGGCTTCACCATCAACATCATCACGCTGCTGGCGGTGCTGCTGGCGATCGGCCTGGTGGTCGACGACGCGATCCTGGTGGTGGAGAACGTCGCGCGGATCCTGGAGGAGGAGGAGGATGTCCGGCCGGCCGAGGCAGCGCGCCGGGCGATGGCGCAGGTGACCGGCCCGGTGATCGCGACCACGCTGGTGCTCCTGGCGGTGTTCATCCCGACCGCCTTCCTGCCGGGCCTGAACGGCCGGCTCTACAGCCAGTTCGCCATCACCATCTCCGCCGCGCTTGTGATCTCCTCCCTGGTGGCGCTGACCCTGAGCCCGGCTTTGGCCGCGGTGCTGCTGCGCCGGCCAGGCCAGCATCGCGGCCCGGTCGGCCGGCTGCTCGGCCGGTTCACCCACGGCCTGGACTGGACCCGCGACCGCTATGGCCAGGCGGTCGGCTGGCTGGTCGGCCATCGCTGGACCAGCGTGCTGGCGGTGGCCCTGGCCGGCGGCCTCGCCGCGTTCGTGTTCCTGCAGCTGCCCTCGACCCTGGTGCCGGACGAGGACCAGGGGGCCCTGCTCCTGGACGTGTCCCTGCCGGACGGCGCCTCGGTGCAGCGCACCCGCGAGGTGATGCTCCAGGTCGAGCAGGTGCTGGAGGACGAGCCGGCGGTGGAGGCGATGATCACCGCGGCCGGGTTCAGCCTGGTGCAGGGCGGGCGGCGCCCGGAGGCGGGCTTTGGCCTCGCCAGCCTGAAGCCCTGGGGCGAGCGCGAGGACGAGGCGCAGCAGCTTGGCGCCCTGATCCCGTCCTTGAGCGGCCAGTTCGCCCAGATCCCCGGCGCGCAGATCCAGGTGCTGCCGCCGCCGGCGATCCCGGGCGTCGGCTCGGTGGGCGGGCTGCAGCTGCAGCTCCAGGCCCAGCAGGGCCAGTCGCCCGGCGAACTCGCCGAGGTGGCCCGCTCGTTCGTCGGCCAGCTCAACCAGGACGAGGCGGTGGGGCGCGCCTTCACCACCTTTTCCACCGGGGTGCCGCAGATCCGCCTGGAGATCGACCGCGACCGCGCCGAGAGCTTCGGCGTGCCGGTGGCCAGCATCTTCCGGGCGGTCGGCTCGCAGTTCGGGCCGCGCTACGTCAACGACTTCAACCTGAACGACCAGGTCTACCAGGTGCAGATCCAGGCCGAGGCCGGCGACCGGGCGCTGCCCGAGGACGTGCTGGCGCTGCACGTGAAGAACCAGGCCGGCCAGATGGTGCCGCTGCGCGCCCTGGCCAGCGTCGAGCGGGAGCTCGGCCCCTATGCGCTGACGCGCTACAACCTGTTCACCACCGCCGAGATCAACGTCCAGCCGGCCGGCGGGGCCAGCACCGGGGCGGCGATCCAGGCGGTGCAGGGCGCGGTGGAGAGCCTGCCGGAAGGCTATGGCTACGAGTGGTCGGGGATCGCCTATCAGCAGCAGCAGAGTGCTGGGCAGACCCCCTACATCTTCGCCCTGGCGCTCCTGTTCGCCTTTCTGTTCCTCGTCGGCCAGTACGAGAGCTGGCTGCTGCCGCTGGCGATCGTCCTGTCCCTGGCGGTGGCGGCGCTGGGCGCCAGTGCTGCCCTGTTCCTGTTCGGGCTGCAGAACAGCATCTACGCCCAGGTGGGCTTCGTCCTGCTGATCGGCCTCGCCAGCAAGAACGCGATCCTGATCGTCGAGTTCGCCAAGCTGCAGCGCGAGAATGAGGGCAAGTCGATCGAGGAGGCGGCGCTGACCGGCGCCCGGCAGCGCTTCCGGGCGGTGCTGATGACGGCGCTCTCCTTCATCCTGGGCACCCTCCCGCTGGCCCTGGCCTCGGGTGCTGGCGCCGGTGCGCGGGCGGCGCTGGGCGTGACGGTGGTCGGCGGGATGCTGGCGGCCACCGCAATCGGCATCTTCTTCGTGCCGGGCCTCTATGCCGCCATGCAGCACCTGGCCGAATGGCGCTCCAGGGCCGATCGTGACAGCAAGGCCGGGCAGGCCGAGGCCGCCCGCGGCTGACGGGCGGCCCGAAAGCTTTGCGGGGAGGGAGCATTGACCATGTCATGGGAAGGCGGCTGCGTGTGCCGGGCGGTGCGCTACCGGCTGGAAACGCCGCCGATGTTCGTGAACTGCTGCCATTGCCGGGAATGCCAGCGCTCCACCGGCAGCGCCTTCGTGCTGAACGCGATGATCGAGACCGACCGGATCACGCTGCTGGGCGAGGCGCCGGTGCCGGTCCCGGTGCCGACCACCAGCGGGCGGCCGCACGACATCCATCGCTGCCCGCACTGCCAGACGGCGCTGTGGAGCGATTACGGGCGGCGTCCTGCGATCCGCTTCGTGCGGACCTCGACGCTGGACGACCCGGCGGCGTTCCCGCCGGGCGTCCATATCTTCACCTGCTCCAAGCTGCCCTGGGTCGACCTGTCCGGGCCGATCCCGGTGTTCGACGAATACCCGGACATCACGACGCTCTGGCCAGAAGAGAGCCTGGAGCGCCGCCGGGCGGCGCTGGGCTGAACGGGGTCAGCCGGCCGCCATCTCCAGCTCGCGCTGGCGGCCGAGCTGGGTCATCCACTCGGTGAACCTCGGCTGCACCCGGAGCTGGTGGGCGTAGTGGCGGGGCAGGGCGCCGACCAGGCGGCCCTGCCGGCCCAGCAGGTCGTCGGCGAACTGGACCATGCGCGAGTTCGGCCAGGCCTGGGCGCGGATCTCACGCAGGCGGGCGAACAAATGCTCCTCGTCCTCGTCCGGGCGGACCTGGGCCATCAGGGTCAGCATCGCCGCCGAGGAGCGCGACACCCCCATGTGGCAATGGACCAGGAGATGGCCCTCGGTGCGGCCGGTCCGGGATTCGGACATCTCCGCGCCGAAGCGCAGGATCGATTCCACATGCTCGCGCTGCGGGGCGATCTGGTTCGGCCGGGGCTCGATGATGTCGTGGAAGCGCAGCGTGGTCCGCTCGTGCGCGTCGTAGCGGTCGAACGCCGCCATCTCCGGGGCCTCGGGGTCGAGGATGGAGAGGACATGGGTGACCATGCGCTTGTCGTGCGACGGCAGCTCCTCAATGCCGCAGATCGTGAGCATCGAGATCGAGATCGATTCCATCGGGGTCGTCCGTTGCTCAGGTGATCGCAGTCTGCGTCTTGCCCTTCAGACCCAGGATCTGGCGCGCCTCGTCCGGCGTGGCAACCTCCAGGCCCAGCCCCTCGATGATCTGCCGCGCCCGGGTGACCTGCGACGCGTTGCTCTCGGCCAGCTTGCCGGGGCCGTCCCAGAGATTGTCCTCCAGGCCCACCCGGACATGGCCGCCCTGGGCGGCCGAGGTCGCCGCGATGTTCATCTGGTTGCGCCCGGCCCCCAGCACCGACCAGACATAGTCCTGGCCGAACAGGCGGTCGGCGGTGCGCTTCATGTGGGCGATGTCGTCCGGGTGGGTGCCGATCCCGCCCAGGATGCCGAACACGGTCTGGACGAACAAAGGCCCCTTCACCAGGCCGGAATCGCGGAAATGCGCCAGGTTGTAGAGATGCGCCGTGTCGTAGCACTCGAACTCGAACCGGGTGCCGGCGTCGCCCAGTTCCTCCAGGATGTAGGCGATGTCGGCATAGGTGTTGCGGAAGATCAGGCTGCGGCTGTTCTCCAGATGCTGCTGCTCCCATTCATGCGCGAACTTCTGGTAGCGCTTGAGCATCGGGAACAGGCCGAAATTCATCGAGCCCATGTTCAGGCTGGCGAGCTCCGGCTTGAAGGTGCGCGCCGGCACCACCCGCTCCTGCACGGTCATGTGCGGAGCACCACCGGTGGTGATGTTGATGATGGCGTCCGCTTCCGCATGGACCTTGGGCAGGAACTTGCCGAACGCCTCGGCCGACTGGTCGGGCCGGCCGGTCTCGGGGTTGCGGGCGTGCAGGTGGACGATGGCGGCACCGGCCTTGGACGCGGCGATCGCCTGGTCGGCGATGTCGTCCGGCGTCACCGGCAGGTGCGGCGACATGGACGGGGTGTGGATGGCGCCGGTCAGCGCGCAGGAGATGATGACCTTGCGGGTGGTGGCCATGGCCGTCAGTCTCCGATCTCTTTGGAGGAATTCTGCTTCTGGCGCAGCAGCGCCATCAGGCGCCGGTCGCGCCAGCGGGTGCGCTCGGCCAGCTTGTCCAGCGGCAGGCGGGCGCGGCGGTCGTCCAGCACTTTCTTCAGGACCTCGGGCGCTTCCCAGTCGACCCGGCGTTTTTGCGCCTCGTGCATATCGCGGTACATGTGCTGGAAGCGGGCGATGTAGTCGGCAATGCCGCCCGGCGCGTTCAGGTCGATGGTCTCGAACGGGCCCATGAACGACCAGCGCAGCGCCAGGCCGTGCTTGACCGCGGCGTCCACGTCCTCCGGGCCGGCGAAGCCGTCGGCGACCAGGCGGAAGCCTTCCTCCATAAGCGCGCCCTGCAGGCGGTTGACCACGAAGCCGTCGATCTCGCGGCCCATCACCACCGGCTTCTGGCCGATCGCGTTCATGACCTGTTCGGCGCGCTTCATGGTCTCCGGCGTGGTCCAGGGGGCCGGGACCAGCTCGACGCAAGGGATCAGGTGCGGCGGGTTCAGCGGGTGGGAGACCAGGCAGCGGCCGCCGCCGGCCAGGCCCTCGGTGAACAAAGACGGCACCATGGCCGAGGTGGAGCTGCCCAGGATGGTGGAGGGGGCCGCCAGCCGGTCGAGGTCCTTCCAGAGCTGGCGCTTGACGTCCAGCTTCTCAGGCGCGCTTTCCTGCATCCAGGCAGCGCCGTCCAGGGCGGCCGCCAGGTCGTCCGTGGTGGAGATCCGCGCCAGCACGGTGGCCGGGTCCTGGCCCAGCAGCAGGCCGGCCGCGTGCAGGTCGTCCGCGATGGTGCGGGCGAGATCCAGGCTCTTGGCGGCCGCCCCCTCGACCGGGTCCCACATCGCCACGTCCCAGCCGCCGCGGGCGAACGCCACCGCCCAACCCCGACCGACCAGCCCGCAGCCGACGATCGCTACCTTCTCGCCCATCACGTCCTCACAAGCTCTCGACATTGGCGCACACGCCGAGCGACTGCCCGGAAACGTTGCGGCCCAGGGATGAACAAAGGAACAGCACCATCCCGGCGACGTCGTCGCCGCTGACCATCCGGCGCAGCGAGGTGCGCTCCAGGTATTGCCGTTCCATCTCGGTGAAGGAGACGCCGGTTTCCTCGGCGCGGGCGCGGATCACCCCTTCCATGCGCGGGCCCTCGACGATGCCCGGCAGGATCGCGTTGACCCGGATCCCCGCCGGGCCCAGCTCCTTGGCCAGCGACTGGGTGAAGCCGATCACGCCCCATTTGGCCGCGGCGTAGGGGGTGCGGTAGGCATAGCCGAACCGGCCGGCGGCCGAGCTCATGTTGACGATGCAGCCGTCCAAGTTGCGCTTGAGCAGCGGCACCGCCTTGCGGGTGACCAGGAACATGGCGGTGATGTCGACGTCCAGGCAGCGCCGCCACTCGGCGGGCTCGATGGTCTCGATGGCGCCGGTGGGACCGGCGATCCCGGCATTGTTGACCAGCCCGTCCAGGCCGCCCAGCTGCGCCTGCACGTCCAAGAACAGCTGCTCGACCTGCTCGTCCACCGCCACGTCGCACAGGCTCACCGAGGCGTTGAGGTGCTCGTCGGCCAGGGCGGAAAGCGCCGCCTCGTCGACGTCGCAGACATGCACCCGGGCGCCGGCCTTGAGCAGCGCCAGGGTGATCGCCAGGCCGATCCCCGACGCACCGGCGGTGACCAGCACCCGGTAGCCGGCGGGCAGGCGCAGAGTTGGCTCGACCGTCACCCCATCCTCTCCAGTTCAGCCGTGCAGCGCCTTCAGGTCGGCGATGCCCCGGCTCATCGCCGCGCGCAGCACGGCGACGTCGACCCCGTAGCCCAGGCAGCGATAGCCGCGCTCGACCTGCGCCTTCATGAACGCCATGTCGACATCGGCGGAGGCGGCGGTCTTGCCGGTGTTCTTCGCCGCGTTCGCCAAGCCCTCGAACGCCCGGATCATCACCGGGTCGTCGAACCGCCCGGGCATCCCGAAATCGTCGGACATGTCGAAATGGCCCATCCAGCCGATGTCCATGCCGGGCGTGGCCAGGATCGCCTCGGCGTTCTCCAGGCCCTTCTTCGTCTCGATCAGGCCGATCAGGGCGACCCGATCGTTGGCGGCCTTCTGCGCCTCCACGGCGCCCACCGCGCGGTAGCCCTCCTGGGCGAAGCCGAACGCGCAGCCGCGCTTGCCCTCCGGGCGGTAGCGCGCCCATTCCACCAGCTCGCGCGCCTCCTCAGGCGTCTCCAGCATCGGCACCATGATCCCGTCGGCGCCGGCGTCGAGCAGGGTCGCGACATGGGCGTAGGTCTTGGCGGGCGGGCGCACCCAGACGGCGATGCCCAGGCCGCGCGCAAAGGCGACCTGCTGCTTGATCGTCTCGATGCCCACGCCGCTATGCTCGGTGTCGAGCAGCACGAACTCGCAGCCCGCCTGGCGCAGCAGGGCGGTCAGGCCCGGCGTGAAGAACTCGAACGCCATCGTGCCATAGGCCCGGCCGCCATCGTTCAGCCTGGCCCGAAGTGCGGTTGCCGCATCCATGCTTCTTCTCCCCGTTCTACCCGGCGCCGGCAACCTAGACGCGACCGCCCGCGCAAGCCAGGGGCGCGGACAACCGTTGCTGCCGGATCGTGCGGTTTCGTGCGGCAGGGTTCAGGGCGGGGGCGGGTCGTCCCGCAGGGTCCGGAACATCACCAGCGCGTCGACATAGCCTTCTGCGGGATGCAGGAAGGCCTTGGGCAGCCGGCCGACGATCCCGAACCCCAGCGACTGCCAGAGCCGGACGGCGCGCTCGTTGCTGCTCACCACGAAGTTGAACTGCATGGCGCGAAAGCCCTTCGCCAGGGCGTGCTCCAGCGAGTGCTGGTGCATCCGGCGCGCGACGCCCTTTCCGGCCGCTTCCGGCGCGGTCATGTAGCCGCAATTGCAGACATGGCGGCCGCCGCCCAGCTGGTTGGCGCGCAGGTAGTAGGTGCCCAGGATGACGCCGTCGGCCTCGGCGACGAAGCTGTCGCGGTCGGGGCCCAGCCAGTAGGCCAGGGCGTCCTCGCGGCTCATGTCGCGGTCGAGCGCATAGGTCTCGCCGGCGCGGATCACCGGGCCGATGATCGCCCAGATGGCGTCGGAATCGTCGGGGCGGGCGGGGCGGATCTGCATGGGGCGGCTGCTTAGTCCCGCGCAGGGCGCCGCGCAACCGCCACTGGCGGCCGTTCGCCCGAGCGGGGATGGGCCAGCCATTGCGCGAGCAGCACCAGGGCCACCCCGGCGGCGGCCGGCGCGGTCACCGGCTCGGCCAACGCCAGCCAGCCCACCAGCAGCGTGGTCGCCAGCTCCATGGTCCCGGCCAGGGAGGCGGCGCCGGCGCCGAGCATGGGGGCGGCCAGGGTGGTCATCACCTGCGGCAGCAGCGAGCACAGGCTCATCAGGCCGACCACCCCCACCCAGCCGATCGCGGCTGCCGGCACCAGGCCGGGCGTGCCCTGGCCCAGCAGCAGCGCCGGCACCAGCGCCAGCGCGGCGCCGGCGGCGGCCAGGCCGGCGCGCGCACCCACGGTGAGCGGTGTCAGCCAGCGGACCAGGCCGTGCAGCAGCAGCGCATAGGCAAAGGGTGCCGCCAGGCAGAGCAGGAGGGCGCCGAGCTGGCCAGGGGCAAGGCGGCCGGGTGCGAGGATCAGTGCGCAGGCCAGGAGCACGCAGCCGCAGGCGGCAGCGGCGCGCAGCCGGATCCGCTCGCCGAACAGCGCCCAGCCGAGCAGGAGCGTCATGGCCGGGTAGGTGAAGTAGACCAGGGCCGGCAGCGCCACCGGGAGCACCGCCAGGGCGCGGAAATAGGCGGCGACGCCCAGGCCCATCAGGGCGCCCAGGCCCAGGGCTGTCAGGGCCGCGCGGGGATGGCGGCGGCCGGCCAGGCAGAAGGGCAGCAGGACGATCGCCGGGCCGGCGAAGCGGTAGAGCGCCGCTGCGTCCGGGCCGATCCCGCCGGCATAGGCCAGGCGGGCGAACAGCGGGTTCAGGCCGAAGCCCACCGCCGCTGCCGCCATCAGCACCAGGCCGATCGTCGAGGAACGGATCGCCGCCACCCTGCCTCATCGCTGCGCCCAGCCCCACCGGGGCGGGCATGGGACCGGCCTCGAGGCGTAGCAAGCGCGCCTCTCCGCGAGAAGGGGCCGCCGGACAGCGGCGGGCTCACGAGCCGGCGCGGTGCCTGTGCAGGATGTCCAGCAGGGTCTGGCCGTCCAGCGCCGGCACGACCCGGCCCTTCGGCCGGAAGGTCGGGGTCGGGTCGGACAGGAGCATGGCGTCGAGCACCGCCTCCTCGGTGGCGTCCACCACCGCCTGGTAGACCGGGTCGAGCAGCGGGTCGGTCAGGCAGCGCAGCGACTGGACCGCCAAGGGCTGCGGCGGCGGCATCGGGGTGGGGCTGGCGGTGGACAGAGCCAGGAAGATGTCGCCCGAGGAGTTGCCGCCGAACGCCCCGGACCGGCCGATGCCCAGGCCCGCCCGGCGGGCGACCCGGTGGAGCTGGTGGGGCAGCAGCGGCGCGTCGGTGGCGATCACCACGATCACCGAGCCCTGTTCCCTGTCCTGCTCACCGGCCTGCCAGATGCGCGGCCCGCCCAGCAGGCGGCCGACCGGGACGCCGGCCAGCTGGAACTGGTCGAGCCGGCCATGGTTGGCCTGGACCAGCACGCCCAGCATGTAGGGGCCGCCGGCGATGTCCAGGACCCGCGAGGCCGAGCCGGTGCCGCCCTTCATCTCGTAGGCGATCATGCCGGTGCCGCCGCCGACCGAGCCCAGCGGAAACGGGCCGGCGACGGCGTTGTCCAGGGCGGCCCGGACATCGGCCTCGCCGACATGGCGGCCCATGATGTCGTTCAGAACGCCGTCATAGGTCTCGGCCACCACCGGCAGCAGCCAGAAATGCTCGGCCTGGACCTGGTCGGCGAAGCGGTCGGCCATCCAGCCGACCAAAGCATGGTGGGCGATGCCCACCGAGCCGGTGTTGGTGAGCAGGATCGGGCCCTGGCTCCAGCCGGCGTCCTGGATCCAGTGCGAGCCGGTCATCTCGCCGTTGCCGTTCAGGGTGGCGATGCCTGCCCACCAGGGGGTGAGCAGATGGTCGGCCGGGCGCGGCAGGATCGCGGTGACCCCGGTGCGCACGCCCCGCTCCGGGTCGACCAGGGTGGCGAGACCCACCGCCACCCCCGGCACGTCGGTGATCAGGCCGAGCGGCCCGGGCGTGCCGGCGAGCGGCAGGCCCAGGGCGCGGGCGCGTCGGGCTTCCGGCGCCTCGGGGTGGGTCGGGCTCAAGCTGGTTCCTTTCCGGTCGGGTCCCTGATCAGGCATTGCCGCACAGATGGACCCAGCCGGGCTCCAGCACGGCATGGCGGCCGTAGAGGCGGTTGCCGTAGAGCAGCGGCTCGCCCTCGCCGGCCACCGCCTCGGCCACCGCGCCGATGAAGATCGAATGGGTGCCGCCCTCGTGCGCCTCCAGGAGGGTGCAGGCGAAGCAGGCGGCCGCACCGACCAGGGCCGGGGCCGCCTGCGGCGCCTCGCGCCACTGGCCGGCCCGGAACTCGTAGGGGTTGCCGCGCAGCGGCTCGCCGGAGAAGGTGGCGGCGACCTCGACCTGGTCGGCCGCCAGCACGTTGACCGCGAACGTGCCGTTCGCCAGCAGGGCGCTGGCGGCCGGGCTGTCGCGGCGCACGCAGACCAGCAGCATGGGCGGGCTGGCCGAGACCATGGTCATGGCGCCCACCGTCACCCCGAACCGGCCGGCCTCGCCGTCGGTGGTCACCACCGACACGCTGGAGGCGACCCGGCGCATGGCGGTCTCGAACTGGTCGCGCAGGTCGCTCTCGGCGTCACCGTAGCGGTTCATCGCGGGATCCCGGGAGCGGGCGGATCGGTCTCGGTCATGGAGGCAATGCACCGGATCTGGCTGGACATGGGCAGGAAGGCGGCCGCGTTCGCGGTCGCGGGAGAGGGCGGCGACGAAGCGGCGCAGTCAGGATACTCGACCATTCGTTGACGATACGTGCATCCTCGGGCCTTTCAAGGCCGGTGCCGGCGGATCGGCAGGAACACGGGGAAGAGGTGGAAGCGATGGCGGTGGTTCAATATGCGCGCGGCGACAGCGACGAGCGTCCCTGGGGCCGCTGGGAGGTCCTGGACACCGGTTCGACCCATGCGGTCAAGCGCATCACGGTGAAGCCCGGCGCCAAATTGTCCCTGCAGCGCCACAAGCATCGCGCCGAGCACTGGGTGGTCGGCCAGGGCAAGGTCCGGGTCACCCGCGACGAGGACAGCCTTGTGCTGATCGCCGGCCAGGCGGTGTACCTGCCGCTGGGCTGCGTGCACCGGATGGAGAATGTCGGCGACGTCGACCTGGTGATCATCGAGGTCCAGATCGGCGAGAACCTGGACGAGAACGACATCGAGCGCCTGGAAGACGTGTACGGGCGGACCTGAGCAGGCCCGCCTGTTCCCGGCCCATCCGGGACAGGCGGCTCGCTTTCATGCAGTCGTTCCCCGGCGCAGGCTGCCGCCCGCGCAGCGGGAAACGCGCGGCACGGACGGGATTGTTTCCATCGCCTGCGTCCTGGGCCATGATGCCTGCCCTCCCGACGGAGGCACCGGGGATGACGCAGCCCGTCTATGTCGCCAACGATCCGGCTGCCTACGAGCAGCAGATGGGCCGGTGGAGCCGCCGGCTCGCCCCGCTCCTGATCAAGTTCGCCCGGATCGGAGAACCGGCCAGGGTTCTCGACCTTGGTTGCGGCACCGGCAGCCTGGCCTCTGCCCTGGCCGAAGCCGCGCCCGGGGCGATGGTCACCGGGGTCGACCTTTCCGAAGCCTACCTCGCCCATGCCCGGTCCCGCAGCGCGGATCCAAGGCTGCGCTTCGAGCAGGGCGACGCGACGGCGCTCACTTATCCGGACGGCTCGTTCGACGCGGTCCTGTCGCTGCTGGTCCTCAACTTCGTGCCGAAGGCGGAGCTCGCGGTGCGGGAGATGGCGCGGGTCGTCCGGCCGGGCGGCACGGTGGCGGCCGCGGTCTGGGACTTTCGCGGCGGCTTCACCTTCCTGCGCCTCCTGATGGACACCGCCGCCATCGTCGATCCCGACGGGGAGGCGTTCCGGGCCCGGCACTGCTCCTATCCGCTGACCGGCCCGGGCGAACTGGCAGCGGCCTGGCGGGCGGCGGGGCTGCGCGAGGTCGAGCAGGTCTCCCTGACCATCCGCACCGAGTTCGCCTCGTTCGCCGACTATTTCGAGCCCTGGCTGGCCGGCCAGGGCACGGTCGGCGCCTATGTCGCCAGCCGCACCGCGGAGCAGCGCGCCCGGCTCGCCCGGCACCTCGAGCTTGCCTATCGCGCCGGCGGCGAGGACGGCCCCCGCTCGTTCGCCGCCACCGCCTGGGCGGTGCGCGGCGTCCGGTAGAGGGGTAGCAAACTCAATTGAGCGAGAAATCTGCAAACGAGGTTCAGGCGGGCCAGCCGATCATAGTGGCTTGGCGACGCATGTGTGACTCGCCTAGTCAAGTCGCCGGTGAAGTCGACTTGGAGGAGATCGGGTATGTCCTGTGAAGAAGGCAGACTAGCCCTGATTGCCGGTTAAGCAGTCTGCCTGCGGTTCGGCTATGTGCTCCTGACATAAGCAACGTAATCTATCATTATTGCGATTAAAACCAAAAATGTAGAGATAATGATATCAAATGGCAGTGAGAGAGATGTGAGCGCAGTTGGAAGATCCGTGCTGTTTGGGAGGATAAGTCTGTTCATTTTGTGGAAAGCGATGAAGTTGCATTTTCGATGTATTGGAGGACCTAGGAATGGCAGGAGATCGAGGTGATGATCCGCGATAGACCACCCAGCTTGTTGGCGATCCCGGAATACAGACGCCTGCCCCCGATGCCAATTAGCGTAGGAATGGACGCGTTGCCTGAGCTTGTTCGGACCAGTCTCGGATCGTTAGGTGGCATTCAACCGGTTACGGGTGAGATGGTCGAGGCGGCGAAAGGCCTATTGTTCGACAAGCCATCGCAGGGTGAAATCGAGCTTTTTCGTAGGCGGGGCACGCAGTTTCAGCTTGTTTCTGTCGTAATGAATTTAGCTGCCTTCATTGACCAAAGTGGCGTTCCTCATGGCATCCCATACGCGCTTTCGCTGATACCGGCATCAAAGGGGGGTGCGGTTTCAACAACAGATATTGAGTGGGTGGCTCGTGTAGACGTCGACAAAATACGTCGTGAGACTGAACCTTGCTATGGGAGCTATGATCCGTTCTCCGGTGACTGGAGAATGTATGGACCCCTGCGAATAATAAGCACTGAATTCATGTCCGGATTTGTTGATGAACTCGGACTAGTGGTTGAGCAGTATTTGCTCGCGACGGAATATTCACCGGAAGATGTTTTATCGATACCAATGAATTTTGAAAATACTCGATGCGACGAAAAATACCAGCGACATCGGACGAAGTTGTTATTCAGGCCTTTCAACCAAGTGAAATCTAGGCGGATATGGGGCGCAGAATCCCCAATCGAGTTGTTTCTTTTTCAAGAGCTAATTCGTCGAAATTTTGTTCCAATGTTACAGATGATTATTTGTGATAATGGCTCGTTATATCCCTCCATGTATCATCTTTGGCGTGATGTCGAGTTTCGGTACGCTCCTGGGATAATCACAGACGCCGATTTGTATTTTCTCGACCAGCGGGTCGCAGTGTTTTGCGACTCGACGAAATATCATCGGACTCGGAAAGCTCAAGCCAAGGATCAAACAATTAGCAGTCGCCTTCAGGAAATCGGAGTGAAAGCAGTTCGTGTCCCAGGATCTCAAATTGTGAATGATTTATCCGCCGCTGCTGATATTGTCTGTAGAACGTTGGTGTGAGATGCTTGCCCGTTAAGGGGGGAGGCTCGTTCTAGAGTGGGTCTAATTGCCCGGCCAGCCGTCCTGCACGACCCGGGTCTTGGCCACGCCCATGGCGCGGGCCAGGGCCTTGAGGCGCTGGTCGACCACGTCGCCGAACGGCATGGAGCCGTCCTCGGGCAGGCCCAGGACCAGGCGGCCGCGGTCCTGGGCGACATAGGCGCGGTTGAGGATCGCGGCGACGGCGCCGGAAAGGCGGAAGCCGAGCGTGAGGGCGCGGCCCAGCCGCTCGGCCCAGGCGCGCTCGCGGGTGCCGAGCAGGGTCAGGAGCGGGGTGAGCTCCGGGTCCTCGGCGGTGCCGTCGTAGCGGGTGAACAGGGTGAAGGCCAATCGGGCGCGCTCGGCATGGTCCAGCGCCAGCAGCGGCATCTGGCTGAGCTCCAGGAGGATCATGCGCGGCCGGGCGTCGGGGTGGTCGCGCCAGGCGATGTCGGCCAGGTGGCAGGCGGCATGGCGCAGCCGGCGCTCGGCCGGGTCCTCGTGCTGGAACAGCCGGTCGGTCCAGCGGATCAGCGCCTGGCCCATCTCCGGGTCGCGGTTCCAGGTGCGGCCGATCTCCTCGGCCTCGACCAGCAGCGGGTCCCGGTCGATCTCCCGCTCGGGCAGGTGGCGGATCAGGCGGCCCTCGCGGACGCCGAACGCGGAGAACACCACCCGCCTGGGCCTGGCGGCGCGCACCACCCGGTCGAACAGGACCAGGGCCGAGGCGAAGGTGTCGGTGCGCCGCCTGGGCACCCCCGGCAGCTCGGCCAGGGCGGCCTGGTCGTAGCGGCCGAGCTGCTTGGCGAACGCCAGGGCCTCGGCGCGCGGCATCGCGAAGCCGTGCAGGACCCGCAGCGGCGCGTTCAGCATGGCCAGCCGCACCCGGGCGATCGCCCGCCAGCCGCCGCCCACGATGAACAGGTCCTGGCCGGCGGTCTCCTCCAGGAAGGCGGCGATGCCGTGCAGGGTGTTGTCGACATGGCGGCGAGCAGCGCCGACATCGCCGCCGAAGCGGTCGCCCAGGCGCAGCGTGCCGAGCGGCAGGCTGATGCTGGCGCCCGGCCGGCCCTGATCGAGCCTGGCGAACTCCAGGCTGCCGCCGCCGAGATCGCCGACCAGGCCGTGCGGGCGGTGGAAGCCGGCGCGCACGCCCAGGGCCGTGTAGCGGGCTTCCTCCTCGCCGGAGAGGATGGTGATCGGCACGCCGACCACCGCCTCGGCCCGCTGGATGAACTCCGCACCGTTGGAGGCCGAGCGCGACGCCTCGGTGGCGCAGACATCCAGGGTGCTGACGTTCATTGCCCGGGCCAGCTGGGCGAAGCGGGCGAGCGTGCGGATGGCGCTCTCGACGCCGATCTCGTTCAGCCGGCCGGTGCGCTCGATGCCCTTGCCGAGCGCGCACATCACCTTCTCGTTGAAGCGCACCAGCGGCGAGCGGGACACCCGGTCGTAGACCACCAGGCGGACCGAGTTGGAGCCGACATCGACCACGGCGACCGGCTGGGCTGCAGGTGAGCGCGGCGCCGGATCGACGTCCGGCGCCGCGTGCAGCAGGGGAGCGAAGGCGTTCATAGTTCGGTGCGGGCGATCGACACTCGGGTGGTGCCCTTCTTGCGCATGGCGCTGCCCCGGCCGGACAGGCTGGGGTTGGTCATGAAGTACTGGTGGGCGGAGAACGGCTCGCCCTCGGCCTGGATCCGCGTGTAGGTGCCGTCCGGCTCCAACAGCCAGCTGCCGGCGGTGTCCTTCAGGTTGGCGACCATCACCTGGGACATGATCTGCTGGTGCACGGTCTCGTTCTCGATCGGCACCAGGGTCTCGACCCGGCGGTCGAGGTTGCGGCCCATCCAGTCGGCCGAGCTGATGAACACCTTGGCCTGCTTGGACGGCAGGCCGTGGCCGTTGCCGAAGCAGACCACCCGGGCATGCTCCAAAAAGCGGCCGACCAGGCTCTTGACCCGGATGTTCTCGGACAGGCCCGGCACCCCTGGTCGCAGGCAGCAGATGCCGCGCACCACCAGGTCGATCTGCACCCCGGCCTTCGACGCGCGGTACAGGCCGGCGATGATGCCCTTGTCGACCACCGAGTTCATCTTCGCCCAGATCGCGGCCTTGCGGCCGGCCTTGGCATGGCCGATCTCGGCCTCGATGTTCTCCATCAGCTTGGTGCGCAGCGAGTGCGGCGCCACGCCGATCTTCTCCAGCCCGGTGGGCTCGACATAGCCGGTCATGAAATGGAAGGCGCGGGCGGCGTCGCGGCCCAGCGCCGGGTCGCAGGTGAAGAAGGAGAAGTCGGTGTAGATCTTGGCGGTGACCGGGTGATAGTTGCCGGTGCCGAAATGGACATAGGTGCTGAAGGCACCGCCTTCCCGGCGGACCACCATCGAGACCTTGGCGTGGACCTTCAGGTTGATGAAGCCGAACACCACCTGGACGCCGGCGCGCTCCAGGGTGCGGGCCAGGCGGATGTTGCGGTCCTCGTCGAACCGGGCCTTCAGCTCCACCAGCGCCGTCACCGACTTGCCGCTCTCGGCCGCCTCGATCAGCGCCTTGACGATCGGGCTGTCCTCGCTGGTGCGGTACAGGGTCTGCTTGATCGCGATCACGTTCGGGTCGAGGGCCGCCTGGGCCAGGAACTGCAGGACGACCTCGAAGCTCTCGTAGGGGTGGTGGACGATCAGGTCCTTGGCGCGGATCGCGGCAAAGCAGTCGCCGCCGAAGTCGCGGATCCGCTCGGGAAAGCGCGGGGTGTAGGGCGGGAACAGGAGGTCGTTGCGGCCGCAGCTCACGATCTGCTTGGCGGCGTCCAGGCCCAAAAGCCCGTCCAGCTCCAGGAGTTCCGAGGAGGAGACGTGCAGGTGGTCCAGCAGGAAGCGCTTGAGCTCGTCCGGCATGGAGGTGTCCATGGTCAGCCGGATCACCGAGCCGCGCCGCCGGCGCTTGAGCGCAGTCTCCCACTGGCGGACCAGGTCCTCCGCTTCCTCCTCCAGCTCGATGTCGCTGTCGCGGATCACCCGGAAATGGCCGAACGCCTGGACCTCGAAGCCTGGGAACAGCTTGTCGAAATAGCGGACCACCAGCTGTTCCAGCCGGACGAAGCGCTGGCCGCCGCCGGGCAGGCGCACGAACCGGTCCAGGTGGTTGGGCAGGACCAGCAGGCTGATCAGGTTCTCGCCGCGCCGCCGCGAGAGCTGCAGGACGATGCCCAGGCCCAGATTGGGCACGAACGGGAAGGGATGCGCCGGGTCGATGGCGATCGGGGTGAGCACGCTGGACAGTTCGGGGAACAGCCGCTCGGCGAACCAGGCGAGGTCGGCCTCGTTCAGCTCGTCGACGTCGCACACGGTGACCTGGACGTCGCGCAGCTTCTTGACCAGCTCGCTCCAGGCGCGCTGCTGGTCGACCATCAGGTCGGAGACGCGGGCGTGGATCGCCTCCAGCTGCTCCTCAGGCGTGCTGCCGTCGTCGGCCGGCGAGCGCACGCCCGCCGCCACCAGCCCCTTCAGGCCGGCGACGCGCACCATGTAGAACTCGTCGAGGTTGGACGCGGAAATCGAAAGGAAGCGCAGCCGTTCCAGGAGCGGGTGGTCCGGGTTCAGGGCCTCGGCCAGGACGCGCTCGTTGAACGCCAGCCACGACAGTTCCCGGTTGAACAGATCCTGGGGACCGACCCGGAAAGGACTGGCGTTCTCGTCGGTGGCCAAAGGCGGGATCTCGCTGGTGACCGCCGCTACATTCTCGTCCATACCGACATCTCCGGACAACGGGCTCTACCCGTGGCTAACCATGGTTGTTCCCGCCGAGCCTCGCTTCCACGCAAGTCGGCCTACACGCGGCCGTTCGGCTCGGCAAGGATGGGTCTTGATCGCCAATGGTGACGATACTGCTACTAAGGCACGCGAAATCCCGGTGGGACGAGGGGAATCTGCCCGACCACGAGCGCGGCTTGGCGCCCAGGGGCGAGCGGGCGGCGCCGCGGGTCGGCCATTGGGCCGCCATGAATGGCTGGCTGCCGGACCGGGTGCTGTGCTCCACCGCGGCCCGCACGGTGGCGACCGCCCGGCTGTTCCTGGCCGCGGCCGGGATCGACCCGCCGGTGGAACTGCGCAAGGAGATCTACGAGGCGCGGCCCTCTGTCCTGCTGGCGCTGATCCAGGCGCAGCCGGAGGGCGGGCGGCTCATGCTGGTCGGGCACAATCCGGGCTTCCATGAGCTGGCGCTGCAGCTGGCCGGCAAGGGCGCCGATCCCCGGCTGGACGAGAAGTTCCCGACCGGTGCCCTGGCCGCGATCGAGTTCGACGCGCCGAGCTTCGCCGAGGTCCGGCCGGGCGAGGGGCGGCTGGCCGCCTTCGCCTTGCCGCGCGAGCTGGAGTAGAGCCGGCCTCATCTGTCCTGGAAGCGGCTTTCTGCCGGTTACGGTCTCAGTCCGGAGCACTCCGTGATCCGGCGGGCAACGCCGGGGTTAACAGCAAGGGTTCATCGGATCGGCTCGACGATGCACTGCAAGTCGGCTTTGGCTGCCGGCAGAGCTCCGTTGGCACTGCCACTTCTTGAAGAAACAGCGCCAGTGGACCTGCACGACCAATCAGTCATCGGTGACTTCACCGCTCACGGAATCGATCTTTACCTTGTTTTCATTTCCATCTTTAGTGTTGTATTCAATTTCATAAGCACCGTCCTCGAACTCGATCTCTTCGATGAAGGCAAAGTCGTCGCGGTTCTCCACGCTGGGCAGGAGCTCTGAGAGTGCCTTCGAGCCCTGCGGGGGAGGATCGACGGCAAGAGCCGGAGCCGTGAGGCCCACAACTGCCACGGTTATCAAGAACATGCGCATTCTTGCCTCCTGATGGTCTCCTGCCGGGTTAATCCGTCTCGTCGTCGGTATTTCCGCCAGCGAGGAACGCCGGAGCGCGGGACCGTACAGGACGCGTTACTCCCGTCCGGACATTCTACCTGTCATGATATCCTGGTGGCAGTCGGCGAACGCGTCTCTGCTGCCCCACACTTTCCCCGGACGGCCTGTTTCGGGGCCGGAAGGGAACCTGTGGGCATTCGGTCATTATACCTTCGGTAACCAAGATCCCAAGGAGCAGCGTCATGGCTGGCGAGGCCGACAAGGTGAAGGGCGGGGCAAAGGAAGCCGCGGGCAAGGTGACCGGCAACGATCGCATGGAAGCCGAAGGCAAGACCGAAAAGGCCAAAGGCGAAGCGAAGAATGCCGCTCACGACGTCAAGCAGGGTGCGAAGGGCGCGGCCGACAGCCTGAAGAAGGACTAACCCGCAGGCATCATGGGGTGGCCGCAATGTCGGCCGCCCCAGTGCTTCCCTGCACCGTCGAGTAGCCGTTCAGGCTAGAAGGTGATCCGGACCGTGCCGCTGGCGAATTCCAGGAACTCGACGTCGGTCAGCGTGTCGGTGCCAAGCCCGCCGGTGGCGAGCTTGTCGGTGACCTGCCAAGTGTCGAAGCGGATCTCCTTCCACTCGTAGCGGCTAGCCGGGCCGTTATAGACGGCGGTGTCGTCGCCGGCCCCGCCCAGGATCCGGTCGTCGCCCCGGCCGCCCAGGAAGCGGTCGAGCCCGTCGCCGCCATCCAGGAGGTCGGCGCCGAAGCCGCCGGTCAGGATGTCGTCGCCGGCAAGGCCGCGCAGGGAATCGTCGCCAGTCCCGCCCACCAGCACGTCGTCGCCCACCCCGCCGTTCAGCACGTCGGCGCCGGAGCCGCCATCGATCAGGTCGTTGCCGGCCTGGCCCTCGATCAGGTCGTCGCCGATGCCGCCGACCAGCTGGCGGTCGTCGCCGGCGCCGCCCAGGATCGTGTCGTTCCCGGCCCCGCCGAACACGATGTCGATGCCGCCCCCGCCTTCCAGCCGGTCGTCGCCGTTGCCGCCGCGGACGATGTCGTCGCCGTCGCCGCCGGCGGCCGCGTCGATGCCGTCGCCGCCATCCAGCCTGTCGCCGCCAGGGCCGCCGGACAGGAAGTCGTTGCCGGCCCCGCCGACCAGCAGGTCGTCGCCGGCGCCGCCTTCCAGCTCGTCGTCGCCGTCCCGGCCGAACACGATGTCGTTGCCGCCGAGCGCGGAAAAGAAGTCGTTCTGGTCGGTGCGGGCGACCACGTCGGCGCCGGCCGTCCCGGTCTCGTCGGGACCGGGCTGGCGGATGAACGCGCCCTGCGCCTCGTTCCAGACCGCGAGGCCGCCATTGCCGAACTCCAGCCGCTCGATCTTCTGGTCGGCGGGAAAGAGCTGCTGGTCGAGCAGGACGGTGGAGCCGTCCGGGGCGGTGATCACCAGGTCGTTGGCGTCCCGGTCGGCGATCGCGAAGGCGAGCTCGCCGAAGCGCAGGCCGGAAAAGCGCAGGGCGTCGGTGCCGGCCAGGTCCTGCACCGTGTCGTCGCCGAACTTGCCGTCGAACACATAGACGTCGTTGCCGTTCAGGCCCTGCAGCAGGTCGTTGCCGCCGCCGCCGTTCAGGACGTCGTCGAAATCGCTGCCGAACAGGCTGTCGCGCTCGTCGGTGCCGGCGAACAGGAGCGGTGCGGTCAGGTCGATCGACTGGCCGTCGGCGAACTCGATCCGCTCGACCCGCACGCCCAGGTTGACGAAATGGTCGCGGACGGTGATGCGGTCGCCGACCGTGCCGTAATGGATCACCAGGTCGTCGGCCGTGGCGGAGCGCCGCTCGAACCGGACGGTGTCGATGCCGACCGACTGGTCGAACTGGATCCGGTCGTTGCCGGACGGGTCGCTGATCGTGTCGTTGCCGTCGGTCTGCTTGAACAGATAGACGTCGTTGCCCGCCCCGGCGTTAAGGACGTCGGTGCCGCGCCTTCCGTTGATCCGGTCGTCGAACTGGTCGGTGCCCAGCAGCTGGTCGTTGGCGTCGCCGCCGGTGAACGTCAGCGCCTGGGTGAGGTCGACGCTGCTGCCGTCGGCGAACACCACCTTCTCGATCTGGAAGGCCGGGTCGCGGTAGAAGCCGATGATCTGGATGAAGTCCTGGCTCTGCCCGTAGGAGATCGCCAGGTCGTTGGGGAAGGCGGCGCCGCGGATGAAATGCACCGTGTCCTTGTCGACGGTGGCGTCGAACCGGAGGGTGTCGCTGCCCTGGCTGTCCTGGATGGTGTCGCGGCCATCCAGCAGGCTGAAGAAATAGGTGTCGTTGCCGGCGCCGCCGAGCATGAAGTCGCTGCCGGATTCGCCGATCAGCTCGTCATCGTCGGCGGTGCCGCGCAGAGTGTCCCGGCCGGTGGTTCCTGTGATCCGCATGGCTATCTCCCAGCGATTTCCAATATTTTTGTTAGTTGAATCTAGCGGTTTTCATGATTTGAGCGTCATTGCCGAATAAATTCAGAAGATCACTTCGCAAGACATCGAAATAGTTACGAACGTACGGCAGTATCTCTATATTTGCCATACCCGATGCCATTTGTCGATCCACTTTCCGATTCGGCGGCGGTGGAAAGGCGACCAAGAAGTCCAGGCATGAAAAAGGGCCGCCCTTATGGACGGCCCGGATGGAACAGTCGCCCGGATCGGGCGCTGGCAGCGGTCGCTGCCGAACCGGGTGCGGCTCGGCAGGACCGGGAGAAAGGCCGCCTCAGAAGGAGAGGCGGATCGTCCCGTTGGCGAACTCCAGGAACTCGATGTTGGTCAGCGTGTCGGTGCCAAGCCCGCCGGTGCCGACCTTGTCGGTGATCTTCCAGGTGTCGAAGCTGGTCTCGGTCCAGCTGTAGCGGCTGGACGGGCCGTTATAGACGGCGGTGTCGTTGCCGGAGCCGCCCTGGATCGTGTCGTTGCCCTGGCCGCCAATGAAGCGGTCCTGGCCGAGCCCCCCGTCCAGGATGTCGGCGCCGAACCCGCCGGTCAGGATGTCGTTGCCGTCCAGGCCGCGGATATTGTCGTTGCCGGCACCGCCGACCAGGATGTCGTCGCCGGCCCCGCCGTTCAGCACGTCGGCGCCGGAGCCGCCATCGATCGAATCGTCGCCGCCATTGCCGTCGATGATGTCGTTGCCGATCCCGCCGATCAGCCGGCTGTCGTTGCCGTCGCCGCCCTGGATGGTGTCGTCGCCGGCCCCGCCATAAATGATGTCGTTGCCGCCTTCGCCGAACAGCTGGTCGCCGTCGTTGCCGCCGCGGACGATGTCGTCGCCGTCGCCGCCCTGGATGGCATCGACGCCGTTGCCGCCGTCCAGATTGTCCTTGCCGAGGCCGCCGCTCAGGAAGTCCGCGCCCGCCCCGCCGACGATGTAGTCGTCGCCGGCACCGCCATCGAGCTCGTCGTCGCCGTTCTTGCCGAAGATGACGTCGTTGCCGCCCAGGCCGATATAGTAGTCGTCCAGGTCGGTGCGCAGCGCCAGATCGGGGCCCTCGGTGCCGGTCTCTTCGGGGGTGGGTTGCCGGACGAAGGTCTGCTTGGCCTCGTCCCAGACGGCGCGGCTGGTACCGGCCTGGATCTCCTCGATCTTCTGCTCGCCGGGATAGAGCTGCTGGTCGAGGGTGACAGTGCGGCCGTCGAGCGTGGTGATGACGAGGTCGTTGGCGTCCCTGGAACTGATCGAGAAGGCCAATTCGCCGAACCGAAGATCGGTGAAGCGGAGCGCGTCGTTGCCTGCCTCGTCGACCACAAAATCGTCACCGAAATCTACGCCGAAGATGTAGGTGTCGTCGCCTCGCAGGCCATACAGCGTGTCGTTGCCGCCGCCTCCCTCCAGGGCATCCTCGAAGTTGCTTCCATAGATGCGCTCCCCTTCATTAGTTCCCTCGAACAGGAGAGGCGCGGTCAGGTCGATTGATTCACCATCGGCGAACTGGACTCGCTCGACGCGCGCTTCCAAATTAGAAAAATGATTAGAGATTGTGATTGAGTCTTGAACGTTTCCGTACCAAATAATCAAATCATCGCTACTATCTGAGGCGCGCGCAAGCCGCACTGTGTCGTTCTTAACTGATTCGTCAAAGACAATCTGGTCATTTCCGGATATTTCGGTGATTCTGTCTCTGCCGTCGGCGAGCTTGAAGCGGTATATGTCGTTGCCTTCCAGGCCGACCAGATCGTCATTACCAGTCGATCCGATTAGGACGTCATTTGCGCTGGTACCTTTTAGATCATTGTTGTCGGAATTTCCTGTGAAGGTCAGTTCTCCGGTCAAATCAACGAATGTACCATCTGCAAACTCGACCGTCTCAATCATGTATTCAGTATTTGAGTAAAAAAACGAAATATCTATGTATTCATCATTTTGACCATAATGTAAATAAAGCGAGTCTCCATAATAACTACGAGATATTCGGAATGTATCCGGATCTAATGACTGGTCAAATCTGATCGTGTCATTCCCCTGGATGTCATAAATTGTATCCCCTCCGCTGAGGGAGCCAAACAGATACAAATCATTGCCTTCGCGGCCATAGAGGCGATCGTTGCCGCCTTTTCCATTGAGAATGTCGTCGTCTGCCGTTCCATTCAGCTGCTCACTTAAGCCAGTACCTTCGACGAGCATTTATCTTCCCCCTTGCTTGCACCGGGATCTCATCATGCCGTGCAGGACGAGCGGAGGGCTCTCGGTTCCGGATGGACCGGAAGGGTAAATATTCTTAATTATCGATCAAAGCATTACAAATAAATGAACACGGCATCTTTACGAAACACGGAAAGGGGAAGTTGTCCAGACTGGCGACAGTCTGCCTTGCCGGATGTTTTTGTGGACAAGATGATGAAGAAGACCCGGGCGCAGGGGCGCGCCCGGGAGGGCTTGGTCCTGCCTGGCCGGTCAGGTGGCCGGGTTCTTCTTCAAGAGGTCGCGGATCTCGGTGAGCAGGGCGACGTCGGCCGGGACTTCGGGGGCCTTGGGGGCTTCCTCGACTTTGCGCTCGGTCATGCGCTTGAGGTTGTTCATCTGCTTGATCACGATGAACAGGGCGAAGGCCACGATCACGAACTTGATCACCGCGTTGATGAAGTTGCCATAGGCCATCACCGCGGCGCCGGCGTCGCGGGCCGCGGCGAGGCTGGGGTAGGACTGGTCCCAGTTGGTGAGCTGGATGTACTTGTCCGAGAAGTCGATGCCGCCCATCAGCACCCCGATCGGCGGCATCAGGATGTCGTCGACCAGCGAGGTCACGATCGTGGTGAACGCAGCACCGATGATGATGCCGACCGCCAGATCGACGACATTGCCCTTGAGCGCGAATTCCTTGAATTCCTGCAGCATCGACATCGGTGCGTCCCCCAGGATCTCGGCCGTGACGGCCTTGGACTTTCAGAGGCGCAGGATGATGATCGTGCCGGCCAGGGTCAACGCAGGCTGAAGGGTTCTACCTGCATTTTTCCGAAGAATTCCTCGCCCGGCTGCAGGACGCGGATGCCGGTGTCGCTGCGCTCCGGCATGTTCACCGCGTTGCCGGCATGGCTGATCGGCTCGACGCAGAAATAATCCTCGCCCGGCGGGATGTAGACGATCAGGTGGTTCAGCACCTCGTCGCCGGCGATGCGCACGCCGCGGCCCTCGTCCGGCCAGCGCACCGTGGCGGGGCCCTTCAGCCCGGCGAAGATATGGTCGAGCACCATGTCGTCGACCGGGCGTTCCTGGCGAAAATCCGCCCAGTCCGGCACCGGCACAAGCTCGGTCGAGATCTTCATCTGGTCGGTCAGCCAGACCGCGTCGACATCCGCCTGGATGGTCGTGCCGGGGCGGCGGTCGACATAGGGATGGTGGCCCAGGCCGAACGGCATCGCCCAGTTGCCGGTGTTGCGCACGCCGATCTCGGCGGTGAGCCGGCCGTCCTCCAGGACGAAGCGCTGCCAGGCCCGGTAGCGGAACACCGCCCAGCGATGCTCGTGGTGGAACACCAGCTCGGCCTGGTCCCCGGTCTGCCGGGCGACCGTCCAGGGCGCCATCCAGCCGTCGCCGTGGATGGCGTGCGGCTCCGGCGCGAAGTTGATCGGGAGATGGTAGTCGCGGCCCTCGAAGGAGAATCGGCCCTGGTTGACCCGTCCCGCGAACGGCACCAGCGGGAAGGACGCCTGCTGGACAGGATCACGCAGGTCGCCGGTGCCGGCGCGCAGCACGTCGAAGCCGTCGTCGCGCAGGCTGCGGATCGAGCCTCCGCCGGCCACGTCGACCACCAGTTCCAAGGCGCCCTGGCGCAAGGTGAGGAGAGGAGCTTCGATCATGGCCAGCCCTGCTGAGGAAGCAAAAACGCCGCCGGCATCCCGGCGGCGTTCTCGCGATACTACGATCGTGCCGTGAAATCGATCGGGCTGCTCACTGCGCGATGCAGCTGTCGATCGTCTCCGGCGTGCAGACGTCCAGGCCCGTGTAGGTCGGGTCCTTCGGCGGCTCGCCGCCCTCGGCCATCTGCAGGAGCGCGTTCATGGTCTCGTAGCCCATCTGGAACGGCCGCTGGCCGACCTGACCGGCGGAGAGCCCCTGGCGCATCAGGTCCATCTGCACCGGCAGGGTGTCGGCCACCACCAGGGCCAGGTCGCCGCTCTCGATGCGTGCTTTATGCTTCTCCGCGACGTTGGCGTAGGCCTTGGGGATGAACTGCGGGAAGCCGCCGGTCGGCGTGAACGCATCCAGGTCCGGATACTTCGCCAGGATGTCCTCCATCTGCTGGACCGCCTTGGGGAAGTCGTCGTCGGTGTAGAGCGGGCAGCCGTCCACCTCGGTCCAGCCGTTGGTGTCGTTCAGGCGCTCGCCGGGCGCGCTGTCGGACTTGGTGCCGGACAGGGTGTCGCGGATGCCCTGCATGCGCTCGTTGTGGTTGGCGGCGGCAGCACCGCCCGACTGGATGCAGATCGTCCCGCCGTCCGGCTTAATCTCCTGGACGATCTTCGCGATGTTGGTGCCGATGTCGTAGTTGTAGGTGCCGATATAGGCGGTGCGCAGCGCCAGGTCCTTCTCGAGCAGGTCGGAATCCCAGGTCAGCACGGGGATGCCGGCATCCTTGGCGGCCTGCAGGGTCCG
The DNA here is from genome assembly GCF_000427665.1 of Geminicoccus roseus DSM 18922. Classification (NCBI taxonomy): domain Bacteria; kingdom Pseudomonadati; phylum Pseudomonadota; class Alphaproteobacteria; order Geminicoccales; family Geminicoccaceae; genus Geminicoccus; species Geminicoccus roseus. Next base: position 1,932,473 of record NZ_KE386572.1, read on the forward strand.
GCCCATCGCCGCGGCGTTGGACGGCGACACCGCGATGCCGTCGACCTTGCGGGCGATCAGGTCGTTGACGACCTGGACCTGCTCCTCGCCGCCGCCATGCTCGCCCGGCCCGATATACATGCACTCGAACTTGCCGTTGCTCTCCGCCTCGGCCTTCTTGCAGCCGTCGCGGGCCTGGTCGAAGAACGGGTTGTTCATGTTCTTCGGCACCAGGGCGAACACGTAGGTATCCTCCTGGGCCTGCGCGCCGACGCTGGAGAACCCGGCCACCACGGCCGCGGCGATGCCTGCCAGTACGATCTTCTTCACGGTCTCGACCTCCCTTGATCAGGCTTGGTCCGGGGCCGCCGGCCCCGGCGCGGACCTGCCCCTCAGTCCGACTTCCTCCCGCGGATCCGCTCGAGCAGAACCGCCAGAACGATGAAGACACCCACGAAGGTGCCCTGCCAGTTGCTGTCCACGCCGGCCATCAGCAGCGCGTTGCGGATCACCTCGATCAGCGCCGCGCCCACGAACGCGCCATAGGCGCTGCCCTCGCCGCCCATCAGGTTGGCGCCGCCGATCACGGTCGACGCGATCACGCGCAACTCGTAGCCGGTGCCCAGCGCGTTGATGGCCGAGCCCTGCCAGCCCACGATCATCACCGAGGCGATCGCGGCGGTCAGGCCGGACACGATGTAGGCTTGCATCTTGATCCGGTCGACCGGAACGCCGGTCAGCCGCGCGGCGTTCTCGTTGCCGCCGATCGCGTAGAGATAGCGGCCCCAGGAACTGAGCGCGAACACGATCCCGAACACGATGGTCAGGAGGATCAGCATCCAGACCGGGTTGGCGATGCCGAGGATCTCGCCGCCGCCGATCCAGTAGAACTGCTCGGCATAGGGGCCGAACTCGTAGATCATCTTGTTCTCGGACAGGACCACCGCCAGCGAGCGGCCGATCGAGAGCATGCCGAGCGTCACCACGAAGGGCGGCAGGCGGACATAGGAGATCAGCGCGCCGTTGACGGCACCGATCGCCGCCCCGGTGGCGAGCCCGGCCACGATCGCCAGCAGCCAGTGCTGCTCGGCCTGCAGGATCAGCCCGCACACCACCCCGACCACGCCCATGATCGACCCTACCGACAGGTCGATCCCGCCGGTCAGGATCACCGCGGTCATGCCCAGCGCCATGATGCCGATGAAGGCGAAGTTGCGGGTGATGTTGAACAGGTTGTCCGCGGTCAGGAAGGTCGGCTCGATCCAGTTCATCACGAAGCAGATCACCACCAGCACGATGGTGACCCAGAAGGGCTGGCTGGCGACGATCTTCTGCAGGAGGGTGCGCTCGCGCAGGGCGGTCACCTCGTCGATCCGCGCGAAGTCCTGGGCGGCGACGGGCTGCTGGGTGCTGTCGGTCATAGTTGGCCTCGCCTCAGGCTACACGGATCGCGCCGGTGATGAGGCCGGTGACCTCCTCAGGCGAACTGTCGGCGATCTTCTTGTCGGCGACCTTGGTGCCGCGGCGCATCACGACCACGCGGGAGCACACGGTGAACACGTCGGGCATGCGGTGGCTGATCAGCACCACCGCCATGCCCTTGTCGCGCAGGCGCAGGATCAGATCGAGCACCTCCTTGACCTGGCGCACCGAGATCGCTGCGGTCGGCTCGTCCATCAGCACGACCTTGGCGTCCTTCAGCCGGGTCCGGGCGATCGCCACCGCCTGGCGCTGGCCGCCGGACATCTGCTTGACCAGGTCGCGCGGCCGGGTTTCCGACTTCAGCTCGTTGAAGATCTCGCCGGCGCGCTGGTACATGGTCGCGTAGTCGAGGAACTTGAACGGGCCGAACGATTTCTTCGGCTCGCGGCCGAGAAAGACGTTCTCGGCGGCGGTCATGTTGTTGCACAGCGCCAGGTCCTGGTAGACCACCTCGATGCCGCGGTCGCGGGCGTCCGCCGGCCGGTGGAAATGCTGGACCTTGCCCTCCAGCCGGATCTCGCCGGTGCTGGGCCGGAAGTTGCCGGCAATGCATTTGACCAGGGTCGACTTGCCGGCGCCGTTGTCGCCCATCAGGCCCACGACCTCGCCCGGGTCGAGGTTGAAGTCGACACCCCGAAGAGCTTCGATCGCCCCGAAATGCTTGCTGATGTCGCGCAGCTCAAGCAGCGCCATGCCGTCCTTGCCTCCCTGCGCGGCCCGGTCGGGCGGGCCGTTCTTACCACCAGACCATACACGGGGACCTTGGGTCGTAAAGTCAGATTAATCCGATCTGTTGCGCTGTTACGTTTCACCGGTCCCGGCGGTGGCCTGGGCGCGGGCGAACCGGCCGATCCGCGCCGCCGCCTGGATCAGCTGGCCCTCCGGCACGGTCAGGCTGACCCGGACATGGCCTGCCGCCGGGCCGCCGAACGCGTCGCCGGAAAGCACCGAGACGCCCTGCTCGGCCAGGAGCATGGCGGCGAACCGGTCGGCGGAAAGGCCGGTCGGGCGCACGTCGACCATGGCGAACATGCCGCCTGCCGGCCGGCGCACCACCAGTCCAGGCACGCCGTCCAGCGCGTCGCAGAACAGGTCGCGGCGGCGGCGATAGGCCTGCCGGTGCTCGTCGAGCTCGGGATGCTCCCCGGCCAGCGCCACGGCGGCGGCGTCCTGGACGAAGTCCGGCAGGCCGTAGAGCATCGCCAGCGCCAGGTCGTGGACCATCGCCACCACCCGCTTCGGCCCGGCCACCCAGCCGACCCGCCAGCCGGTCATCGCGTGCGACTTGGACAGGGAGCTGACCACCACCGCATGCTCCTCCATGCCGGGAATGCCGGCCGGGCTGACATGGCGGCCCTCGAACACCAGCTCGGCATAGACCTCGTCGGAAATCAGCCAGAGCCCGTGGCGCAGCGCCAGGTCGCACAAGCCCTCGATCTCGCCCCGCGTGAACACGGCGCCGGTCGGGTTGTTCGGGGTGTTGATCAGGATCGCCCGGGTGCGGGGCCCGATCGCGGCCTCGATCGCCGCCAGGTCCGGGCGGAAGCCGGTCTCCGCCAGCAGCGGCACGCCCACCATCACGGCTGCGGCCGCGGCGATGGTGGCGGGGTAGGTCACGTAGGAAGGGGCCGGCACCAGCACCTCGTCGCCCGGGTCGAGCAGGCACTGGCAGGCCGCAAACAGGGCGCATTGCGCGCCGGCCAGCACCACCACCTGGTCCAGCCCGATGCGGGCCCCGGTGGTGCGCTCGTGCGCGGCCACGATCGCCTTCCGCAGCGCCGGCTTGCCGGCCACGTCGGCGTAATGGGTGCGGCCGGCGTCCAGCGCGTCCTTGGCGGCCTGGCGGATCCGCACCGGCGTGTCGAAGTCCGGGTCGCCCACCGAGAGGATGATCACGTCCTCGCCGGCGCGGGCGCGGGCCACCGCGTCGTAATGGATCTGCCAGGCATCGGTGGCGGGGCCGCGCAGGCCGGCGGTCCAGTTGGCGAGTTTGGGTCCGTTCAAGCTGTACAACTCCCCTGGCGGCCTGGATGGCAGTGGGCGAGGATGCAGGCCCGCCCGGGCGGCCACAAGCGCCGCCGCACACCCGGACACCGGAGCCGCCATGACCACCGTCCGCCGCCTTGAATCCCGCGACCGCTCCGCCTGGGGCGAGCTGTTCGCCGGCTATTGCCGCTTTTACCGGGCAGACGTGCCGGGCGAGGTGCGTCAGGCGAGCTTCGAGCGGCTGTGCCAGAGCGACGAGCTCGTGGGGCTGGTGGCGGTGGACGGGGACGACCGGCCGGTCGGGCTGATCCACCTGGTGTTCCACCCCTCCACCTGGTCGAAGCGCGGCTACTGCTACATCGAGGATCTGTTCGTCGACCCGGCGGCCCGGGGCGGCGAGGTGGCGCGGGCGCTGTTCGCGCAAGCCTACGCGCTGGCTGACGAGCGCGGGGCGGACCGGGTGTACTGGCAGACGCAGGAATACAACGCGCCGGCCCGCTCGCTTTATGACACGGTCGGGCAGCGGACGTCGTTCATCGTGTATGCGCGGTGAGGGGGCTGGGGCGGTCGTTAGTTGGCGGCCAAGCTGGCCGATGACGCCATGCATTCGTCAAGGTCGCCATCTTCGGGCGGAGCGCGATGGTGAGCCATGGCCGCTGCCACAAACAGGATGACGAGCCGCCGCAGAGGCAACGGTGAGCGATCTCAAACTGCTTGATATCGAAAAGTGGGAGGCCGGCTAGATATCGTTTTTCGAGTTCTCGTGCGCGTCGATCGTGTTACGTCGACGGTTCGGGGAAGGGTATTCTAATTGATAACGGTAAAACTGCGCTGTCGCATTGCGATACTGTGCTCTTTCTCTAGTATCGCCTTTGTACTGACCTTGTAGGTTGTGTCTGCAATCTGACGATGGCGGCCTCTGGTCACCATCCAGCCGGTTTATGGACTTTCGAGCCATCAGGCAGGATGATTGGGTTCGGAAATTGGCAAGCACCAAGGTACGGGGCGATGTGGCGGGTGCTGTGAGCTAGTTGGGTCAAGGACGCAGCGGGCTTGGGAGAAGGAGTCAGGAGGATGATGGGCTTGCCGGCCTCTTGGGCGACGATGCGCATCGGTTCCGTGAGGTCTGTGTCGTTGGTGATGATGGCGGCGGCATCAAATTGGCCGGTAAAGGCATCGCGGACCAGATGAGCGCCGAGCGCAACGTCCGAGCCCTTTTCCTCGTTCTTCCAGACCTCAGCAAACTTCAGATTAACACGTGAGGAGGGCGTGTAAGCCGGTTGGAACTTGGGAGGGGTCGTAAGTTTGGCAATATGTGGATGAGCCAGAAATCGCCCATAATGAATGAAGATTTCAGGGACATTTTTTAGCGCTTTCAGGTAGGTTGCCTGTCTGCCGGGTGCTCCAGGATCAATGTTGGCTGACACGCGTGCTGTGTAGAGGTTAACGCGCGTTACCTGATGGTTCGCGGGCAACGACGCCCGCGCCAATTCTAATAGATTGAGCCATTTGTGGGCTGTGCCCCTTAGGGCGCGATAATACAGGTTAAAGCCGTCTATATAGACGATCGTCTTCATTCGTACCCCAGCCAAAATGCAAACGGCCGCCCGGCTTTCGCTGGGCGGCCGCTGAGCCCACGGCAAGCCGTGGGTGGGTCTGGTGCTAATATGGCTACGCACAGTGTGCGTGCAAGAGGAATTTTTTCTTAAAGATACCCTCAGGCTTGGTCGAACACCTCCTGAAGCGCCTTGGGATCTCGGCTAGACAAAAGCGCCAGCTGCAGCAGCACCCGGGCCTTGCCGGGTTTGAATTCTCGGGCGGCGATGAAGCCGCGGGCGTCGTCGTCGACCTCGCCGTTGCGGAGCACCGCGCCCTCGGGCAGGCGGGTGCTGCGGACCACGGCGACGCCTCGGGCGGCGGCTTCCTGCAGGGCGTCCAGGGCCGGGTCGGTCATGTTGCCGTTGCCGACCCCGGCGATCACCAGGCCGGCGGCGCCGGCCGCCAGCGCGGCGTCGATCAGCTCGCGGCCCATGCTGGCATGGGCGTAGAGGATGAAGACGAGGGGGAGGGCCTGGGCGTCGCCCAGGGGGAAACTGCCCTGGCCGGCGGCCAGCGGCGGCAGGGTGAAGCAGGGACGGCCGCCCTCGAACCGGCCGAGCGGGCCGCGCTCGGGCGAGCGGAACGCGTCGACCCGGCTGGCATGGAGCTTGTAGGCGTCGCGGGCGCCGTGGATCGTGTCGTTCAGGACCACCAGCACGCCGCGGCCGGAGGCGGCCGGATCAGCGGCCAGGGCCACGGCGTCGCGCAGGTTGGCGGGACCGTCGGCGCCAAGGGCGGTGGCCGGGCGCATCGAGCCCACGAACACCAGGGGCTTTGTCGTCCGCACCGTCAGGTGGGCGAACCAAGCGGTCTCCTCCATGGTGTCGGTGCCGTGGGTGACCACGATGCCGTCGACATCGTCGCTGGCCGCGAGCTGCTCCAGGCGGCGGGCCAGGGTCAGCCAGACCCGGTCGTTCATGTCCTGGCTGCCGATGTTGACCAGCTGCTCGGCACTCACGTGCGCGATCCCGGCCAGGTCCGGCACCGCGGCGAGCAGGGCGTCGACGGTGAAGGCGCCGGCGGCATAGCCGTGGCCGCCCGGGACCGCCTGGGCGCCGGCGATGGTGCCGCCGGTCGCCACCACATGGATGCGGGGCAAGGCGGGCGGGACGGGCGGAGCTGGATGCGGCGGCGGGGACGGCAAGGTGCTGGGGCCTCCTGGGGAGCCGGGCGGGACGCAGCGCGCCGGCCGAATGCGGAACGGGAAAAGCGGGGATCGGCCCCGCCCGTCGAGGGGAGCTTATCCAGCTTTCCGCGTCCGGCTGGAAGGGGGGCGCCGACCCCCCGTCACGGGCCGCAGGATTTTCATGTCACCACTGCGCGAGCCCGGTCGACGGGGCGGCAAAGCGTTGATAAGTCTCCCGCCACCGCATTTTATCGTATCTAATAAAGGGAGGAACAGATGAGGCTGGCTCAAGCGGCGACGACCGGGATCCTGACCTGCATGCTGGCGTTCTCGGGCGGCCAGGCGATGGCGTTCGACCAGGGCGACCTGATCGAGCCGATCGACAAGCCGCTGACCTTCGTGTTCGTGCCCAAGGTGGTCCATCCCTGGTACGACGTGGTCAAGGCCGGCGCCGACCAGGCGGTGGCCGAGTTGAAGCAGCAGGACATCGAGGTCGAGGTGATCTGGGATTCGCCGCCCCAGGCCGACGTCTCCGACCACAACCGCCGGATCGAGACCAATATCGGCCGCCATCCCGACGGCCTGGCGGTGTCCTGCCTCGACCCGGCCAGCAACGTGCAGCTGCTGAACGAGGCAATGGGGGTGGGCGTCAACCTCATCACCTTCGACACCTTCTGCGACGACGCGTTCGACTTCATCGGCCACAAGGGCGACTTCCAGGACGGCTACGACCTGGCCGAGTTCCTGGCCGAGCAGATCGGCAACGAGGGCAAGGTCGGGATCCTGTCCGGCAGCCTGACCGCCCGCAACCATGCCGAGCGGGTGCGCGGCTTCAAGGAGGCCATGGCCAACCATCCCGACATCGAGGTGGTGTTCGAGCAGCCGGACGAGGACAGCCTGGAGAAGGCGGTGGCGCTCACCGAGAACGCGCTGCAGGCGAACCCGGACCTTGACGGCATCTTCGGCGCCAACGCTTCCAACCCGATCGGCGCCGCCCGCGCCGTGGCCAATGCCGGCAAGTCCGGCGAGGTGGTCATTGTCGGCATGGACGACCTGCCCGAGACCCTGCAGTTCATCCAGGATGGCGTGATCGCCGGGGTGAAGGCGCAGCGGCAGTGGGAGATCGGCTACTGGGCGGTGAAGTACCTGGTCGCCAAGAACCAGAACCACACCGTGCCCCACGAGCATGCCACCGGATCGCAGATCCTGACCAAGGAACTGCTCGCCGAGTAACGGGGGCTTCTTCGATCCACGACGCGGGAAGGCGGCGGGAAGGGCCGCCTTCCCGCCCGGGCGACGGCAGGCATGAACCAGGCAATCTTCGAGGCGCGGAGCGTGTCGCGCCGCTTCGACGCGGTGGTGGCGCTCGACCAGGTCTCGATCGGCATCGCCGCGGGCGAGGTCCACGCCGTGATCGGCGAGAACGGCGCCGGCAAGAGCACGCTGATGAACATCTTCTGCGGCAAGCTGCAGCCGAGCGAGGGCGAGCTGTTCCTCGACGGCCGGCCGGTGCTGTTCCACACGCCGCTCGACGCGCAGCTGGCCGGGATCGCGATCGCGCCGCAGGAGATCAACCTGGTCCCGGCGCTGACCGTGGCAGAGAACATCCTGCTGGGCGCGCAGCGCACCGGGCGGCTCGGCACGATCGACTGGACGCGGACCCGCGCGGAGGCGGCGGCCTGCCTGGCCCAGCTCGACGAGACCATCGACCCCGGCCAGACCGTGGACCACCTGAGCAAGGCGCAGCAGCAGCTGGTCCAGATCGCCCGGGCGGTGGCGACCTCGGCCAGGATCCTGATCTTCGACGAGCCGACCGCCGCGCTGACCGACAAGGAGGCGCAGCGCCTGTTCCGCTTCATCCGCACCTTCCGGGCCAAGGGCGGGGCGATCTTCTACATCTCGCACCGGCTGGACGAGATCCTGGAGCTGTCGGACCGGATCTCGGTGCTGCGCGACGGCCGCTTCATCACCGAGTTGGAGCCTCGTCGGACCAGCAAGGACGAGATGGTGCAGCACATGGCCGGCCGGCCGGTGCAGATCGGCCATGGCGCCGGCCGGGAACTCGGCGACCGCGAGGTCGTGCTGGAAGTGCGCGGGCTGACCAGGCAGGGCGAGTTCCGCGACATCGGCTTCGACCTGCACCAGGGCGAGATCCTGGGGGTGGCCGGGCTGGTCGGCTCCGGGCGCACCGAGCTCGGCAAGTGCATCTTCGGCGTCACCCATGCCAGCGCCGGCAGCATCCGGCTGTTCGGCCAGCCGTTCCGGGCCGGCCATCCGGCCGACGCGATCGCCAAGGGCCTGGTCTACCTGCCCGAGGAGCGCAAGCAGGAGGGCATCTTCCCGCTGCTCAGCATCACCGAGAACATGGCGATGCCGGCGATGGACCGCTTCCGCCGCGTGCTCGGCCTGCGCTTCAACGAGATGGTGCAGGAGGTGGAAACCTATGTCCGCAACGTCGGCATCAAGATCGGCCGGCCCGAGGACGCCATCACCACGCTGAGCGGCGGCAACCAGCAGAAGGTGATCCTGGCCCGCTGGCTGATGAAGAACAGCCGGATCCTGATCCTGGACGAGCCCACCCGCGGGATCGACGTGAAGGCGAAATTCGAGATCCAGGCTTTCCTGCGCGACCTGTCGGGCAAGGGGCTGTCGATCCTCTACATCTCCTCGGAGCTGCAGGAGGTGCTGGACGTCGCCGACCGGATCCTGGTGATGCACGAGGGCCAGGCCAAGGGCATCGAGCCGGCGAGCGCGGCGACGCAGGAATCCCTGCTCGCCCTGGCGATGAGTTGAGGCAGGCGACATGAAGAACGAGATGACGAGGCCGCTGCCGGGACCGGAAGCGCGTCCGGGCTGGGTGCACCAGCTCAACCGCTTCCGCCGCTGGGAGGCCAGCGGCATCCTGGTGGCGCTGATCGTGCTGGTGGTGGTGCTCGGCCTGACCACGCCGAGCTTCCTGTCCCAGTACAACCTGAGCGTGGTCGCCCGGCAGGCGTCGTTCGTGGGCCTGGTGGCGCTCGGCCAGACCCTGGTCCTGCTGATGGGCGGGATCGACCTGTCGGTGGGCGCCGCCGCCGGCCTGTCGGCGATCGTGGGCGCGCTGCTGATGACGGCGCTGGGGGTGCATCCCTACCTGGCCCTGCCGATCACGCTGCTGTTCGGGATGTGCCTGGGCTTCATCAACGGGTTCTTCGTCGCCCGGCTGCGGCTGAACCCGTTCATCGTCACCCTCGCCTCCTGGGAGGTGTTCGCCGGGCTGACCCTGGTGATCACCAAGGGCGCGCCGATCCGGCCGCTGGACCCGGACTTCCGGGTGTTCGGCCAGGGCAGCATCCTGGGCGTGCCGGTGCCGGTGGTGATCTTCCTGGTGGCCGGCGCCATCCTCACCTACGTCCTGGCCAAGACCCGGTTCGGGCGCAACATCTACGCGGTCGGCGGCAACCGCGAGGCGGCGACCCTGGTCGGCATCCGGGTCTGGCGCGTGGAGTTCCTGGTGTTCGGGCTGGCCGGGATGTTCGCGGCGCTGGCCGGGATGCTCTATGCCAGCCGGATGGACGCCGGCCAGCCCTCGGTGGGCGAGGGCTGGCTGATGGGCGCCATCACCGCGGCGATCCTGGGCGGCACCAGCCTGCGCGGCGGGCAGGGCAGCATCGTCGGCACGATCCTGGGCGCGCTGCTGATGGCGGTGCTGGCCAACAGCATCGTGCTCCTGAACGTGTCCGGCTACTGGGAGCGGGTGATCGTGGGCCTGGTGGTCCTGATCGCGATCCTGGCCGACCTTCTGCGGCGGAGGTGAGAAGAGGGCCTCACCAGCAGGTGAAGCCGCCGTCGATGACCAAGTCCTGGCCGGTGCAGAAGGACGAGGCCCGGCTGGCCAGGAAGATCGCCGGCCCGGCCATCTCGTCGACGCTGGCCATCCGGCCCATCGGCGTCTCGGCCTCGAACACGGCGGTCTGGGTCGCCATCTCGGGCCGGGTGTTCATCGGCGTGGCGGTGTAGCCCGGGCTGATCGCGTTCACCCGGATGCCGCGGTCGCACCATTCCATCGCGAGGCTGCGGGTGAGGTGGATCACCCCGGCCTTGGAGGTGTTGTAGTGGATCTGCTGCAGGCCGCGGTTCACGATCGAGCCCGACATCGAGGCGATGTTCACGATCGAGCCGCGCCGGCGGGCCAGCATCCGCCGGGCCTCGGCCTGGCAGGACAGGAACACCCCGGTCAGGTTGATGTCGAGCATCCGCTGCCACTGGTCGAGCGGCATGTCCTCGGCCGGGAAGGCGTTGGCGATGCCGGCGGCGTTGACCGCGACGGTGAGCCCGCCCAGCTGGCGCTCGGCGGCGTCCACCGCCGCCTCGACCTCGGCGGCCTCCGTGACCGAGCCGCGCAGCACGACGGCGCGCCGCCCGGCCGCCTCGATCCGCGCCCGGGTGTCGTCCAGCCCGGCGCTGCCCGGCAGGTCGAAGCAGGCCACGTCGGCGCCGGCCTCGGCCAGGCCCACCGCGATCCGCTGGCCGATGCCGGAGCCGGCCCCGGTGACCAGGGCGATGTCGCCGTCCAGCCTGAATAGATCGATGCTCATCGGTTCCTCGTTCGGCTCGTCACGCGGTCGCCAGTTCCATGATCGAATGGCGGCTGGCCTGTCCCTGGCCCAGCATGCCCTGGGCGCGGCCGCGCGCCAGGACCATGACCCGGTGGGACAGGCCCAGGACCTCGTCCAGGTCGGAGCTCACCACCACCACCGCCATGCCGGCCCGGGCCAGCTCCACGATCACGTCGTAGATCATCGCCCGGGCGCCGACATCGATGCCGCGGGTCGGCTCGTCCAGGATGAAGACCTTGGGCGAGCGGGCCAGCCACTTGGCGATCACCACCTTCTGCTGGTTGCCGCCGGAGAGGTGCCGGGCGTCCTGGGCCGGGGCGCCCTTGACCCCCATGCGCGCGATCAGGTCCACGGCAAAGCGCCGGATCTTGCCCGGCAGCACCCAGCCGTCGGCGGCCACCAGGTCCAGGTTGCCGATCGCCATGTTCTCGGCGATCGAGCTTTCCAGGACCAAGCCCTGGCCCTTGCGGTCCTCGGGAACCAGCACGATGCCGGCATCGATCGCGTCGCGCGGGTTGCGGATGTTCAAAACGCGGCCTTCCAGCCGGATCGTCCCGGACTGCAGCGGGTCGGCCCCGGCGATCGCGCGGACCAGCTCGGTGCGGCCAGCGCCGACGATCCCGGCGATGCCGACGATCTCGCCGGCATGGACCTTGAAGCTGACATCCTCGAAGCTGCCGTCGGCGGAGGTCAGGTTCTCGACCTCCAGCGCCACCCGCTCCTGGGCGGGCCGGTGCTCGGGGAACATCCGGTCCACGCTGCGGCCGACCATGTTCTCGACCAGGGTCGGGACCGGGACCCGGGCGGTCGGGTGCTGGGCCACCAGCTGGCCATCGCGCAGCACCACGATCCGGTCGGCGATCTGGGCGATCTCGTCCAGGCGGTGGCTGATATAGATGAAGGAGACGCCGTCGGCCTTGAGCTTGCGGACCTGCTCGAACAGCCGCTCGGTCTCCTCGCCGCCCAGCGCCGCGGTCGGCTCGTCCAGGATCATCAGGCGCGAGTTCCAGGTCAGCGCCTTGGCGATCTCGACCTGCTGCTGCGCTGCCACCCGCAGCGTGCCGACCTTGCGGGTGGCCGGCACATGCAGGCCCAGCCGCTCGATCTGCTCCTGGGTGCGCCGGTTCATCTCGGCGCGGTCGATCCGGCCGTTGCGGGTCAGGAGATGGCCGACGAACACGTTCTCGGCGATGGAGAGCTGCGGCAGGAGCCGCATCTCCTGGTGGATCAGGCCGATCCCGGCATGCAGCGCGTCCTTGGGCTGGCCGGGCGCGTAGGGGCGCCCGTTCCAGGTCATCGTGCCGGTGCTGGGCGGGATGATCCCGGCGATGATCGAGGACAGGGTCGACTTGCCGGCCCCGTTCTCCCCCAGCACCGCGACGACCTCGCCTGGGCGCACCTCCAGGTCGACGTCCTGGAGGACGGTGATGCCGACAAACGATTTGCCGATCCCGCGCAGCACGAGGCCGTCGGTCCTGCCATCGCCGGTGGTCGTTGCGGCTGTCGTCATCACCGTTGCTCCGTCAGAAGGTCGTCGCGGCCCGGATCAGGCCCGGATCAGGCCCGGATCAGGGATGCTGCTCGATGAACGGACCCACGTTCTCCTGGGTGGTCAGGGTCGCCGGCTGCAGCTGCTCGGCCGGGGCCTCCTCGCCGTCGATCAGGGCCAGCGCCGTTTCCAGGGCCAGCCGGCCCATGGCCTGGGTGCGCTGGGTCATGGTGGCGTCGAGCGTGCCGTCCTGGACCGCCTTCAGGCCGGCGACGTCGCCGTCGAAGCCGACGATGAACACGTCATGGTCGAGATTGGCGACCTTGACCGCCTGGGCGGCGCCGAGCGCCAGGGCGTCGGCGCGACCGAAGATCACGTTCACGTCCGGATAGCGCTGCAGCATGTCCTGGGTGATGTTGAAGCCCTCGTCCTGGGCCCACATGGTGCTGGCCTGGCGGGCGACCTCCTCCACGCCGGGGCAGTTCTCGGCCAAGCCCTCCTTGAAGCCCTGGTCGCGGTCCAGCTCCGGGGTGGTGCCGGTCTGGCCCTGGATCACCAGGAGCTTGCCGGTGCCGCCGGTGAGCTCGCAGACATGCTTGGCGAGGTCCTTGGCGGCTTCCACGCTGTTGGTAGCGATAAAGGAATCGCCCGGCGCGTCGGCCGGGTTGCGGTCGACGGTCACCACCGGGACGCCGGCGGCCTTGGCGGCCTTGACCGGCACCGAGGCGGCGGTGGCGCCGGCCGGGATGTAGATCAGGGCCTGGACCTGGCGGGTCAGCAGATCCTGGATCTGGTTGACCTGGGCGGCGGCGTCGCCCTTGGCGTCGACGGTGATGATCTCGACGCCCATCTCCTGGCCGGCCGCCTCGACCGACTGCTTGATCTGGTTGAAGAAATCGGCCTGCAGGTTGGCGACGGCCAGGCCGACGACCTTCTGGTCCTGCGCGACGGCGGCGGTCATCGTGCCCATCAGCAGGGCCGCGGCGGCGAGGCAAGTACGTCGAAGCATGGGGATCCTCCCTAGATCCAAGACGGAAATGGCCCGGTTCGGCTTGGTTGAAGCCTGAAGCGACCGGGCTTGCCAACGCTTCAGGCTGTCACGATCGGCCCGACCGGGCCGGCGCGGGCGGTTCAGCCCTTGCGCCGGCCGAGCGTGTCCATGGTCACCGCGAGCGCGATGACGAGGCCGATGATGATCTGCTGGATAAAGGGTGAGACACCCAGAAGGTTCAGGCCGTTGCGCAGCACGCCGATGATCAGCACGCCGACCACGGTGCCGCCGATGCTGCCGACGCCGCCGGACAGGCTGGCCCCGCCGATCACGACCGCGGCGATGGTGTCCAGCTCGTAGCCCAGGCCGGCGCTCGGCTGCGACGAGTCGAGCCTGGCGGCCAAGGCAATCCCGGCGACCCCGGCCAGCGCCCCGGAGGCGATGTAGACGCCCAGCATGTAGCGGCGCACCGAGATGCCGGCCAGGCGAGCGACCTCCAGGCTGCCGCCGATCGCGTAGAGATTGCGGCCGCCCGGGCGGAAGCGGAGATAGATGCCGGCCAGGACCACCAGCACCAGGAACAGGGCCACGGTCGCCGACAGGAAGCCGAAATGGCGGATGATGGCGAGCGAGGTGAACCAGTCCGGGTAGCCGACGATCTGCTGGCCGTCGGTGAGCAGGCTGGCGGCACCGCGCGCCATCGACATCATGGTCAGCGTGGCGATGAAGGCCGGCAGCTTCGCCTCGGTCACCAGGAGGCCGGACACCAGGCCGCAGGCGGCGCCGGTCAGGATGCCCAGCAGGATGGACGGGACCATGGGGAGCCCGAACTCGTGGGACAGCCAGCCGGTCATCATGGTCGAGAGCGCCAGGACCGAGCCCACCGACAGGTCGATGCCGCCGATGATGATGACCGCGGTCATCCCGATCGCGAGGATGCCCAGGACCGTGACCTGGTCCAGGATGTTGAGGGCGTTGCGCACCGACAGGAAGTAGTCGGAGCCCAGCGAGAAGGCGATGCAGAGGGCGACCAGGCCGATCAGCGGGCCCTGGGCGCCGCTGGTGAGGCTGATCCGCGGCATCCTGATGCCGCCCGATGATTGCGAAACCCGCGCTTCCATCCCCGACCTACCCTGTTTTCTGTTGTTCAGGAACGATTGACGTCGATCCGGTTCAGTCCGGCGCGCGCAGGCGCGCCCTGGCTACCATGCGCCGCCAGTGGCGACGTTCCCCTTCGCGCTCGTTCCCATCCATGCGCGGCTCGAAGCGCTGGCGCTCGCGCGGCAGGGCCAGAAGCTCGGCCATGTTCCAGAACCCGGCTCCCAGGCCCGCCATGTGCGCGACGCCCAGGGCGGACAGCTCGGCCGTATTGGAGCGGAGCACCGGCCGGCCGGCCAGGTCCGCCTGGAGCTGCATCAGCACCGGGTTCCTGGTGGCGCCGCCGTCGGCGAACAGCTCGCCGACCCGGCCCACGCTCCGGTCGACCACGTCCAGCACGTCGGCGACCTGGTGCGGGATCGATTCCAGCGCCGCCCGGGCGATGTTGTCCCGGGAGGTGCCGAGGCCGAAGCCCGCCAGCAGCGCCACCGCTTTGTCGTCCCAGTAGGGCGCGCCCAGCCCGCCGAACGCCGGGACCAGCGCCACGCCGTCGCTCGTCGCCCCGGCGGCGAGGTCGGCCAGCTCCTGGGGCGAGACGCCCAGAAGCCCGGCCGCCCAGCGGATGGTGGCGCCGGTGGAGCGGATGTTGCCCTCGGCGGCGAAGGCCGGCCGGTCCAGCATCCAGCCGATGGTCAGGCAGACCCCTTCCGCCAGCGCGTCCGGGCGCTCGATCAGGCCCATGATCGAGGAGCCGGTCCCGTAGGTCGCCTTGACCTGGCCTGGCTCGAACGCGCCGTGGGCGAACAGGGCGCTGTGCGAATCGCCCATCACCGCCAGCACCGGCACGCCGTCGGGCAGCCCGGCCAGACCGCGTGCGGAGGGGAACGGCCCGTTGGAGGGCAGCACCTTCGGCAGCATCGCCGCCGGGATGCCGAACAGGTCGAGCAGCCAGTCGTCCCAGGCGACGTCGCGCACGTTCAGGAGCTGGGTGCGCGCGGCGTTGCCGGCCTCGATCACGTGCTCGCCGCCAAAGCGGCTGAGCAGCCAGCTGTCGACCGTGCCCAGGCAGAGCTCGCCGGCCTTTGCCCGCTGCTCCGCCCCTGGAACCTGGTCCAGCACCCAGCGCGCCTTGATCGCCGAGAACATCGGGTCGAGCGGCAGGCCGCTGCGCTCCAGCACCTGCCGGTCGATCTCGTCCGAGCGCAGGCCGGCGCACATGGCGGCGGTGCGCTGGTCCTGCCAGCCCAGCATCGGCGAGACCGGCTCCCCGCTCCGCCGGTCCCAGACCACCAGCGATTCGCGCTGGGTGCTGAAGCCGATCGCGGCGACCCTGGCGGGGTCCTGGCCGTCCAGGCAGTCCGCCACCGCGGCGGCGACGCTCTGCCAGATCTCGATCGGGTCCTGCTCGACCCAGCCCGGGTGCGGGTGGCGCTGGCCGACCTCGGCCGTGCCGCTCGCCACCACCCTGCCCTGGCGGTCGACCAGGAGGCACTTGGTGGAGCTGGTGCCCTGGTCGATCGCGAGGATGTGCGCGCCGGCCATGTCAGTGGCTCAGGATCTGGCGGGCCGCCTTGGCGAGCCCGGCCGCGTTCAGGCCGAAATGATCGAGCAGGAACGCGGTGTCGCCGGTCGGCGCGAAGCCGGTGACGCCCAGGATCCGCATGCGGACCGGATGGTGCTGGGCGGTGAACTCCGCCACCGCGGCGCCAAGGCCGCCCTCGACCACCGCTTCCTCGGCGGTGACGATGCCGCGGGTCTCCTGCGCCGCCTTGAGGACCATCGCCGTGTCGAGCGGCTTGATCGTGGACGCGTTCAGGACCCGGGCGTCGATGCCCTCGGCGGCGAGCTGGCCGGCCGCCTCCAGGGCGCGCGACACCATGGTGCCGGTCGCGATCAGCGTGACGTCGCGGCCCGGGCGCAGCTCGTAGATCCGGCCGGCCTCGAAGCTGGCGTCCTCCGGCGTCACCGCCGGCACGCCGAACCGGCCGATCCGCAGGAACACCGGCCCCTTGGCATGCAGCGCCCAGCGGATCGCGCCGCGGGTCTGCGCGGGGTCCGCGGGCACCATCACGGTCAGGTCGTTGATCGCCCGCATCCAGGCCAGATCCTCGATCGAATGATGGGTCGGGCCGAGCTCGCCATAGGCCATGCCCGGGCTCATGCCGCACAGGACGACATGGTAGCCGTTATAGGCGCAGTCCGCCTTGATCTGTTCCAGCGCCCGGCCGGTCAGGAAGGGCGAGGCGCAGCAGACGAACGGCACGAAGCCGCCATTGGCGAGGCCGGCGGCCACACCGACCATGTTCTGCTCGGCGATGCCGACATTGATCAGCCGGTCGGGGAACTCCTTCTGGAAGGCCCCCAGATTGCTGGACCCGACCGAATCGTTGGCCACGGCGACGATCCGCTGGTCCTGGCGGGCCAGGGCGATCAGTTCCTCGGCGAAGGCCTTGCGGCAGTCGAACATGCCTTCGGCGATCACGGGCGCGCTCATCGACCAACCTCCGCCAGGGCCTGCTGCAACTGGTCGGCCGAGGGCACCTTGTGGTGCCAGTCGACCAGATCCTGCATGAACGAGACGCCCTTGCCCTTGAAGGTGTGGGCGATCACGAAGCGCGGCCGCTCGCCCGGGGCCGGGCGCAGGACCTCGAGCAGGGCGGCATGGTCGTGGCCGTCGACCTCGTGGACGTCCCAGCCGAAGGCGCGCCACTTGTCGGCCAGCGGCTCCAGGCGGTTGGTCGCCTCGGTGCCCGCACCCTGCTGGAAGCGGTTGCGGTCGACGATGGCGGTCAGGCTGCCCAGGCCGCGATGGCCGGCGGCCATGGCGGCCTCCCAGTTGCTGCCTTCCTGCAGCTCGCCGTCGCCCAGCACCACGAAGGTCCGCCAGTCGCGCCCGGACAGCCGGGCGGCGATCGCGCAGCCGACCGCGATCGGCAGGCCGTGGCCGAGCGGGCCGGTATTGGCCTCGACGCCCGGCACCTTGCGGCGGTTGGGGTGGCCGTTGAGCACCGAGAGCGGCTTGCCGAAGGTGGGCAGCAGCTCGGGCTCGATGAAGCCGCGCAGCGCCAGGACGCTGTAGAGCGCCACGGCGCAATGGCCCTTGCTGAGGATGAAGCGGTCGCGGTCCGCCCAGTCGGGCCTGGCCGGGTCCAGCTTCAGCACGTCGAAGAACAGGGTGGTCAGGATGTCGGTGACGGAAAGATCGCCGCCGACATGGCCCATGCCGGCCTCGCCGATGGTGGTCAGCACGTTGAGGCGCACCTCGCGGGCGATCCCCGCCAGCAGGGCAGGGGCGTCCTCGCCGCTGGACCGGGCGATCTCCTGCGCACGGCCGGCCAGCTGCCTGATGGTTGCCGCAGCTTGTGTCACTGCCCTTGGCTCCCTTGCTTTGAATTTTTATTCAGTAAAGCATCTAAATTCAGGCTACGTACGGTGCTGCCATCCGTCAACAAAAAGATGCGGCTTATGCGTAAAGGCGGGATTGACACCCCGCCCGATCTGTCGCTGCGCAAGAGGTCTTGACGAGGAAGGGGCGGGCGCGAGAATGTTTATTCCAGAACGAATAGAATCAGTAGACGGCTGCGTGGCTGCCTCAGGAGGGCGGCGCCGCGGCCGGGCAGCGCCGGAAGGACAGGGACGCATGGAAGGGTGGGGCCGGTGAGCCGGCTGAACGAGTTGCGGCTGATGACCCGCGTCGCCCAGATGTACCATCTGGACGGGCTCAAGCAGGCCGACATCTCCACCGCGCTGCACATCTCCCAGGCGACCATCTCCCGCCTGCTGAAGCGGGCCGGCACCGAGGGGATCGTCAAGATCACCATCACCCCGCCGCGCGGCACCTTCCCCGACCTGGAGAACACGCTGCGCGCCCGCTACGGCCTGGCCGAGGTGATCGTCGCCGACTGCGCCGGGCCGCAGGAGGAATCGATCCTGAGCGCGATCGGCGACGCGGCCGCGCATTTCCTGGAAACCACCGTGGCCGATGGCGAAGTGATCGGGATCTCGTCCTGGAGCGCCTCACTGCTGCGGATGGTCGACAGCCTCCATCCGTTGAAGCGGACCAAGGCCAGCCAGGTCGTGCAGATGCTGGGCGGCATGGGCAACCCGGCGGTGCAGATCCACGCCACCCAGCTCTCCACCCGCCTGGCCCAGCTGACCAGCGCCCGGCCGAGGCTGCTGCCGGCGCCGGGCGTGGCCGGCACGGCCGCCGCCAAGCGGGCGCTTCTGGCCGATTCTTTTGTCCGCGAGACCGTCGGCGAGTTCCGGCACATCACGCTGGCGCTGGTCGGCATCGGCTCGATCGAGCCGTCGAAAATGCTCGCCAACAGCGGCAACGTGTTCACCGACGACGAGCTGCACGATCTGGCCCAGCGCGGCGCGGTCGGCGACATCTGCCTTCGATTCTACGGCCGCTACGGCGCCCCGGTCCGGGTTCCCCTGGACGAGCGGGTGATCGGCATCACCCTGGACGAGCTGCGCAACGTGCCGCGGGTCGTGGGAGTGGCGGGGGGCAGCCGCAAGCTGGCCGCGATCAAGGGCGCCCTTCTGGGCCGCTCCATCAACATCCTCATCACCGACCGGTTCACGGCGGAAGGACTGCTGGCCGAGGACGTCGTCCCGCAGACCGCTCCTGCCGCCTGACCGGCTCCAGCCAAGCCAGGGAGGACATTCCATGTCGCGTTTCGAAGGCAAGACCGTGGTCATCACCGGCGCCAGCCGCGGGATCGGCGCCGCCATCGCCCAGCGCTTCGCCAGGGAAGGGGCGGCCGTGCTGGCCTCCGCCAACGAGGCACAGGTCGAGAAGGTCGCCGAGGCGATCCGCGCCCAGGGCGGCAAGGCCGCGTCCTTTGTCGGCGACGTGACCGACAAGGCCTCGGTCGTCGCCCTCTATGACGAGGCGGAGAAGCAGTTCGGCCGGGTCGACATCTCGATCCAGAACGCCGGCGTCATCACCATCGCCCGGATCGAGGACATGACCGAATCCGAGTGGGACAAGATCATGGCGGTGAACACCAAGGGCGTGTTCCTGTGCTGCCAGGAGGCGATCGCCCGGATCCGCAAGCACGGCCAGGGGGGACGGCTGATCAACACCGCCTCCGGCCAGGCGCGCCAGGGCTTCGTCTTCACCCCCCACTATGCCGCCAGCAAGTTCGGCGTGGTCGGCATCACCCAGAGCCTCGCCAAGGAGGTCGCCAAGGAGGCGATCACCGTGAACGCCTTCTGCCCGGGCATCATCGAGACCGACATGTGGGCCTACAACGACCAGGCCTGGGGCAAGCTGCTGGGCGACTACCAGCCGGGCGAGCTGATGGCCGAGTGGGTCAAGAACATCCCGATGGCGCGCGCCGGCAAGGGCGAGGACGTGGCCGGCCTGGTAGCGTTCCTGGCCAGCGACGACGCCGCCTACATCACCGGCCAGACCATCAACGTCGATGGCGGCCTGATCATGTCCTGACCGGCCCGCTGCCGGGATGACGGGCGGTCAGGCCTGGCAGTCCTGTTTGCGCCGCCACGCGGCGTAGAGGTCCGGCTGGCCGCCGTCCTGCACCGGCACGTGACGCACCGGCATTGCCTGCTCGGCGAGCGGCCGGGCGAGGTCGGCGTAGAGGGCCGCGCTGGACAGGCCGAACGGCGCTCCGTCCTCGTTGGAAAAGGCGTAGGCGACCTCGCCGATCCCGGCCAGCCGCATGGCGGCCAGGCACATCGGGCAGGGATGGCCGCTGGCATAGACGGTGCAGCCCGCAAGGTTGGGCGAGCCGAGCTTCCGGCTGGCGGCGCGCAGCGCCAGGAGCTCGGCATGGGCGGTGGGGTCATGGGTGGCGACGGTCTCGTTGACCCCGGTGGCGACCACCTCGCCGGCCAGGACCACCACCGCGCCGAACGGCCGGCCGCCCTGCTCGACATTGGCCCGGGCCAGCTCGATCGCCTGGCAAAGGAAGCGCTGGGTCGCCGGCATGGTCGGATCCTTTCATGGCGCGGTCCCGGCCGCCCGTCAGTCCGGCGGATCGGCCGGCCCGGGCCTGGCGGCCTGCACCGCACGGTAGGTCTGCAGGTAGCCGCGCGCCACCGCCCGCATCGCCCGGCCGATCTCGGCATAGACCTCGTCGTCCAGGTTGGCGAACGAGACCCGGGCCGACCAGTCCGGGGCGTGGAAGCCGCCGCCGTTCAGCAGCACAATCCCGTGGCTCTCGGCCAGCTTGAACACGATGTCCAGCGGGTGGACGTTGTCCCGGACATAGGCGGCGACCTTCGGGCCGACATGCCGGGTCAGCCAGGCTTCCAGGTCGATCAGCCCGTAATAGGCGTCGTAGAACCGGTCGGGCTGCGGGTGGATGCCGAGCCCGCCCATCAGCGCCTGGAACCGGCGGTGCAGGAGGTCGATGCAGACCGCCTGGTAGGCGCGGCCGAGATCCATCAGCTCGGACAGGCCGAACAGCATCATCATCACCTGCTGCGGCCCGGACAGGCCGGCGGTGTGGTTCAGGGCCACGCCGCGGCTGTCGGCGACCAGCCGGTCGATGAAGCGCAGCGTCCCGGGATCGACCGCCAGGCTGGCGTAGCGGCGCTCGACCTCCAGGCGGACCGGCTCCGGCAGGGCCGCGATCCGCCGGTCGACCAGATGGTCCTGGTGCAGCGCCACCAGGCCCAGGCGCCAGCCGGTGCAGCCGAAATACTTGGAATAGGAGTACAGCCCGATCGTGTTGCCCGGCAGCTCGGCCAGCAGCGAGCGGAACTCCGGCACGAAGCTGCCATAGACGTCGTCGGTGATCACCAGCAGGTCCGGGCGCCGGGTCCGCACCAGCCGGACGATCTTCGCCATGGTCGGCGGATCGATCGCGACGCCGGTGGGATTGCCCGGGTTGACCAGCACGAACGCCTTGACCCTGGGGTCCAGGAGCTTGGCCAGCTCCGCGTCGCCGTACTGGAACCCGTCGGCCGCCGCTGCCTGGACCTCCACCGTCTCCAGCCCGGCATCCTCCAGGCGCGGCAGGTCCAGATAGGGGGTGAGGATCGGGGTGCCCAGCGCGACGCGGTCGCCCGGGAGCAGCAGCCGGTTGGTGCGCAGCGTCCGCAACAGATAGCAGATCCCCGCCGTGGCGCCCTCCACCGCGAACAGGTCGAGCCGGCCGGCCGGCCAGGCGCCGCCGCCAAGGGCGCAGCGCAGATAGTCCCGGGAGATCGCCTCGTTGTGGCGCAGGATGCGCGGCGGGATCGGGTAGTGGTCGCCGCAGGCGGCGTCGGCCAGCTCGTGGACGAACTCGTCCGGGTCGAACTGGAAGCGGTCGACGGCGAAATGGATCGCCTCCAGCAGGAAGCCGGCCGCCGGCTGCTCGGCCTGGCGCTCCAGCCAGTCCTCGATGCGGCGGGCGATGCCCTTGCGGGCCGGCAGGCCGCCCAGGCCCTCGGGCAGGTCGAGCACCCGGCGGCTCTCGCCGATGGCGAACTGGCCGAGCAGGAAGAAGGCCTCGCGCGGGGTGGTGGACAGCCAGTTGGGGTTGCCCCGGCCGGCGTTGAGGAAGGTCGAGGCGGCCTTGGCCGAGGTCCCGGCGGCCAGCCGGATCAGCTCGTCCTTGATCTCGAACAGGCTGAGCGCCTCGAAATCCCGCAGGCGTCCCGCATCCATGATCCGACTCCCCCCGAAGCAAGGGATGGTGACGTTCTTCCCCTGATCGGCCATGACCTCGGAGGACGATGCCGAGATGGCTTCCTGTTCACTTTGGGGTAGATGTCGGCACGATAGGCGATGACGCCGCCAGCGCAACGGCTTCGCCTCAAGGGCGCACGCCCTTGCCGAAATGCCGCTCGATCCGGGCCTGGAGCACCTCGAACACCGCCGAGAGCAGCCAGTAGATCAGCGCCGCGCTGATCAGCATCTCCATGTACTTGAACTCGCCCCGGCCATAGGTGCGGGCGAGGTACATCAGCTCCCAGACCCCCATCACCGAGACCAGCGAGCTGTCCTTGAGCATGGCGATGAACTGGTTGCCGGTGGGCGGGATCACCAGCCGCATGGCCTGGGGCAGGACCACCAGGCGCATCGACTGGCCGGATGTCAGGCCGAGCGACGCCGCCGCCTCGCGCTGGCCGCGGCCGACCGCCTCGATCCCGGCGCGGAAGATCTCGGCCATGTAGGCGCCGTAGCATAGCGACAGCGCGATCACCCCGGCCGGCACCGCTTCCAGCACCAGCCCGATCTGCGGCAGGCCCAGATAGATCAGCAGGACCTGGAGCAGGAGCGGCGTGCCGCGGAAGAAGCTGATGTAGAAGGTCGACAGGCCGAACGCCAGGCCGTTGCCGGACAGGCGGCCGAGCGCTGCCAGCAGCGCCAGCACGGTGGCGATCGCGATCGAGACCATGCAGATCGTGACCGTGAGCACGGCGCCCTGCATGAAGGCCTGGCCGACGCCGAAGCCCAGCAGGCCGGGGAGGCGGGCCAGGATGAACCCGTAATCCAGCCCGAAGCTCCAGAAGAACAGGCCGAACACCAGGAGCAGTTCGGTCCAGGCGACCAGGACCTGGAACTCGAACGGGATGCGGGCGATCAGCAGCGCGTTGGTCAACACCAGGGCGGTGACCAGGGCCGCGCCGACCAGCCGGGCCAGCAGCGGCGGCAGGCCGGCCAAGCCCGCCACCGACCAGGGGAAGGAGAAGGCGACCAGGAAGGCGACGCAGGCCAGAACCGCCAGCCTGGCGCCGCGCCGTGCGAGAAGGTCGGAGAGCACGTCCGGGTCAGCGGGTCAGGTCGACGCCGTAATACTGCTCGGAAAGCCCTGCGAGGGTGCCGTCGGCCTTCATCTCGTCGACGATCCGGGTGAGCTCCGCCGAGAATTCCGGATCGCCCTTCTCGATCGCCACCGCCAGCGGCTCCTTGAACAAGGGCTCGCCCACCAGCTTCAACGGATAGCCGCGCTCGATGGCGTCCAGGATGGTCGGCAGGGCGGTCAGCGCCGCGTCCAGCCGGACCCCGTCGCCCAGGCGCAGGTCGTCCAGGGCCAGAAGGTCGGTCTCGTAGGTACGGATCACCGCGTCCTCGATCACGTAGTCGAACGGCGGGGCGTCGGCGACGTCGATCACCAGGTCCTTCTTCAGGTAGTTCTCGTAGGTGGTCGCCTGGCCGACCCCGATCTGCTTGCCGCCGGCATCGGCCGGCTGGGCGATCGTTTCATTGTCGGCATGCACCACCAGGGAGGCCGGGGTGAAGTAGTAGACCGCGGGGAAGTCCAGAACTTCAGCGCGCTCCTTGGTGGGCGTCATGCTGCCGACCGACATGTCCCAGCGCCCCGCCCAGCGCCCGGCGGTCACCACATCCCAGCCGGGCGTGACGAAGGCGATCTCCACGCCCAGGCGCCTGGCGATCTCGCGGCCGACATCGATGTCGAAGCCGACGAACTCGTTGGTCATGGGGTCCAGCGAGGACTGCGGCGGGTATTCCGGATCGGTGCTCATGGTGAGCGTGCCGCTGGACTTGACCCGGTCCAGGACCTCCCCGGCCCGGGCGCTCGCGGCGGCCAGCACGGACAGGGCTAGGGCAACGGCGATCGTTCCGCAGCGCGGCATCGGCATCGGCATCTCGTTCATCCCGCTCGTTCCTCGACCGGGGCAGGATGAAGGCCACCCGGCGCGACGGCAAGCGTGGCGCCGATCCCGCCGCTTCTGTATGCGGAGGGAAAGACAGGGGGGAAGGAACGCGATGACTGTGCCGGGCTTCACCGGGATCTGGCCGATCCTCTACGCCTTCTTCGACCAGCGCGACCGGCTGGACCACCAGGCGGTGCTGCGCCAGGTCGAGGCCTGCGTCGCCGCGGGCGCCGACGGGATCGCGGCGCTGGGCTTGGCCACCGAGGTCGCCAAGCTCAGCGATGCCGAGCGGCGCACGCTGATGCGCTGGCTGGTCGACGGGGTGCGCGGCCGCCTGCCGGTGGCGATCACCGTGTTCGGCGAGAGCGAGGCCGAGCAGATCAACTTTGCCAGCGAGGCGGCCAGCCAGGGCGTGTCCTGGGTGATCCTGCAGCCGCCGCCGCGCCGGCCGCTGCCCGAGGACGAGCTGCTGGCCTTTTTCGGCAGGGTGATCGACGCCTGCCCGATCCCGGCGGCGATCCAGAACGCGCCGGACTATATCGGGGTCGGCCTGTCCGACGCCTCGATCCGCCGGCTGAAGGACGAGCACCCCAACTTCCTGCTGCTGAAGGGCGAGGGCTCGGCGGTCTCGATCCGCCGGACCATCGACGAGCTGAGGGGCGAGGTCTCGGTGTTCAACGGCAGGGGCGGGCTGGAGCTGTCGGACATCCTGCGCGCCGGCTGCGCCGGGATGATCCCGGCGCCGGAACTGGTGGACGTGCATGTCGCGATCTGGAAGGCGGCGCAGGCCGGCCGGTGGGAGGAGGCCGACCGGCTCTATGCGGACGTGCTGCCGCTGATCGTGTTCGTGATGCAGTCGATCCCGCACATGCTGACCTATGGCAAGCGCGCCGCTGCGAGGCGGCTGGGGCTGGGCGAGGTCCATGACCGGATGCCGGGCGACCTGCCGACCCCGTTCGGCCTTTCGGTGCTGGACCGGCTGGTCGCCGACCTGCCGCCGCTGCCCTGAGCCCGGACCGGGCGCTCCGGGGAGCCTATGCCCGGATCCCCGCTTTGGCGGCGCTCGACCCGGCGACGATCCGTGCGCGGCCGATGAACGGCCACACCAACGCGATGTTCGCCCTGGACACGCCGGTCGGCGGCTTCGCGCTGCGCCTGCCCAAGGGCGGGGCGGCCGCCGGGGTGGACCGTCGCCACGAGCGCCTGGCCCAGCGGGCGGCGGCGGCCGCAGGCGTGGGCCTGCCGGTGCTGTTCTTCGACGAAGAGGATGGCACCATGCTCACCCGGCAGGAGCCGGACCGCGTGGTGCGGGAGGTGGCGGAGATCGCCCGCGACCGGGCGGCGCTGGCGGCGCTGGGCCTGCTGCTGCGCCGCCTGCACGCGACGCCGGTCGAGTTCGCCTGGACATTCCGGGCGGCCGAGGTGGTGGCGGCGCATCTGGCCAGGATCGAGCCGCTGCCCCTGGGGGAGCCCCTGCAGGCCCTGGCCGGGCGGCTGGACGAAAGCGTCGAGCGCCGGGCGCCTTCCCATGACGACGTCCATGCCGCCAACATCCTGTGGCAGGACGGCCGGCCCCGGCTGATCGACTGGGAATATGCCGGGATGAACGACCCGGCCTTCGACCTGGCGACCGCCCGGATCGAGCTTGGGCTGGACGCGGACGGGCTGGAGGCGCTGCTGGACGGCTATGGCCGGGACGATCGCTTCTGGCGCGCCCGGGTCGAGGACCAGGCGACCCTGGCGCTGGGCATTGCCGGGGCATGGTATCTCGACCAGGGCAACCGGCTGGGCGATCCTGGCCTGGTCCGCCAGGGGTGGGCGCGGCTGGAGCGCTGCGCCGCCCGGCTCGGCTGACAGCCACCGGCCGGACGGAAACGCTGCCCATGGAGTTGATGCTCGCCGGACGGGTCGGCAGGTACCGGGAGGAGGCCCCGATCCCGGCGCTCCAGGCGCATTTTCGCTGCGCGTGGAGCCACGTCGCGCCGGCGGACCATGTTGGGCCGGTCGCGGTGGTGCCGGACGGCTGCGTCGACCTGCTCTGGCGCGAGAACAGCCTGCGGGTGGCCGGGCCGGACGTGACGGCGGCCCTGCCGGAGCTGCGGCCAGGCGCCACCATCCTGGGCCTGCGCTTCCAGCCGGGTGCTGCCCGTCGCTGGCTGGGCCTGCCGATGTCGGAGATCACCGGCCGCGAGGTCGAGCTCGAGGCGATCTGGGGGAAGAGGGCGCGGCGGCTGGCGCGGATGCTGGAGGACGCGCCGGAGCCCGGGTGCCGGGCCGGCCTGCTGCAGGCGGCGCTGGCGCAGCTCGCGGCCGGGATCGAACCGCCGGACGGCCTGGCGCGGGCGATCCTGCGGGCCACGGCGGAGCGGCTGGCAGGGGGGAGCGGGCCTGGCGACCGGCTGCATGACCGGCTCGGCCAGAGCGAGCGGACGCTGCGGCGGCGCAGCGGCGACCATTTCGGCTACGGCACCGCGACGCTTGCCCGCATCCTGCGCCTGCAGCGCTTCCTGGCGGCGGCCGGCCGCCCGGACCGGCCGGGGCTGGCGAGCCTGGCCGCCGAGACCGGCTATGCCGACCAGGCCCATCTCGCCCGGGAAGTCCGGGACCTTTGCGGGATGACGGCCAGCCGCCTCGCGGCCCAGCTCCACCGGCCGGCTGGCCGATCGGTTCAAGACCCGGCCCCGGCTCCGGGTGCATGATCGGCGCACCACCTGCCAGGGGAGACGCGTCATGGCCGCGCACGGCACCGACCGCCAGATCGACAACATCGAGTTCGCCGTGGCCGACATCGGCCGGTCCAAAGCCTTCTACGGCCAAGCGTTCGGCTGGAGCTTCACCGAGTACGGCCCGACCTATTGCGAGTTCACCGACGGGCGGATCACCGGCGGGCTGACCACCGAGGGGCAGGTCCGGCCAGGCGGGCCGCTGGTGATCCTTTATGCCGACGACCTGGCCGGCGCCCAGGCGCGGCTGGAGGAGCTGGGCGCGCGGATCGTCCGGCCGGTGTTCGCCTTTCCTGGCGGGCGCCGCTTTCACTTCCAGGATCCGGACGGCTACGAGCTGGCGGTCTGGTCGGCCGGCTGAGGGGCGGGCCAGGAGGGCAGGCTTGCCACCGCCGGCGGCCGTTCGCAGCGTGTCGCATGCAGGCAAGTCCCGCGGCTTGTCCACACCAGCATCGGCGTCCGCGAAACCCCATATGCTGTCCAGTCGGGATGCACCCGACCAGAAGGCACGGGGACAACCGTCGATGGCGGTAGCGTTTCGGGATCTCTTCGGACGGCGCGGCGCGGCTAAGCACCAGGACGTCGCGGCCAGGGTGACCGGCCTGGCGCAGGGCTGGTCGATCGAGATCACGCCGAAGCAGGCTGCCAAGCTCGAGCGGATCCCGCTGCCCAAGGGCACCCGGGTCAACATCGCCTACCTGCCCGACGAGGACGCTGCCCAGATTCTGCAGACCGCCGCCCGGCTGGTGTTCGAGGGCATGGTGCCGGTGCCGCACGTGCCGGCCCGCACCCTGGCCTCGGCCGAGGCGCTGGACGTCTACCTGCGCGGCCTCGCCGCCGTGGGGGTGCGCGAGGCGCTGGTGATCGGCGGCGGCGTCGCCAACCAGCAGGGGCCGTTTTCCAGCAGCATGGACGTGCTGGAGACCGGCCTGTTCCAGGAGCTGGGCTTTGCCCGGATCGCCGTGGCCGGCCATCCCGAGGGCAGCCCCGACATCGACGCGCACGGCCTGGCCGGCGCGCTGGCCGCCAAGAACGAGTGGGCGGCGCGCTCCGGGATGACCGTGGAGCTGATGACCCAGTTCTGCTTCGACGGGCGCCAGGTCCTGCTGTGGGAGCAGGCGATCCGCGACGCTGGCAACCGCCTGCCGATCCGGATCGGCCTGCCTGGTCCTGCCTCGATCAAGAGCCTGCTGCGCTATGCCCAGATGTGCGGCGTCGGCAACTCCCTGTCCTTCCTGAGCAAGCGCGCCGGCAACGTCCTGCAGCTGGTCACCGCCGCCGAGCCGGACGGGTTCGTGGTCGACCTGGCCAACGCGGTGGCGGGCGACCGGGACAACCTGATCGCCGGGCTGCACTTCTACCCGTTCGGCGGGTTCGACAAGACCGCCGCCTACGCGAAGGCGCTGGCCGAGGGCAGCTTCACCATGGAGAGCGACGGCGAAGGTTTTGCCGTCACCGCCTGAGCGGGATAGGGTCGGCCCTTTCCAAGCTCCGGGGCCGCATCATGTCCGACGACGCCTTCGACCGCTTCGAGCGGGATGTCCACGACCGGCTGGCGCCCAGCTACCGCGACCTGTTCGAGCCGGTCACGGCCCTGGCCGTCGAGGGGCTGCTGGACGCGGCGGGCGTGCGGCCGGGCGGCCGGCATGGCGACCTCGCCTGCGGCAGCGGCATCGTGGCCCTGGGCGCGCTGGAGCGAGGCGCTGAGGTCGAGGCGTTCGACCTGAGCCCGGGCATGCTGGCGATCCTGCACGGGCGGGCGCCGGAGATCCAGGTCGCCTCCGCCTCGGTCGAGCGGCTGCCGGTCGAGGACCGGCATTTCGACACGCTGACCATGAGCTTCGGCATCGGCCATCTCTCGGCGCCGGACGCCGCGATCGCCGAGGCCCGCCGTGTGCTCAAGCCAGGCGGGCGGATCGCCCTGTCCTGGTGGAGCGGCCCCGACGAGAACCGGGTGAACGGCCTGTTCGTCGACCTGATCGAGGAACTGGCGCTGACCGCGCCCCCGGACCTGCTGCCGCCAGGGCCCCCGATCTTCCGCTTCGCCGACCGCAAGGCGCTGGTGGGCCTGCTCGACGAAGCCGGGTTCGAGGACATCTGCCTGGAGAGCCTGGGCTTTCGCCACGTGGTGCCGGCGGCCGCCGACTGGTGGGACATCGGCCAGGGCGCGTTCGCCCGGGTCTCGGCGATCCTGGGGGCGCAGTCGGATGCCGCGCGGGAGCGGGTGCGGGCGCTGTTCCTGGAGCGGGCGGAGACCTACCGGACAGGCGACGGCATCTCGATCCCGATCAAGTTCCACCTGGTGAGCGGCAGCGTGTCGGAGGCGGACGAGGGGGCGGCTTGAACCTGCCCTGCCGTGTGTCTATCAGTTCGATAGCATCTCTCAGGAGGGCAGGATGGCGACGCTGATCGTCCGTCAGGTCGAGGAGAGCCTCGTCGAGGAACTGAAGGAGCGTGCGCGCAAGGCCGGGCGCTCGGCCGAGGCGGAACACCGGCTGATCCTGCGCGACGCCCTGGAGCGCAAGAAGCTGACCGGCGCGGATTTCGTGCGGGCGATCCGCCGGAACCGGCCGGAGATCAGCCAGGAAGAGGCGGAGGCGATCGGGCAAGGCAGCCGGCCGGCGCTGGACGGTACACAAGGGCTGGACGCCGAGGCCGTCGAAGCTCCGTGACCGGCTATCTGCTCGACACCAACGTGATCAGCGAACTGTTCAAGCCGGAGCCCGACCCATCCGTCCTGGCCTGGTTCGAGGCGGTGACCGGCGAGGACAAACTGCTGACGGCGTCGATCGTCGTCAGCGAACTTGCCTTCGGCATCGAGCGCCTGCCTCCCGGCAGGAAGCGCCGCGATCTTCAGGCCTGGTTCGACGACCTGCTGGAGACGACGCTGGCGGGCCGGGTCCTTCCGTTCGACCTGCCCGAGGCGCTGCAATACGGGCGCCTCGCTGCCCTGCTCCGGGACAAGCAGCCCCATGCCCTGCAGGTGCAGGACGTGCAGATCGCCGCGGTCGCGTGCCAGCGGGCGCTGACGGTGGCCACCCGCAATGCCCGGGACTTCGCCGGCCTGGGCGTGCCCCTGGTGAACCCCTGGGAGCACGTGCCGGGCAGCCGCCGGACCTGAAATGCGCCAGGGCCGCCTGGGCGGCCCTGGCGGGCAAACAAGCTCAGATCCCCAGCTTCTTCGCCACGATCTCGTTGACCACGCCCGGGTTGGCCTTGCCGCCGGTGGCCTTCATCACCTGGCCGGTGAACCAGCCGGCGACCTTGGGGTTCTTCTGGACGGTGGCGACCTGGCCCGGGTTGTCGGCGATCAGCTTGTCCACGATCGCCTCGATGGCGGTCGTGTCGGTGACCTGCTTCATGCCGCGCTCTTCCACGATCCGGTCCGGGGCCTGGCCGGTCTCGAACATGATCGCGAACACGTCCTTGGCCAGGCGCCCGGAAAGCGTGCCATCCTTGATCAGGGACAGGAGCTTGCCGAGGTTGGCCGCCGTGATCGGGCTCTCGGTGATCGCCTTGCCGGCCTTGTTGAGCTGGCCGAACAGCTCGGTGATGATCCAGTTGGCGGCCTGCTTGGGGTCGCCCAGCTTCGCCGCCTCCTCGTAATAGGCCGAGGTCTCGCGCTCGGCGACCAGCACGCCGGCGTCGTAGGACGAGAGCCCGTATTCCTCCATGAAGCGCTGGCGCTTCTCGTCGGGCAGTTCCGGCAGGCTCGCCCGGATCTCCTCGATGAAGCCGTCGGTGAGCTCCAGCGGCAGAAGGTCGGGGTCGGGGAAGTAGCGGTAGTCGTGCGCCTCTTCCTTGGAGCGCATCGAGCGGGTCTCGCCCTTCACCGAATCGAACAGGCGGGTCTCCTGGTCGATGCTGCCGCCGCTCTCCAGGATGTCGACCTGGCGGCGCGCCTCGTACTCGATGGCCCGCGCTACGAAGCGCATGGAGTTGACGTTCTTGATCTCGCAGCGCGTGCCGAACGGCTCGCCGGGCTTGCGCACCGAGACGTTGGCGTCGCAGCGAAGCGAGCCTTCCTCCATGTTGCCGTCGCACGTCCCCAGATAGCGCAGGATCGAGCGCAGCTTGCGCATGTAGAGGACGGCTTCCTCCGGGTCGCGGATGTCCGGCTCGCTGACGATCTCCATCAGCGCCACGCCGGAGCGGTTCAGGTCGATCAGGGTGGTGTCGTGGCCCTGGTCGTGGATCGACTTGCCGGCATCCTGCTCCAGATGGAGGCGGGTGATGCCGATCGGGCGCTGGGTGCCGTCCGGCATGTCCAGGATCAGCTCGCCCTTGCCCACGATCGGGTGCTGGTACTGGCTGATCTGGTAGCCCTGCGGCAGGTCCGGGTAGAAGTAGTTCTTCCGCTCGAACACCGAGACCTTGTTGATCTCGGCCTTCAACCCCAGGCCGGTGCGCACCGCCAGCTCGACGCAGCGGGCGTTCACCACCGGCAGCATGCCGGGCATCCCGGCATCCACCGGACTGACCTGGGTGTTGGGCTCGGCGCCGTATTCGGTGGCCGCTCCGCTGAACAGCTTGGCCTTGCTGGAGACCTGCGCGTGCACCTCGAGACCGACCACGATCTCCCAGGTGCCGGTGTTGCCTTCGATGGTCCAGCTCATGTCCGGGCCTCGATCCCGTAGGGTAGCGTCTTGAAATCGGCGGCCTCTTCCAGGGCGGCGCCGATCTGCAGCACGGTCGGCTCGTCCCAGGGCCTGCCCATGATCTGCAGGCCCAGCGGCAGCCCATCCGAAGACAGGCCGGCCGGCACGCTCATGCCGGGCAGGCCGGTCAGGTTGGCGGTCACCGTGAACACGTCGTTCAGGTACATGGCGACCGGGTCGTCGGACTCCTCGCCGATCCGGAACGCCGGGGTCGGCGTGGCCGGGGTCAGCACCGCGTCGACCTCCTCGAACACCTTGGTGAAGTCGTTCACCAGGATCCGGCGCAGCTTCTGCGCCTTGACGTAGTAGGCGTCGTAATAGCCGGCCGAGAGCACGTAGGTGCCGATCATGATCCGGCGCTTGACCTCGTCGCCGAAGCCCGCCGCGCGCGACTTCTCGTAGGTGTCGGCGAGGTTGCGGCCGTCCACGCGCAGCCCGTAGCGCATGCCGTCGTAGCGGGCGAGGTTGGACGAGGCTTCCGCCGGGGCGATGATGTAGTAGGTCGCCAGCGCGTACTTGCTGTGCGGCAGCGAGACCTCCTTCACTTCCGCACCCTGGGCGCGCAGCCAGTCGGCGCCCTGCTGCCAGAGCCGGTCGATCTCGGGGGAAAGGCCCTCGACCCGGTACTCCTTCGGGATGCCGATCCGCAGGCCCTTGAGCGACTTGCCGAGATTGGCCGCGAAGTCCGGCACGGCCATGTCGGCCGAGGTGCTGTCGTTCGGGTCGTGGCCGGCCATCGCCTGGAGCAGGATCGCGCAGTCCTCGGTGGTGCGGGCGAACGCGCCCGCCTGGTCCAGCGAGGAGGCATAGGCGATGATGCCGAAGCGCGAGCAGCGCCCATAGGTCGGCTTGATCCCGGTGATGCCGGTATAGGCGGCCGGCTGGCGGATCGAGCCGCCGGTGTCGGTGCCGGTCGCCGCCAGGCACATGCGCGCGGCCACCGCCGCGGCCGAGCCGCCGGAGCTGCCGCCCGGCACCAGCGGCTTGGCGTCGCCGGGCCTGGTCCAGGGATTTACCACCGGGCCGAACGCGCTGGACAGGTTGGACGAGCCCATGGCGAACTCGTCCAGGCTGGTCTTGCCCAGGCAGACGGCGCCCGCCTGCCAGAGCTTGCCGCTGACGGTGCTCTCATAGGGCGGCACGAAGTTGTTCAGGATGTTCGAGCCGGCCGTGGTGCGGATGCCCTTGGTGGCGAACAGGTCCTTCATCGCGATCGGGATGCCCTCCAGGGCGCCCGCCTCGCCCTTGGCCAGCTTCGCGTCGGAGGCTTTCGCCTGCTCGATCGCGTGCTCGGGCGTCTCGGTGATGAAGGCGTTCAGCGCCCGGTGGCACTCCATCTGCGCGATATGCGCTTCCGCCAGCTCGACCGCGCTGAACTCCCGGGCGGCCAGGCCCTTCCTGGCCCCAGCCACCGTCAGCCGGTGCAGATCCACGCTCATTCGACCACCTTCGGCACCACGAAATATCCGTCCTGGCTGGCCGGCGCATTGGCCAGCACGTCGTCGCGCCGGTTGCCGTCGGTGACGTCGTCCGCCCGCCAGTCCTGGGTGATCGGCATCACCGAGCGCAGCGGCTCGACCTCGTCCGTGTTTACCTCGCCCAGCTGCTCGACCCAGCCGAGAATGCCGGACAGCTCGGCTGCCAGATGCTCCTGCTTGTCCTCAGGAACCTCGAGGCGGGCCAGATGCGCGATCTTCGCCACCGTGGCCTTGTCGATCGCCATGGATCTCTGGTCTCCTGCGCGTGGGATGGGAAAACGGCCGACACGGCCGCAAAAGGCGCACGGAAGCTAGTGTCCACATCGATCTTCCGCAACCATGGCGACTTCAGGGCGGCCCTGCCCAAGCGCGGCGGCCTGCTGGCGCTGGACATCAGCAAGCGCGCGATCGGCCTGGCGGGCACCGATGCCGAGCGGCGGATGGTCACCCCGCTGTTCACCCATGTCCGCAAATCCTGGACCCACGACCGCGAGACCCTGGTGCAGCTCGCCCGCAAGCGGGTGCCGGCTGGGCTCGTGGTGGGCTGGCCGCTCGGCCTGGACGACAAGGAGGGCCAGGCCTGCGACCGCGTCCGCAACTTCCTGGACCTGCTGGTGCCGGTGCTGGGGCTGCCGGTGCTGCTGCAGGACGAGCGCTTCACCACCGGCGGGGTCGAGGCCGCGATCGACGCCGGCGAGCTGCCGCCGCCGGGCAGGGACGGCCGGATCGACCATCTGGCGGCGGCGCTGATCCTGGGGGAGGCGGTGCGGGCGCTTAGCAGCGGCGGCCCGGCCGGCCCGTAGCACCACGGATCTTGCGGGATGGCACCAAGCCCATAAGCTCGCGCCGAGCCGGAAACGACGTGCGGCCGAATGGGAGAAGATCCGGATGATGAGCCTGCCGTTCTTTGCGCAGGCGGCGGCGATCCTGTGCGCCTGGACCGGACACCGCGCCGCCGCGGTCGTGCTGCTGGTCCTCTCGCTGCTGGGGACGCTCCTGCTGTTCGCCCTGCACGCCACCGACCCGCTGGCACTGGCATGGTGAGGCTGCCGTCATGAGCCCATCCCTGGCACGCAGCCTGAATGCCCTGGGCCTCCTCGCGGTGGGCGCCGTGCTGCTGGTGGCGTTCGGCTTCCAGCTCGCCCTTGGCGAACTGCCCTGTCCGCTCTGCATCCTCCAGCGCAGCGCGTTCGCCGCGGTGCTGGCGGGCTTGGCCCTCAACCTGCGCTTCGGGCCGCGCCCGAGCCATTACGGGCTGGTGATCATCGCGGCGCTGGTCGGGGCCGCGATCTCCGCGCGGCAGGTGCTCCTGCACATCGTCCCGGGCACCGGCGCCTATGGCGACCCGATCCTGGGGCTGCATTTCTACACCTGGGCGCTGATCCTGTTCCTGGTGATCGTGCTGGGTGCTGCCATGATGCTGCTGTTCGACCGGCAGTTCGAGGAGCCGGACGACTTGGCGATGCTGCGCAACGGCGCTGCCGGCCTGGGCGCGTTGGGCGGGCTGGCCATCGCCCTGGCCCTGCTGATGGCGGCCGGCAATGGCGTGTCCACCGTGCTGGAATGCGCCGGCGGGCTCTGCCCCGACGACCCGCAGTCCTACATCCTGCTGGACGACCCCCTGCCGGTACCCGGAGCGGAGTGACCCGTCCCTGGCGCTCGCCGCGGCGGGGCAGGGGTTCTATCTCCCCTCTGGTGGGACGGAGGGCAACGACCAGACTGCCCCGTCCAGATGGGGAGAACGTCGATGCGATCAGACTTCAGCCTGGGCCGCCGCGACATGCTGGCGGCCGGTGCCGGCGTGGCGGCGGCCGGCGCGTTTGCCATGTCGGGTCCCGTAAGCACGGCCAGGGCCGCGACACCGATGCAGGACCTAGCCCGGCCGAGCTTCTACCGCTTCGATCTTGGCGGCTTCCGGGTCACCACCCTGCTGGATGGCTATGTCCAGGGCGATGGGCCGCACCCGATCTTCGGCCAGGACCAGCCGGCCGAGGCGGTGCACGAGCTGGCGCAGATGAACTTCCTGCCGCCGGAGAAGATGGAGAACAGCTTCACCCCGGTCCTGGTGAACACCGGCAGCGAGCTCGTGCTGTTCGACACCGGCAACGCCCCGGCAAGGCGCCCGAACGCGGGCAACCTGGTCGAGACCATGAAGGCTGCCGGCTACGAGCCCGGGCAGGTCAGCGTGGTGGTGATCACCCACATGCATGGCGATCATATCGGCGGGCTGATGACCGACGGCCAGCCGACCTTCCCCAATGCCCGCTACGTCACCGGCCAGGCCGAGTACGACTTCTGGGCGGCCGACGAGCGGCTGAGCGGCCCCACCGAGAATGGCGCCAAGCTGTTCCGCGCCAACATGATGCCGCTGGCGGACAAGACCAGCTTCCTGGCCGATGGCGGCGAGGCGGTGCCGGGGATCACGGCGGTCGCCGCGTTCGGCCACACGCCCGGGCACATGGCCTACCACCTGGAGAGCGACGGCCAGCGCCTGCTGCTCTGGGCCGACACCGCCAACCATTACGTGGTCTCGGTGCAGCGCCCGGAATGGCACGTGCAGTACGACATGGACAAGGAAGCCGCCGGCGAGACCCGCAAGCGGATCTTCGACATGGCCGCCGCCGACCGGATCCCGGTCACCGGCTACCACATGCCGTTCCCGGCGCTGGGCTTCATCGACCGCCATCCGGACCGCTATCTGTGGGTGCCGGTGAGCTACCAGCTCAACGTCTGAGCCGTGGCGGCCGGGAGGCGGGCCATGGCTCAGCCCGCCTCCCGGCCAGCCAGCCTGCGGCGCACGCCCCAGTCATGCAGGATGGCTTCCATGTCGCCGGCCACGAACGCGCGGGCGCTGTCCATGTCGTAGCCCTCGGCCAGCAGCGCGTCGTAGTCGGTCAAAACATGCCGGACATAGGCCACCATCAAGGCCAGGCGGCCTCCTCCGGAGCGGCCCTGCGCAGCCTCGGATTGTCCATCGCATCATCGACGATGCTGGCCGCCTCGTGGCGCGGGATCCCGGGCGCCAGCCGCTTCAGGGCGTCCTCAATGGCGGCGCGGCCGGCCATGGCGGAGCGGCCGCTCAGAGGTAGACTGCGGCGCGGCCCCGGCCGAAATCGTGCCCAGCGAGCATTGTCGTGATCGCCCGGGCGATCTTGCCGCCGCCCTGCACCGAGGGCTCGATCGGGTTGGCGAAGTCGGCCGCCTCGTCGCAGACCAGCCGCAGGTCGACCAGGGGCAGGCCGCGGCGGAAGGCCTGGCGGGTGATGGCGTCGTTGAGCACCGCGAGCGCCGTGACGGCGAGGGTGCGGCGCGGCTCGCGATAGGCGGTGTCGTAGATGGTGCAGACGGCAACCGGAAGGCCGAGCGCCTGCGCCTGGTCCAGCATCGCCCTGTAGGCCGCCTCGAAGTCCTGCCGCACCGCCGCCACCTGGAGCAGCGCGTCGCCGACCGATCCGGCCGCCTCCTCGAAGATCCCGGCATGGGCCAGCGCATCGTTGCCGCCGACGCTGATCACGAGGTGGCTGGCGCCGGCCGGCATGGCGCGCAGCTGCTGCGGCATGTCCTCCATCCGGCCGCCATCCCGGGCGGCCAGGCTGGCCTGCCATCCCCGCGGCAGGCGCTGGCGCAGCTGGGCCACGACGTCCGGCCCGCCCCCGACATAGGCGCCGTTGTCGAACACCGAATCGCCCAGAAGCACCACATGGTTCACCGGCGCATCCTCCGCAGCCGCGACGCCTCCAAGAAAGGTGGCGGCCGCGGCACCCGCCAGCAGGTCGCGGCGCGAAGCCTGGCCGTCCCGGCGCATGCCCATCCTCCCGATCCCGCGCTTCGTCCGCAACGCCCGGCGCGCGCCGGCGTTTCCGCGCGGCCTGCCCGGTCCGGACGGATTGGTCAGCCGCGTGGCCGGCGCAGGATGAGCACCGCCCAGCGGTCCAGCATCAGGCGCCGGCGGCCCTGCAGGCCGGCCCGGCGGAAGGCTCCTTCGACCCTGGGCACCTGCTCGTCGATCAGGCCGGACAGGATGGCGACCCCGCCAGGCGCCAGCGCCTTGGCCAGCTGCGGGGCCATCGCCACCAGCGGGTTGGCCAGGATGTTGGCGAAGATCAGGTCGTAGCCGCGCGGGTGGAACACGCCAGGCGTGGCGAAGCCGTCGCCGGCCAGGCAGCGCACCCGGTCGGCCACGCCGTTGTCCCGCACGTTCTCGGCGGCGACCTCGACCGCCACCGGGTCGACGTCCACCGCCAGGACCTGCGCGTCGGTGGCCTTGGCCGCGGCGATCGCCAGGATCCCGGAGCCGCAGCCCATGTCCAGGATGCGCCGCCAGGAGCGGCGCGGCAGGAGCTGGTCGAAGGCCAGGAGGCAGCCCTTGGTGGTGGCGTGCTCGCCCGAGCCGAACGCCAGGCCGGCCTCGATGGCGATGGCGATCCGGCCGGGCGGGACCTGGTCGGCATGGGCCTGGCCGTGCACGAAGAACCGGCCGGCATCCACCGGCGGGAACTCCCGGCGCATCGCCTCGGTCCAGTCCTCCTCGGTCACCTCCTCGATGGCGAGGTCGGGGATGGCGGGGACCAGGTCGCCGACCAGCTCCAGGAGCCGGGCACGCTGGGCCTTCAGCTCCGGCCGGTCGGCCTCCACGATCTCCATCCGCCAGCGCTCGACCGCAAAGCCGCCATCGCCCTCGTGCTCGAACATGCCGACCGACAGGCCCATCTCGTCCAGCCGCTCGAACACCGACTGCGCCAGACCGTCGTCGAGCACGAAGCTGGTGCGCCAGAGCGAGCCGGTGGTGGCGTGGAAGACGTCGCCGTCCTGGTCGTCCCTCACGACTTCTTCTCCAGGAAGCTGGCGATGACCTTCTTCACGCCCGCCTTGTCGAAGGCGATGGTCAGCTTGTCGCCCTCGATCGCCTGGACGGTGCCCGGGCCGAACTTGTCGTGGAACACGCGCTCGCCCATGCCGAACTGCACCGAGGGAGCCGGGCGCGGCCGGACCAGCTCGGCGCGGCCCTCGATCACCTTGCCGGCGCGCTCGAAGCCCGGGCCGCGCCCGCCCATCTTGCCGGTCGGGAACAGCGAGGCGACCCCGAAGGTGGGATCGACGTCCGGGCGGGCGGCGTTGCTGCGCAGCAGATGGTGGATGTGCTCCGGGGGCAGCTCCTCGACAAAGCGGGACGGCAGGGCAGCACCCCACTGGCCGAAGATCCGCCGGTTGGCGGCATAGCAGATCGTGCAGCGCTTCCTGGCCCGGGTGATCCCGACATAGGCCAGGCGCCGCTCCTCCTCGAGCGCCTTGGTGCCGCCCTCGTCCAGGGCCCGCTGGTTGGGGAACAGGCCTTCCTCCCAGCCGGTCAGGAACACATGGTCGTATTCCAGGCCCTTGGCGGCGTGCAGGGTCATCAGCGTGACCATGTCGCCGTCGCTGTCGGCGGCGTTGTCCATCACCAAGGAGACATGCTCCAAAAAGGCCGGCAGGCTCTCGAACTCCTCGATCGCCTTGACCAGCTCCTTCAGGTTCTCCAGGCGGCCCTGGGCTTCCGGCGAGCGGTCGGCCTGCCACATCCCGACATAGCCGGATTCGTCCAGGATCGCCTCGACCAGGTCGCGGGGCGCCTTGCGCGGCAGCTCGTCCCGCCAGCGGGCGAACGCGGCCAGGATGTCGGCCAGCTGCTTGCGGCCGCGGGTCGGCAGCTCGTCGGTACCGAGCAGCGCCTCGGCGGTGGCGACCACGCTTTTGTCGCTGGCGCGCGCGGCCTTGCGCAAAGCCTGCACGGTGGTCTCGCCGATGCCGCGCTTGGGCGTGTTGACGATCCGCTCGAACGCCAGGTCGTCGTCGGGCTGCACCACCACGCGCAGATAGGCGATGGCGTCGCGGATCTCGGCGCGCTCGTAGAAGCGCAGGCCGCCGATCACCCGGTAGGGCAGGCCCAGCTGGATGAAGCGTTCCTCGAACGCGCGGGTCTGGTGGCCGGCGCGGACCAGCACCGCGGCATCGGCCAGGTTCTTCTTCGCCCGCTGCAGCGCCTCCAGCTCGTCGCCGACGAACACCGCCTCCTCCTGCTCGTCCCAGAGCGAGGCGACCCGGACCTTCTCGCCCTCGACGTCCTCGGTCCACAGGGTCTTGTCGTGGCGGGCGCGGTTGCGGGCGATCAATCCTGCGGCCGCCCCCAGGATGTGCCCGGTCGAGCGGTAGTTGCGCTCCAGCCGGACCACGCCGGCGCCGGGGAAATCCTCCTCGAAGCGCAGGATGTTGCCGACCTCGGCACCCCGCCAGCTGTAGATCGACTGGTCGTCGTCGCCCACGCAGGTGATGTTGCGGTGCTCCTGAGCGAGCAGGCGCAGGAGCAGGTACTGGGCGACGTTGGTGTCCTGGTACTCGTCGACCAGGATGGCCCGGAAGCGCCGCTGGTACTGGGCCAGCACGTCCGGCGCCTTGCGGAACAGCTCCAGGCAGTGCAGCAGCAGGTCGCCGAAATCGCAGGCGTTCAGGGTGGCCAGGC
Source organism: Geminicoccus roseus DSM 18922 (assembly GCF_000427665.1). NCBI lineage: Bacteria > Pseudomonadati > Pseudomonadota > Alphaproteobacteria > Geminicoccales > Geminicoccaceae > Geminicoccus > Geminicoccus roseus. The sequence continues at coordinate 1,971,755 of NZ_KE386572.1, forward strand.
GCTCCTGGTAGAGCGAGTAGATCCGCAGGGTCTTGCCGCCGGCAAAGTCGCCGACCTCGGCGGGCGGCACCTTGTCCGGGGTCCAGCCGCGGTCCTTCCAGCGCTGGACGATGCCCAGCACCGCTCGGGCCGGCCAGCGCTTGTCGTCGATCTCCAGCGCCTGGAGGACCTGCTTGAGCAGGCGGATCTGGTCGTCGGTGTCCAGGATGGTGAAGCTGGGCTTGAGGCCCACGATCTCGGCATGGCGGCGGAGCAGGCGGGTGCCCATGGCGTGGAAGGTGCCGAGCCACATGCCCTGCACGCTCTGGCCGATCAGCGCCTCCACCCGGTGGACCATCTCCCGGGCAGCCTTGTTGGTGAAGGTCACCGCCAGGATCTCGAACGGACGGACCCGGCCGGTCATCAGCAGGTGGGCCAGCCTGGTGGTCAGCACGCGGGTCTTGCCGGTGCCGGCCCCGGCCAGGATCAGCAGGGGGCCGTTCTCGGCGGTGACGGCGGCATGCTGCTCGGGATTGAGACCGGCCAGATAGGGGGCGGCCGACAGATCGGGCAGGTTGGCGGGTCGCGGGGCGAGCGACATGGGCAGGGATGATCCGACAGGCGTTGCGCGGCCGGGATAAGGGCCGATCGATTGGGGGAGATAGGCTGGCTGCCCCTGCCGGGGCAACCCCGACGGCTCGGATGCCGTGCCGGCGGCGGGCGTCGGACGACGGCAGGGGCCGGGCCAGGGGCCGCCGGACCGGGAGGCCCGGCGCCGGCGGGGCGGCCGCCATCCCGATTGGTTTCGGGCGACGGCCTGAAGCCAAGGAGCCGCTGGCGGCGATGAAACGGCAGCCAGGTCTCGTTTCGGGCGATGATGGGCGATTACTGCGGAGGCCTGCGGCCCGGTCAGTAGGTCGAGCGCAGCAGGAGGACCAGGAGCATGATGCTCAAGGAAAGAACAAACAAAATCAGGGTCAGCAGGATATCGAGGACATCCGCCCGCTGAATCTTGTTTCGTATATCGACAGGCGACATTTCCAACCCTCGAAAATACAAGTCCTCCGGTAGCCAATTCCTCTCCCGGTCGGCAAGCCGCAACCGAATGCCGCTGTGACAATCCGCACATAGATTTGTATATTCTACACCATGGATCGGCCCGCCCGCCTGTGCCACGGCCCCGGGCCGGCTGGGCAGGGCGGACCGGCCGGTCTATCCCGGGCGAACCGTCATCCCGCATGGAAATGGGCCCCCTGATGAGTTCCACCGACGCCGCCACGAGCCAGGACCGCACCCTGGCCGCCCGCCTGGACCAGGTCATCGACCGGGCGATCGCCGAGCGGCAGCTGGTCGGCGCGGTCGTGCTGGTCGCCCGCGAGGGGCGCCCCGTCTATGCCCGGGCCGCCGGGCAGGCCGACCGGGAGGCGGGCCGGGCCATGCAGGTCGACACCATCTTCCGGCTGGCCTCGATCACCAAGCCGATCGTCACCGCCGCCATCATGCGGCTGGTCGAGGACGGCCGGCTGGAGCTCGACCAGCCGGTCACCCGCTGGCTGCCGGCGTTCCGGCCGCGCCTGGCGGACGGCAGCACGCCGGAGATCACGCTTCGGCAGCTCCTGAGCCATTCGTCCGGCCTGGGCTACCGCTACAACGACCCGGAAGGCGGCCCCTACCACCGGGCGAACGTCTCCGACGGCCTGGACCAGCCGGGCCTGGGCCTGGACGAGAACCTGGACCGGCTGGCCGGCTGCCCGCTCTATTTCCCGCCGGGAACGTCCTGGCGCTATTCGCTCGGCATCGACGTGGCCGGCCGGGTGCTGGAGAAGGCGACCGGCCAGGACCTGAGGACGGCGGTGGCGGAGCTGGTGACCGGGCCGCTGGCGATGCGGGACACCGACTTTGCCGTCATCGACGAGAACCGGCTGGCCGGTCCTTATGCGGACGGTCCCGAGCAGCCGGTCCGGATGGTGGGCGAGACCTTGGTCCAGGGGCGCAGCGGCGTGATGCGCTTTGAGCCGGACCGTCATCGCGACCCCGGCTCGTTCCTGTCGGCCGGGGGCGGCATGATCGGCACTGCACCGGACTTCCTGCGCTTCCTGGAAACGATCCGGACCGGCGGGGCCCCGATCCTGGCGGCGGAGACCGTGCGGGCGATGATGGTCGACCAGGTCGGCAGCCAGGCGGAGACGCAGGGGCCGGGCTGGGGCTTCGGCCTGGGCTGGGCGGTCCTGTCCGACCCGGCGGTGGCGGCGACGCCGCAGGGCCCATCCACGATCCAGTGGGGCGGCGCCTATGGCCATAGCTGGTTCATCGATCCCACCCGGGCGGTCAGCGTGGTCGCCTTCAGCAACACCGCCGTGGCCGGGGTGAACGGCGCCTATCCCGAGGCGATCCGCGACGCCGTGTTCGGATGAGCCCCGGAGGCCTGGGAGGAAGGCTGTTTGCACCCGACAGCTTCCCGGCCAGGATGGGTGCGAGGGCTGCGGCTGGCAGGAGTGGGCGGATGCGACAGGGATGGTTCGGGCTGATGGCGGCCGGCCTGCTCGGCGGCTGCATGGCGGTGCCGGAGAAGCCTCAGATCAGCGGCACCGCCGGCTATCGCGAGCGGATCGCGCTGCCCGACGACGCGGTGCTGGACGTCGTGCTGGAGGATGTCAGCCGGGCGGATTCGGCCTCGGAGGTGCTGGGTGCGCAGGAGATCGACCGGGCCGGCCAGCCGCCGATCGCGTTCACCATCCCCTATGATCCCGCAAGGATCGATCCCGGCCACCGCTACGTGGTGCGCGGCACCATCTCCGTGCGGGGCGAGCCGCTGTTCGTCACCACCCAGGCCCATCCGGTGCTGACCCAGGGGGCGGGCGACCGGGTCGAGCTGGTGCTGGAGCGGACGAGAGGCGCCGCCGCTGCCGCCGCCGCCACCGGCGACAAGCCGCTGGCCCTGGCCGGGCCGGTCTGGCGGCTGGCCAGCCTGAACGGCCAGGCCGTCCCGTCCGGCGAGCACGTGCCGGAACTGCAGTTCAGCGCCGAGGACAACCGGGTCGCCGGCTCGGGCGGCTGCAACCGGATCGCCGGCAGCTACCGCACGCTCACCGACACCGCCCTGGACCTGTCGGGGATCATCGGCACCAAGATGGCCTGCCCGGACCGGGACGGCCCGTCCGAGGACGAATTCCTGGCGGCGCTGGGCCAGGTCCGCAGCTACGCGATCGAGGACGGCATGCTGCGGCTGACCGGCGACGGCGTGGCGCTGGCGTTCCGTCCCGGCAATCCCTGAGCCGCCGGGCGACGGCCGGCCGTGGTGCCAAGGGCTCAGGCCCGGGCGATCGCGTCCACGCCCGGCTGGCCGATCATCGCGTAGAAGTCGCGGCGCAGCTCGCGGTCAGTACGGAACGCGCCCAGCAGCCGGGAGGTCACCATCACCGCACCCGGCTTGTGCACGCCGCGGGTGGTCATGCAGTGGTGGGTCGCCTGGATCATCACCGCCACGCCGCGCGGCGCCAGGATCTCCTGGATCGCCTCGGCGATCTCGGCGGTCAGGCGTTCCTGCACCTGCAGGCGCTTGGCCAGACAGTCGACCAGCCGGGCGAGCCGGCCGATCCCGACCACCTTCTTGCCCGGCAGGTAGGCGACATGGGCCCGGCCGACGATCGGCGCCAGATGGTGCTCGCAATGGCTCTCGAAGCCGATGTCGCGCAGGAGCACGATCTCGTCGACCGTCTCGATCTCGTCGAACAGGTCGCCCAGGGCCTCGGCCGGGGTGGTGCGATAGCCGCTGGCATGTTCCAGCCAGGCCTCGACGACCCGCGCCGGCGTGCGGCGCAGCCCGTCGCGGGCAGGGTCCTCGCCGATCCAGCGCAGCAGCGTGTCGACCGCGCGCTCGGCTTCCTCGCGGTCGGGCCGGGTCATGCCGCCCGGGCGAGGAACTGGTTGATCGCCTCGGGCGGGGTCGACCAGGAGGTGACGAGACGGGTGCCGCCGTTCTCGTAGCCCGGGTAGAATAAAGCGTGCTCGGCCAGCTTCGCCTGCAGGGCGGGGGGGAGGACCGCGAAAACCAGGTTGGCTTCCACCGGGTAGAGCAGGCGGGCGCCCAGCCGGACCAGCCCCTCGGACAGCCGGGTCGCCATGGCGTTGGCATGGGCGGCGCGCTCCAGCCACTTGCCGCCCTCCAAGGCGCCGATCGCCTGGGCAGACAGATAGCGGCCCTTGCTCTGCACCTGGCCGCTGCGCTTGCGAAGATACGGGGCCGCGGCGCTGCGGGCCTGGCCGAACAGCAGGATCATCTCGGCAGCCATCCCGCCATTCTTGGTCATGCCCAGCACCATGGCGTCGACGCCGGCCTTCCAGGACAGCTCGGCCGGGCTGGCACCGGTGCGGGCCAGAGCGTTGCCGAAGCGGGCGCCGTCCAGCATCATCATCATGCCGTGGCGTTTGGCGACGGCGGCGAACGCTTTTGTTTCCTCGACCGACCAGACCAGGCCGCGCTCGCTGGCCTGGGCTGCCAGCAGCACCTTGGGCTGGGCCGAGTGCATCGAGCCGAAATGATAGCCCTCCAGCCCCTTGGCGACGTCGTCGGCGCTCATCCGGCCAAAGGGGTCGCCCACGGTGAGCCAGCTGGCGCCGCCGGTGAACATCAGGGGCGCGTTGCACTCGTCCTGCACCACATGGGCCAGGGGGTGGCAGACCACGGCGCCCCAGGCCGGGCAGAGGATCGAGAGCGCCAGGGCGTTGGCGCCGGTGCCGGTGATCGCCATCACCAGGTCGAAATCCTCGGTCTCGAACACGGCCGCCAGCTCGGACTTCAGGTGCCCGGTCCAGCGGTCGGCGCCGTAAGCGGTGTCGTGGCCCTCATTGGCGCGGGCCAGGGCCGCGAAGACTTCGGGAGCGACCGGGGCGGTGTTGTCGCTGCGCAGGTCCAGCACGTCGTTCATCCTACCAGAAGGGCGTCATCGTCGAGTTCGCCGCCCTGGCGGCGGCGGAACAGGGCCAGGAGGTCGGGGACATCCAGGCCGGCGCGGGCCTCGTCGGCCACGTCGAAGGCGACCTTGCCCTCGTGCAGCATCACGGTCCGGCTGCCATGGTCCAGGGCCTGGCGCATCGAGTGGGTCACCATCAGCGCGGTGAGCCTGTGACGTTCCACGATCTTTTGCGTGAGGTCCAGGACCAGTTCCGCGGTGCGCGGATCGAGCGCGGCGGTATGCTCGTCCAGGAGCAGGATCTTCATGGGCGCCAGGGCGGCCATCAGCAGGCTGACCGCCTGGCGCTGGCCGCCGGAAAGGAGGCCAACCGGATCGCCCAGCCGGTCCTCCAGGCCCAGGCCCAGCTCGGCCAGGGAGTCGCGGAACCGGCGGCGCCGCTCGCCGTCCAGGGCGGGCCTCAGGCCACGCACGCTCCCGCGCGCGATGCCGAGCGCCATGTTCTCCTCGATGGTCAGCCCCTCGCAGGTGCCGGCCTTGGGATCCTGGAACACCCGGGCCACCAGTTCCGCGCGCCGGTGCGCCGGCAGGCGGGTGACGTCCCGCCCGTCGATCACGATGCTGCCCGCGTCAGGGACCACGTCGCCGGCCAGCACGCCCAGCAGCGTGCTCTTGCCCGCCCCGTTGCTGCCGATCACCGTCACGAACCGGCCGGCCTCGATGCTGAGCGAGACGCCGCGCAGGGCGCGGGTCTCCAAGGGCGTGCCGGCGCTGAAGGTGAGCTCGATGTTTTCCAGCCGGATCATGGCCGCGCCCTCCGCCGGCGCGCCCGCAGCTTGGGCGCCAGCAGCGCGAAGCCGACCAGGAGGGCGGTGACCAGGTTCAGGTCGGAGGCCTCGATGCCCAGCACCTGCACGTCCAGCGCGAAGGCGATCACCAGGCGGTAGAGCAGCGAGCCCAGCACGCAGGCGACCAGCGCGCCAAGGATGCCCTTCAGGCGGAACAGGGTTTCGCCGACGATCACCGCGGCCAGGCCCACCACGATGGTGCCAAGGCCCATGGTGACGTCGGCGAAGCCGTTGGCCTGGGCGAACAGGGCGCCGGCCAGGGCGCAGATCGCGTTGGACAGCGCCATGCCGCCCAGCACCTGCCGGTCGGTGTCGATGCCTTGCGCGCGGGCCATGCGCGGATTGGCGCCGGACGCGCGCAGCGCCAGGCCCTGGTCGGAATGGAGGTAACGGGACAGAGCCAGGGTCACGACCACCAGCAGCGCCAATTCGACCAGGATGCGCGCCTGGTCGAAGGCCAGGAAGGACAGGCTCTCGAACGGGGTGAACAGGGTGGTCTGGCCGAGCAGCGCCACGTTGGGGCGGCCCATGATCCGGATGTTGATGCTGAACAGGGCGATCATCACCAGGATCGAGGCTAGCAGGTGCAGGATGCCGAAGCGCACCGCCAAGACCGCGGTGATCCAGCCGGCGAGCGCCCCCGCCAGCACCGCCATGACGGTCGCGGTGACAGGGTCCAAGCCGCCTACGATGGCCGCGGCGCAGACGCTGGCGCCCAAGGGAAACGAGCCGTCGACGGTCAGGTCCGGGAAGTTCAGGACGCGGAACGACAGGTACACCGCGAGCCCGACCAGCCCGTAGATCAGGCCGAGCTCGATGGCGCCGAGAAAGGAGAACAGCGACAAGGTGCGAACCTTCCGGGTCAGGCGCCCACGATCTTGGCGGCGCGGGCCAGGAGGTCGTCCGGGATGGTGACGCCGAAGGATTCGGCGGCGGCCGGGTTCAGCACCAGGTCGGTGCCGGTCGCCACCTCGATCGCGATGTCGCCAGGCTTCTCGCCCTTGAGGATCCGGCCGACGATCTGCGCGGTCTGCACGCCCACCTGGAAATAGTCGAAGCCGATCGAGCCGATGCAGCCGCGCGCCACGCTGTCGGTGTCGCCGGAGAACACCGGCACCTTGGCCTGCCTTGCCACCACGATCAGGCTCTCCAGGGCGGAGACCACGGTGTTGTCGGTCGGCACGTAGATCGCGTCGGCCTGTCCGGCCAGGGTGCGCGCCGCCGCGACCACGTCGGCGGACTTCGATGCGGTGGCCTCCACCACCTCGACGCCGCGGTCCCGGGCATAGTCCGTCATCAGGCGGACCAGCGTCACCGCGTTGGCCTCGCCCGGGTTGTAGGGGATCCCCAGGCGCTTCACCTCCGGGCTGATCGTCAGGATCAGGTTGAGGTGCTGGGCCAGCGGCGACAGGTCGGACAGGCCGGTGACGTTGCCGCCCGGATGGTTCAGGTCGTCGATCAGCCCGGCTTCCACCGGGGCGGTGACCGCGGTGAACACGATCGGGATGTCCTTGGTCGCCGAGGCCATCGCCTGGGCCGAGGGCGTGCTGATCGCGACGATCACGGCGGGATCCATGCCCACGAAGCTGCGTGCGATCTGGGCGGCGGTGGCCGGCTGCCCCTGGGCGCTCTGGTAGGTGGTCTCGACGGTCAGGCCCTGCTGCTTCAGCCCCTCGACGACGCCGTCACGGCAGGCGTCCAGGGCGGGATGCTCCACGATCGCGGTGATCGCGACCAGCGGCGCATCGGCCCGGGCCAGGGAGGGTGCCGCCGTGCCTACGAGCAGGAGGGCGGAGAAGCTGCGGCGATCAAGGCGCATCGGCGGACCATTCCGGCAAGGAATCCATGCGGTCCTTTATCTCCCGGCACCGAGGCGGGACAAGCTCCGGATCGCTGCGCTATGCTGGAGGCCGCCGAATGCGGAAGGGCGTCGCATGGCCGCCACCCTCTACGAGACCGACTACTATCTCTGGGCCCGCCAGCAGGCGGAGGCCCTGCGCCAGCTCGACCGGGAGCGCTGGAACGGTCCGCTCGATCTCAAGCAACTGGCCGAGGAGGTCGACGACTTGGCCAAGCGCGACCGCAACGCCTGCCGCAGCCAGGTGGTCCGGATCATCGAGCATCTCCTCAAGCTCGATCATGCGCCGGCGAGCCTTCCCCAGGCGGGATGGCGGCGATCGATCTTCGATGCGCGAGCGCAACTCGAGGCCGATCTCACGCCGAGCCTTCGGGCAGTCCTGGCCGAGGATCTTCCCGATCTTTACCTCCGGGGCCGCCGCGGGGCAGCCTTCTCGATGGAGGAGCATGGGGAGCAGGACGCCGCCGACGGCCTGCCGGCGGAGCCGCCCTACACGCTGGACGAGGTGCTCCGCGACGGGTTCTACGGCTTTGCGGAGGAGCGGCGGCGGGCCGGCTCCTGACCCGCTGCCTGGGCGCGCTGGGCGGTCAGGCGCCGTCGCGGGCGCGCAGGGCCTCGGCGCGGGCGGTGACCTGCTCGATCGTGGCGTAGCTGCCGGGGTTCACCAGGAGGTCGCGGGACAGTTCCAGGACGCGCTTCTCACAGGCGGCGCGGCGGTCCGGGTCCTCGATCCGCTCCAGGTCGGCATTGTGGGCCAGGCCCAGCGTGCGGCGGGTGAGCGAGGCGCCGGCAAAGCGCAGCGTGTCGTTCCACAGGCGCGCCATGTAGGCAGCCTGGGCCTGGCGCAGCGCCGGCGAGCCGTCGGGCAGCAGGTCGCTTGGATAGGCGTCGCCGGTGCGGTGCCCGTCCCAGAGCTCGACGAACTTGGTGGCGAAGCCATGCCAGACGCCCTGGATCGTCTCGATCACCCAGGCCCGGTAGCCGTCGCGCTCGCCCGGGCGGTTCTCATGGCCGTCATGGCAGAAATAGTTCAGCAGCAGGTTGCCGATCAGCTTGCCGACGTCGAAGCCGATCGGCCCGACAAAGGCGAACTCCGGGTCGATTACCCTGGTCTCGGCCCGGGTCACCATGATCGAGCCGGTATGCATGTCGCCGTGCAGCAGCGCCTCGGCACGTGACAGGAAGTCCTGCTTGAGCTGCGAGATCGCCAGCTTGAGCTGGTCGTCGTTCCGCCATGCCTCTGCCCAGCGGTCGAGCTGCGGGCTGGTCCAGCGGTTGAGGTCGTGGACCATGTAGGGATGGGTGAAGATCAGGTCCTCGGTGATCTTGCACAGGTCGGTGTTCGGGCAGAACTCGGCGATCATCGCCTTCTTTTTTGCCGCCGGCAGGGCCAGGTCGGAGGTGAAGTAGTGCGAGCGCGCCAGGTAGTCGGTGATCTGCGCCACGAAGTTGGGGTAGTCGACCGCCTCGGTCATGCCGCGCCGCATGATGATGTGCGGGGAGAGCAGCTCCATCACGATCAGGAACAGCTTCGGGTCGTAGTGCAGGATCTGCGGAACCAGGCCCTGGCAGTGCTCGGCCTGGATCACGCTGGCGCGGTACTCGAAGAAGGCGCGGTTCAGGTCGAGCGGCCAGCCCTCGCCGACCAGCCGGACATAGGGCAGGGCCTGCTTGACGCAGATCCCGCCGTCCGGGCCCTCGATGATGAAGACGAGGTTCAGGTTGCCGTCGCCGACCTCGCGGATCGTCCAGCCGGCGGAATCGCCGCCCAGCTGCCCGGCGACCTCGGGCACGCCGGCGAGCAGGTCGCGCAGCCCCGCCTCATCCATCACACGGTAGCCCTCGGGCGTCGGCAGCGGCATGGTTCCTCGCTCGTCCTGGCATGGCCTCTCTGGTCGAGGGGCTTTAGCGGCGTCGCCTCCGGCGGCGCAAGCGCCGCCGGTGCGCGTCAGGCGGCGAAGTCGCCGGGCGCAAGGCTGGCAACGCCCGCCAGGGTCAGCGTGCTGCCGGCAAAGAACTCGATCATGCTGGCATCGCCGGCATGAATGGCGAGCGCATCACGGCATTCGCCTTGCACGACGACCTTCACCGTGTCGACGAACCGGTCGGCACCATCCAGCCTCCCGTCCGCATTGCTGTCCAGCCGGGCGAAGTCGACGGCCGTGCGGAACATCGGCTCCTCCAGCGTGGCGTCGATCGTGAACGCCATCGCCAGGATCCGGTCGGAGCCGGGTGTGAAGTCGAGCACCAGATCGTCGTCCGGGTTGATGTACTCGGCGCCCACATGGTCGAGATACTGGCCAAAGATATGGCCGTTGAACACGATGGTGTCCTGACCGGAGCCCAGCCGGATCAGGTCGCTGCCGTCCCAGCCGGCCACCGTATCGTCGCCCGGGCCGGCATCGAGCACGTCGTCACCCTGCCAGCCCTCCAGCACGTCGTTGCCGCTCCCGCCGAACAGCCGGTCGCGGCCGTCCTGCCCGGTCACCAGATCATGGCCGTCGCCGCCCACGACGAGGTCGTTGCCTCGGCCGCCATGGAGGCGGTCGTTGCCGTCACCGCCGGCCAGGTCGTCGTTGCCGTTGGCGCCGAACAGCAGGTCGTGCCCGGCATTGTCGCGCAGCAGGTCGTCGCCATTGCCGGCGCGCAGCGTGTCGCTGCCATTGCCGCCAAAGAGCCGGTCATCACCATCCTGGCCCCAGAGCGTATCGTCGCCGGCCTCGCCATAGAGCGCATCGTTGCCGCCGCCGGCGGTGAGCACGTCCTTGCCGGCGCGCCCGAACAACGTGTCCTTGCCGGCCGTGCCAAGCAGCCGGTCGTCGCCTGCGGTCCCAATGAAGGTTGCCATCGGATCCTCCTGGATCTGGCGCGGATACATGAGGGTCAGCCGATGTCGAAGAACCCCAGGCGCTGTGGCTGCCGTACCGGAGGATGGCCTCGGCTACGACGCGGCAGGCCGCCAGCCGGCCCTCCGCCCCAGGCCTTGGCCGTCCATGCCTTTCGGCCGTTCCGGTTCATCGCCATTCCGGGATCGGGACATTCCTGCACGAAGGGAAGGACAGGACCGTCGTCACGGCAGCTGCCGATGCGATGGCCGGCAGAGCCATGCAGCCGTTGGGACAGTGCGATCGTTGGCTCGGGGGCCGACAAAAGTGACCATCGGCGCTCTCCGTCGGGGCCCTACGCGCAGAGCGGCCCAGGAGAGGCGTTCCGGATAAGCTGAAACAGCGCCATTTATTTGAAAATTTGGCAATGTTTACGTAACGCGATCGTCATCTGTGGCATTCGCGTGACATGGTTCCCCAGTGCTGGCTTCAGTGTTCCAGACGGTAGCCGCCAGCCTCGTCCATCAGCGGTGGCCTCGGGCATCGGCAGCGACATGCCCTGTCCAGTCCTGCTTCCGGCCGGCGTCCGCGGGCGCACACGATGGGGGAACCACAGGGCGGTGGCGGCAGTTCAGCCGCTATCCCATTTCGAACGGCCGGGCAGAACTAAAATCGAGGGGCGGTCGCCTGCCCTTGCCGACCACCCGGGCGCCGAGATCGCGGATCAAGACCAGCCAGGACAAGAAACCATGAGCGCCCTCGATCTGACGATCACCGTCCTCTACCTCCTGGCGATGCTCGGCTACGGCCAGCTCTGCTATGTTCAGGGCGTCATGGATCGCGATCAGGGCACGCGCGGGGGATCGGTGCAGCGGGCGCTGCGCTTCGGCCGCCGCTACCTGGAGGCATCGGCGGCGCCGGCGCGGGTGCGGAACTGATCAGCGCGCCAGGCGGTAGCCGCCGGCCTCGGTGACGATCAGCGAGACCTGGCCCGGGTTCGGCTCGACCTTCTGGCGGAGCCGGTAGATGTGGGTCTCCAGCGTGTGGGTGGTCACGCCGGTGTTGTAGCCCCAGACCTCGTCCAGCAGCACCTCGCGCGCCACCGGCCGGTCGCCGATGCGGTAAAGATACTTCAGGATCGCGGTCTCCTTCTCGGTGAGGTGGATCTTCTTGCTGCCGGCAGTCAGCATCTTGGCGGCCGGCTTGAAGGCATAGGGGCCGATCTGGAAGACGGCGTCGTCGGACAGCTCGTGCTGGCGCAGATGCGCACGGATCCGCGCCATCAGCACCCACATCCGGAACGGCTTGGTGACATAGTCGTTGGCGCCGCTCTCCAGCGCCAGCACCTCGTCCGCGTCGCCGTCGCGGCCGGTCAGCATGATCACCGGCGCCTTCACGCCGTTCTTGCGCAGGAGCTTGCACAGGTCGCGGCCGTCGGTGTCCGGCAGGCCGACATCCAGGATCACCAGGTCGAACTCGTTGGTCCTGGCCAGGGCCAGGGCCTCCTTGCCCGATCCGGCTTCCTGGACCCGGAACCCCTCGTGCATCGTGAGCTGTTCGGCCAGCTCCCGGCGCAGCGCGTTGTCGTCGTCGACGATGAGGATACGTTCGTTCTTCGCCATCGACGCATTATCCGCTGATCCAGTCCGACGCTCACGAAGGTAGGGGTGCCGGTCCCGAAGCTCAAGAGACGCGCATCCGGCGCCTGTACAAAGCCGGATCTGGGCAGGCTTTTGGCAGTTATCCCCGCCTGCCCGCAGCCGCGCCACAGGCCCGACCCGATCGGCGGCCGGCCGCCGCTTCTGCCTTCCACCACCATTCCCCGCTGACTAGACAGGCAGGCGATGCCGTCGCGCCCGGTTGCGCGGCGAGGTTTTTGCGGAATTGGCGGCGGGATGCGGGTCACGGTGGTGGGCATGGGGCATGTGGGGGCGGTGACCGCCGCCTGCCTCGCCCGTGACGGCCATCGGGTCACCTGCCTGGACGCCGACCCGGCCAGGCTCGACGCGGTCCGGCGAGGCCGCGCCCCGGTCGACGAGCCGGGGCTGAACGGGCTGTTCGCCGAAGGCGCCCGCAGCGGCGAATTGCGGGCCGCCGCCCATCTGGCCCCGGCCCTGGCCCAGGCCGATTTGGTGATCGTGGCGGTGGGCACGCCGGCCTTGCCCGACGGCAGCCCGGACCTGGGCCAGGTCGAGCGGGCGGGCCGCGCCATCGGCGAGAACCTGCCCTACCGCGCCGAGCTTCCGGTCGCGGTACTGCGCAGCACGGTGCCGCCCGGCACCACCGAGACCGTGTTCCGCCAGGCGATCCTGGCCGGATCGGGCGGGCGGCCGGTGCCGGTCGCCCACCTGCCCGAGTTCTTCCGCGAGGGGTCCGCGATCCTGGACTGGCGGGAGGGGCCGTTCGTGGTGATCGGCTGCGACGAGGAGGCGGCCGGCCTCAAGGTCGCCGAACTGTTCCAGCAGGCGGGGCCGGCGGTGCAGCGGACCGGCCTGCGCACCGCCGAGGCGCTGAAATATGCCTGCAACGCCTGGCACGCTACCAAGGTCGCCTTCGCCAACGAGATCGGCCGCTGGGCGGCGGCCTCGGGCGCGCAGCCGGGCGAGCTGGCTCGGCTGTTCCTGTCCGACCGCAAGCTCAATCTCGGCGCCGCCTACCTGCAGCCGGGCTTCGCCTATGGCGGGCCCTGCCTCGCCAAGGACCTGGCGGCGCTGACGGTCCATGCCCAGGGGCTGGGCCTGGACCTGCCGCTGCTTTCCCATACCCAGGCCGCCAACCGGGCGACCATGGAATGGTGGGCCCGGCAGGTCCGCCAGAGCGGCGCCCGCCAGGTGGCGATCCTGGGCCTGGCCCACCGCAGCGGCAGCCGCGACCTGCGCGCCAGCCCCTATCTGCAGCTTGCCCGGATCCTGGAGGGCGAGGGGATCGGCACCATGCTCTACGAGCCCGCCCTGCGCGAGCCGCCGCCTTTGGACGTGGCGATCACCGGCCGACTGGAGGACGCCCTGGACGGCGCCGACCTGATCCTGCGCTCGCGCGAGGAAATCGTCTCGGGCGACCTGATCCGCAAGATCGCGCCGAAGGTGCGGGTGCTGGACCTGTTCCGCATCGGCGAAAGCGTCCGGGACGAGCCGGCATGATCCTTCTCCTGCACTTCCTCCTGGTCGCCGCCGCGGTCCTGCTGGTGCCGCGCGACGCGGTCGCGGCGGTCGGCCACGAGATCCTGTTCGTACCGGCCATCATCGGGATCTGGCGCTATGGCTGGGGGCTGGTGCACCTGGTGCGCGGGGTGATCTGGCGCCGGCTGGTCTTTCCCGGGCTGCGGGCCCGGGCCGACGCCACGCTGGCTCGGCCCGAGGCCACCCGCGCCGAGCTGTTTCTGATCGTCACCAGCTTCCGGATCGAGGTCGACACCACGCTGGCCTGCTGGCGGTCGGTGATCGCCGAGGCCAAGGCCTGGAACGGGCCGGTGACGCTGGTCGCTTCGATCGTCGAGCGCGGCGACGAGAGCGCCATCCAGCGCCTGTTCGACCTGTCCGGGCTGCCGGACCGGGTCCGCCTGCTGGTGGTGCGGATCAGCGGCGAGGGCAAGCGGCGGGCGCTGGCGACGGCGCTGCGCGGCGTGTCGCGCCGGATGCCGTCCGGCAACGCGGTGGTTGCGGTGATGGATGGCGACACCGTGCTGCCGCCCGGCACGCTGGCGCGGACCGTGCCGTTCTTCGCCCTGGACCCGCGCCTGGGCGGGATCACCACCGACGAGATGCCGTTCACGGTGGGCGAGCGCTTCCCGTTCTCGCCCTGGTACCGGCTGCGCTTCGCCCGCCGGCACCAGACCATGAGCTCCCTGGCCCTGTCCGGGCGGGTGCTGGCGATGACCGGGCGGTTCTCCCTGTTCCCCGCCGAAATCGCCATCGACCCGGACTTCATCCAGGCGGTCGAGCATGACGGGTTCGACCACTGGCGGCTCGGCCGGATCGACTTCCTCACCGGCGAGGACAAGTCGACCTGGTTCCACCTGCTGAAGACCGGTCGGCGGATGCTCTATGTCCCGGACGTGCAGGTCGCCACCATCGAGCATCCGCCAAGGGGCGGGTTCCTGCGCGCCTCGCGCATCCTGGTGCTGCGCTGGTCCGGCAACATGCTGCGCTCCGGCCGCCGTGCGCTGGCGCTCGGCCCGGCCCGCACCGGCCCGTTCCTGTGGTGGACCCTGATCGACCAGCGGATCTCGATCTGGACGCCCCTGCTGGGCCCGATCGTGGCGATCGTGCTGGCGCTGACCCGCACTCCCTGGGCGCTGCTGTTCTACCTGATCTGGGTGCTGTTCACCCGGTCCTTGCAGACGCTGCTGCTGTTGACCGCCCGTAATCGGGTGGAAGGAACCTGGCCGCTCCTGCTCTGGTACGACCAGGTGGCGCTGGCGCTGGTCAAAGGACGGGCGCTGTTCCGGTTGGACAGGCAGCTTTGGACGCGCCAGAACATCGCCAGCCGCGGTATTGCTTCAGGATGGCGGGGCGCCCTGACCGAGGCCGGTGCGATTTACCTGCAGCTACTGGGCGTTCTGGCGCTGGTGGCCGTGGTCGTCTTCTGGACCGGGGCTCTCCCCTTTCCGCTCGAAGGGCGTTGAATGTCGAAACTGGGCACGAACGAACCGGTCGTCCACGAGGCGGAGATCCATCGCCAGCACGTTCGGCTGAAGGTGCCGATCCGGGCCGAGATCGGCGGCGCCTGGTTCCAGGTCGACGACTGGTCTCTGGGTGGCATCGGCATCGACGCCGAGCCGCCGCGCTTTCGCGAGGGGGAGGTCTTCCCGGTCACCCTGTCGATGCCGTTCGAGGATTTCGAGCTGATCCTCCGGCTGGAGGCCGAGATGGTCTATCGGCTGCAGGACCGCGCCCGGTTCGGCTGCCGGTTCACCGGGATGACCAAGGGCCAGATCAGCCTGTTCCGCCAGATGGTCGACCGCTACCTGACCGGCGAGATCGCCTCGCCGGGCGACGTGCTGGTGGCGCTGGGCCGGGAATCGTTCCAGCCGGCCCGTCCGGTTGCGGAGGAGCCGGGCGGAGGGCGGGCGCAAAGGGCCGCCGGCTGGCTGGCCGCTGGCCTGGCCGGGCTGGCGCTGGTCTCCCTGCTGGCCTGGGGCGCCTATGAGCGCTTCTACCGGATCAGCACGGTGGACGCCCGGATCGACGCCCCGGTCTACCGGGTGACCGCCCCTGTGGCCGGACGCCTGGAGCGGCTTCCGATCGGCGAGATCCTGGAGGTCGGCACCCCGATCGCCCGGGTGATCGGCGCTGCCGACCTGTCCGAGTACGACATCCTCTCGCCCTGCCTGTGCACGCTCGGCGAGTGGAAGGTGGCGGACGGCAGCGGGGTGGCGGCCGGCGCCACCGCGGTCCTGCTGATCTCGGCCGACCAGCCGCTGAAGGTCACCGCGATGCTGCCGATCGAGCAGGCGACCCAGCTCGCCGTGGGCACGCCGGTGCGCATCGACCTGCCGGGGGAGCCGGCCTCCCGCAGCGGCCAGATCGAGCGGATCGACCTGGCCCTGCCGCTGGACGAGATGGTCGGCGCCCGCAGCCCCCGTCCGGGCTCCCGCTTCGTTCCGGTCGTGGTGCGCCCGGACGAGCCGCTGGCCTTCGACCTGCTCGGCACCCCGGTAAGCGTCGAACTGCGCTGAGGCATCGCAGAAACGTCAGGCCGGAGCTTCGGGCGGGGCGAAGTCACGGATGTCGATGTCCGACTGGCGCACCCCGGTGACGCCGTAGACCTGCAGGACCGATGGCGCCTGCGCGAAGACCTGGTCGCCGCGTACCGACACCATGGCCGCACCCAGGTCGATGACCGTCGACCAGGCCTGACAGCCCTGCTCCGACAGGCGCTCGATCTCGACAAAGGCATCGGCGTCGTCGAGCAGGCCGTTGCCGTTGCTGTCCAGAACGCCGAAATCGAGCGAGGAGGGGAACGGTTCGTCGCTGTAGTGGCTGACGTCGATCTCGTCCTCGCCCCGGACGAAGTCGACGATCCGGTCGATGCCGCTGGGGCCGGGCGGGTTGCCGATCTGGTCGTGGAGCACGATCCAGAAGCGATCCGCGCCCGAGCCGCCGATCATGCGGTCGTCGCCGTCATAGCCATGCAGGCTGTCGTCGCCGGCACCGCCGCTCAGCAGGTCGTTGCCCCCGGCCCAGCCCTGCAGGCCGTCGTTGCCGTCGCCGCCAAAGAGCCGGTCGTCGCCTTTCCCGCCGAACAGGAGGTCGTTGCCCTCTTCGCCATAGGCGGTGTTGGCGGCGCCGTCCTGCTCGTCGCCAGGGTCCGTCGCCATGCCCAGGTAGATCTCGTCGTTTCCCGGCCCGCCCCAGATGCGGTCCGGACCGAGCCCGCCCAGGATCACGTCGTCGCCGGCATCGCCCCGGAGCCGGTCCGCCCCGGCCCCGCCGAGCAGTTCGTCCTGGCCGTCGCCGCCAGAAACGCGGTCGTTGCCGTCGCCGCCGGAGAGCCGGTCGTCGCCGGCCTCGCCGAAAAGGCGGTCCTGGCCCGCCCCGCCATAGGCCCGGTCGTTGCCGGACCCGCCATGGATCAGGTCGTCGCCGGCAACACCGTCGATCCAGTCGTTGCCGCTGCCGCCCCAAAGCTGATCATGGCCGGCGCCGCCATAGAGCCGGTCATTGCCCGCATCGCCCCGGATCCGGTCGTTGCCGGCCTCGCCATGCAGGCGGTCATGGCCTTGCCTGCCGGTGATGAGGTCGTTGCCGCCCCGTCCGTAGATGATGTCGGCGGCTGCCGTGCCGGTCAGGATGTCCGACCGGGCCGTGCCCATCATGGTCGCCATCTGCGTTGCTCCTGGCGGCGGCGCCGATGGGCTCCGCCGCCGTGGTCGAGCCAGTGTCAGGGGGTGCTGAAGAACAGGAAGTCGCTGCTCTGCAGGCCGGTGACGCCGAACACTTGCAGGGTCGCCGGCCCCCAGGGAAACGGATCGTCCGGCTGGATCGACTGGAGCATGGCCTCCAGGTCGATCACGGTGGAACTGGCGGTGACGCCCTGGTCGGTCAGGTCCTGGATGCGGACAAAGGCGTCGGCTGCGTCCAGCACGCCGTTGCCGCTGGTGTCGAGGTCGCCGAAGTCCAGGTCGTAGCGGTACTCGCTCTCGGTGCCGTGCTCGACCCAGATGTGATCTTCGCCCTTGGTGAAGTCGACGATCCGGTCGCTGCCCGGGCCGCCGACGATCGCCAGTTCCTCCCCGGCATTCCAGAACTGGTTCATGAACCGGTCCTGGCCCGCCCCTCCGATCAGCCGGTCGTTGCCGGTATAGCCGTTCAGCGAATCGTTGCCGGCACCGCCGTCCAGCAGATCCTGGCCGCCGACGCCGCCGCTCAGCGTGTCGTCGCCATCGCCGCCATGGATCCGGTCGTTGCCCCGGCCGCCCTGGATGAAGTCGTCGCCCGCGTCGCCGAACCCGGTGTTGCTGCTGGTGTCCTGGTCGTTCTGCGGGATCGGGGAACTGCCGAGGGTGATGAAATCGCGCCCGGCCCCGCCACGGACCACGTCGCTGCCAAGGCCGCTCGCGAGCGAGTCCATGCCATCGCCGCCCTCGATCCGGTCGGCGCCGGCGCGGCCCTCGATCCGGTCGTCCCCGGCACCGCCGAGCAACCGGTCGGCGCCGTCGGCGCCGAAGATCCGGTCATGGCCGGCGCCGCCATCGGCGAAGTTGGCGGCCCGGTCGCCATCAGGCTCCGGCTCGTCCAGGCCACCCAGCAGGCCGACCAGGAGACCATCGTCGCCGTCGCCGCCGAGCAGCGTGTCCTCGCCCAGCCGGCCGGTCAGGATGTCGTTGCCCTCGCCGCCGCGGACGATGTCGTCGCCCGAGCCGCCGGACAGGTAGTCGTTGCCGCCGCCGCCCAGGACGATGTCGTGGCCGTCCCCGCCATAGGCGCGGTCGTCGCCATCGCCTCCGTCGACCAGGTCGTTGCCAGCGCCGCCGTCCAGCCAGTCCCGGCCGATCCCGCCAAAGAGCAAGTCGTGGCCCGACCCGCCATGCAGGCGGTCGTTGCCGGTCTCCCCCCAGATCCGGTCGTTGCCTGCCTCGCCATGGAGGCGGTCGTTGCCCTGCCTGCCGAAAATCCGATCCGCGCCAGCACGGCCATAGATCGTGTCGGCACCGTTGGTGCCGATCAACGTCTCGGGCCGGGGCGTGCCGATGATGGTAGCCATCGACGTGCATCCTGCCGTTGATGTGAGGAGGCGTAACAAAATATTATTGCGCATAATTAATTTTTGGAGGCAAGTATCTTCATCTTGTGGCGGCGTGTCTCATCCTGCCCTGTGCAGGGACGCCACACCGATCCCCTCCTGTTCTCTCGCCGCCGCGCCCCCATCATCTGGGATCAGGCTATTGCGGCATCGGCAGCCCTAAGACCTATGCCCGGATGACCAAGATCCTGAAGCGGGGCCGGAAGATCGACCGGGCCAAGCTTTTGCGCGCGTTTGTCGAGCTGCAGTACAAGCGCAACCACATGGAGCTGGCGCGCGGCAAGTTCCGCGCCAAGGGCGACGTGATCCAGTCTTCCCGGCGCACATGGCGGACAAGGCCTGGCGGCTCGACCCGCTCGGCACCCCGGTGAGCGTGGAGCTGCGCTGATGAAGGCTTCGTGAAGGCTGGTTAGCCGAAGGAGGATATCCGCCGCAGGCTCGCGCCGCCATGCTATGCTTCCTCGGTGTTACCGGGGGACGAAGCATGGACGTCGCGGGAAGGCAAAGGGCGATCTGGTTCTATGCGGGTCTCGGCACCGTCACCGCGGCGACTTTGATGCTGCAGATCGTCGAGACCCGGATCATTTCGGTCCTCTCCTGGTATCATCTGGCTTTCTTCGTCATCAGCATCGCCATGTTCGGCCTGACGGTCGGGGCGGTCTACGTCTACTTGCGGCCGGACCGGTCCACGCCGGACCGGCTGTTCTTCCAGCTCACGGCCGCCACGCTCGCGTTCGCCGTGTCGACGGTGCTTGCCGGGATCGCCCAGCTCACCCTCGCGACCGGCGGCACCGCCTCGCTCACCGCCTTGTTCGCCTGGACGGAGTTCTCCATCTGCCTGGCGATCCCGTTCTTCTTCTCCGGCGTCGTCGTGAGCCTGGCGCTCACCCGCAGCCCCTACCCGATCGGCACGGTCTACGGCGTCGATCTGGTCGGCGCGGCGTTCGGCTGCATCGGCGTGTTGGCGCTGCTCAATGCCACCAGCGGCCCGGCCGCGCTTTTGTGGCTGGGCGCCCTTCTGGGGGTGGCTGCCTTCTGCTTCGCCCGGGCCGCCCCCGTCCCTGCCGCGGCCGGGCGCACGCTCGGAGCGGCCCTGTTCCGCTACCGGCTCCCCATCTGCGTCGCGCTGTTGGCGCTGGCGGCACTCAACGAGCTGACCCCCTACGGGGTCCGCATGATCGTCACCAAGAACCGGTTCGAGGCGACCCGCCTGCTCGACTACGACCAGTGGAACTCGTTCTCGCGGATCACCGTCACCCAGAGCGAGGCGAAGCCCGCCGGCCTGTGGGGGCGCTCGCCGCACACGCCCGACATGCAGGTCGACCAGCGCACGTTGACGATCGACGGTGCCGCCGGCACCAGCATGTACCGCTATGGCGACATCGAGGACCTGCCCTTCCTGCGCTACGACGTCACCAACATCGCCTACGCGATCCCGGGCCTGGAAACCGGCGCGGTGATCGGGGTGGGTGGCGGGCGCGACGTCATCTCCGCCAAGCTGTTGGGCCTCGACGAGGTGACCGGGGTCGAGATCAACCCGATCTTCGTCGACCTCCTGACCGACCGGTTCGCCGACTATTCGCCGCTGGCGCGCGAGCCCGGTGTCGAACTCGTCGTGGACGAGGCGCGCAGCTGGATGGCGCGCGCCGGCCGGTCCTTCGACATCATCCAGATGAGCCTGATCGACACCTGGGCCGCGACCGGCGCCGGCGCCTTCACCCTGTCCGAGAACGGCCTCTACACGACGGAGGCGTGGCGGATCTTCCTTGATCGGCTCCGGCACGACGGCGTGTTCACGGTGAGCCGCTGGTACGCGCCGGGCGACATCAACGAGACCGGCCGCATGGTCAGTTTGGCGGTGGCGACGCTGCTCTCGGCCGGGGCCGAGAACCCGCGCGACCACATCTTCCTGGCCTCGGCGAACCATGTCGCCACGATCGTCATGGCGCGCGCGCCGCTCACGGCCACGGCGCTCGGGGCATTGCGCGGGGCCACCGACCGGCTCGGCTTCAACATCCTCCTCGATCCCGACCGGCCGGGGGCGAGCGAGACCCTGGAGGCGATCGTCTCGGCCCGCACCCCTGCGGCGCTGGCGGCGGTCACCGGCGGCACGATGCTGGACCTGAGTCCGTCCACCGACAGCCGGCCGTTCTTCTTCAACCAGCTCCGCTTCAGCCGGCTGCTGGACTTCGACGTGTTCACCCAGTTCGACAACCCGGGCGTGTTCGGCGGCAACCTGACCGCCACGATCACGCTGGTGATGCTGGTGCTGATCTCGGTCGTGTTCGTGGTCCTGACGATCGTCGTCCCGCTGCGCCCGACGGTGCGCAGGGCCGGCTGGATGCTGGCGGCCGGCGGTACCGCCTACTTCGTGCTGATCGGCACCGGGTTCATGATGGCCGAGATAGCGCTCCTGCAGCGCATGGGCGTGTTTCTCGGCCATCCGGTCTATGCCTTGAGCGTGGTTCTGTTCAGCCTGATCCTTTCCACGGGCATCGGCAGCTTCGTCTCGGAGCGCCTGCTGCTCGACACGCGCCGCCGGCTGGTCCTGTGGGCGCTGGCCAGCGCCGCCTACCTGTTCTGCCTGCCGCTCTGGCTGCCGCCCGTCCTCCTGGCCCTGGAAAGCGCCGGGCTGCTCGTCCGCGCCGGCCTGTGCGTGCTGGTGCTGGCGCCGGCCGGCATCTTGATGGGCTTCGGCTTTCCTACCGGCATGCGGCTGGTCTCGGCGATCGACCCGCGGCCGACCCCCTGGTTCTGGGGCGTGAACGGCGCTGCCGGCGTGTTGGCCGCCGGCATCGCGGTGCTGCTCAGCATCGCGTTCGGGATCGACACGACGCTGCGGGTGGGCGCGCTCTGCTATCTGCTGCTGCTCCTGCCGGCCACCGCGCTCGCGGGACATGGCAGGGCGGTGGCAGGGCCGGCTCGCCCGTTGCAGGCCGCCACCGCGACGTGACGCAGCGGCGTTCGCCTCTTGTTCTCCTGGGCCACCGACCCCACCATGTCGCTGAACCGATTCGGCAACGGCGACGGGTGAAGCATGAACGTGACCGACGGCCTGGCCAGCCTTGACCTGCTCAAGGCGGTGGCGGAGAGCCCGGAGCTGATCCAGCGGCCCGAGGCGGGCCAGTCGCTCCGGCTGGCCTCGGACTACCAGCCGGCCGGCGACCAGCCGCAGGCGATCGCCGAGATCACGCAAGCGCTGTTGCGCGGCGAGCGCGACCAGGTGCTGCTGGGCGTCACCGGCTCGGGCAAGACGTTCACCATGGCGAACGTGATCAAGAACCTGCAGCGGCCGACCCTGATCCTGGCGCCCAACAAGATCCTGGCGGCGCAGCTCTACGGCGAGATGAAGAGCTTCTTCCCGGAGAACTCGGTCGAGTACTTCGTGTCGTACTACGACTACTACCAGCCGGAAGCCTACGTCGCCCGGACCGACACCTATATCGAGAAGACCTCGGCCATCAACGAGCAGATCGACCGGATGCGCCACTCGGCGACCCGGGCGCTGTTCGAGCGCGACGACGTGATCATCGTGGCCTCGGTGAGCTGCATCTACGGCATCGGCAGCCCGGAAACCTATGCCCGGATGACCATGACCCTGAAGCGGGGCCAGAAGGTCGACCGGGCCAAGCTGCTGCGCGCCTTCGTCGAGCTGCAGTACAAGCGCAACGACATGGAGCTGGCCCGCGGCAACTTCCGCGCCAAGGGCGACGTGATCGAGATCTTCCCGGCGCACATGGAGGACAAGGCCTGGCGCATTGATCTCTTCGGCGACACGGTCGATGCGCTGGTGGAGATCGACCCGCTCACCGGCAAGCGGCTGGAGAAGCTCGACCAGATCCGCCTCTACCCCAACAGCCACTACGTGACGCCCAAGCCGACCCTGCAGGCCGCGGTGGAGGGCATCAAGAAGGAGCTGGACGAGACGCTGGAGCACTACCGGTCCACCGGCAAGCTCCTGGAGGCCGAGCGGATCGAGCAGCGCACCACCGCCGACCTGGAGATGATCCTGACCACCGGGTCGTGCTCCGGGATCGAGAACTACTCGCGCTACCTCACCGGACGGGCGCCCGGCGAGCCGCCGCCGACCCTGTTCGAGTACCTGCCGGACAACGCCCTGCTGATCGTCGACGAGAGCCATGTCACGGTCCCGCAGGTGGGCGGGATGTACAAGGGCGACTTCGCCCGCAAGTCGATCCTGTCCGAGTTCGGCTTCCGCCTGCCGTCCTGCAAGGACAACCGCCCGCTCAAGTTCGAGGAGTGGGACGCGATGCGGCCGCAGACGATCTTCGTCTCCGCCACGCCCGGCGACTGGGAGCTGGCGCGCACCGGCGGCGTGTTCTCCGAGCAGGTGATCCGCCCGACCGGGCTGATCGACCCGGTGTGCGAGGTCCGCCCGGTGGAGAACCAGGTCGACGACCTGATGCACGAGATCCGCCTGGCCAAGGAGAAGGGCCTGCGCACCCTGGCCACCACGCTGACCAAGCGGATGGCCGAGGATTTGTCGGAGTACCTGCACGAGCAGGGCATCCTGGTCCGCTACATGCATTCCGACATCGACACGCTGGAGCGCATCGAGATCATCCGCGACCTGCGCCTGGGCAAGTTCGACGTGCTGGTCGGCATCAACCTTTTGCGCGAGGGCCTGGACATTCCCGAATGCGGGCTGGTCGCGATCCTGGATGCCGACAAGGAAGGCTACCTGCGCTCGGAGACCTCGCTGGTGCAGACGATCGGCCGGGCGGCGCGCAACGTGGACGGTAAGGTCGTGCTCTACGCCGACAAGCGCACCCGCTCGATCGAGGCGGCCCTGTCGGAAACCGAGCGGCGGCGCACCAAGCAGCTCGCCCACAACGAGGCGCACGGCATCACTCCGCAGACGATCAAGCGGCACATCGCCAACATCCTCCAGGACGTGGCGGAGCGCGACTATGTGACGGTCAACCTGGTGGAGGACCAGCCCACCATCCTGACCGGCATGGAGCTGCAGCGCCATATTGGCGAGCTGGAGAACAGGATGCGCAAGGCCGCGGGCAACCTGGAGTTCGAGGAGGCCGCCCGGCTGCGCGACGAGATCAAGCGGCTGGAGGACGGCGAGCTCGGCATGCCGACCCGGGCGGTGGCGCAGGCCAACGCCCATGCCTGGAAGCCCACCAGCAAGTCGCGGGCGGAGAAGGCGCGCGACGCCAAGGCCAGGGCGCGCGGCCGCAAGCGGCAGGGGGCGTGAGCGCCCGCTGCCTCGTCCAGCGCAGGATGGGGACCGGGCGGTCCGGCGCGACGCGGCACCTTGCGCCCGAAGAACCCTGGGCCCGGGCTCGGCGGCTGTCAGACTATCGCTGCAATAGCACGAGGCGTTGTCAGTAGATTTCCCGGATCCTTCGCAAGCTGGCTGGCCGCGATGCGGTCATCTTGATGGCAGGTTTCCTGCGGCGGCCGGCTATGGCGGTGCTTTCGGAAGATGCCGCTTCAAAATATACAATACTCGATAGGCCAGATTTCTAAATTTGCAATGATTAGACTGTTCTGGCCAGAATAATGCTCAGTTTGAAGGTCAGGTTACTTCCGTCGGCAAAGATCCTTGTGGCGGGTTCCTGAACTGACTAGAATCCAGTCGGGGCAATGTTCTTCTGCCCTGCTGGACCCGCGGTGACCCGGGTTCCCTGTCCACCGCCCGGCAGCGGCGGACCGATCGGCCGCGATGATCGGCTGCACGGGCGTGGGACAGGCATTTCGGTCATCGGCATGCTTGGCTGTGACGGAGATGGCCGTCGTGACGGAACGTGGTTGATGCGGGCAGTGCCGGGCGCCGCTGGCGCGGCACGGGCGCCGGCCTGCTGATCCTGCTCGCGCAGCCCTTGGGCGCAGAAGCCGTCGCCCAGGACCTCACGGTCCGCGTGCAAGACGGCCAGAGCCTGCGGGACATCGCCGAGGCGGAGCTGGGCGATCCCGACCTGTGGACGGAGATCCTGCGCGCCAACGGCCTCGCCTCGCCCGCGGAGGTGCGCCCGGGCATGGAACTGGCCATTCCGAAGGGTGAGATCGCGGCCGCCGACCGGGCTTTGGGCCGGGCGCTGGCCGCGATCCAGCAGGCCACCGAGCAGGGTGCCCGCCTGTTCGCACGCGCGCAGATCGAGCAGGGCATCGCCCGCTATGACGAGGGCGTCGCCCGGCGCAAGGCAGGGGAATGGGCTGGCGCCGCCGCGGCCGCGGACGAGGCGCGAGAGGCCGCCGCCCTGGCGCTGCAGCTCGCCGCCGCCAGCCGGGATGCCGCCGCCGAGGCGCGGCTGACCGACCGCGAGGGTTCCGTCGAGGGCCGCACCCCGCAGGAACTGGTGTGGTCGGATCGGGAGCGCGATGCGGTCCTGATCGAGGAGGAGAAGCTGCGGACCCTGTCGCGCTCCTCGGCCCAGATCACGTTCCGCGACGAGAGCAGGCTGCGCCTCAATGCGAACTCGCAGGCGGTGATCCGGCGGATGCGCACCGACCCGCTGAGCCGCAGCGAGGAAGCCAAGGTGAGCCTGGTGGAAGGCGATTTCTACGCCCTGCTCAGCGGCAAGACCGAGCGCAAGACGTTCGAGCTGGAGGTGCCGGAGGTCGAGACGCAGGTCGAATCGCGCAGCTTCTGGGTCCGCCACGACGGCAGCGGCTCCAAGTTCACCAACTACGACGACGGCGTCCTGCGGGTCGCCGCGCGCGGCGCCGAGGTCGCCCTGGGCCGCAACGAGGCAGCGCTGGTGCGCACCGGGCAGCAGCCCGGCGACAAGGTCGACATCCATGGCCCGCCGGTCCTGAGCGGGCCGCCGGACAATGGCGAGACGGTCACCGCCGCCGTGGAGCTGCGCTGGCAGCCGGTGGAGGAGGCGGTGGGCTATTGGCTGGAACTGGCCCTCGACCAGGCGTTCCAGCGGATGGAGCTCAGCCGCTGGGGACTCCGGGATACCGGTTTCGCCACGGACGAACTGGAGATCGGCACCTACTACTGGCGCATCGCCGCCCTGGACAAGTTCGGCCTGCCGGGGGAGCGCAGCCCGGTCTGGCGCTTCCATGTCCGCATCGACCAGACGCCGCCATTCCTGAGCATCGCGACGCCGCCGGAGGATGCGGTCGTCACGGGCTCCCCGGTCGCCGTGACGGGCCAGACGGAGCCCGGGGCGCTGCTGCGCCTCGACGGCCAGCCGGTGCCGGTCGACGATGAGGGCCGCTTTCGCGCCGATCTCCAGCCGGGACCCGCGGGCGAATTCCTGCTCGAGGCGACCGACCCGGCCGGCAACGTCACCCGCCGCCGCCGCGCCTACCGCCATGTGCCGGACGAGGCGGCGGTGCTGCGCTTCGACGAGGCCATTCCGCGCCAGGCGCCCAGGCACTTCGTCACCCGGCGCGACGTGATCTCGCTGTCGGGCACCACCCATGCCGGAGCCCGGCTCCTGGTGCAGACGGCCGGGCAGCCGCTGCGCGAGGCGGCCTATGCTGGCGAGGACGGACGCTTCACCCTGAACGTCCCCGCCATGGGCGGCACGACCGACTACACCATCGAGGTGGTGCAGCGCTCCGGGTCGCGCAGCCGCGAGAACTTCAGCGTCAGCGTCGACCGCGATCCGCCCGACCTCGGCCTCGACCTGCCGCCGCCAGCGATCACCTCGGTGGAATGGCTGCCCGTGCGCGGCCAGGCGACCGGCGCGGCCAGCCTCACCCTGAACGGCGACCCGGTGCGGCTGATCGGCGACCAGTTCGACCGGACGGCGACCCTCGTCGCCGGGCCGAACATGTTCAGGCTGGAGGCGGTGGATCGGGTCGGCAACGCCCGGGTGGAAAGCTTCGTGGTCCATCTCGACCAGCAGCCGCCGGAACTGATCGGCCACCGGGTGACGCCCGAGCAGGTGCAAGCGGGCGGCCCGGTCCGCGTGGAGGTCGAGGCCAGGGACGCCGCGGGCCTGCGGCAGGCCGCGCCGTTCAGGCTGCGGGTGGGCGGCACCGACTACGGGGACTTCCTCGAACTCAGCGGCGATGCCGGGCGCTATGGCGCCACCGTGCTGCTGCCGCCGGAGGCGGCCGGAGCGGTGAGCCTGCGGGAAGTGGAGATCGAGGACTACGCCGGCAACAAGGCGCGCTTCGCGTTCGGCCGCTAGGTCGTGGGGGGAAGGGACATGGGTCAGGGTGCCTGGCGGACGCGGATGCGGCCGGTCATGCTTGCTCCGCTGGTCATGGGCGGCTTCGCCAGCGCCCCGGCGGCAGCCGAGCCGCTCTCGGTGATCTACGGCCCGGCCGCCGCCACCGCGGAGGGCGACGACGACTATCGCGAAATCATCTATCTGAGCCTGCCCGACGACGTCGAGAATCGCCTCTATCTCCGGATCCACGACCCCGATACCGGCGGCGCCCACGATACGCGCTACGGTCGGGACTGGGACACCGACATCCGCTACGTGCTGTTCGGCGGCAAGGGTGCAGCCAGGCTCGATCCTGGTCCGTCGCCCGGGATGGAAGACGGCGCGCCCGGCTCGGACCGGTCCGAGGCCCGCGGCGAGGTGCTGGCCGAACTCACGATCGGCGCGGACGCCGCCACGGACGACGGGTGGCGGACGGTCGCGAGCTTCCTGCCTGCCGAGGGCGATCTTGTTGATGGACGCCGTGTGTTCCGGCTGGAAGCCTTCGGGCTCGGCGGCGATGACAGCAACGTGTTCATGGCGACGCTCAGCCTGCGCGACCGGCGTGACCTGGCGCCGGCGGGGCTCGAGGTGCTGGACCATGCGCCGACCGTGCGCGTGCCCGACCAGCGGCGCACGACCGAGCTCACCTTCGATGTTCCCCAAGGAACGGAACGTCTGATCGTCCGCAACTTCGACGCCGCCTCGGGCCGCGTGGCGTTCGCCAGCACCTACCGCACGCTTGAGCTCGCCGCCTCGGGCCAGGACGAGTGGCGCGAGAGCGTGGTCGAGTTGCTGCCGGACGAGCAGGGCGCGCCGGCGTCGCTGCTCCTGGCGGGTGGCCGCGAGATTCCGAACGACCTGACCGTGACCGTGGCGGACGAGGCCGGGCGGCCCCTGCCGCTGCGCCTGCCGGCCAGGGCAGCGCCGGCCAACCAGCGGCCGCTGCCGGTGGCCGACCACGTGCGTCTCGCCGACTGCCTCACGGTCGCGTTCGACGCCTCGCGGTCGCAGGACCCGGAGGGTGGCGAGCTTCGCTACGACTGGGCGTTCGGCGACGGCGCCACCGGCACCGGAGCCGCCGTCGTGCACCGCTACCCCGGCCCCGGCAGCTACCAGGGCACGCTGCGCGTGCGCGACCGCTCGACTCAGGTCGCCAGCGGCGCGGCTCTGCCGTTCGAGGTGGTGGTTAAGCGGCCGCCGAGCGCCGAGGCCGGCGCCGACCTGGTCGTGGCGCCCGGTGCGGTGGTGGAGTTTGACGGCGACGGGTCGCTGCCGGGCGATCGTCCGATCGCAAGCTATGAATGGGACTTCCAGGACGGCGGCCTGGGCGAGGGGCCGCGGCCGTCGCATGCGTTCGAGCAGCCAGGAACATATGTCGTGACGCTCACCGTCCGCGACGACCAGCCCGGCGCCTGCCACGTCTCCACCGACCAGGTCGTCGTCGCGGTGAACGCGCCGCCGGTCGCCGTGCCCGTACCGGAGCGCCGTGTTGCCGCGGGCGAGGCGGTCGCGTTCGACGGCAGCCGCAGCTACGATATCGACGGCGCAATCGCCGATTGGCGCTGGGACCTGGGCGACGGCACCACCGGCACCGGCCCGATGATCGAGCACGCCTACGCCCTGCCCGGGACCTACACCGTCGTCCTGACGGTGACGGACGAGGCGGGCCTCGCCAACAGCACCGCCAGGGCCACCACCCGGATCATCGTCAACGATCCGCCGGTCGCGGTGGCCGGCCAGAGCCGCAGCGCGGCCATCGGCGAACTGCTCGCGTTCGACGGCACCGGCTCCAGCGACCGCGATGGCAAGCTCGTCCGCTACCGCTGGGATTTCGGCAACGGGTCCACGGGTGCGGGAAGCAGGGTCTCCTACGCCTATGACCGGCCCGGCACCTACCAGGTGACGCTCACGGTCACCGACGATTCTGCCAGCGCCAGCAGCCAGGCCGCCAGCACGCTCACGGTCCGGGTCAACGCACCGCCGGTCGCGCTGGCCGGCGACGACCAGGTCGTCACCGCCAGCGAGGTGCGCTTCGACGGCAGCGGCTCGACCGATCCCGACGGCACGATCGTCCGCTACCTCTGGGAGTTCGGCGACGGCGCCACCGGGGAGGGCGCCACCCCCAGCCATGTCTACCGGGATTCCGGCACCTATCGGGTCCGCCTCACGGTCACCGACGATTCTGGGACCCTGCGCAGCAGCGCCTCGGACACGCTGCAGGTAGTGGTGAACCAGGCGCCGATTGCGGATGCGGGGCGGGACCAGCTCGGCGCGCCCGGCGAGGCGCTGACCTTCTCCGGTTCCGCCTCGCTCGATCCGGACGGCGACATCGCCGAGTACCGGTGGGACTTCAAGGATGGCGCCACCGCGTCGGGCGAGCGGGTGACGCATCGCTTCGAGCGGCCCGGCATCTACGACGTCCAGCTCACGGTGCATGACGACACCGGCCAGAATGCCGCCCTCGGCTTCGACAAGGCCAGGGTCGTGATCAATGCGCCCCCGATCGCCCGGGCTGGCCCCGACCTGCGCGCGGCACCGGGCGACGAGGTCGTGTTCGACGGAGGCGGCTCGTTCGACTCGGACGGACCGATCTCCAGCTATCGCTGGGAGTTCAGCGATGCTCAGGAGTCCGTGGAGCAGCGCGGCGTGACCAGGACCTACGCCGAGCCCGGGGTCTACGGCGCTCGGCTCGTGGTGGCCGACGGGAGCGGGGCGAGCAACGGGATCGCCCAGGACGAGCTCGTGATCCGGATCAACCACCAGCCGGTCGCCCATGCCGGCCACGACCAGTTCGCTTCCGAGCGGATCCTGCATTTCGACGCCTCGGCGTCCGCCGACGCGGATGGCGATCCCCTGGTCTATCGGTGGGACTTCGGCGACGGCTCCCCGCCCGCCGGCGGCGCCAGGGTCACCCATACCTATGCCGAGGGCGGCGCTTACCCAGTGCTGCTCACGGTCGACGACGGCACCGGGCTGCGCAACGCGACGGCGGTGGCCGCGGTGACCGTCACCATCGACCGCCCGCCGCTGGCCGATGCCGGCGGCAACCGCGATGCCTGCGCCGGCGACATCCTGGTCTTCGACGCCAGCCGGTCGCACGACCCCGAAGGCGGCGTGCTCCGCTACCACTGGGATTTCGGCGACGGCACGGAGGCCGCCGTCGTCAACCCGACCAAGACCTATCTGCGCGGCGCCGCCTATCCGGTGACGCTCATGGTGGAGGACGATTCCGGCTTTCCGGCGAACCGGCACGCCGACCGGGTGATGGTGCGGGTCAAGGAGTCCCCGATCGCCAACGCCGGTTCCGACCAGCTGGCCTGCGCCGGCACCGAGGTTGCGTTCGACGGGTCGGGGTCGCGGGATTCCGACGGCGTGGTCAACCGCTTCACCTGGGACTTCGGCGACGGCAGCATCGGCGGCGGCGAGCGGCCCGTGCACGTGTTCGCCAAGCCCGGCGACTATCGGGTGATGCTGACGATCGAAGGCGACGAGATCGGCCAGTGCGCGAACACCAACGCCGACGAGGCGAGGATCCGGGTGGTCGATGCGCCGGTCGCGCGGATCGCAGCACCGGACCGGGTCGCTGCCGGTGCCACGGTCCGCTTCGATGCCGCCGCCTCGACCACCGCGGCCGGCCGGATCGTCGGCTGGGAATGGGCGTTCGGCGATGGCGCCTCGGCGCAAGGGCCGACCGTCGAGCACCGGTTCGCCGAGCCCGGCAACTACATTACGAAGCTGACCCTTACGACCGAAGGCGGGGCCGAGGCCTGCAGCATCATCGAGGCCAGCCACCCCATCTTCGTCAACGCGGCGCCGTCCGCCGATGGCGGCCCTGACCGCATCGCCGCCGCCAACGAGGAGATCCTGTTCGACGCCGCCGGATCGCAGGACCCGGACGGCGGGATCGTCGCCTACCAATGGGATTTCGGCGACGGCGCCACCGCGAGCGGGATCAACGTGCGCCACAGCTTCCGGCACAGCGGGCGCCACGAGGTCACCCTGACCGTGGCCGACGGCATGGACCTGCCCAACAGCCAGGCGAGCGATAACGTCGAGGTCGTGGTCAACCAGGCGCCGGAGCCGGAGATCGCCGCGCCGAAGGCCGCCTGTCCGGGAGAGCGGCTCGCCTTTGGCGGCGGCGGCTCGGAAGATCCCGACGGGCAGATCGCCACCTTCGCCTGGAGCTTCGGCGACGGGGCCACGGCCGCCGGCGCCGATGCCACCCATGCCTACCTGGCGCCCGGCCTCTACGACGTGACCCTCATGGTCGACGATGGCAGCGACCTGAAGAACGCCCGCCGCCACGCGGTGCTGCCCTTGCGGGTCAATCGCCGGCCTGAGGCCGTGGCAGGCCCCGACCGGCTGGCCTGCCCCGAGGACGAGGTGGCCTTCGACGGCACCGGGTCGGTCGACTGGGACGGCCAGCTCCTTGGCTATCGCTGGGATTTCGGCGATGGCGCCACGGCCGAGGGCGCCCGGGCGACGCATCGCTATGCGGCACCGGGCCGCTACGAGGTCCGCCTGACGGTGACCGACGATTCGGCGTCCAGCTGCGCCACGGCGACCAGCATCGCCCAGGTCCGGGTCATCGCCACGCCCAGCGTCACCGTTGCCGGCGATACGCACGGGTTCGTGGGGGGAGCCCATGACGAACTCCTCCTGGACGCCTCCGCCTCAAGCCACCCCGACGGCGCGCCGCTGACGTTCCGCTGGGACCTGGGCGACGGCAGCGTGCAGGCCGGCGATCGGGTCCGGCACGCCTTCGCCGAGCCGGGCGTCTACCCGGTCCGGGTGGTTGCGAGCGACGGTTCCGGCCTCGCCTGCGGCCAGGCTGTCGGGCAGGTCGACGTCGATGTCCGGGCCAGGCCTTGAGGGAGCCGCAGCGATGACGATGCCGCGGCTGACCCTGCGCTGGAAGCTCCTGCTGTTCGCGATCGCCATCGCGGTGCTGCCGATCCTGGTGGCCGCGCAGACCATGATCCGGATCGGCGAGGACGAGCTGAAGAGTTCGGCCAACGAGCAGCTCCTGGGCGTGGCCACCGAACTCACCCGCGAGATCAACGACATGTTCGAGCGGAGCTGGCTCGGACCGCTGCTGCTGATCCGCAACGCGATCGACGACGAGCGGCTGGGCGTCGAGGAGAAGGTCGCGCTGCTCACCCTGGGCCTGTCCGCCATCGAGGACATCGCCGCGCTGCAGATCACGCTGGTGGGCGCCGACCTGCCCCTGCTCGTGACCAAGGACGACATCAGCGGGCGCCTGCAGGATGCCGGGCTGGAGCCGGTGGAGGTGCTGCGGGTGGCGCCGGCGAGGATCCAGGAAATCGCCCGCTCCCGCGACATCGCGGCGCCGGAGGTGGCCTTCATCCCCGAGATCGACGACTGGCTGGCGACGATCGTGCTGCCGCTGCGCGCGCCGCTGGCGGGCCAGGACGCAATCCTGTCCGCCAGGGTCGACCTGGGGCGGCTGGCTCAGATCATCGCGGGCAACCCGTTCGCCCGTACCGGCTCGATCACCGTGGTCGACGACCGCGGCCGGCAGGTCCTCGATCGCAGGCGTGCCGACCTCGCGCACCACGCGATCGTCGCGGAGGCACTGGAACTCCTGTCGTCGACGTCGCGGTCGCTGGGCGTCGAGCCCTACCAGCGGCCCAATGGCGAGGTCATGCTGGGGGCCTACGCCTTTCCCCGGCCGTTCCGCTGGGCGGTGCTGGTGGAGCGGCCGGAGAAGGACGCCTATCTGGCCGTGGCCAAGATGACCCGCAGCCTTCTCTGGTGGGGCATGGTCGGCTTCGCGGTCGCGGTGCTGGGGGCCGTGGTGTTGTCCATCGCGATCAGCCGGCCCATTCTCGAGATCGACCGGGTCGCCGTGGAGGTCGGGCGCGGCAACCTCGCGGTCCGCGTCGTGCGGGGCGTGCGGCTCAACGACGAGATCGGCGACCTGGCGCGGCGCATGAACGAGATGATCGTGGGCCTCGCCGAGCGGCTGAAGCTCGAGCGGTTCGTGTCCGGCGGGACCATGGCGGCGGTCCGGCTGTCCCAGAACGAGACGATGGAGCTGGGCGGCACCCGCCAGCGGGCGACCATGCTGTTCTGCGACATCCGCGGCTACACCAGCTTTGCCGAGCAGCACGAGCCGGCGATGGTGGTCGAGGTCCTGAACTTCTATTTCCAGCACCTGGCCGGGCTGGTCCGGCAGCACCAGGGCGACATCGACAAGTTCGTGGGCGACCAGATCCTGGCGGTGTTCACCGGCGACCGGGCCGAGCGCCGGGCGGTGGATTGCGGCCTGGCGATGCAGGCGAAGATGGCGGAGCTCGCCATCGACCGGCCGAACTGGAACCTCGCGGTCGGGGTCGGCATCAACAGCGGCGAGGTGATCATGGGCGCCATGGGCAGCAGCGAGCGGATGGACTACACCGTGCTGGGCGATGCCGTGAACGTCGCGGCCCGGCTCTGCGGCACCGCGGGACGGGGCCAGACCCTCATCAGCGTCGCGACCTATCAGGCCCTGGAGGACGTGGCCGACCTCGTGGTCACGCCGACCACCCTCCGGCTCAAGGGCAAGCGCAAGGCGGCCCTTGCCTACGACGTCCGCAAGCAGGTCCCGCCCGCGCCGCTGGCCGCGCGCATGGGCGCCGCCGTCACGCTCTGAGCCGGCCGGCGGCGGCTCCCTCCGATGCCGATGCGCGGCGCAGATGCCGAAGGCGCCGGATCGCCGGGTCCCGCGGCGCGGCCGGTCAGCGCCGTGCCCGGAAGAACTCGCGCAGAAGCTCGGCCGCCTCGGTTTCCCGCACGCCCGCCACGACCTCCGGACGATGGTGGCAGGTCGGCTGGTCGAAGATCCGCGGACCGTGCTCGACGCCGCCGCCCTTGGGGTCGGCCGCGCCGTAATGAACCCGGCGGATCCGGGCGAAGGCGATCGCCTGGGCGCACATGGGGCAGGGCTCCAGCGTCACCCAGAGATCATGGTCGACCAGGCGCGGCGTGCCGGCCATGGCGGCGGCCCGGCGCAGGACCACCAGCTCGGCATGGGCGGTGGGATCGTGCCATTCCTCCACCCGGTTGCCATCCGCGGCGACCACCCGCCCCTCGGGATCGGTGACCACCGCGCCCACCGGCACTTCCCCGCGCCGTGCGGCCGCCCTGGCCTGATCGAGCGCCAGCTCGATGGCTGTCCTCAAGGAGCATCCTCGAAGCGCACCGCGGTGTGGCGGGCCTCCGTCGGCACGTCGGCCAGGCGCTTCTCGAACCGGGCGGTGGCGCGCGCCTCCAGGATCTCCGGCTCGATCGCCACCACGTCGCTGGCGACCTCGACCCGCTCGCCGTCCAGGAGCGCCACCCGCAGGGCCGGCACCGTCTTGGCATAGTCGGTCGTGTTGACGACCTCGCCGGTCACCACCAGGATCCGCTGGCCGTCCTCGTTCACCTCGGACGAGGCGACGTCGCGGATTTCCAGCCCAGGATCGATCACCACCGAAAGGCCGGCCGCCCGATAGATCCCGGCGACCTGCGGCCAGGCGGTGGCGATGCGGTCCCTTGTCAGGACCAACCCGCCGATGACCGCAACCAGGACCAGCAGCACGATCCAGCCGAGCGAGGTGCTCTTGCTGCCGCGGCGCACCACGCCGGTGCCTTCGCCCATGCGGTTGCGCTCGGAGCCGTTGGACGGCGCCGGCGCCGGCGCGGGCTCGGCGGGCGGGAGTTCCGGCGCCTCCCGTTCCGGATCGACGAACCAGCGGTGCCGGCAGTTGGAGCATGCGACCATGCGGCCTTTGTCGCCGAGCGCACTGCTGGCGATGTTGTACTTGGCACCGCAGTTGGGGCAGGCGACGATCATGGCGCACGGCACGCGCTGGTGGCGACAGCATGCGCAGGCGCGCTCCCGCCGGATGGGACCGACCAGGTTCCGTTCATTGGCAGACCGACAGCAGGCCCGGGGTCAGAATTGAGCGACCAGCGCGAAATCATCGTCGAACTCTTCGGGGCCGCCATGAAATATGGCTCCGGTCCGGACGTTCTGCGCGACATCGACCTCACCCTGCAAGCGGGATCGTTCCACGTGCTGCTCGGCGCCGGGGCCGCGGGCAAGACCTCGATGCTGCGCATGATCGCCATGACCGCCGCCCCGAGCGCCGGCAGCATGACGGTTTTCGGCCAGGATCCGGCCACGCTCGACCATGCCGGCCGGGCCGCGCTGCGCCGCCGGATCGGCGTGATCTTCCAGGACCTGCGCCTGCTCGACCATCTGAGCGTGCGGGACAACATCGCCCTGCCGCTGCGGATCGCGGAGGCGCCGCCGGACGAGATCGAGCGCTCGGTCGACGAGCTGCTGGACTGGCTCCGGATCGGCGAGGCGAGCGACCGGCGACCGCCCGAGCTCTCCATGGCCGAGCGCCAGCTCACCGCGGTGGCGCGCGCCGTGATCGGCCGGCCGGCCCTGCTCCTGGCCGACGAGCCCACTGCCAGCCTCGACCCGGCCCGCACCGAGCAGGTCCTCCATCTGCTCCTGGAACTGCATCGCTCCGGCACCGCCGTCCTCCTCGCGACCCACGACCGCAACCTGCTGGGCGCCGATCCGATCCCGCATCTGGTGATCCATGACGGCCGGCTCTGGGAGCCCGACCCGGTGGTGCAGCTCATGGAAGGGGCCAGGGCATGAGCGGGATCCATGCGGCGATCCCCAGGGTCAGCGGCCGGGCGCGCCGGCTGCTCGCCCTGGCCTTCGGCCTCCTGGCGTTCCTCGCCACCCTCTGCCTGGCCCTGTCCGGGGCGGCGCACAGGCTGCTCAGCGACGCCCAGGCCCACAGCAGCGCGGTCGCGATCATCTCGCTGCCGGCACCGATGGAGGACGAGGAGGGGGCGGGCGACCTCGCCGGCATCATCGCGGTGCTGCGCGCCGACCCGCAGATCGAGCAGGTCGACCCGATCCCAGAGGCGGAGGTACGCGAGATCCTGGTCGGCGGCGACGATCCGGACATGCCCCTGCCGATCCTGATGGAGGCGCGCTTCGTCCGCGGGGTGGTGCCGGACTTCGAGCGGCTCCGCTTCCGGGTGCGGGCGGTGGCGGCCACGGCGGTGGTCGAGAATGCCGGCCGCATCGGCGCGCCGGCCGCCCCCGCCGCCGCGGAGTTCGTCCGCTGGACCGGGCTGCTTCTCGGGCTGGCGGTGCTGGCCCTGGCCGTGCCGCTCGCGGTGACGCTCACCGCCGGCCGGATCCGCCGCCACCGCGACATCATCGACCTGCTCCGCACCCTGGGGGCGAGCGACCGCTTCATCGCCCACGAGTTCCGCCCTCATCCGCTGAACCCCATCCTCGTCGGCGCCATGGCCGGCGCCGCTGTCGCCGTGGTCGCGATCCTGGCCGTCCTGATGGGCGGCGTCGCCGCCGCATGGACCGGCATCGACGGGCAGAGCTTCCCCGCCCTCGACCTGGTCCTCCTGGCCGGCGTCGCCCTCCTGGTGGTGGCGGCCCTGGCGGGAGGCGCCCGGCTGGCGGCGAGCCGGACGCTGCATCACCTGCACTGACCGCCCAGCCGGAAGCTGGAGGTCAGCCGCGGAAGTTGTTCTTCGCGGTGCGCAGTTCGGCGAACCGCTCGGCCGATCCGGCGAGCAGGAACGGATTGGTGCGCTTTTCCTCGCCGAGCGTGGTCGGCACGGTCGGCTGGCCGGCGGCGCGCATCTCTTCGATCTTCGCCAGGCGGGCCTTGATCTCGGCATTGTCGGGGAAAGCGTGGGCCGCGAACTTCGCGTTGCCCAGCGTGTATTCGTGGCCGGAATAGACCTTGGTGTCGTCGGGCAGGCCCGCCACCAGCTGCAGCGAGTTCCACAAGGTCTCGGGCTCGCCCTCGCCGACCCGGCCGCAGCCCATGGTGAACAGGACGTCGCCGCAGAACAGCAGCTTGGCCTCAGGCAGGTAGTAGCTGATATGGCCCTGGCAGTGGCCGGGGGTATCCAGCACCTCGACCGGCGTGCCCAGGAGCTGGAAGCGCTCGCCCGGCTCGACGGTGCGGGTCAGCTTGGGCAGGCGGTGGCAGTCCGCGCCGTGGCCGATCACCTCGACATGGGTCCCCATCGCCAGTTCCTCGACCCCGGCGACATGGTCGGCATGGTAGTGGGTGATCAGGATCGTGCCGACCTGCAGGCTCCGCTCCGCCAGGGTCTCCGCAATCGGCGCGGCGGCGCCCGGATCGACGATCACCACGGTGGAATTGCCCTCGCGGCGCAGCAGGAAGGCATAGTTGTCGTCGAGGATCGGCAGGAGCTCCACCACGATAGCTGCGTCGGCCACGGTCGCTTCTCCTTGTTCGGCACATGCCCACTTCAGCCGCGGGCGTCGCGACCGTATATGGTCCGGAAGGGCTGGTCGTGCCAGCCGCGAAGGCCGGAGATCTCAGACCCAAGGCCGGATGGGGCGATGACAAGCGATCTCGAGCAGTTCTACGCAAGCCGCCAGGGCCAGCTGGCGCGCCGCCTGATCGGGCTGCAGCTCCGGCAGCTCTGGCCCGAGGTGGCCGGCAAGACCGTCGCCGGGCTGGGCTTTGCCATGCCCTATCTGGACGTGTTCGCCGAGGAGGCCGCCACCACCGTGGCGCTGGTTCCCGCGGGCAGCATCGTGCAGCGCTGGCCCGAGGAGGGGCCGAACCGGCTGGCGATCTTCCAGGAGGACGAGATCCCCCTGGCCGACCAGAGCGTCAACCTGATGCTGCTGGTCCACGTGCTGGAGACCTGCCGCAGCCTGGACCGGCTGATGCGCGAGATCTGGCGGGTGCTGGCCGATGACGGAAGGATCGTGCTGATCGTCCCCAACCGCCACGGGGTGTGGTCCCTGTCCGACACCACGCCGTTCGGCCAGGGCTCGCCGTTCACCGCCGGGCAGGTGCAGCGCCTGCTGGCGCGCCACCTCCTGGTGCGCGGGGAGATCCGCCGGGCGATGTTCGTGCCGCCCTGGAACCTGAAGCTCCTGCAGCGGCTGGCGTTTCCGCTGGAGCGGGCCGGGCAGCGGCTCTGGCCGCAGTTCGCCGGGATCATCCTGGCCGAGGCCCAAAAGCAGCTCTACCTGGGGGCACCCGCCTTCCAGGTGGCCCGCCCGCGCCGGCGCCAGTACGTCGCCCTGCCGCAGGCGGCGGCGCGCACCGCCGAGCATGCCGCGGTGCGGATGCTGGCGCCGAACGACCGCCGCCCGCCGCGGCGCTAACCGGGTCGGCATCGGCGGTTCTTGCGCTGACGCCGCCGGGACCGGCCAGCCGGCGCCGGCAAGTCCTGGATGGCCTCGTGCCGGAGCGGGCATGTCGTTCGCCGGCGCCGAAGGGGGTAGCGTTTCATCCCGGTAGGTTTCCGGTTCGCGGGGCGTGGTAGTGGCGCCGGCATGGTCGTGCTATGAGACAAGGGTGATGACGTCGTTTTTCCGCTGCACCTCCGCTGGTCTTCGTGCCGAGGCCGTTTTGCCATGAGCAGGACTGCATGCCTTGCCGGAAGTTCTTTGGCCATCCTAGGCCTGGTCCTGGCCGGCGGCATGGCGCTGGCTGCGCCGCCCGACCCGATCCCGCAACTCGGGCCGCGGGAGGGCGTCCCGGCGTTTGTCGGGCAGCCGGCCTTGCCGCGCCCGGTCGCCGCGATGCCGGAGCCGGACGCCGCTGGAACCGGGCAGGAAGGGGCAGGGCCGGGCCCGGATCTTGCGGGCAGCGGCCTCTACCTGGCCGACGGCCCGCTGGGGGGAGCGCAGGAGGCCCGCTCGGCCTTCCTGCGCGCCGGTTGCGGGACGGTGAGCTTCGACCGGAGCGGGCGCGTGCTCGCCTCGTGCGGCACCGGCAAGGGCGCGATCCTGCACCTGCTCGACCCGCGCAGCCTGGCGACCCTCGCCAGCTACCAGCTGCCCGCCCGTCCTGACGCCCGCGGCGACCACTTCCAGGACGGGCAGGACCAGGTGGTGACCCTGGCCGGTCCCGGCCAGATCTGGACGCTGCGGCAGGTCCGGGTCGTGACGATCGGGGCGGAAAAGACCTCCGGCTCGATCCGGTTCGAGAAGACCGCCAGCTGCGACCTGACCTCCGCCCTTCCCGCGAATGCGTGGATCGTTTCCGCCCGGCCGGGTCCCGGCGGGACGATCTGGTTCGCGGCCAGCAGCGGCCTGGTCGGGACGGTGCGGCCGGAAGGCTGCGCCGTCCGCTCGGTGCAGCTGGCGACGCCGGACGGCCGGGCGGAGGCGGTCTCGGTGCCGCTCGCCACCGACCAACAGGATGGCGGCGCGTTCGTGGTCACCGACCATGCGCTCTACCGGCTGGACCTGCGCCCGGACGGCAGCCCGGCGATCAGCTGGCGGCAGGGCTATGATCGCGGCCGCCGCCACAAGCCGGGCAAGCCCGGGCAGGGCTCCGCCACCGCCCCGACCCTGATCGGCGCGGGGTTCGTCGCGATCACCGACAATGCCGATCCGGCCGAGAAGCTGCAGCTGTTCGAGCGGTCTCGGAACGGCGGCGGCGCCCTGATCTGCAGCACCGGCCTGTTCGAGGCGTTCCCGATGCGCGGCGCCGCCACCGCCCCCCTGGCGGCCTTCGCCTGGCGGGACGGGCAGCGCGCCACCGTGCTGGCCGCGAACGGCTATGGCCAGCAGGGCCGCCGCTCGGTGGAGCGCGGCCGCACCACCGTACCCGGCCTGGAGCGGGTCGACATCGACCTGGCGCATGGCCGGTGCCGCCAGGTCTGGTCCAACCGGCAGGTCTCCATCCCGGGCGGGCGGACGACGCTCTCGCTCGGCAGCGGGCTGGCCTATGCCTGGAGCAAGCCGCAGGGCCCGGGCCTGGCCGATCCCTGGTACTTCACCGCGATCGACCTGCAGAGCGGCCGGGCCGTGTACCGCCGGCTGGCCGGCACCGGGATCGGCTTCGGCGATGGCCGCGCCGGCATCGCGCTCGGTCCCGACGGCAGCGCCTATGTCGGGGTGGCCGGCGGGCTGGTGCGGATCCGGGACACGGGCGACCTGGCCGGGCAGGACTGACCGGCCGGGCCGGTCAGGTCCCGATCTGCTCCAGCTCGAACGGGGTGGTCTGGTACATCTCGTTGATCCAGTTGCCGAACAGCAGGTGGGCGTAGGCGCGCCAGCGGTTGACCGGCCGCTTCGACAGGTCGTCGTCCGGGTAGTAGCGCAGCGGCATCTCGATGGGCGCGCCGCGCTCCAGGTCGCGCCGGTACTCCCGGTCCAGCGTGAACGTGTCGTATTCCAGATGGTTGAACATGAAGAGGTGCCGGTTGACCGGGTCCTCGCACAGGCACAGGCCGGCGCGGGTCGAGCGGGCCAGCACGCGGATGCTGCCGTCGGTCGGCAGGTCCTCCTCGCGCACCTCGGTGTGGCGGCTGACCGGCACCCAGAACTCGTCGTCGAAGCCGCGCATCAGCGGCGAGCGGGCGGCGTCGCGCGGCTCGGTCACCTCGTGGCGGAAGATGCCGAACCGCTTCTGCGGCAGGGTGTGCTTGGGCACGTGGTGGAAGTGGTAGAGGGCGGCCTGGGCGCCCCAGCAGACGTTGAAGGTCGAATGCACGTGGGTGCGGGACCACTCGAAGATCTGGGCCAGCTCGTCCCAGTACTTCACCTGCTCGAACTCCAGGAGCTCGACCGGGGCGCCGGTGATCAGCAGGCCGTCGAACTTGCGGTCGGCGACCTGCTCCCAGCTGCGGTAGAAGCTCTGCAGGTGCGACTGCGAGACGTTGGAGGGCACGTAGCTGCCGGTGGAGATCAGGGTCAGCTCGACCTGCAGCGGGGTGGCGCCGAGCAGCCGGGCGAACTGGGTCTCGGTGGTGAGCTTGTCCGGCATCAGGTTGAGCAGGCCGACCTGCATCGGCCGGATGTCCTGCTGCAGCGCGTCCTCTTCGCCAATCAGGCGCACGCCCTCGTTCCGCAGCAGTTCGGCTGCCGGCAGATCGTTGGGTATCTTGATGGGCATCGATCGGTCCCTGGCTCACTTCTGGCCGCAAAGGCCGACCGATCAGGGACGGACACGGGACGGATCACGGCTGGAACGCCGGAATATCGTCCTGAGTCACGACCTTTTAGCGGTTTGTTTAACGTGGCCGCAAGCCGGTCGGCGCAAATCACCACGGAGACAACGGCAGGGAAGCTGGTCGTCCCGAGGGACGATGTCAAGATGATGCCGCCTTCCGGCCGGATCGGGCGGGGGTGTTTCCCCGCTGGCACGATGACCATCCGTTTATGCAAGCCAAGCCTGTGCGGACGCCCTAGCGCTTGCCAAGGCGGAGCAACCCGCCGGATTGTACGTCGGCGGCTTTGCCGATCCAAGACCGGGGACATCGGGCGCGAGCCGCCGCATGCCGATGCCCCTCCGCAAACAGCGCGCCCCCTGCTGGAACGACCGAGGCGACCAGGGCGCGCCGAAGGACCTGCGTCGTGATGGACATCGATACCCGTTCCCACCCCTCGTCGCCCGCCGGCAGGATCGAGCCCCGATATGCCGCCGCGAAACGCACGCCAACGGACCTGAAGGAAGCGATCGTGACGGCGCTTCGCTACAGCGTCGGCAAGAACCCGGAGTTCGCGCGGCTGCATGACTGGTACGCGGCCACCGCGCTGGCGCTGCGCGACCTGCTGGTCGACCAGTGGTTCCATTCCACCGACCAGACCTACCGGCAGCGCAAGAAGCGGGTCTACTACCTGTCGCTGGAGTTCCTGATCGGCCGGCTCCTCACCGACACCGCCAGCAATCTGGGCGTGCTCGACGAGGTGAAGGCGGCGCTGGCCGCGCACGGGATCGACTTCGAGGCGGTCAAGGCGCTGGAGCCGGACGCGGCGCTGGGCAATGGCGGCCTGGGCCGCCTGGCCGCCTGCTTCATGGAGAGCATGGCGACCGTGGGCGTGCCTGGCTACGGCTACGGTATCCGCTACGATTTCGGCCTGTTCCGCCAGGTGATCCGCGACGGCTGGCAGGTCGAACTGCCCGAGGACTGGCTGGCGTTCGGAAATCCCTGGGAGTTCGAGCGCCCGGAAGTCTCCTACGAGATCGGCTTTGGCGGCCATGTCGAGGTCGAGGACAATGCCGACGGCACGGTCTCCTACAGCTGGCAGCCGTCCGAGCGGGTGCTGGCCCAGGCCTATGATACCCCGGTGGTCGGCTGGCAGGGCAAGACCGTCAACACGCTGCGCCTGTGGGCGGCCCGGCCGATCACGCCGATCCGCCTGGACGCGTTCAACCGCGGCCAGCATGTCGACGCGTTCGCCGAGCAGGTCCGCGCCACCGCGATCTCCCGGGTGCTCTACCCCGACGATTCCACCCCAGAAGGCCATGAGCTGCGCCTGCGCCAGGAGTTCTTCTTCACCTCGGCCTCGCTGCAGGACCTGATCCGCCGGCACCTGACCCAGTACGACGACCTGACCTCGCTGCCCGAGGCGGCCTCGATCCAGCTGAACGACACCCACCCGGCCCTCTCGGTCCTGGAACTGGTGCGGATCCTGGTCGACCAGCACGGCATGGTGCTGGACGAGGCCTTCGAGATTACCCGGGGGACGCTCGGCTACACCAACCACACCCTGCTGCCCGAGGCGCTGGAGACCTGGCCGGTTCCGCTGTTCGAGCGGATGCTGCCCCGGCACATGCAGCTGGTGTTCGAGATCAACGCCCTCCACCTGGCGGCGGTGCGCAAGCGCCCGGATGCCGACGACGACCTGATCCGCTCGGTCTCCCTGATCGACGAGACCCATGGCCGGCGCGTGCGGATGGGCCATCTCGCCTTTATCGGCTCGAAGAAGGTCAACGGCGTGTCCGGCCTGCACGGCGAGCTGATGAAGGAGACCGTGTTCAAGGACCTGAACCGGATCTTCCCGGACCGGATCACCCACGTCACCAACGGCATCACGATGCGGCGCTGGATGGTGGAGTGCAATCCCGACCTGGCCCGGCTGATCACCGATTCGATCGGCCCGGCCTGGATCCAGGACGGCAGCCGGCTCAAGGAGCTGGAGAAGTTCACCGAGGACCAGCTGTTCCTGGAACGTTTTTCGAGGGTCAAGCAGGGAGCCAAGGACCGGCTCGCCACGTTTGTAGCTCAGCGGACCGGCATCCGGATCGATCCGGACGCGATGTTCGACATCCAGATCAAGCGGATCCACGAGTACAAGCGGCAGCTCCTGAACATCCTGGAAACCATCCACCTGTACGAGGCGATGCGCGCGGAACCCCAGCGAGACTGGACCCCCCGCGTGAAGATCTTCGCCGGCAAGTCGGCGGCGAGCTATCACCGGGCCAAGCTGATCATCAAGCTGATCAACGACGTCGCCCGCGTGATCAACCGCGACCCGAGCGTGCGCGACAAGCTCCGCGTGGTGTTCCTGCCGAACTACAACGTCACCCTGGCCGAGATGCTGGTGCCGGCCGCCGACCTGTCCGAGCAGATCTCCACCGCCGGGATGGAGGCGTCGGGCACCGGCAACATGAAGTTCCAGGCCAACGGCGCCGTCACCATCGGCACGCTGGACGGCGCCAATGTCGAGATCAGCCAGCATGTCGGCCGCGACAACATCCTGATCTTCGGCCTGACCGCCGACGAGGTCCGCGAGCGCTGGAGCAACGGCTATCATCCGCGCGCCGTGATCGAGGCGGATCCCAATCTCAGCCAGGTGCTGGAGGCGGTCCGCAGCGGCGTGTTCTCCCCCGACGACCCGGGGCGCTATGCGCCGATCGTCGATGATCTCTACAACCACGACTACTTCATGGTCGCTGCCGACTTCGCTGACTACGCGAAGACCCAGCAGGAGGCGGCGGCCCTCCATCGCAAGCAGGCGCACTGGCGGCGGATGTCGCTGCGCAACACCGCCAATGCCGGCTGGTTCTCCTCGGACCGTGCGAT
Source organism: Geminicoccus roseus DSM 18922 (assembly GCF_000427665.1). Classification (NCBI taxonomy): domain Bacteria; kingdom Pseudomonadati; phylum Pseudomonadota; class Alphaproteobacteria; order Geminicoccales; family Geminicoccaceae; genus Geminicoccus; species Geminicoccus roseus. Next base: position 2,015,423 of record NZ_KE386572.1, read on the forward strand.
CCGCGAGTACGCGGAGAACATCTGGCATGCGCCCATGAACCCACAATGAGGTGACCGATCATGAAGCCCGCCCCCGACTTCCTGATCCTCCAGTCGGCCATGGACGCCGTGGTGGAGGCCCGTCACGGCGACCCGTTCGCCGTGCTGGGACCGCACGAAGTCGAGGGCGGGATCGTGATCCGCGCCTTTCTGCCCGGCGCGATGAGCGTCGAGGTGGTCGAGACCGCCACGGGCGAGGCGATCGGGGCGCTGGAGCGCCGCCATCCGGCCGGCTTCTTCGAGGGGGTCCTGGCGGACCGCCCGGCCTGGCTCGCCTACCGGCTGCGCGCCACCAGCTTCGAGGGGGTGGTGTGGGAGACCGAGGACCCCTACCGGTTCGGGCCGGTGCTGGGTCCGCTCGACGACTATCTGCTGGGCGAGGGCACCCATCGCCGCCTGTGGGAGAAGCTGGGCGCCCACCTGATCGAGCATGAAGGCGTCAGGGGCGTCCATTTCGCGGTCTGGGCGCCCAATGCCGACCGGATCGCCGTGGTCGGCGAGTTCAACGACTGGGACGGCCGCCGCCACCCGATGCGCCGCCGGCTGGGGGCGGGGGTGTTCGAGCTGTTCGTGCCGGGCGTGGGCGAAGGAGCCCTGTACAAGTACGAGATCCGCGGCCCCGACGGCAACCTGCTGCCGCTCAAGGCCGACCCAGTGGGATTCGGCGCGGAATACCGGCCGGGCACCGCCTCGCGGGTCAGCAAGGTCGACGCGTTCGCCTGGGCGGATGCGGACTGGATGACCCGGCGGGCGGCCCTGCACAACGTCCAGGCGCCGATCTCGGTCTACGAGGTGCACTTAGGATCCTGGGCGCGCGGCGAGGACAACCGCTTCCTGACCTACGAGGAACTAGGCGACCGGCTGATCCCCTACGCCATCGAGATGGGCTTCACCCATCTGGAGCTCCTGCCGATCACCGAGCACCCGTTCGACGGCTCCTGGGGCTACCAGCCGCTCGGCCTGTTCGCGCCGACCAGCCGGTTCGGCAGCCCGGCCGAGTTCGCCCGCTTCGTCGACCGCTGCCACCAGGCAGGCCTCGGGCTGATCCTGGACTGGGTGCCCGGTCACTTCCCGACCGACGCCCACGGCCTTGGCCGTTTCGACGGCACCGCCCTCTACGAGCATGCCGACCCGCGCCAGGGCTTCCACCAGGACTGGAACACCCTGATCTACAATTTCGGCCGGGCCGAGGTGATCAACTACCTGCACGCCAACGCCCTGTTCTGGCTGGACAACTACCACCTGGACGGGCTGCGCGTGGATGCGGTGGCCTCGATGCTGTACCTGGACTACTCGCGCAAGCATGACGAGTGGGTGCCCAACAAGTACGGCGGCAACGAGAACCTGGAAGCCGTCGACTTCATGCGCCGGATGAACGAGCTGGCCTATGGCGAGAACCCGGGCGTGATGACGGTGGCCGAGGAATCAACCTCCTGGCCCGGCGTGTCGAAGCCGACCTGGACGGGGGGGCTGGGCTTCGGGTTCAAGTGGAACATGGGGTGGATGAACGACACCCTGGATTACATCAGCAAGGACCCGGTCCATCGTCGCTGGCACCACCACCAGATGACGTTCGGCCTGCTCTACGCGTTTTCCGAGAACTTCATCCTGCCGATCAGCCATGACGAGGTGGTGCACGGCAAGGGCTCGCTGCTCACCCGGATGCCGGGCGACACGTGGCAGAAGTTCGCCAACCTGCGGGCCTATTTCGGCTTCATGTGGGGCCATCCCGGCAAGAAGCTGCTGTTCATGGGCCAGGAGTTCGCCCAGGGCGCCGAGTGGAGCGAGGCGCGCAGCCTGGACTGGCACCAGCTCGACATCGACTTGCACAAGGGCGTCCAGGACCTGGTGCGCGACCTGAACCATCTCTACCGGGAGACGCCGTCGCTCCATCGGCACGACTGCCATGGCGAGGGCTTCCAGTGGATCGACGCCAGCGATTCCGAGCATTCGGTCTACGCGTTCCTGCGCCTGGGCGACGCGGATCACCCGCCGGTCATGGTGGTCTGCAATTTCACCCCTAATCCGCACGTGAATTATCGGATCGGCCTGCCGCAACCGGGGCGCTGGAGGGAAGTTCTGAACACCGACGCCGCTTGCTACCGGGGAAGCGGGATGGGCAATGCCGGCGGGATCGACAGCGAGCCGACCTCCTGGCACGGCCGCCCCTGCTCGGCCCAGGTCACGCTGCCGCCGCTTTCCACCCTTTTCTTCGTGGCGGAGGGCGTGCAGGAGTCGTGAGCGATGCGGCTGGGCATATCGGGGAAGGGAACGGCGCATGGTCGAAGCAAAAACACCCACCACCGCACTGGCGCGCAATGCCATGGCCTATGTCCTGGCCGGCGGACGTGGCTCGCGACTTCATGAACTCACCGACCGGCGTGCCAAGCCCGCGGTGTTCTTCGGCGGCAAGACCCGGATCATCGACTTCGCGCTCAGCAACGCGCTCAATTCCGGGATCCGGCGGATCGCGGTGGCGACCCAGTACAAGGCGCACAGCCTGATCCGCCACCTCCAGCGCGGCTGGAACTTCCTGCGCCACGAGCGCAACGAGGGCTTCGACATCCTGCCCGCCAGCCAGCGGGTCTCGGAGACCCAGTGGTATGAGGGGACCGCCGATGCGGTCTTCCAGAACATCGACATCATCCAGGACTATGCCCCGGAGTACATGGTCATCCTGGCCGGCGACCATGTGTACAAGATGGATTACGGCCTGATGCTCCAGCAGCATGTGGATACCGGCGCCGACGTGACCGTCGGCTGCCTGGAGGTCCCGCGCATGGAGGCGACCGCGTTCGGGGTGATGCATGTCGACGAGGAATCCCGTATCGTCGACTTCCTGGAGAAGCCGGCCGATCCGCCCAGCATTCCAGGCAGCCCGGACGTGGCGCTGGCCAGCATGGGGATCTACGTCTTCAAGACCGACTTCCTGTTCGACCAGCTCCGCCGCGACGCGGAGACCCCCGGTTCCGCCCGGGACTTCGGCAAGGACCTGATCCCCTACATCGTCGAGCACGGCAAGGCGGTGGCGCACCGCTTCACCCAGTCCTGCGTCCGCTCCAAGGCGGAGAGCATGGCGTACTGGCGCGATGTCGGCACGATCGATGCCTACTGGGAAGCCAGCATCGACCTGACCGACATCGTCCCGGAGCTGGACCTGTTCGACCAGGACTGGCCGATCTGGACCTATTCCGAGCTCACCCCGCCGGCCAAGTTCGTCCACGACGTGGACGGGCGCCGGGGCGAGGCGGTCAGCTCGCTGGTCGCTGGCGGCTGCATCGTGTCCGGCTCGCGGATCCGGCGCTCGCTCCTGTCCACCGGCGTCCATGTCCACTCCTACGGCCTGCTCGACGGCGCGGTGGTGCTGCCGCGCGCCCAGATCGGCCGGGGCACCCGCCTGCGCAACGTGGTGGTCGACAGCAGCGTGGTGATCCCGGACGGGCTCGTGGTCGGCGAGGATCCGGAACTGGATGCCCAGCGCTTCCGCCGGACCAGCCGCGGCATCTGCCTGATCACCCAGCCCATGATCGACCGGCTGGCCGTCTGATGAGCCTGCAGGCCCTGTCGGTCGCCTCCGAATGCTTCCCCTTGATCAAGACGGGCGGCCTCGCCGACGTGGTGGGGGCGCTGCCGAATGCCCTGGCGCCGCACGGCGTCCGGGTCCGCACCCTGCTGCCGGCCTATCGGCAGGTGCTGGCCAGGGCCGGCCAGGTCGAGCCGGTCCTGCAGCTTCCGGACCTGTTCGGGGCCGACGGCCGGCTGCTGGCGGCGAAGAACGCCGACGGCGCCGACCTGCTCCTGGTCGACGCGCCGCATCTGTTCGACCGGCCGGGCGGGCCCTACCTGGACGCGGCCGGCCTGGACTGGCCGGACAACGCCCAGCGCTTCGCCGCCCTCTCGATCGTGGCGGCCAGGCTGGGCAGGGGGCTCCTGCCGGGCTTCCAGCCGGACATCGTGCATGCCCATGACTGGCAGGCCGGGCTGGTGCCCGCCTATCTGGCGCTGTTCGGCGGCCGCCGGCCGGCCACGGTGATGACCGTGCACAACCTGGCCTTCCAGGGCCAGTACCCGGCGCGCCTCCTGGACGACCTGCACCTGCCGGCCAGCGCGTTCGTGCCGGAGGGGGTCGAGTATTACGGGCAGATCGGCTTCCTCAAGGCCGGGCTGAACTATGCGGACCGGATCACCACCGTCAGCCCGAGCTATGCCCGGGAGATCCGGACCGCCGAGGGCGGCATGGGCCTGGACGGCCTGCTGAACGCGCGTGCCGCGCGGCTGAGCGGGATCGTCAACGGCATCGACATGGATGTTTGGAACCCGGCCACCGATCCGCTGCTGGCGAAGAACTACGCGGTCGGCAGCCTGGCCGACCGGGCCGAGAACAAGACCGCCCTGTGCAGCCGGCTCGGGCTGGACCAGGACGACTCGCCGCTGTTCTGCGTGATCACCCGGCTGACCTGGCAGAAGGGCGTCGACCTGATCCTGCAGGCCGCTCCCCATCTCCTGGAGGCCGGCGGCCAGCTTGCCGTGCTGGGGGCGGGCGATGTCCAGCTGGAAGGCAGCTATCAACGCCTGACCGAGCAGTATCCCGGCCGGGTCGCCTGCGTGTTCGGCTACAACGAGGAGTTCGCCCATCTCCTGGAGGCGGGCTCCGACGCGATCCTGGTTCCGTCCCGCTTCGAGCCGTGCGGCCTCACCCAGCTCTACGCCCTGCGCTACGGCTGCATCCCGGTGGTCAGCCGTGTCGGCGGTCTCGCCGACACGGTGATCGACGCCAACGACGCCGCCCAGGCCGCGGGCGTCGCCACCGGGGTGCAGTTCCACCCGGTCACCGCCGATGCCCTCAAGGATGCGATCTACCGGACCATCGCCCTCTACCGGCAGCCTGGCTTGTGGGCCAAGATGCAGCGCAACGGGATGACCAGCGATCTTGGTTGGGAGGTCAGGGCCGGAGCCTATGCCTCCCTGTTCCGGTCGCTGGCGCAGGAGAACGGAGTGGCGGCATGACGATAGCGACGATCCAGACCGAGCCATTCCAGGACCAGAAGCCCGGCACTTCCGGTCTGCGCAAGAAGACCCAGGTCTTCATGCAGGAGCGCTATGTCGAGAACTTCGTCCAGGCGATCTTCGACAGCCTGGACGACAAGCAGGGCAAGATGCTGGTCGTCGGCGGCGACGGCCGGTACTTCAACCGTGAGGCGATCCAGACCATCATCAAGATGGCTGCCGGCAACGGGTTCGGCACCGTGCTGGTCGGGCAGGGCGGGCTCCTGTCGACCCCGGCCGCCTCCTGCGTGATCCGCGCCCGCAAGGCCTATGGCGGGATCATCCTGTCGGCCTCGCACAACCCGGGCGGGCCGGACGGCGATTTCGGCATCAAGTACAACACCGACAATGGCGGCCCGGCGCCGGAGAAGATCACCGAGGCAATCTTCGCGAAGAGCACCACGATCACCGCGTACCGGATCTCGGACGCGCCGGACGTCGACCTGGACCAGATCGGCACGACCGACGTCGACGGCCTGACCGTCCACGTGATCGATCCGGCCGAGGATTATCTCGGCCTGATGGCCAACCTGTTCGACTTCGACAAGATCCGCGAGATGTTCCAGGCCGGCTTCCGCATGCGCTTCGACGCCATGCATGCGGTGACCGGCCCCTATGCCCACGCCATCCTGGAGGGTGCGCTGGGCGCTCCGGCGGGCACGGTGGTCAACGGCACGCCGTCCCCCGACTTCGGCGGGCACCATCCCGACCCGAACCTGGTGCACGCCAAGGAGCTGCACGACCTGATGATGGGGCCGGACGCCCCGGACTTCGGCGCCGCCTCGGATGGCGACGGCGACCGCAACCTGATCATCGGCAAGGGCATCTTCGTCACGCCTTCCGACAGCCTGGCGGCGCTTGCCGCCAACGCGCACCTGGCCAAGGGCTATGCCGGCGGGCTGAAGGGCATCGCCCGCTCGATGCCGACCAGCGGGGCCGCCGACCGGGTCGCCGAGGCGCTGGGGATCGGCCTGTACGAGACGCCCACCGGCTGGAAGTTCTTCGGCAACCTGCTGGATGCCGGGATGGCGACCATCTGCGGCGAGGAGAGTGCCGGCACCGGGTCCGACCATGTCCGCGAGAAGGACGGGCTGTGGGCCGTCCTGCTCTGGCTGAACATCCTGGCGGTGCGCCAGCAGCCGGTGAAGCAGATCATGGCCGAGCACTGGGCGACCTACGGGCGGAATTACTACTCCCGCCACGACTACGAGGAGGTCGACGCGGCCGCGGCCAACAGCCTGGTCGACGAGCTGCGCGGCCGCCTGTGCGAGCTTGCCGGGCGGATCATCAACGGCCGCGGCGTCGCCCGCGCCGACGACTTCGCCTACAAGGACCCGGTCGACGGCTCGACCAGCGCCAAGCAGGGGATCCGCATCCTGTTCGACGACGGCTCCCGCATCGTGCTGCGCCTGTCCGGCACCGGCACGGCCGGCGCCACCCTGCGCCTCTACCTGGAGCGGTTCGAGGCCGACCCCGCCCGCCTGGACCTGGACACCCAGGAGGTGCTGGCCGACCTGATCGAGACCGCCGAGCAGATCGCCGCCATCAAGGCGCGCACCGGTCGCGACGCTCCCACCGTGATCACCTGAGTGGACCTGCGGGTCCTCCCGGGGCGTCCCTATCCGCTGGGCGTCACCCTTGACGGGAATGGCGTGAACGTCGCGCTGCCGACGGTCGACGCGCAGAAGATCGAGTTCTGCATCTTCGACGGCAGGGGCGAGCGGGAGATCGCCCGCCTGGCCCTGCCGGAGCGGTCCAACGGCATCGTGTTCGGCCGGATCGAGGGCGTGGCGCCCGGCACCCGCTACGGCCTGCGCGTCCATGGGCCCTACGCGCCGAGGGCCGGCCACCGCTTCAACCCGAACAAGCTGCTGGTCGACCCGTTCGCCCGGATGCTGGACCGGCCGTTCCGCTTGGCGCGCTCCATGTTCGGTTACCAGCGCGGCCATCACGACGCCGACCTGTCCTTCGACGAGCAGGACAGCGCGCCGGACATGCCCAAGGCGATCGTGACCAAGCCGTCCCGGCCTTGCGCCGACAGCCGCCCGCGCACCGCCTGGACCCGGACCATCGTCTACGAGGCCCATGTGAAGGGCCTGACCAGGCTGCACCCGGCCCTGCCGGAACGGGTGCGCGGCAAGCTGACCGGCCTGGCCGAGCCGGCGATCCTGGACCACCTGACCAGGCTCGGCGTGACCGCGGTGGAGCTCCTGCCGATCCACGCCTTCCTGGACGAGCGCCATCTGGTGGAGAACGGCCTCGGCAACTACTGGGGCTACAACCCGGTGGCCTTCTCCGCTCCCGACCCGCGCTACCTGGTCGACGGCGGGGAGGACGAGCTGGCGGCCACCGTCGAGCGCCTGCACGGGGCCGGGCTCGAGGTGATCCTGGACGTGGTCTACAACCACAGCGCCGAGGGCGACGAGTTCGGCCCGACCGTTTCCCTGCGCGGCCTGGACAACGCCCTCTACTACCGCCTGGACCCGGCCGACCCCCGCTCCTACCTGAACGATTCGGGCTGCGGGAACACGCTGGCGGTCGAGCGGGCGCCGGTGCTGCGCCTGGTCATGGATTCGCTGCGCCACTGGGCGTCCCTGGGCGTGGACGGCTTCCGCTTCGACCTGGCCCCGACCGTGGCGCGGAATGCGGCCGGCTTCCAGGGCGACGGCGCCTTCCTGATGGCGCTGCGCCAGGACCCGGTCCTGGCCGACCTGAAGCTGATCGCCGAGCCCTGGGACATCGGGCCGGGCGGCTGGCAGACCGGCAACTTCCCGGACGGGTTCACCGAATGGAACGACCGCTACCGGGACGACCTGCGCCGGTTCTGGAAGGGCGAGCCGGAGATGATCGGCCCGCTGGCGACCCGGCTGGCCGGCTCGCAGGACCTGTTCGGCCGGAACGGCCGGGGGCCCTGGGCCAGCCTGAACTTCATCACCGCCCATGACGGCTTCACCCTGCGCGACCTGGTCTCCTACGAGCGCAAGCACAACCAGGCCAACCTGGAGGACAGTCGCGACGGGACCGACGACAACCATTCCTGGAACAACGGGGTCGAGGGACCGTCCAACGATCCGGCGGTGGTGGCCAGGCGCAAGGACGACATCCGCGCGCTGATGGCAGCCCTGATCCTCTCGCGCGGCACCCCGATGCTGACCATGGGCGACGAGTTCGCCCGCAGCCAGGGCGGCAACAACAACGCCTACTGTCAGGACGGGCCGCAGACCTGGCTGAACTGGACCGAGCTGCCGCCGGAGGGCGAGGGGCTGGTGGATCTGGTCGGCCAGCTCGTCCGCCTGCGCCAGGCGCATCCCGCCCTGCATCCCGAGCGCTTCCTGAACGGGCAGAGCGTGACTTGGCGGCGCGAGGACGGCCGCGCCTTCGACAATGGCGACTGGTACCGCCACGACCGCCGCTTTATCGGCATGGAGCTGCGCACCGAGCCGGACGCCCATGGTCTGGAAGACCCAGATCATGTCTATGTCGCGGTCAACGCCCACGACGCCCCGGTCCGCCTGACCCTGCCGCCCGCCGATCATCGCTGGCGGCTGGAACTATCGTCCGCGTCGGGCGCTTCACCGGTGCCGCATGGCATCCAACCCGAGCTGCAGGCCCGATCCGTGACCGTGCTGACCGACCGCGCCGCCCCCAGCGACGGCAACGACCCTGAGACCCTGAAGCGGCTGGCCGACCTCGCCGGCATCGACCTCGCCTGGTGGGACATCGCCGGCACCCGCCACGAGGTGGCGCCGGACAGCCTGAAGGCGCTGCTGCGCGCGATGCGGATCCCGGCCGACAGCCCGGGCGACATCGCCGATTCCTTCACCCGGCTGGATCAGGCGCCCTGGCAGGCGACCCTGCCGAAGCTCTCCAGCGGCCGCGCCGACCGGCCGATCGTGCTGGACGTCACCGTCTCGGACGCCGAGCGCGCTCTGGAACTCGACCTGGCGTCGGAGGACGGCCAGGAACGCCGGATCACCCTGCGCCCGGCCGACGGCCAGCAGGTCGGGCAGCGCCAGCTGGACGGAGCGACGCGCACCCGCTGGCGGGTCACCCTGCCGGAAGCCCTGCCGGCCGGCCGCTGGCAGGTCCGCGGCGAGCACGGCCCGGCCCACCTGATCGTCTCGCCCGGCCGCTGCTTCCTGCCGCCGGCGCTGCGCGACGGGGGGCGCCGGTTCGGGGTGACCACCCATCTCTATTCCCTGCGCCGCCAGGAGCACGATCCGGGCATCGGCGATTTCGGCACGCTCGCCTTGTTCGTCGACGCCTGCAAGAAGCTCGGCGCCGACGTGGTCGGGCTGAACCCGTTCCACGCCCTGTTTCTGAGCGATCCCGGCCGGGCCAGCCCGTACTACCCGTCCGACCGCCGCTTTTTGGACCAGCGCTATCTCGCCAGCGTGCTGGACCGGCAGTACCTGCCAGAGAGCGGCGGCCGGATCATCGACTATCCCAAGGTCGCGATGGGCAAGCTCGCCGCCGCCGAGCAGTCCTACGCCGCCTTGAGCGACCAGTCCGGCCTCGACCTGTTCATCGCCGAATTCGGCAGCCAGATCACGGCGTTCGCCACCTTCCAGGCGCTGGAGGAGCAGTTCGGCTCCAGCAACTGGCGCGCCTGGCCGGAATGGGCGCGCCGGCCGGAGACGGTGGGCGACCGGGTCGATCCGGCCCGGGTCCGCTTCTTCGCCTACCTGCAATGGATGCTCGACCAGCAGCTCGCCGCCGCGGCCGGCCAGGCCGAGGGCATGGCGGTGGGGCTCTACCGCGACCTTGCGGTGGGGGCTGCGCCGGAAGGGGCGGAGTTCTGGTCGCAGCAGGACCGGTTCGCCCAGAACGTCGCGGTCGGCTCGCCGCCCGACCCGTTCAGCCCGACCGGGCAGATCTGGGGCGTACCGCCGCTCGACCCGCAGGTGCTGATGGCCGAGGGCCTGGCCGGCTGGCGCGACCTGCTGCGCGCCAACATGCGCCATGCCGGCGCCTTGCGGATCGACCACGCCATGACCCTGCAGCGCCTGTTCTGGGTGCCCTCCGGCGCCTCGGCGCTGGACGGCGCCTATGTGCGCAACCCGGTCGACGCGATGTTCGCCGAGCTGGCGCTGTCCAGCCACGAATATTCCTGCATGGTGGTGGCCGAGGACCTGGGCACGGTGCCGGAAGGCTTCGGCGACCGCCTGGCCGATGCCGACATCCTGTCCACCAAGGTGATGTGGTTCGAGCGGGACGGCATGCGGTTCAAGCCGCCGGGCGAGTGGGCGGAGCGCGCCGCCGCCTGCATCTCCACCCACGACCTGGCGACGCTTGCCGGGTTCTGGAAGGCCGACGACATCGAGCTGCGCGCCCGGGTGCACGGCACCGCACCCTCCGATCAGGCCCTGGCCGAGCGTGCGGAGGAAAAGGCGGGCCTCGCGGCGCTGATGGGCATCGACCCGGCCGACGAGGCCGCGCTGGCGCCGGCTGCCCATGCCATGCTGGCGCGCACCCCCTGCTCCCTGGTGCTGGCCCAGGCCGAGGACCTGGTGGGCGAGGTCGAGCAGCTCAACCTGCCCGGCACCGACATGGAGCGGCCGAACTGGCGCCGCCGGCTGGAGGTTCCGGTGGAAGAACTTGCCGATCACCCCTTGGCCCAGCGCGTGGTCGCCTCCATGAAGGCGGAACGACCTTGAGGGGGCTAGATTGATGGCAGTCGAGAAAATTGCGCTGATCACCGGCGGCGGCAGCGGGGTGGGCCGTTCCACCGCGCTGGCGCTGGCGAAGGCCGGCTGGTCGGTGGTGGTGGCCGGCAGGCGGCAGGAGCAGCTGGACGGGGTTGTCCAGGAACTGGGTACCGACAAGGCGCTGGGCGTTGCCACCGATGTCAGCGACGACGCCTCGGTGCAGAACCTGTTCGCGAAGATCAAGGAGCGCTTCGGCCGCCTCGACCTCCTGTTCAACAATGCCGGCACGTTCGGCCGCAACGCGCTCCTGGAGGAGCTGACCTACGACGACTGGAAGGCAGTGGTCGACGCCAACCTGACCGGCTCGTTCCTGTGCACCCGGGAAGCCTTCAAGCTCATGAAGGACCAGGACCCGCAGGGTGGGCGGATCATCAACAACGGCTCGATCTCGGCGCACGTGCCGCGGCCGAACTCGATCGCCTACACCGCGACCAAGCACGCGGTCACCGGGCTCACCCGCTCCACCTCGCTGGACGGGCGCAAGTACAACATCGCCTGCGGCCAGATCGACATCGGCAACGCCGCCAGCGAGATGACCAAGAAGATGGATGGCGGCGTCCCCCAGGCGGACGGCTCGATCAAGCCGGAGCCCAAGATCGACGCGGCCCATGTCGCCGACACGATCGTGCACATGGCGAGCCTGCCGCTGGACGCGAACGTCCAGTTCGTCACGGTGATGGCCACCAAGATGCCGTTCATCGGCCGCGGCTGACCGTTCCGTCCTGCCCACCGGCGGCTCACCGCCCGTGGGCAGGACGCGATCAGGCTTCCGCCTCGATCAGCGCCCGCTCCAGGATCGACAGGCCTTCCTCGACCACCTCGTCGGGGGCGGTGAGCGGGACCAGCACCCGCAGCACGTTGCCGGCATAGCCGCTGGTCAGGATCACCAGGCCGTCGCGGCGCGCCAGGGTCGCGACCTTGCGGGCAAGCGCCGTGGCCGGCTCCCTGGTCGCCCGGTCGGCGACCAGCTCGATGGCCACCATCGCTCCGAGGCCGCGGACCTCGCCGATCGAGGTGACGTCGTTGCGCCGCGCGATCCCCTCTAGCCGTTCGGTCAGAAGGGCGCCCAGGTCCAGGCTGCGTTGCAGGAGGCCCTGCTCCTCGATCACCTCCAGCACCGCCAGCGCCGCCGCGCAGGCCAAAGGATTGCCGGAAAAGGTGCCGCCGAGCCCGCCCTGGCCGACCTTGTCCATGATTTTGGCCCGGCCGATCACCGCCGAGAGCGGCAGCCCGGCCGCCAGGCTCTTCGAGGTGACCACCAGGTCCGGCACCACGCCGGAATGCTCGATCGAGAAATACCTGCCGGTCCGGCCCATCCCGGCCTGCACCTCGTCCGAGATCAGCAGGATGCCGTGCCGGTCGCACAAGGCCCGCAACTCGCGCAGGAACCCGAACGGCGCCACGTGGAAGCCGCCTTCGCCCTGCACCGGCTCGATGATGATGGCGCCGACCCGGTCCGGGCCGATGTCGTAGCGGAACAGGTCCTCGATCCCGTCCAGCGACTGCCGCTCGCTCACCCCGTGATAGGGTGAGGGGAACGGGGCGTGGTAGACCTCGCCCGGCATCGGCCCGAATCCGGTCTTGTAGGGCGACACCTTGCCGGTCAGCGCCAGGGTCAGGAGGGTGCGGCCATGGAAGGCGCCGGAAAAGGCGATCACGCCCGGCCGGCCGGTGGCGGCGCGGGCGATCTTCACCGCGTTCTCGTTGGCCTCGGCCCCGGTGGTGAACAGGATGGTCTTCTTGCGGGCAGGCCCTGGAGCCAGCGCGTTCAGCTTCTCGGCCAGCTCCACGTAGAGCTCGTAGGGCAGGACCTGGAAGGCGGTGTGGGTGAAGCCGTCCAGCTGCCGGCGGACCGCCTCCAGCACCTTGGGGTGGCGGTGGCCGACATTCTGCACGCCGATCCCGCCGGCAAAATCGATGTAGCGCCTGCCTTCGACATCCCAGACGAAGGCGTTCTCCGCCTTTGCGGCATAGACGCCGGTGGGGTTGCTGACCCCGGGTGCCACGGCGGCGTCACGCCGGGCGCGGAGGTCCGCGTTGCTCGTCACGATCCAGTCACTCCGATCAGTCGGGAAGCGCCACCGGGGCCCGGTCCTGGAACAGATCGCCCGGACCAGGGTTGCCGGGGAGGCTCGATCCGCCGAGATGACGTACAACACCCCAGACCGCGTTCAAAGCCGTCGTGACCGCCCCTTCTGCCCATCCCGCTGTCCAGGACACGTCGTCGCCGGCCAGGAAGATGCCGCGCTGTCCGGGCGGCAGCCCGTCCTGCATGAAATGCGTGAACAGGCGGCGCTGGTAGCGGTAGTGGCCGGGCAGGTTGGCCTTGAACGCGCCCATGAAGTTCGGGTCGGCTTCCCAGGAGACGGTGATCGGGTGGCCGATGATGTGCCGGCGGATGTCCAGGCCAGGGTAGATCTGCGCCAGGCTGTGCAGCATCAGCCGCACCCGCTCGTCCACCGGCAGGGACAGCCATTTCAGGGCGTCGTCGTTCCAGGTGTAGGACAGGCAGATCACGCTTGGCCTGCCCTCGCCCTGGTCGAGCAGGTAGGTGCCGCGGGTCAGCCGGTCGGACAGGGTCATGCTCATCCGGTCGCGCCCGGTGGCGGGATCGACGTCCTTCCAGAACGGCCGGTCCACCAGCACGAAGGTCTTGGACGCCTGCATGTAGTGGGTGCGCTCCATCGCCATCCACATGGGATGGGGGAACAGCGCCTCGTCGCAGTCGATCCGCGCGGACAGCAGCCAGACCTGGCAGGTCGCCACGGCGGCCTCGAAGCACTGCCGGTTGCCCCAGCGGTCGGTGATCGCGATCCGGCCGTCGGCGTCCCGCCCGATCCTGGCCACCCCGGGCATCGGCATGCCGTTGTGCAGCGCCTTGAGCGAGGTGCCGTCCGGCCAGTGCACCAGTCCGTCCAGCTTCTGCTCCCACAGGCGCACCGGCAGTTGCTCGACCCCGCCCAGCACGGAGCGATGGTCCTCGTCGGCGTTGGTGTAGACGACCCGCAGGATCTCCAGCATCGAGTTGGGATAGTCGGTGTCCCAGCCGCCGGTGCCAAAGCCGACCTGGCCGAACACCTCGCGATGGCGGAACGAGCGCCGGGCAAACGCTTTCGAGCGGGCGATGAAGCCGTAGAAGCTCTGCTCGTCCAGGGCGGGGACCAGCTGGTTCCAGACCGCTTTCAGCGTAGGCACGTCGCGGGCGCGGATGGCGGCCTGCACCTCGGAGAACGATGCCTCCTGCTCCAGCATCTCCTTCCAGGCATCGGCCACCTCCTGGAACAATGGCGGCAGGTCCGCCAGCCGGCGGGCGTAGTGGGCCTGGCCGCCCAGCTCGATCACGGTGCTGCGGCAGGCGGGGGTGAGCGGGTTGGGGAAGGGCCGGGTGCGCAGCCCGACCTTGTCCATGTAGTGGAACAGCGTCGTGGAGGAGGGCGGGAAGCGCATGGCGCCCAGCTCGGCAATGGTGCCGTCGCCGCCCTTGAACGTCTCCGAGCGCAGCCGCCCGCCGATCCGGTCGGCCTCGTAGACCACCGGCTTGAGGCCCAGCTTCATCAGCTCATAAGCCGCGACGATGCCCGAGATCCCGGCGCCGATCACCGCCACCTCGGTGCCGTGCCGCGTCGCCGGCAGCCGGCCGAGCCCTGCCGGGTGGGCGACATGGTCGTCATAGGCGAACGGGAAGTCCGGCCCGAACATGGTGACCGGCCGGGTGTCTGCGCCGCGCGCCCGGACCCCCGGCATGGATGCGGACATCGGTCGGCCCCCTCAGCTCCGGTACTGGACCCCCGGCAGCACGCACAGCATCTCGAACAGGATGTTGGCCGCGACCAGCGCGGTGGTTCCGGCCTGGTCGTAGGGAGGCGACACCTCGACCAGGTCGCAGCCGACCAGGTTCAGGCCCCGGCAGCCGCGCACGATCTCCAGGGCCTGCCAGATGGTGAGCCCGCCCACCTCCAGCGTGCCGGTGCCAGGCGCGAAGGCAGGGTCCAGGCTGTCGATGTCGAAGCTCATGTAGACCGGGCCGTCGCCCATCATGGCGCGGACCTCGGCCATGAGCGGCACCAGCGACTTGTGCCAGCACTCCTCGGCCTGGACGACCCGGAAGCCCTGCTGGCGCGGCCAGTCGAAATCGTCGGCGGCATAGCCCGAGCCGCGCAGGCCGATCTGGATGGCCCGCTTCGTGTCGATGGCGCCGGCCTCGACCGCGCGGCGGAACGGGGTCCCGTGCGCGATCTTCTCGCCGAACATCTCGTCGTTGATGTCGGCATGGGCATCCACATGGATCAGCCCGACCGGCCCGTGCTTCTTCGCGACCGCGCGCAGGATCGGGTAGACCAGGGTGTGGTCGCCGCCGAGACCCAGCGGGATGCAGCCGGTCGCCAGGATCCGGTCGTAATGGTCCTCGATGATCTGGACCGACTTCTTCAGGTCGAACGTGTTGGTGGGGATGTCGCCGATGTCCGCCACCTGCAGGCTGTCGAAGGGGGCGGCCCGGGTCGCCATGTTGTAGGGCCGGATCATCGTCGATTCCTGGCGGATCTGGCGCGGCCCGAACCGGGTCCCGGCCCGGTGCGAGGCGCCGATGTCCATGGGGATCCCGACGAAGCAGGCATCCAGGCCTTCGGCGGATGCGGCGGCCGGCAGGCGCATCATCGTGCCCGGCCCGGCGAAGCGCGGCATCTCGTTGCCACCGAGCGGCTGGTTGAAGGTCATGCAGGGTCTCCGTGGGCCAGCGGCGCGTACAGCTCCGGCCGGCGGTCGGCGAGATAGGTGTAGAGCGGGCGCGAGCGGTCCAGTATGGCGAGGTCGATCTCGGCGCCGACCACCTCCTCGCCGCGGCCGGCACGGGCAAGGTCCTGGCCCTCGGGGCCGACCACGCAGCTCAGCCCGCAATAGTCGAGTTCGCCTTCCCGCCCGCAATGGTTGGCATAGGCGATGAAGACCTGGTTCTCGATGGCGCGGGCCGGGACGATGGTGCGCGCGATCACGTCGTAGGGCTGCATCAGCGCAGTCGGCACCGCCACCAGCTGCGCGCCCTCCAGGGCCAGCGCCCGAACCGCCTCCGGAAACTCGACGTCGTAGCAGATCAGGACGCCCACCCGGATCCCGTCCAGCTCGACCACCGGGGCATGCGCCGGACCCGGCTGGAACATCGCGCGATCCAGGTCGGTGAACAGGTGGCACTTGCGGTAGTTCAGCAGCGTCCGGCCGGTCCGGTCGATCAGGATCGCGGCGTTGTAGACCTGCCCGTCCTCTCCGCGCTCGGGGTAGCCGTACAGCAGGGCGGTGCCGGTGGCCCTGGCGATCATCGCTGCCCGTCGCGCCGACGGCCCATCGACCGGCTCGGCCAGCCGTGCCGCCGCTTCCCGGCCGATGTTGTAGCCGGACAGGAACATTTCCGGGCTGACCAGCAGCCCGCCTTCCTGGCGCGCCGCCACCTCGGCCATGTGCTCCAGGTTCTCCGCCGGCGTTCCTGCTTTCAGCGGTCCCTGGAACAGCCTCACCCGCATCGTC
Source organism: Geminicoccus roseus DSM 18922 (assembly GCF_000427665.1). Taxonomy (NCBI): domain Bacteria; kingdom Pseudomonadati; phylum Pseudomonadota; class Alphaproteobacteria; order Geminicoccales; family Geminicoccaceae; genus Geminicoccus; species Geminicoccus roseus. The sequence continues at coordinate 2,031,733 of NZ_KE386572.1, forward strand.
GTCATCCTTCAGCAGCCAGAAACGGCGCCGCCTCGTCGATCTCGATCAGCGTCGGGACGCTGCGCCCGACCGAAGCCTGCAGCAGCGCGTCCAGGTGATCGAGGCCGGTGGCCCGATCCGCCGCGCAGCCATAGGCCCGGGCGATCGCCACGAAGTCCGGCGTCACCAGTTCGACGCCGATCGGCGGCACCCCTGTCTCGTTCATATAGGTCTTGATCTCGCCATAGCCCCGGTTGTTCCAGAGCAGGATCACGATCGGCACCTGCGCTTCCACCGCGGAGGCCAGCTCGGGCAGGGTGAACTGGAAGCCGCCATCGCCGATCAGCGCCAGCACCGGGCGGTGCGGGACCGCCAGCTTCGCCCCGATCGCCGCCGGCAGCGCATAGCCGAGCGTGCCGTAGCCGGTGGAGGCGTTGAACCAGGAGCGCGGCCGGGCAGGGGCGTAGAACTGGTTGCCGCCATAGACCGGCTGGGTCTGGTCGCCGGCGATCACCGCCCCGGGCAGCGCCCGGTCGACCGCGTCCAGGACCCGCCGCTGGCCGGCAATGGCGGGCCACCACAGGGCCTGGACCTCCGTGCGGACCTTCATCGCCCGTTCCCGACCGTCCCCGGCCAGATTGGGCGCCCGGACCGCCTGCAGAAGCGCGTCCAGCGCCGTTCGGGCATCGCTCACGATCGGCACGTCGGCTGTCCGTATGCGCGCCAGCTGTCCTGGATCGATGTCGATCCGGATCAACCGGCCGTCGAACGCCAGTTCCTGCGGATCGGGATACATCTCGGTCTCGCCGAACTCGGTGCCCACCGCCAGCACCACGTCCGCCTCGCGCAGCGCCTGGCGCAGGGGCTGGAAGCCCAGATTCTCGCCCAGATGCAAAGGATGGCCCGGCGGCATCACGCCCTTGGCGTTGACCGTGTTGGTGAAGGTGGCGCCCAGCAGTTCGATCAGCGCCCGGGCCGGCTCGCCGGCCTCCACCGCACCGCCGCCCAGCACCACCAGCGGCCGCACGGCTTGGCGCAGCAGCTCGGCTGCCCGGGCGATGGCGGCCGGCCCCGGGCCGGGCGGCTCCGGCGCCGGGCGCACCGTCAGGTCGAGATGGCCGGCCTCGGCACGGATCACATCGGTGGGGATCTCGATCAGGACCGGGCGCGGCCGGCTGCTGCGGAACAGGGCGAAGGCGCGGGCCAGCACCTCGGGCAGCTGGTCGGGCGAGAGGATCGTGTGGCTGAACGCGCTGACCTGGGCGGCGAGGTCGCGCTGCGCGGCCAGTTCGTGCAGGGCGCCGCGCCCCATGCCCAGCTGGTCGGTGCGGTTGACGCTGGAGACCACCAGCATCGGCACGCTGTCGCCATACGCCTGGCCCATGGCGGTCAGGATGTTGGTGACGCCCGGGCCGGTCACGGTGAAGCAGGCGGCCGGACGGCCGGTGGCGCGGGCATAGCCGTCGGCCATGAACCCGGCGCCCTGCTCGTGGCGCGGGGTGACGTGGCGAAGCCCGGTCGCGGGCAGACCGCGATAAAGCTCGACCGTGTGCACGCCAGGGATGCCGAACACGATTTCGATGCCGTGGGCCTCCAGCAGGCGGACCAGGACTTCGCCGGTGGTGGTCATGATGGTCAGTCCCTGGACCAGGCGCCGAGCAGCTTGGGCAGGTCGCCAAAGCGCGCGATCAGCCCGAAGATCACGGTCGCCAGCAGCACGAACACCACGGCCACCACCGCCATGACGGGAGTGTAGCCGTAGCGCAGGCTGTTGAAGATCTTGATCGGCAGCGTCTCCACGGTGAAGCCCGCCACCATGTAGGCCACGATGTACTCGTTCAGGCTGAGCACGAAGGCGAAGGCGTAGCCGGAGATCAGGTAGGGCCGCACCAGGGGCAGGGTGACGGTCCGGAACACGGTCGCCTCGTCGGCGCCCATGGTGGTGGCCGCCTCCAGGAGCTGCCGGTCGATGGCGTTCAGGCCCAGGCTGATCATCACCAGCGGCAGGGTGACGAAAAAGATCGCGTGGCTGACGATGGTGGCGACGATCGAGCCGTACAGGCCGACGCTCACCCAGAACACCAGGAAGCCCAGGGCAGTGATCACCGGCGGCAGGGTGAACGGCGCCACCCCGAGCCCATAGAGCAGCTTGCCGTAGCCGACCCGCCACCGCCAGATGAACCAGGCCAGCGGGAACGCGATCAGGACCGCCAGGGCAGCGGAACTGAACGCAATGATCAGGCTGTTGCTCATGGCGTTCAGCCAGGCCGGCTCGTTGAACAGCTCAGCGTACCAGCCAAGCGACGGGTCGCGCGGCGGGAAGCGCAGCTGCTGGCCGCCGTTGAGGGACACGCCGGCCACCACCAGCAGCGGCAGCGCCATGAACAGCACGACCAGGCCCATGAACAGGTCGCGGCCGAACCGGCTCATCGGGGCGCCTCCCGGTTGGTCCCCAGCACCATGGTGAGCCCGATGAAGGCCAGGCTCACCAGCATCAGGAAGATCGCCATGGCCGCGGCGAACGGGATGTTCGACTGGAACACCGCCTGGTCGGTGATGTGCACCGACAGGGTCCAGTGCTGCGGCCGGCCCAGCACCTGGGGCAGCAGGAAGGCGCCCAGGTTGAACACGAACACCATGATCAGCGCCCCGATCAGGGAGTTCTTCAGGACCGGCACCACCACCAGGAAGAAGGTGCGCAACGGCGAGGCGCCCAGCATCCGCGACGCTTCCGGCAGCTCCGGGTCCAGGCGCGACAAAGCCGGGTAGAGGATCAGCACGGTGTAAGGGAAGCCCAGGTAGCAGAGCCCCATCAGGAGCGCGCCGAAGCTGGGCGTCCAGGCCTCCGCCCGGGCCAGCGCCCCCAGCCAGACCAGCACGTTGGACAGGCCGGCGGTGCGCGAGAGCAGGGTCGACCAGGTGAAGCCGATGATCACCTCGGAAAGGGAGAGCACCGCCAGGATGAACACCAGGAACGGCACCTGCGAGCGGCGGCGCAGCCGGGTCAGGAAATAGGTGAACGGGAAGCCGACCGCGACCACGAGGGCCGCAGCCAGGATCGAGATCCATACCGAGAACAGCAGGGTCCTGCCGAAGAACGCGCTCAGGAACCGGGCATAGTTGTCCAGCTCGAAGCCCGGCTCGTAGAACGCGCCCTCGACCTGGTGAAAGAAGCTGACCGCCAGCATGATGGCGAACGGGACCACGAAGAACAGGACCAGCATGCCCGCCGGCCACAGCATCGGCAGGTGGCCGGCCAGGCCCTGCGGGCGCTTCCCGGTCATGACGGCAGCATCACGCAGGCCGCCTCAGGCATTTCCACCGTCACCGCGTCCCCGGTCCGCACGTCCGGCCGGGCGCGCGGGCTCGTCACCGCCAGCACCTCCGTGCCGGCGCAGTCCAGCATGATCTCGACGCTGGCGCCGAGGTCGCGGACGAAGGTCACTTTTGCCGGCAGCCGGTTCGGACCTGGATGGCTGCCCGGGTGGACCAGCACCTCCTCCGGCCGGATCGAGACCGTGGCTTTCGTGCCCTTCGCCAGCTTGCGCTGGCCGTCCCCGGCGATGCTCGCCTCGCCAACCGCGAGCGCCCCGCCCGCGTCGACCACGCCCTGGAGCAGGTTGCTGGAGCCGATGAAGTCGGCGACGAAGGCGTTGACCGGGCTGCGGTAGATCTCGACCGGCGGGCCCACCTGCTGGACCTGGGCATGGTCCATGACCACCACGATGTCGGCCATGGTCATGGCTTCCCGCTGGTCATGGGTCACCACGATGGTCGAGATGCCCAGCCGCTGCTGCAGGAGCTTCAGCTCGACCTGCATGGTCTCCCGGAGCTTGGCGTCCAAGGCCGAGAGCGGCTCGTCGAGCAGGAACAGCTTGGGGTCCAGGGCCAGGGCGCGGGCGATGGCGACGCGCTGGCGCTGCCCGCCGGAGAGCTGCGACACCTGCCGGTCGGCCACGCCCGGCAGGCGCACCAGCTCCAGCAGTTCCTCCGCCTTGCGGCGCCGGGCCGCCGGGTCGACCCCGCGGATCCGCAACCCGTAGGCAATGTTCTCGCCCACCGTCAGGTGCGGGAACAGGGCCAGGGACTGGAACACCATGCCCAGGCCGCGCTGGTGGGCGGGCACGGCCGTGATGTCCTGGTTGTCCAGCAGGATCCGGCCGGAGGTGGGCGCCTCCAGGCCGGCGATCACCCGCAAGAGGGTGGTCTTCCCGCAGCCCGACGGGCCCAGCAGGCAGATGAACCTGCCGTCGGGGAAGTCCAGGTCGATGTCCTTCAACGCCTCGAACATGCCGAAGGACTTGCCGACATGGTCGACGCGCAGTCCGGACATCTCAACCTCATCCTTGCAGTCGAACGGTCGAAACAGACGGGATGGTCAGCCTGCGATCAGCTCGTTCCATTTCTGGCTGATCCACTCGTCCCTTTCGACATAGAGGTCGTAGCGGGGAATGATCGGCGGGATGTCGCTGCCGACCGCGGCGAATTCCTCGGCGGTGAGGTCGGTGGTGTCGCGCCGGACCGTGGGCGCGGTCCCGACCTTGCGGGCCAGCTTCGCCTGGATGTCCGGGCGGCACATGTAGTCGATGAAGACATGCGCCTCGTCGAGCGCGGTGGAAGTCTTCACCACGCACCAGGAGCCGGAATCCAGCACGCCGCCTTCCTCGGGGAAGGTCGAGCGGACCGGCTTGCTCTGGCTGGCGGCCAGCCCGGTGACGTCGTGGTAGTACTCGCCCATCGGGATCTCGCCCGATTCCAGCGCCTGCTGGAACTGGCCCTCGTCGCGCCACCAGAGTTGTACGTTCGGCACCAGCTCCTTCAGCTTGTCGAGCGCCTTCTGCACGCCGGCCTCGTCGGCCAGCATGTCGGTGCCGCCGAACCAGGTCTTGGCGGTGATCTCCAGCAGGAAGGAGTTCTGGGCCAGCGCCATCAGGCCGAGCAGGCCGGCATTGTCCTCGTCCCACAACGCCTTCCAGGAGGTCGGCGCCTCGGGGAACTCCTCGGTGTTGGTGGCGAGCGTCACGTACCAGGATACCGCGCCGATTCCGCTGATCGAGCCGTCGGGATAGCGGTGGATGAAATGCTCGTGCAGGTTCTGGGCGTTGGGCAGCTTCGATTCGTCGAGCTTCGCCCACAGCTCCGAGTTCTCGCCCTTGAGCCTGGCGACCTGGGCCATCATCGAGACATCAGCGGGCGCGGCGCCGGCGCGGGCCGCGGTCTGCAACTGCACCAGCCAGGCCTCGCCGGTCGGTTCGGCCACCGATTCCACCTCGATCCCGGTCTCCGCGGTGAAGTCCGGGTAGATGTGCTCGTCGAAGCTTTCCTTGAAGTAGCCGCCATAGGTGCCGACCTTGAGCGTGCCGGCGGCCCGCGCAGGGCTGGGGCGCAGGCCGGTTCCGGCGAGCGCGCCGAGCGCCGCGGCGCCCAGCATCAGCTGCCGGCGCCCGCTGGTCAGGAGCCCATGTCCTGACGATCCCATCAACTTTGCCATTGGTGACGTTCCCCGCTGCCGACGGGTGATCGCCACGCCGTCAGCCTCTCGCTTTCCATCATGCTTGCGAGCTTTTTCGGCATTCGTCAAAGGCTCGGGCTCTCTCCGGAACGCGACCCTCATGCTAGAAAAGCGAACGGGCGGGGCAGCTTGGCTGCCCCGCCCGTGTCACCTGACCAGAACCGCGCCCGAAGAGGAGCTTCAGCGGGTCCGGCAGACCAGGTCCAGCGTCCGGCTGAACTCGTCGGCCAGGAGCTGCTGGCCTTTGGCGCCAAAATGGTTGTCGTTGTAGAACAGCGCGGTGGTGCCGGCGTTGTTCGGATCGGCGGTGGTGACGTTCTGCAGGCCGTACACCAACGGGCGGGCAAAGATGTCGGTGAACCGCCGGTAGACGTTGGCGCAGAGCATGCCCCGGTGCGTGGCGCGGCGCTGGGCGATGAAGTCGTAGGTGAAGGTCAGCCAGTGGCGGGTTCGCGGCAGGAACTCGGTGCGCTTCTTCGGGTTCCGGCTCCAGTCGTGCACCGCGGTGATCAGCAGCCGGCGGTTGCCGGTGGCGGCGCCGGCGGTAAGCAGCCGGTCGACCCCGACCCGGAAGTCGGCCTTCGCCTGGTTCAGGTTCGCCCAGCGCGCGTCCGCGTAGCGGGCGATGTCGTTGTAGCCGAAATAGACGACCGTGATGTCGTCCGGCCCATAGTTGGGCGCCGCCAGGAAGGTATCGAGCTGCTTCTTGAACGTCCCGTTCAACGGCGAGCTATAGTCCATGGCGGTGGCGCCGGACACGGCAAGGTTGCGCATGCTGACGGCGCGGCCGCGGTTGACCAGCAGCTCCGGCCAGCTCGGGAACACCTTGGAGGTCTGGGCGGTGTCGTAGAGGGGGTCGGAATAGCTGTCGCCCAGGACAACCAGACGCTGCGTGACCCGGTTGGTGATCGGGGCAGCGCGGACAATGGAAGGCGCGGCTACAGCAGCCAGGCCGCCCGCGATGATGTGGCGACGGCTCAACATGGGTGGACCCGACCTCGTGCGGAAGAAGAACAGATGGTCGAGCCTACTAGTGGCACCCGCGCTGGTTGCATAGCCCCTGACCCTGGGCCAGGCATCCCATGGTGCTGACTTTCCATCAAACCTGCGTCAGCTCGGCGAATCTGTCACAGGTTCACCCGGCCAGGAGCTCATCGATCAGCGCGGTGGCCTGCGGCCCGTCCCACTCGGCGATCCCGAGCAGCCGCCCGACTTCCAGGCCCTCCTGGTCGATCACGATCGTCGCCGGCAGGCCGGGAGCGCCCAGCAGCCGCGCGGCTTTCACGGTCGGGTCGCGACCGATGGTCAGGTGCTCGGCGCCGACCTCGTCCATGAAGGCCTGCACCTTCTCGGCCGGCGCCCGGTCGACGCTCAGCGCCAGGACCAGGACCTCCTCCTTGGGGTATTTCGCCTGCAGCCGGTCCAGCGAGGGCATTTCGGTGCGGCACGGCGCGCACCAGGTGGCCCAGAGATTGAGGACGACCACCCGGCCCTGCAGCGCCGACAGGTCGGTCTCGTTGCCGCTCTCGTCCAGGTACTTTATCTCGGGCAGCGCCGTGCGCTCGTCCGGCTTGCGGAAGTCGAACTTTTCCGCGGCGTTCGCCGTCCAGCCGGCCAGGCTGGCGAGGGCGGTGGTCAGGAGCAGGCGGCGGCGGTCCACGATCTTTACCTCTGGGTGCGAAATAGCGTGAGCAGCGGAAGCGGACGTAGCATGTGGGGCGGTCATTTCCAGGAGGGGCCGGCCCCTCTCATGGAAGCGATCAACGCCTCGATCCCCTTCGACCGCAGGCTGTGGCAGGAGGATCTGGAAGGCTCGGCGGCCCATGCGCGCATGTTGGCGGCAAAGGGCGTCATCGCCAAGGCCGACCGCGACGAGATCCTGGCCGGGCTGGAGCGGATCGCCCAGAAGATCCAGGCGGGCGAGTTCGACTTCACCGCGGCCCTGGAGGACATCCACCTCAACGTCGAGGCGCGCCTGACCGAGGATGTCGGCGAGCCGGGCCGGCGGCTGCACACGGCGCGCTCGCGCAACGACCAGGTGGCCACCGACTTCAAGCTGTGGACCCGCCGGGCGATGCTGCGCGCGGATGCGCTCCTGCGCGACCTGCAGCGCGTCCTGCTGGACCTGGCTGAGCGCAACGCCGCGACGGTGATGCCGGGCTTCACCCACCTGCAGGCCGCCCAGCCGGTCACCTTCGGCCACCACATGATGGCCTATGTGGAGATGCTCGGCCGCGACCGCGCCCGGTTCAGGGATGCCTTCGGCCGGGCCGCCGACTGCCCGCTGGGGGCAGGGGCGCTGGCCGGCACCTCCTATCCGATCGACCGGCAGGTGACCGCCCGCGAGCTGGGCTTCACCCGGCCGATGGCCAACTCGATCGACGCGGTGTCCGACCGCGACTTCGCATTGGACTACCTGGCCAGCGCCTCGATCGGGGCGGTCCATCTGTCCCGCATGGCCGAGGAACTGGTGCTGTGGAGCACGCCGCAGTTCGGCTTCGTGCGGATGCCGGAAGCGTTCACCTCCGGCAGCTCGATCATGCCGCAGAAGCGCAACCCGGACGCGGCCGAGCTGGTGCGCGGCAAGTCCGGCCGGATCCTGGGCCACCTCCAGGCTTTGCTCGTGGTCCTCAAGGGCCTGCCGCTCGCCTATTCCAAGGACATGCAGGAGGACAAGGAGGGGGTGTTCGACGCTGTGGACAGCTACGAGCTGGTCCTGCGCGCCACCACCGCCATGCTGGAAGGCATCACCCTGTTCCCGGACAGGATGCGCGCCGCCGCCGGCGTCGGCTACACCAACGCCACCGACCTCGCCGACTGGCTGGTCCGCGAGGGCGACGTGCCGTTCCGCGACGCCCACGGCATCGCCGCGCGCTGCGTGAAGGTGGCGGAGGAGCGCGGCTGCGCCCTGGAGGAACTGCCACTCGACGCGATGCAGGCGGTGGACGCGCGGATCGACCAGCGGATCTTCGCCGTCCTGGGCGTCGAGAACTCGGTCGCCAGCCGCACCAGCGAGGGTGGCACCGCCCCGGTCCGGGTGCTGGAGGCGATCGCCGCCGCCAAGGTACGTTTCCTGTGATGCCCCTCCCTTCCCACCGGATGGTTGCCATGCGCCCGCTCGCCCTCGCCGCCCTGCTCGCCCTGGCCCTGGCCACCGCCGCCTGCGGCAAGAAGGGTGACCCGGAGGTTCCGCCGCCCGAGCCGGCGGCTGCCGAGAACGACGGATGACCGGCATGTTCCAGCGCCGGGACGGCCGGCTGTTCGCCGAGGAGGTGGCGCTGACCGACATTGCGGAGGCGGTCGGCACGCCCGTCTACGTCAATTCGGCCAACGGGATGCGCCAGCAGGCGCGGATCCTCCAGGAGGCCTTCGCCGGCCAGGACGTCCGGATCTGCTATGCGGTGAAGGCCAACCACCACCTGGCGGTGCTCCGGCTGTTCGCCGGGATGGGCCTGGGCATGGACACCGTTTCCGGCGGCGAGATCGCCCGGTCGATCCGGGCGGGCTGCCCCCCGGACCGGATCGTGTTCGCCGGGATCGCCAAGGACGACGACGAGATGCGGCTGGGGCTCCAGCACGGCATCTACCAGTTCAACGTCGAATCGGTGGAGGAACTGCACCGGCTGGACCAGGTGGCGCGCGCGGTCGGCCGGCGGGCGCCGGTGGCGCTGCGGGTCAACCCCAACGTCGCGGCCGGCGGGCACGACAAGATCTCCACCGGCCGCAAGGGCGACAAGTTCGGCGTGCCGCTGGAGGATGCGCTGGAGATCCTGACCGCGGCGGACGGCATGGAGGGGGTCGAGCCGGTCGGCCTGCACTGCCATATCGGCTCGCAGATCGTCGAGCTGGCTCCCTTCGAGACCGCCTACCAGCGGGTGATCGAGGCATGGCGGGCGATCCGTGCCGGCGGCGTGGCGCTGTCCCGGATCGATTTCGGCGGCGGCTTCGGCGTGCGCTACCAGGAGCCGCCGCGCTTCCGGATCCCCGACTACGCCGCCATGGTGAAGCGGCTCACCGCCGGCCTCGGCGCCACGGTCGTGCTGGAGCCGGGCCGGTTCCTGGTCGCGGAGCAGGCGGTGCTGCTGACCCGGGCGATCTATCTCAAGCAGACCGCCGACCACCGTTTCCTGGTCCTGGACGCCGGCATGAACACGCTGATCCGGCCGGCCATGTACGGCGCCTGGCACGACATCGAGCCGGTCGAGGGCGGGCGGGGCGACGAGGCGCCGACCGAGGTGGTGGGGCCGATCTGCGAGAGCAGCGACTTCTTTGCCCGCGGCCGGATGCTGCCGCGCCTGGAGGGAGGCGATTTGGTCGCGATCCTGCAGGCCGGCGCCTATGGAAGCGTGATGGCGTCGGACTACAATTCTAGGCCAGGCCCGGCCGAGGTCATGGTAGATGGAAGCCAGTTCGACGTGATCACCCGGCGCCGGCCGGTCGAGCTACAGTTCGAGGACGAGGTGATACCCCGCTGGCTCGGATAAGCCGGGATGGCAGGCGGAGCTGCACCAGCCGAAGAAGGAAGCAGCCGATGGACGGGGCGAAGCATGCGGCGAGGCTGCCGCGCCGACTGAACCGGGCCATCCGGGCGGCGCGCCTGTTCGTCGATGTCGAGCAGCTCTGGGCGGCCGCGCGCTGGCCGCTTCTGGTGCTCTGCCTGTTCCTGATCCTGGCCCTGGCTGGGATCCTGCCAAGGCTCCCGGCGGCACTGCATGCGCTGGTGCTGGCCGGCTTCGCCGGCAGCTTCCTTTATGCCGGTTATCGCGCCTTCCGCGGCTTCCGACCAGCAGGGCGCAGCCAGGCGCTGCAGCGGCTGGAGGCGGACAGCGGCTTTTCCCACGCGCCCTTGCAGGGCCTGGACGACCGGCTGGCCGGCGGCGGGGATGATCCTTTCACCCGCGCCTTGTGGAAGCGGCACCAGGCCCGGCTGGCAGTCCTGGCCGAGCAGACCAGGCTCACCCCGCCGCGCTCGCAGCTGCCACGGCTGGACCCCTGGGCGATCCGGGCGGCGGTCGTCCTGTTGCTGGCGGTGGCGCTGGTCGACGCGGAGGGCCGGATCGGCCAGCGCCTGACCGAGGCGCTGGTCCCGGGCGTGGCCGCCCGGGAAGGTGCCGAGGCGATCACCGCCACCCTGTGGATCGAGCCGCCCGCCTATACCCGCCTGCCGCCGCGGATGATCGAGGCGGGCGGCGAGCGCACCATCGTGCCGATCGGCTCCCAGGCCCTGCTGCAGGTCCACCACCTGCCGCCAGGCGAGGCAGCTCCGGCGGTCGTGTTCGAGGGCACCAGCCTGGCGGCGACCCGGCTGGGCGAAGCCAGCGCCGAGGCGCGCCTGGACGTGCTGCACGACGGCGACCTGATCGTGCAGGGCGAGGAGGGTGCCGAGATCGCGCGCTTCCTGCTGGCGGCCCAGCCGGACCGCCGTCCCGGCATCCGGAGCGAGGGCGAGCCCGCCATCACCCTGCGCAACGCCCTGGAGATCGGCTGGAGCGGCGACGACGATTACGGGCTGGTCTCGGTCGCCCTGGAGATCGAGCCGGTCGAAGGCGGCCGGGCGCCCGAGCGGATCGCCCTGAAGTCGCTGCCTGAACAGCCGCGCGAGGCGAAGGGCCGCTCCTACCTGGACACCACCCCGCATCCGCTCGCCGGCGCCCAGGTCCGCCTGGTGCTGGTCGCGGTGGATGCGGCGGGGCAGGAAGGCCGCTCCGAGCCGATCGTCCTGACCCTGCCCGAGCGCAGCTTCGAGCATCCGGTCGCCCGGGCGATCATCGAGCAGCGCAAGGATCTGGCTGCCGACCCGCAGGAGCGGGAGGCGGTGGCCGACGTGCTGGACCAGCTGGCCGGCACGCAGATGATGGAGGACCTGCCGGCCTCGGTGCCCCTGTCGCTGAACAGTGCCGCGGAACGGCTGCGCCGGGGCGAGATCTCCGAGGCCGAGCTGGAATCGGTGCTGGAACAGCTCTGGGAGACGGCGCTGTTCGTCGAGGAAGGCCAGATGGCCACCGCCGAGCGCGACATGCGCCGCCTGCAGGAGGAGCTGGAGCGGGCGCTGGCCGAGGGGCGGGACGATACCGAGATCGAGCGGCTGATGGACGAGCTGCAGGAGGCGATGAACCGCTACCTGGACGAGCTGACCCGTCAGGCGCTGGCCGAGGCGATGCGCGATCCCGAGGCGCTGGAGCGGGCGCTGCGCCAGCAGCTCGAGCAGCCGCCGGGCGCGCCGGATCCCAACATGGTCGACCGGCAGGACCTCCAGGACATGCTCGACCGGGCCCGCGAGATGCTCAAGAGCGGCTCGCGCGAGGCGGCCGAGCAGATGCTCTCGCAGCTGCGCGAGATGATGGAGAACCTGCAGGCGCAGCTGCCGATGCCGCAGGGCGCCCCCACCCCGGGCGAGCAGGCCCTATCGGACCTGCAGGAGGCGATCCGCCGCCAGCAGATGCTGCAGGACGAGGCGTTCCGGATGGACCGGCAGATGAACGGGGCGCAGCAGCCGGGCCAGGAGGGCCAGGAGGGGCAGCAAGGCCAGGAGGGGCAGCCGCAGATGACCCCGCAGCAGCTCGCCCAGCTCCAGGAGATGCTGCGCCGCGAGCTCGGGCGGATCATGGAAGGGCTGGCCGAGCAGGGCATGGAGCTTCCGGACCAGCTGGGCCAGGCGGAACTGCAGATGCGTGGCGCCGAGGGCCAGCTCCAGCAGGGCAGTCCCGGCGCCGCCACCGATCCGCAGGGGCAGGCGATGGCGCTGATGCAGGAGGCCGGCCGCGGGATCATGGACCAGATGCGCGAGCAGATGGGACAGGGTCAGGGGCAGGGTCCTGGCCGTGCCAGCGGCAGCCAGCCGGGCATGCCCGGCCGCGACCGGGCCGGCTGGCAGCGCGACCCGCTCGGCCGCTCGCAGGAAGGCATGGGCGGCGCCGACACCGACAGCACGGCGGTGCCGGACGAGGCGGCGCTGGGCCGGGCCCGGGCGGTGCTGGAGGAACTCTACCGGCGCTCGGGCGATCCGCGCCGGCCACGCATGGAGCTGGACTATTACGACCGGCTCCTCGAGCGGTTCTGAGCCGCGGGTCCTGCCCTCGCCGAACCAGGACGACCGGCCGCAGGGCACGGCCGTTGATACGCTGATCCTGCATTATACCGGGATGCGGTCGGCGGCCGATGCCCTGGCGCGGCTGCGCGACCCGACAGCTGCGGTGAGCGCGCACTGGCTGGTCAACGAGGACGGGTCGGTGGTGGCGCTGGTTCCGGAGGCCAGGCGCGCCTGGCATGCCGGCGTCAGCGGCTGGGGCGCGCGCGTCGGCCTGAACGGCAGCTCGATCGGGGTGGAGATCGTCAATCCCGGCCACGAATGGGGCTATCGCCCGTTTCCCGATCGGCAGGTCCAGGCGGTGATCCGGCTTTGCCGCGGCATCCTCGCCCGCTGGCCGGTGCCGGGCGGCCGGGTGCTGGGCCATGCCGAGATCGCCCCGCACCGCAAGGAGGACCCGGGGGAGCTGTTTCCCTGGCGGCGGCTGGCCCTGGCCGGGATCGGCCGCTGGCCGGTGCCGGAGGGCGAGGCTGCGGCCGATCCGGAGCGGGGGCTGCGGGCGATCGGCTATCCGCTGGACCTGCCGGGCGTCACCCTGGCGCTGGCGCTGCGGGCGTTCCAGCGGCGCTACCGGCCGTCCCGCATCGACGGGCACGCCGATCCGGAAACGTGCCGGCTGATTTCGGCCGTGGAAAAGCTTCAAGTCACCGAGTGGTCATGATAGAGGCCCTGCCTGCATCAGGCGGCCGGGCGGCCGCGCTCCCGCCAGCGATGGAGGGGCGAGGAAAGTCCGGGCTCCACGGAAGCACGGTGCCGGGTAACGCCCGGCGGAGGCGACTCCAGGGAAAGTGCCACAGAGATCGGTCAGCCCGCCTGGGCCCTTTCGGGGGCCTGCGGGTCATGGTGAAAAGGTGCGGTAAGAGCGCACCGCGCGGCCGGCAACGGCCGTGGCACGGTAAACCCCACCGGGAGCAAGACCAAATAGGGACGACAGCGGGCTTCGCGCCCGCAGGCCTGCTTCCGGGCTGGTCGTCCGGGTCGGTCGCGCGAGGCGGCGCGTGAGCGCCGTCCCAGAGGAATGGTCGCCGCCCGCCTTCGTGGCGGGCACAGAACCCGGCTTACAGGCCGCCTGATGCCTTCTCGCCAAGTGGTAGAATTCCGGAGGCTCCGCGAGGTCCAGACGCGGCTGAGTTTTCCAAGTTACAACTGGATATTTCCTCAGACTTGTCCACAAGGGGCAGGGGGGCTGAGGCCTAGCTTTTCCACAGGTTGTGGCCCGATATCCACAACCAGGTCGGTGTTTGCCGCTTGACCGTCCCCAGCGGGGCGGCCATAAACTTAAGCAGCGCTGCGCGCATAGGTTGATTCGCTTGCTCGCCTTCAGGGCGCGGACACCGTGGGACCATGTCGGTCATTGAAATTGATTCCGACATGCCGATAAGATAAGTAATAATGTCTTGGTCGTTCTTCGGAATGATTAGCCAAGCTTTGTCTTGTAGTGTTCATGATAATTTTATTGTATTCGAGCTGTTGTCCCGCGTGAAAATTGTGACAATCCGAGATCTTCCCGAAAAATCCTCAGAAAATCATTGGTCAGCTGTTCGGCACGTGCTAACCCGCGTTCGATAGCCGTATTGCCTTCGCTCGAGGACATTGTCTCCCGTGGTCCCGATCGACGCCCCTTCCCCGTTGCCCGACGACAGCGCCCGCCAGGGCCATGCCCCGGTGATGCTCGCCGAGGTGCTGCATGCGCTGGCGCCGATTGCCGGGCAGACCGTGCTCGACGCGACCTTCGGCGGCGGCGGCTACACTCGTGCCATCCTGGCGGCGGGGGCGGCCCAGGTGATCGCCCTGGACCGCGATCCCGACGCGATCGCGCGCGGCCGCCCGCTCGCCGACGCGGAGCCCCGGCTGACCCTGGTCCAGGCGCGTTTCGGGGAACTCGACCAGGTCGTCCGTGACCAGGGGTTGGGTCAGGTCGACGCCATCGTGTTCGACCTGGGCGTGTCCTCCTTCCAGATCGACCAGCCGGAGCGCGGCTTCTCGTTCCGCTTCGACGCGCCGTTGGACATGCGGATGTCCAAGGAGGGCCAGACTGCGGCCGAGGTGGTCGCCGAGGCCAGCGAGGTCGAGCTGGCGCGGCTCCTTTGGAACTATGGCGACGAGCGCGACGCCCGCCGGATCGCGCGGGCCGTGGTGGCCGAGCGGGACAAGGCGCCCATCGACACCACGCGGCGGCTGGCCGAGATCGTCGCGCGCGCCAAGGGGCCGTCGCGCGACCAGATCGACCCGGCGACCCGTACCTTCCAGGCGCTGCGGATCGTGGTGAACGACGAGCTGGGCGAGCTCCGCCAGGCGCTGGAGGCGGCCGAGCGCGCGCTGCGGCCGGGCGGCCGGTTCGTGACGGTCGCGTTCCATTCCGGCGAGGATTCAATCGTCAAGGATTTCGTCAACGACCGGGGCGGCCGGATCCGCCGCTCCTATCGGCATATGCCGCCGGTGCCCGAGGAGAACCCTCGCTGGGGCTGGCTGATCGACCGCCCGCTCCGGCCGACGGCCGAGGAGAGCGGCGACAACCCGCGGGCCCGTTCGGCCAAGCTGCGCTCGGCGATGCGGCTGGGCGCCGGGGTGAAGTTTCCAGGACCGGCACGCGGCGATGCCGGCATGAACGAGGACGAGCGATGACCGGGCGCAACGTGGTGTTTCTCGTGCTTCTCCTGCTGGGCACGGCCTGGGCGACCTTCCACCTGAAATATGCGATGGTGCGGCTGGAGAGCCGCAGCGCCGTGCTGGAGCGCAAGATCGCGCTGGCGGTCGACGAGATCCGCACCCTGGAGGCCGATCTCGCCCTGCGCACCCATCCCGACCGGATCGTCGCGGTGGCGCCCGAACTGGGCATGGTGCCGGTCAACGTCACCCTGCTCGCCAGCGCCGACACGATGCCCGACCATGCCAGGGTCGAGTATGCCGACCGCGTCCTGGCGGTGCTGCTGCCGTCGGGCGCGGAGGTGCCGGCCCGCCTGAAGCCGCTCGTGATCAACGGCATCGCGCGATGACGCCCAGGCGCACCGAGATCGAGGCGGTCCTGCTCGGCCGGCGCCGGATCGGCGTGCTGCTCGCCACCTTCGGCCTGTTGTTCTCGACCCTGGCCTTCCGTCTGGTCGACATCACCCAGTTCGCCGCCGCCGAGAAGGCGCGGCCCGGCTATGTGCGCCCCCAGGATGGGATCAGCCGGCGCGACGTGGTCGACCGCAACGGCGTGCCGGTCGCCACCGACGTGCTGGTGTCCGGCGTCGGCGCCGACCCGCGCGAGGTGCCCAAGGATGGGGAGACCATCCGCAGCCTCGCTGCCGTGCTCAACCGCGATCCCCAGGCGATCGCGCGCCTGCTGGACAGCGACCGGCATTTCGTCTGGCTGGACCGCCGCATCTCCCCCAGCCAGCAGGCCAGCCTCCTGCGCCTGGGCGTGCCGGGCATCGAGTTCCGCGACCAGCCGCGCCGCGTGTATCCCCAGGCCAACCTGGTGGCCCATCTGATCGGCCAGACCGGGATCGACAATAACGGGCTGAGCGGCCTGGAACTGACCTTCGACAAGGAGATCCGGGCCGAGCCTGCCGGGCGTGACCGCCAGCCCTTCCCGCTCTCGATCGACCTGCGCGTCCAGCAGGCGCTGCGCGAGGAGCTGGCGGAGGCCATCCGCACCTACGAGGCCGAGGCCGGCAACGCCATCATCATGGACGTGCACAGCGGCGAGCTGGTGGGGATGGTCAGCCTGCCGGACTTCGACGCCAACCACCCGGTCAGCCCGAAGGACCCGCGGCGCTTCAACCGCAACACCGAGGGCGTCTACGAGGTCGGCTCGATGTTCAAGGCGCTCACCCTGGCGACCTTGCTGGATGCCGGCACCATCCGCATGGACGACATGTGGGACATCCGCGAGCGCCTGCGGATCGGCCGCCGCACCATCGGCGATTCGCACATGCTGAAGCGCTGGGCCAACACCACCGACGTCTTCATCAACAGCTCCAACATCGGCACCGCCCGCATGGCGCTGAAGGGCGGCAAGGAACTGCAGCGCTATTACCTGGAGCGGCTGGGCCTGCTGGACCGTGCCCAGCTGGAAGTGCCGGGCGTCAGCCCGCCGCTGGTGCCGCGCCGCTGGCCGGACATCACCGTGGCGGTGGTGTCCTACGGCCATACGCTGGCGGTCACCCCGATCTCCTTCCTGAACGCGTTCGCCGCCGTGGTGAACGGCGGGATCCTGCGCCCGGCGACCCTGCTGCGCCGCGACCCGTCCCAGCCCGTTGCCGGGGAGCGGGTGATCTCCCAGGCCGCCTCCGACCAGATGCGCGAGCTGCTCTGGCTGAACGTCGTGGACGGCACCGGCACCAAGGCGCGGGTGCCCGGCATGATGGTCGGCGGCAAGACCGGCACGGCCGACAAGCCCGTCAACGGACGCTACGTGAAGGGGGTGGTGATCTCGAGCTTCGTCGCGGCCTTCCCGATGAACGACCCGAAATACGCGGTCATGGTGATGCTGGACAACCCGACCGCCAACAAGGCGTCGTTCGGCTTCCGCTATGGCAGCTGGAACGCCGCGCCGGCCACCGGACGGGTCATCAGCCGGGTGGCGCCGCTCCTGGGCGTGCCGCTGGTGCCCGAGGCGGTCGAGGACCGCTTCCTGATGAGGGCGCCGCCGGAGATCCAGGAAAAGGAACTGAAGCGTCGGGGCAAGGAGGCGCGCATTGCGGCTCTCGAGCCTGCTTGAGCAGGAAGACCTGCTCTCCCCCCTGTCCGCCGAGGCCCTGGATCTGGACATCCGGGGCCTTGCCCTCGACTCGCGCGCGGTCAGGCCGGGCAGCCTGTTCGCGGCGCTGCCCGGCACCAGGCTGGACGGCGCCACCTTCGTGCCGGACGCGCTGGCGGCCGGGGCCATCGCCGTGCTCGGCGGCCCGGCCCTGGCCGAGCGGGCGCTGCCGGTTCCGGTGCTGGCCGCAAGGGACCCGGCGGCCTTGCTGGCAAGGCTCGCCGCCCGCTTCTTCGGCCAGCAGCCCTCAACCGTCGCGGCGGTGACCGGCACCAACGGCAAGACCTCGGTCGCGAGCTTCACGCGCCAGCTCTGGGCGCTGGCGGGCCACGAGGCGGCCTCGATCGGCACGCTCGGCGTGCAGTCGACCACCGGCGACCTGGACGGCAACCTGACCACGCCCGACGTGATCACCCTGCAGCGCCTGGCGGCGGACCTTGCCGGCAAGGGGGTCGACCATCTGGTGATCGAGGCGTCCAGCCACGGCCTGGAGCAGAAGCGGGTCGACGGGCTGCATGTCCGCGCCGCCGCCTTCACCAACCTGACCCGGGACCATCTGGACCATCACGGCAATATGGCGGCCTATCTCGCCGCCAAGTGCCGCCTGTTCGACGAGGTGCTGGCGGCGGACGGCACGGCCGTGCTGAACGCGGACATTTCCGAGTTCGCGCTGCTGCGCGATGCCTGCATCCGTCGCGGCATCCGGGTGATCGATTATGGCTGGGCCGCCGAGACCCTGCGCCTGGAGGACTGGCACCCCGAGCCGGCCGGGCAGGTCCTGGCGGTGCGGCTGGATGGCCGCACCCACCGGCTCCGCACCAGCCTGGTCGGCGCATTCCAGGCCGAGAACCTGCTGGCGGCGATCGGGCTCTTCCATGCCACCGGCGGCGATCTGGACCAGGCTGCCGCGCTTCTGGGCGAGATCCGCGGCGCTCCCGGGCGGATGCAGCTGGCCGGCACCACCGCGCAGGGGGCGGCGGTCTATGTCGACTATGCGCACACGCCCGACGCCCTGGAAAAGGCGCTGCTCGCCGCCCGTCCCCATACCGAGGGCCGCCTCGTGGTCGTGTTCGGCTGCGGCGGCGACCGCGATCCCGGCAAGCGGCCGCTGATGGGGCGGGCCGCCTCCCAACTGGCCGATCTTGCCATCGTGACCGACGACAATCCCCGCAACGAGGATCCAGCCGCCATCCGGGCGGCCGCCCTGGGCGCCATGGCGCCGGGCGCACGGGAGATCGGCGACCGGGGCCAGGCGATCCGCACCGCGATCGACGGGCTCGATGCGGGCGACGTCCTCCTGATCGCCGGCAAGGGCCACGAGCGCGGCCAGACCGTCCGGGGGGTGGTGCATCCGTTCGACGACCTCGAGGTGGCCCGGGCGGCGCTGCGCGGGATAGCAACGTCATGAGCCCGCTCTGGACGTCGGAGCAGGCGGCCGAGGCCACCGGCGGGGCCGTCGGGGGCGGCCCGTGGCAGGTCGGCGGGGTCGCCATCGACACTCGCGAGCTGGCAGCGGGCGACCTGTTCGTCGCGCTGGCCGGAGAGAACCGCGACGGCCACGCCTTCGTCCCGCAGGCGCTGGCCGCCGGGGCCGGGGCGGTGCTGGTCGCCGAGGCCGATGCCGTCCCGCCAGGCCGGCCCTGCCTGGTGGTGGCCGACACGCTGCGCGGCCTGGAAGGGCTGGCGTTCCACCGCCGCGCCGAGAGTGCCGGCCGGATCGTCGGCATCACCGGCAGTGCGGGCAAGACCACCGCCAAGGCGGCCCTGGCCACCCTCCTGGCCGGGTTTGGCCAAACCCATGCCAGCGCCAAGAGCCACAACAACCACTGGGGGGTGCCGCTGAGCCTCGCCCGGATGCCGCGCGACGCGAGCTTCGGGGTGTTCGAGCTCGGCATGAACCATGCGGGGGAAATCCGCGCCCTGGTCGCCCAGGTCCGCCCGCACGTCGCCCTGGTCACCACGATCGCCCCGGCCCATCTGGGGCATTTCTCCGGCGAGGAGGCGATTGCGCGCGCCAAGGCCGAGATCTTCGAGCGGGTCGAGCCGGGCGGCACCGTGGTGCTGCCCGCCGACAACCGGTGGTCGGGCCTGCTGCGCACCCTGGCGGAGCGCTCGCCGGCCGGCCGGATCCTGACTTTCGGCCGCGACGCCGGTGCCGATGTCCGGCTGCTGGCCGAGCAGGGAGGGGCGGAGGGCAGCGACGTGACGGCTTGGGCCGATGGCCGGCAGCTGTCCTGGCGCCTCGATCTTCCAGGCGGCCATCAGGTCGACAACAGCCTGGGCTGGCTGGCGGTGGCCCTGGCCCTGGACCTCGACCTGGATGCGGTCGCGGCACGGATGCCGCTGGTCCGGCCGGTGGACGGGCGCGGCGTGCGCCGCCCGGTCGAGCTCCCGTCCGGCGTCAGGATCCTCCTGCTCGACGAGAGCTACAACGCCAATCCGGCCTCGATGCGGGCGGCGCTGGACGTGCTGGCCCGCCAGCCCGGCCGCAAGGTGGCGGTGCTGGGCGACATGCTGGAGCTGGGCCCGCAGTCGGACAGCCTGCATGCCGGGCTGGCGCCGGCGCTGGAGGCCGCCGGGGTCCAGGCGGCCTATCTGTGCGGATCGGCGATGGCGGAGCTGGCCGGCCGGCTGCCCTGCCCGATGGAGGTCCACCATGCCCCCTCCAGCGCCGAGATCCTGCCGCTCCTGGCCACCGGTCTGCGCGATGGCGATGCGGTGCTCGTCAAAGGTTCATTGGGAAGTCGCATGCGCGTGATCGTCGACGGACTTCAGCCCCCGGGCTCGGACCGCGCCTGATGCTCTATCATCTGCTCGTGCCGCTCTCGGACACGCTGACCGTCCTGAACGTGTTCCGCTACATCACCTTCCGCGCCGGTGGCGCGGTGATGACCGCCCTGTTCCTGAGCTTCTGGCTGGGCCCAAAGGTGATCCGCTGGCTGAAGAGCAAGCAGCCGGGCGGCCAGCCGATCCGCCTGGACGGGCCGGAGAGCCACCTGCTCACCAAGAAGGGCACCCCCACCATGGGCGGCGTCCTGATCCTGCTGGCGCTGACCCTGTCGACCCTGCTCTGGGCGGACCTCGGCAACGGCTACACCTGGCTCGTCCTGTTCGTCACCCTGGGCTATGGCCTGATCGGCTTTGGCGACGACTATCTCAAGCTTACCAAGCGCAACAGCAAGGGTCTGTCCGGGCGCATGAAGCTCCTGGCCCAGGCGGCGATCGCCCTGGCAGCGGCCCTCTACTTGGTGGTCGTGGTCGACGGCCCGACGGCGACAGCACTGGCGCTGCCCTTCTTCAAGGACGCATTCCTGCCCCTGGGATTCATGTTCCCGATCTTCGCGATGCTGGTCATGATGGGCAGTTCCAACGCGGTGAACCTCACCGACGGGTTGGACGGGCTGGCGATCGTCCCGGTGATGATCGCCGCGGGCTGTTTCGGCATGATCGCCTATCTGGGCGGCAACGCGATCTTCGCCAACTATCTGGGCATCCCGCATGTCCCCGGTGCCGGCGAGATCACCGTGTTCCTGGCGGCGCTGGTCGGCGCGTCGATGGGCTTTCTCTGGTTCAACGCGCCGCCCGCCATGGTGTTCATGGGCGACACCGGCTCGCTCTCGGCCGGCGGCGCGCTGGGCGCCACCGCGGTGATCGTCAAGCACGAGCTCGTGCTGGTGGTGATCGGCGGCCTGTTCGTCCTGGAAGCGGTGTCGGTGATCGTGCAGGTCGCCAGCTTCAAGATGACCGGCCGGCGGGTCTTCCGGATGGCGCCGCTGCACCATCATTTCGAAAAGCTCGGCTGGCAGGAATCGACCATCGTGATCCGGTTTTGGATCATCGCGTCGATCCTGGCTTTGATCGGCCTTTCCACCCTCAAGCTGCGGTGAGCGAAAAAATGAGCTGGATGGAGCGGATCGCCGGTCGTGACGTGGGTGTCCTGGGGCTCGGGCGCAGCGGCATGGCGACGGTGCGGGCCCTGCTCGGCAAGGCCGGGCGGGTCATGGCGTTCGATGACGATGCGCGGGCGATCGCCCGGGCGGTCGAGCTGGGCGCGGTGCGTCCCGATCCGGCGGCGATCGGGGGCCTGGCCGCCATGGTGGTCAGCCCCGGCATCCCCCTGACCCATCCCGCCCCGCACCCGGTGGTGCAGGCCGCCTCCCAGGCAAACATCCCGCTGATCGCCGACCTGGACCTCCTGGCCGCGCGCCTGGGCGACCGCCTGGTGGTGGGGATCACCGGCACCAACGGAAAGTCGACCACCGCCGCCCTGATCCACCATCTCCTGACCCGCGCCGGCCGGCCGGCGGTGCTCGGCGGCAATATCGGCGTGCCGGTCCTCGACCTGGACCTGGGGCCGCCCGATGCCGTGGTCGTGCTGGAGCTGTCCTCCTACCAGCTCGACCTGATCCACGACCTGCCGATCGACGTCTCGGTCTGGACCAATCTCACCCCGGACCATCTGGACCGCCACGGCTCGATGGACGGCTACATCCAGGCCAAGGAGAAGCTGTTCCGGCACGGCCGCGGCCATGCCACCGCGGTGATCGGCGCCGATGACCGCCCCAGCCGCCTGGCCGCGATCCGGCTGGCGGCGCTCGGCACCCACCGGATCGTGCCGGTCTCCGGCGACCACATGCCCGGTCCGGGCGTGGGCGTGGTCGAGGGGCGGCTGATCGACGCCAGCGACAAGACCTCCCGCTTCGTCACCGACCTTGGCCAGGCCCGCACCCTGCGCGGGCACCACAACCAGCAGAACGCCGCCGCCGCCTATGCCGCGGTGCGGGCGCTGGGGATGGCCCCCAAGGTCGCGGCGGAAGGGATGTTCGACTTCCCTGGCCTGCCGCACCGAATGGAGCAGGTCCTGGAGAAGGACGGGGTCGCCTGGGTCAACGACAGCAAGGCCACCAACCCGGATGCGGCGGGCAAGAGCCTGGCGGCCTATGAGCGGATCGTCTGGATCGCCGGCGGCCGGCCCAAGCCCGGCGGGTTCCGGGAGCTGGCGCCCGCCATGGCCAACGTCACCACCGCCCTGCTGATCGGCGAGGCCGCCGATGCCATCGCCGCCGATCTGGGCTCCGTGGTCGAGTGCCGCAAGGTCGGCACGCTCGAGGCGGCGGTGGCGGCCGCGCGCGAGATCGCCGGCCCGGGCGCCACCGTGCTGCTGGCGCCGGCCTGCGCCAGTTTCGACCAGTTCCAGGACTACGAGGCGCGCGGCCAGGCGTTCCGCGCCCTGGCAGCGGGTAGGGCGGCATGATCGTCGTCGCGCGCAGCGATCGCAGCGTCTTCGGCTCCTGGTGGTGGACGGTCGACCGCGTCCTGATGCTGGGCTTCGCGATCCTAGCCCTGATCGGCCTGATCCTGGTGTTCGCCGCCAGCGGCCCGATCGCAATCCGCAACAACAACCCCGCGACCTATTTCGTCGAGCGGCAGGCCCTGTTCCTGGCGATGTCGATCGCGCTGATGATGGCAGCCTCGATGCTGTCGCCCAGGGGCGTGCTGCGCCTGTCGATGGCGCTGCTTGTCCTGTTCCTGGTGTTCACGGCGCTCACCCCCTACGGTCCTGAAGTCAAGGGCGCCCATCGCTGGCTGGATTTCGGCAGCTTCCGCCTGCAGCCTTCCGAGTTCGTCAAGCCGACCCTGGCGATCGTGGTCGCCTGGCTGCTGGCGCGCACCCAGGGGCTGCAGGGCCTTCTTCCGGCGCTCCTGCCGGTGGGCGTGGCGCTGGCCATGCTGGCCGGCCAGCCCGACATCGGCATGGCGTTCGTGGTGGCCGCGGTGTTCGGGATCCAGCTCTTCCTGGCCGGGCTCGGCTGGATCTGGATCATGGCCGCGGCCGGAGCCGGCATTGCCGGGCTTTGGGGCGCCTACCTGTTCTACCCGCACTTCACCCAGCGGGTGGACGGGTTCATGGATCCCTCCAAGGAGGTCTATCAGGTCGACAAGGCGATGAACGCGGTGGCCTCCGGCGGCTTCCTCGGGCGGGGGCCGGGCGAGGGCGTGGTCAAGTTCCAGCTCCCCGACGCCCATTCCGACTTCATCTTCGCCGCCACCGCCGAGGAGTTCGGGGTCATCACCTGCCTGATCCTGGTGGGCCTGTTCTTCTTCCTGCTGTTCCGGGCGCTGCGCCGGGTCGCCAGCCTGCACGACCGGTTCTGCCTGCTGGCCGCCGGCGGCCTTGCCGCCCAGTTCGGCCTGCAGTCCTTCATCAACATGGCGGTCAACCTGAACCTGATGCCGACCAAGGGCATGACCCTGCCGTTCATCTCCTATGGCGGCAGCTCGCTGCTGGCGTTCGGCCTCAGCATCGGCCTGCTCCTGGCGCTGACCCGGCGCGGCGCGCATCTGGAAACCCAGCGATGACCGCCCGGGTGGTCATCGCCTCGGGCGGCACCGGCGGCCACATGTTCCCGGCCCTGGCGCTGGCCGACGAGATCGTCCGGCGCGGGCATCGGGTGGCGCTGGTGGTGGACGAGCGGGGGCGGCGCTGGGTGACCGGCGACCACGAGGTCCATGTGGTGGCCGCGGCAAGGCCGGGACTGGGCGTGCTCGGCCGGGGCCTGGGCGTGGCGCAGGGCCTGGTGCAGTGCCTCGGGCTGCTGCGCCGGATGCGGCCCTCGGTCGCCGCGTGCTTTGGCGGCTACGCCTCCTTCCCGCCGGCCATGGCCGCCCGTCTCCTCGGTCGTCCGGTGGTGGTCCACGAGCAGAACGCGGTGCTCGGCAAGGCCAACCGCGCCCTGGCGGGCTTCTCCAGAAGGCTGGCCCTGAGCTTTGCCCGGACCGACCACGCCCCGGCTTTGTCCGAGCGCACCGTGGTGACCGGCAACCCGCTGCGCGCGGGCTTCCGGGCCCCGGTCGCGGACGCCCCGCAGGATGGCCGCCTGCGCATCTTCGTGATGGGCGGCTCGCAGGGCGCGCGGGTGTTCTCGACCGTGCTGCCCGAGGCCCTGGCCCGGCTGCCGGCGGAACTGCGTTCCCGGCTGCGTCTGGTCCAGCAGGCCCGCGCCGAGGATCTGGACCATGTCCGCCAGCGCTATGCGGAACTCGGCATCGAGGCGGAGATCGCCAGCTTCTTCGACGACGTGCCCAGGCGCCTGTCCGGCTGCGACCTGGTGATCGTCCGCAGCGGGGCCTCCACGGTCGCGGAAGTCACCGCCTGCGGCCGTCCCGCGCTTTATGTTCCCTATGCCCATGCCGCGGACGACCACCAATACGTCAATGCCCTGAGGGTCGCCGAGGCCGGGGGCGGGCTGGTCCTGCGTGAACTGGACGCGTCGCCGGAAAAACTTGCAGACGCCATCAACGAATTGGCGAACAACCCGGAGCGCCTTTCGGTCATGGCGGCAGCGGCCCTGTCGTTCTCCCGGCCGGACGCCACCGTGGCCCTGGCCGACCTGGTTCTTTCCGTTGTGGAGCCTGATCCGTGAAGTTCCTGCCGCTGGATGTCGGCATCATCCATTTCATCGGGATCGGCGGGATCGGCATGTCCGGGATCGCCGAGGTGCTGCACCATCTGGGCTACCGCGTGCAGGGCTCCGACCAGGCGGCCAGCGCCAATGTCCTGCGCCTGCGCGACAAGGGGATCGAGGTCGCGATCGGCCACCGCGCCGCCAATCTGGGCGATGCCCGGGTCGTGGTGTTCAGCTCGGCGGTGCGGGCCGACAACCCGGAGATGGTGGAAGCCCGCGCCCGCCGCCTGCCGGTGGTGCGCCGCGCCGACATGCTGGGCGAGCTGATGCGGCTGCGCTCGGCGATCGCGATTGCCGGGACCCATGGCAAGACCACCACCACCTCGCTGGTGGCGGCCCTCCTGGATGCGGCCGGCTATGACCCCACCGTGGTCAACGGCGGCATCATCAACGCATACGGCACCAACGCCCGGCTGGGCTCCGGCAGCTGGATGGTGGTGGAGAGCGACGAGAGCGACGGCAGCTTCCTGCGCCTGCCGGCCACCATCGGGGTGGTGACCAACATCGATCCCGAGCACATGGAGCATTACGGCACCTTCGACGCGGTGCGCGACGCCTATTACAGCTTCGTCGAGCGGCTGCCCTTCTACGGGTTCGCCGTGCTGTGCGTGGACCATCCCGAGGTGCAGGCTCTGATCGCCCGGGTGACCGACCGCCAGGTGGTCACCTACGGGTTCAGCCCGCAGGCCGAGGTGCGTGCCACCAGCCTTGCGATCGAGGCGGCCGGCTCCACCTTCGACGTCACCGTGACCAGGCGCGGCGGCGGCACGCCGCTGGTCCTCGAGCGCATGTTCCTGGCGATGCCCGGCCGGCACAACGTCCAGAACGCCCTGGCGGTGATCGCCATCGCCGAGCAGTTGGGCATCGACCATGCAGCGACCCGCACCGCGCTCGGCTCGTTCGGCGGGGTCAAGCGTCGCTTCACCATCACCGGCACGGTCGGCGGCGTGACGGTGGTCGACGATTATGGCCACCATCCGGTGGAGATCCGCGCGGTGCTGTCGACCGCCCGCCAGGCCACCAAGGGCCGGGTGGTGGCGGTGGTCCAGCCGCACCGCTACTCCCGGCTGGCCAGCCTGTTCGACGAGTTCTGCGGCTGCTTCCACGACGCCGACAGCGTGCTGATCGCGCCGGTCTATGCCGCGGGCGAAGCGCCTTTGGAAGGGATGGACCGCGACCGGCTGGTCGAGGGCGTGCGCGCCCGCGGCCATCGGGACTGCCGCGCGATCGACGGGCAGGAGGGGCTGGCCGACCTGGTCCGGGAGGTCACCCGCCCGGGCGACCTGGTGGTCTGCCTGGGTGCGGGCACGGTGAGCGCCTGGGCCAATGCCCTGCCGGGCGAACTCGCTGCCCTGGCCGAGGCCGCCTGATGGCCGACTGGCGCGACCAACTGCCGGCGGTGCGCGGTGACCTGCGGCGGGACCTGCCGCTGAGCGGGCTGACCTGGCTGAAGGTCGGCGGGCCGGCCGACCTCCTGTTCAACCCGGCCGATGCCGAGGACCTGGCCGCCTTCCTGGCGGCGCTGCCTGCCGATGTCCCGGTGCTGCCGGTGGGCGTCGGCTCCAACCTGCTGGTGCGCGACGGCGGGGTCCGCGGGGTGGTGGTGCGCCTGGCCGGCCCGCTCGCCAAGGTCGTCGCCGACGGCAACCTCCTGGTCGCCGGGGCCGGGGCGCTCGACCAGAACGCCGCCCGCACCGCCCAGCGCGCCGGCCTTGCCGGCATCGAGTTCATGATCGGCATCCCGGGCACGATCGGCGGCGCGGTCCGGATGAACGCCGGCGCCTTTGGCGGCGAAACCCGCGAACGCCTGCTCTGGGCGGAGATCGTCGGCCGGGACGGGGTGATCCGCCGCCTGGACAATGCCGAGCTGGGCTTCTCCTACCGGCGCTCCACCCTGCCGGCGGGTTCGATCGTGCTGCGCGCGGCCTTCGCCCTGGAGCCGGGCGACCCGGCCGCCATCCTGGCCCGGATGGACGCGATCCGGGCCGAGCGGGAGGCCGCCCAGCCGATCCGCGTCGCCACCGGCGGGAGCACCTTCAAGAACCCCGAGGGTGGCCGCGCCTGGCAGCTGGTCGACCAGGCCGGCTGCCGCGGCCTGGAGCACGGGCGGGCGATGGTGTCCGACAAGCACTGCAATTTTCTGATCAACCGTGGTGGCGCCTCGGCCCGGGAAATCGAGGAGCTGGGCGAGGTGGTCCGCCAGCGGGTCCGCGACCGGACCGGTGTGGCGCTGTCCTGGGAAATCGTCCGGGTAGGCGACGAGGTGCCGTCATGAGCCGCTGGAAGAACGCCCGGGTGGCGGTGCTGATGGGCGGCAGGTCGGCCGAGCGCGAGGTCAGCCTCGTTTCCGGAAGTGCTTGCGCCAGCGCCCTGGAGGAAGCAGGATTTTCCCCTATCCGCCTCGATGCGGCGGATCGGCTGGTGGAGCAGCTCATCGAGCTGCGCCCCGATGTCTGCTTCAACGCGCTGCATGGCAGGCTCGGCGAGGATGGACGGGTGCAGGGTGCTCTCGATCTGCTCGGCATACCCTACACGCATTCCGGCGTGCTGGCCTCGGCGCTGGCCATGGACAAGCCGCAGGCCAAGCGGGTGTTCCAGGCGGTCGGGCTGCGCTGCCCGCAGGGTGTCGAAACCAGCTATCGCGAGCTGACCGAGCGAGGCGCGCCGCTCGACGGCCCGATCGTGGTCAAGCCGTCCTGCGAGGGCAGCTCGGTGGGCGTGCTGATCGCCCCGGACGGCAATCTGGCCCCGCTTGCCCGCCGCAACGACGTCGACCCGGACCAGCGCCTGCTGGTGGAGACCTATGTCGAGGGCCGTGAGCTGACCTGCGCGGTGCTGGACGACGAGGCCCTGGCGGTGACCGAGATCGTGCCGCGCGAAGGCTTCTACGACTATCGCGCGAAATACACTGCCGGATATGCAGACCATGTGGTGCCGGCCGACATCCCTCCGGAGACCGCCAGGACGGTGATGGAGTGGACCCTGCGCGCCCACCGGGCTCTCGGCTGCCGGGGCACCAGCCGCTGCGACTTCCGCTGGGACAGCCGCCTGCCTGGCGCGGAGGGGCTCTACCTGCTGGAGATCAACACCCAGCCCGGCATGACCCCGATGTCGCTGGTCCCGGAACAGGCGGCCCAGCGCGGCATCTCGTTCGTCGACCTGGTCCAACGCCTGCTGGAGACCGCGCAATGCGACGGTTGAGCCGCACCGCGACCCGGATTCACGCCCTGCGCCGCAGTCGGCGCCGCCCCCGCTGGGTGCGGCAGCTGACCAATTCGGCGCTGGTGGTCCTGCTGCTGGCGGGAGCCGTCTCAACCCTGTGGATAAGTGTGGGACGAACCCACATCCAGCCGCTGCTGGCCTCGGTTGGCGACGTCTGGCACGGGACGACAGCCCGTTCCGGGCTGGTTGTGCAGAAACTCTCCAGTGACGGGAGAGTGCGGACTTCTGTGGATGAATTGAGGACGGTCCTTGATGGGCTGCGGGGGTCCAATATACTTTTGGTTGATATAGATCAGGCGCGACGCCGTATTGAGGAGCTTCCCTGGGTGAAGTCAGCGTCCGTGCATCGCCGGCTTCCCGACACCCTCCATGTCAGCCTGGAGGAGCGCAAGCCCATGGCGCTGGCCGAGGCCGATGGCGGCCGGCTGGTCCTGATCGACGAGGACGGCGAAACGGTCCGCATCTCGGATCTGCGGCCGTTCGCCCGGCTGCCCACGGTGGCGGGCGAGGGGGCGCAGCGCCATGCCGGCGAGCTCCTGGCCCTGATCCGCTCGGAGCCGGCGCTCTCCCGCCGGGTGACCGGCGCGCGCCGGATCGGCAGCCGGCGCTGGAACGTTTGGATCGACAGGAGGATCGAGGTGCGGCTGCCCGAGAACGACGCCGCTGCCGCCTGGCACAAGCTTGCCCGGGTCCAGGCGGATGCCGCCCTGCTCGACAAGGCCGTGGTGGCGCTGGATCTGCGCGCCGTTGGGGGGATCGTGGTGCAGGCCGACCCCAGGGTCGGCAGCGATGGCCGGGAGGGCGCATGAGCTCGGCAGCTCTCGACCGGCGCCCGGCCGCCATCGGCGGCTTTGACCCGGCTGCCGCCAGCCGGGTCCGCGCCGTGGTCGACGTGGGCACCAGCAAGTTCGGCTGCTGGATCGTCCGGCCCAAGCGCTCGGGCGGCTTCGAGCTGCGCGGCAAGGGTTATCAGGCAGCCGACGGCGTGCGCAGCGGCGAGATCGTCGACGGCGACAATGCCGAGCTGGGCATCGCCGCGGTCGTTCATGAGGCCGAGCAGGCTGCCGGCGAGGAACTGCGCGCGGTGGCGGTGGTGACCAGCGGCGGGCAGCCGCGCTCCGCCCATGTCCGGGTCGAGGTGCCGCTGTTCGGCCGGGCAGCCGACGGGGCGGACATCGCGCGGGCGCTGGACGCGGCCCGCAAGCAGCTGGACGATCCCGCCCGCTCGATCATCCACCTCGTGCCGCTGGAACTGTCGATCGACGGCGGCCGGCCGCTGCGCGACCCGAACGGGATGCGCGGCGAGAGCCTGCAGGTCCTGGCCCACGCCGTCAGCATCGACAGCCGCCATGTCGCCCAGCTGCGCGCCTGCCTGGACGGGTGCCATCTGGACGTGGTCGGCATGGTCTCGTCCGGCTATGCGTCGGGCTGGTCCGTCACCACCGAGGAGGAGCGCGAGCGCGGCGTGCTGGTGCTGGACCTGGGTGCTGGCGTCTCCAACGTCGCGCACTTCTTCGGCGGCCGCCTGGCCCTCCTGGCCGCGGTGCCCTATGGCGGCGACCACATCACCGCCGACCTGGCCCATGGCCTGTCCACCCAGCGCGCCCATGCCGAGCGGATCAAGTCGCTCTACACCAGCGTGCAGGCGCGCCATGGCGACGCAGACCAGCGGATCGCGGTGCCGCACGTGGGCGACCCGGAAAGCTGGCCATCCGGCGAGGTGGCCCGCTCGCGGCTGACCGAGATCGCCAGGCCCAGGGTCGAGGAGATCCTGGAGCTGATCCGCAACCAGTTGAAGGACCACGCCGATCTGTTCCGCGCCATGCCGCCTGCCGGGCTGGTGCTGACCGGCGGGGCGTCGCGGATCGAAGGGCTGGTGGAACTGGTCGACGAGATGTTCGGCTTGCCGGTCCGGTTCGGCCGGCCCGACCGCATCCAGGCGGGCGAGGTGTTCGAATGCGAGCCTTGCGCGAGTGCCGCGAACGGTGCACTCGCCTTGTGCCGGGGCGAGGACGGCGGACAGGGCTGGCGCGGAGAGAGCGCCGGCACGTCTTTGGGCCGAGGCTGGTCCAGGTTCCGCAAATGGCTTCGTGAGAATTTCTGAAGGATCGGCGCCGCCTGAAAGGGGGGTGGCGTCATCTGCTTGGCGGTTCGGTGACCCGGTCCTGCGCGAGAGGACGGGAGGGGTGGAGGACGAGATGACGATCAACTTGACCATGCCAGTGGCCCACGACCTGAAGCCCAGGATCAGCGTGGTAGGTGTCGGCGGTGCGGGCGGCAACGCCGTCAACAACATGATCACCGCGCACCTGGAGGGCGTGGAGTTCGTCGCCTGCAACACCGACGCCCAGGCGCTCGACCGTTGCCTCACCGACCGCAAGATCCAGCTCGGCAACACCGTCACCCACGGCCTGGGCGCCGGTGCCAGGCCCGAGATCGGCCGCGCCGCCGCCGAGGAGGCGCGCAACGAGATCATCGACGCCCTGTCCGGCAGCCACATGGTGTTCATCACCGCCGGCATGGGCGGCGGCACCGGCACCGGTGCTGCCCCGGTGATCGCCAAGGCGGTCAAGGAGCAGGGCATCCTGACGGTCGGCGTGGTCACCAAGCCCTTCCAGTTCGAGGGCGGCTACCGCTCGCGGCTCGCCGAGAGCGGCATCGAAGAGCTGGAGCAGTGGGTCGACACGCTGATCGTGATCCCGAACCAGAACCTGTTCCGGATCGCCAACGAGCGCACCACCTTCACCGAAGCCTTCCAGATGGCCGACCAGGTCCTGCACATGGGCGTGCGGGGCGTGACCGACCTGATCGTCATGCCCGGCCTGGTGAACCTGGACTTCGCCGACATCCGCACCGTCATGTCCGAGATGGGCAAGGCGATGATGGGCACCGGCGAGAGCGAGGGCGAGCGCCGCGCCATCGATGCCGCCGAGAGCGCCATCTCCAACCCGCTGCTCGACGAGGTGTCGATGAAGGGCGCCCGCGGCGTCCTCATCAACATCACCGGCGGCCCGGACATGACCCTGTTCGAGGTCGACGCCGCCGCCAACCGGATCCGCGAGGAAGTCGACCAGGACGCCAACATCATCTTCGGCTCGACCTTCGACGAATCGATGCACGGCAAGATCCGGGTCTCGGTGGTCGCCACCGGCATCGCCATGCAGGAGCGCAAGCGCCGTCCGCAGCATTCGGCTGTGGAGGCGGCCCCCGCCGGCAACCCGGTGCCGCAGTCGCCGCTGCGCTTCCAGCCCCAGGTCTCCCGCCCGATCACCCAGGCCTATCCGACCCTGCGCGCGGCCACCCCGCCGGCGCCGACCACCGCCCAGACCGTGGACGCCCATATCCGCGCCGTGGCCGAGCGCAGCGACCACCGCACCGACGGGGCTGCCGCGGACCGCAGCGAGGTCTATGCCCAGAGCGCGCCCGAGCCAGCAGCCGTCTACGAGCAGCAGCAGCCCGAGCGCGAGTACGAGCCGGCCGAGGCCGAGCACCTCGCCGACCGCCGGACGCGCCAGCTCTCGGGCCTGGGGCGGGCCGAGGATCGCCTGAGCAACCTGTTCAGCAAGATGAGCAAGGGGCTGGGCTTCGGCGGCGACGCTCCCCAGGCCGAACCGCGCAACGAATCGACCCACCTGCGCTGGGAGCAGGCCAGCTCCGGCAATACTGCAGGGAGCGATCCGGTCGCGGAAATTCCCGCTTTCCTGCGCCGTGACCGTTCAAGGACTTGAGCGGCGTTGCTCATGCATCGCAGTAAGGTGCGGCTGTAACAATCCGTAACCAACTGTGAGTGGCGGGTCCCCTCCTTCGTCCCTATCTCGAACCTGCCGGGTGATGGCCCGTCCCGACCCCTCCGCATCTGCGGCCATGGTTGGAACGGGCCATTTCATTGGTCCCGGGGACAACGGAGCGAAGGACGTGAACATCGTGGGTAGTCAGCGCAACGAGATCGGTACGCAGGACCTGGGCGTCCGCGAGAGCCGGTCGGCGCGGGCGCAGCGCACGATCGCGCACCGCATCGGCTGCGTCGGCATCGGCCTCCATGGCGGCCGCAAGGTTTCCCTGACCCTTCTGCCGGCTGCGGCCGACACGGGCGTGATGTTCGTGCGCACCGATCTTCCCGGCCGGCCGGTGATCCCGGCAGTCGCGGACCGGGTCGCGGACACCACCATGTGCACCGCGCTGGTCGGCGCCGACGATGCCAAGGTCGCGACCGTCGAGCATCTGATGGCCGCCTTCGCGTTGGCCGAGATCGACAACGTGACCGTCGAGCTGGACGGTCCGGAAGTCCCGATCATGGACGGCAGCGCCGCGCCGTTCCTGTTCCTCCTGGAATGCGCCGGCGTGCGCGAGCAGGACCGCCCGCTGCGCCGGATCGAGGTGATCAAGCCGGTGGTGGTGGAAGCCGCCGGCAAGATGGCCAGGCTGGATCCCGCCCCTTTCACCAGCTTCGCCGCCTCGATCGAGTTCGACCATCCGGCCGTGGGCGCCCAGTCCCTGGCGGTTCCGTTCGAGCCGGCACGCCTCGCGCGCGTGCTCGGCCCGGCACGGACCTTTGGCTTCGCCGCCGACATCGAGCAGCTCCGCGCCATGGGCCTTGCCCGTGGCGGCTCGCTCGACAACGCGGTCGTGGTCGGGCCCGAGGGCGTCCTCAATCCCGGCGGGCTGCGCTTCCCCGACGAGTTCGTCCGCCACAAGATGCTGGACGCGATCGGCGACACCTTCCTGGCGGGCGCGCCGATCATCGGCCGCTGGACCGGGCACCGGGCCGGCCATGCCCTCCACGTCAAGCTGGTGCGGGCCCTGCTCGCCGACCGCAGTGCTTGGCGCTATGTCGACGACGCCGACGAGGCGGTGGATCTCCGCTCCGGCCGCTCGTCCCGCGTGGCCGAGCCGGTCGCCGCCAGCGCCTGAGGGCCTTGCGCCCCTGGCGGCCTGCGACGTAGCGGCGCCCGCCGGCCACGATGCAGGCCTCGTGACGACGTGATAGACCGGATCCGGAAAGGCCGCCCGGCCAGGGCGGCCTCCGGATCAGGGAGCCAGTGTCCTGCGGCCATTGTTCGTCGACCGGCACTTCTATGAGCGCGACGCCGAGGGGCGGGGCCGCTACGTGACCCTCACGCGGGGGGCGCAGATCCGCCTGGCCCTGGTCGCCCTGCTGCTGGTCGTCGTCCCGCTGGGCCTGGCCGCCGGCCTGGTCTGGACCTCCTTCCGCCTTCCCGGCCTGCCCGGCACGCAGGCGGCCGCGATCGTTCGTCCCCAGGCGCCGCCGGTCGCCGAGCCGGCGAGGACGCCCCCCACCGACGAGACGGCCGCCCTGCGCGCGGCCCTCGACGAGAGCCGGCAGAAGCGCGCCGAGCTGGTCGCGGAACTGGAAAACCTGAAGCGGCAGCAGCAGGAGGCGCCGAGCGGCCCGACCCAGGCCGATCTCGACCGGCTCCAGGCGCTCCTGGACGAAGCGGTGAACCGTGCCGGGACCGCGGAGGCCCGCGCCGATGCCGCCGACGAGTTCGCCGCCGCCGCGGTGGAGGAGGCCGAGGCCGCGCGCCGCGAGGCTCTGTCCCGCGCGCCAATCGACGAGGCTTCCGTTCCCGACCGCATCCGGGCCCTGGAGCTGGAACTGGAGGCGGCGCGGGCCGAGAATCCTCCGCCGCCCGTCCTTGACATGGAGATGGCGCTCACGCCCGAGGAACAGATGAGCGCGGAGCGCTTCCGGGAGCTGGACGCCACCATCGCCGAGCTGGAGGCCGAGCGCGACATGCTGGAGCAGCGGATCGCCGAGCTCACCGACGAGAGCGACCAGGAGGATCCCCCGTCGCCCTCCGGATCCGACCCGGTTCCCGGCCCCGCCGCCAGCCTGGCGGACCGCGAGGGGTCTGACCCGGACGACGCGCATCCGGCCGTGCCTTGAGCGCCGATAATCCCGTTGATCATTCAGGAAGCCGCCATGCAGATCGCTGATCTGGACACGCCCATCGCCGTCATCGACTTGGACCGGGTCGAGGCCAATCTGAAGCGCTGGCAGGATTTCTGCGACGAGCATGGCTTTGCCAACCGCCCGCACATCAAGACCCACAAGCTCGCCGAGTTCGCCCGGCTGCAGGTGCAGCTTGGGGCCAAGGGCATCTCCTGCCAGAAGCTGGGCGAGGCCGAGGTCATGGCCGATGCCGGGATCGATGACATCCTGATCCCGTTCAACCTGGTGGGCGCGCCCAAGCTTGCCCGGGCGGTGGCGCTGGCCCGGCGGATCCGCTTGATCCTGGTGGCCGACCACGAGGAGGTGTCGGACCCGATCGGCCGCGCCTTCGCGGAAGCCGGCCTGGAGGTCGAGATGCTGGTGGAATGCGACACCGGGGCGAAGCGCAACGGCACCCAGTCGGTCGAGGACACCGTCCGCCTCGCCCGGCATATCGCCGCCACGCCCGGGCTGCGCTTTGCCGGCCTGCTGACCTATCCGCCGCCGGGCGGGCAGCCGAACGTGGTGGCTTTCTTCGGGGAAACGGTCGCCCGGCTGAAGGAGCACGGGATCGAGGCGCCGATCCTCTCCTCCGGGGGCAGCCCCGACATGTGGACCGCCAACGAGCAGGGGCCGGTGACCGAGCACCGGCCGGGCACCTACATCTATGGCGACCGGATGCAGATGCGGGCCGGCTGCATCGGCCTGGACGACTGCGCCCTGACCGTGCTGGCCACCGTGGTGTCCCGTCCCACCGCCGACCGCGCCATCCTGGATACCGGCTCCAAAGCCCTGACCGCCGACCTGCACGGGCTGAACGGCTATGGCCGCATCATGGAATATCCCGATGCGGTGATCGCCAACCTGTCCGAGGAACATGGCCATGTCGATCTGAGCGGCGTGGCCGGGCCGCGCCCGCGCATCGGTGACAAGGTCCGGATCCTGCCCAACCATGCCTGTCCGGTGAGCAATCTCTACGATCAGGTCGCCTTGTGCCGGAACGGTCAGGTCGAGCGGATCGTGGATGTGGACGCCCGCGGTAGATTGGCCTGAAATTTTCTGCGAATAGTGCGTGCCTCCGTAGGCGGGACCAGAGGAACGCATGGGTGTCGAGCGCGAGCTGAAGCTCGAGGGCAAGCCAGACGATCTGCGCAAGCTGCTCCGGGAGCCGGTGATTGCCACCGGCCTCAGGAGCCGTCCCAAGCGCAAGCGGCTCGTCACCACCTATTTCGACACGCCCGACGGCACCCT
The DNA here is from genome assembly GCF_000427665.1 of Geminicoccus roseus DSM 18922. Classification (NCBI taxonomy): domain Bacteria; kingdom Pseudomonadati; phylum Pseudomonadota; class Alphaproteobacteria; order Geminicoccales; family Geminicoccaceae; genus Geminicoccus; species Geminicoccus roseus. The sequence continues at coordinate 2,066,950 of NZ_KE386572.1, forward strand.
GCGCGACGAGTTCGGCATGAGCCTGCGGGTGCGCCGGGACGGCCGGCGCTGGCTCCAGACCGTGAAGCGCGAGCGCCGTGCCGACGGGGTCCTGTTCTCCCGCGACGAGTGGGAGATGCCCATCGCGGGCGAGACCCCCGATCCCACCCGGCTGACCGACCCGGCCCTGGCTGAGGTCGTGGCGATCCTGACCAGCCGGGAGGTGGTGCCGATCGTCCGCACCGAGATCCGGCGCGACCAGGTCGATCTCGACTGGGCGGACGAGCATGGCCGGGTCGCCGTGGTCAATCTCTCCCTGGACGACGGAAGGATCGAGGCCGGGGGCAACGGCATCGAGGTCGGCGAGCTGGAACTGGAACTGGTCGAGGGCGATCCGTCCTGCCTGTTCTCCTTGGCGCTGCGCTGCGCCGACATCGTCCCGATCCGGTTCGGCACGCTCGGCAAGTGGGAGCGCGGCTGCCGGCTGCTGGCCGGGGACTCGCCACAGCCGGAGAAGGCGGAGCGGCCCACCATATCGCCCGCCTGCAACATCGAGGAGGTGATGATCGCTTCGTTCGGCGCGGCGCTGCGCCAGTGGCTCGGCAACGAGGCCGCTGTCCAGGACGGCAGCGATCCCGAGGGCATCCACCAGATGCGGGTGGCCCTGCGGCGGCTGCGCTCCCTGCTGACCCTGTTCAAGGGCCTGATCCCGGACGCCCAGCGTTCCTCGCTCTCGGCCGAGCTGCGGATCGTCGTGCAGGGACTGGGGCCGGCGCGCGACCTGGACGTGTTCCAGAGCGAGCTGCTGCCGCCGGTGATCGAGGCCCGCCCGGGCGATCCCTCCTCGCTGGCGCTGCAGGCCGTGGCGGAAGCCGCCCGGAAGGCCGCCTACCAGGATGCCCAGGCGATGATCGCCGACCGCGCCTATGGCCGCACCCTCCTGCGCTTCTCCGCCTGGCTGGACATGCGGGCCTGGCGGATGGGCTCAGATGCGGTCGGTGTCGACCAGCTGGCCATGCCCTCGGTGGAGGCGGCCAGCGCCCTGCTGGACAAGGCCCTGCGCAAGGTGCTGCGGCGCGGCCGGGGCTTTGCCGACCTGTCGCCGCCGGAGCGCCACGAGGTCCGCATCGCCCTGAAGAAGCTGCGCTACGGCGCCGACGCGTTCTCCGGCCTGTTCGACCCCGAGGAAGTGAAGCCCTATGCCCGCCGGCTGTCGCGCCTGCAGGATCACATGGGTCGCTTCAACGACGCCGCCGTCACCGGCACCATCGTCGACCGGCTGATGGACGATGCCTCCCTTCCGTTGGCCAAGCGGCACGAGGCGGCGCGTGGCGGCGGGCTGGTGATCGGCTGGCATGCCCATGCCGCGGTGGCCGACGAGCCCGAACTCCTGGCTGCGTGGCGCGCCTTCAAGCACGCGAAGCCATTCTGGAGGAGCGAGGCGTGATCCGCATCCTGGTCGGCAACGGCAAGGGCGGGGTCGGCAAGTCGACCATCGCCACCAGCCTGGCCGCGGCCCTGGCGAACAGGGGGCGGCGCACCGTCCTGGCCGACGCGGACCGGCAGCGTTCCAGCCTGCGCTGGCTGGCCGCGCGCCCGGAGGGGCAGGCCGCCATCCAGGGGCTGGACTGGTCCAAGAAGCCGGGGCCGCTGCCGGACGGGATCGAGCGCCTGGTGGTGGACGCGCCCGCCAACATGGACGGCAGCGAGATCGAGGATCTCCTGGACGAATCCGACCGGGTCGTGGTGCCGGTCCAGCCCTCCTTGTTCGACCAGGCTGGCACTGAGCGGTTCCTGGCCAAGCTCGGCAAGCAGAAATCGGTGCGCAAGGGCAAGAAGGAGGTCGTGCTGGTTCTCAACCGGCTGCGCAGCCGTGCCCGCGCCACCGGACGGCTGGAAGCCTATGCCGCCGGCCTGCAGCTGCCTGTGGCGGCGCGGATCGTGGACCGCAGCATCTACGAGGAACTGGCCACCACCGGTTTGTCGGTGTTCGACCTTGCAGGCGCTCGGACCGCGGCGGCGCGGGCGGAATGGGCGGAACTCGTCGAACTCCTGGACCAGGACGCCTAGCCCGGCTGGCTGGCGGAATGGCGCTCCACCACCGCCCGCACCAGTCCGCCCAGGGCGACCCGCACCGCCGGGTCGCCGATCTGGGCGAAGGCCTGGTGGGGGTCGGGCGTCTCCGCTCCGCTCGAATGCGGCGGCCCGGCGGTGACCGGGTGGAAGTCGGTGATGCCGCACAGCCAGTGGATGTCGGTGCGCAGCCGCTCGGCCATCAGGACCAGGCGTGCGGCGCTGACCCGGTTGGCGCCACGCTCGAATTTCTGGATCTGCTGGTAGGACACGCCCACGATCCGGCCGACCTGCTCCTGGGTCAGGCCGAGCTCGATCCGCCGTCGCCGCAGCCGCTCCCCGATCTTGCGCTCGATCAGCCTCTCGCGATCCACCTCAGTCCTTCCCGCGGCGCCGGATCGCCGCGTCTGGCTAGGACTGCCGGGCTCGGCTAAGGTCCTGGCGCCACGGCTTGATCATAACCCTAGGTGGAACGGGCTACAAGGAATGCCGCTGATCGATCCCTGCGACCGCGCCCGCGGCACCTCGATTCGGCGCGCTTTGCGTGTCGGTGCGGTTGTGCTGCTTTTTTCGCTTTCCGCGTGTGGCGGTGGTGCTGACGAGGTCGTCCTGGAGCCGGAGAAGCCGGCCGAGCAGCTGTACAGCGAGGCACAGGAACTGCTGCAGAATGGCAGCTGGCAGCAGGCGGCGAACGCGTTCGAGGAGGTCGAGCGGCAGCACCCCTATTCCGAGCTTGCCAAGCGCGCCCAGGTCGAGGCCGCCTATGCCTTCTACGAGGGCGACTTTTACGACGAGTCGATTTCGGCCGCCGAGCGCTTCATTGACCTGCATCCGGGCGACGAGGCGACCCCATACGCCTATTATCTGATCGGGCTGTGCTATTACGAGCAGATCAGCGATGTCGGTCGCGACCAGGCGTCCACCGAGCAGGCGATGCAGGCCTTCGAGGAAATGGTCCGCCGCTACCCGCAGAGCGACTATGCCCGCGACGCCAACCTGAAGCTCGACCTGATCCGCGATCATCTGGCCGGCAAGGAAATGGAGATCGGCCGCTATTACGAGAACAAGCAGCAATATGTCGGCGCCATCAACCGCTTCCGCAGCGTGGTCGAGAACTACCAGACCACCTCGCACGTTCCCGAAGCGCTGTTCCGCCTGACCGAGAGCTATCTGGCGCTGGGCGTGCGCAGGGAAGCGCAGGCGGCCGCCGCGGTGCTTGGCTACAACTACCCGGGCTCTATCTGGTACGAGCGGTCCTACGCTCTGCTGGAGGGCCAGAACCTGCAGCCTGCGGAGGACAGCGGGTCATGGTTGTCGAACCTGTTCTGAACGCCCGGGACCGTTCATGCTGCACAGCCTGAACGTCCGTGACCTTCTGCTCCTGGACCGGCTCGACCTGGAGTTCGGCGAGGGGCTGAGCACGCTCACCGGCGAGACCGGGGCGGGCAAGTCGATCCTGCTGGGCTGCCTGGGCCTGGCCAGCGGGGCGCGCGCCGAGCGCGGCCAGGTGCGCATCGGCAGCAGCCAGGGCTCGGTCACCGCCATCTTCACCCTGCCGCCGGACCATCCGGCCCGGGCGATCCTGGCGGAGCAGGGCATCGCCTGCGCCGAGGAGATCAGCCTGCGCCGGGTCGTGTTCGCGGACGGCCGCTCGCGCGCCTTCATCGAGGACGAGCCGGTCGCGATCGGCACCCTGGAACGGGTCGGCCGCGACCTGGTCGAGGTGCACGGCCAGTTCGAGCAGCGCGGCCTGGCCGACCCCGCCCGCCACCGGGCGCTGCTCGACGCGTTCGGCGGCCACGAGGCCGAGGCCGAGGCGGTCCGCCGCACCTGGCAGGCCTGGCGCGACGTGAAGACCCGCCTGGACGAGCGCCGCCGCGCGCTGGAGCAGGCCGCGGCCGAGGAGGAGCGCCTGCGCGCCCATCTGGCCGAGCTGGAGAAGTTCGGGCCGGTGCCGAGGGAGGAGGAGGAACTGGCGGCCGAGCGCCAGCGCCTGCAGACCCGCGACCGGCAGATCGCCCTGTTCGACGAGGCCGCCAAGGGCCTGGCGGACGCCGCCGAGCGGCTGGCCGGGACCCAGCGCAAGCTGGACCGCTCTGGCATCGACGATCCGAGCCTTGAGCAGATCGTGGAAGGGCTGGAGCGCGCGTCGTCCGAGCTGGCCGATGTGGAGCGCGCCACCGCCGAGCGGCTGCGCGAGCTGGTGCATGCCGAGGGCCGGCTGGACGAGGTCGAGGAACGCCTGTTCGCGCTGCGGGCGCTGGCCCGCAAGCACCGGGTATCCGCCGACGAGCTGGAGGGCCTGCGCGAGGAGTTCATCGCGGAACTGGGCCGGATCGAGACCGGCGCTGCCGACGTCGTGCGGCTGGAAGCCGAGGCGACAATCCTGCACGAGCGGTTCCTGGCCGCGGTCCAGGCTTTGTCCGCCGCCCGCGCCCGCACCGCCGGGGCGATGAGCGAGGCCGTCGCGGCCGAGCTGGCGCCGCTCAAGCTGGAGCGCGCCACCCTGCGCGTCACCCTGACCCCGCTGGAGCCGGAGGCCTATGGGCCGGACGGCGCGGAGCGGGTCGCCTTCGAGGTCCGCACCAATCCCGGCCAGCCGTTCGGGCCGATCGGCAAGATCGCCTCGGGCGGTGAGCTTGCCCGCTTCATGCTGGCGCTGAAGGTGGTGCTGGCGCGTTTGCAGCCGGCCGGCACCCTGGTGTTCGACGAGATCGACGCCGGGACCGGGGGTGCCACCGCGGACGCGATCGGCGAACGCCTGGCGCGCCTGGCCCGCGAGCGCCAGGTCCTGGTGGTGACCCACGCGCCCCAGGTCGCGGCGCGCGCCCAGAGCCATCTCCGGGTGGTCAAGATCCAGGAGGACGACCGGACCCGGGTGGTGGTGGAGCCCCTGGAGGGCGAGGAACGCCGCGACGAGATCGCCCGGATGCTGGCCGGCGCCCAGGTGACCAGCGCCGCGCGGGCCGCGGCCGACAGTCTTATTCAGGATGCGGTATCGTAGATGACGGAACTCGCGGTCGATGCGCTGGACGAGGCCGCCGCGCGCGCGGAGCTGGAACGGCTGGCCCGGGCCATCGCCGAGGCCGACCGGCGCTATTACCAGGACGCGAGGCCCGACCTGACGGATGCGCAGTACGACGAGCTGCGCCGCCGCAACCAGGCGATCGAGCAGCGCTTCCCGGCGCTGGTACGGGCCGACAGCCCGAGCCACCGGGTCGGCGCGCCGCCGGTCACGGCGTTCGGCAAGGTGGTGCACACCGTGCCGATGCTCTCCCTGGACAACGCGATGACGCCCGAGGAGATCGACGAGTTCGTCGCCCGGGTCCGCCGCTTCCTCAAGCGTCCGGAAGGCGCGCTGGACGACTTTGTCTGCGAGCCGAAGATCGACGGCCTGTCCTGCTCGCTGCGCTACGAGGATGGCGTGCTGGTCCGCGCCGCCACCAGGGGCGACGGCACCACCGGCGAGGACGTGACCCGCAACGTGCGCACCATCGACGACGTGCCGGTCCGCCTGCATGGGCAGGCGCCCAAGGTGATCGAGGTGCGCGGCGAGGTCTACATGGAGCGCGCCGCCTTCGCCCGGCTCAACGAGGAGCAGGAGGAAGCCGGCGAATTGCCGTTCGCCAATCCGCGCAACGCCTCGGCTGGCTCGTTGCGCCAGCTGGACAGCCGGATCACGGCCAGGCGTCCCTTGCGCTTCTTCGCCTATGGCTGGGGCGAGGCCGATCCGCCGGTGGCGGGGCGCTACTCGGAGTTCCTGGAGCGGCTGCGCGGCTGGGGCCTGGTGGTCAACCCGCTGACCGCGATCTGCCGGACCGCCGAGGAGATGGTGGCGCACCAGGCGAAGATCGGCGCCGAGCGCCCAAACCTGCCCTACGAGATCGACGGCGTGGTCGACAAGATCGACGAGATCGCCCTGCAGGAGCGGCTGGGCTTCGTCGGCCGGGCGCCGCGCTGGGCGATCGCCCACAAGTTCCCGGCCGAGCAGGCCCGCACCAGGGTGCGCGACATCACCATCCAGGTCGGCCGCACCGGCGCGCTCACTCCGGTGGCCGAGCTGGAGCCGGTGAATGTCGGGGGCGTGACGGTGTCCCGGGCCACCCTGCACAACGAGGACTTCATCAAGGCCAAGGACATCCGGGCCGGCGACCAGGTCCTGATCCAGCGCGCCGGCGACGTGATCCCCCAGGTGGTGGAGGTGACCGATGCCGAACGCACCGGCCGCTCCGACCCCTATGTGTTTCCGCGCCTCTGCCCGATCTGCCAGAGCCATGTCGACCGGCTGGAGGGCGAGGTGGTCTGGCGCTGCACCGGGGGGCTGGTCTGTCCGGCCCAGGTCGCCGGCCGCCTGCAGCTGCTGGTCGGCCGCGACGCCTTCGACATCGAGGGGCTGGGCAAGAAGCAGGTCCCGCAGCTGATCGAGGCCGGCCTGCTCCACCAGCCGGCCGACCTGTTCGTGCTGCCGCGGAACCAGGAAAGCCTGGAGAAGCTCGGCCAGCTGGAAGGCTGGGGCAAGCGCAAGATCGACAATCTGGTGAAGTCGATCGAGGCGCGCCGCACCATCCCCTTGCACCGCTTCATCCTGGGCCTGGGCATCCGCTTCACCGGCGAGGTCAACGCCAAGCTGCTGGCCCGCGCCTATGGCAGCTTCTCCGCCTGGCGGGACGGGATGCTGAAGCTGGCGGCCGGCGATGCGGAGGAACTGGCCCGGCTGGACGATGTCGACCGGGTCGGCAATGCCCTGATCGGGGCGCTCGCCGCCTTCTTCGCCGAGCCGCACAACGTCAAGGCGGTCGACGACCTGGCAGCCCAGCTGACCATCGAGGATGCCGCAGCACCGGCCACCGCCACCACAAGCCCGCTCTCCGGCAAGGTGGTGATCTTCACCGGCACCCTGGAAACGCTCGGCCGGGCCGAGGCAAAGGCGCGCGCCGAGCGCTTCGGCGCCAAGGTGGGATCTTCCGTCTCGAAGAATACCGACTATCTGGTGGTAGGGGCCGATGCCGGCTCCAAGGCCGCCAAGGCGCAGGCCTTGGGCGTGCAGACGATCACCGAGCAGGAATTCCTGGAGCTGACCGACCGCCGATGACCCGTATCACCATGCTCGTCCTAGGCTACGGGTTCCTGTTCCTGGGCGTGCTCGGCCTGTTCCTGCCGATCCTGCAGGGCTTCCTGTTCATCTTCGTCGGCCTGATCGTGCTGTCCAAGCATGCCCCCTGGGCCAATCGCGCCCTGGAGCGCGTCCGGCAGAAATGGCCGACCATGGGCAACCTGATCGACAAGGCCGAATCCCTCGCCGAGGCCTGGATCGGCAAGGCTACCAACGGCGTCCGCCGCCTGCTCAACCGGGTTTCCTAGGCGTCGCCGCCGAGCCGCTCGACCAGGAAACCCATGACGGCCCGCACCGCCGGCAGCTGGCCGCGCCGGTGCGGCACCACGAGCGTGGTCGCAACTGCGCCGGCCGTCCATGCCGGCAGGAGCTGGACCAGCCCGCCACCGTCGAGACGCCGAAGGCAGATCGAGCGGGGCAGGCAGGCGATCCCCAGTCCGGCTGCGGCGGCCTCCAGCAGCAGGATGGATTCGTCCAGCACCAGGCGCGGCCGCGGCGCCACCTCCACCTCGGTCCCATCCGCACTGCGCAGCCGCCAGGCAGTCGCGGCCGGGCCGGTCAGCAGGCCGTCATGCGCCAGGAGATCCTGCGGTGAACCCGGCGCGCCCGCCCGCTCCAGATAGCTCCGTGCCGCCACCAGCAGCACCGGGTCGCTGCCGAGCCGGCGCTGCACCAGCGCCGAATCCGGCAGCGACGCGAAATGGTCGCGGATTGCCAAGTCGAAGCCTTCCTGGACCAGGTCGACGAACCGGTCGGTCGCGTGCACCTGCAGCAGCAGCCGGGGGTGGTTCTGCGCCAGTTCCGGCAGGAGAGCCGCCAGCCGGAACTGCGCGGTCGGCACCGAGGCGGTCAGCCGCACGGTGCCGCTCGGCTCGGCAAGGCGCCGGCGCACCACCGTCTCGGCGGCCTCGGCCTCTATCAGCGCGGCCCGGGCGTGCTCGTGGAATTCATGGCCGGCCTCGGTCAGCACGAAGCTGCGCGAGGTTCGCTGGATCAGCCGGGCGCCCAGCTCCTCCTCCAGTGCGGCGACCCGCTTGCTCAGGGTAGATTTTGGCACGTGCAGGCTGCGCGCCGCCGGTGCGAAGCCGCCATAGGCGACCACCTGGACGAAGCAGCGCAGATCGTTGAGGTTGCGCATCCGGCGTCCACGCCTGTGAACGATGTGTCTCCGCTACGCTGACTACCCGCCCAGCGTCCACGAAGCGAGACTGACGGAGCAGGGCAGCCGCGGGCTGCCCGTCAGCGCAGGCGAACCCGATCATGCAACCCATCCTCTTCTACGGCGTGCCGGAAGGCTGCTCGTTCGGCTCGATCGTGGCCCTGGAATGGCTGGGCATTCCCTACCGGCTGTGCCGCATCGCCATGCCCGAGGTCGTGCAGAGCGAGGCCTACCGGCGCATCAACCCGGTTGGAGAAACCCCGGCGCTGCTGACCGGAAGCGGTGCCGTCCTGACGGAGAGCATGGCGATCCTCAACCATCTGGGCAGCCAGGGCATCGCGCAGGGCTTGGCGTTCGCCCAGGGCAGCTCCGGCTTCGACCGGCTCAACGCCATGCTGGCCTTCCTGAACACCAGCTTCTTCAACGCCTTCAGCCCGCTCTGGCACACGCTGGAGCATCCTGGCGAGGGGAACGCGGCGCTGGTCGCCTATGGCCGCTCCCTGGTGGCGAAGGCCCATGCCGAGCTGGAGGCGATGCTGGACGGCAAGGACTGGCTGCTGGGCGACCGGCCCACGCTCGCGGACGCCTATTTCGCCGGCATCGCCCGCTGGACCGATGTGCACCCGGTGGTCGACCGGCGCACCTATCCCTGCCTCCAGCGCCTGTTCCAGCGGCTGCAGGACGACCCGGCCGTACGCTTTGCCTATGCCGTCGAGCACGAGCAGTCTGCCCGGTCGGCCGGTGGCTTCGTCGGCCATGTCGACCTGACGGACGTGCTGCGCCTGCCGCCGGCCTAAGGTTGCGTCAGAGCGGTGCGCAGGCCCGCTCCAGCCAGTTCTGCGTCGCTGGATCGACCAGCGGGCCGATCTCGGCCAGAACCCGGGTGTGGTAGCGGTCCAGCCACGCCCGCTCCGCTGCGGTGAGCAGGTCCGCCACGACCATGGCCCGGTCGATCGGGACCAGGGTCAGGGTCCCGAACCGCAGGAGCTTGCGCTCGCCGCCCGGGGGCGTCTCGGCCTGCTCCACCACCAGCAGGTTCTCGGTGCGGATCCCGTGGCTGCCGGCGACATACTGGCCGGGCTCGTTGGACAGGATCATGCCCGGCTGCAGCTTGACCAGGCTCTGGCCCTTGGCGATCCGGCAGGGGCCCTCGTGGACGCACAGGTAGCTGCCGACGCCGTGGCCGGTGCCATGGTCAAAGTCGAAGCCGTGCCGCCAGAGCGCCATCCGCGCCAGCGTGTCCAGCTGCGCGCCGCTGGTCCCTTCCGGGAAGACCGCTTCCGACAGCTCGATCATGCCCTTCAGCACCAGGGTAAACTGCACCCGGACGTGCTCTGGCACCTGGCCCAGGCCGATGGTCCGGGTCACGTCGGTGGTGCCGTCCAGGTACTGGCCGCCGCTGTCCACCAGGTAGACGCTGCCGGGATCCAGCTGGCGGTTGGTCTCGGGCGTGGTCCGGTAGTGCGGCTGCGCGGCGTTCGGCCCGTGCGCGCTGATCGTCTCGAAGCTCAGGCCCCGGAACAGTTCGTCCTCGGCCCGGATCGCGCGCAGCCTTGCCGCGGCCGCGACCTCGTCGACGCCGGCCGGCACCGCCTCTTCGGTCAGCCAGCACAGGAAGCGCGCCATCGCCGCGCCGTCGCGACGCTGGGCTGCGAAGGCGCCGGCGACCTCGGTGGCGTTCTTGGTCGCCCGCGCGAGCGGGATCGGGTCCTCGCCCTCGATCACCGTGCCGCCGGCCTGCTCGAACCGGTCGGCGAAGCCCACGGCCGAATAGGCCGGGTCGGCCAGGAGGCGCAAGCCGCGGGCACCCAGCTCGTCCAGCGCCGGCTCGAACGCCTCATAGGCCTCGAGCGCCACCCGGTTGCCGAACGCCACCCCGGCGAACTTGGCCTGGTCGGTGAACAGCCGGACATGGCCATCGCTGCCGAGCAGGGCGAAGCCCAGCGGCAGCGGATTGAACGGCACGTCGGCGCCGCGGACATTGAGGAGCCAGGCGATCGATTCGGGCGCGGTGATCAGGAGCTGGTCGGCGCCAGCCTTGGCCACCGCCGCCCCCATCCGCTCGCTCTTGGCGATGGCATCCTCGCCGGCATGAGCCAGCGGGTGCTCATGGGCAGGCTCCGCCGGGCGTGTCGGCCGGTCGGTCCAGATCGCGTCGATCGGGTTGACCTCCAGCGCCACCAGCGACGCCCCGGCGCCTGCCAGCTTCTTCTCCATGGCGGCCCGCTCGGGCTTGCGCACCAGCCTCGGATCGTAGCCGATCTTCATGCCGCTCCCGACATGCTCCGCCAGCCAGGTGGAGGGGGGCGTGACCGTGCTGTTGGCACGCTCGAACAGGGCGGGGTCCAGTTCGCGCTCGAGCTGCACGGTGTAGCGCCCGTCGCTCAGCACCGCCGCCTTGTCCGGCAGCACCAGCAGCACGCCGGCCGAGCCGGTGAACCCGGTTGCCCATGCCACCCGCTCGGCGTTGGGCGGCAGGTATTCCGAGCCATGCTCGTCGGTGCGCGGCATCCAGAACCCGTCGACGCCGACGCTTGCGAGTTGGGCGCGCAGGGCTGCCAGCCGTTCGGCGATGCTCATCGACATTTCCTGTCCGGGGATCGTAGTGCTGCCAGGATAGCGGCAGGAAGCGCGGCAGGGCCAGCCGGCAGCACGCTCACGAGAAGCGATGGCGCAGCTCGTAATGCGCCGAGCGCGCCTCGAACCGGGCCAGGATCGCCCTGGCCGCGGCCGGGACATAGGCGGCCTCGCCGCCCACGCCGGCGAAACGTTCCAACGCCGCCCGGTCGGCAAACCACATGATCGTCACGAACCCGGTCTCGCCGCCTTCCTCCCGGCGCAACAGGTCGATGTGTTCCAGCCCCTCCGGGCTGCGGCGGCGGATGCCCGGGAAGATCTCGTCTCGCAGCAATTCCTCGTAGCGCTCGGCCTGCTCCGGGCAGGTCCACCCATACCAGATGCGGGCGAACATGATCGTTCCTCCAGTGGCCTGGACCGCTTCATGCCACTGCCGGGCGGGGCATGTCCTTGCGAAGTCGGTCGCCGGCTGCGAGGCCTTTGGCAGATTCCTGCGTCCCCCCCCGTTCCTGGACAACGAACATGCCCAGACTGGACGAGATCGACCGCCGCATCCTTGCGGCCCTGCAGGCCGATGGCCGGATCAGCAACGCGGAACTGGCCGACAAGGTGGGCCTGTCGGCCTCACCCTGCCTGCGCCGGGTGCGCGCCCTGGAGCAGGCGGGGGTGATCGCCGGCTATCGCGCGATCCTGGACCGGGAGGCGGTCGGGCTCGGCCTCACCGTGTTCGTGGCGATCAAGGTGGCGCGCCATTCCAAGGACGCCGCGGCGGCGCTGCAGGAAGCGCTGGGCGGGATCGACGAGGTGGTGGCCTGCCACATGGTGTCGGGCGAGGCCGATTTCCTGGCGGAGATGGTGGTGGCCGACCTCCGGCAGTACGAGCGGATCCTGACCGAGCGCCTGCTGACCCTGCCGATGGTCGGCGACATCCGGTCCAACGTGGTGCTGCGCCGGATCCGCTCGGACGGCCCGCTGCCCCTTGCCGCCAGCCTGGACCCAAGCACGAAAAAGGCCGGCCAGGTCGCCCCGGCCGGCCTCTCGATCTCGCGGACCGATCCCTAGCGGGAACCGGTCACTTCAGCGGCGCCATCACCATGACCATCTGGCGGCCTTCCAGGCGGGGCATCTGCTCCACCTTGCCCAGATCGACCACCTCGTCGCGCACCTTGGTGAGGACATTCATGCCCAGATGCTGGTGCGCCATCTCGCGGCCGCGGAATCGCATGGTCACCTTGACCTTGTCGCCCTCGGTCAGGAACTCGCGCACCTTGCGCATCTTGATGCCGTAGTCGTTGTCATCGATGCCGGGCCGGAGCTTGATCTCCTTGACCTCGATGACCTTCTGCTTCTTGCGGGCCTCGGCTGCCTTCTTCTGCGCCTCGTACTTGAACTTGCCGTAGTCGAGGATCTTGCAGACCGGAGGCCGCGCGGTCGGCGATACTTCCACCAAGTCGAGGCCGGCTTCCTCAGCCCGCGCGAGTGCCTCGCGCAGCGACACGACGCCGATCATCTCCCCGTCCTCGCCCACCAGGCGAACCTCACGGGCTTCGATGTGGTAGTTGATCGCGTACTCTTCCCGAGCGTTGCTCATCCGGTTCTTGCTGCTCCGTAGTTCATGATCATGTCCGCTGCTTACACGCTACCCAATGTATGCGCGATGTCAGGCGGCATCGACTCTCGCTGGCACAACGCCACGGCTTCGTCAAGCTTTAGGCTCTCCTGACCCTGCGATCCCAGCCGCCGCAGGCTCACCGTGCCGCCTTCCGATTCCTTTGCACCGACCGCGACGATCCACGGCACCTTGCGCAGGGAATGCTGGCGGATCTTGTAGCCGATCTTGTCCGCGCCCTTGTCGACCTCGACCTGGATTCCCGCCCGGCGGAAAGCCTGGCCCACCTGGTCGGCATAGGCGTCGGCGTCGTTGGTGATGGTCGCCACCACCACCTGCAAGGGCGCCAGCCACATCGGCAGCTTGCCGGCATGCTCCTCGATCAGGATGCCGAGGAACCGCTCCATCGAGCCCAGGATGGCCCGATGCAGCATGACCGGCCGGTGCTTTTGGCCATCACTGCCAATATAGGAAGCGTCCAGCCGTTCCGGAAGGACGAAGTCCACCTGCAGCGTGCCGCACTGCCAGTCGCGGCCGATCGCGTCGCGCAGAACGAACTCGAGCTTGGGCCCGTAGAAGGCGCCTTCGCCCGGGTTCAGCGTGCATTCCAGCCCGGCGGCGTTGACCGCGTCCCACAAGGCCTTCTCCGCCTGGTCCCAGACCTCGTCCGAGCCTGCGCGCACCGGCGGCCGGTCGCTGAACTTCACCTTGACGTCGGTAAAGCCGAAATCGGCATAGACCGAGCGCAGCAGTTCCAGGAAGGTCTGCGTCTCCGCGTTGATCTGGGTCGGCTCGCAGAAGATGTGCGCGTCGTCCTGGGTGAAGGCGCGCACCCGCATGATGCCGTGCAAGGCGCCCGAAGGCTCGTTGCGGTGGCAGGCGCCGAACTCGGCCATGCGCAGCGGCAGGTCGCGGTAGCTGTGCTGCTGCTGGCGGAAGATCTGCACGTGGCCCGGGCAGTTCATCGGCTTGAGCGCCAGGATCCGGTCCTCGTTCTCGATCGTGAACATGTTCTGGCCGAACTTGTCCCAGTGCCCGGACGCCTCCCACAGCACCCGGTCGATCAGCTGCGGCGTGCGCACCTCGCGATAATCGGCCGCTTCCAGCCGGCGGCGCATGTAGTTCTCCACCGTCCGCCAGAGCTGCCAGCCGAGCGGGTGCCAGAACACCGAGCCGACTGCCTCCTCCTGGACGTGGAACAGGTCCATTTCCCGGCCGAGCCGGCGATGGTCGCGCTTCTCCGCTTCCTCCAGCTGGTGGAGATGGGCGGCCAGCTCTTCCTTGGTCGGGAACGCGACGCCGTAGATCCGCTGCAGCTGCGGGTTGCGCGCGTCGCCCCGCCAGTAGGCGCCGGCGACCTTGGTGAGCTTGAACGCGCCGATCCGGCCGGTGGATGGCCCATGCGGGCCGCGGCACAGGTCGAACCAGTCGCCCTGGTGGTAGAGGGTGACCGGCTGGTCCTCGGGGATGGCGTCCAGCAGCTCCAGCTTGAACTTCTCGCCCAGCTTCGCGAACCGCTCGTGCGCCTGCTGGCGGGTGACCTCGCCCCGCGAGAAGGGGTGGTCCTTCTTCACGATCTCGGCCATCCGCTTCTCGATCGCGGCCAGGTCGTCCGTGGTGAACGGCTGCTCGCGGTAGAAGTCGTAGTAGAAGCCGTTCTCGATCGACGGGCCGATCGTCACCTGGGTGCCCGGGAACAGGTCCTGGACCGCCTCGGCCATGACATGCGCGGTGTCGTGGCGCAGGAGCGGCCCGGCCTCCGGGTCGGCGGCCGTGATGATCCGGATCCGCGCGTCCTGCTCGATCGGCCGCGACAGGTCGCGCAGCTCGCCGTCCACCTCGATCGCCAGCGCCTTCTTGGCTAGGCTCTTCGCGATCGATCCGGCGACCTCGAAGCCGGTCGGCGGAGTCTCGAAGCTGCGCGTGGCTCCGTCCGGCAGGGTGATCGCCACCCCGCGGTGTTCCGCGTGCCTGTTCGATTCCGCCATCATGCTCATCGTCAAACCTTGTCGTCCGCTCCGGCAACGCATCGCTACCACATCCGGTAGATAGGCGCTGTACCGGGCGAACGGGATGGGTACATGCCCGGTCCGCTGTCAACCCATCCTGGCGCGCGGCAGGGCCGCCGCGACCTCGTCGACGCCAAGGGCGCTGAGCGGCTCGCGCTGCAGCCAGGGCTCGTCCGGCCAGCCGGGTGCGCTGCGCTCAGGCGTCGAGGCGCCGGAGAACAGGGTGAGGACCGGGCAGGGAGCGGCAGCGATCAGGTGCATCGGGCCGGTGTCGTTGCCGACCGCAAAGCAGGCCCGCCGCGCCAGTTCGGCGATCTGCCCGAAGCTGGTGCGCCCGCCCAGGTCCAGCGCTTCCGGGCAGGCGGCCCGGATCTCCTTGAGCGCATCGGCCTCGGCCGCGGTGCCGATCAGCACCGGCCGGATCCCGAGCGCTGTCAGGTAGACCGCCAGCTCGCCGTAGTGGCTGGCGGGCCAGCGCTTGTCCGGCCGGTGCGGGGCGCAGCCCGGCACCAGCAGGGCGAACGGCCCGTCGGGGACCAGGGTGGAGACATCGCCTCGCAGGAAGTCGACCCGGGGCGGGGGCACCTCGGTGATGCCGACCTGGGCCAGCTGGCCCGCCAGCCGCGCCACGGTATGGATCCGCTCGCGGTCCGGCTGCCGGTCGGGATGCGAGCAGCCCTTGGCGATGCCGGACCAGCGCGGCCGGGGGCGCGGCCACAAGGAGAAGTAGAGTTCGGTGCGGCGGGAGGTCTGCAGGTCGTAGACCATGGCGAACCGGCCGGCCGCCAGCCGCCGGACCATCCGGAACAGGCGGATCGGGGTCCAGACCGTCGGCCGGTCGTCGATCACCATCTCGGCGAACCAGCCGGCCGGCTCCAGGAACTTGGCATAGGGCGCGGTGGTGAGCAGGGTGAACCGGTGGCCGGGATGGGCGGCCACGATCGCCTGCATGGCGCCGGTGGCCAGCACCACGTCACCCAGCGCCCCGTGCTTGATGACCAGCACCTCGGCCATCAGGGCCGCCCCTTCAGCAGTTCCTCGTACACGGCCAGGGTCTGCCGGCACATCCGGTCGGCGGTGAAGTTGTCCATCACCCAGTGGCGCGCCCGCTCCTTCAGCCGCTGGCCGGCCTCCGCCGGCATGGACAGGGCGAGGTCCAGCGCCCAGGCCAGTTCCTTGGGGTCCTCGGCCGGCACCAGCCAGCCGGTCGAGGCCGGCAGCAGCGTCTCGCCGAGCCCGCCCATGTCGGTGACGATCACCGGCTTGCCCATCGCCTGCGCCTCCACCGAGACCCGGCCGAACGCCTCCGGGCCGACCGAGGGGGCCAGCACCACGTCGGAGAGCGCGATGGCCGCCGCCATGTCGTCGCATGCGCCGACGAAGCGGATCTTCTCGCCCAGGCCCTTGGCCTTGATCCGCTCGCGCAGCTCGACGGTGTAGCCGCCGCCCGCGGTGTCGGGGCCCACGAACAGGACCACGAAGTCGTCGCGCTCCATCAGGGCGACCGCCTCGGTCACCAGCATGTGCCCCTTGATCCGGGTGACCCGCCCGGGAAGGATCGCGACCTTCTTGCCGGCAGGCACGCCGAACCGCTCGGACAGGGTGCGGACCCGCCGCGCATCCACCCGGGCCGGGTCGAATTCCTCGACGTCGACGCCGCGGTAGATGGTCCGCAGCACCTGCGGCCCGACCCGGTAGACCTCCCGGACA
Source organism: Geminicoccus roseus DSM 18922 (assembly GCF_000427665.1). NCBI lineage: Bacteria > Pseudomonadati > Pseudomonadota > Alphaproteobacteria > Geminicoccales > Geminicoccaceae > Geminicoccus > Geminicoccus roseus. The sequence goes on from NZ_KE386572.1 coordinate 2,083,179, forward strand.
TGCTGGGCGACATAGTCGGAGATCGCGATCACCCGGTCGCCCTCGGCCATCACCGCGTTGTAGCGCCGCTTCAGCCGGTGCTGGTGGCCGCCATAGACGGCGTGGAAGGTGGTGACGAACGGGCGGCCGGTCCGCCTGGCGGCAAGCTTGGCGCTCCAGGCGGGTGCCCGCGAGCGGGCGTGCACCAGCTCGATCCCGTGGGCCTGGATCGCGTCGGCCAGCCGCGCGGCGTTCTTCCAGATGGTGAGCGGGTTCTTGCTGGCCAGCGGGAAGGTGAGATGGGTGGCGCCGGCTGCCTCCAGCTCATGGACCAGTCCGCCGCCGGCGCTGGCCACGATGGCGCGATGGCCCTCGCGCACCAGGAAGCGGGCGAGATCCACGGTGCCGCGTTCCACACCGCCCTTGTCCAGCGCAGGCAGCACCTGCAGCAACGTCGCCATCTCGATCCGCGTGCTGTGGGAAGGTCCAGGCGACGCTTCGACCGCCCGCCCGCCTGCTGCTAACCTGCCAAGCGGCGACGACGAAGCAGGGTATCTCCGGCCGATGATGATTTCCGACCGACTGACGCGCGACGATGACACTGGGCTGGCCTACCGCCGCACCGAGGGGGAGGGGACCGAGGTCGTGTTCCTGTCCGGCTTCCGCTCCGACATGGAAGGTAGCAAGGCGGTCGCCATGGAGGCGCATGTCGCCGGGCAGGGCCGCCCCTACACCCGGTTCGACTATCGCGGCCACGGCATCTCCGACGGGCGGTTCGAGGATCTGTGCCTGTCCGACTGGCTGGACGACACCCTGCTGGTGCTGGACCGGCTGGTGAAGGGGCGCGCGGTCCTGATCGGCTCCAGCATGGGCGGCTGGCTGATGCTGCTGGCGGCCCGGGCCCGGCCGGACAAGGTCGCGGGCCTGGTCGGCATCGCCGCCGCCCCGGACTTCACCGAGGACCTGATGCGCCCGTCCTTGACCCCGGCGCAGAAGGAGGCGCTGGAGCGGGACGGGGTGTTCCATGAGCCCTCCCCCTATGGCGAGCCGCTGCCGATCACCCGGCGCCTGCTGGAGGACGGCGAGCGCCATCTGGTGATGCGCCAGCCGATCGACTTTGCCGGCCCGGTCCACCTGCTCCAGGGCCAGGAGGACCCGGACGTGCCCTGGATGACCGCGGTCAATCTCGCCGCCAACCTCGCCAGCCCGGCGGTCACCGTGGAACTGGTCAAGGACGGCGACCACCGCCTGTCGCGCCCGGAGGACCTGCGCCGGATCGCGGCCGCCTGCGAGCGGGTGCTGGCTCAGGTGGAGGGGCGGCCGTTCAGCTGAGCCGTCTCCACCGGCAGGAGCGCGCGCAGCCCCTCGCGGTAGCTCGGGAACGCCAGCCTGACACCGAGTTCCGCCTTGATCCGGTCGTTCCGCACCCGCCGGTTGTCGGCATAGAAGCTGCGCGCCATCGGCGAGAGGGTCGCGGTCGCGTAGTCGAGCGCCGGCGGCGGCTCGACCCCCAGCAGTTCGGCGGCGAAGGCGACCACGTCCTGGGGAGGGGCCGGCTCGTCGTCGCAGACATTGTAGACGGCGCCCGGCCTAGGCCTTGCGATCGAAGCTTCCAGCACGGTCGCGATGTCCTCGACATGGATGCGCGAGAACACCTGGCCCGGCTTCACGATCCGCCGTGCATGGCCGTCCAGCACGTCGCGGACCTGGTTGCGCCCGGGGCCGTAGATCCCGGCCAGGCGGAACAGGTGCGCCGGCAGGCCGCTCGCCAGCCAGGTCCGCTCCGCCGCCAGCCGCCGCTGCGCCCGGTCGGCGCCGGGCGTGAGCACGGCATCCTCGTCGACCCACTCACCTTGCCGGTCGCCATAGACCGCGGTGGTGCCGAGCCAGCCCAGCCATTCCAGCCCGCCCAGCGCCCGCAGGTCCTCCAGGTGCCGGTCCGCCACCGGGTCGCCCTCCAGGTCGGGGATGATCGAATGGAGGACATGAGTGGTGCCCGCCAGCGCCCGCTGCGGGTCGTCCAGGGGATGGTCGCGCCCGAACAGATGCATGTCGAAGCCATGCCGGCGGAGTGATTCAGCCTTGGCCGGGTCGCGGGTGGTGCCGGCGATCTGCCAGCCCTGGCCAGCTAAGCGGTCGGCCAGCACCCGCGCGGTGAAGCCCAGCCCGAAGCAGAACAGCCGCTTGCTCAATCCATCGCCTCCATCCATTCGGCCCGCACCTCCGGGTCGGCCTCGGCCTCCAGCCGCCGCACGCACTCCACCCGGATCGCGTCCTCGCCCGCCAGCCGCCTCAGCGCCCAGACCGCGGCACCCCGCACCACCGGCGCCGGATCGTCCAGCCGCTCCGCCACCACGTCCAGGAGCGCCGGGACGCCGCTGTTGCCAAGGGCGATCAAGACGTTGCGCACGAACCGGTCGCGGCCGATCCGCTTGATCGGCGAGCCCGAGAACATCGCCCGGAACGCGGCATCGTCCAGCCGGGCAAGCTCGGCCAGCCGGGGCGCCCGCAGGTCGTCGCGCGCCCGCAGCTTCATCTCCGCCCCCGCCTTGGCGAACCGGTTCCAGGGACAGGCGGCCAGGCAGTCGTCGCAGCCATAGATCCGGTTGCCCATGGCCGCGCGCAGGTCGCGCCGGATCGGCCCGGCATGCTCAATGGTCAGGTAGCTGATGCAGCGCCTGGCATCGAGCCGGTAGGGCGCGTCGAACGCCCGGGTCGGGCAGGCGTCCAGGCAGCGGTGGCAGCTGCCGCAATGGTCCCGCTCCGGCGCATCGACCGGCAGGTCCAGCGTGGTGAAGATCTCGCCCAGGAACAGCCAGGAGCCGAACTCCCGGCTGACCAGGTTGGTGTGCTTGCCCTGCCAGCCCAGGCCGGCCTGCTGGGCCAGGGGCTTCTCCAGCACGGGCGCCGTGTCGACGAACACCTTCACCTCGACACCGAAACGGTGCGCCAGCCACTGGCCGGTCCGCTTCAGCGCGCCCTTGAACACGTCATGGTAGTCGCGATGGCGGGCATAGACCGAAATCGTGCCGACCTCGCCCTGGCCGAGCGTCGCCCGCGGGTCGCTGTCCGGCCCGTAGTTCAGCCCGCACACCAGCACGCTGCGCGCCTCAGGCCAGATCGCCTTCGGGCTGCGCCGCCGGTCCGCCTTCTCGGCAAGCCAGGCCATGCTGCCGTGGCGGCCTTGCGCGATGGCGGCGTCGAAGCGCTCGGCATGCAGCTCCGGCAGCTCGGCGGCGGTCACCCGCAGCACCGAGATCCCCTCCATTCTTGCCCGCGCCAGGATCTCGGCGCGGGCCCGCTCCGGGCTCAGAAGTCGAGATCGTCGTAGTGCAGCGGCGGCTTCATCGCCGGCAGCCGGTCGGCCAGGATCGGCCGGAAGCTCGGCCGCGACTTCATCTTGCCGTACCATTCCTTCGCCAGCGGGAAGTTCTGCCAGGGCACGTCGCCCAGATAGTCCAGGACCGACAGATGGGCGGCCGCCGCCATGTCCGCCAGGGTGAGGTCGTCGCCGGCCAGCCAGCGCCGCTCGGCGAACAGGCTGCTCAGGTAGGCCAGGTGCGCCTTCAGGTTGGCCGAGCCGGCCCGCATGTTGTCCGAGTTCGGCGTGCCGATCCGTTTCAGCCGCTTGATCAGCTTCTCCCGCCAGAGCAGGTCGGTGACCTCGCGGGCGAACTTGTCGTCGAACCAGGCGACCAGCCGACGGGTCTCGTTGCGCCGCTCCAGCGTGTTGCCCAGGAAGTTCTGCTCGGGCCGCGATTCGCCCAGGAAGTCGGCGATCGCCCCGCTGTCGCACACCGTCAGGTCGTCATCCTGCAAAACCGGCACTTCCAGGGCCGGGTTCAGCTCGAACAGGGCGTCGACCTGCTTCCACGGCTCGACCTCGACCTCCTCGAAGCGGAGATTCTTCTCGCGCAGGAGCACCCGGATCTTGCGGGAATAGGGGCAGAGCGGAAAGTGATGAAGTCGAAGCATTCGCCGGGCCGATGGATGCGAGGCGTCCGGGGGTCAAGGCCTCACCGACAGCTATGGACTAGCCTCTAGGGTCCTCCGCCATCAAGCCGCTTCGCGCCCGGCGTGCAGCTTGGAGGGCATCGGCCCGCCGCTTGCCCAGTCCAGCAGTTCCACCGTATGCACCACCGGAACTGCCGTGCCGCTGCCGATCTGGGTCATGCAGCCGATGTTGCCGGTGGCGATGATCTCCGGCGCCAGCTTCTCGATGTTGGCGACCTTGCGCTCCTTCAGCCGATCCGCGATCTCCGGCTGGAGGATGTTGTAGGTGCCGGCCGAGCCGCAGCACAGATGGCTCTCGCCCGGCTCCACCACCACGAAGCCGGCCCGGCGCAGGAGCTTTTGCGGCAGGGTCTTGATCTTCTGCCCGTGCTGCATCGAGCAGGCGGAATGGTAGGCGACGCGCTGACCGGTCGGGGCGGCGGGTTCGGGCAGGCCCAGCCGGTCGACCAGCTCGGTCACGTCCAGCGCCATCGCCGCGATCGCTTCAGCCCGCGCCGCGATGTCCGGGTCGTGGTCGTTCTGGAACAGATGGGCATAGTCCTTGACCGTGGTGCCGCAGCCCGAGGCGTTGATCACCACCGCGTCCAGCCCGTTCTTCTCCATCTCCCGGCTCCAGGCCATGATCGTCCGCCTGGCGGTCGCCTTGGCCTCGTCCTCCTTGCCCATGTGCAGGGTGAGCGCGCCGCAGCACACCGCATCCCTGACCAGCACGACCTCGCAGCCCAGCCGGGTCAGCAGGCGGATGGTCGCCTCGTTGATCGCCGGGTCCAGCACCCGCTGGGCGCAACCCTGCAGGAGCGCCACCCGCAGCCGCTTCTCGCCCTGCGCCTTGACCACGCCCGGGCGGTCCATGGCCGAGGGGCCGGGCAGGTCGGCCGGCGCCATCTTCAGCATGGTGCGCAGGCGCTTCGGCATCGCCTTCGCGAACGGCCGGCCCAGCGCCGCCCCCATCAGGGCCAGCCGGAACAGGCCTGGCCGCGGCAGCACCTTGGCCAGCATCCAGCGCTGCCAGCGGTCGCCGGCCGGCCGCTCGTAGGTCTTCTCGACCCGCACCCGGGCATGGTCGATCAGGTGCATGTAGTCGACGCCGGACGGGCAGGTCGTGGTGCAGGACAGGCAGGACAGGCAGCGGTCGACATGGCGGGCGACCCGCTCGTCGGCCGGGCGGTCGTTCTCCAGCATGTCCTTGATCAGGTAGATCCGGCCGCGCGGCGAATCGAGCTCGTCGCCAAGCAGCACGTAGGTCGGGCAGGTCGCCGTGCAGAACCCGCAATGCACGCAGGTGCGGAGGATCTTCTCCGCTTCCTTGGTCTTGGGATCGGCGAGCTGCGCCAGGGTGAAGCTGGTCTGCACGTTCAGGCTTCCTTCAGGCGGCGAGCGTCATGCGGCCAGGCTCCAGGATCCCTTCCGGGTCGAACGACTGCTTGACCCTCCGGGCAAGGGCGGCGAGCGGCGGCTGCTGCGGCTGGAACACCGCCACCTCGCGGCGGTCGGCATCCGGGGCGCGCATCAGGGTGGCGTGGCCGCCAAGGTCGGTGAGCGCCCGCACCAGCCCGGCCTGGGCCTCGTCCAGCGCCGCCCAGACCTGCCCGCCGACCTGGTCCAGGAACAGGTCTGCGCCAAGCGCCATCAGGGCGCGCGCGGCGTCCGGGCCGGCGGTGGGCGCCAGGGACAGCCGCCAGAGCACCGGGCGGTCCGGCAGCACGGCCAGGTCGCGGATCGCCCGCCACAGCGCCAGGCTCTCCTCCTCGATCACCCGATGCGGCGCGCTGTCGCCCACCACCTGGCGGATCAGCCCGGCCATCCGGTCCTCGACCGAGGGGGCCACCCCTTCCAGCCGGAGCAGGGCCACCGCACCGCCCGCACTGGCCAGCGCGTCGATCCCGGTCCGCCGGGCGGCAGCCGGCGGCAGCAACGTTGCGCCGGAGATCTCGTAGGCGGTGCCCGAGGCGGCCCGCAGGCGCGCCGCCAGGTCGTGCAGATCCTCGCCGAAGATCGCCAGGGTGGCGGTCCGCTCGGATGCTGGCAGCACCTTGAAGGTCAGGTGGCCCATCACCGCGAGCGTGCCGAACGAGCCGGCCAGGAGCTTGCACAGGTCATAGCCGGTGACGTTCTTGACCACCCGCCCGCCGGTCTTGATCGCCTCGCCCCGGCCGGTGACGCATTGCACCCCTAAGAGATGGTCGCGGGGCGCTCCGGCCTTGAACCGCCTGGGGCCGGCTAGGTTGGTGGCGAACACGCCGCCCATGGTGGAGCGGCCGGGCTCGCCGCCATACCAGGCGGACGCGTCCGGCGGCTCGAAGCTCAGCTGCTGCGAGCGCTCGGCCAGGGTCGCCTCGATCTCGCTCAACGGCGTGCCGGCGCCGCAGGACAGGACCAGCTCCTCCGGCTCGTACAGGGTGATCCCCGTCATCGCCCGGGTGGAGAGGCCGACCGGCTGGGCCACGGCCTGGCCGAGCCCGGCCTTGCTGCCCTGGCCCAGGACCGAGAGCGGCGTGCGCGCCGCCAGCGCCGAGGCGACCATGTCCTCCACCTCGGCCAGGCTGTGCGGCACCAGCAATTCCATCACGCGGATCCTGACCTTCTAGAAGCGGGGGAGGTCGGCGAACGGCATCCGCCCGCCGGAGACGTGCAGCCGGCCCATCTCGGCGCAGCGGTGCAGCTTGGGGAAGACCTTGCCGGGATTGAGGATCTGCGCCGGGTCGAACGCGCACTTCACCCGGATCTGCTGGTTCAGGTCCGCCTCGGTGAACATGGTCGGCATCAGGTCGCGCTTCTCCACCCCCACGCCGTGCTCGCCGGTCAGCACCCCGCCGACCTCGACGCACAGCTTGAGGATGTCGCTGCCGAACGCCTCGGCCTTCTCCAGCTCGTCCGGCTTGTTGGCGTCGAACAGGATCAGCGGGTGCAGGTTGCCATCGCCGGCATGGAACACGTTGGCGACGCGCAGGCCATACTGCTTCGACATCCGCTGCATCCCGGCCAGCACCTCGGCCAGCCGCCCGCGCGGGATCGTCCCGTCCATGCAGTAATAGTCCGGGGAGATCCGGCCCACCGCCGGGAAGGCCGCCTTGCGGCCGGCCCAGAACAGGAGGCGCTCCTCCTCGCTCTGGCTGACCCGCAGCTCGGTGGCGCCATGCTGGCGGGCGATCCCTTCCACCGTCTCGATCAGGTGGTCGACCTCGACCTCTGGCCCGTCCAGCTCGCAGATCAGCAGCGCCTCGACGTCCAGGGGATATCCGGCATGCAGGAAGTCCTCGGCCGCCTGGATCGCCGGCCTGTCCATCATCTCCAGCCCGCCCGGGATGATCCCGGCCGCGATGATGGAGGCCACCGTGTCGCCGCCCTGCTCGGAGCTGGGAAAGCCCATCAGCACCGCGCGCGCGGTCGGCGGCTTTTGCAGGATGCGCACCGTCACCTCGGTGACCACGCCCAGCAGCCCCTCCGAGCCGGTCATCAGGCCCAGCAGGTCGTAGCCTTCCGAATCGAGATGCTTGCCGCCCAGGCGCACGATCTCGCCGTTCGGCAGCACCATCTCCAGGCCCAGCACGTTGTTGGTGGTGAGCCCGTATTTCAGGCAGTGCACCCCGCCCGAGTTCTCGGCGATGTTGCCGCCGATCGAGCAGGCGATCTGCGAGGAGGGGTCGGGAGCGTAGTAGAACCCGGCATGCTCCACCGCCTTGGTGATGCCGAGATTGGTGACGCCCGGCTGGGCGGTGACCGTGCGGTTCTCGAAGTCGATGTCCAGGATGCGGTTGAACTTGCCCAGCCCCAGCACGATCCCGTCGACCAGCGGAAGGGAGCCGCCGGACAGCGAGGTCCCGGCCCCGCGCGGCACCACCTTGACCTTCTCGCGATGGCAGTAGGCCAGGATCTCCGCCACTTCGGCGGTGGTCTTGGGCAGCACCACCGCGATCGGCACCGCCCGGTAGGCCGACAGCCCGTCGCACTCGTAGGGCTTCAGCCCGATCGTGTCGGCGATCACCCCTTCGCCCGGCAGGATCGCGCGCATGGCCGCGACGATCTCGGCGCGGCGCGCGAGGATGCCCTCATCGGGGGCTGGCATCAGCATGACGATCTCCCTGGACCCGGAAGCTATCTGGAGAGCTTCCGGGGAATTGGCAACGGCCGGCGTCCGGCCGTTGCCGCGCGGGTCAGCCGCGCTCGAAGTAGCGGATCAGTTCCCAGTCGGTGACCGCCCGGTCGTGCTCCGCCTGCTCCCAGCGGGCCGCGTGGACATAATGGTCGACCACCTCGTCGCCCAGCGCCGCGCGCATCACCTCCGAGCGGTCGAACCGGTCGCAGGCGGCATGGAGCGTCCTTGGCACCGCTGGGATCTCGGCGGACCCATAGGCGTCGCCGGAGAAGGCCTCGGGGAGCTCCAGCTCGTTCTCGATCCCGTGCAGCCCGGCCGCCAGCAGGCCGGCATAGGCGAGATAGGGGTTCACGTCGGCGCCCGGCACCCGGCACTCCGCCCGCAGCGCCGCCCCGCCGCCCAGCACCCGGAAGCCCGCGGTGCGGTTGTCCTGGCTCCAGACCAGGTTGGTCGGCGCGAAGCTGCCGGCCACGAAGCGCTTGTAGCTGTTGATGTTGGGGGCGAACAGCAAGGTGGCGTCGCCGCCGGCCGCCAGGTAGCCGGCCAGGTAGTTCTGGAACAGCCTGGAAAAGCCGTTCTTGCCGCCCTTGTCGGCGAACAGCGGCTTGTCGGCCTCCTTGTCCCAGAGGGAGGCGTGGATGTGGCAGGAACTGCCGGCCAGGTCCTGCTTCCACTTGGCCATGAAGGTGAGCGACTGGCCGTGCTGCCAGGCGATCTCCTTGGCGCCGTTCTTGAAGATGACGTGGCGGTCGGCCATCTCCAGCGCCTCGGCATAGACCAGGTTCAGCTCCTCCTGGCCCGGTCCCCACTCGCCCTTGCTCTCCTGGACGGGGATGCCGGCGTTGTCGATCCCGTTGCGGATCGCGCGCAGGAGCTTCTCGCGCTTGGTGGTCTCGAAGACGTGGTAGTCCTCGATGTACCAGCCGGCGGTCCGGACATCGTGGTAGCGCTTGTCGCGCGCGGTCCGGTAGTCGTCGTCGAAGACGTAGAATTCCAGCTCCGACGCCATCTTGGCGGTCATGCCGCGCTTGGCCAGGCGCGCCAGCTGCTTCTTCAGGATCGCGCGCGGGCTGTGCGGCAGGTCCTCGCCGTGATGGTCGACCACGTCGCCCAGGCACAGCGCGGTGCCCTCCAGCCACGGGATCCGCCGCAGGGTGCCGAGGTCCGGCTTGATTACGAAGTCGCCATAGCCCTTGTCCCAGGAGGCCGCCTTGAAGCCCGGGACCGGCTCCATCTCCATGTCGACCGCCAGGAGATAGTCGCAGGCGTGCCATTCCTTGACGACGCTATCCAGGAAGAACCGGCCCGTGGAACGCTTGCCGATCAGCCGGCCCTGCATGTCGGTGAACGCGACCACCACCGTGTCGATCTCGCCGGACGCGATCAGCTTCTCCAGCTCGTCCAGCGTAAGCATGCCATTCATTTCCGGGTTTCCTCGATCGCGCTCGCGCCCACAACTTGCGACCGCCAGAGGTGCCGCGTCCTTGGCCGGAACGCAACGGCTGGCCGCGCTTCCAAAGGGGCAGGGGTGCCGCCCGCGATCCTTTGCCGGCCGAAAATTCCCCGCAGCCGTCGCAAGGGGCTGTGGCGCCCTCGGATTCCGGGCAAGAACCTGCCCGCAGCCAACCAGAGGTCGGGAGACCATGAAGATCACCGAAGTCCGGGCCCACCGGCTCGAGGCGCCGCTGTCGGAGCCCTTCTCCTACGCGCGTGCCCGCTACGGCACCCGTGCCGCCATGATCGTCGAGATCGTGACCGACGAGGGCCTGACCGGCTGGGGCGAATGCTATGGCCCGGCTTCCCTGACCGCGGCCGCCGTCGAGGCGTTCCGCCCGCAGCTCCTGGGCGAGGATCCGCTGCGCACCGACTGGCTGTGGCAGGAGATCTACGCCCGGTTCCGCGATCATGGGCAGAAGGGCGTCGTCATCCAGGGCCTGAGCGGCGTCGACATCGCGCTTTGGGACCTGAAGGGCAAGAAGCTCGGCCTGCCGATCCACCGGCTGATGGGCGGGCCGCTGCGCAGCGAGGTGCGGGCCTATGCCACCGGCCTCTATCGCCGGGACGAGGGCGACCCGATTGCCTATCTGGCGGAGGAAGCGTCAGCTTATGTCGAGGCCGGGTTCGGGGCGGTCAAGCTGAAGGTCGGCTTCGGCGTCGAGGAGGACGCCGCGGTCACCGCGGCGCTGCGCGAGGCGATCGGGCCCAAGGCCGGCCTGATGATCGACGCCAACCATGCCTATGACTCGATCTCCGCCATCCGGCTCGCCCGCAAGGTCGAGCATCTCGACATCGGCTGGTTCGAGGAGCCGGTGCCGCCGGAAGACCTGGCCGGCTACCGCGCGGTCAGGGCGGCAACCTCCATCCCGGTGGCCGGCGGCGAGTGCGAGTTCACCCGCTACGGCTTTCGCGAGGTGCTGACCTCCGGCTCGATCGACATCCTCCAGCCCGATACCTGCGCCGCCGGCGGCCTCAGCGAGGCCAAGAAGATCGCCGACATGTCGATCGCGTTCGGCGTGCGCTACGTGCCGCATGTCTGGGGCACCGGCATCGCCACCGCCGCCGCCCTGCAGCTCCTGGCGGTCCTGCCGGCGACCCCCTCGGCGCTGCGCCCGGTCGAGCCGATGCTGGAACTCGACCAGACCCAGCACCCGGTGCGCGACGCGCTCCTGGTCGACCCGATCCGGCACCAGCGCGGCGTCGTGTCGGTTCCGCAGGGGCCGGGCCTGGGCATCGAGGTGGACCGCGCCGCCCTGGACCATTTCGCGGTGCGCTGACCGGCCGGCCGCACGTCGGAACCAGGACCTCCCCCACGCTTTGATCAGGCAAATGCCAGCAGGGCCACACCCAGGCCCTGAAGGAGGAGGCACATCATGGCAGACGAGGATCGCTACCGTCGCTGGCAGGATGACCGCGAGAGCTACCGCCAGCGCGACTATCGAGGCCGCCCGGACTTCCGTGACGACGACGACCCGCGCCTGCGCGGCGGCTATGACCGCGGCGGCGACTACGGCCCTGGCCGCGACTATCCGAGCGAGGAGCGCGGCGGCGGCCGGCGCGGCTACGGGCCGATGTTCGGCGGCCCCGCGCCGGGCGGGCCGATGTTCGGCGCGATGGGCGGCTATGGCACCGAGGGCTACCGTGGAGGCCGCGGCTACGGCCAGGACCAGGGCGAGCATTATCGCGGCGACCGCAGCTTCTTCGAGCGGGCCGGCGACGAGGTCGCCACCTGGTTCGGCAGCGACGACGCCGAGCGCCGCCGTCGCGAGGACGCCCGGCAGGGCGACCAGGGCGCCGACCATCACCGCGGCAAGGGCCCGAGCGGCTACACCCGCTCCGACGACCGCATCAACGAGGACGCCCACGACCGCCTGACCGACGATCCCTATCTCGATGCCTCGTCGATCACGGTGCGAGTCAGCGCCGGCGAGGTCACGCTCGACGGCACGGTGAACAGCCGCAGCGACAAGCGCCGCGCCGAGGACATCGTGGACGGCATCTCGGGCGTGAAGCACGTCCAGAACAACCTGCGCGTCCAGCCGGGCAGCGCCACCGGCGAGCGCGCCACCGTGCTCTGAACTGGCTAGGTGCGCTGATCGAACGGGCCCCCGCCGGCTGCCGGCGGGGGCCTTTGCGTGCTCTTCAGGCGTCGACCAGCGTCCTGCCCAGGAAGTCCGTGGCATCCAGCCCGGTCACCCCGAACAGGGTGAGCTTGCCGCTCGCCGCCGTGGCGTCGTCGGCGCGCAGGCTGATCACCAGCGAGAGCTTCGTCTCGTCGTTGTAGGTGACCTGCTGCAGGGTCACGTAGGCGTCGCTGCCCCGGATCTGGCCGTCGCCGTTGAAGTCGTACCTGTTGAACGAGATCGTCTCGTCGTCGAGCACGTCCTCGCCGCGCACGAAGTCGGTTACCAGCACGCTCATCTCGGGCCTGCTGCCGTCGGTGAAGCGCCGACCGACCGCTTCCACGCCGAACACATCGCGGCCCTGGCCGCCGGTGAGCACGTCCCGGCCGAAGCTGCCGTAGAGCCGGTCGTCGCCGGCGCCGCCGTTCAGGTAGTCGTTCATGCTTTCGGTGAGCGTCTCGATCGCGGCGGGCAGGGGCTCGCCCCACAGGCGGTCGTCGCCGGCTCCGCCGAACAGCTGGTCGTCGCCTTCGCCGCCGAGCAGGTCGTCGAGCCCGTCGCCGCCCTCCAGCCGGTCGCTGCCCAGGCCGCCGTTCAGGCTGTCGTCGCCGCCTAAGCCGCGCAGGATGTCTCCGCGGTCGCCCCCGACCATGGTCGAGCCGCGGATGTAATCGTCCCGCGGCGTGCCCACCAGCACGTCCGCCCCCGGCCCGCCATTGAGATGGATGCCCCGCGACGGGAACTTGTCGAAGTCGCGGATGTCGCCCGCGCCCAGGTCGGTCACGCCGAACACCGTGACCGTCTGGCTGCCCCGCTCGCCCAGTTCCCACACCCCTGCCATGTCGATCACGGTCGAGGCCTGGGTGACCCCGTCCAGCGTGACGTCCCGGATCGCGATGAACGCGTCGCCCTCGTCGAGCACCCCGTTGCCGTTCGTGTCGAGGTCGGCGAACGTCTTCCAGCTGGTGAACGGACCCGATTCGGTGTCGATCGTCCGCGCCATGTGGATGATGTCCTGGCCGCGCACGAAGTCCGCCGCGATGTCCTGGCCGATCTCGGATTCCTGGAAATCGTACTCGGCGCCGGGCGTGACGTTGAACGAGAACACGTCGCGGCCGCCTCCGCCGCTCAAGCGGTCGTTGCCGGCACCGCCGCTCAGGAAATCGTCGCCGCCCCCGCCCGAAAGGTCGTCGTCGCCAACCTGCCCCGCCAGCGTGTCGCGCCCGTCCGCGCCGAAGATCTGGTCGTTGCCTTCCCCGCCCTGCAGCTGGTCGCGGCCGCCCCCGCCATGCAGCAGGTCGTTCCCGTCCCAGCCCTCCAGCAGGTCGTTGTCCCGCCCGCCCAGGATGTAGTCGTCTCCCGCATCCCCGGAGAGCACGTCCTGCCCATCGCCGCCATCGATGCGGTCGTCGCCGTCGATGCCATTCACCCAGTCATCCCCGGCCAGGCCGGTCATGACATCCGCTGTGATGCTGCCGGACAGCCGGTCCGGATCGTTCGTGCCAGTGAACGTCGCCATGCGATCCTCGTCACAAGAGACTGGGGGACGCTGAACGGGCTGCCGTTGTTTTATGAATTGGCATTAATGCTAGTGAGGAGATCTGCGGCCGGCAAGAACGCCCGCTGCGCTCCGGTCAATCTTCGACGGCAGGGACACTGCTCGGCAGTTGAAGCCTGCTCCCGATCCGGGCGGTCCAACTTGGTGCACGGTCGACGCCGCCTGCGCCGTACAGGTGCGTCCATGTTCCCGCTGGGACCAGCCGCACCCACTTGATAAAGAGATCATGCGACCAGAAGCGCGCCAACAGTTGCGCGCCAGAAAATCGGGGATTGGGCTCATGAAAAGGCGTGTTCTCCTGAAGTCGTTGGCCGTCCTGGCTTTGGGGGCGATGCTGGCGGCAGGCAGCGCTGCCGCGGCGGATGCCAAGCGCGTCATGGTCTTTGGCGATTCAAACAGCTGGGGCTGGATACCCATCACCGAAGGGTTCCCCAGCACCCGCTACGCCCAGGACGAGCGCTGGCCGGGCGTCCTCCAAGAACAACTGGGCGAAGGCTACGAGGTTGTCGTGGAGGCGCTGAGCGGCCGGACCACCGACCTGGCCGACCCGACGGTGCCGAACGTCACCGGCGCCGCCCTGGTCGGCGCCGACTATCTGTCGCCGGCGATCGCCAGCCACCTGCCGCTCGACCTGGTGGTGATCATGCTCGGCACCAACGACCTGAAGGCGATGTACGACCGCTCGCCCTACCGCATCGCGCTGGGCATGGGCAAACTGGTCGACATCGTCCAGGACACTGGCGGCGGCGTCGGCACCAGCTATCCGGCGCCGAAGGTGCTGGTGCTGGCCCCGCCGCCGTTGGGGGAGCTTTCCCCGCAGGCGTTCCAGGACCTGTTCGCCGGTGGCCCGGAGAAGTCCCGGCGCTTGGGCGAGTTGTACGAGCCGGTCGCCCGCGCCGGCGGCGCCGAGTTCCTCGACATCGGCCAGGTCACCCCCACCGACGGCGTCGACGGCATCCATTTCACCAAGGAGGCGCAGCGCAAGATCGGCATGGCGGTGGCCGATAAGGTGAAGGCGATCTTCGAGTAGCGATCGGACCAGCCGCCGCCTGTCAGTCGGGCGGCGGCACCTCGACGATCCGCCCGCTCTTCGCCGCCTCCATGACGCAGCCGGCGAGAAGCGTCGCGCGCCAGCCGTCCAGCCCGCTCACCGGCACCGGCTGCCTGTCCAGGACCGCGGCGATGAAGCTGTCCAGCTCCGTCCGGTAGGACTCCCGGTAGCGGTCCAGGAAGAAGTAGGGCACCGGGTCGCGCTGCGGGCCGCGCTGGTCGTGCAGTTCCACGGTGGTGCGCTGCACGTTGCCCGACTGCAGCATCCCGCCCTGGCCGAACACCTCGATGCGCTGGTCGTAGCCGTAGGCGGAGCCCCAGCTGTTGTCGATCCGGGCCATCCGGCCGCTGGCGGTGGTCAGGATCGCGACCGCGGTGTCGACCTCGCCAAGCTCGGCAAAGCGCGGCTCCACCAGGTTGGAGGCGAACGCCGCCACCCGGACCGGTTCCTCGCCCAAAAGCCATCGGGCCATGTCCAGGTCGTGCACCATGGTCTCGGTGAACAAGGCACCCTTCTCATTGGCCAGGTACTCATAGCGCGGCGGCTCGGGGTCCCGGCTGGTGATGCAGACCAAATGCGGGCTGCCGATCTCGCCGCGGGCCAGGCGCTCCTGCAGGCGGGCGTGGTTGGCGTCGAACCGGCGGTTGAAGCCGGTCATCATGGCGATGCCGCTGTCGCGGGAGAGCGCCGCCAGGGTCCGGGCATCCTCCGGGTCGGAGGCCAGCGGCTTCTCGCACAGCACCGGCTTGCCGGCCTCCAGCGCCTCGTGGACGTAGAGGAAGTGCGAGGAGGAGGGCGAGGCCACGATCACCGCGTCGATGGCATTGGCCGCCAGCGCGTCGAGCGGGGCGGTCGAGGCGGTCGCCTGGTGCGCCTCGGCCAGGTCGGCCGCGGCATTGCCGTCCTGGTCCACCACCGAGGCCAGCCGCGCCCGCGGGTGGTCGACGAGATTCGCGGCATGGAGCCGGCCGATCCGCCCGGCGCCGATCAGACAGAAGCGCAGCTTCGGCGCATGGGCGCCCATCGTTTCCTCCCCTTCGCCTTCGTGCCGCCGGATGATAGCGGTTTGTGGCGGCGCCCCAAGAGGGGTGATCCGTCCGCTCGACCCGGAAGGAACATCAGGTTGCCGATCCGCGGAACACCTCTGGCGGTCCTGCTGCTGATGGCAGGCTGCTCGATGTTCGCCGTCCAGGACACCATTGCCAAGGTATTGGGCGAGGCGGGCTTCTCGCCGGTCCAGATCGTGTGGGCGCGCTATACCGGCCATCTCCTGCTGGCGACGATCGCCCCGTTCCTGCATCGCGGGCCGCTGCCCTGGCGCTCCTTGCGCCCGAAGCTGCAGTTCGCCCGCTCCGCCCTGATCGCCTGCGCCACGCTGTGCGCCGTCACCGCGCTGAAATACCTGCCGCTTGCGACCGCGGCCACCATCGCGATGACCGCACCCTTGTTCGTCACCCTGTTCGCGATCCCGGTCCTGGGCGAGCGGGTCGGCTGGCGCCGGCTGACCGCACTCGGCATCGGCTTTGCCGGCGTGCTGCTGGTGCTGCGCCCGGGCATCGCCGAGTTCGACCCGATGGCGCTGGTGATGCTGGCGTCTGCGGCGATCTCGGCCTTCTACCTGGTGCTCACCCGGATCACCTCGCGGATCGACCACCACGAGGTGAGCTTCTTCTTCACCGCGGTGGTGGGGGCGCTGGCCAGCCTGCCGTTCATGCCGTTCGTGTTCGAGATGCCGGGCGGCTGGAACCTGGTGCTGATGATCGCGATCGGCTTTTGGGGCGGGATCGGCCATTTGCTGATCATCATGGCGCACAAGCACGCCCCGGCCCCGGTGATCGCACCGTTCACCTATACCCAGCTGATGGTCGCGGTGTTCCTGGGCTGGCTGGTCTATGACCGCTGGCCGGACGGCTTCACCTGGGCGGGCGCCGCGATCCTGATCGGCTCGGGGATCTATGTGTGGCAGCGCGAGTGGACGCTGGCCCGGACAGGCAGGGCGGTCCCGGCCCCCCGGACCTGACGGGTCAGCGGCGGAAGAACCCGTCCTCCTCCGCCAGGTAGCGGCGCGCCACGATCGTCTGGTGGACCTCCGAGGCGCCGTCCACCAGCCGCGCCTGGCGGGCGTAGCGGTACATCCACTCGAGCGGCGTGTCGGTCGAGTAGCCCTTCGCCCCCAGGAGCTGGATCGCCGTGTCCACCGCCAGGTGCAGCGCGTCGGCGACCTGGATCTTGGCCATCGACACCTCGGCCTGGGCCTTCTCGCCCCGGTCGAGCGCTTCCGCCGCGCGCATGGTCAGCAGGCGGCCGGTGTCGATCGCCATCACCACCCGCCCCAGCGCCATCTGGATCGATTCCTTGTCGACCAGGAGCTGCCCGAACGCCCGCCGCTCGCGCACGTAGGGCAGGGCGATCTCCAGCGCCCGCCTGGCCATGCCCAGCCAGCGCATGCAATGGGTGAGCCTGGCCGTGGCCAGCCGGATCTGGGTGACCTTCATGCCCAGGCCCTCGCCCAGCAGCACGTTCTCCTCCGGGATCTCCAGCCCCTCGAACATCAGCTCGCAATGGCCGCCATGTTCCTCCGGCCCCATGATCGGGATGCGCCGGAGGATCCGCCAGCCGGGCTGGTCGGCATGGAACAGAAAGCAGGTGAGGCCGCGGCGCGGGTCGTCGCTGGTGCGCGCCAGCAAGAGGAAATGCGCCGCACCCTCGGCGCCGGTGATGTACCATTTATGGCCGTTCACCACCCAGCGGTCGCCCTTCTTCTCCGCCGTCGTGCGCATCATCCCGGCCGGGTCCGAGCCCGAGCCCGGCGCCGGCTCGGTCATCACGATCGCCGAGCGCACCTCGCCCCGGACGATCGGCAGGAGCCAGCGCTCCTGCTGCTCCGGGGTCGCCACCTTCTGCAGGACCACCATGTTGCCGTCGTCCGGGGCGGCGCAGTTGCAGGCGACCGGCCCGAAGCGCGAGCGACCGAGCTCCTCGTAGAACGCCGCCATCTGCACGGTGGAGAACCCCAGGCCGCCATGCTCCCGCGCCACCTGCGGCGCCCACAGCCCGCGCGCCTTCGCCTGGTCGCGCACCTCCTGCAGGAGGTCCTCGCGGATGTGCTCGCCCCGACCGAACGAGCCCGGATCCGCCTCCAGCGGCAGCAGCACCTCGTCCACGAAGCGGCGGGCGCCGCCAAGCTCGGTCTCGATTCCCAACGGCACGTTTGGCGTCCCTTCCTTTTCGGCTGCCCCGATCATACAGCCTGCGCCGACGCCTGGAACGCCGGAGCAAGGGCCCCGGGTGAGGGATCCCCGTCGGCGTTCGGGTCGGCCTCCGTACCCCGCTCCGCCCGGCCGCTGCCGACCTGGTCGCCCGGCGGGAAACCGTTGCTGTCCGACTGGAGCAGCATCAAGGTATCGTCTTTGGCCGCCAAGACTAGCGGCAGTCGATCCTTGGTGTTTCTCCTCGTTTGCTTCCTGTCTTGATTGCCGCTTCTCTCGTGGATCACCACCGCATTTTCCGGTACGGTTCGGCAGGGCGTTGCCCCGGAAGTCGGTCGGCAGCCTCCATGGGGACAGGACATGGAACCGCAGCTCGGCGCAGGCGCCGCCTCCCTCCAGCCTTTCGCCCGCCAGGGCGACGAGGGCGAGGCCCGCTGGTGGCTTGGGTCGCTGGCGCTGATCAAGGCGACCAGCCAGGACACCAACGGCGCGTTCTGCCTGGTCGAGGTGCGCGAGAACGAGGGCGACACGCCCCTGCACGTCCACCACCGCGAGGACGAGACCTTCATCGTGCTGGAGGGCGAGATCGAGTTCGAAGTCGGCGGCGAGGTGATCCAGGGGCAGCCCGGCACCGTCCTGTTCGGTCCGCGCGGGATCCCGCACCGCTACAGCGTCCGCCGCGGCCCGGCGCGGATGCTGTTTTTGCTGACGCCCGGCGGGTTCGAGGAGTTCATCCGCGCCACCAGCGAGCCGGCGCCGGAACGGCGCATCCCGGACGAGGGCGAGGGGCTGCCGGATTTCGAGGCACTGCCGGAGATCGCCCGGCGGTTCGGAGCCGAACTGCTGGACTGACGCGCCGCTGCTTGCGGGAGAATTCCGCCAAATTCTCTGATAGTCTGCCGAAGTCCGCATCGTCGGGATGTGGTATCGGAGGCGAACATGCACCGCAGTCGCTCGATCATCCGACTTTTCGGCGCGTCGCTGCTTCTCTCATCCGCCGCTTTTGTTCTGGGTTCGCCGGGCGTGGATGCCGCGCCGCAGGCGTGGCAGCCTCTGCCGGGGCTGTCCGGCGGGCTCTGCCTGGGCGGGCCGGTCCGGCAGGACGCGGCCGGCGGGGCGGCCATGGCGCTGCCCTCGTTCCGGACCGAGGCGTTCAAGCCCGGCTACGGCCTGCTGCAGGCGGCCACCGAGGCTGCGCAGATCCCGGCGGCCGGATCCGCCCTGCTGGAGCCGGAGTTCGGCAACTCGACCATCGAGCTCCCCTCCGACAGTGCGGAAGCGCAGCGCTGGTTCGACCAGGGCCTGCGCCTGAGCTGGGGCTTCGACCATGGCGACGCCATCCTGGCCTTCCAGGCAGCCCAGAAGGCCGATCCGACCTGCGCCTTGTGCTACTGGGGCGAGGCGTTCGCCTGGGGACCGAACATCAACGCGCCGATGCCGCCGGAGGCGGTGGCGCCCGCCTTCGCCGCGCTGGCGCAGGCCAAGCTGCTGGCGGATCGGGCCGGCGAGCTGGAGCGCGGGCTGATCGAGGCGCTGACCACCCGCTACGGGGCTGATCCGGCCGCGGACCGCGCCCCGCTGGACATGGCCTATGCCGACGCGATGGCCGAACTCGCCCAGCGCTTCCCGGACAACGACGAAGTCCAGGTGCTGTACGCCGACGCGCTGATGAACCTGCAGCCCTGGGACTACTGGGAAGCCGACAAGGCGACCCCCAAGGGCCGGACGGCGGACCAGGTGGCCGCGCTGGAGCGGGTGCTGGCGCGCAACCCCACCCATGTGGCGGCGATCCATCTCTACATCCACACCGTGGAGGCCTCGACCGATCCGGAGCGGGCCGAACCCTATGCCGACCGTCTGGCGGCGCTGGCGCCGGAGGCCGGCCACCTCGTGCACATGCCGGCCCACATCTACTACAGGATCGGCCGCTACCTGGATTCGCTGGAAACGAACAAGGCGGCGGTAGGCGTGGACGAGGCGCTGTTCGCCAAGGCGCCCTCGGAGGGCATGTACCGCTACGTCTACTACCCGCACAACGTGCACTTCGTGCTGGTGTCGGCGGCCCGCGCCGGCGACGGGCCGACCGCCCTGTCGGCATCGCAGAAGCTGACCGGCGTCCTGTCCGACGAGCTGGCCCGGCAGTTCGGCGTGGTCCAGGCGATCAAGCAGGCGCCCTATTTCGCCCATGCCGATTTCGGCGAGCCCGACCAGGTGCTGGCGCTGCCGCGCCCGAGCGGCGACCTGCCCTGGGTGGATGCCTCCTGGCACTTCGCCCGCGGTGCTGCCGCCGTGCGCAAGGGCGATCTGGACCGGGCCCGGCAGGAGGTCCAGGCCCTGGTCGGGATCGGCCAGAGCGAGGACCTGTCGGCGATCGAGGAGCAGAGGGTCCCGGCCGGCGACGTGCTGGCGATCGCCCGGCTGGTGCTCGAGGGCCGGATCGCCCGCGCCGAAGGCCGCCCCGAGGATGCGGTGTCCCTGTTCGAGCAGGCGGCGGCACTCCAGGACGGGCTGCCCTACATGGAGCCGCCCTACTGGTACTATCCGGTGCGGCAGTCCCTGGGCGCAGCCCTGCTTGAGGCCGGCCGTCCCAAGGAGGCGATCGACATGCTGGAGACCGCCCTGGAGGACGCGCCGAACAACGCCTACGCGCTGGAAGCCCTGGCGCAGGCCTATCGAGCCACTGGTGACCAGGCGGCCGCCGATCAGGCGAGGGAGCGCTTCCAGGCCGCCTGGGCCGGCGCCGAGCCTCCCGATCTACGCCGCATCTAAATCTCTGCTTCCTGCCCTCTTCTGCTGGAGTTCCACGAAAAGAGAATATAATCTATCTTCATGGATGCAGAGAGCGAGCTGCCTGTTCTGATCGGCCGGCGCGTGGCGGAGCGGCGGGCGGCGCTGCGGCTGCCGCTGGAGGAGGTCGCGACGCGGACCGGCGTCAGCCGGGCGATGATCTCGCGGATCGAGCGGGGCGAGGTCCATGCCAGCGCGGTGGTGCTGGACCGGCTCTGCGCCGGGCTCGGCATCAGCCTGTCCGCGCTGTTCGCCCGCGCCACCGCCTCGCCCCTGCTGCGGCGCGACGACCAGCCGGTCTGGCAGGATCCCGCCAGCGGCTATGTCCGCCGCGAGGTGGCGCCGGCCGGCACCGGCTCTCCCGTCCGCATCGTCGAGGTCGAGCTGCCCCCGGGCGCCGAGCTGCATTTCGATCCGAGCCCCCGCCGGGTCATCGACCAGCATGTCTGGGCCCTGGAGGGCGAGATCGAGGCGATCCAGGGCGGGGCGGTCCACCGGCTTGGTCCCGGCGACTGCCTGCACATGCGCCTGGTCGACGGCAACGGCTTCCGCAACATGGGCGGCCAAACCGCCCGCTACGCCGTGATCCTGACCCTGGAGCCGTTCCCGTGAGCGGCGAACCCTCGAGCAGCAATCCCATGAACAGCCACGCCATCCGCCTCCTGTCGCCGGAGGAGGCGGCGCCGCGCCTGGGCCAGCTCGCCGCCCTCCTGGCGGAAGCGGTCGAGGGCGGCGCCTCGGTCAACTTCGTCTGGCCGATGACCGCCTCCAAGGCGGAGGCCTGGTGGCAGGGAGCGCTTGCCAGCCATGCCCGCGGCGAGCGGCTGATCTTCTGGGCCGGCAGCGACGAGGAACTGCACGGTTCGGTGCAACTGGTCCTGGCCCCGCAGGAAAACCAGGCGTTCCGCGCCGACATCGCCAAGCTGCTCGTGCACCGGCGCGCCCGCCGCCAGGGCCTGGGCCGGGCGCTGATGCAGGCGGCCGAGGCCGAGGCGCGCCGGATCGGCCGCACCCTGCTGACGCTGGACACCGAGACCGGCAGCCCCGCCGAGCATCTCTATGCAGCACTCGGGTGGACGAAGTACGGCGAGATCCCAGGCTACGCGACCTGCGCCGACCGGAGCCGGCGCGCGGCGGCCAGCTTCTTCTACAAGGAGCTGTAGGCAGCCGGCCCGGTCTTCGGCCAGCGCGCTTGACACGAACGAACCCGAGCCGGCGTTTGCCGTCACTGCGCGTCCAGCCGGTCGTCCAGCGCGTCGCGCAGGCCGTCGCCCACGAAGTTGAAGCTCGCCACCGCCAGCGTGATCATCAGGCCCGGGAAGATCGCCAGCCAGGGGGCCGAGGTCAGGTATTGCTGGGCGTTGTTGAGCATGTTGCCCCAGCTCGCCATCGGCGGCTGGATGCCGTAGCCCAGGAAGCTGATATAGGATTCCATCAGGATCGCCCGGGCGACCGTGAGCGTCGCCGCCACCACGATCGGGCCGATCACGTTGGGCAGGAGCTCGCGGAAGATGATCACCGCGTCGGACGCGCCGATCATCTCCGCCGCCACGGTGAAGTCGCGCTCGCGCAGGGAGCGCATCTGGTTCTGCACCACCCGCGCCACCTCCATCCAGCTGGTGGCGGCGATGATCAGCGTGATGGTCAGCACGTTCGGCTTGATGAACGCCGCCAGGGCGAGCAGCAGGAACACCGAAGGAAAGCACAGGATCGCGTCGACCAGGCGCATCAGCACCGCACCCAGCCACCGGCCGTAATACCCGGCGACCGCGCCGATCACCGTGCCGATCACGGTGGAGACCAGCATCGCCAGGAAGCCCACGGTCAGCGAGATCCGTCCGGCATTGAGCAGGCGGGCGGCATGGTCGCGGCCGAGCGGGTCGGTGCCCAGCACGTGCGCGCTGACGAAGGGCGGCGCGAACCGGTTGCGGATGTCGATGAACAGCTGGTCGTAGGGGATCAGGTACGGCCCGACCGCGGAGAGCAGCACCAGGAGCACGATCATCGCCACGCCGAATACCGCCAGGCGGTGGCGGCAGAACCGGCGCAGGGCGCGGTGGCGGGTGGGGGCCGGCAGGCTGGCGGCCGAAGCGGGGGCGGCGACATGGGCCATGGCGTCAGTCCAGCCGGATGCGGGGATCGACCACTGCGCAGAGCAGGTCGGCGATCAGGTTGGCCATCAGCACCATGATCGCGGTGAACATCAGGATGCCCATCACCACCGGGTAGTCGCGGTAGCCCAGGCTATCCAGGAATAGCCGGCCCATGCCGGGCCAGGTGAACACCGTCTCGGTCACCAGCGCGCCGCCCAGCAGGGTCGGCATCTGCAGGCCAGCCAGGGTGATCATCGGGATCAGCGCGTTGCGGATCGCGTGCCGGAACAGGATCAGCCGCTCGGGCAGTCCCTTGGCGCGGGCGGTGCGGATGAAGTCCTGGTTGATCACGTCCAGCATCGAGGCGCGCATGTAGCGGCTCCACACCGCGACCTCGACCAGGGCCAGCACCAAAGACGGTGCGATCAGGTGGTGGACATAGTCGAGGAACGAGGCGTCGCCGACCGTGTAGCGGTTGCCGGGTGGCAGCCAGCCGAGCTTGACCGAGAAGATGTAGATGGTGACCAGGCCGAACCAGAAGGTCGGGATCGACAGGGCGATCATGGCGCCGATGGTCGCCAGCGTGTCGAAGAAGGAATAGCGGCGGATCGCGCCCATCACCCCGATCCAGCCGCCCAGCAGGACGGCGATCAGCATGGCGACGATCATCAATTCCAGCGTGGCCCAGAGATGCGAGCCGATCACGTGCAGGACCGGCTGGGAATCGCGGTAGGAGCGGCCCCAGTCGCCCATCAGCAGCCGGGTGAACCATTCCCAGTACTGCACCGGCAGCGGCCGATCGAGGCCCATCTGCTGGGCGATCCGGGCGATGTCCTCCTGGGACATGCCGGGCACCATCGCGAACTGCGACAACGGCCCGCCCGGCGCCAGGTAGAGCACCCCGAACCCGATCATCGAAACCAGCCAGAGCAGGACCAGGTTCTGGCCCAGCCTGCCGAGCAGATAGCGTCCCACCTAGGGGCCTCCCTCGTGCGAGAGGACCGGGGCCTGGGCGTCCCCGGTCCGTTCGGTCAGCGACGCGGCGTCAGCTCGCGAAGTACCACTCGTTGGCGTTCCAGCAGTTCTCCTGCACCGCGAAGTTCGGCTTGAAGTTCTGCAGGTCGGCCTTGGTGCCCTGCACCATCGCGTACTGGAAGATCGGCAGGTAGGGCAGGTCGTGCCGGGTCACTTCCTGCATCTTCTTGTAGATCTCGGCCCGCGCCGACTGGTCGGTGGTGGTCGCACCCTCCTCCAGCAGCTTGTCGACCTCCGGGCTGGAATACTGAGTGGTATTCTGCCCCGTACCCCCCTGCGCACCGATCGACTTGCTGTGGAAGAAGTCGGTGGCGTCCGGGTCCGGGCCGATGCCGAAGCCGATGCCGACCATGGCGCTCTCGAACTTCGACATCATCCAGTACTCGCCCCACATCACCGCGGGCGGCAGGTTGCTGATGTTCATCTTCGCACCGATCTCCAGCCAGTTCTGCTGGAGGAACTGCTGCGCCTGCTCGCGGGTGGTGTTGCCTGCCGTGGTCGAGTTGGTGAACTCCAGGCGCACGCCGTCCTTGGCCCGGATCCCGTCGCCGCTGTCGACCCAGCCGGCCTCTTCCAGGATCTGCCTGGCCTTCTCGGGGTTGTACTCGTGCTGGGGCAGGTCCGGGTTGTAGGCCCAGGACTGGCTGGGGAGGAAGGATTCGGTGGGCGTGGGCAGGCCGTAATAGATCGCCTCGATGATGCTCTGCTTGTCCATGCCCAGGAGCAGCGCCTCGCGCACCGCCCGGTCCTGGAACACCGGCAGGCCCAGGTTGACCGCGATGTTCTCGATGAACGGCTGCGGCACGGTCTGGACGACGCGGCCCTCCAGCGCCCTGCCTTCCTCGTACTTGTCCGGGGTGATGCCCTGGATGCCGGTGTAGTCGACCGCACCGGTCTGGAACTGGGTGTACAGCACCGTCATGTCGGGGATGTACTTGAAGATGATCCGTTCCAGGTACGGGCCATCGCCGTGGAAGTCGGTATGGGCTTCCAGCGTGATGTGGTCGCCCGGCACGCGCTCGACCCACTTGAAGGCGCCGGTCCCGATCGGCGCGTTGTTGAACGCCGCGGTGTTCGGGTCGGCCTCCTTCTCCAGGATGTGCTTGGGCACGATGAAGGTCCAGGACAGGATCGCCGGGTAGGGCGCGTAGGGCTTCTCCATCCGCCAGGTCAGCTCGGTCGGGCTGTTGACGGTGATGTCGCGCACCAGCTCGTGGCCGGCCCGGCGCCCGGCGCGGAAGTCCGGGTTGTTGATCAGCTCGATCGTGTACTTGACGTCCTCGGCAGTGAACGGCGTGCCGTCATGCCACTTCACGTTGTCCTTGAGCCGGATCGTCCAGGTCAGCCCGTCCTCGGAGATGCCGCCGTTCTCGGCGGTGGGGATCTCGGTGACCAGGTCCGGGATCAGGGTGCCGTCCGGGGCCGGGCGCCAGAGCGGGCTGAACAGGTTGAAGTAGACGCCCTCGTCGACCTCGATGTGCAGCATCAGGGGGTTGAAGACCGTCGGCTCCTGCGAGAAGCCGATCACCGCCTGTCCGGTGGGCTGCTCGGGCGGCGTGGCCGCCTGGGCGCTGCCGACCCAGCCGAGCTTCGGCCCCATCCAGACGGCGGCCCCGCCCGCCAGCGACATCGCCATGAGCCGGCGCCGGCTCGGGCGCATCAGGCTGGTCTCGTTGGAAGCGCGATCCGTCATCGTTCAGTCCCCCTCGATAGTTTCATCCGCGCAAGGAAGGCGACGCCTTGTCCGGCGCTCGCCCGTCGAAAAACTCAGGCATGCCCCATCGGCCGGGGCACGGTGCCGTCCAAAAAGCGCGACAGCCGGAACTCGGTCGGGTCCACCACGGGATCCTTGCCCATCACCATGTCGGCGATCAGCTTGCCCGCCCCAGGCCCGATGCCGAAGCCGTGGCCGGAGAAGCCGGTGGCGATGAAGAAGCCGGGCACGCTGTCGACATGCGAGATCACCGGCACGATGTCCGGCGTGACGTCGATCCGCCCGGCCCATTGCTGGACGATCTTGGCGTTGGCGAAGGCCGGGAAGGCGGCCTTCAGCTTGGCCAGTGCCGTCTTGGTCACCTTCTCCACCGGGGCCGGGTCGTTCACCCGGATCTTCTCGAACGGCGTCACCTGGTCGCCGCTCCAGGTCTTCGGCCAGCCGGCCTCGGTCATGAACCGGCCGTTCATCTGCAACCCGTAGGAGCGCCACTCCAGCTTCATGGCCGGCAGGAAGTCCTTGAAGAACCGGAAGCTGTTCGGGACCAGTTCGTGGACATTGGTGCTACCGTCGGCGATCGTGTAGCCGCCGTCCAGGCGTTTGCGGAACGCCCAGGCCTTGTCCCACAGCGCATGTTCCGGAGCACCCTCCAGAGGGGCCGTGCGCATCACCGAGTTGATCACCGAGAGCTGCGGCAGGCGGATGCCGAGGTTGCCGGCGAACAGGCTGGACCAGGAGCCGCCCGCCAGCACGACCGTGCTGCAGCGGATCCGCCCCTTCTCGGTGACCACGCCGGAGACCTTGCCACCCTGGCGCTCGATCGTGCGCACCGCGCATTCGGTGAACACATGGGCGCCCATCCGCTGCGCCGCCTTGGCGATCGCCGGGCCGGCCTTCTGCGGCTCGGCGCGCCCGTCGGAGGCGGTGTAGAGCGCGCCCACGAAGCCGCCATCGGAGCCCGGCATCAGTTCGTCGAACTCCGCCTTGCCGATCGCCTTGGTGTCGAGCTGGTAGGGACGGGAGTACTGCAGCCACTCCTCGTGCTTGGCCATCTCGGCCTCGCTGCGCGCCCCGTACATGATGCCGGTGACCTTGAAGCCGGTCTCGGCTTCGGTCTTCTGGTTGAGCGTCGGCCAGATCTTGAGCGATTCGATGATCAGCGGCAGCTCTCTGGGGTCGCGGCCCATCTTGCGCACCCAGCCCCAGTTGCGGCTCGACTGCTCGCCGGCGATGTGCCCCTTCTCGCACAACGCCACCGACACGCCGCGCTCGGCCAGGAACATCGCGGCCGACACGCCGATGATGCCGCCGCCGATCACCACGACGTCCACCTGCTCGGGCAGCTTCTCGTTCGGATCGACCGGATCGACTACAGGTCCCATGAGGTCAGCTCGCTTCTCTGGCTGCGCTGGATCAGTACGAATCGTCCATCGACGAGTTGATCGGAATCTCGACCACGCTGGCCGTGTTCGGCAGGTCCAGGGCGAACGCCACGATCCGCGCCACGTCCTTGGGGTCGGTCATGTCGGCCGCGGCCTTGTCGGTCAGCCCCAGCGCCATGTCGGTCGCGACATAGCCCGGGCAGATCGCCACCGAGCGGATGCCCTGGTCCCAGCCGGCATGGCGGATCGCGTGGGACAGGGCCAATGCCGCGAACTTGCTCACCGAGTAGAGCCCGGCCTTGGCGGTCTTCACCCGCTTGCCGGACAGCGACACGATGGTCGCGACCCGGCCCCGCCCGCAGGCCACCAGATGGGGCCAGGCTGCGCGGGCCAGGCGCAGCGGCGCCTTCACGTTGACGTCCAGGACCGCGTCGAGGTCGGAATCCTCCGCCTCGATCACCGTCTTGGGGATCATGATCCCGGCATTGGCGACCACCGCGTCGATCCGGCCGAAGCGCTCTGCCGCGGCGGCCACCCAGGCCGCCTCGCTGCCGCGGTCGGTCGCGTCGTAGGCCTGGACGTGGCAGCGCTCGCGCAGGTCATCCGGCACGCTGTCCGGCCGGCGCACCCCGATCGAGACCTGCCAGTCCCTGGCCAGAAGTTCCCGGGCGATCGCGGCGCCGATGCCGCGGTTGGCGCCGGAGACGAGAACCGTGCGTCGGTCGGTCATGCGGTTGCCTTCCGGTTCAGGACAATGTCGGGCAGGGGCGTCACGTGGCGCTGGTAGAGCGTCATCAGGATCCGCAGCAGGTCGGCCCGGTCGGCCTCCTCCAGCACCGAGAAGAACCGGTCCGACTGCTCCTTGGCGATCCTGCGGACCTCGTCGACCAGCTTTTCGCCCTTCGGCGTCAGGTAGAGCTCGTGGGCGCGCCGCTCCTGGGCGTCGACCTTCTGCTCGATCAGCCCGTTGCGCTTCATCTGGTCGATCAGCCGCGCCATGGCCGAGCGGTCCTTGTCGATGAAATGCGCGATCACCGAGGGGCGGATGCCCGGGTTGGCGTGGACCATCAGCAGGACCGAGACCTTGCCGGTGCCATGCGCCAGCGCGACCTTGCCGATCGCCCGGTCATAGTCCCGGTTCAGCACGATGCCCACCGAGCGCGCGTAGAAGCTCAGCAGGTCGCCCAGGATGTCGAACGACACTCCGGAATAGTCGGCGGTGCGTGGGCCCTGCGGCCGCAGGTTCTTCGCCATCAGTAGGCTGGCGGGTTCACGCCCTCGCGCTTGGCGACCCACTGGTCGCGCGCGCGAGTGACGGAAAGGAAGATCTGAGGCACGAACTTCATGTAGAACGGCGAGGCGGCCAGCGGCTCCAGCGGCAGCGTCAGTTCTTCCTTGGGCACGCCCATGGCCCATTCGGACAGGACCGTGCCCATCATGGTCCCGGTGGGCACGCCACGGCCGGAATAGCCCAGCGACGCCACCACGCCTGGGGCCAGCTCGAACAGGCGCGGGAAGGTCTTGGGCTGCATGTCGAGGTCGCCGGTCCAGTAGTACTGGAAGTCGACCTCATCGAGCTGCGGCAGGATCCACTTCAGCTTCTCGCCGGTCAGCTTCTTGGTGTACTCGACGTCGCCACCGCGCCTGCCCTCGACGAACACCGAGGTGACCAGCCGGCCATCCTTGTTGTACTTGTAGATCATCGGGTCGTCGCGGGTCTCGACGACCGTGTGGTTCTCCGGCGCCACCGTCTTGCGGATGTTGTCGGTGAGCGGCTGGGTCGCCAGGATCGCCACCGACATGATCGTGTAGGTCTTGTCCAGGCCCGGCCAGTAGCCGTCCGTGTAGGCGCCGGTCCCGCACACCACCTTCTCGGCGGTCACCCTGCCGGTGGGCGTCACCACCCGCCAGCGGTTGCCGGCCGGCTCGATGCCGGTCACCGGCGAATAGGTGTGGACCACCCCGCCTTTGGAGATCACCGCCCGGGCCAGGCCGCGGGCATAGGCGAGCGGGTTGAGGTGGCCGCCCTCGGGATGCAGCCAGGCGCCGTAGTAGCGGGGCGAGCCGGTCAGCCGCTCGGTCTCGGCCTTGTCCAGGAGCTGGGTGACCTTGCCGGCCGAGGCATAGGTGCGCTGCTTCTCCTCCAGCACCGCCACCCGGGAGGGTGCGTGCGCCACCATCAGGTAGCCGTTCTGCACGCCCTCGCAGTCGATGCCGTAGCGCCGGATGATGTCGAAGGCGAGGTTGGTGGCGTTGGTCTGCCGCTGCACCAGCCGCTCGCCATGGACCGGCCCCAGCATCTTGCGCACGGTCGGGATCGAGTAGAAGTGGAAGGTCGGGGTGCAGTGGCCGGCATTGCGCCCGGACGCGCCGAACCCGATCTCCTTCGCCTCCAGCAGCACCACCCGCACCCCCTGCTCGGCAAGATGGAGAGCGGTCGACAGGCCGGTATAGCCACCGCCGATGACACAGACGTCGGCGGTGAGGTCGCCGTCGATCGGCTCGGTCTTCGGCGGCGGCGGCGCGGTCGCGTACCAAAGAGATGGCTCGAGCGGCGAACGCTGCATTCTCCGCTTCTCCCAGGGTGCGAAGACGTGGTTCACTGCATCATTGCTGCGAAGCTTGAGGATCCGGGAAGCATTGCTGCCGCCCAATTGACCAGATCGCGCATGAATGCAGCAGGACTGCCCGATTATTTGTCGGGCCGATTGATCGGGTACTTGATTGTCGATGAATGATGGATGTCATCCACTATGGTGGCCGTCAAGTGTTTTCCACAAGCGCTGTCATTCTTTGGTCCCACTGATGTCACACGCTTGACGCGACGGCCTGTCACGCGGCACCCAAGCTCCGATCGGGGCCTTTGCGCCAGGAAAGAGAGAACCATGTCCGAGATCGACACGACCGGCCGGGCCGGTGCCATGTTCTGCCGCCGTACGCTGCTGGGCGCCGCCGCCGCTGCCGGAGGCGCCAGCCTTCTCGGCGCGCCGTTCGTGGCGAAGCGGGCCCGGGCCAGCTCCGGCACGGTCAACGTGTTCGCCTGGGGCGACTACGTGCAGACCTTCAACGAAGGCGGCCTGTCCAAGCAGTTCACCGACAAGACCGGCATCCAGGTCCAGCTCTCGACCTATGGCTCGAACGACGAGCTGGAGAACAAGCTGCGCGCGTCGGGCGGCAAGGGCTTCGACATCGTGTTCCCGTCGGTCGACACCGGCCCGAACTACTACAAGGACGGCCTGCTCGCCCCGATCGACGAGAGCAAGTTCAAGGTCGATCAGGTCATCCCGTCGATCTACAAGAGCTCGGTGCTGCTGGGCGCCACCCATCGCGGCAAGCGCCACCTGATCCCGTTCGACTGGGGCACCGAGGCGATCACCTGGGATTCGGAGAAGCACCCGGACCTGGCCTACGGCAACCTCTCCTATGGCGACATGTGGAAGGACGACCTCGCCAAGCAGGTCGCCATGCGCCAGAAGTCGGTGCTGGTCAGCCTCGCCCTCTACCTGGACGCCATCGGCGAGGTGAAGTCCGACCGCGGCATGGACCTGGTGAAGTCCGAGGAGGAGAGCCGCCGGGTGTTCGAGGCGGCGACCAAGTGGGCGATCGCCAAGAAGGACGTGATCGGCGCCTACTGGAACAACGCCACCGAGGCGACCTCCGCCTTCACCGACGCCGGCTGCACCATCGGCCAGACCTGGGACACCACCGGGATCCTGCTCCACCGCGACACCGCCCCGAAGTGGCGCTACTCGATGCCCAAGGAAGGTGGCCTCGCCTGGACCGACACGATCGCGATCCCGGCGGGTGCCGAGAACGTCGAGCAGGCCTATGCCTTCATCGACTTCATGCTCACTCCCGAGGCCGGGGCCGTGTTCTCCAACAACACCGGCTACAATTCCTGCGCCGTGGGTGCTGACCAGCATCTGAGCGAGGAGAACAAGGCTGCCTTCGCCATGGCCTATCCGGACGAGGCGGCGGTCGACAATCTCTGGTGGTGGCCGCCGCAGACCCCGTTCTTCGCGGCGCTGCGCACCGAGTATGTCGAGAAGCTGACCAACGCCTGACCGGCAGCCATCCAGGCCGGGCCCGGCATCGCCGGGCCTGCCTCCCTGCTGGGATCGATCATGCGCAAGCTCTTCCAGCGGCTGGGCGTGTTCCCGGCCACGATCGCCTGTGTGCTCGCCGCCTTCTGGGTGCTGGGCCTGATCGTCCTGCCGCAGGCCACCATGATCGAGCGCTCGCTCTGGTGGGAGGAACGGCCGGCCGACGCCCAGCAGGCTGCGCAGGCGCTCGACCAGGCCTGGATGGAGCAGGCGCGCCTGTCGCTGGACGACCCGTCGCCGGAGCGCGATGCCAGGCTCGCCGAGGTGGAGGCCGAGATCGCCCGGCTGGAGCAGGTCGAGACCAAGCCGGTGCGGGCCTGGGGCCTGTCCAACTACCTGCGCATGAGCGGGCTGCACCTGCGCATCTTCCTCTGGACGCTCGGCGCCTCGCTGGCCGTCACGCTGATCGCCTTCGTGGTCTGCTACCCGATCGCCTGGGCGGTCGCGACCGCCGGTCCCGGCCTGCGCGGGCCGCTCCTCCTGACCGGGCTGATCATTCCCTATGCCGTCAACGAGCTCCTGCGGATCTTCGCCTGGCTGATCCTGCTCGACCGCGAGGGCTTGGTGAACACGCTCCTGCAGGGCCTGGGCCTGCCCCCCGTCCCGTTCGTCGAGACCGGCTCCGGCGTGTTCATCACCATGGTCTACACCTACGTGCTGTTCATGGTCTTCCCGATGCTTAACTCCATGGAGACCTTGGACCGCGCCCAGGTCGAGGCCGCCCGCGACCTCGGCGCCTCGATCCCGCAGATCCACCGCCGGGTGATCATCCCGCACAGCCGCCCGGGCATCGCGATCGGCTGCATCATGACCTTCATGCTGGCCGCCGGCTCCTACGCGGTGCCGTGGATCATGAGCCGCGGCGTGGGCGGCGACTGGTTCACCCAGCTGGTCTACCGGCAGTTCTACGAGGCCAACCAGTGGAACGTCGGCGCCGCCTACGCCGTCACCCTGCTGATCGCCTGCCTGGCCTTCGTGCTGGTGGTCATGAAGGTGATGCGGGTGTCGTTGCGGGAGATCGCCCGATGAATGCCGGCCGCGCCAGCCGCCTGGTGCTCGACGCCTATCTGGTGCTGTTCTTCTTCTACCTGGCCGCCCCGCTGGTGGTGATGATGGCGGCCGCCTTCAACGCCTACCCGCAGCCCTCGGTGACCCACTGGGAAGGCTTCACCCTGCGCTGGTTCACCGAGCTGTTCACCGATGCGCGGCTGGGCACCGGCGTGCTCCACTCCTTCATGGTGGCGCTGGGCGTGATCGTGATCGCCATCCCGGCGGGCCTCGCCGGCGCCATGATCCTGGCGCGGATGGAAAGCCGGGCCACCACCTTCCTCTATGCCCTGATGGTCAGCCCGATCCTCACGCCCGGCATCATCCTGGGCCTGTCGACCCTGATCTTCTGGAGCCCGATCGGCATCGGTGCCGGCCTGACCCTGGCGACGCTCGCCCAGGCCAGCTTCATCACCTCCTATTGCATGCTGATGTTCCTGGCCCGGCTCGCCCGCTACGACCAGACCCTGGACGAGGCCGCCCTCGACCTTGGCGCCGGCCCGGCCTTCGTGTTCCGGCGGATCACCCTGCCGTTCCTGTGGCCGACCGTGCTGACCGCCGCCGGCATCGCCTTCCTGCAGTCGTTCGAGAACTACAACACCACCGTGTTCGCGATCGGCGGCGACTTCACCCTGCCCACCGAGATCGGCTCGCGGATGCGCTTCGGCCTCTCCCCCGCCATCGCGGCGCTGGGCGTGATCTTCGTGGTGGCGACCGTGGCCGGGGCGATCGCCTGGGTGGTCCTGCGCCGGCGGGAGCGCGCCCGCGCCGCCTGACCGGCGGCGGGGCTGGCCGTCAGCCCGCCGCCCACATCCCGCGCATCCGGGCGCCGACATCGATCCGCACGCTCCGGGCGGCTCCCCCCGGAGCCGTGGCGCCCGGCGCCGCCACCGGCCAGGTCGTCTGCTCGAACAGGGACAGCAACTGGTCCGGGACGAAGCGGGTGCGCGCCGCATAGACGTGCCGGTCGCCCCTGGCATGCTGGCCATGAGTGAAGAACCGCTGCGGGACCAGCAGGTGCAGGTCGTCCCTGGCCCTGGTCATCGCGACATAGAGCAGCCGCCGCTCCTCCTCGATCTCGTCGGTGCTGCCGGTGCCGAGGTCGGAGGGGATGCAGCCGTCCACCACGTTCAGCACGAACACCGACTTCCATTCCTGGCCCTTGGCCGAGTGGATCGTGGAAAGGATCAGGTAGTCCTCGTCGCGCAGGGGCACCCCGGCCTGGTCGCTGGTGGCGTCCGGCGGGTCCAGGGTCAGCTCGGTCAAAAAGCGCTCGCGCGACGGATAGCCCGCCGCGATCTGGGCGAGCTGGACGAGGTCGGCCCGGCGGGTGGCGGCGTCCTCGTGGATCCGCTCCAGATGCGGCTCGTACCAGGCCCGCGCCAGGTCCAGCTCGGCCGGCCAGCCAACGCCGCGCAGCCGCTCGACCAGCTGGACGAACTCCCGCCAGCCGTCGCCCGCCCGGGAGGGTGCCGTCACGGTCATGAGCGCCGCCACCGGGTCGGCCGCCTCCGCCATCCGGTCGAGCGCCCGTTTGGCGGAACTCGCGCCCACCCCGGGGATCAGCTGCATCAGCCGGAACCCGGCTACCCGGTCCTTCGGGTTCTGGACAAAGCGCAGGAGCGCCAGCACGTCCTTGACGTGCGCGGAATCCAGGAACTTCAGCCCGCCGAATTTCACGAACGGAATGTTCCTGCGGGTCAGCTCCACCTCCAGCGGTCCGGCATGGTGCGAGGTGCGGAACAGGATCGCCTGCTGCTTGAGCGCGATTCCGGCCTCGCGGTTCTCCAGGACCCGCTCCACCACGTAGCGGGCCTGGTCGGCCTCGTCGCGCAGGGCCACCAGCCAGGGCCGCCCCTCCGCCTTTCGCTCGCTCCACAGGTTCTTGGTGAACCGCTCGGCCGAGAGCGCGATCACGCCGTTGGCCGCCGCCAGGACCGGCTGGGTGGAGCGGTAGTTGCGGTCCAGGGTAACGATGCTGGCGGGCGGGGTGAATTGGCCCGGGAAGTCCAGGATGTTGCGCACGGTGGCAGCGCGGAACGCATAGATCGACTGGGCGTCGTCGCCGACCACGGTCAGGCCGTGGCCGGCCGGCTTCAGGCCCAAGAGGATCGAGGCCTGCAGGCGGTTGGTGTCCTGGTACTCGTCGACCAGCACATGGTCGAACCGGCCGCCGATCTCCTGGGCGAGCAGCGGCTCGGCGGCCATCTGCGCCCAGTAGAGCAGCAGGTCGTCGTAATCGAGCAGGTTCTGGCGCTGCTTGGCCAGGACATAGCCGGCGAACAGCCGGCGCAGCTCCGCCGCCCAGCCCGAGCACCAGGGAAAGGTCGCCTGGAGGACGTCCTCCAGCGCCATCTCGGCGTTGACGCAGCGCGAGTAGATCGCAAGGCAGGTGGCCTTGGCCGGAAAGCGGCTCTGGGTCGCCGACAAGCCCAGCTCGTGGCGGACAAGGTTGATCAGGTCGGCGGAATCGGCGCGGTCCAGGATCGTGAAGGACGGATCCAGCCCGATCTGCTCGGCATGCTCGCGCAGGAGCCGCGCGCCGATGCCGTGGAACGTGCCGGCCCAGGTGAGGGCCTCGGTCAGGATGGCGGCGGACGGGCCCAGCACCTCGCCCGCGATCCGCTCGACCCGCCTCGCCATCTCCGCGGCCGCCCGCCGGGAGAAGGTCAGCAGCAGGATGCGGCGCGGATCGGCGCCATGGGCGATCAGATGCGCCACCCGGTGCGCCAGCGTGCTGGTCTTGCCGGACCCGGCCCCGGCGATCACCAGGAGCGGCTGCGGCGGGCCGGACCGGCCGATCCCGTGCTCCACCGCCTGCCGCTGTTCCGGATTGAGGTTCGCCAGATAGGCGGCCGCCGCACTCACCTTGACATCGTCCCGCTGGAAGCCTGCGGCCGGAGGATCACGGATTCCCGGTTTGTTCGCAACCGGCCGGACGGCTAGGAGCCCCGCCGCGTCCCGGCGACATGGTGCAGGTGCTCGACCATCCGGCGCGCGGCCGTCAGGGGATCGCCGGTCCGGATCGCCTGGACGATGGCGTCGTGCTCGCCGGGCGGGCAGTTCTCGTCATGGCGCTGGGCATGGGCCGCCAGCGCCACGGCGGTGCGCCAGACCAGGTCGTCGATGATCCCCGCCAGCACCTGGTTGCCGGCCAGTTCGGCCACCAGCCGGTGGAACTCGCCGGCCAGCCGGATGATCCGGCCCTGCTCCCCGGCCGCGCGGGCCGCCGCCTCGTCGTCCAGATGCGCGTCGAGCCGCGCCACCGCCAGGGCGCGCGCCCGGGCATCCAGCCCGGCGACCTTGACGATGGTCTGGCTCTCGATGATCCGCCGCGCCTCGAACAGGGCGGCGGCCTCCGCCGGCGACGGCTCGGCGACGAAGGCGCCCCGGTTCGGCTCCAGCCGGACCACGCCACGCTGCGCGAGCAGCAGCAGCACCTTGCGCACCCGGGCCCGCGTCACGTCAAAGATCTCCGCCAGGCTCTCCTCGGCGAGCTTGGTGCGCGGCGGCAGGCGGCCCTCCACGATAGCGTCGAGGATGTGCTCGAAGATCTCGCGCTCGAGCTGGAGCCCGGCGGGCACGGGCGATCCGGTTGGGGAACAGGTCAGGGAAAGCATCGTCGCCGTCAGGTCGTTGTCGTGACCCTATCCCGCACACGAAGTCCTGCGGAAGCACGATCTTTGGCAGACGGGCCGGTTCCTCCGCCAGTGATGTAGATGATCCTGGGTGATCGTGGCGCTGCCTGCTCAATATCCTGGCAGGTGATGCCTGTTCCATGGCCATGGCCATGGAGGCTGCGCCTCAGCGACTGATTCCTGCCCGATTGGCGTCTGGCACGGGAACTGCATCTCGGATTGTCGACAATCCAGCGGAGATGTTTTGGATGCCAGCAGCCGCTGCCGAAACGGGCGAGGCCCGGGGCCGGATCGAGTTCGCGGGCGTGTCGAAGGCCTATGGCACCGCCCGGGCCGTCGATTCCATCAGCCTGGACATTCCAGCGGCCACCTATTGCTGCCTGCTCGGCCCCTCGGGCTGCGGCAAGACCACCTCCCTGCGCATGCTGGCCGGCCACGAGATCGCCACCGCCGGCGACATCCTGCTCGACGGGCTGGACGTCACCCGCCTGCCGCCGGCCAGGCGCGGCACCGCGATGATGTTCCAGAACTACGCCCTGTTCCCGCATCTGAGCGTGCAGGAGAACGTCGCCTTCTCGCTGCGGATGCGCGGCGAGCCCCGGATGACGCGGCTGGCGCAGGCGCGGGCGATGCTGCGGGTGGTGGAGATGGAGCGCTTCGCCGAGCGCCTGCCGGCGCAGCTCTCGGGCGGCCAGCAGCAGCGCGTTGCGCTGGCCCGCGCCCTGATCACCCGGCCGGCCGCCCTCCTGCTCGACGAGCCGTTGTCGGCGCTCGACCCGTTCCTGCGCCTGCGGGTGCGCACCGAGCTGAAGAAGCTGCAGAAGAGCCTCGGCATTTCGTTCGTCCACGTCACCCATTCCCAGGACGAGGCCTTGGCGCTGGCCGACAAGGTGGTGCTGATGAATGTCGGCCGGATCGAGCAGCAGGGTACTGCCGAGGAAGTCTTCACCCGGCCGCGCACGCCGTTCGTCGCCCGCTTCATCGGCGGCCACAACGTCATCGATCTGGGCGACCGGATGGTCGCGGTGCGCACCGACCGGGTCGCCCTGCAGCGCGGCGAGGCAACTGGCCCGACCAGCCGCGCCGCCACCGTGAAGGCCGCCGAATATGCCGGCAACGGCTTCTCGGTGCAGCTCGTCGACGATCGCGACGGCGAGCTGATCGCGCTGGTCCCGGAAGAGGAGTTCCGCGCCCGGCCGTTCGGGGAGGGGGAGCGGGTCACCGTCTCCTGGGCGCCGGACCAGATGCACGTGCTCGAGCAGGGCAGCGCCTGAGGGCTGCCGAACCGTCCATGCCATCGCAACGAGGGAAACCATGATCAAGAAGATGCAGCCGACGGCCTCCCGCCGCGACGTCCTCAAGGGCGGCGCCGCCCTGGCCGGCATCGCCGCAACCGGGGCGATCTGCGCGCCGGCGGTGCATTCCGCCGAGCCGGTCACCCTGCGCTATCTGTCCACCGCCGTGAACCAGGCCCCCGCGATCGCCGAGCAGGCGTTCCGCGATACCGGCGTGAAGATCGAGTATGTCTCGGTCACCACCGACGAGGTGACCAAGCGCATCATCACCCAGCCCAACTCGTTCGACCTGGTCGACACCGAGTATTTCGCGCTGAAGAAGCTGGTCCCGGCCGGCAACCTGATGGGCATGGACGCCAAGCGGATCAAGCTGGTCGACAAGCTGGCGCCGGCCATCACCAAGGCCGAGATCGACGGCAAGAAGATCGGCGACCAGGGCACCGCGCCCAAGAAGGTGTTCTACCTGGACGGCCAGTACTCCAAGCAGTTCTCCGACACGCCGACCGAGTGGATCACCCTGATCCCCACCACCTACAACGCCGACACGCTGGGCATCCGCCCGGACCTGGTCGGCCGACCGATCGAGAGCTGGGCGGAACTCCTGAACCCCGAGTTCAAGGGCAAGGCCTCGATCCTCAACATCCCCTCGATCGGCATCATGGATGCCGCGATGGTCGTGGAGGCCACCGGCGAGCACAAGTACGCCGACAAGGGCAACATGACCAAGGAGGAGATCGACCTCACCATCGCCAGGCTGATCGAGGCCAAGCAGGCCGGCCAGTTCCGCGCCTTCTGGTCGGACTTCAACGAGAGCGTGAACCTGATGGCGTCGGGCGAGACCGTCATCCAGTCGATGTGGTCGCCGGCGGTGACCGCGGTGCGCCTCAAGGGCATCGAGTGCAAGTTCCAGCCGCTCAAGGAAGGCTACCGCGCCTGGGCGTCCGGCTTCGGCCTGCCCAAGACCCTCAAGGGCCGGGAACTCGATGCCGCCTATGAGTTCGTCAACTGGTTCCTGTCCGGCTGGGCCGGCGCCTACCTGAACCGCCAGGGCTACTACTCGGCCGTGCTCGACACCGCGAAGGAGCACATGGAGCCCTACGAGTGGGCCTACTGGATGGAAGGCAAGCCCGCCGAGAAGGACATTGTCGGCCCCGACGGCAGCCTTCTGGAGAAGGCCGGCACGGTGCGCGACGGCGGCTCCTACAACGAGCGCATGGGTGCGGTCGCCTGCTGGAACGCGGTCATGGACGAGAACGAGTACATGGTCCGCAAGTGGAACTCCTTCATCGCCGCCTGACCCCCTGAGCCCTGCATTCGCCGGTCCTTCCGTCCCCTCAGGGGGCGGGAGGGCCGGACCCGCGACCTTCCATGGCTGGTGGAACGACCGAATGACGGCCTCGCGCTGGACACCCTACTGGCAGGCCGCGCCCATGGCCCTGGCGTTCCTGCTCTTCTTCATCCTGCCGCTGCTCGTCACGCTGGTCGTGAGTTTTTGGAACTACACCGAGTATTCGATCGAGCCGGCCTTCGTCACCGAGAACTACGTCACCGCGTTCGAGGGCTGCCTGGCCGAACTGCCCGGCCTGTGCACCACCCTCAAGACCTATCTCTCCACCGTGAAGTTCAGCCTGCTGGTCTGGCTGATCACCCTGGTGATCGGCTTTGCCGTCTCCTACTACATCGTGTTCGAGATCCGCTCCAGTACGGTGCGCCTGGTGCTGGCCCTGCTCTGCACCATCCCGTTCTGGACCTCCAACGTGATCCGGATGATCTCCTGGATCCCGCTGCTCGGCCGCAACGGCGTGGTCAACCAGATGCTGATGGGCATGGGCGTCGTCTCGGAGCCGCAGGACTGGCTGCTCTACTCCGACTTCTCGGTGATCCTGGCCTTCGTCCACCTCAACACCGTGTTCATGATCGTGCCGATCGCCAACTCGATGTCGCGGATCGACCGCTCCCTGATCGAGGCAGCCCGCGACAACGGCGCCAGCGGCTGGCAGATCGTCTGGCACGTCATCGTCCCGCTGACCAAGACCGGGATCATGATCGGCTCGATCTTCGTGGTGACGGTGGTGATGGGCGACTTCATCACGATCGGCCTGATGGGCGGCCAGCAGATCGCCTCGGTGGGCAAGATCATCAACGTCCAGATCAGCTATCTGCAATTCCCGATCGCCGCGGCCAACGCGATCATCCTGCTGGCGATGGTCCTGATGATCGTCTGGGCGATGGTCCGCTTCGTCGACATCCGCAAGGAGCTGTGAGGATGCGCGAGGGCCGCTCCAAGACCTTCTGGGTCCTGACTTTCCTGTTCGCGCTCTACGTCCTGTTCCTGTACGGGCCGACCGTCACCATCACCGTCCTGTCCTTCCAGGGGCCGGACGGCGGGCTGACCTTCCCGATGAACGGCGTGTCGCTGCACTGGTTTCGCAACCTGTTCGCCGGGATCGGCGTGGCCTACGTGGCCGATGCCTTCCTGCGCTCGATGAAGCTGGGCCTGGTGGTCACCGTGCTGACCGTGATCATCTCGGTGCTGGCCGGCCTGGCGTTCCGCCGGCGCTTCAGCGGCGCCAACCTCCTGTTCTACACGGCCATCGCCAGCCTGATCCTGCCCTCGATCGTGGTGTCGCTCGGCATCGCCTTGGAGTTCCGGATCGTCGACGACAACGTCAAGGCGATCGGCGACGCCTACGAGATCACCTGGATCCAGGCCGAGTACCAGACCCTGATGGGCCTGATGACCTCGGGCCTGGGCGCGCACCTGACCTGGACCCTGCCGTTCGGCCTGCTGATCATGTTCGCGGTCTTCAACCGGTTCGACCCGGCCTACGAGGAAGCCGCCCGCGACCTCGGCGCCACGCCCTGGCAGACCTTCCGCCACGTGGTCCTGCCGATCATCGCGCCCTCCCTGGTCGGCGTGGCGCTGTTCGGCTTCACCCTGTCCTGGGACGAGATCGCCCGCTCCAGCCAGGCGGTGGGCTCGGAGAACACCTTGCCGATGCAGCTCCAGGGCCTGACCACCTCGGTGACCACGCCGGTCATCTACGCGCTGGGCACCGTCACCACCGCGGTGTCCTTCGCGGTGATCCTCTCCGCGATCGGGATCATGCTCCTGGTGCAGCGCCACCGCCGCCGCCATGGCTCGGACGCCGGGAGCGGCCTGGTATGACCCGCCTCCTGGT
Organism: Geminicoccus roseus DSM 18922; assembly: GCF_000427665.1. Taxonomy (NCBI): domain Bacteria; kingdom Pseudomonadati; phylum Pseudomonadota; class Alphaproteobacteria; order Geminicoccales; family Geminicoccaceae; genus Geminicoccus; species Geminicoccus roseus. The sequence goes on from NZ_KE386572.1 coordinate 2,122,982, forward strand.
GGTCAACCCGAACACCACCGCCGCCATGACCGCCCGGATCGGCGCTGCCGCCCAGGCCGCCGCCTCGCCCGGTACCGAGATCCTGGCGGTCCAGCCGGCCGAGGGGCCGGCCTCGATCGAGGGCTATGTCGACGAGGCCTTCTCCGTACCGGGCCTGCTCGCCGAGATCCATGCCGGCGAGAGGGCAGGGGTGGACGGCCATGTCATCGCCTGCTTCGACGACACCGGGCTGGATGCCGCCCGGTCGCTCGCCAGCGCCCCGGTGGTCGGGATCGGCGAGGCCGCCTTCCACATGGCGAGCCTTCTGGCCGGGCGCTTCTCGGTGGTCACCACCCTGTCCCGCTCGATCCCGGCGATCGAGCACAACCTGGTCCGCTACGGCTTGGCCGCCCGCTGCGCCCGGGTCCGCGCCAGCGAGGTGCCGGTACTGGCGCTGGACGAGCCGGGCAGCGACGCGGCCGCGCGGATCTCGGTGGAGATCGAGCGGGCGAAGGCCGAGGACCGGGCGGAGGCGATCGTGCTGGGCTGCGCCGGCATGGCTGAGCTTGCCGCCCGCCTGTCCGCGCAGCACGGCCTTCCGGTGCTGGACGGGATCGCCTGCGCCATCCGGCTGGCCGAGGGCCTGGCGGCGCTGGGCCTGCGGACCTCCAAGCTCGGCGGCTACGCCCGGCCCCTGCCCAAAGCCTATGCCGGCCGCTGGGGCGACATCGTGGCGGAATGAGGCGAGGCGGAATCAGGCCAGCGGCGCGTACCCCATGGATTCTCCGGCAACCTTCGGCGATGATCGCGGCCCGGTCGGGTTGGAGGCGAGGTCGGCATCATGCGGATAGGCTATGCGCGCGCCTTCGACGACCGGCAGCAGCTGGCCCTCCAGGTGGAGGCCCTGACCGCGGCCGGCTGCGACACCGTCCAGGCCGATCTGGAGGCTGACTATCTGGGCAACCTGCCGGGCGGCCATCCGGACCGGCTCCACCTGGTGCCGAGCGACCGGCTGACCGTGGCGCTGCTCGCCATCGGCGAGGGCGACGTGCTGGTGGTGTGCCGCCTGGACCGGCTCGGGCGCTCGCTGGCCTTCCTGGTCGAGCTGATCACCTGGCTGGAAGACCATGGCGCCGGCCTGCAGTCGCTGGACGGCTCGATCGACACGACCTCGACCGAGGGCAAGGCGGTGATCCCGCTGATGCGCACCCTGGCCGACGCGGACCATATCCTGCAGCTCGAGCGGACGGCCGAGGAGGCGCAGGGCGGCGGGCCCGCGCGCCGCCTGGCCCGGCCGACCCTGGGCCAGCTGGCCTTCGCCAAGCGGGGCATCCAAACGCGGGAGAACACGCTGACCCAGCTGGCCTCCATCCTGGGGGTGGACCGCTCCTCCCTGGACCGCTCCGCGCGCGGCTATGTCCCGCCCGAGGACGAAGACTGACGGGCCCCCGGCAAATCGCGTTTTCGAGGCAATTTCCGCCGAAAGATCAATCTACGGTAGAAATGAAGCCGCAGCCCGTGGCATGTCTCGGCGCCTGACCTCCTCGGAGTGAACAATGGCGCCGACCACCACCATGGCGCGGATCCGGACCGTAGCCTTCATGGGCCTGGAGGTGCGCGACGTCGATGTCGAGGTGCAGCTGGCCGCCGGCCTGCCGGCCTTCACCCTGGTGGGCCTGCCGGACAAGGCGCTCGCGGAAAGCCGGGAACGGGTGCGGGGATCGCTCGGCACGCTCGGCATCGCCCTGCCGCCCAAGCGGATCGTGATCAACCTGGCGCCGGCCGACCTCGCCAAGGAGGGCAGCCATTTCGACCTGCCGATCGCGCTGGGACTGCTGGTCGTCCTGGGCCTGCTGCCGCCGGCCGCCCTGGAGAACCACCTGGTCCTGGGCGAGCTGGCGCTGGACGGTGCCATCCGGCCGGTCCAGGGCGTGCTGCCGGCGGCGCTGGCCGCCAGCGAGCGCAAGCTGGCGATGATCTGCCCGGGCGAATCGGGCGGGGAGGCCGCCTGGCTCGCCAGCGAGATCGAGGTGGTCGCCGCCCCGTCCCTGGGCGCCCTGATCAACCATCTGCGCGGCGTGCACCGCCTGGTCCCGCCGGAGCCGGCCCTGGCGGCCGAGCAGGGCGGCTATCCCGACCTGCGGGACGTGAAGGGCCAGGAGACCGCCAAGCGGGCGATCGAGATCGCCGCGGCCGGCCACCACCATCTGCTGATGAACGGCCCGCCCGGCGCCGGCAAGTCGATGCTGGCCGCCCGCCTGCCCGGCATCATGCCGCCCTTGGACCCGGCCGAGGTGCTGGAGGTGAGCATGATCGCCTCGATCGCCGGGCGGCTGGACGGCGGCCGGCTGACCCGTCGCCGCCCGTTCCGCAGCCCCCATCACGGCAGCTCGATGGCGGCCCTGGTCGGCGGCGGCAGCAATGCCCGCCCGGGCGAGATCAGCCTTGCCCACAAGGGCGTGCTGTTCCTGGACGAGCTGCCGGAGTTCCAGCGCAACGTGCTGGACGCCCTGCGGCAGCCGCTGGAGACCGGCCAGATCACCGTGTCGCGCGCGGCGGCGCATGCGACCTATCCCGCGCGCTTCCAGCTGGTCGCCGCCATGAACCCCTGCCGCTGCGGCCATCTGGGCACCCGCGAGCTGCAATGCGCCAAGGCGCCCCGCTGCGCCGACGACTACATGGGGCGGATCTCCGGCCCGCTGTTCGACCGGATCGACCTGATGGTCGAGGTGCCGGCGGTGTCGCCCGCCGACCTGCTGCTGCCGGCGCCCGCCGAGGACAGCGCCGCCGTGGCCGCCCGGGTGGCCGCCGCCCGCGAGCTGCAGTCGGAGCGGTTCGCGCGCGCCGGCCGCCCGGAGCTGCGCACCAATGCCGAGGCCGAGGGCGAGGTGCTGGACCAGATCGCCCCCTTGGACCCGCCGGCGCGCCAGCTCCTGGAGCGCGCGGCCAAGCATCTGCACCTGACCGCGCGCAGCTGGCACCGGGTCGTCCGGGTCGCCCGCACCATCGCCGACCTCGACGGCAGCGAACTCGTCCGCAAGCCGCAGATCGCCGAGGCGCTGGCGTTCCGCCGCCAGGCCCCGCGCCGGGGCTGAACCCGCCGCCCGGTCTTCCGGGAGGAAGGGGAAGAGGCAGGACGGGCGGTCGAGACGTCTAGATGTCATCGGCCCGTCTCGCCGCCATCGCCGCCCTGTCGTCATTCCCGCCTAGACCCGGCCCGGCCTGCTGCAACGTCCGGTCGGATGGATCCGTGGCCCTCGCCCTGCCCGCGCCGCTGCGCGTGAACGCCGCTTCCGCGCGGCCCGGCCGCCGCTGGATGGTGGCCTGGCTGCTGCTCGCCCCGTCTCTGGTGCTGCTGGCGCTGTTCACCTACGGCCCGATCCTGCGCGTGCTGCACGAATCGCTCTACGGCAGCCCGCTGCCGGGGCAGGCGGCGCCCTTCCTGGGCCTGGACAATTATGCCCGCCTGCTGGGCGACCCGGCGTTCCGCAACGCCGCCTGGAACACCGCCCTCTACGCGTTCTGGACGATCCTGCCCGGCATGGGGCTGGGCCTCGTCCTGGCCCTGGCGCTGGAGGCGACCTCCCGGGTCAGCTCGGTCCTGCGCGCGGTGTTCTTCTTCCCGACCCTGGTCCCGCTGGTCGCCGCCGCCTCGATCTTCGTGTTCCTGTTCCTGCCCGGCATCGGCCTGCTCGACCGCTACCTCGCCCTGATCGGGATCCGCGGCCCGAACTGGCTGGGCGACCCGGACGTGGCGCTCTACGCGATCATCGGCCTGACCGTCTGGAAGAACGCCGGCTACTACATGCTGTTCTTCCTGGCCGGGCTGCAGCAGGTCCAGCAGGACCTCTACGACGCCGCCACCATCGACGGCGCCGGCGTGCTGGCCCGGCTGCGGCACGTCACCCTGCCGGCCCTGCGCCCGACCATGGCCTTCGTGTTCGTGATCGCCCTGGTCAACGTGCTGGTCGCGGTCGACCACGTGTTCGTGCTGACCAAGGGCGGCCCGTCCGGCACCACCGACCTGATTCTGTTCTTCATCTACCGCCAGGCCCACGAGAACCACGACCTGGGCTTCGCCGCCGCTGCCACGGTGGTCAGCGTCGCCGTGCTGCTGCTGATCTCGGGTCTCGGCATCGAGACCCTGGAGCGCGGCCTGCGCAAGGAGGAGGGGGCATGACCCGCCTGACCCCGCGCGCCCGGCTGGGCCTGGTCCTGACCGGCGCGCTCGCCATCCTCTGGATCGTGCCGTTCTGGTGGATGGCGGTGGCGGCGCTGCGGCCGGCCGCGGTGCCGGTGCTGGAGATGGGCTCGCTGCTGCCCTCCTGGCCGCCCTCGCTCTCCAGCCTGGCGGATGCCTGGGATTCCGCCGATTTCCCGGTCTACTACCTGAACACCACGGTCATGGTGCTGGGCATCCTTGCGGTGCAGCTCGTGACCGTCACGCTTGCCGCCTACGCCTTCGCCCGGCTGCGCTTCAAGGGCGAGCGGGTCGTGTTCTACGCCTTCCTGCTCCAGCTCCTGCTGGTCCCGCCGATCTTCATCGTGCCCAACCTGATCACCGTGGTGGATCTGGGCCTGTACGACCGGCTGCTCGGCGTGATGGCGCCCTATTTCGTCTCGGCGTTCGGCACCTTCCTGCTCCGGCAGACCTTCCGGCGGATCCCGGTCGAGCTGGAGGAGGCTGCCCGGCTGGACGGGGCCGGCCTGCTCATGCTGCTGCGCCATGTCTACCTGCCGCTCAGCATCCCGGCGCTTGTCGCCTTCTCGATCGTCTCGGTGACCAGCCACTGGAACGAGTTCCTGTGGCCCTTGATGGTGGTGAACAGCCCCGACCGTCAGGTCCTGACCGTAGGCCTGGCGAGCTTCACCCAGAACGCGGAAAGCGCGTCGGACTGGAGCGTGATGGCCGCCGGCACCCTTCTGGTCGTCCTGCCCCTGCTGGTGGCGTTCCTGGCCTTCCAGCGCCGCTTCGTGAACAGCTTTGTCTTTTCTGGCCTGAAATAATGGAGAGAACCATGGCCCGGCTGACCAGCCTGCTCAGCGCGGCGACCGTCGCCGCCTGCCTCGCCTTGCCGGCTTCGGCCGGCGCGGCGACCGCGATCGACTTCTTCTTCCCGGTTCCGGTCGACGGCAAGCTCGCCAAGGAGATGCAGCGCCTGGTGAAGCTCTTCAACGAGGAGCACCCGGAGATCCAGGTCACCCCGGCCTATACCGGCAATTACGACGAGACCAAGATCAAGGCCCAGGCGGCCGCCGCCGCCGGCAAGCCCCCGGCCGTCGTCCTGATGTCGGCGAACTTCGTCTACGAGCTGGCCCTGCAGGACCAGATCCTCCCGCTCGATCCGATGATCGAGGCCGACGGCACCAGCAAGGACGCCTTCATGGAGGACTTCTGGCCGGCTTTGCACAAGAACGCCGAGTTCAACGGCCATGTCTGGGCGGTGCCCTACCACAACAGCACGCCGCTCCTCTATTACAACACCGACCATTTCCAGGAGGTCGGCCTGGACCCCGACCAGCCCCCGGTGACCTGGCAGGACTGGGTCGATGCCGCGAAGAAGCTGACCGTCCGCGACGGCGACCAGGTCGAGCGCTACGGCCTCACCATGTCCGGCAGCTACGACATGCTGGGCTGGACCATGTCGGCGCTGACCATGTCCAACGGCGGCCTCTACTACAATCCGGACTGGGGCGGTGAGGTCTACTACGACACCCCCTCGATGCTGGGCGCGCTGACCCTGTGGGACGACCTGATCCACAAGCACAAGGTCACGCCCGAGGGCGTGGTCGACAACAAGGGCGTCTCCTCGTCCTTCCTGGCCGGCCAGACCTCGATGGTGATCCTGTCGACCGGCTCGCTCTCCTTCATCCGTGAGAACATGGAAGGCCACTACAAGGTCGCCTTCGTGCCGAAGAACGTCCGGAACGCCGTGGCGATCGGCGGCGCCTCGCTGGTGATGTTCAAGGGCGCCACCGAGGAGCAGCAGCAGGCCGGCTGGACCTTCGCCAACTGGCTGACCACCCCGGAGAACCTGGGCTCCTGGTCGCGCTTCACCGGCTATTTCGCGCCCCGCCAGTCCTCCTACGCGCTGCCCGAGATGCAGCAGTTCCTGGACGAGAACCCGGATGCCGCGGTGGCGCTGGACCAGCTCCGCTTCGCCCAGCCCTGGTTCGCCACCTACAACACGGTCGCGGTGCGCAAGGCCCTGGAGGACGAGGTCCAGGCGGTCCTGTCCGGCACCAAGAAGCCCAAGGAGGCGCTGGAAGCCGCCCAGGCCAATGCCGACGCGATCATGAAGCCGTTCGTCGACAGCACCGCCCTGGCCCTGCCGAACTGAGCTCCGCTACCTCTTGACGTCGCGGCGCCGGCAGGCTCCGGCGCCGCGATTCCGTTGGAGAACCGTCTTGCTGATCTGCCAGCTCACCGACCTGCATGTCGTGCCCGAGGGCACGCTCGCCTACCAGCGGGTCCCGGCCAACCAGATGGTCGCCCGGGCGATCGACCGTGTCCTGGCCCTGGACCCGGCACCCGACGTCGTGGTCGTCACCGGCGATCTCACCAATTGCGGCCGCGTCGAAGAGTACCGGATCCTCAAGGACCAGCTGGCCCGCCTGAAGCAGCCGGTGTTCGTCATCCCCGGCAACCATGACCGCCGCGAGAACCTCCGCCAGGGCCTGGGGCACCTGCTGCCCCGGGACCTGGACGGCGAGCGCCTGCACCAGGTCGTGGACGATTTCCCGGTCCGCCTGGTCCTGCTCGACACGGTGGTGCCCGGCCACGGCCATGGCGAGCTCGGCGAGGCCTGCCTGGACTGGCTGGAGGCCCGCCTGGCCGACGAGCCCCGCAAGCCCACGATCGTGGCCATGCACCACCCGCCCTTCCATTGCGGCATCGGCCACATGGACCGGATCGCCCTGTTCGAGCCCGGCCGCTTCGCCGCGGTGATCGCCCGGCATCCGCAGGTCGAGCGGGTGATCTGCGGCCATCACCACCGGCCGATCGTGGTGCGCTTCGCCGGCACCATCGCCAGCATCTCGCCCTCCCTGGTCCATCAGGTCGAGCTCGACCTGGGGCCGGAAGCGGACGGCATGTTCGTGATGGAGCCGCCGGCCTTCCAGCTGCACCGCTGGACCGAGGCCACCGGACTGGTCAGCCACACCGCCTATGTCGACCCGGCCGAGGGACCCTACCCGTTCACCGACGAGCCCGACTATCCGGGCAAGCTCGCCTGAGGAACGCCCCCCTGCCGGCACCAGGATGCTCGCGCCGCCGTGTGCTTGGCGGTAAAGGGCATCGGACACGGCAGGGGAAATGGAGCATGGCGCGGCGCTTGCGGCTCGGGGTGAATGTCGATCACGTGGCGACGGTCCGCAACGCGCGGGGCGGCGCCCACCCCTGTCCGGTCCGGGCGGCAGCCCTGGTCAAGAAGGCGGGCGGTGACGGGATCACCGCCCATCTGCGCGAGGACCGCCGGCACATCCGCGACCAGGACGTCGACCGGCTGAAGAACGAGATCGCGCTGCCGCTCAACCTGGAGATGGGCGTCACCGACGAGATGCTGGCGATCGCCCTGCGCGTCCTGCCGCATGCCGCCTGCCTGGTGCCCGAGCGCCGCGAGGAGCGCACCACCGAGCATGGGCTGGCGGTGGCCGGCCAGGAGGAGCGGCTGCTCCCGTTCGTGGCGAGGCTGAAGGAGGCCGGCATCCGGGTCTCCTTGTTCGTCGACGCCGATCCCCGCCAGCTGATCGCCGCCGCCAAGGTCGGCGCCGACATCGTCGAGCTGCATACCGGCACCTATTGCGATGCCGGCGAGGCCGAGCGGCCGCGGGAGCTGGAGCGGATCGAGGCAGCGGCCAAGCTCACCGTTGAGCTCGGCCTGGAATGCCATGCCGGCCACGGCCTGGACTACGCCACGGTGGTTCCGGTCGCCGCCATCCCGGCGATGGTGGAGCTGAACATCGGCCATTTCCTGGTGGGCGAGGCGATCTTCCGCGGCTTCGAGGGATCGCTGCGCGAGATGCGCCGGCTGATGGACGAGGCGCGCGGCATTCCGGCCTGAAGCCGCCGGCATGATCCTGGGCCTGGGCAGCGACCTGATCGACATCCGGCGGATCGAGCGGGTGCTGCTGCGCTATGGCGACCGCTTCGCTAGGCGCTGCTTCACCCCGGTGGAGCGCGAGGCGGCCGACCGGCGGCTGCGCCGCGCCGAGACCTACGCCAAGCGCTATGCCGCCAAGGAGGCGGTCGCGAAGGCGCTCGGTACCGGGCTCGCTCAGGGCATCTCCTGGCAGGAGATCGGCGTGGAGAACCTGCCGGGCGGCAAGCCGGTGGTGCGCCTGAGCGGCCGCGCCGCCCGCCGGCTGGCCGAGATGACGCCGCCGGGCATGGTGGCCCAGGTCGAGCTGACGCTCACCGACGAGCCGCCTCTGGCCCAGGCCATGGCCCTGATTTCCGCTCTGCCCGAGGCAGCCTTGACCGGAAGGTGAAGCCCGCCTCTCGCGAAACCGCTTGCTTTCTCCGAGCGTGTCGGGTCTTCCAGTCCTGCACATGGGTGCCGTGGTTCGTCGGTCGAGGCTGGTGGACCGTCGATAGCAACATTGCCTCCTGGCCACGATCCCGGTCGACCGATGCCCGATCACGTCGCGCTTGATAAGCGCAAGCCTTCCTCAACGCTCGAGACCTTCAAGACCCTGGTCTACGCGATCCTGATCGCGCTGGTCGTGCGGACGTTCCTGTTCGAGCCGTTCAATATTCCGTCGGGCTCGATGAAGCCGACGCTCCTGGTGGGCGACTACCTGTTTGTCAGCAAGTACGCCTACGGCTACAGCCGCTGGTCGTTCCCCTTCGGCATCGTGCCGATCAACGGCCGGGTCTTCGGCAGCCTGCCCGAGCGCGGCGACGTCGCGGTGTTCAAGCGGCCGGGCGAGAATGTCGACTACATCAAGCGCGTGGTCGGCCTGCCGGGCGACCGGATCCAGATGCGCGCCGACCGGCTGTTCATCAACGGCGAGGAAGTGCCCCAGGAGCCGGCCGGCACCTTCTCCGACCTGCACGAGGGCAGCGTGCCCCAGTTCCGGGAGACCCTGCCCGGCGGCCGGGTCCACCAGATCCTGGACCGCTATCCGGATGGCCCGATGGACGACACCCAGGAGTTCCTGGTGCCCGAGGGCCATGTGTTCATGATGGGCGACAATCGCGACAATTCGCAGGATAGTCGTGATCCCAGCGTGGGCTATGTTCCGCTGGAGAATCTGGTCGGTCGCGCCGAAATCCTGTTCTTCTCCACGGATGGTTCGGCCGGCTTCTTGGAGCCCTGGGCATGGCCCTTTGCGATCCGCTTCGAGCGGTTGCTCTCGACGATTCGTTGATGGAGGCGAACACGCCCGCCCGTTCCGCGGGTGGGCCGGCCGTTCCGGCCGTGGAATCGGTGCTCGGCTACACCTTCCGCAAGCCTGAGCTCCTGAGCGAGGCGCTGACCCATGCCAGCGCCGTGCGCCGCTCGACCGCCCGGCACAAGGGCCGCCGCTCCAACGAGCGCCTGGAATTCCTGGGCGACCGCGTGCTGGGCCTGGTGGTCGCGCACATGCTGATCGAGCATTTCCGCGCCGACCCCGAGGGCACCCTGGCCCTGCGCCAGGACGGCCTGGTCCGGCGCGAGACCTTGGCCGGCATCGCCCGCAAGCTCGGCGTCGGCGGCTGGCTGGTGGTCGCGCGCAGCGAGGAGGACGGCGGCGGACGGGACAATCCGGCGATTCTGGCCGACACGGTGGAAGCCCTGATCGGCGCGATCTATCTGGATGGGGGCTGGCAGCCGGCCGAGAGCTTCGTGCGCCGGCACTGGCAGCCGCTGATCGCCAATGCCGGGCTGCCCAGCCGCGATCCCAAGACCGCGCTGCAGGAATGGGCGCAGGCCCGCAGCCTGGAACGGCCCGCCTACCTCGTGGTCGCCACCGATGGGCCGCCGCACGCGCCGACCTTCCAGGTGAGCGTCAGCCTGCCCGGCATGCCGGACGTGACCGCGTCCGGCTCCTCCAAGCGCGCGGCCGAGCAGGCCGCCGCCAGCCTCATGCTTGAACGCCTTTCCGGTATGCCCTCATGATCACCTCCGACGACACCGCCTCGCCTGAAGGCCCCGCCACCTCCTGCGGCTTCATCGCCTTCGCCGGCGCGCCCAACGCCGGCAAGTCCACGCTGCTGAACCACCTGGTCGGCCACAAGGTCTCGATCGTCACGCCCAAGGCGCAGACCACCCGCCGGCGGGTGATCGGCATCTCCATGGTCGGCAGCACCCAGCTCCTGTTCGTCGACACGCCCGGGATCTTCGCCGACCCCAAGCGCGCCCTGGAGCGCGCCATGGTGCGGGCCGCCTGGGACGGGGTCGACGATGCCGACCTGGTCCTGTTCGTGCTGGATGCCTCCAAGGGGCTGAACGCCCAGGCCCGCGCCGTGCTGGAAGGCCTGGGCGAGCGCCATCGCCGGGCCTGGCTGGTGATCAACAAGATCGACACGGTCCGCGGCGACCGGGCCCTGCCGCTGATCGCCGAGGCCAACCAGATCCTGCCGTTCGAGGAGACCTTCATCGTCTCCGCCACGCGCGGCGACGGCTGCGACGACCTCCTGGCCGCCCTGGCCAAGGCGATGCCGCCAAGCGCCTGGCTCTACCCCGAGGACCAGCTGTCCGACCTGTCGGACCGGGCGCTCGCCGCGGAGATCACCCGCGAGAAGGTGTTCCTCCAACTCCAGGACGAGCTGCCCTACAGCATCACCGTGGAGACCGAGCAGTACCTGGAGAGCCAGGACGGCAAGGAGATCCGCATCGACCAGGTGATCTACGTGCTGCGCGACAGCCAGAAGGCGATCGTGCTGGGCAAGGGCGGCGCGCGGATCAAGGCGATCGGCCAGGCGGCCCGCCAGGACCTGGAGAAGCTCTTGGACGCGCGGGTCCACCTGTTCCTGTTCGTCAAGGTCCGCGAGTGGACCGACGATCCCGAGCGCTATCGGGAAATGGGGCTCGACACCCGGGACTGATCCCTTGGACTGGCACGACGAAGGCTTCGTCCTGACCCGCCGCCGCCATGGCGAGGCCAGCCTCGTCGTGAACGTCTTCACCTTCGAGCATGGCCGCCATGCCGGCCTGGTGCAGGGCGGCGCGGCGCGGGCCAACGCCCATCTCTGGCAGCCCGGCAACCGGCTGGACCTGCACTGGCATGCCCGGATCGCCGAGCAATTGGGCAACCTGAAGGGCGAGGCGATCCGCCTGCATGCCGGCGACGTGCTCGACATGCCGCTGGCCCTGGCCGGCCTGTCGGCTGCCATGGCCCTGCTCGACCAGGGCACCGCCGAGCGCGACCCGCACCCGGTGCTCTACGCCGCCACCCTGCGCCTGGCCGATGCGCTGGGTCCCGACGAGGCCTGGCTTGCCGACTATGTCCGCTTCGAGCTGGTGCTGCTGGCCGAGGCCGGGTTCGGCCTGTCCCTGGACCGCTGCGCGGTCACCGGGGTGACCGAGGATCTGGCCTATGTCTCGCCGCGCAGCGGCAGCGCCGTGTCCCGCGAGGCCGCCGCGTCATGGGCGCCGCGCCTCTTGCCATTGCCGCCCTTCCTGGTGGACGGCAGCCGGCCCGATCGTGCACAGGTGCTGGACGGACTGCGCCTGTCCGGGCATTTCCTCGACCAACGTCTGTTCGAGGCCGTGGACCGCCCGCTCCCGCAGGCCCGCATCCGCCTCCTCGATCTCCTGCAGCCCCCCGCCGACCCGGACACATGACCCGACCGTCCGCCGCACCCGAACATATCGAGACCGTCCCGCTCGCCCAGGCCCTGTCCGAGCGCTACCTGGCCTATGCGCTCTCGACCATCACCGCACGCTCCCTGCCCGACGTCCGCGACGGGCTGAAGCCGGTCCAGCGCCGGCTGCTCTACGCCATGCTCCAGCTGCGCCTGGACCCGGCCGGCGGCTACAAGAAATGCGCCCGCGTGGTCGGCGACGTGATCGGCAAGTTCCACCCGCACGGCGACCAGTCGGTCTACGACGCCCTGGTCCGCCTGGCCCAGGACTTCGCCCAGCGCTACACGCTGGTGGAAGGGCAGGGGAACTTCGGCAATGTCGACGGCGATAACCCGGCGGCGATGCGCTACACCGAGAGCCGGCTGACCAGATACGCCATGGCGCTGCTGGACGGGATCGACCAGGACACGGTCGACTTCCGCCCGACCTATGACGGCAGCGAGGACGAGCCGGTGGTCCTGCCGGCGGCCGTGCCGAACCTGCTGGCCAACGGCGCCACCGGCATCGCGGTGGGCATGGCGACCTCGATCCTGCCGCACAATGTCGGCGAATTGTGCGACGCGCTCCTGTTCATGCTGGGCCGCCCGGCCGACGCGCCGCGGCCGACCGCCTCGGAGCTGATGAAGTTCGTCCCGGGCCCGGACCTGCCGACCGGCGGGATCATCACCGAGAGCCCGGCGGCCATCCAGCACGCCTACACCACCGGCCGCGGCGGCTTTCGCCTGCGCGCCCGCTACACGGTCGAGCAGCTCCCGCTCGGCCAGTACCGGATCATCGTCGACCAGATCCCGTTCCAGGTGCAGAAAAGCCGGCTGATCGAGGACATCGCCGAGCAGCTCATGGCCAAGAAGCTGCCGCTGCTGGCCGACCTGCGCGACGAATCCACCGACCAGATCCGCATCGTCCTGGTGCCGCGCGCCCGCACGGTCGAGCCGGAGCTCCTGATGGAGCAGCTGTTCCGCGCCTCCGACCTGGAGGTGCGGCTGTCCCTGAACCTGAACGTGCTGGACGCCACCGGCACGCCCCGGGTGATGGGGCTGGCCGAGGTCCTGCAGTCCTGGCTCGACCACCGCATGATCGTGCTGGAGCGGCGCTCGCGCTACCGCTTAGGCAAGATCGAGGACCGGCTGCACATCCTGGAAGGCTATCTGAAGGCCTTTTTGGATATCGACGAGGTGATCCGGATCATCCGCGAGGAGGACGAGCCGAAGCCGGCCCTGATGAAGCGCTTCGAGCTCACCGAGATTCAGGCCGAAGCGATCCTGAACCTGCGCCTGCGCAACCTGCGCCGGCTGGAGGAGATGGACCTGCGCAAGGAGCATGCGGACCTGGAGGCCGAGAAGGCGAAGCTGGACCGGCTGCTGGCCGACCCGAAGCTGCGCCGCAAGGCGCTGGCCGACGAGGTCAAGGCCAGCCGCAAGGCGTTCGCCGACCCGCGCCGCACCCAGTTCGGCACCGCCCCGGTGATCGAGCCGGAGCGGTTCGAGGCCCAGGTCGAGCGATTCCCGGTGACCATCCTGCTCTCGCAGCACAACTGGATCCGCACGGTGCGCGGCCACCAGCAGGACCTGTCGGAGCAGAAGTACAAGGAAGGCGACGCGGCCCGCTTCGCCCTGGAGGCGCAGACCACCGACCGGCTGCTGGTGTTCGCCGCCGACGGCAAGATGTTCACGGTCCCGGTCGACCGCCTGCCGGGCGGGCGCGGCACCGGCGAGCCCTTGTCCCTGTTCGCGGACATCGCCAAGGGCGTGCCGATCATCGACGCGGCGGTGTTCCGGCCGGACGGCCGGATGGTGGTGGCGACCAAGGCCGGGCGCGGCTTCCTGGTGGAGGAGAGCTCGATCGTCGCCTCCACCAAGGCCGGCAAGCAGATCGTCGACCTGGACGAGGGCGACCAGCTGGTGAAGGTCGTGCCGGTGGCCGGCGACCATCTGGCGGTGCTGGGCAGCCATCGCCGGCTGCTGGTGTTCCCGCTGGATCAGCTCAAGACGCTGGGCCGGGGCAAGGGGGTCCAGCTCATGAAGCTGCACTCCGCCGCGGTGGTGGACGTGGCGGTGATCGATCCCAAGGCCGGCTTCACCTGGCAGACCGGCAGCCGCCAGCGCCGCGAGGAATGCACGACCTGGATAGGCGAGCGTGCCCAGTCCGGGCGGGCCACGCCGGTCGGATTCCCCAAGGACCTGTCGTTCACACGTTCGTGATCGAGTGACCAGGCGGCGCGGATCGTCGTACCTTCACCCATCGAAGGGAAAGGACCGACATGCTGACCCGCGCGCGCAGGATCTGGGACGTGATCGACCACCGGGTGACCGACGAGGCGCTGGCGCTCGACCGGCGCCGGCTCCTGGCCGGAATCGGGCTGGGCGCCGCCATGGCGGCGCTGCCGCTTCGCGCCCGTGCCCAGGAGGGCGGCGAGCTGATCGCCCCGGAACTCTATCCCGGCGAGCGCAATCCGGCCTTCACGCTGGACCGGCCGCTCACCGAGGAGAAGATCGCCACCAGCTACAACAATTTCTACGAGTTCGGCGGCAGCAAGGACATCGTCGACGCCGCGCAGGCGCTCACCATCCGCCCCTGGGCGCTCACCATCGATGGGATGGTCGAGGAGCCGATGGAGATCGACGTCGAGGCGGTGGTGCGGCGCATCCCGATCGAGGAGCGCCTCTACCGGCACCGCTGCGTGGAAGCCTGGTCGATGGACGTGCCGTGGAGCGGCTTCCCCCTGAAAGCCCTGCTCGACTTGGCACGGCCTTTGGGCAGCGCGCAGTACGTGCGCTTCGAGACCTTCCTCAATCCTGACGAGGCTCCGGCACAGGCGCAGTCCTGGTATCCCTGGCCCTATGTCGAGGGCCTGACGGTGGCCGAGGCCGCCAACGACCTCGCCTTCATCGCGACCGGCATGTACGGCAAGCCGCTGCTCAAGCAGAACGGCGCACCGATCCGCCTGGTCACGCCCTGGAAGTACGGGTTCAAGTCGATCAAGTCGATCCGCCGGATCACCCTGACCGACGAGCGGCCGGTGAGCTACTGGGAGGAACTGGGCCCGAGCGAGTACGGCTTCTGGGCGAACGTGAACCCCGAGGTGCCGCATCCGCGCTGGAGCCAGGCCTTCGAGCGCCCGCTGGGCGATTTCGGCTCGGTGCCGACCCGGCTGTTCAACGGCTATGCCGAGCAGGTCGCCGGCCTCTACAGCGGGATGGACGGCGAGCAGCTGTATCGCTGATAGTTCTGCCCATGTGGCCACTCAGGACAGCGCCCTCCTACGGGAGCCGCCTGTCCTCATATACGGTTCTATTTGTTGCGGTGCAGCATCCACTGGCGCTTTTGCTGGGCTGGCTAAGTTGCACTGCAGCAAGAGAACCCAGCAATTGTTAAATTCATGCCGAAACTCGGGCGAGTTTGTATGGCATGCTTGACGACGTCCGAAATGCCGTCGATAAGGTCGGACGTTATCCGCTTGAACAAAAAAAAGTGGCCGGGTCTTGCGACCCGGCCGAGTAGATCAGGGAGGCTAAAAACCTGGGAAACGAACCGAGGTTCGTTTTGGACCCAGCGTAGCCGGATCCGGTCGGAGGAGAGCTAGGCTCGACCCTCAGACCCTAGCAACGCATCCCAGGCGGTGCGTTGCTGCAGTGCGGAAACTAATCGTGTTTCGGTGGTTTGCCTAGGCCTGTTCGAGATGGGTGGCGTGCGCTTGGCGCATGTCACCCATCGGCTGTGGCCAAAATGCCAGCGTTTTTACCAGACCGGCTGCTCTGCGACCTTTTCCAGCAGGAAGTCGCGGAAGACCGTTACCCGCTTGGAAGCGCGCAGCTCCTCCGGATAAACGAAATAGCAGGTGAACACCGGGCCCTCGAGGTCGGGCAGGACCCGAACCAGGTTCTTGCTGGGGGCGCCCAGATAGTCGGGGAGCGAGGCCAGGCCCAGCCCGGCTTCCGCCGTGCGCAGCATGCCGTAGACATGGTTGACGGTCATGGTCGGCCGGCGCGGCGCCGCCTGGCCTTCCTCGTCCTTGCCTGCCGTCAGGATCCAGTTCAGCGAGGGTACCGGCGCCTCGTCGCCGTAGACGATCAGCCGGTGCCGATCCAGGTCGTCCGGCCGCTCGGGCAGGCCATGCTTGGCCAGGTAGCCCGGCGCTGCATAGATGTGGGTGTGCGAGGTCATCAGCTTGCGCTGGACGAGGTCGCCCTGGGTCGGCCGGGTCAGCCGCAGCGCCACGTCGGCCTGGCGCATCCCCAGGTCCAGGTCATCGTCGGTCACCATCAGGGCGACGGTGATCTCGGGATAAAGGTCCAGGAACGCCGGCAGGTGGTGGGTCAGCCAGACCGTGCCGATGCCCACCGTGGTGGTGATCCGCAGATGGCCGGCCGGCTCGTCACGGCGCTCCTGGAGCGCCGTGACGGTCATCGCCATCTTGCGCGCGATCTCCCGGGCGGTCTCCAGCAGGATCTCGCCCTGCTCGGTCAGCACCAGGCCGCGGGCATGCCGGTGGAACACCGCAGCGCCCAGCTCGTCCTCCAGCGCGCTGATCTGCCGGCTGATCGCCGACTGCGACAGGCCCAGCCGGTCGGCCGCCTTGGTGAAGCTTCCCGCCTCCGCCACCGAATGGAAGATCCGGATCCGGTCCCAGTCGGGGCCTTCGGTCTTGAAGAAGTCCTTGTCCTGCGTCCCTCGGGCGACCATGGCGTCAGTGCATCCCTTTGGCGGCCAGCCAGCGCTCCGCATCCAGCGCCGCCATGCAGCCCGATCCGGCGGCCGTCACGGCCTGGCGATAGATCTTGTCCTGGACGTCGCCCGCGGCGAACACGCCATCCACCGAGGTGAAGGTCCGGCCGCGCTCGGTGAGCAGGTAGCCCTCGTCGTCCATGGCGAGCTTGCCCTTGAACAGCCCGGTCGCCGGGTCGTGGCCGATCGCCACGAACAGGCCGTCCGCCGGGATCTCGCGGCTGGAGCCGTCCTTGGTGGAGGTCAGGATCGCCCCGGTCACCCCCTTGGGGTCGGTGGTGCCGGTGAGGTCGGTGACCACCGCATCCCAGACAACCTCGACATTGGAGCGGGCGAACAGCCGGTCCTGCAGGATCTTCTCGGCGCGCAGCGTGTCGCGCCGGTGCACCAGCGTCACGTGCGCGGCCAGCCCCGCCAGGTAGAGGGCCTCCTCCACCGCGGTGTTGCCGCCGCCGACCACGACCACCCGCTTGCCGCGGAAGAAGAACCCGTCGCAGGTGGCGCAGGCGGACACGCCATGGCCCATGAAGCGGTTCTCGGCGTCGATCCCCAGCCAGCGCGCCTGGGCGCCGGTGGCGATGATCAGGGCGTCGCAGGTGAAGATGCTGCCGCCGTCCATGGTCAGCCGGAACGGCCGCACCGACAGGTCGACGTCGGTGACCAGGTCGTAGATCATCTCGGTGCCGCAATGCTCGGCCTGGGCCGACATCTGCTCCATCAGCCAGGGACCCTGGATGACCTCGGCAAAGCCCGGATAGTTCTCCACGTCCGTGGTGATCGAGAGCTGCCCGCCGGGCTGCATTCCCTGGATCAGCACCGGCTTGAGGTTGGCGCGGGCGGCATAGATCGCCGCGGTATAGCCTGCTGGGCCGCCGCCGATCACCAGCACCTGCGCGTGTCGCTCGTTCATCTCGCCTCCGACAACGTCCCATTAACACGAGCGACCGGTGGGAACCACAGTTCGGCACGCTCCATGACCACCCGGGCGACCAGGCCGGCCGAATCCAGCGGCGGCGGCGGCGTGTGGTCGAACGGATCGCCCAAGGCGACAATGCGCCCTTCCTTGAACAGCCTTGCCACCAGCATCTTGAGCTTGTGGCCGACCAGCTTGTCGCCGCCATAGACGTAGACCGGCTTGCCGGTGGCGCAGGCCTCGCTCATCATCGACACCGAATCCACGCCCACCACGATCGCATCCGCCAGGGCCAGCATCCCCAGATAGGGATTCTCGCCGGGATCGCCAGGCTTCCAGCTCACATGCGGCAGCTTCAGGGTCGCCTCCAGCTCGGCGGCGGAAGTCTCGCCGGTCCGCCGGCTGGTGGTGACCATCAGCGAGCCGCCCATGCTCTGGGCCAGCGCCATCGCCCGCAGCCCCAGGTCGCGCGCCCAGTCGCGCCGGTACTGCACGTGGCGGGCAGGCCCGCCCGCCAGCACCGCCAGCCGCGGCCGGGGCAGGTGGGCGAAGCGCTGGGCCATGCGCTCGCGCGCCTCGTTCAGGCGGCGCGCGCTCACCCGGTGCGGGGCGCCGGTGACCCGGACCACCTCCACCTCCTCGTGGGTGAGCTTGCGGTCGTGATGCGGCAGGACCAGCAGGTCGATGTCGGTGGAGACCGCCGGCCGCATCACGTGGACGATCCGGGTCCGGCCGCCGGCCTGCTTCTTGATCCAGCGCGCCACCGGCAGGCAGCGCCGGCCGCAGGTGATCAGGAGGTCCGGCCAGGGCGGCTCCAGGGCCGACCTCGCCTTGCGGTTCAGCCCGACGACGCTCGCCCCCAGGATCCGCACGTCGAAGCGCGACAGCCAGCCAAAGCCCATGTGTTTCTCGACCATGGGCCAGGGCAGCGCGTCGCCGATGCCTTGCACCTGCGTGGCATGGCCCGGCCGGTCGTCCAGCAATCCCCAGACGACCGGCGAGACAGACGACACAGGGAACGCTCCTTTTTAGCCGAACCGGACTTCGAGGATCTCGAAATAGCGGGTGCCGCGCGGGGTCGAGACTTCGACCGTCTCGCCGCTTTCCTTGCCGAGCAGCGCCTGGGCGAGCGGCGAGGCGATCGAGAGCAGGCCCTGCTGGATCTCGGCCTCGTCGGGGCCGACGATCTGGTAGGAGGTCTTCTCGTCGGTCTCCTCGTCGACCAGCTTCACCGTGGCGCCGAACATCACCTTGCTGCCCGACTGGGTGGCGATGTCGATCACTTCGGCGCGGGAGAGCTTGTCCTCCAGCTCCATGACCCGGCCCTCGATGAAGCCCTGCCGTTCCCGTGCCGCGTGATATTCCGCGTTCTCGGACAGATCGCCGTGCTCGCGCGCCTCGGCGATCGCCCGGATCACCGCCGGTCGCTCGACGGTTTTCAGGCGCTTGAGCTCTGCCTCCAGCCGCGTGTGACCCATGGGAGTCATCGGGATCTTGTTCAGCATTCAGTCAACTCTCGAGAAGCAGGAATCACGCTCCACGCGCGCCTGGGGACACCAAATCGTCGGCTCGGGATAGCTGAAAATAGGCTTGCAACGGTACCACCGCAAGATCGCCGCTGGCCAGCGCCCCCAGGGCCTGGACCACCGCCTTGGCGCCGGCGAGCGTCGTCGTGTACGGCACCCGGTTCATCAGGGCCTCGCGCCGCAAGGAGTAGCTGTCCTTGATCGCCTGGCGCCCGTCGGTGGTGTTGATCACCAGCACGACGCCCTTGTCCTTGATCCGGTCCACCACGTGCGGCCGGCCCTCATGGACCTTGTTGATCTCCTCGACCGGCACGCTGGCCCCGCGCAGCACCGCCGCCGTGCCGGTGGTCGCGACGATGCCGTAGCCGAGCTCGACCATCCGCCGGCCCATCTCGACCGCGGCGGGCTTGTCCTGGTCGCGCACCGACAAGAACACCGTGCCGCTCTTCGGCAGCGCCTGGCCGGAGCCGATCTGGCCCTTGAGGAAGGCGGTGCCGAAGTCGCGGTCCAGGCCCATCACCTCGCCGGTCGACTTCATTTCCGGCCCCAGGATCAGGTCGACGCCCGGGAAGCGGGCGAACGGGAACACGGCCTCCTTGACCGCGACATGGTCGAGCGCGCGCAGGTCCAGGTCGAAGCTGGACAGGGGCTCGCCCGCCATGATCCGCGCCGCCATCTTGGCGAGCTGCCGGCCGATCGCCTTGGCCACGAACGGCACGGTCCGCGAGGCGCGCGGGTTCACCTCCAGGATGTAGACGACCTCGCCCTTGACCGCGAACTGCACGTTCATCAGGCCGCGCACGTTCAGCGCCTTGGCCAGCGCCTTGGACTGCCGCTCGATCTCGGCGATCACGTGCTTGGGCAGGGAGTAGGGCGGCAGCGAGCAGGCGCTGTCGCCCGAATGGACGCCGGCCTCCTCGATATGTTCCATCACCCCGGCGACCACGCTGTCGGTGCCGTCGGCGATCACGTCGACATCGACCTCGATCGCGTCCGACAGATAGCGGTCGATCAGCACCGCCCCCTGCTCGGACACCGCCGCCGCTTCCTTGGCGAAGGCCTTGGCGTCGGTCTCGTCATGGACGATCCGCATCGCCCGGCCGCCCAGCACGTAGGACGGCCGCAGCATCACCGGGTAGCCCAGCTCGTTGGCCTTGCTCACCGCCTCGTCGGCGCCGTTGGCAACCGCGCTCTCCGGCTGCTTCAGCCCCAGCCGGTGGAGAAGGCCCTGGAAGCGCTCGCGGTCCTCGGCGAGGTCGATCGAATCGACCGGGGTGCCCAGGATCGGGATCCCGGCCTTCTCCAGGTGGTGGCTGAGCTTGAGCGGGGTCTGCCCGCCCAGCTGGACGATGCAGCCGAGCAGCGTGCCGTTGCTGGCCTCCTTGGCGCAGATCTCCAGGACGTCCTCGGCGGTCAGCGGCTCGAAATAAAGGCGGTCGGACGTGTCCGGGTCGGTGGACACCGTCTCCGGGTTGCAGTTGACCATCACCGTCTCGAAGCCGGCGTCCTTCAGCCCGAACGCGGCATGCACGCAGCAATAGTCGAACTCGATGCCCTGGCCGATCCGGTTTGGCCCGCCGCCCAGGATGATGACCTTGGTGCGGTCGGAAGGCCGGCTCTCGTCCTCGGCCTCGTCCTCGCCGAACGCCGGCGTCTCGTAGGTCGAGTACATGTAGGGCGTCTGCGATTCGAACTCGGCGGCGCAGGTGTCGATCCGCTTGTAGACCGGGTGCACCTTGAGGGCATGGCGCTGGGCGCGGACCGCGTCCTCGCTGCTGCCGACCAGCCTGGCCAGGCGCTTGTCGGAAAAGCCCATGGCCTTGAGCCGGTGCAGCTCGTCCCGCGTGCCAGGCAGGCCGTCCGCCGCGAGCGCCGCCTCGGTGTGGACGATCTCCTCGATCTGGCGCAGGAACCAGGGGTCGAACCGGGTGATCTTGTGGATCTCCTCGACGCTCATGCCCTCGCGCAGCGCCTGCGCCGCCACCCGGAACCGGTCCGGGGTCGGCTGGCCCAGCATCTCCACCAGCGCGTCATGCGGCGGGACGTCGGCGGGCAGCTCGATCTCGTCCAGGCCGGACAGGCCGGTCTCCAGGCCGCGCAGCGCCTTCTGCAGGCTTTCCTGGAAGGTCCGCCCGATCGCCATCACCTCGCCCACCGACTTCATCGCGGTGGAAAGCAACGGCTCGGTTTCGGGGAACTTCTCGAAGGTGAAGCGCGGGATCTTGGTGACCACGTAGTCGATCGACGGCTCGAAGCTGGCCGGCGTCACCCGGGTGATGTCGTTCTGCACCTCGTCCAGCGTGTAGCCCACCGCCAGGAGGGCCGCGACCTTGGCGATCGGGAAGCCGGTCGCCTTGGAGGCCAGGGCGGAGGAGCGCGACACCCGCGGGTTCATCTCGATCACGACCATGCGGCCGCTGGCGGGATCGATCGCGAACTGCACGTTGGAGCCGCCGGTATCGACGCCCACCTCGCGCAGCACGGCGATCGAGGCCGAGCGCATCCGCTGGTATTCCTTGTCGGTCAGCGTGAGCGCCGGGGCGACGGTGATGCTGTCGCCGGTATGCACGCCCATCGGATCGACGTTCTCGATGGAGCAGATGATGATGCAGTTGTCCGCCTTGTCGCGGACCACCTCCATCTCGTACTCCTTCCAGCCCAGCACCGATTCCTCGACCAGCACCTCGGTGATCGGCGAGGCGTCCAGGCCGGAGGTGACGATCCGCTCGAACTCTTCCCGGTTGTAGGCGATGCCGCCGCCGGTGCCGCCCAGCGTGAAGGAGGGGCGGATGATCGCCGGCAGGCCGGTCAGCTCCAGCGCTTCCCGCGCCTGCTCCATCGAGCGCACGACCACCGATTTCGGCATGTCGAGGCCGATCTTGATCATCGCCTCGCGGAACTGCGCCCGGTCCTCGGCCTTGTCGATGGCCGGCAGCTTGGCGCCGATCAGCTCGACCCCGAACTTGTCCAGGACGCCGCTCTCGGCCAGCGCCTTGGCGGTGTTCAGCGCCGTCTGCCCGCCCATGGTCGGCAGCAGCGCGTCCGGGCGCTCCTTCTCGATGATCTTGGCGACGAAGTCCGGGGTGATCGGCTCGATATAGGTGGCGTCGGCCGTCTCCGGGTCGGTCATGATCGTCGCCGGGTTCGAATTGACCAGGACGATCCGATAGCCCTCGCCGCGCAGCGCCTTGCAGGCCTGGGTGCCGGAATAGTCGAACTCGCAGGCCTGCCCGATCACGATCGGGCCGGCGCCGATCACCAGGATCGACTTGATGTCGGTACGTTTGGGCATGGTTCTGGCTCGGCCGATCGGACGTTCAGGGCAGGGCGGAGTTGGGCTCGGGTCAGGCGGAGGCGCGGCGGGCGCGCACAGCCTCCACGAAACGCTGGAACAGGTAGCTGCTGTCGGCCGGACCGGGCGACGCTTCCGGATGGTACTGGACCGAGAACACCGGCCGGCCTTCCAGCGCGATGCCCTGGATCGTGCCGTCGAACAGCGAGCGGTGGGTGACCTGGATGCTGGCGGGCAGGCCGGTCTCGTCGATGGCGAAGCCGTGGTTCTGGGAGGTGATCTCGACCCGCCCAGTGGTGAAGTCCTTCACCGGGTGGTTCGCGCCGTGGTGGCCAAAGCGCATCTTGGTGGTCTTGGCGCCCAGCGCCAGGCCCAGCAGCTGGTGGCCAAGGCAGATGCCGAACACCGGCAGGTCCGCATCGACCACGTCCTTGATCACCGGCACCGCATGGGCGCCGGTGGCGGCGGGATCGCCTGGGCCGTTGCCGAACAGCACCCCGTCCGGGTCCAGCGCCCGGATCTCTTCGGCGGTGGTGGTGGCCGGGACCACCGTGATCCGGCAGCCCTGCTCGGCCAGCGAGCGCAGGATGTTGCTCTTGATGCCGTAGTCGACCACCACGACGTGCGGGCCGTCGCCGCTGCCCACCGTGTAGCCGCCCGGGATCGACCAGCCGGCCTGCTGCCAGCCATAGCGCTGGGTGGCGGAGACGCCGGTGGCGAGATCCTGGCCGACCATCGAGGGCGCGCCGGCGGCGGCCTTCTTGAGGGCGTCGAGGTCGAGGGCCCCGTCGGGGGCGACCTGCAGGGCGGCGTTCTGCGCGCCGCGGTCGCGCAGGTGCCGGGTCAGCCGGCGGGTGTCGATGCCCGAGATCGCGCCGATCCCGTGATCGGCCAGCCACTGCTCCAGCGAACGCTCGGCGCGCCAGTTGGAGGGGGCGGTCGGGAAGGCGCGGAACACGGCGCCGGCCGCATAGGGCGTGCCAGCCTCGGTGTCCTCGCCATTCACTCCGACATTGCCGATATGCGGAAACGTGAAGGTCACGATCTGCCCGGCATAGGACGGATCGGTCAGAATCTCCTGGTAGCCGGTGATCGCGGTGTTGAACACGATCTCGGCGGTGCGGATGCCGGCTGCACCATGGCCTCGGCCGAGGAACACGGTGCCGTCGGCGAGCGCCAGGGCGGCGGTAGGCTTGGAGCCTGGGTTGGTCATGGCGCGCCTTCCGGGAATGAGGCACGAACCGGCTTTGAGCTGCGGGCGTGCGGAACGGCGGCCGTGACATGCGTCACGACCCCGCCGCTTCTGCCATCCTGGCTCTTGCCGGTCAAGGCAGAGTGGTTCTACACATCATGCAGATAAACGATGAACGTAAGATGTCCTGAAATACAGGAACGGATGCCACTTGAATCGTTTCAGGCGGGAGGATACCTGCCGCTCGCTTGGCGGCTCGCAGGGCCGTTCGGACCGTTCGTCCGCGACGAGCTACCCATGCGTCCACCGGAGGTGGGTTGGTGTTACGTGAAAAACTGGCGGCCGCTCTCAAGGAGGCCTCCACCCTCAACGACGAGCGTGCGATCCGCACGCTGCGTCTCGTCCGATGTGCACTGAACGAGCGACGGTTCTGTGACAAGGAATCCGGCCGGAGCGACGAGATCGAGGATTGCGATCTCGAGCAGATGATGGCGGCGATGATCGCGCAGCGGCGCGAGCAGATCGGCCGCTACGAGGAGCAGGGCCAGCTGGAGCTGGCCCGGCAGGAAGAGGAGGAGATCGAGATCATCTCCCGCTTCCTCACGCCCGCGATGAGCGAGGAAGACACCGCCCAGGCGGTGGACGCCGCGCTGGCGCGCACCGGCGCGCAGAAGGTCAAGGACCTGGGCCGGGTGCTGGCCGAGCTGAAGGCCGAGTTCGCGGGACGGATGGATTTCAGCCGCGCGAAGCTCATCCTGCAGCAGCGGCTGCACTGACCCGGCGACATTCGGGCCATCGTCCTTCGGGCGGGCCAACATCCTTCAGGCGGGCTATCATCCTTCAGGCCACCATCTTGCGGAGGGACCGGTGAGCAGCGGGCCACGGCCGAACCTGGACGAGTTCAAGGCGCGGCTGCCGCTGGTCGAGATCGTCGCCCGCCATGTCCGCATGGTCCGCAAGGGGCGCGAGTGGCAGGGGCTCTGCCCGTTCCACAAGGAAAAGAGCCCGTCCTTCGCCGTGGTGGAGGACAAGGGCTTCTTCCACTGCTTTGGCTGCGGTGCCCACGGCAACGCCATCGACTTCATCATGCGGGCCGAGAACCTGGAGTTCGGCGACGCCCTGGAGCGCCTGGAGGAGCTGACCGGCATCCTCGCACCCAGGCGCGAGGGGCCGGCCGCGCCCCGGGTCGACCAGGACCTCTACGCGGTCAACGCCGCCGCGGCCGAGTGGTTCGCGGTCCAGCTCGCCGGGGCCGCGGGCCGGGAGGCGCGGGCCTATCTGGAGCGCCGCGACCTGCGCCCCGACAAGATCCAGGCGTTCGGCCTGGGCTTTGCCCCTGGCGGCGGCCATGCCCTGGTCGAGGCGCTCTCGGCGCGGGGCCTGTCGGTGCAGAAGCTGGCCGAGGCCGGCCTGGTCCTGATCGACCAGGAAACCGGCCGGGCACCCTTCGACCGGTTCCGCAACCGCCTGATGTTCCCGATCCGCGACGAGCGGGGCCGGGTGGTGGGGTTTGGCGGCCGGGCGTTCGGCGACGCCAAGCCCAAATACCTGAACACCGCGGAAACGCCGCTCTTCCACAAGGGCGAGCAGCTCTACGGCCTCGACCTGGCGCTGGCCCCGGCCAGGGCCGCCCGGCGGGTCGTGGTGGTCGAGGGCTATGTCGACGTGATCGCCATGCACGAGGCGGGCCTGCCGTTCGCGGTGGCGCCGCTCGGCACCGCCCTGGGCGAGCGCCAGCTGCAGCGGCTCTGGAAGCTCTCGGCCGAGCCGGTCCTGTGCTTCGACGGCGACGAGGCCGGCCGCCGGGCGGCCGACCGGGCCGCCGAGCGGGCTTTGCCGTTCCTGGCGCCGGAGCGCTCCCTGCGGGTGGCGTTCCTGCCGCCCGGCAAGGACCCGGACGACCTGCTGCGCAGCGAGGGCGCCCAGGCGGTCCACCGGGTGGTCGAGGGGGCGGTGGCGCTGGTCGACTTCCTCTGGTCGATCGCCATTGAGGGAAGGCCGATCGACACGCCGGAGCGACGGGCGGCCCTGCGCCGCGATTCGGTCGAGCGGCTGCGCCGGATCGGCGATCCCGAGCTGCAGCGGCAGTACGTGACCGAGTTCCGGCGCCGCCTCGACATCCTGATGCCGTTCCGCGCCCCCCAGGCGCGCCGCCAGCCCATGATCGCCCAGGTCGCCGGCAGCAGCCTGCGCCCGTTCGACGAGCGCGAGCGGCTGGAGCGGGCGCTGCTGGCGCCGGTGATCGGCGAGCCGCGCCTCTTGCGCTCCCTGGAGGAGGACATCGCCGACTTCGGGTGGAAGATTCCCGACCACCGGCGGCTCGTCAGCCACATGCTGGAGTGGTATGCGCTCTCTTTGGAGGAAGATGCCGGTGCAGAGCTTGACGGCAGCGCCCTGCACCACCATCTGGCCAGTTCAGGCTTGGGCGAACTCGTCGACCGGATCCTTGGTGATCGGTCATCTGGTAACAACCAGCGCCAGGCGACGTCGGACGAACTGGTCCTCGAACAGTGGGCCAGGCTTCGCGGGAAGAGAGCGCTGCGTGCGCGTGCGCGTGCAGCCTTCGCGGGATCGGTGAATTCCGACGGCGACGTCGGGGATTGACGACTCGCGCGCTCCACCAGCGTCCTTCGTGTCCAATCGGCAACAGTGAGAAATTCACCGCGCGGTGAGGGCACCGCGCGGCTTCGGCAATTCCGGCGTTAGCGGCTTGCACCGGCCGCGACAGGAGGTTTTCCGCATGGCGAAGAGCCAACCCCTCAAGGTGGCGACGTCGTCGAGCAAGTCCAAGGCAGCGGCCAAGACGATCGTCCGGACCGGCGTGGAGCAGCTGCTCCAGGCCAATCCGGCCCTGCGCAAGCTGGTCCAGACCGCGCGCGAGAAGGGCTCGATCTCCTACGACCAGCTGAACAACGGTCTGCCCGCCAGTGCCACCCCGGAACAGATGGACGAGATGATCGCCTATCTGGAATCGCGCGGGGTCTCGGTCGTGCGCGAGGAAGCCGAGGATGGCGATGCCCGGGCGCGGGGCGAGGGCGAGGAGAATCTCGAGCTCAGCGACCAGCAGGCCGCCGAGAAGGAAGAGGATTCCGACAAGGAAGATTCGGACGAGCCGGAGCAGGAAGAGCTCGGCCGCACCGACGACCCAGTCCGGATGTACCTGCGCGAGATGGGCTCGATCGAGCTTCTGTCCCGCGAGGGCGAGATCGAGATCGCCAAGCGCATCGAAGCTGGCCGCAACATGGTCCTCGAGGCCCTGTGCGAGAGCCCGCTCACCATGCGCGCGGTGATCGGTTGGCGCGACGCGATCCGCGAGGGTCGGGTGCCGTTGCGCGACATCATCGATCTGGAGGCCACCTACGAAGGCGGCCCGGCGCCCGAGGAGGCGGCGACCGGCGAGGCGGCTGCCGGGGGACGCGGGCAGGTCGACGGCGAGGAGCCTGCCGAGGACGAGGACGACGAGGAGGCGCAGGCCCCCAATGCGGCTGGCGGCGAGGGCGAGGAGGACGAGGACGACGCGATGTCGCTCTCGATGCTCGAGGCCAAGCTGCGCGACACCGTGCTGGAGACCTTCGACGCCATCGCCGAGCGCTACATGGAGCTGCGCCAGCTCCAGGAGGAGCGGCTGGCCCTGATCCAGGCCAACCGCCCGGTGATGCGCCAGCTCCAGGTCGAGTACGAGAAGTCGCGCTCGGAGATGGTCGAGGCGATGGCGGTCATCCAGCTCCACCCGCTCAAGGTGGAAGCGCTGGTCGCCCAGCTCAACGACATGAACAAGCTGCTGCAGTCCCTGGAAGGCAAGCTGCTGCGCCTGGCCCTGTCCTCCAAGGTCAGCCGCGAGAAGTTCATCACCGCCTACCAGAACCACGAGCTCGACCCGGACTGGCTGGAGAAGGTCGGCGCGCTCAAGGACAAGTACTGGCAGGACTTCGTCACCCGCCATCGCGACGAGGTGGTGGCGCTTCGCGGCGACATCGCGGCGATCGCCGACGAGACCGGCCTGCAGATCGGCGAGTTCCGCCGCATCGTCAGCCTGGTGCAGAAGGGCGAGCGCGACGCGTCCCGCGCGAAGAAGGAGATGGTCGAGGCCAACCTGCGCCTCGTGATCTCCATCGCCAAGAAGTACACCAACCGCGGCCTGCAGTTCCTGGACCTGATCCAGGAGGGCAACATCGGCCTGATGAAGGCGGTGGACAAGTTCGAGTACCGGCGCGGCTACAAGTTCTCGACCTATGCGACCTGGTGGATTCGCCAGGCGATCACCCGCTCGATCGCCGACCAGGCCCGGACCATCCGCATCCCGGTCCACATGATCGAGACGATCAACAAGCTGGTGCGCGCGTCCCGCCAGATGCTGCACGAGTTCGGCCGGGAGCCCACCCCGGAAGAGCTGGCGGTCAAGCTGAACATGCCGCTCGACAAGGTCCGCAAGGTCCTCAAGATCGCCAAGGAGCCGATCTCCCTCGAGACGCCGATCGGCGACGAGGAGGATTCGCATCTCGGCGACTTCATCGAGGACAAGAACGCGGTCCAGCCGCTGGAGGCGGCGACGCTCTCCAACCTGCGCGAGTCGACCACACGGGTGCTGGCCACGCTCACCCCGCGCGAGGAGCGCGTGCTGCGCATGCGCTTTGGCATCGGCATGAACACCGACCACACCCTGGAGGAGGTCGGCCAGCAGTTCAGCGTGACCCGCGAGCGCATCCGGCAGATCGAGGCCAAGGCGCTGCGCAAGCTCAAGCACCCCTCGCGCTCGCGCAAGCTGCGCTCCTTCCTGGATACCTGAGCCGGACAGGGCGCCTCTCCGGCGTCCGATCCGACCCGACCGACCGCGCCCGAAGCCATGCTCCGGGCGCGGTTGGCGTTTTCAGCCGGCGGTTTTTTGCGCCGATTGCCAGTCCCGGCGCCAGCCGCTATCCCACCACCCCGGTGGGGCCTGTAGCTCAGGGGTTAGAGCGGGCCGCTCATAACGGCTTGGTCGCGGGTTCAATTCCTGCCGGGCCCACCAACCCCACCCGTCCGCCTCCGCCTCTGGCGCCGCGCCGATTGCTCCCATGCCGTTTCCGACGCAGCATCGCCCGGAGCCGCGTGCGCGTGGATCCTCCGCGCGCCAACGAAGCGGCCTGCGGGAAGGAAGCGGTCCATGGCGAACGACGATCTGCGGCCGGTGATCGAGGCGCCGGTCTTTCCCGGCACGCCCGGCGAGTTCATCACCGTGCTGGCCCATTTCCACCGGGCGGAGATCGCGCGGATGGCCGGCTGGCGGGACCGGATCGACCGGACCACCAACTGGGCGATCACCGTGTCGGCGGCGCTCTTGTCGGTGTCGCTGTCCACGCCCACCGCGCATCACGGCCTGGTGCTGTTCGCCATGCTGCTGGTGCTGCTCCTGCTGGTGATCGAGGCGCGCCGCTACCGCTTCTTCGACGTCTACCGCAACCGGGTGCGCCGGATGGAGCGCAACTACTTCGCCCAGATCTTCGCGCCCGAGACCGATACCGGCGACGAGTGGGTCCAGCTCCTGGGCCAGGACCTGCGCCGCCCGCAATTCCTGATCAACCTGCGCCAGGCGATGGCCCGCCGGCTGCGCCGCAACTATTGCTGGATGTTCCTGATCCTGCTGCTGGCCTGGCTGCTCAAGACCACCACCACCCACCCGCCCGAGAACGCGGCGATCACCCGGCTGGTGCAGACCTTCGACGAGTGGCTGCGCAACACCGCGATCGGCCCGGTGCCGGGCTGGCTGACCCTGCTGGTTGTGGGCCTGTTCTATGCCTGGGTGGCGTTCGCCTCCTTGCAGGTCCTGCACAGCGAAGGAGAACTGGCGTTCGGCGACGTGCATGTCTGATCCGGACTGGATCCGGGCAATTGACCGCGAAGTACCGCAGGATCGTGCATTGTCCGGTATTTCGGGGCGGCCGCCGTGTCTTGTTAAACGATGAAGGGAAAAGCGTGGCGCGAAAGTAACGCCTGCCCTTCCGCGAAGAGCACGCGGCGCGTCCCGAGGTCGCGGCGCTACCTAATCGCCGGTTCCCGCACTAGCGTCGGACGCGAGCCGCGGCAGAAGCGGCGGGGACGGGCCGCGGCCGGTCCTCGTGAAAGGTCAGGGCATAGGGATCGAACAGGACCGGGCGGGGCACGCCCGATCTTCTGCCGATGTTCGGTCCCGGCAGGTCAGGATGATGCCGGCATGCGTGCGCTGGCGGCGCCGTCCTGGCGATCAGGGAAACAAGACCATGGCTACGATGGCCGGTCGTCCCGGTGCGGGCAGCAAGACCCGACCGATGACGGCGGAAGAACGCAAGGTGATCCTCGCCTCCTCGGCGGGCACCGTGTTCGAGTGGTACGACTTCTACCTCTACGGATCCTTGGCGGTCATCATCGGGGCCAAGTTCTTCACCCAGTTCGACGAGAACACCCGCAACATCTTCGCGCTCCTGGCGTTCGCCGCGGGCTTCCTGGTCCGCCCGTTCGGCGCCCTGGTGTTCGGCCGGCTGGGTGACCTGGTGGGGCGCAAGTACACCTTCCTGATCACCATCCTGATCATGGGCGCCTCCACCTTCCTGGTCGGCATCCTGCCGACCGCCGACAGCATCGGCCTGTTGGCCCCGGTGATCCTGATCGTGCTGCGCCTGCTGCAGGGTCTGGCGCTGGGCGGCGAGTATGGCGGCGCCGCGACCTATGTCGCCGAGCACGCCCCGCAGGGCCGGCGCGGCTTCTACACCTCCTGGATCCAGACCACCGCGACCCTCGGCCTGTTCCTGTCGCTGCTGGTGATCCTGGCGGTGCGCTCGGCGCTGGGCGAGGAGGCGTTCGCCGACTGGGGCTGGCGCATTCCCTTCCTGATCTCGGTGGTGCTGCTCGGCATCTCGGTCTGGATCCGCCTGCAGCTCCAGGAAAGCCCGGCCTTCAAGCGGATGAAGGAGGAGGGCACCGGCTCCAAGGCGCCGCTCACCGAGGCGTTCGGCCAGTGGCGCTATGCCAAGATCGCGATCATCGCCCTGGTCGGCCTGACCGCCGGCCAGGCGGTGGTCTGGTACACCGGCCAGTTCTACGCCCTGTTCTTCCTGCAGAGCGTCCTCAAGGTCGACGGCTACTCCGCCAACCTCCTGATCGCCTGGTCGCTGGTGCTGGGCACCGGCGGGTTCATCTTCTTCGGCTGGCTGTCCGACCGGGTCGGCCGCAAGCCGATCATCCTGCTGGGCTGCCTGCTGGCGGCGCTGACCTACTTCCCGCTGTTCAAGGCGCTGACCCACGCCGCCAACCCGGCGCTGGCGACCGCCCAGGAATCCACCCCGGTCACCGTGGTGGCCGACCCGGCCACGTGCGCCTTCCAGTTCAACCCGGTCGGCACCGCCAAGTTCACCAGTTCCTGCGACATCGCCAAGGCGCTGCTCGCCAAGAACGGCGTGAACTATGCCTTTGAGGAAGCTCCGGCCGGCACGGTCGCCTCGGTCCGGATCGGCGACCAGACCATTCCGGCCTTCGACGCCAGCCAGGCCGGCGCCGACCTCAAGGCGCTGAGCGACGCCTTCGCCGCGTCGATCACCACCGCGCTGACCGAGCGCGGCTATCCCTCGGCCGGCGATCCCGGCATCGTCAAGCTCGACCACCCGTTCGACATCTTCCACGGCAGCGCGCTGATGGTCGTGCTGATCCTGACCGTGCTGGTGATCTACGTGACCATGGTCTACGGCCCGATCGCGGCGGCCCTGGTCGAGCTGTTCCCGACCCGGATCCGCTACACCGCCATGTCGCTGCCCTACCATATCGGCAATGGCTGGTTCGGCGGGCTCCTGCCGGCGACCGCCTTCGCGATGATCGCCTGGAAGGGCGATATCTATTACGGCCTCTGGTACCCGATCATCATCGCCGGGGCGACGGTGGTGATCGGCGCCCTATTCGTGCCGGAAACCAAGGACCGCGACATCTTCGCGGACGACTACCGCAGCTGACCTGTCCGTCGGGGCAGGAGAGGGGGCGCCGGGGAGACCCGGCGCCCCTTTTTTTGGCGATGCGACCCGCGCATGGGCGTTCTCGTCAAATTGCTGGGCGACAGTTTCGCTGATGGTGCTAAAAGCTCCGGCTGGATCCTGATCGGGCCGATGTAAGACTTGGTTCATTCAGAAAGGATCTAAAGTGAAACCGTTCTAAGCTAGAGAATTCCCATGCCCCTCACCAAGGCGGCCCTGCATTCTGATTGGGCAGTTCTTCGGCATGCCTTCCTGGCCCTGGCGCTGACTGTGCTTCTGGTGTCCCCCGGTGCAGCCCTGGCCCAGGAAAGCCTGCCCCAGCCTGGGGCGGCGGAGGAAACGACGCCGCTGGTCGTGCCGGGCCTGGGGGACGGCATGGGCATCCTCCATCTGGAGGAGGGAGTGCCCGCCGCCGATCCCGGGGTCCTGCCGCACGACCTGTCGCCCTGGGGCATGTTCATGGCGGCCGACCTGGTGGTGAAGGCGGTCATGGTCGGGCTGGCCTTCGCCTCGGTGGTCACCTGGACGATCTGCCTGGCGAAGTTCCTGGAGCTGGCGGTGGTCCGCCGCCGCGCTCGCGAGGGGGCGGCCCGTCTGGCCCGGGCGGGCAGCCTGGCGCTGGCCAGGCGGGACCTGGGCAAGCGGGACCTCGTGGCCGGCAGCCTGGTCGGCGCCGCCGAGACCGAGCTGGACCTCTCGGGCGAGGATCTCGCGTTCGCGGAAGGCGGCAAGGCCGGCATCAAGGAGCGGGTCGCGTCCAGGCTCGACCGGATCGAGGCCGCCGCCGGCCGGCGGATGATCCGCGGCACCGGCGTGCTGGCCACGATCGGCTCCACCGCGCCGTTCGTCGGCCTGTTCGGCACGGTCTGGGGTATCATGAACAGCTTCATCGGAATCTCCGAGGCGCAGACCACCAACCTGGCGGTGGTGGCGCCGGGCATCGCCGAGGCGCTGCTGGCCACCGCGATCGGCCTGGTTGCCGCCATCCCGGCGGTGGTGGTGTACAACCATTTCGCCCGGCAGATCGCCGGTTGCCGGGCCCTGGTGGCGGACATGGCGGCCGAGGTGATGCGCCTGGTCTCCCGCGACCTGGACCGGCTGGGCGCCGTCCGGTCCGGCTTTGCCCGCGCGGCGGAGTGAGCGGCGATGGCAGCCAAGCTGGACGACGGCGGCGACGACCTGGGCGAAACCCACGACATCAACGTGACGCCGTTCATCGACGTCGTGCTGGTGCTCCTGATCATCTTCATGGTGGCAGCACCTTTGGCCACCGCCGACATCCCGGTGGACCTGCCGCCGGCCAACGCCAAAACCTCGCCGCGCCCGCAAGCACCGGTGTTCGTGTCGCTGCAGCAGGACCTGAGCCTGGCCATCGACAGCCAGACGGTCGGGCGTGACCGGCTGGGTGCGGGGCTGGACAGCGCCACCGGCGGCGACCGCGAGCAGCGCATCTTCCTGCGCGCCGACCAGGGGGTGCCCTATGGCGAGGTGATGGCGGTGATGAACCTGATGCGCGGGGCAGGCTACCTGAAGGTCGGGCTGGTCGGCCTCGAGGCGGTGCCCCCGTCGTGACCGGCGCGCTTCTCCCGGGCGAGATCGCCGAGGGCAGGGCGCCTGGCGAGGCAGGGCGCTGGGCCGCCGCCTTCCTGCTCGTGCTGGCGCTGCATGTCGGCGGCGTGCTGGCGCTGCTCCATGCCCGCCGCCCGGTGGAGATCCCGGGCGAGCCGCCGGCCGCGGTGATGATCGACCTGGCGCCGTTGCCGACCGCTCCGTCGGTGGAGGAGATCCTGGCGGACCTGCCCCAGCCGGAACCGGCGCCGGTGGATCTGCCCGACCCGGTCACCGAGCTGGAGATCGACGTGGCGGAGCCGGCCCCGGTGCAACTGCCGGAGCCGGTGACCGAGCTGCCGGACGTGCCGCCGGTGGAGCTGCCGATGGAGGTGTCCGAACTGGTCCTGGACCTGCCCGAGCCGGCCGAGGTGGAATTGCCCGAGCCGCCGGCGCTGGCGCCGCCGCCCACCGCCAAGCCCCGGCCGCCCAAGCCGCAGACGCGCCGGCCGCCGCCGGTGGAGCGGCCGCCCGAGCCGGTGGAGCAGGTCGCCAAGGAGCCGCCGCAGGCGGCCCCGCCCCAGCCGACCAAGGCGGCCACCGCCGCGGCCCCCAAGGCGACCAGCAACAACCGGCAGGCGGTGCAGCTGGCCCAGGCCCCGCCCAGCTGGCAGGGTGCGGTGCTCGGCCGCTTCCAGCGCGCCCTGCGCTATCCGCGCGCCGCCCAGCGCCAGCGCCAGCAGGGGGTCGCCTCGATCCAGTTCCGGATCGACCGGCAGGGCCACGTGCTGGCGGTGCGGCTGGTCGACAGTTCCGGCGCCG
The DNA here is from genome assembly GCF_000427665.1 of Geminicoccus roseus DSM 18922. Lineage (NCBI taxonomy): Bacteria > Pseudomonadati > Pseudomonadota > Alphaproteobacteria > Geminicoccales > Geminicoccaceae > Geminicoccus > Geminicoccus roseus. Next base: position 2,156,744 of record NZ_KE386572.1, read on the forward strand.
AGGTGCTGGACGAGGAGGCGCTGGCGGTGGTCCGCCGGGTCAGCCCGCTGCCGACGCCGCCCGCGGAGATGATGACCGCCGACGTGCTGGACCTGGCCGCCCCGATCACCTTCGCCCTGCGCTGAAGGCCGGCCGGAACAGGCGGGACCGGCCCCGGTCAGCCGTCCTGCTGGGGCAGGCCGTAGCCCAGCGTGGTCAGCCGTTCCCGGGCGCCCGGCAGCATCCCCTCCAGCAGGGCCAGTTCGTCGCGCGACATCCGGATCTCGTTGCCGGGCTCGGGATGGCGCACCAGCGTGATCGCGCCGCCGCTGTTCAGGGCCGCCAGGTCGGCTCCGTCCACGAACGGCCCGGCGCTGGCAAGCTGTCCGCCCTCGGCGGCCGCTGCCGGGTCGCTTTCCAGCGCCTGCCGGCACAGGCCGGCGAAGCCGTTGATCTCGGCCTCCTCGGCGGCCAGTTCCAGGACCTGGCCCTGCGCCGGGGTGCCGGCTTCGTCCTTGTGCCACCAGCCGATCTCGACCGTTCCCCGGTCGGGCAGGTGGCGCACGATCAGGAGCCGGGTGTCGTCCAACCTGACCGTCGCCAGAACCACCGCGTCCTCGTTCGTCCTGGCCATCGCGTTCATCCCTTGCCGCTGCGCAACCGGCATCCGCACCGCCCATGGGTGCGGGCATGCCCGTTCCTCATCAACCGGGTTGCTCCCCCAAGGGTTGCCATCGCCTTTGGCGGTAGTGCCTTCCGGCCTAGGGATCGCGGTAGCCCAGCACCTGCAGCTCGAGCCGGTCCGGGTCCGGCCGGTGGCGGAACAGCAGCGTGCCATGCCGGAGCGAATGGCCGGGAACATAGTCGAAGCTCAGCTCGCCCCGCTCCTCCTCGCCGCCCGGACCCTCGGAGCGCACGGCCACCCGCGCCTCGGCGGCGGTGCGGCCGCCCTGGTTGGCGACCGCCAGGGCGAGCTGGAACCCGGCCGGCCCCCGGGTGATCGATTCGACCCGGACCGTCAGCTCGGCCGGGGCATGCGCTCCGCTCAGCCCGTCCCACACCAGGTAGCCGACCACGCCCGCCGCGCAGGCGCCGCCCAGGGTCGCGGCGATCCATTCCAGCAGGGGCGTGTGGGGCTCGTCCCGGTCGTGCCGTTCGCTCATGGCCGCCTCACACGATCAGGCGGGCGGTGGCGGCGCCGATCGAGGATGGGAAGCCCAGCACCACGGTCATGGTGAGAAGCTGGGTCAGCCCGGCATCGTCGCCGCGCCCGAACGTCCAGAGAATATAGGCGCTGACCGTCAGGGCCAGGCCGTAGCCGGCCAGGCTGAAGCGGAAGAACACCTCCAGGAAGCTCAGGTTCGCCGGCCAGGCCTCCTGCCCGGAAAAGCCCAGATTGTAGACCAGCAGGTGCAGGAGGGTGACGGAGACCAGCGCCAGCAGCACGGCCTGCCACGCGCTGACCTGCTGCGCGATCACCTGGATCTCGTCGGTCGGCGCCACGTTGAAGGCCACGAACACCGCGCCCGCGATCATCAGGAGCAGTTCGCCGCCATAGCTGGCTCCCTTGGGCGGGGCATCCTCCTCGTCCGGCGCGCCGGTGAACTGGGCGCGTGCCAGGATCGCCCCGATCCCGGCCGGCACCGACTGGACCGCGATCTTGCCGACCCATTCGCCGGGCGCCATGGTCCGGTCCAGCAGGCCGAACAGGGTCAGGAAGGCCAGGGCGATCAGGGTGCCGATCGCGTAGGCGGACAGGGCGTCGCAGACATCGTCGCGCCAGCGGATGTTCTGCTGGAAGCCGACCCGGCGCGACAGGCCGACCAGCAGCACCACCCCCAGGGCTACGAACAGGGCCAGGCGGAAGCGGTCCATGTGGAAGCCCAGCCGCCACATCTCCATGGTCATCAGGAGCGGGAAGGCGAACAGGATGGCCCCGCCGGCAGCGCGGGCGATCTCGCGGGCGTAGTCCCGGTTGGAGGTGTCGGCCATGGCGGGCCCGGTCCATCACCGCTGGCTTGGAGCTGGAAAAAGAAAGACCCGCGCGGGACGGGCCGCGCGGGTCTTCCTGGATCGCTACCGAACCGGACGAAGCTCGTCCGGTCCGCGCACGGAGGTCAGCGCTGGCGCACTTCCACGCGGCGATTGAGCGGCTCGGCCACGCCGTCGCCGGTCGGGACGGCGAGCTTGGTCTCGCCGAAGCCCTGGATGGTCAGGCGCGAGCTGTCGACGCCCTGGCTCTCCAGGTACTCGGAGACCGATTCGGCGCGACGCACCGACAGGCCCATGTTGTACTCGGCCGGGCCGACCGTGTCGGTGTGACCCCAGACCAGCAGGCGCTTGTTGGTGTCGGCGACGAGTTCCGCGGCGATGGCGTCGAGTTCAGGCTTGAACTCTTCCTTCACGACCGCCTTGTCGAAGTCGAACAGCACGTCGGACGAGAGCGAGATGATCTCGACCTCTTCCACCGGCGTCAGGGCGGCGATCGCGTCCTCGAAGCCGGTCCGGCAGGTCGTGATGTCGTTGACCTGGAAGTTCTCTTCCTGCTGCTCCATCCAGCAGTCGAAGCTGGCCTGGGCCTTCGCGGCGGTCGCCGGGTCGGCCTGGGCCTGCTCGGTCGACAGCGTGCTCACCAGCAGCGAACGCGCTTCGGTGAGCGTGCCCACCATGTCCTGCGGCAGCTTGCGGGCGCTGATCGGCGTCGGCTCCGGCGCGGTGCCGCCGGCAGCCTGCTTGGCCCGCTCGGTGTAGAAGAGCGAATCCTTCCAGTCGTACTGGTCGTATTCAGACTGCGAAAGGGATGTGTACTCCTTGAAGAGCGCCTGGGTGAACGCGTCACCGCTGGCGTTGGTCCTCTTCAGGTCGTTCAGCCCAGACGTCGAGGTGAAGGCCGAGCACCCAGTAAGGAGCGCGAGCATTCCAACCCCGGCGATCTGGCGGATTTTGGATTTCATGATACCTCCGCGCGTTCGTCCGTGACAAATTTCCTAACGCCTCGGACGCCGCAGGCGCCGTGAGCGGGGTTCAGCATAAGGGCTCCGCCGCAAATATGTCGCTAACACCCGGGCCCTCCCCGCATTTCTGGCCCGGTTGCGACAACGAAGCAACGTCCTGTCGGACCAAGAGCACAATTTTGCCGTCCCGTGCGTGTCAAACATCTAGTTTGTGCATCAGTTCCCGCCACTCGCGTGGGGAAAGTCCACTCTGTTCAACTGTCACTTTCTCGCCACCAAGCATCCGCCGCACCACCGCAAGTGCCGGGCCGGACAGTTCCAGCGCATCGAGCCGGTAGTCGGTGAAGGCCTCGTAGGTTGCCGGCACCCAGCGGCGCAGCACGTCGGCCAGCACCTCGGCATAGGCGCGGATCTCCGCCTGCGCGTGCGGGTCGAGGCGCAGCGCCACGAAATGCAGCAGGTTGTGCAGGTCGGTCTTCCAGTACCACTGCGTGTAGGTGGAGAGCGGCAGCACCACCCGGGCCAGCTCGCGGGCGACGCTGGGACTTCCCTCCGTCACCGGCTTGCCCTCGCCGTCGTCGTTGAGCAACTCGTGGTAGCGGCGGAACGCCTCCTCGCCGCCTGTACGGATGCTCTCGCGCACCGCCTCGGCGTCCTCCGGTGCCAGCGAGGCGCCGCGTCCCTGCCGGTTGTCGACCGACTGCACCGCCACCCCGGCGGCTTCCGGCACGTAGATCTCGTCGTCCAGCACCGAGTAGCGGGCCGAATACTCGTTCACCGCCGCGGTGCGGTGGCGGATCCACTGCCGGGCGATGAAGATCGGCAGCTTCACGTGCAGCTTGATCTCGCACATCTCGAACGGCGAAGTGTGCCGGTGGCGCATCAGGTAGCGGATCAGGCCGCGGTCGTCGGACACCTTGCGGGTGCCCTTGCCGTAGGAGACCCGGGCCGCCTGGACCACCGCCGCGTCGTCGCCCATGTAGTCGACCACCCGGATGAAGCCGTGGTCGAGCACCGGCAGCGCCTGGAACAGGATCTCCTCGAGCGCCGGCACCACCGGGCGGCGGCTCGGCGCGGGTTCGGCCGCGCGCAGCTCGTCGATCTCGGCCGACTGGCTCTCGTTCAACCGCATGATCGGCCTCTTCATGGTGGGGCGCTTCAGACCGTGCGCGGGCGAGGGGCTCGCCCGGGCCGGCTTCTGGTACACGAAGGAACTGTCACTCGGCACCCTTCCATCGTGACGGTTTCGCACCTATATTCGGGCTGTCGGCGCAAGCCGACTATGGCGATAAACATCACACGGCATAAGCGTTGCGGACCCGGGGGCAGAGCCCGGCGCCTCCACCACTTCGCCGGGGCCAGTTCCTGATCAGGACTGTCCCTGGCATCCATGGGGGCGAATCAGGATCGACGTGCGTAGTAAAGGTGTGACTTTTGCCCGGCATGGTACCGCCGTTACCGGACTAAAACACAAGTGCCAACGACAATAGCCGTCTGGCCCTCGCTGCCTAATCATTAGGTAAGCGCGGTTCGGGGGGGCGCCGGGCAACAGAAGCCCCCCCACTTCGATGAGAGCTTCCGGACGTTTTCCGGCCCAGTGCGGCTTCAAGGTCGAGATGAGCAAGGACACCATTTTCTACGGCCATCTGGTCGAGCAGGCGCTGCGTGGGGTTGTCCGTGACGTCTTGTCCCGGGTCGCGCGCGAGGGCATGCCGTCCCCGCATCATTTCTACATCACCTTCCGCACCGACCATCCCGGGGTCGGCCTGGCAGCCTCGCTGCGCGAGCGCTATCCCAACGAGATGACCATCGTCCTCCAGCACCAGTACTGGGACCTGGAAGTCGACGACGAGACCGTGGCGGTCACGCTGAGCTTCAACAATCAGCCGCAGCGCATCGTGATCCCGTTCGCCGCGCTGAAGGTGTTCGCCGATCCGGGCGTCGAGTTCGGCCTGCAGTTCACCATCGAGCCGACCGCCGCCGAGCCGGCCGCCGAGACCGTGCCGCTGCTGGCGGCCCGCGAGCGCGAGGCCAGGGCCGAGGTCGGGGCGCCGGGCGAGGACGCCGAGGAGCCGGTGCCCGAGGGCGGCGCTCAGATCGTTTCCCTGGACCGCTTCCGCAAGCGCTGAGCCAGGCGGCCGGGCGCCGTCCCGGTCATCCGCGCAAGCGCCTGGTGAAAGGCGCTGCGGCTGCGATAGCCCACCGCCAGCGCCGCCGCCTCGACCTTGCTCCCCGCCTGGAGCAGGGCCACCCCGCGCTCCAGCCGCATCCTCGCCCGCCAGGCGCGGAACCCGATCCCCATCTCCGCCGCGAACAGGCGCGCCAGCGTCCGCTCGCTGCTGCCGATCCGGCTGGCCCAGGTCAGGAGCGGGGCCGGGTCGGCGGGATTCGCCCGCAGCGCCGCGCACAAGCGCGCCAGCCTCGGGTCGCGCGGCTCCGGCAATAGCAGGCCCGCCTCCGGCGCACGGGTGACCTCGTCCACCAGCAGGGTCGCGAACGCCGCGGCCCGGGCACCCGCCGGCTCCTCGGCGGCAGCCTGCACGATCAACGCGCGCAGCAGCGGGCTCACCTGGATCACCCGGCAGGCCGCAGCCGCCCCGCCGGGCGGGATGCCCAGCAGGCCGGGTGCCGCATAGAGCGTGCGCATTGCGACCGCCCCGGCCACCTCGATGGCGTGCGGCATCCCGGCCGGGACCAGCACCGCGTGGCCGGGCGGCACCAGCCAGAGCGCCGCCGGGATCCGGACCCGCATGGTGCCGTCTGCCGCGAACACCAGCTGGTCGCGCTCGTGCCGGTGGGTGGCGAACCCGGTCCCTTCGGGAATGTCCACCGCATAGGCCGAGAGCAGGCTCCGGTCCCGGTCGATCTCCCGGTCGTCGGACAGGCGGCGCAGCAGGACCCGGCTGGACATCATGGCAGGTAGCCGCACAAGTTCGGCAGGACGCGCCAACCTGCCATTGCGATGATCGCCCCGGCAACCCTCCCGCCAGGGAATCCGGCCCGATGACCGACCACCGTCGCCTCTGCCTGCTGGTCAACGCTTCCCACTTCCTGGACCATTATCTCCTGCTGGTCCTGCCGACCGCGGCGATCGCCATGCCGGTCTGGTTCGGTGCCAGCTATGCGGAGCGTCTGGGGTTGGGCTTCGGCATGACCCTGGCCTTCGGCTTCGGCCACCTGCCGTTCGGATTCCTGGCGGACCGGGTCCCGCGCGTCGCCATTCTGCGCCTGTTCCTGTTCGCCAGCGCCGGCGCGGCCCTGCTGGTGGCGCTGGCCCGCAGCCCGTTCGAGCTGGCGGCGGCCGGCACCCTGCTTGGCGCTGCGCTCGCCATCTACCACACGGTCGGCACGCCGTTGGTGGTGGCCTGCATGGGCAGCTCCGGCCGCCATCTGGGCGTCAACGGCGTGTGGGGCAATGCCGGCGTGGCGACCGCCTCGCTTGGCACCGCCGTGCTGATGGGCTTTGGCGGCTGGCGGGCGGCCTTCATCGTGCCGGGGCTCCTGGCGCTGGCCCTGGGCATGCTGTCCTTGCGCCTGCAGGGCCCTCCTGCCGCCCCAAGGGAGCCCGTCGATCCGGTTCGCTCCGCAACCGGCGCCGGCAGCCGGCGTGCCTTCGGGGTGCTGGCGCTATCCGCGCTGATGGGCGGCCTGCTGTTCCAGGCGCTCACCTTCGCCCTGCCCAGGCTCCTGGCCGACCTGGCCGAAGCCGGGCAGGACGGCCTGGTGGGCGTCGGCATGCTGGTTGCCGCCACCACTCTTCTGGGGGCGCTGGCGCAGTTCGCCATCGGCCGCCTGGCCGAGCACCTCCCGGCCGGCCGGCTGTTCCAGGGCCTGAACCTGGTCCTGCTCGCAGGCCTGGCCCTGGTCGCCACCGGCCAGGCCCTGGCGGTGGCGGCCGGCGTGGCGATGGCGATGATCGCGCTGTTCGGCCTGTTCACCGTCGAGGACGGCATGATGATGGCGGTGATCCCGCCCTCCTGGCGCTCGCGCGGGATGGGGCTGGCCTACCTGGCCTCGTTCTGCACGGCCGGGGCGGCCCTGCCGCTGGTGGCCTGGAGCCGGGAGGCTGGCGGCGGCGGCTTCGGCCTCCTGGCGCTGCTCCTGCTGGGGCTGGCCGCCGTCACCTTCCTGGCCGGCCTGTTCCTGCCGGCGCGTCTCACCGGCCCGGCCGGGATCCTGCGCCAGGACGGAGCGCAACCGTTGACGGATGGCGCGAAAGTCGCGACCTGAGCCGCAAACATGGGTGCAGGAGCGCACAGGATGAGTGATTCCCAGGAAGTCCGGGTCGAGAGCGACACGTTCGGGCCGATCGAGGTCCCGGCCCACCGCCACTGGGGCGCCCAGACCCAGCGCTCGCTCCAGAACTTCAGGATCGGCAACGAGCACATGCCGGCCCCGCTGGTCCGGGCGCTGGGCATCGTCAAGCTGGCGGCCGCCCGGGTGAATGTCGGCCTGGGCGAGCTCGACCCCAAGATCGGCGAGGCGATCGCCAAGGCTGCCGAGGAGGTGGTCGACCTCCGCCTGGTGGACGAGTTCCCGCTGGTGGTCTGGCAGACCGGGTCGGGCACCCAGTCCAACATGAACGCCAACGAGGTGATCGCCAGCCGCGCCAACGAGCTGACCACCGGCAAGCGCGGCGGCAAGTCGCCGGTCCACCCGAACGACCACTGCAACCGCGGCCAGTCCTCCAACGACACCTTCCCGACCGCCATGCACATCGCCGCCGGCGAGCAGGCGATGGGCGAGCTGATCCCGGCGCTGGAGCACCTGCACGCGGCCCTGGCGAAGAAGGCGGAGGAGTTCGCCGACATCATCAAGATCGGCCGCACCCACCTGCAGGATGCGACCCCGATGACGCTCGGCCAGGAGTTCGGCGGCTATGCCTGCCAGATCCAGTACGGCATCGAGCGGGTCAAGGTGGCCCTGCCGCGCGTCTGGTACCTGGCCCAGGGTGGCACCGCGGTCGGCACCGGGCTGAACGCCAAGAAGGGCTTCGCCGAGGGTTTTGCCGCCGAGGTCGCCAAGATCACCGGCCTGCCGTTCGTGACGGCACCCAACAAGTTCGAATCGCTGGCCTCCCACGACGCCATGGTCGAACTGTCCGGCGCGCTCAACACGCTGGCGGTCTCGCTGATGAAGATCGCCAACGACGTGCGCCTGCTGGGCTCGGGGCCCCGCTGCGGCCTAGGGGAGATCTCCCTGCCCGAGAACGAGCCCGGCAGCTCGATCATGCCCGGCAAGGTCAACCCGACCCAGTCCGAGGCGCTGACCATGGTCTGCGCCCAGGTGATGGGCAACCATGTCGCGGCCAGCATCGGCGGCTCCAACGGCCATTTCGAGCTGAACGTGTTCAAGCCGGTGATCATCTACAACGTGCTGCAGTCGATCCGGCTGATCGCGGACGGCTGCCGCTCCTTCACGGACAATTGCGTGGTCGGGATCGAGCCGAACCGCGAGCGTCTGGCCAAGATCATGAACGAGAGCCTGATGCTGGTGACGGCGCTGAACCCCAAGATCGGCTACGACAACGCCGCCAAGGTCGCCAAGAAGGCGCACAAGGAGGGGACCACCCTCAAGGAGTCGGCGCTGGCGCTCGGGCTTCTGACGGAGGAGGAGTTCGATCGGCTGGTCCGTCCGGAGCTGATGCTGGGTCCGTCGGACTGAGCTCGACCAGCTGGATCCGCCCGGGCGGCCCGACCAGGCGCAGCCCGGGCCGGTCCGGCTCCGGCAGGAGCGTGGCGTCCAGGAACCAGACCGGCAGGTCCAGCATCATCTCCAGGTAGCGCCGGCTCTCGTCGGGCAGGTCCACGGCCAGCTGCGGCGGGCTGCTGCGCAGGATGCCGCGCTCGACCTCGAACCGCCCCTCGATGCTGGAGAACGCAAACGGCGGGGCGTCGGCGCCGGTGGCCGGCGGGATGCTGCCCGGCCCCATCGCCAGCCGCACGTCGCCGATCAGGTCGCCCACCATGGCGGCCACCGAGCGGCCGCGGCCGGCCAGGTCGACCTCCCCGGCCAGCATCCCCCGGGGCGCCCGGCCGACCCCGAGCAGCTCGCCCATCCGGCCGGCGTCGATCTCGTCGAGGGTGAGGGACAGGCCCAGCAGCGGCACGTCGCCGGTGCCGTCTAGGGCGACGTCGCCCCGCAGCCGGCCCCCCGAGGGCAGCGTCAGGTCGAGCCGCTCCAGGTCGAGCCGGCCGCCCTCCAGCCGCACCCGGCCGAGCGCGCCGTTCTCGGTGGTCCCCAGCCGGCGCAGGCTCAGGTCCAGGTCGGCGTCGAACATCCAGCCCCAGTGCAGGTCCCGGGCCGGCCAGTTGCCGGGCCAGCGCAGGGGCGAGCCGGGCGCGAAGGACAGGGCGGCCGAGGCCGTGTCGTAGAGGGCCTGTAGGGATTCCGGCGTCAGCGTGCCCAGCGCCAGCTGGCCGGCCAGGCGCGGATGGCCCTCGGTGAAGCGCAGGCCGAGCTGGCCGGTGGCGCGCAGCGGCCCGGCATCCAGCTCGACCTGGCCCAGCCAGTGGCCGTCCTTGCCCCGCGAAAGGTCGGCGCCGGCGGCCAGGGGGCCTGCCAGCGCCCGCGCCTCGACCGGCAGCAGCGCCACGTCGGCCAGCAGCGCCGCCAGGTCCGGCGCGTCGGCCTGCACCCGCAGCATGGTGGCCTCCGCCTGGGCGCCGCTGCCCAGGATCCCGCTCACCAGCAGCTGCCGCGCGCCGCTGCTGGCGTCCAGCATCACCCCCAGGCGGTCGGCCGGGCCGCGCAGCGAGGCGGTGCCCTCCAGCAGGCCCAGCCGCCCGAGCCAGGGCAGCTCCATGTCCAGGATCGAGGCGATCCGGGCGGGCTTGGGCGCGTCCAAGCCCACCACCAGGTCCAGCGCCGCCATCTCCGGCTCGATCGAGCCGGCCAGGGTCAGGTGCAGGTCGTCGGGACTGCCGGCCGAGGCCTCGGCGATCACCAGCCGGCCCTGGTCGCGCGACGCCTCGACCGCCACGTCGCCGATCCAGGCCTGGCCGCGCGACAGCCGGCCGATCCGCAGGTTCGCGACCCCGTCCGGCAGCCGCGCCAGCAGGCCGGACCAGCCGCCAGGCTCCGCGAACCATTCGTCCAGGTCCAGCCGGTCGACCGCGCCATCCGCCGCGATCCGCCCGCCGGCAACGGCCAGCCTGCCCTCGAAGCCCGACTGGTCGGATTGCAGCACGGCCTCGGCCAGCTCGATCCGCTCCGGGCTCCAGCTCAGCCGGCCCTCGACCAGCAGCGCGCCCGGCTTGTCGGGGGCCAGCCAGTCCGGCAGGCGGCCGAGCTGTCCCAGCACCGGCCGGGCGCTCGGCAGGTCCAGGCTGACCAGACCTTCCAGCATCGGCCGCGGCCCCGGCAGGAAGCGTCCCTGCTCCATCCGGAACGCGCCGTCGGCGGCGATCGAGGCGGCGGCACGCCCGATCGCGATGCTCCCCTCCGGCTCGATCCGCCCGGTCAGGTCCAGGCTGGGCAGGGCGACCCCGTTCAGGCTGGCGTCGCGGCCGGTGATCCTGGCCTCGACCCGGTAGCCCAGCAGCGGCTCGGGCAGGCCGGCGCTCGCCAGGGCGGGCAGGCCGTCCAGGCCAGCGCCGCGCAGGTCGAGCCGGAGCGTGCCGGTGCGGCTGGCGCTGGCCAGCTCCAGGCTGCCGGCAAGGCTGGCCTCGCCCGAGACGGCATTGAGCTCGGTCAGGCTGAACCCGGCCGGCGAGACGTCCAGGCGCGCCTCGCCCTGCCAGGGGCGGTCCGGCGGCAGCGCCGCCAGCGGGCCAAGCCAGGGCGGCAGGGCTTGGCGCGCCTCGGCGCCGATCCGGCCGAACAGGCGGTCTTGGGCCAGCAGGCCGCGCCAGGACAGGACGGTCGCCTCCGCCTCGTCGCCCAGGCGCAGGGTCACGTCCGAGGGGACCCCGCCGGTGGAATCCGCCCGGCGGAAGGAGGCGCTGAGCGTCAGTGGCTGCCCGTCGGCGCTGGCCGCCACCTCCACCCGGGTCTCGCCGGCCTCGTCCTGGCTGCGCTCCAGGCTCATCCCGGACAGGGTCAGCGCAGGCGCGCCCGGGACCACCTGCAGGTCCAGCGTCGCGTCGACGATGTCGATCGAGCCGACCCCGCCGCCTTGCGCCAGCAGGAACAGATCGTGCGGGCGCAGAGGCGCTGCCAGCTGCGGGCGCACCATGGTGAGCGAGGTCACCGGCTCCTGGCCGGTCAGCAGGTCGAGCGGGGAGAGCGCCAGCTCGATCCGGTCGGCGCCGGCCAGCAGCCGTCCGTCGCCGGCGGCCTCGACCCTGGGCGTCATGATCACCGCCTCGGGCCTCGGCACGAAGCGCAGCCCGATCGGCCCGCTCAGCCGGATCGGGACGCCCAGCGCCTTGCCCAGCGATTCTTCGGCGGTCCGGCGGACGCGTTCCGGATCGGAGAGCAGGTAGAAGCCACCCGCCGCTCCAACAAAGATTGCCGCCGCCGCGACCAGGATCAGGAGGACGGCACGCAGGGGCATCGTATCGTTCAGGCTCGACCAGACAAAGAACGTGGCGACCCTAGGAAAACAGATCGCACAACGCAAACAGGACTGTCACATCCAGCGCGGATCACGCCCGAGGATGGGTGGCACCATAGAGCTGGTATAATTTTTCCTGATCCACGCGGGTGTATTTCTGCGTGGTCGACAGGCTGGCATGGCCCAGCAGTTCCTGGATCGAGCGCAGGTCGGCGCCGCTCTCCAGCAGGTGGGTGGCGAAGCTGTGGCGCAGGGCGTGCGGGGTGGCGCTCTCGGGCAGGTTGAGCACACCGCGGATCTGGCGGATCCGCCGGCGCACCGCGTCCGGGTCCAGGCGCTTGCCGCGGATCCCCAGGAACAAGGGCGTGTCCGGGCCGTGCGCGTGCGGGCAGGCCAGGAGATACGCCGCCAGCGCCTCGGCCACCGCCGGCAGCACCGGCACGTCCCGGACCTTGTCGCCCTTGCCGCGCACCCGCAGCGTGCGCAGCGTGGCCGGGTCCGCCGGCAGGGCGCTGCGGGCAAGGCCCAGGGCCTCGCCGATCCGCAGCCCGCAGCCCCACAGCAGCAGGAGCAGGGCCACGTCGCGCTTGATCACGAAGGGCGGCGCCCCCTCGCCCAGGAGGCCGGCCACGTCGTGGGCCTGCTCGATGGTGAGCGGCCGGGGCAGGCGGCGCGGCACCGGCGGGGTGCGCAGGGCGAACAGAGCCGGGTTGTGCATGCCCCGGCGCTTGTCCAGCCAGCGGAAGAACGAGCGCACCGCCGCCACCCCGCGCATCACGTAGCCGCGCGACAGGCCCTGGGCCTGGCGGTCGGCCAGCCAGGAGCGAAAATCGGCCGGGGTCAGCTCCATCAGCGCCTTGAGCGACGGCGGCCCGCCCAGGTGCCGGGACAGGAACAGGGCGAAGCGCCGGACCTCGTCGCCATAGTAGCCGACCGTCTCGGCGGAAAAGCGCCGTTCCTTGGCCAGCTCGCGCAGCCAGGCCAAAAGGGCGTCGTCCAGGTCGTCGGTACCGTGCAGCATGGCGTGATGCGGTAGCACAACGCCGCTTCCGTACCTATGTTCGCCGAGCGCATGACCCCCGATCTGTTCCCCGATTCGCTCAAGACCGTGCCCGTCGTGGTGACCGCGCCACTGGACGGCCCGTTCGACTACCTCCTGCCCGAGGGCCGGGCCATGCCGGTGCCGGGCGAGGTGGTGGCGGTGCCGTTCGGCCGCCAGGTCCTGCCGGGCGTGGTCTGGGACCATCCGCCGGCCCGCGCGGTCGATCCCGGCCGGCTGCGGCCGCTGGGACCCTCCCTGCCGATCCCGCCTCTGCCGGAGCCCTTGCGCCGCCTGGTCGCCCATGTGGCGAAGGAAACGGTCAGCCCGCGCGGCCAGGTGCTCAAGCTGGCGCTGTCCACCCATGCCGCCCTGGACGAGCCGCGCACCATCGACGTCTACAGCCCTGCCGCCGACCTGGCCGGGCGCAAGCTCACGCCCAAGCAGCGCCAGGTGGTGGAGCAGGCCGCCCTGGAGGCCCGCCCGCAAGCGGATCTGGCCCGCGCCGCCGGGGTGTCGGCGGCGGTCGTCAAGAAGCTGGTCGAGACCGGCGCGCTGCTGCCCGAGAGCCGAATCGTGGAGGAGCCCTGGCCGATCCCCGACCCGGATCGTGTCCAGGTGACGCTGAACGAAGGCCAGGCCGCCGCCGCCTATCGGCTGGAGCAGGCGGTGACCGCCCGCGAATCCGCCGCGTTCCTGCTGGACGGGGTGCCGGGCTCGGGCAAGACCGAGGTTTATTTCGCCGCGATCGCTGCCTGCCTGAAGGCCGGCCGCCAGGCCCTGGTGCTGCTGCCGGAGATCGCGCTGACCAGCCAGTGGTCGGCGCGTTTCGCCCGTGCGTTCGGGGTGCCGCCGGTCACCTGGCACGCCGATATCGGCTCGGCCCGCCGGCGCAAGATCTGGCGCGCCGCCATCGAGGGCAAGGTGCCGCTGGTGGTCGGCGCCCGCTCGGCGCTGTGGCTGCCGCTCCAGGACATCGGCCTGATCGTGGTCGACGAGGAGCACGACACCTCGTTCAAGCAGGACGACGGCGTTGCCTATCAGGCCCGCGACGCCGCCATGGCCCGGGCGCGCTTCGAGAACTGCCCGATCGTGCTGGCCTCGGCCACGCCGTCGTTGGAGACGGTGGTCGCCACCCGCAGGGACGGCCCGGACCGGATCCAGCGCCTGGTCCTGCCCGAGCGGCACGGCAGCGCGCCGCCGCCGCCGGTCGAGATCGTCGACCTGCGCTCGACCAAGCGCCGTCGCGATTCCGGCTTCCTCGCCCCCCGGCTGGCCGACGCCCTGCGCGCCACCCTGGAGCGCGGCGAGCAGGCCCTTTTGTTCCTGAACCGGCGCGGCTACGCCCCGCTCTCCCTTTGCCGCGCCTGCGGCCACCGCTTCCGCTGCCCGAACTGCAGCGCCTGGCTGACCGCGCACCGCCTGCGCCGGCGCCTGCAATGCCATCACTGCGGCTTCTCGATGCCCGAGCCCGAGCATTGTCCGGAATGCGGCACGGTCGACGCGCTGGCCCTGTCCGGCCCGGGCGTGGAGCGGATCGCCGACGAGGTCCGCCACCGCTTCCCCAAGGCACGCACCGCCCTGCTCACCAGCGACACCGCCACCACCGCCGGCCAGGCGGCGGCGATCGTGGAAGGGGTCGAGCGCCACCAGATCGACGTGCTGATCGGCACCCAGATGGTCGCCAAGGGCCACCACTTCCCCGATCTCACGTTGGTGGGCGTGGTCGACGGCGATCTGGGCTTGAGCGGCGGCGACTTGCGCGCCGCCGAGCGCTCCTTCCAGCTGCTCTACCAGGTCTCCGGCCGGGCCGGCCGCGCCGACAAGCCCGGCACCGTCCTGGTGCAGACCCATCTGCCGAACCACCCGGTGATGCGCGCCCTGGCGTCCCGCGACCGCGACCGCTTCATCGCGGCCGAGATCGAGGAGCGCGAGGAGGGCGGGCTGCCGCCGTTCGGCCGGCTGGCCTCCCTGATCCTGTCCGGGCCGCGCCAGCAGGACGTCCAGGCCGCCGCCCGCCACCTGGCCCTGGCGGCCCCGGTGCAGCCCTCGGTGCGGGTCCTGGGCCCGGCGCCGGCGCCGATCGCCCTCTTGCGCGGCCGCTGGCGCGAGCGGCTCCTGGTGCGCGCCAGCCCGGAGATCGACCTGCCCGAATGGCTGCGCGGCTGGCTGGAGCCGGTCCGCCTGCCGTCCTCGGTGATGCTGTCGATCGACGTCGACCCCTACGACTTCCTCTGACCCCCCCGGACCGGGCGGGCGACGCAACCCTCAGGGCGGCTTGCCCGTATCCTCCAGTGCCAAAGCGGCGTCGGGCCGCTTCGGCCAGGAAGGGCGGACGATGACCTCTACCAGCGCCGGTGGACCAGCGGCCGGCCATGGCCATGGCTGAGCCGGACGAAGGCGGTCGGCCGCCGATTGCCGGCTATGCCCTGATCGGCGACTGCCATGGCAGCGCGCTGGTCAGCCAGGACGGCAGCATCGACTGGTGCTGCATGCGCCGCTTCGACGCCGACCCGGTGTTCTTCCGGATCCTGGATGCCCGAAGGGGCGGGTTCTGGAGCGTCGTCCCTGAGGACCTCGTCGGGACCAGCCGCGCCTACCTGCCCGGCACCAACATCCTGCGCACCCTGTTCGCCACCAGGACGGGCCGGCTGTCGGTCACCGACTTCATGCCGGTCGGGCGCAGCCGCGACGCGGGGGTGCACGACTACGCCTCGCTCAGGGCGCCGTGCTGGCTGGTGCGCCGCTTCGAGGTGCTGGAGGGCCGGGTACGCTTCCTCACCAGGGTCCACCCGCGCGGCAGCGACTTCGCGACCACGCCCCTGGAACTGCACCAGGACGGCCAGGCACTGCGGTGCGGCGGGTTCACCCTTTGGTGCGGCGGCACGGCAACGCTTGGCGAGGATGGCGCCGACTTCACGTTCGATCTCGCGGCCGGGCAGGTCGAAACCGCCGTCATGACCGAGGCGGAGCCTCTGGCCGATCCACGCCGGCACGGCGATCTGCTGTTCGGGATCACCCGGAGCTTCTGGGAGGAATGGAGCGCGTACAACCGCTATCGCGGCGAGCATGCCGAGGTTGTCCGGCGTAGCGCTCTGGCGCTGAAGCTTCTGACCTATGCCCCGACCGGCGCGGTGGTGGCGGCGCCGACCACCTCCCTGCCCGAGCAGATCGGTGGCGGGCGCAACTGGGACTATCGCTACTGCTGGCTGCGTGATTCGAGCTTCACCCTCTATGCGCTGGGGGTGCTGGGCTATTCCGGCGAGGCGGCCAGCTTCGCGGATTTCCTCGCCCGTCGCTGCCTGCGCGAGGGCGAGGCCCCGCAAATCATGTACTCGGTCGACGGCGAGGCGAACCTGCCGGAGCGGCGGCTGGACCAGCTGGCGGGCCATGCCGGCAGCCGGCCGGTGCGGACCGGCAACGGCGCCTTCGACCAGGTCCAGCTCGACGTGCATGGCGAGGTGCTGGACTGGGCCCTGCTGCGGCGCACCCTGGGCAGCCGGCTCGGCCGCGACGAGGCCAGCCTGCTGCGCGCCTCGGCCGACCATGTCTGCCGGATCTGGCGGGAGCCGGACCAGGGCATCTGGGAGGCGCGGGGCGGCCCGCGCCAGTTCACCCATGGCAAGGCGATGGCCTGGGTGGCGCTCGACCGGGCCCGCAGGCTGTTCGGCGACGAGCCGGTCTGGTGCCGGGAGCAGGCGGCCATCCTGGAGGCCATCCTGGGCGAGGCGCTGACCGGCGATCCGCCATACCTGGCCCGCGAGCTGGGCGGGACGGACAGCGACGCCGCCCTCCTGCAGCTTCCCCTGCTGGGCCTGCCGATCCCGCTGCCGGTGCTGGACGCCACGATCCGGCGCATCGAGCGGGACCTGGGCGATGGCGATCTGATCTACCGCTACCGCGGCGACGACGGCCTTGATGGTGGCGAGGGCGCCTTCTTCATCACCAGCTTCTGGCTGGTCGACGCCATGCTGGTCACCGGCCGCGCCGCCGAAGCCCGGGCGCTGTTCGGGCACCTGCTCGCAAGGGCCAACGATGTCGGCCTCTACGCCGAGCAGGTCGACCCCCAGACCGGTGCCCATCTCGGCAATTTCCCGCAGGCCTTCACCCATCTGGCGCTGATCTCCAGCGCCACCCTGCTCCATCTCCACGACCTGGCCGGACCTGAGGCCCTGGCCGGCACCCATGCCGACCGCGCCCGCCGCCTCGTGGGGGCCACCAAAGGGGCGAAGGCCCTGTTCTACGCCCTGTGGCGCAACCGCGGCGTCCGCCTGCTCCGCTCGACCGCCTCGGTCCTCGACCTGGACCCGGGCAACCAGGCCTAGGGGCTGTTCGGCCGCGCTGCATGCAACCCGCTCCCGCCGCCGCCCGTTTCATGGGCTCGTGATCCAGCAGCTCCCAGTCTCAGGAAACGTTATGAACAACGAGGTGGTCCTGATCACCGGCGGCAGCGGCTTCGTCGGCAGCGGCATCGTCGCCCGGCTGGAACCGCGCTACCGGGTCGTGGTCCTGGACCGGCACCCGCCGGAAGGTGCGGCGCCCGGCGTCGAGTTCGAGAAGATCGACCTCACCGCCAAGGACAGCCTGGACGAGGCGCTGGCCAGGGTCGCCGGGCGGCACGGGCCCCGGATCGCCTCGGTGATCCACCTGGCGGCGTTCTTCGACGAGACCGGCAAGCCCAACCCGAAATACCGGGAGATCACCGTCGAGGGCACACGGCGCCTGCTGGATGCCCTGGAGCCCTACGAGGTCGATCAGTTCGTGTTCGCCAGCACCATGCTGGTGCACCGGGCCGGCCAGCCCGGCGAGACGGTGGACGAGACCACCCCGCTCGACCCGAAATTTCCCTACCGCGCCTCCAAGGTCGAGACAGAGCGGCTGATCCACGAGCGGCACGGCGAGCGGAAGGTGGTCAATCTCCGCCCGGCCGGCATCTACGACGATGGCGGCCACAACCCGTTCCTGGCCCACCAGATCGCAAGGATCTACGAGCGCCGCCTGGAGGGCCGCGTCTATCCGGGCGACCTCGCCACCGGCCAGTCCTTCCTGCACCGGGACGACCTGGCCGAGGCCGTGGCCCGGCTGGTCGAGCGTCGCGCCGCGCTGCCGCCCGAACTGCCGCTGCTGCTGGGCGAGCCGGACGTGATGCCGTTCGGCGAGCTGCAGGAGGAGATTGGCCGCCTGGTCCACGGCGACGCCTGGCAGACCTGGCAGGTGCCCAAGCCGCTCGCCAAGGCCGGCTCCTGGGTCCAGGCCGAAATCCTGGACGACGACCCGTTCATCCGGCCCTACATGGTCGAGATGGCCGACGACCATTACCGGCTGGACATCGGCCGGGCGCGCGACCTGCTGGGCTGGGAGCCCCGTCACCGCCTGCGCGACATGCTGCCGGCGATGATCGCAGGCCTGAAGGCCGATCCGCCGGCCTGGTATCGCGCCAACCGCCTGAACGCCCATGCGGTGGCCGGCACCGCGCCGAAGGAGGAGGGGGATCAGGGCGGCATGGACCACGAGCACCACCAGCAGCACATGGCCAAGATGGAGGCCATGGCGAGCCGGCTGATGTGGTGCCACTTCACCGTAATCGGTCTGGGCGCCTGGCTGCTCACCAGCCCCTTCCAGTTCGGCCTGTTCGATCCGGCCGGCTTCCAGCCGGTGCGCGACGTCACCGCCGAGCGCGGGCTTTGGGACGTCGCCACCCGCGCCGCGCTGAACGGCTGGAGCGACGTGCTCGCCGGCCTGCTCCTGATGACGTTCGGGGCGATGTCGCTCACCCGGCGCTTTGCCTGGGCGCCCTGGGGCACCACCGGCGTCGGCCTGTGGCTGCTGTTCGCCCCGCTGCTGGTCTGGTCGCCCAGCGGTGCTGCCTATGCCAACGACATGATCGTCGGCGCGTTCGCCATCGCCCTGTCGGTGCTGGTCCCGATGATGCCCGGGATGAGCCATGAGGGCATGATGGACGAGAACGACGTGCCGCCCGGCTGGTCCTACTCGCCCTCGTCCTGGGTGCAGCGCCTGCCGATCATCGCGCTGGGCTTCTTCGGCTTCCTGATCGCCCGCCAGCTGGCCGCCTACCAGCTGGGCTACACCGACCACATCGTCGAGCCGTTCTTTGCCGGCGTCGGGGGCCGCAACGGCTCGGAGCACATCGTCACCTCCGACGTCTCCCGCGCCTGGCCAATCGCCGATGGCGGGCTCGGCGCCAGCAGCTACCTGATCGAGGCGCTGATGGGCGCCATGGGCTCGTCCAAGCGCTGGCGGACCATGCCCTGGATGGTGACCTTCTTCTTCATCCTGGTGGTGCCGCTGGGCGGGGTGTCGATCTTCTTCATCGTCATCCAGCCGATCATGATCGGCACCTACTGCACCCTCTGCCTGGTCGCCGCCGCCGCCATGCTGGCGATGATCCCGCTGACCCTGGACGAGGTGGTGGCGATGACCCAGTACATGCTGCGCAGCCGCCGCGCCGGCAGGCCGTTCTGGCGCACCTTCTTCCAGGGCGGCCCGGACATCGGCGGCGCCGTCGAGAAGGGCGTCGGCTTCGACCGGCCGCTCGGCCGGCAGGCGCTGGATTCGGTGCGCGGCGTCACCCTGCCCTGGACGCTCGCGGCCAGCTGCGCGGTCGGCGCCTGGCTGATGTTCAGCCGGCTGGTGTTCGGCGCCGAGGGGCTGCTCGCGGACAGCGACCATCTGGTGGGCGCCATGATCATCACCGTGGCGGTATGCGCCATGGCCGAGGTGGTCCGGCCGCTGCGCTTCCTGAACCTGGTCCTCGGCGCCTGGCTGGTCGCGGTGCCCTGGCTGCTGGACGGGGTCGGCGCCGCCGCGGCGGCCAACGAGGTGGCGTGTGGCCTGCTGGTGATCGGCCTCAGCCTGCCGCGCGGCCGGCGCAGCGACGCCCATTACGGGGCGGCCGACCGGTGGGTCTTCTGAGCCACGCGGTTGGGACCTCCGGTCACACCCGGGCGGTTTCCGAACCCGCCTCTTGTGGCTTTTGGGAGCCAAGCCGCCGTGCTTGCAGGGTTTTCCCGCGCGAAAAGTCCAAGACCGGAGCCCTGGCGACGGCGTCGTTCGCTTGCAGGGCTCACAGGGTCGTGTTATCCGCCGCACCGCCGAAAGTCGGGCGGTGTGATGCCGACGCTATACGCGTGCCGCCCGTAGCCGAAGACGGGGTTCCGTTTGTCTGCCAGAACAGCCACGAGTTCGGGATTGGCTGCGCGCTATGCGCAGGCGATGTTCGAGCTGGCGACCGAACAGGGCGCCTTGGATCAGGTCGCTACCGACCTGGACAAGCTCGACCGGACGATCGCCGAAAATTCGGAACTCGCGCGCCTGCTCGCGAGCCCGGTCGTCACCCGCGAGCAGCACGCCAGTGCGATCTCGTCGGTAGCCGCCAAGTTGGACTTGAGCGAGACCACCCGGAAGTTCCTGGGGGTCCTCGCCGCCAAGCGCCGGCTCTACGCGCTGCCGTCGATCGTGGACTCGTTCCGCGCCCGGCTGGCCGAGCAGCGTGGCGAGGTGACCGCCGAGGTGGTCTCCGCCAAGGAGCTCGACAAGAAGCAGGTCGCTGCGCTGCAGGACGCGGTCACTGCGCACACCGGCAAGAAGGTCCTGCTGGACACCAAGGTCGACCCCTCGCTGATCGGCGGGCTGGTGGTCACCGTAGGTTCGGTCCAGGTGGACGCATCCTTGAAGCGGAAGCTTCAGCAACTTGACGTCGCGATGAGAGGGTTGGGCTGATGGATATCCGTGCCGCTGAGATTTCGGCGATCCTGAAGGACCAGATCGCGAACTTCGGGGCCGAGGCAGAGACCTCCGAGGTCGGCCAGGTCCTGTCGGTCGGTGACGGCATCGCCCGCGTTCATGGCCTGGACGACGTGCAGGCCGGCGAGATGGTCGAGTTCGCCGACGGCACCAAGGGCATGGCGCTGAACCTCGAGGAGGACAATGTCGGCGTCGTGATCTTCGGCAGCGACAGCGCGATCCGCGAGGGCGACGTCGTCAAGCGCACCAACGCCATCGTGGACGTCCCGGTCGGCAAGGGCCTGCTCGGCCGCGTGGTCGACGGCCTGGGCAACCCGATCGACGGCAAGGGCCCGATCCAGACGACCGAGCGTCGCCTGGTCGAGGTGAAGGCGCCGGGCATCATCCCGCGCAAGGGCGTGCACGAGCCGATGCAGACCGGCCTGAAGGCCGTGGACGCGCTGATCCCGATCGGCCGCGGCCAGCGCGAGCTGATCATCGGCGACCGCCAGACCGGCAAGTCGGCGGTGGCGATCGACGCCTTCATCAACCAGAGGGCCACCAACGAGGCCGCTGGCGACGACGACAGCAAGAAGCTGTTCTGCATCTATGTCGCGGTCGGCCAGAAGCGCTCCACCGTCGCGAAGCTGGTCAAGACCCTGACCGACTACGGCGCCATGGAATACTCGATCGTGGTGGCCGCCACCGCGTCCGAGCCGGCGCCGATGCAGTTCCTGGCGCCGTACACCGGCTGCACCATGGGCGAGTACTTCCGCGACAACGGCATGCATGCCGTGATCGTGTACGACGACCTGTCCAAGCAGGCGACCGCCTATCGCCAGATGTCGCTCCTGCTGCGCCGCCCGCCGGGCCGCGAGGCGTACCCGGGCGACGTGTTCTACCTGCACTCGCGCCTCTTGGAGCGCGCCGCGAAGCTCGGCGAGAGCAGCGGCCTCGGCTCGCTCACCGCGCTGCCGATCGTCGAGACCCAGGCGAACGACGTGTCCGCCTACATCCCGACCAACGTGATCTCGATCACCGACGGCCAGATCTTCCTGGAAACCGACCTGTTCTACCAGGGCATCCGCCCGGCGGTGAACGTCGGCCTGTCGGTGAGCCGCGTGGGCTCCGCCGCGCAGACCAAGGCGATGAAGAAGGTCGCCGGCAAGATCAAGCTGGAGCTGGCCCAGTACCGCGAGATGGCTGCGTTCGCGCAGTTCGCCTCCGACCTGGACGCCTCGACCCAGCGCCTGCTCAACCGCGGCGCCCGCCTGACCGAGCTGCTCAAGCAGGGTCAGTACCAGCCGATGGTGAACGAGGAGCAGGTCGCGGTCATCTATGCCGGCGTCAACGGCTACCTCGACAAGGTCAAGGTGTCCGACGTCGCCCGCTACGAGCAGGAACTGCTGGGCGTGCTGCGCGGTCGCGGCAACGAGATCCTGGTCTCGATCCGCGACACGAAGGACCTGACCTCCGAGACCGAAGCCAAGCTCAAGGCTCTGCTCGAAGAGTTCGGCAAGACCTTCGCCTGATTCGCAAAGGTCGCTGAACGATGCCAAGTCTCAAGGACCAACGCGCACGGATCTCGAGCGTCAAGCAGACGCGCAAGATCACGAGCGCCATGAAGCTGGTCGCGGCCAGCAAGCTGAAGCGTGCCCAGGAACAGGCGGAGGCCTCGCGGCCCTACGCCACCCGGATGGCCCAGATGCTGAGCAATCTGGCGGTCGGCGTGGCGGGGCAGCCCGATGCGCCGCCGCTGCTGGGCGGCACCGGCGAGGACCAGAAGTACCTGCTCATCGTCGCGACCGCGGATCGTGGCCTGTGCGGCGGCTTCAACAGCTCCATCGCGCGCGGCGCACGCCGCCGCATCCAGGAGCTGCAGGGCCAGGGCAAGGACGTCCGGATCATCTGCGTGGGCCGCAAGGGTCGCGACGCGCTGCGCCGCGACTACGGCAACCTGATCCTGCACACCTACGAGGGTGTCGCCGGCAAGAAGCGCATGGAGTTCGCGGACGCTCATGCCGTCGCCGAGCGCATCCTGGACATGTTCGGGGCGGGCGAGTTCGACGTCTGCGAGATCGTCTTCAACAAGTTCGTCTCCGCGATCCGCAACGAGCTGACCTTCCAGCAGCTCGTGCCGGCCGAGATCCCGCAGGTCACCCGGACCGAGGACGAGGAGCTGGGCGCTCCGTACGAGTTCGAGCCGGGCGAAGAGCAGATCCTGACCGAACTCCTGCCGCGCAACCTCGGCGTCCAGGTCTACCGGGCCCTGGTGGAGAACGCGGCGTCCGAGCAGGGCGCCCGGATGGCGGCGATGGACAGTGCCACCCGCAACGCGGGTGACATGATCAAGCGGCTGACGCTGATCTACAACCGGACGCGTCAGGCCCAGATCACCAAAGAACTGATCGAGATTATTTCCGGCGCCGAGGCGGTGTGAGTCGGAGGGGACCAGTCACATGAGCGACATGACCAAAGAAAACATCGCCACCGGCCGGGTAGTCCAGGTCATGGGGGCGGTCGTCGACTGCCGGTTCGAGGGCGGCAACCTGCCCGAGATCCTGACCGCGCTGCATCTGGAGAACCAGGGCAAGACCCTGGTGCTCGAGGTGGCGCAGCACCTGGGCGAGAACACCGTCCGCTGCATCGCCATGGACGCCACCGAGGGCCTGGCCCGCGGCGCCGAGGTGGTCAACACCGGCGCCCCGATCTCGATGCCGGTCGGCCGCGAGACGCTCGGCCGCATCCTGAACGTGATCGGCGAGCCCGTGGACGAGCGCGGCCCGCTGAACAACTCGCTGACCGCGCCGATCCATGCCCCGGCGCCGCTGTTCGTCGACCAGGCCACCGAGTCCGAGGTGCTGGTCACCGGCATCAAGGTCGTCGACCTGCTGACCCCCTACCCGAAGGGCGGCAAGATCGGCCTGTTCGGCGGTGCCGGCGTCGGCAAGACCGTGCTGATCATGGAGCTGATCAACAACATCGCGAAGGCGCATGGCGGCGTGTCGGTGTTCGCCGGCGTCGGCGAGCGGACCCGCGAGGGCAACGACCTTTATCACGAGATGATGGAATCGGGCGTCATCGACCTGGACGACCAGAGCAAGTCCAAGGTGGCGCTGGTCTACGGCCAGATGAACGAGCCGCCGGGTGCGCGTGCCCGCGTCGCCCTGTCCGGCCTGACCCTGGCGGAGTATTTCCGCGACCAGGAGGGCCAGGACGTCCTGTTCTTCGTCGACAACATCTTCCGCTTCACCCAGGCCGGCTCGGAAGTGTCGGCGCTCCTGGGCCGCATCCCCTCGGCGGTGGGCTACCAGCCGACGCTCGGCACCGACATGGGCGCCATGCAGGAGCGGATCACCTCGACCAAGAAGGGCTCGATCACCTCGGTGCAGGCCGTGTACGTGCCCGCCGACGATCTGACCGACCCGGCGCCTGCCACGACCTTCGCCCATCTGGACGCCACCACGGTGCTCAGCCGGCAGATCGCCGAGCAGGGCATCTATCCGGCGGTGGACCCGCTGGACTCGACCTCGCGGATCCTGGATCCGAGCGTGGTCGGCCAGGAGCACTACGACGTCGCCCGCTCGGTGCAGTCGACGCTGCAGCGCTACAAGGGCCTGCAGGACATCATCGCGATCCTGGGCATGGACGAGCTGTCCGAGGAGGACAAGCTGGTCGTGGCCCGCGCCCGCAAGATCCAGCGCTTCCTGTCGCAGCCGTTCTTCGTGGCCGAGATCTTCACCGGTTCGCCCGGCAAGCTCGTCCCGATCGAGGACACGGTGAAGGGCTTCAAGGGCATCGTGGCCGGCGACTACGACCACATCCCGGAGGCGGCCTTCTACATGGTGGGCTCGATCGACGAGGCCCTGGAGAAGGCCAAGAAGATGGCGGAAGCCTGATCCGGCAACGGGAGGAACGGCTTTGGCCGACAAGCTGCAGTTCGATCTGGTCTCGCCCGAGCGCGTGCTCGTCAGCGAGGCGGTCGACATGGTCGTCGTTCCGGGCGCCGAAGGCGACTTCGGCGTCATGGAGGGCCACGCCCCGATCATGGCCCTGCTGCGTCCGGGCCTGATCACCACCTACGAGGGCGACCGCCCCGGCAAGAAGATCTTCGTGGCCGGCGGGTTCGCGGAAGCGAACCCCAAGGGCGTGATCGTCCTGGCCGAGGCGGCCGACGTGCTGGGCGAGATGACGCCCGAGCAGGCGCGCCAGCTCCTTCAGGACGCCGAGGAGGACCTCCAGGTCGCGACCTCGGCCGACGAGGCCGAGCGCGCCAAGCTGGAGAAGTCGGTGGAGATCGCGCGCGCCCGCGCCGAGGCGTTCGCCGCGGCCTGAAGCCGTCGCGCATCGGGAAACCAGGAGAAGGGGCGGGACCGTCGGTCGCCGCCCCTTCGCCGTTTCAGGAACATACGGGCGGCAGGGTCAGGGTGAACACCGTGCCGCCGGCCGGGGTGGAGGAGGCGGAGATTGCCCCGCCATGGGCGCGGGCGATCTCCGCGGCGATGTAGAGGCCCAGGCCCAGCCCCGCCTGGGCTGCGTCCGCGCTGCCCCGGCTGTAGGGCTGGAAGAGCTGCGCCATCCGTTCCGGCTCGATCAGCGGGCGCGGGTTGGCCACGCTCAGGGTGAAGCCGCCGGTCCCGCCCTGCGCCGTCACCGTGACCGGCAGCGCCGGGTCGCCATGGGTCAGCGCGTTGGCCAAGAGGTTGGAGAACAGCTGCCCGATCCGGCGCGGGTCGCAATGGACGCTGTCGGCCAGGTCGATCTGCACCTGGATGTCCCGCTCGGGATGGGAGCTCCGCAGTTCCGCGATGATCCGGGCGAGTTCCGCCGCCAGGTCGTCGACCCGGCGCGGCTCGACCGGGATGCCGCCGCCCAGGCGGCCGCGGGCGAAGTCCAGCACGTCGTCGATCAGCCCGGACATGCGCAGGCAGCTCTGCTCCATCTGCCGCAGGATGACGGGCAGGTCCGGCCGGTCTGGCTGGCGTTGCAGCAGGCGCAATCCGGACATGATCGAGAACAGCGGGTTGCGCAGGTCGTGGCCGAGCACGGCAATGAACTGCTCGCGCAGGTTGCCGGTCTCGACCTCGCTCTGCAGGGCGGTCTGGCTGGCGGCCAGCTGCTCCTCGATCTCGAGCTGCGCCGCGATCAGCTCGGCGTAGAGCTGGACCATCTCCAGGATCTTGCCGTCCCGCAGCCTGGCCGGCAGCGGGTCCAGGGCGCAGATCGTGCCGAACATCTCGCCGTTGCGACGGATGATCGGCACCGAGATGTAGCTCTCGAACCCGTAGATCCGCGGCGTGTGGTGGCCGCAGTAGAGGGAGTCGTCGCTGACCTGCTCGATCACGATCGGCGTGCGCGCCGAGCGGATCTCGTGGCAGAGCGTGGTGGTGACCTCCAGCTCGCCCCCCACCTTCAGGCCGAAGCCGACCTTGTCCAGGACCGCACAGGCGGTCCAGCTGTCGTCGGTGACCCTGGCCACGGCCGCAAAGCGCAGCCCGGTCATCGCCGACACGATCTCCAGGATCGACGGGACCGCGCTCAGCCGGCCGATCTTCGCGATGTCTGCGGCAATCGCGGAATTCATCCAGTCGTCCCTGCGTTGGGATCCGGGGGCCGGAAACGAAGATGATGCCGTTTGCTGGGAACGGGAAGGTCCCGCGCCGCCGGCGGCCTGCTACTGCCAGACGATCTTCGGGAACGGCCGGGCGGCGCCGGTGATCGCGTCCATCTGCCGGCGCACCTCGGCCGCCACCGAGCGGTACACCTCGGCATGGTGCGAGCCCGGGTCGGAGGCCACGATCGGCGCGCCGCCGTCCGAGGTCTCCCGGATCCGGATGTCCAGCGGCACCTCGCCCAAAAACGGCACGCCGTAGCTCTCCGCGCACTGCCTGGCGCCGCCATGGGCGAAGATGTCGGCGCGGTGCCCGCAGTTCGGGCAGCAGTAGTAGCTCATGTTCTCGACGATCCCCAGGATCGGGACGTCGACCTTGCGGAACATCTGGATCGCCTTGCGCGCATCGAGCAGGGCGATGTCCTGCGGCGTGCTGACGATCACCGCCCCGGTGAGCGGGACCTTCTGCGCCATGGTCAGCTGGGCGTCGCCGGTGCCGGGCGGCAGGTCGACCACCAGCACGTCGAGCTCCCCCCAGGCCACGTCGGTGAGCATCTGCTGGATGGCGCTCTGCACCATGGGGCCGCGCCAGATCATCGGCGTGTCCTCCTCCACCATGTAGCCCATCGACATGGTGGGGATGCCCCAGGCGCGCATCGGGTCGAGCTTCTTGCCGTCCGGGGTGCTGGGCTTGCCGGAGGCGCCCACCATCCGCGGGATCGAGGGGCCGTAGATGTCGGCGTCCAGGATGCCGACCCGCTGGCCGATCGCGGCCAGGCCCAGGGCCAGGTTGATGGCGGTGGTGGACTTGCCCACGCCCCCCTTGCCCGAGGCGACCGCGATGATGTTCCGCACCCCCGGCACCCCCTGCGGGGCCGGCTGGCCCTGCGGCCGAGTGGCGCGGTGGGTGTGATCCTGGGCGGGCGCTCCGCCGGCGCGGCGCTCGGCGGTGAGCACGGCGGTGGCCGAGGTCACCCCGGGCAGGGCGCGCACCGCGGCCTCGGCCGCGCGCCGCACCGGCTCCATCGCTTCCGCGCGGGACGGGTCGATCTCCATGGAGAAGCCGACATTGGCGCCCTTGATGACGATGCCGCCGATGATCCCGGATTCCGCCAGGTTCGTACCGCTGCCGGGCAGCTGCACTCCGGCGAGTGCGCCCAGAACCTGTTCCTTGCTCAAGTCAGCCATGTTGAACCCGCCTGTTGTCGGGGACATATAGCGGACACATGGCCCGACTTGGAGGGCGGACAGCGTCTGTCCGGTCTCGAGGAGAGGTTTTTCGACGATGATCCGGGACCTTGGTCCCTCCGACTAGGTGAGGCTTGATGCCCTGGAACCCCAACGGTGGTGGCGGATGGAACGGCGGTCAGGGCGGCGGTGGCCCCTGGGCACCCCGTCCGGGCGGCGGCGGCGGCTCGCAGCCGCCAGATTTGGAAGAGCTGATCCGCAAAAGCCAGGAACGGGTTCGTCAACTCTTTCCCGGGGGCGGCGGTTCCTCCTCGGGCGGCAAGATTCCGAACAAGACCGTGATCGCGGCGGTGGCCGGCCTGGCGCTCGGCGCCTGGCTGCTCAGCGGCTTCTACTTCGTGCAGCCGGAAGAGAAGGGCGTCGAGCTGGTGTTCGGCCGGCTGAGCGACGTCACCGATTCCGGCCTGAACTACAACTGGCCCTGGCCGGTCGGCCGGGTGCTCAAGCCGCAGGTCACCCGCGTCAACCGGGTCGAGGTCGGGTTCCGCTCGTCGGGCACGACCACCCAGGGCAGCCGGGTGAACGCGCGCGAGGTGCCTGAAGAGGCCCTGATGCTCACCGGCGACGAGAACATCGTCGACATCAATTTCGTGGTGTTCTGGCGGATCAGCGACCCGGCCCAGTTCCTGTTCAACATCCGCGACCCGGCCGAGACGGTGAAGGCGGCGGCGGAGAGCGCGGTGCGCGAGCTGGTCGGCCAGACCCCGATCCAGGAGGTCACCACCGAGGGCCGCCGCCAGATCGAGGATCGCGGCCGCGAGCTGATCCAGTCGCTGATGAACGAGTACGGCGCCGGCATCGTGATCGACGAGGTCCAGCTGCAGAAGGCCGACCCGCCGCAGGAGGTGATCGACGCGTTCCGCGACGTGCAGCGCGCCCAGGCCGACCGCGAGCGCGCCCAGAACGAGGCGGAAGCCTTCGCCAACGACATCATCCCGCGCGCCCGAGGCGAGGCCGAGCGGATCCTGCAGGAAGGCCAGGCCTACCAGCAAGAGCAGGTCGCCCGCGCCGAAGGCGAGGCCCAGCGCTTCCTGTCGGTGCTCGGGGAATATGCCAAGGCGCGCGACGTGACCCTGCAGCGCCTCTACATCGAAACCATGGAGGACGTCCTGAACGGCACCGACAAGGTCCTGATCGAGCAGGGTGGCGAGGGGCAGGGCGTGGTGCCCTACCTGCCGCTTCCGGAGCTGCAGCGGGGTAGCGGCCGGCCCGCCCCGGCCGAGGACACCACCTCCGTACCCAGCATTCCGTCGACCGGAGGCACCCAATGACCAGCCGCGCCGTCGCCGCCGCCGGAGCTGTCGCGGCCGTCGCCGTGATCGGCCTTTATTCCAGCCTGTTCACGGTCAACGAGGCGCAGCAGGCCCTGGTGGTCCGGTTCGGTGAGCCGGTCCGCGAGGTCCGGGATGCCGGCCTGCACTTCAAGGTGCCGTTCGTCGACAACGTGACCTATTTCGACAAGCGTGTGCTGGATTTCGACGCGATCTCGGTGGAGCTGATCCTGGGCGACCAGAAGCGGCTCGTGGTGGACGCGTTCGCCCGCTACCGGATCACCTCTCCGACCCGCTTCCGCCAGTCGGTGGGCGACGAGGAGGCGTTCCGCAGCCGGCTGGGGCCGATCCTGTCCTCGAACCTGCGTGGCGTTCTGGGCGAGGTCGGGCTGATCCAGGTGCTCAGCACCGAGCGGACCGACCTGATGCAGCGCATCCGCACCCAGACCAACCGGTCGATGCAGGGGTTCGGCGTCGAGCTGGTCGACCTGCGCATCAAGCGCGCCGACCTGCCGGAGCAGAACAACCAGGCGATCTACCAGCGGATGCAGACCGAGCGGC
Source organism: Geminicoccus roseus DSM 18922 (assembly GCF_000427665.1). Taxonomy (NCBI): domain Bacteria; kingdom Pseudomonadati; phylum Pseudomonadota; class Alphaproteobacteria; order Geminicoccales; family Geminicoccaceae; genus Geminicoccus; species Geminicoccus roseus. The sequence continues at coordinate 2,185,647 of NZ_KE386572.1, forward strand.
AGCGCGAGGCCAACGAGCTGCGCGCGCAGGGCGCCGAGATCGGCCAGCGGATCCGCTCGCGCGCCGATCGCGAGCGGCGCGTGCTGATCGCCGACGCCCGGCGCCAGGCCGACATCTTCCGCGGCCAGGGCGATGCCGAGGCCACCCGGATCTTCGGCGAGGCCTATGGCCAGGACCAGAACTTCTACCAGTTCTACCGGTCGATGGAGGCCTATCGCCAGGCGCTGGCCGACGGGAAGACCAACCTGGTGATCTCGCCGGACAGCGAGTTCTTCCGCTACTTCATGCAGCCGGACCTCTCGCCCGACCGGACGGCCGGCGAGGCGTCGCCGGGCGGCGCCGCCGAGACCAGCTCGGCCGCGCCGGACGAGGCCGAGGACGGCGCCACGGTCGGCTCCCTGACACCCGAACCCCAGGCACAACCCTGAGGTCCGCAGGCGGGCGGGGTTCGCCCCCCGCCCGCTTCGTGAGGGTGACGAGCGATGATGAATTTTTGGCAGACACTGGCGCTGGTGCTGGTGGTGGAGGGCGTGGTCTGGGCTCTCTTTCCGACCGCCATGCGCCGGCTGGCCGCCCGCGCCGCCGAAACCGAGGAAGGTGCCCTGCGCTATGGCGGGCTGGCCTTCGCGGTGACCGGCGTGGTGGTGGTCTGGTTGCTGCGCGGTTGATCGGGCCGCAGCTGATTGCGCGCCCTGCTCTGGCCCTGGGATCGGCCAGGGTCTAGATTGTCGAGGTCGAGACTCTGCTCGGTTCAGCGAGGTCATCCTGCGGCGAGGGCGCCATGGAGGCCGACGGCCGTGCCAACGGGATGTTGGGTATGATCGTTCGAAAGCTTTCTCCGGTTCCGCCGAAGCCCGTGGGCATCCTTTCGGCGCTGGCCGTCTTGCTTCTTGGCGGCAGCATCGCCGCCGGCCCGCTCCAGGCCCAGGAGGCGGAACCCCTGGGCGAGAAGGTGACGCCTGGGCAGGACTTCGCGCCGCCGAGCTTCGCGCCCCTGGTCGAGAAGGTCGCGCCCGCGGTGGTCAACATCTCGACCAGCAAGGAGGTGGCGGCGCGCGACCAGCAGGCGATGCCGATGCCGCAGTTCCCGCCGGGCTCGCCGTTCGAGGAGTTCTTCAAGGAATTCTTCGACCAGAACCGGCCCGACCGGCCGCAGCAGCCGCAGCAGCAGCGCCGCGCTTTCTCCTTGGGCTCCGGCTTCATCGTGGATCCCAGCGGCTACGTGGTGACCAACAACCACGTCATCGCCGATTCCGACGAGATCAAGGTCATCCTGAACGACGACAGCGAGTATGTCGCCGAGATGATCGGCACCGACAGCAAGACCGACCTGGCGCTGCTCAAGATCGAGCGCGACGAGCCGTTCCCGTTCGTGGAGCTGGGCGACAGCGACCAGATCCGGGTGGGCGACTGGATGCTGGCGATCGGCAACCCGTTCGGCCTGGGCTCCACCGTTACCACCGGGGTGGTCTCGGCGCGCAACCGCGACATCAATGCCGGCCCCTATGACGACTTCATCCAGGTCGACGCCGCGATCAACCGCGGTAATTCCGGCGGGCCGTCCTTCGCCATGGACGGCACGGTGCTGGGCATCAACACCGCGATCTTCTCGCCATCCGGCGGCAATGTCGGCATCGGCTTCGCCATCCCGGCCAACATCGCCAAGCCGATCATCGAGAGCCTGAAGACCACCGGCCGGGTGGCGCGCGGCTGGCTGGGCGTGCGCATCCAGAACGTCACCCAGGAGATCGCCGAGGGGCTGGGCCTGGAGGAGGGCCGCGGCGCCCTGGTCGCCAGCACCCAGGAAGGCGGCCCGGCGCTGGCCGCCGGCATCCAGCCGGGCGACGTGATCCTGGAGTTCGACCACAAGCAGATCGACAAGATGCGCTCGCTCCCGCGCATCGTGGCCGAGACCGCGGTCAACAAGGAGGTCGAGGTCCTGATCTGGCGCAAGGGCGAGCGCCAGACCGTCAAGGTCACGCTGGGCGAGCTGCCGGACGACGAGGCCCAGGCCGAGGAGACCAGCACCGGCCAGGACGAGCCCCAGGCCAGCCCGGACGCGGTGGTGTCGGTGGATGCGTTGGGCATGAAGGTCCAGGAGCTCACCGAGGAGAGCCGCGGCCAGTACCAGCTGGGCGACGAAGCCACCAAGGGCGTGGTGATCACCGAGGTCGCCCCGAACAGCGCTGCCGCCGAGGAGGCCCTGCAGGCCGGCGACATCGTGCTCGAGGCCGGCCAGGACCCGGTCGACACCCCGCAGGCCCTGCTCGACAAGGTCGAGGAGGCGCGCTCGGCCGGCAAGAAGAACATCCTGCTGATGGTGGAGCGCCAGGGCGACCTGCGCTTCGTGGCGCTGCGCCTGGCCAGCTGATCGCGGCGTGCCGCCTGGGCTTGGGCCCGCCGGCCGGGAAGCATCCCGGCCGGCGGGGCCTCAGCTCAGGAACTCGCTTTTCGGGTAGCCCTGGATGAAGAGCAGCGCGGTCAAGTCGCCGTGCCGCACCACCACCCGGGCCGCCTGGGCGACCTTGGCATGCGGCCGGAACCCGACGCCCAGCCCGGCGGCCTGGATCATCGGGATGTCGTTGGCGCCATCCCCTGCGGCCAGCACGTCGGCATGGCTCAGGTCGAACCGCTCCACGAACTCGTCCAGCGCCCGCAGCTTGGCGTCGGCGTCCAGGAGCGGGGGCAGGAGCCTCCCGGTCAGGCGCTGGCCGACGATCTCCAGCTCGTTGGCGCGGTGCTCCTCGAACCCGGCCCTGGCCGCCACCGGGGCGGTGAAGCGGGTGAAGCCGCCAGAGACCAGCGCCGTGTGCGCACCGTTCTCGCGCATGGTGCGCACCAGCGTGGCGGCCCCTGGCGTCAGCTCGATCCGCTCGGCCAGCAGCCGGTCGATCACGCTCTCCTCCAGCCCGGCCAGGAGCTTGACCCGGGCGGTCACCGAGGCCGCGAAGTCCAGCTCGCCGTTCATGGTCCGCTGGGTGATCTCCGCCACCTCCGCCCGGATGCCCACGACCTCGGCCAGCTCGTCGATGCACTCGGTGGTGATGATCGTGCTGTCCATGTCGCAGAGCAGGATCTGCTTGCGCCGGTTCTCCGACGGCGTCACCGCCAGGTCGATCGGCCGCTCGCCCACCAGGTCGGCCAGCGCCCGGCGCATCTCCGGCGTCACTTCCGGCACCTCGAAGGCCACCGCCTCGTGGTCCGACAGGACGAGCGGCTCGGCGCGCAGCACCCGCCCGGCCTCCGCCACCAGGGCGGGAACCAGGGCCAGCGCCTCCGGATCGCTCACCAGCGTGACCACGGTCATGAAGTCCCTCCCTGAATGCTGCACTGCAATATGAACCGGCCGGTGATCGTGATAGGCGGCCCGACCGCGAGCGGCAAGTCGGCGCTGGCGATGGCGGCGGCCAGTGCTTTGGGCGGCATCGTGGTGAATGCCGACTCGATGCAGCTCTACCGCGACCTGCCGGTGCTGACCGCCAGGCCCGTCCCCGCCGAGGAGGCGGCGGTGCCCCATGCCCTGTACGGGATCTGGGACGCGGCGGAGCAGGGCTCGGCCGGGCGCTGGCTGGCCCTTCTCGAACCTTTGCTGAAACGCGACGTTCCCCTGGTGCTGGTGGGCGGCACCGGCCTCTACCTGGACGCGCTGCTGCACGGGATCGCCCCGGTCCCGGTGATCCGGCCAGAAATCCGGGAGGAGGTCCGGGCGCTGCCGCCGGACGACCTCCATCCGCTGCTGGCCCGAGAGGACCCGGAGATGGCTGCCCGGCTGCGCCCGAGCGATCCGCAGCGGCTGATGCGCGCCCTCGAGGTGGTCCGCTCCACCGGCCGCTCCCTTTCTTTCTGGCAGGACCAGCCAAGGGTCCGCCCGGATCTCGGGCCGCTCGCACCGCTGGGGATCGCGCTGGTGCCGCCAAGGGCCGCCCTGGTCGCCCGGATAGAGCGGCGGCTGGCCGCCATGGCCGCTGCCGGCGCCTTTGATGAGCTGGCGAGCTTCCGGGCACGGCCGGGCACCGAGCGGTCGCCGCTGCTCAAGGCGGTGGGGGTGCCGGAACTGGCCCGCCACCTGGACGGCTTGGCCGATGCCGACACCGCCCTGGCCGACGCCGCGATCGCCACCCGGCGCTATGCCAAGCGTCAGGTGACCTTTTTGCGCCATCGGCTGAGCCAGCTTCAGCCAATCGCGGGTTTCGGCGACGATCCCGCCGTCCGCGAGGCGGTCCTGGACCAAATCCTGGCCGCCACGGCGGGAATCCCGTCCCGCTCGCGTTGACGCTGCCCTGTCACGAAGCTAGCTTGCCGCGCCCTTTGAAAAAGAGGGCGGGGCTAACGCTTTGCCCGAAGGGCCACCCTGAAAACCGCATCCCGGGCCATTTCACGCCCGGCGGAGTTCGACCGATGACCGACACCACCAAGCTTGCGACCGCAACGGCCGCCTCGCGCCCGATGACGGGTGCCGAGGTAGTGCTCGCGGCCCTCGTAGAGCAGGGTGTAGAGGTCATTTTCGGCTACCCCGGCGGGGCCGTGCTTCCCCTCTACGACGCGATCTTCAAGCAGGGGAAGATCCGCCACGTGCTGGTGCGCCACGAGCAGGCCGCCGTGCACGCCGCCGAAGGCTATGCCCGCTCGACCGGCAAGGTCGGCGTGGTGCTGGTGACCTCCGGGCCCGGCGCCACCAACACGGTGACCGGCCTGACCGACGCGCTCATGGACTCGGTGCCGATCGTCTGCCTGACCGGCCAGGTGCCGACCCACATGATCGGCAACGACGCCTTCCAGGAGGCCGACACGGTCGGCATCACCCGGCCCTGCACCAAGCACAACTACCTGGTGAAGGACGTCGAGGAGCTGGCCCCGGCCATCCACGAGGCGTTCCACGTCGCCCGCTCCGGCCGGCCGGGCCCCGTGGTGGTCGACCTGCCCAAGAACATCCAGATGGGCCAGGCGCCCTATCGCTCCATGGCGGAATCGCGGATCCGCGGCCGGGTGGAGGTGCGCGACCCCTCGATGGACCGGATCGAGCAGGCGGTGGACCTGCTCCGGCGCGCCGAGCGGCCGATCTTCTATGTCGGCGGCGGCGTGGTGAATTCCGGCGTGGAAGCCTGCGCCGAGCTGACCCGGCTGGTCCAGGCGACCGGCTACCCGGTCACCCTGACCCTGATGGGCCTCGGCGCCTATCCGGCCTCGGACAAGCAGTTCGTCGGCATGCTCGGCATGCACGGCACCTACGAAGCCAACATGGCGATGCACGACTGCGACGTGATGGTCTGCATCGGCGCCCGCTTCGACGACCGGATCACCGGGATCACCTCGAAGTTCTCGCCGCACTCCAAGAAGATCCACGTCGACATCGACCCGTCCTCGATCAACAAGAACATCGCGGTGGACGTGCCGATCGTGGGCGACGCGCTGCCGACCCTGCGCGCCATGCTGGATGCCTGGAACCGGCGCGACAACGAGCCGTCGGGCAACGAGCGCACGGCCGGCTGGTGGAGCCAGATCGAGGAGTGGCGCGCCAAGAACTCGCTGGGCTTCCGCGCCAGCTCGTCGATCATCAAGCCGCAATACGCGATCCAGCGCCTCTACGAGTTGACCCGCGACCAGGACGTCTACATCACCACCGATGTCGGCCAGCACCAGATGTGGGCGGCCCAGCACTTCAAGTTCGAGAAGCCCCTGCGCTGGATGACCTCGGGCGGCCTTGGCACCATGGGCTACGGCTTCCCGGCGGCGATCGGCACCCAGATCGCCCATCCGGACTCGCTGGTGGTCTGCGTGTCCGGCGACGCCTCCTGGCTGATGAACATGCAGGAGATGTCGACCGCCATCCAGTACCGCCTGCCGGTGAAGTCGTTCATCCTGAACAACAGCTACATGGGCATGGTCCGGCAGTGGCAGGACTTCTTCCACGGCAATCGCCATGCCGAGAGCTACATGGACAGCCTGCCGGACTTCGTGAAGCTGGCCGAGGCGTTCGGCGCGGTCGGCCTGCGCTGCTCGGATCCCGCTGACCTCGACGACGTCATCCGGGAAATGCTGAAGACCGACAAGCCGGTGATCGTCGACTGCATCACCGACCGGGCCGAGAACGTCTATCCGATGATCCCGGGCGGTGCCGCCCATAACGAGATCCAGCTGGCCCCGGACGACGACTGGGGTCCGGTGAAAGGCTCCGAAGACGGCATGGTACTCGTCTGAGCCTAGCCGAGCGTCGCTCGATCTCGCCGCGGCCGGCGCCCTCGGGGTGCCGGCCGCCACCGCACATACAAGGTAACGGGGATACCCCCGCAGATGTCGATCCCTGAAGAACGCCACACGATCGTGGTGCTGGTGGACAACGAACCGGGCGTGCTGGCCCGGGTCATCGGCCTGTTCTCCGGCCGAGGCTACAACATCGAGAGCCTGACGGTCGCCGAAGTCGACAAGGCGCGCGGCCTGTCGCGCATCAACATCGTCACGACCGGCACGCCGCTCGTGATCGAGCAGATCCAGAACCTGCTGGCCCGGCTGGTGCCGGTTCACAAGGTGCAGGACCTGACGGTCGAGGGTCCGCATGTCGAGCGCGAGCTGGCGCTGATCAAGATCAGCGGCGACCGCGAGCGGCTGATCGGCGCTTTGCGCATCGCCGACTTCATGCATGCCCGGCTGGTCGACAGCACCCCGGACACCTTCGTGTTCGAGTTCACCGGCACCTCCGACGAGGTGGACAGCTTCATCTCGCTGGTGGAGCCGGCCGAGGTGAGCCGGGCCGGGGTGGTCGCCATCGCCCGTGGCGCCAGCATGCTGCAGAGCGACCGCAGCGACTGATCCTGAACTTTTCTGTTTTGTACTTGTCGAGCCGGGAGGGGCGAAACATGCGCGTCTATTACGATCGGGACGCCGATCTCAACCTGATCAAGTCCAAGAAGGTGGCCGTGATCGGCTACGGCAGCCAGGGCTTCGGTCATTCCAACAACCTGAAGGACAGCGGCGTCGCCGAGGTCGTGGTCGGCCTGCGCGAGAACTCGCCCACCCGCAAGAAGGTCGAGGCCGCTGGTCTGAAGGCGATGACGCCCTCCGAGGCCGCCAAGTGGGCCGACGTCGTCATGGTCCTGGTGCCTGACGAGCTGCAGGCCGATCTTTGGGCCGACGAGCTGGCCGCCAACATGAAGCAGGGCGCCGCCCTGATGTTCGCGCATGGCCTGAACATCCACTTCAAGCTGATCGAGGCCCGCCCCGACCTCGACGTGCTGATGGTGGCGCCGAAGGGCCCCGGCCACCTGGTCCGCGCCGAGTACACCAAGGGCGGCGGCGTGCCCTGCCTGATCGCGGTCCACCAGGATCCCTCCGGCGGCGCGCTCGACCTGGGCCTGTCCTATGCCGCGGCGATCGGCGGCGGCCGCGCCGGCGTCATCGAGACCAGCTTCAAGGAAGAGGTCGAGACCGACCTGTTCGGCGAGCAGGTCGTGCTGTGCGGCGGCATGTGCGCCCTGATCAAGGCCGGCTACGAGACCCTGGTCGAGGCCGGCTACGCGCCGGAGATGGCCTATTTCGAGTGCCTGCATGAAGTGAAGCTGATCGTGGACCTGATCTACGAAGGCGGCCTCGCCAACATGCGCTACTCGATCTCGAACACCGCCGAGTACGGCGACTACATGACCGGCCCGCGGATCATCACCGACGAGACCAAGGCCGAGATGAAGCGCGTCCTGGCCGACATCCAGGAAGGCCGCTTCGTGCGCGACTGGGTGCTGGAGAACAAGGCCAGCCAGGCCAGCTTCAAGGCGATCCGCGCCAAGGAAGCCGCCCACCCCGTCGAGCAGGTCGGCGAGAAGCTGCGCGCGATGATGCCGTGGATCGGCAACAACAAGCTGGTCGACAGCGCGAAGAACTGAGCGGTTCTTCGGAACGGAAGCGGCCCCGGGCAATCCCGGGGCCGTTTTTGTTTGGGGTCATGCCGGCTTCGCGGATGGTTGTACTTCCTGGCCGAAGGGCCGGCAGCCAAGCCGGTTCAACATGCGGGGACGGATATTCAGGCAATATATCAACACCGGAAACTGGTATTTTTAACGTTTGTTTGAGCGCCTGATTTTTCTTGGGACTCGTCTGCCTGTTCTCTGGTTAATGCCGTCGATCTTATGCCAGCCGGAAGCACGGTGCTCCGGCGTCAAGGCTGCGACGGTGCCTCCTGGGCCTTTGTTCCCAGGGCCGGGAGGGCGCCTTCATGTCGTTTCGCGCTAGTCCGGCGCGACTGGGCATGCAGAATCCCGCGCAGGCAATCGTTGGGGAGGAGCAATGGCGGACCGGGAACTCGAACAGCTCGACCGCCAGCTGCGGCGGATCGAGAAGGAGCTGCCCGTCCGTGCCGCCCGGACGCTGCAATGGCTGCGCGAGCCCTCGTCACGCTGGATCAGGATTCCGGTCGGCGTCCTCGCGGTGATCGGCGGCCTGCTCAGCTTCCTGCCGATCCTGGGCCTGTGGATGCTGCCCCTGGGCCTGCTGCTGCTCGCCCAGGACGTCCCGCCCCTGCGCCGCCCGACCCGCCGCGCCCTGATCCGCATCGAGCAATGGTGGGTCCGCCGCAAGCGTAAGCGTCGCCTCGCCACCCGCTGAGCAGCTTGATAGGACTATAAGCCGATAACTGCTATGCTGGCCGCCGCCGCCCCCTATCCGGTGGAAGACCAGCCATGCCTCAAGCGAGCGCCACGGTCCCGGCCCGCATCTTCCGCCCTGCGCCAGATCCATGTCGCTGCCGTTGGCCGGGCAAATCCTCCCATCGCCCAAACGAACCCGAGCGCGCGAACCGGGCCGCTCCGGCCCGAAGCCTCGCCACGTGCATGCCCGGCGGATTTGCACGAACGAACCCGAGACACCGGCTGCGAAACGAACCCGAGCGCGGGGACGATCCCGGCCCTGGCGCGCTTTGGCTCCTCATCCGCTCGAGCACTCGCCACCGACATGCCGGCGGATTTGCACGAGCGAACCCGAGAGGTCGGCTGCGAAACGAACCCGAGCGCGGGGACGATCCCGGCCCTGGCGCGCTTTGGCTCCTCATCCGCCCGAGCACTTGCCACCGACATGCCGACGGATTTGCACGAACGAACCCGAGACACCGGCTGCGAAACGAACCCGAGCACGGGGACGATGCCGGGCCCAGCCCGCTCCAGCTCCTCATCCGCCCGAGGCCCCGCCACGGACATGCCCGACGGATTTGCACAAACGAACCCGAGCGCAGGGACGTTGCCGGCCCTGGCCTACTCCGGTCCAAGCTCACCACGGGCATGTCCGGCGGATTTACACGAACAAATCCGAGACACCGGCTGCGCGACGAGCCCGAGCCTGGGGATACCGGTCAGATGATGCTCCCGAGGCCGGCCCGGGATCCTGTTCCATGCCGCAGGGCGCGCTTTGCACGAACGAACCTGAGGATGGCGGGAACCGGGGCCAGGCCCTGTTCCCCTGGCCGCTGCCGGCCGCGATCCGCGCCACTCCTCATCAGGGATTTCCACGAACGAACCCGAGCCGTCCCGCGAGGACCGGCCGCGCGGCCCGCTCCATGCGAAAAGGGAGCCGGTCGCTGCCCCGACCGGCTCCCTTCGTCATGATGGACCGGATGCAGCCGCTCGTGCGGCGGCTGCCCCGTCGGCCGTGCTTACGCGGCGGCCTTGTTGTCCTGCTGCTCGATCACCTTCGGCTGCGCGGTCTTCTCGGCGCCGATCGAGATCTTCTTCGGCTGCAGGGCCTCGGGCACCTCGCGCTTCAGCTGTACGTCGAGCAGGCCGTTGACCAGGTTGGCGCTGACCACCTGGACGTGGTCGGCCAGCTGGAAGCGGTGCTCGAAGGCGCGCTGGGCGATGCCGCGATAAAGATACTCGACGCCCTGCTCGGGGCGGGAGATCTGGCCCTTCACGATCAGCTGGTTCTCGTGGACGGTGATGTCGACATCCTCAGGCCCGAACCCGGCGACCGCCAGGGTCACCCGGTAGGTGTCCTTGCCGTTCTTCACGATATTATAGGGCGGATAGGTCTGCTCGCGGGCAGCTTCACCGAAGGCAGTCTCGAACAGCTTGTCGAAGCGGTCGAAGCCGACGGAAGCGCGGAGCAGGGGGGAGAGGTCGAAGTTACGCATGGAAGTCCTCCATTGAGCGACTTGGCAAGGGCTGTGCGCGAATGCCCCGACCGGAGCCCTTCGCTTCCAACCCACTCGCCGGGCCCATCGTGGCACCCGACGAATTCTCAAATGGGAATCGCCCAAACAGCGTCAAGAGGGTTTCCGGCCAAATTTTTGATGGCGCGCGCCTGGCCGGAACAGCCGGTAGGGCAGGCTGTCCGGCGGCTCCGGCGGGCCGATCAGCGGCGCCTTGAGCGGGGTGGCGAGCCCCACAAAGATCATGATGGCGTCGCCGCCCGGATTGTTCGGCAGGGCGGCGATCTTCCAGTTGTTGGCGGCCCAGACATTGCCCGACGGATCGACCGCCACCGCGGTGATCCGGGTCAGGCCCCGGTTGGTGTAGCCCGTTTTTGGCGAGATCGGGTCGCCGGTGCGCAGGCCGGGCGGGCACGCGGCGACGTTGGTGCCGCAGAACTGGCTGATGCGGACCTCGGCGCTGCCGCCCTCGGCCAGGCCGCTGCCGAAATTGGCGACCCAGACCTGGTCGGCACCGTCCACGGTGATCCCCCACGGGATCGCGATGCCGCCGCCGGTGAAGGGGGCGCCGCGGGCGATGGCGCCGTTGGCGCCGATCAGGGTGATCGAGCCGCCGAACTCCGACCCCGGGGCCTTGCCGCCGTCCGGGCAGGGCACGTCGACCACCCCGGAATTGGCGACCCACATGTTGCCCCGGCTGTCCCCGGCGATGCCCATCGGCCGGTCGAAGGCATCGCCGTCGATCGTCCAGACCCGGCGCCGGCCGATCACCGCCACCGAGCTGCTGTCGTTGCCGGTGACCCAGGCCTGGCCCCGCGGATCGATCGCGATGTCGAACGGCTTGCCCAGGCCCAGCCGGGCCCTGCCGATGTTGCGCGCCCGGCGCGGGTCGCCGCCCGGGTAGAGGGTGACGCTGTCGTTGCCGCAATTGGCGATCCAGATGTTGCCGTCACGGTCCGAGACCGTGCCCTGCGGCCAGGAGATCCTGCCGGCGGTGTAGCCGGTGATGTCCGGGGAGAGCGCGTTGCCCTGCGCGTCGAACAGAGAAACGCTGTTGTGCGGCGCGGCGGCGGGCGTCTTCGAGCAGGCATCGGACTCGAAGCCGAAATTGCCGAGCCAGATCCGCCCGGCCGGGTCGCTGGTGATGCCGTAGCCGACCCCGGAGACGCCGCCACCGGCATAGGGCGCGCCCGGATAGAGCCGCCCGGTCGGGGTGAAGCGGTACACGGTCTGGCCGGCGCAGACCTGGTCGGTGGCGCCGCCCGGCGTGTAGTTGTTGGCGACCCAGGCGGTCCCTTGCGCGTCGAACGCGAAGTTGCCCGGCCCGTTGATGTTGCCGTCGCCCTGGAACTTCAGGGCGATCGTCCAGGCATTGGGCGGGGTGGCCAGGGCCGGGGTGTAGGTGGCGGGACGCAGGGTCGCGACCCGGTAGAGTTCGTCCACATGGCGCCAGGGATTGCGGGCGATCGCCGCGATGGCGTGCAGCGTGCCCAGGGGGAGGCGGTCGAGCCGGCCGCGCGCCGCGTCGAGCAGCCCGAAGCAGGTCGGCCGCGCCGCGATGCAGTTCGCCACCATGTTGGCCAGGCTGTTGAACGTCGCCAGGGTCTCGGTCGCGTCGCCGTTGGGTGGCTTCGCCAGCACCGGCGCGACCTCGCCGCTCTGCCGGTCGACCATGTTGCCGACCATGGCGGCGGCGTTGCGCACCCCCACCGTGTTGCCCGCGACCGTGCGGCCTTCAAGGAACTGGGCGAGCGCGAAGCCGGTCGCGACCGTGCTGCGTTCGTTGACCACGACCTTGCGCGGCAGGACCGCATTGTCCGGCTCGCCCGGTGCTACGCCGCGCAGCACCGTCGCCAGCTCGGCTGGTCCATGCCGCGCCACCAGGTAGAGCACGCTGTCGGGATCGGCCGGCACCGGGAAGCGCAGGGCGAACCGGCCGTTCGGACCGGTGAAGGTGCGCCCGATCGCCTGGGCCTAGCCGGTTTCCCAGCCATGTCTGCGGAAGGCCGTCGGACCGGCGGGCGCCGTCCGGTAGAGGGTCACCGCATAGCCGCCGAGCCCCTGGCCCTTGGTCCGGACGACGCCCTCCACCGAGGCGAGATGCCTGCCCGCCCGGTCCGCCTGGGCGGGCAGGGCCGTCATCGTCAGCGCCAGCCAGCAGGCAAGCCCCAGGAGCCAGCGTGGCCAGGAAGGCGTGCTAGCCATGTGCATGTACATGGTGTCAGTCCTTCGGGATCGTCGGCGGCAAGGCCGCGGCCATCGGCGGCGAGGCCTGCCGGACGGATGGGACGATGGGGGACCGCCTTGAGCCTGATGACAAAGGGCCAAGGCCCCGGGCGGGTCCGTCCTTGGCATGATGCCGGCGCAATTATACGACATATCCGGACCTGCTGCACGGATAAGAACAGCAAAATCATGTTGAAAATGGGCGAAGGCGAGGCCAGGGGGACGAGCGGCCCGGGTGCGTCCCTGCCTGCAAATTCCGGGGCGAAGGACCATATTCTGTGGGACGATCTATCATCGAGGCGGAGACAAGCGTGACGAAGTCCAAGCGATCCACCGGGCAGCGGATCCGCGTGTTCGCGGCCATGGCGCTGGCCGTGGTGATGGTGCTGGCGAGCACGGTTGCGGAAGCGCGCCGGGGCGGCTCGTTCGGCAGCCGTGGTGCGCGGACCTACAGCCAGCCCATGGCCACGCCCACGGCACCCAACAAGGCGGCGCCGATGCAGCAGTCGGTGACGCCGGCGCAGCGGCCGGCCACGGCGGGTACCGCTGCGAGCGGCCAGCGCGGCGGATTCTTCTCGCGGGGTGGCTTCATGCCGGGGCTGATGGGCGGGCTGATCGGGGCCGGGCTGTTCGGCATGCTGTTCGGCGGCGGGTTCTTTGCCGGCCTTGGCAGCTTCGCCGGGATCCTGGGCTTCCTCCTGCAGATCGTGCTGGTGGTGGTCCTGGTGCGCTTCGCGCTGGCCTTCTTCCGCAGCCGCACGGCGCCGGCCTATGCCGGTGGCGCTGGTGGCGCCGGTGGCGCCGGGCCGCGCCCGCGTTCCGCCCCCGGCGGTGCCGCTCCGCGGCCGAACCGTGCCCGGGTGCGCGACGAGATCGGCGTGGCGCCGGGCGACTACACCGCCTTCGAGAACGGGCTGCGCACCGTGCAGACCGCCTATGGCCAGGAGGACCTGGTGGCGCTCCAGGCGGCGGTGACCCCGGAGATGTACGGCTACTTCATCGAGGAGCTGGAGGCGAACCGGGCTCGGGGCCGCCAGAACCTCCTGTCAGACATCCGGCTCGTGCAGGGCGACCTGGCGGAAGCTTGGCGCGAGGGCAGCACCGAGTACGCCACGGTGGCGATGCGCTATGCCATGAAGGACTACACGGTCGAGCGCGCCAGCGGCAGCGTGGTCGAGGGTGATCCGGCGCAGCCCGTGGAAGTGACCGAGCTTTGGACCTTCACCCGGCCGGTGGGTGGCGCCTGGATCCTGTCGGCGATCCAGCAGGCCGGCTGAGCTGTCGGGCGGCGGGCCCTTCGGGGCCCGCTGCTTGGGCGCTTCCGATTTTTCTGGTGCGTCAACCGGGGTGTCAAAAAACCGCCTTGACGGATTCGGAAATTTTTCCGGCGAAGATCAAGTACCCCCTTTCCGGGGCTGCGCTATTTTGTTATCGATTTCTACACCGGCTTGAAGCTGCGGTTTTAGCAAGCTTGCAAGTGGGTGCCTGCCGGCAAGGCAGTCTGAATATTTCATCTATCAGCAAAATAGTGGTGAGGACGGATATTGAAGCATCCGGCGATCTTCGCTGTGCTGGCGGCTGGCCTTTTTTTGGCCGGTATTCAGGATTTGAGGGCGATGACGGCGGTGGTCGTCGCGATCCGAGGGGAAATTGCCGCTCGCTGCTCGATGGACACGAGCACGACTTCCATTGATCTGGGCGATCTGCGTGAAGCGGGTCGTCGGCTTGTTTCCATCCATGTCGACTGCAACACACCCTTCCTGGTGGTGATGAGTTCCGATCGGGGTGCCCTGGTGAGCGATGCGGGAGGTTCGGTGCCTGCCGCATTCACCGATCGGGTGGCCTACCAGGCGAAAGTCGAGATCCCCACGGATCTCGGCCTGCTCGTGCATGCCTGCGGCAGCCATGAGGCGGCTGGTTCGTCCTGTGCCCCTGCTGACAGCCGGGGCGGGATCGCCCAGGGTATGGACGGTCAGGTCGAGATCAGCTGGAGCCGTCCGGAACTGGAACCCTTGGCCGGGCACTACCGCGACAGACTGTCGATTTCCTTCCAGCCGCGGACCTGAACCCGCGTTCGCTGTCAATTTCGCCGGCGTCCAGGCAAGGGCGCCAACCCTTTCGTGCGACATCTAGACGAGAAAGATCGAATGATGATCCGTGTTCGCTTCGTCATGGCGGCTGCCGCCGGTCTCCTGCTGGGCGGCACCGCCCTCGACGTCCATCCGGCGCTGGCTGACGGCAAGGCCTTCAACCTTTCGGCCACGGTCGCTTCCGCCTGCACGTTCGCGACGAGCGGCGCTTCTTGGGGGCAGCAGCAGAACGTGGTGACGGGTGACCCGAACGCGGCTTCCCCGTCCATCAACTTCAGCACTTCTATCAATGCCACGGGTTCCGTGAATGCGACGGCGGAATGGAAGTCGAAGGCCTCCTGCAACGTCAAGCCAAGCATCAGCCTCACCACCCAGAATGGGGCGATGACCAGCACAGGTCTCAACCCGAACAACGACTTTAACCATTACGTTGCTTACAAGGCCGTGGCCAATTGGGCTGGCCAGAACGTCAATATCGACGCCAATACCCCAAACCAGACCAGGACCCAGGCGCAGTCATTGAGCGGCGCTGCCAGCGGCGACATCACCGTGGTCTTCACGACCCAGAGCAGCAACAAGCCGTTCCTGGCAGCCACCTACACCGACGTGCTGACGGTCACGATCGCCCCGGCGACCTGACGGGCAGCGCCGGTACCTGTCCTTTCCCTCGATCCCGGAAAGGGCGGGTACCCGCGGCCTGCGCCCGTGCGAACGGCGTCCATTCCTCCATCCTGCGAACGATCCGATCATGCGCTTGGTGTGCTGGGCACTGCTGGCCCTGTTGTCCTGGACCGTGCCGGCGGCGGCGATGACCGTCTGGCCGACCGTCATCGACTTGACCAGCCTCGGCCGCGACAGCCGGGCGCAGATCAACGTGGTGAGCGACGAGGCCACCGCCTTCCCGGTGGAAGTGTGGGTCGAGAGCCTGACGATCGCGGAAGACGGCAGCCAGAGCTTCGCCGATGCGAGCGGCGACTTCGTGATCTTCCCGCCCCAGGCGATCATCCAGCCGGGCGCCACCCAGATCTTCCGCATCCAGTGGGCGGGCGACCCGGCGCTGGCGCAGAGCCGGAGCTATGCGGTCCGGATCGAGCAGGTGCCCGTGCGCCCCAGCGATGCCGGCACCTCCGTCCAGCTGGTCTACAGCTTCGCTGTGATCGTCAACGTTGCCAGCCCGCAGAGCCAGCCTGCCCTGGTCGTGGTCGAGGCAGCGCCGGTCCGGGAAGGGGGCAAGGCCGCGCTCAGCGTGCTCCTGGAGAACAAGGGCGATCGCTACGCCTATCTGAGCCGCGGCGGCCTGTCCGTGTCGGGCAATGGCTGGTCGACCACCATCGGACCGGAAGAACTCGGGCAGCTGATCGGCATGGGCCTGGTCCAGCCGGGGGCGCGTCGACGCTTCTCCATCGCGGCCGAGATTCCCACCGGAGTCCGCTCTGTCACCGCCGAGCTGACTGCGCCGGCGCAGCCCTGAACGCTCGATTCCGGAGCGGCATGCCTTGCGCGTCGCCCTCGCGATCTTGCTGCTGCTGGTGCTGGCCGGCGCGGCCATGCCGACGACCGCGTGGGCGCAGCCGGCCGCCGAGGCACCCTCCATCGAGATGGCGCTGCCGCTGCGCGACGGCGACTTCTACCTGGGGGACGTCCGGGCACGGCTTGCGGCTGATGGCAGTGGCGCCAGCTTCGAGCGCGCCCGGGTCCTGGAACTGGCCCGGCCGGTTCTCGCCCCCGAGGCCTATGCCCGGCTTGCGGCAGCGCTGGGCGACGCCGAGTTCGTGCCGGCCGCCACAGCCTCGGCCGGGCAGATCGCCGTCCTGTTCGATCCGGCGGCGGTCGATCTTCGCCTGGACGTGCCGCTCGACGCCCGCGAGGCGCAGGTGATCGCCCTGGACCGCAACCAGGCGAGCCAGCCCAGCAGCGAGGCGCAGGTTCCGGCCCTGGTCAGCGGCTACCTCAACCTGCGCGCCGGGCTCGACTTCGTCGCCTCCGATGGTGGAGGCGAGAGCGGCCTGCAGGAGCCGGCGGTCGGGATCGACGGGGCGCTGCGCATGGGACGGCTGGTCCTGGAGAACGAGATGCTGCTCGATCAGGGAGATCTGCAGCGCACCGGAAGCCGCGCCGTCGTCGATTTTCCCGAGCAGGTGCTCCGGGTCAGGGCCGGCGACCTGTTCGTGGTGCCCGGCGCCTTTCAGGCCGGGGCCGACCTGCTCGGCGTCTCGGTCAGCCGCAGCTATGCCGACCTGCAGCCGACCCGCAGCGTGCGTCCGACCGGTGCCCGCAGCCTGAGCATCGACCGTCCCTCCAATGTCGAGATCTACCAGAACGGCCAGCTCACCCGGCGCCTGCGCCTGCCCCCGGGCAACTACCAGATCGAGGACATCACCGCGCAGCTTGGCGCTACCGACATCCGGATCGTGGTCGAGGACGATGCCGGCCTGCGCCAGGAAATCGACTTCTCCCTGTTCTCCGACCTTTCCCTGCTGGAGGCGGGGATCGACGAGTTCGACCTGACGGTGGGTGTCCTGTCTGATCAGGTGGACGGCAGCCTGGAGTATGGGGAGGACGGCTATGTGGCGAGCGGGTTCTACCGCCGCGGCATCACCGAGAACCTGACGGCCGGGATCGAAGCCCAGGCGGACCGGGAGGTACGCCAGCTGGGCGCGGGACTGGTCCAGGCGACGCCGCTCGGCATCTTCGGGGTGGATCTGGCGGGCAGCCTGGCCGACGCAGGCGAGGCCGGCTACGCGCTGCGCCTGGACTATCGCAGCTTCCAGGATACGGCGGCCGACAGCATCAACCAGAGCCTGCAGGCATCCTTCGAGATCAGGTCCCGCGATTTTCGCACGATCGGCCTGTTTGGTAGTGCGCCCGAGGGCGACGAAATGCAGGCCGCCTTTTCCTATGGGCGCGCCCTCGGCGACCGGCTCTACGGCTCGCTGTCCGGTCGCTACAGCGCCCAGGTTGACGGCGGCGACGAAACCTATGGTGCCGACGCCACGCTGAGCTGCTCGTTCGGCCGGGCCTGGTCGCTGACCACCACGCTGGGCTACGGCCACGGCGATGACGATCCGGGGTTCCGGCTGTTCGCGTCGCTGATCTACAATTTCGACTACCGGACGCAGCTGCGCGCCGATCATGACACGAGGAGCGGCCGCTCTAGGCTCGCCTTCACCCGCAGCGGGACCGGCAATGTCGGCAGCTACGACCTCGATCTCGAAGCCGAGCAGGTCGACGACGAGGCAGGCCTGGTCGGCAGCATCTCCTACTATGCCAATCGCGGGGAGGTCGGCGCCAGCCACCGCATCGCCATGCTGCCCGAGGGGGACGGCTTCGACCAGCGGACGTCGCTGCGCGCCGCTACCGCCGTGGCGTTCGCGGGCAGCACCTTCGCCGTCGGCCGGCCCATCGCCAACAGCTTCGCGCTGGTGGAACTGCATCCCACGCTGGACGGGCGGACCGTGGCGATCGGGCCCTCCCAGGAGCAGGTCGACGCCACGGGCGATGCAATGATGCCGGCGCTCGTGCCATCGCTGTCGTCCTATGCGCCGCAGCGGCTCGTCTACGACGTCGACGACCTGCCGCTCGGCTATGACCTGGGTGCCGGCGTGTTCGACCTGTTCCCGCCCTACCGCGCCGGCTATGCGGTGACGGTTGGGTCGGACTACACCATCACCGCGCTCGGCACCCTGCAGGATCGTGAGCAGGTGCCGGTTGCACTGGTGTCGGGGCAGGCGATCGAGTTGGCCGAGCCGGATCGGCCGCCGGTGCCGTTCTTCACCAACGCCACCGGCCGGTTTGTTGTCCAGGGGCTGCGGCCAGGGCGTTGGCGCCTGCAAGTGGATGGCAGTGCGGGAGTGGCGGCGGAGATCGTGATCCCGGAGGGCGGCATGGGGCTGGTCGAGCTGGGCGAACTGCAGGCGGGACTGCCATGACCAGCACACGAGCAATCTTTCGGCAGGCAGCGGCGGCTGGCGCGGTGCTGTGTCTGGCCGTGCTGGCTGGATCGCCCGCCGCGACCGCCTGTGAGAGCACAGTCCAGATCAATCCGAGCGTTCGGCCATTGCCCTATGACCCGTTCGAATCCGGCGACACGGTGATGCAGGCCTCGATCCTGGTGCGCCAGGATGGGCCGGAGCCCTGCCCATTGCGGCTGGGATTCTACCGGTCGCCGGATGTCGACATCTCGATGCGGCAGACATCCGGGGCATCGTCCGGCAATGGCCCGCTGCGCTACGATCTCACCAGCAATGGGCGGAGGCTGATCGCCGACTGGCCGCAGAACAGCAAGCCGCCGATCTTCGTGATCGTCCCGCCCGTCGGACACAGCGGGCAGGGTGCCGAGGTGACCTACCAGTTGCGTATTCCACGCGGGCAGCTGGCAGCGCCGGGAAGATACACGGACGAGGTCGAACTGCGCGTCTACGAGGTCAACGGCAAGGACCTGCTTGCCCTGCGCGTCCTCATCCTGGAGGCAGAAGTCAGTTCGGTCGTCAGCCTGAACCTGGTGGGCGCCGACGTGTCCAGCCCGTACAGCTACACCATGGACTTCGGCACGCTGGAATCCGGCGAGCGCCGCTCGATCGGCATCGAAGCCCGCTCCAACGGCCGCTACCGGCTGGAGGTGCGGTCGCGCGAGGGGGGCGTCCTGCGGCTGGCCCCACCATTCGACGACTGGACCGTCGACTATGCGGCCTCCATCGCCGGCCAGACAGTGAACTTCCCCGCCAGCCTCGGCAGCTTTTCGCCCACCGCGGCAAGCGGGGCGGTTCTCCCGCTCCAGGTCGTCATCGGCGACGTCGCCCGCAAGCGCGCCGGCGTCTACCGCGACGAGATCACGGTCTCGATCGAACCAGCACCCTGAGGGGCTGCGTCGCCTTTCACCTCCGCAGGATGCTCCTGCACTGCCGGGGCGACCGCTGCCCAGCCGCCTCCGGTGACGCGCTCAGTGGCTCGTCGATTTCATGATGAAGTCGACACAGCGGTCGCCGAGCATCATGGCAGGGGCATTGGTGTTGCCGGCATTGATGTCCGGAACAGCCGACATGTCGCAGACCCGCAGCCCTTCGACCCCACGCACCCGCATCCGCGAGTCCAACACTGCCATCGGGTCGCCATCGGCGCCCATCCTGCAGGTGCCGGCAGGATGGTAGTTGGTCTTGACGAAGCGCCGGCAGTGGCTGCGCAAGGCCGCGTCGTCCGGCTCCGGCATGTCCGGCAGGGCCACGCGCTCGATCCGCTCGGCGACCGGACTGGTCTTGAAGGCGCGCAGGAAGAAGCGCTGGCCGGCCACCATGGTGCGCATATCCTCTTCGTCCTTCAGCAGGTGCGGCGAGACCAGCGGCATGTCGGCCGGGTCGGCCGACCGCAGCTTCACCGTTCCCCGCGACTTCGGCTTCACCACCACGGTCGTGATGGTGAGGCCGTAGGTGTCCTTGATGGTGTTGCGGGTGTCCCGGTCCAGGTAGACAATCGGCACGCAGAAGGCCTGGATCGTCGGCGGCGCCTCCGGGTCCTCGGGGTTCACGAAGGCGCCCGCCTCGACGCCGGCGGATGTCACGGGCCCGCTGCCGAACAGCTTGAACTGCAGGCCGTTGCGCAGCATGCGCCAGCCCACCCCTTCCTTGAAGTAGCCATGGCGACCGTTGGCGATCGCGGTGATGGGCACTTCGGGATGGTCGATCAGGTTGGCACCCACGCCCGGAAGATCGACCTGGCAGCGGATCCCATGGCCCTCGACATGCTCCGCCGGCCCGATCCCGGACAGCATCAGGAGCTTCGGCGTGACCAGCGCGCCCGCGCTGGCGATGATCTCGCCGGAGGCGTACGCCGTATGCTCCTCGCCGTTCTGCCGGTAGACGACCGCGACGGCCCGGCCATTCTCGACGATGATCCGCGAGACCTCGGCATTCAGCTGCACCGTCAGGCGCGGGTCGCGCATCAACGGCTCGATGAAGGCATAGGCCGCGCTGCTGCGTTTCCCGCTCCGGTTCGTGAACTGGTAGAGGCCGACGCCGCGCTGGCTCGGGCCGTTGAAGTCGTGGTTGTAGGGAACGCCCATGGACTGCAGCGCCTGCAGGAACCAGCGGGAGAACTCGTTGACGTGGCCAGGGTCCGAGACGAGGAGCGGGCCATCGATGCCGTGCCGCTCGTCGCACAAGCGATTGTTCGCCTCCATGCCCCGGAAATGGGGCAGCACGGCGTTCCAGCTCCAGTCGGCGCCATCATTGTTGCCACGCAGGATCTCGTGCCAGCCATCGTAGTCGGCCGGGCGGCCGCGGATATAGACCTGCGCGTTCACCGACGAGCCGCCACCCAGCACGTTGCCCTGCGGGATATCGTGGGCCCGCCCTTCCAGATGCTCCTGCGGCACCGTGGTGTGGTAGCGCATGTACTTGCTGCCGTTGATCATCTTGAAGATGCCCGGCGGCATGTCCAGGAGCGGATGACGGTGGGAGTGGCCTGCCTCGAGCAGGAGGACCCTATACCCGCCCGCGCTCACCAGGCGCGCGGCGGCCACGCAGCCGGACGATCCTCCGCCGACGACGATGTAGTCGAACTCAGCTCGTGCCATCAGGCTCCCTCATCTGACTCGATCCTGCTTGTGCTTTCCCGGATAGCGGTACGCTG
The DNA here is from genome assembly GCF_000427665.1 of Geminicoccus roseus DSM 18922. Classification (NCBI taxonomy): domain Bacteria; kingdom Pseudomonadati; phylum Pseudomonadota; class Alphaproteobacteria; order Geminicoccales; family Geminicoccaceae; genus Geminicoccus; species Geminicoccus roseus. Next base: position 2,206,713 of record NZ_KE386572.1, read on the forward strand.
GGTTCACGTCGGGGAGCGCACCCTGTCCGTCGAGTCGCGGACAATCAGGGGGGCGTCCAGTCTTGTGCTCATCGGGATCTGGCCGCCCTCGACGACGCTCACCAGATAGTCGGCCGCGATCCGCCCGATCTCATCGGCAGGCACGTTGACCGTGGTGAGCGGCGGATCGCCCTCCGCGGCGATCTCGATATTGTCGAAGCCCACGATGGAAAGGTCCCTTGGCACGTTCAGGCCCATCCGGCGCGCCTCCGAGGAAGCCCCCACGGCCACGGCATCGTTGGTGCAGAGCACGGCGGTGATGGCGGGATCGGTCGCGAACAGGCCCGACAGCGCGCGGCGCCCATAGGCGATGGAGGGCAGGGCGACCTCCACGATCCGGTCTGAGGGCAACCGGATCCCGGCCTCGGCAAGCGCCAGCACCATGCCGTCGAGGCGCGCCTTGGAACGGTCGTTCGGCAGGGCGGTGTTCGCGATGATCGCGAACTCGCGATGTCCGAGTTCGAGGAGGTATCGGGTCATCTTGCGGGTAGCCTGGCGGTTGTCGATCCCGACAGCCGGGATCCCCTGGCCGGAGGTGCAGACATAGGTGGTGACCAGCGGCACCCCATGCTGGCGAACAAGCGGCAGGACCTCCGGCGCGAACGAATCGCCCACCAGCACCAGCCCGTCGACGCCATGCTCAAGAAAGGCCCTGATCTCCTGCTCCTCCTTGCGCGGGTCGTACTGCGAGTTCGCGAGGAGCAGCGTGTAGCCGCGGGCCGCCAAGCGGTCCTGCAGGGCCTCGACCCCGTCGGCGAAGATCGCGTTTCCCAGGGTCGGTACCACCGCACCCACGATGTGGCTCCGGCCGGAACTCAGCGCGCGCGCCATCCGGTCGGGCGAATAGCCCAGCAAGCGCACCGCTTCCTCGACCCGCCGCCGGATGGGCTCGCGGACAATCTCGGGCTGATTGAGCGCCCGCGAGGCGGTGGCCAGCGAGACATTGGCCGCCCGGGCGACATCCACGAGTTTCACGCGGCCGCCGTCGCGATGCGACATGGGTATGGATGCGTCCCTGGACATGTGTTTGCCGGCAATGCTCGTATGCAGGGCCGCCTTCACCTTCAGATCGCGTGGGGCAGCAAGCCAGGATACCGGGTGGACTGGCGGCTGTCTCTCCGGGCAGCTGCCTTGGGGGTCAGGCCGGGCTCCAGCCGCTCGGCAAGGGGCCGCTCATCGGCGTGTGCCGCCGCCGCCAAGCGGTTCCAGCTGCCGAACCAGCTTTCCCGGGTGGAGTACCCGCATCAGGGCCTCGACGAAGTAGTAGTCGCCGAACAGCACCGCAGCATCGGGTCCGATATTGTGCGGCTTCGAGTAGCAGCCATGCATCAGCAGTCCCCGGTGAACCGGATCACGGGCGAGGTAGTCGCGGGCAAGACCGGATAGGAGACGCATCGCGGTCGACCTCCAGCGCTGGCGCTGGTCTTCGTCTGAATGCAGGTCTCCCAGGTCGAGCAGCGCCGCCACCATGATCGCGGCTGCCGCCGAATCCTCGACCGGCTGGCTGCTCGGATCATCGAAATCCCAGGGTGGGCAGGTACGATCCCCCAGTTGCTCCAGCCACCGCTCCGCCAGCCTCACCGCAAGATCCAGGTAGTGTCGCTGGCCGGAGACCGCCGCGGTTGCGGCATAGCCATAGACCGCCCAGCCTGTTCCGCGCGACCAGGACGATCCGTCAGCATAGCCCTGGAACGTGTAGCCGCGCTGGCGGGCGCCTGTGACCGTGTCGTACTCGACCGCGTGGAAGAGGGTGTCGTTCTCCCGGACGAAGCCTTTCTCGGTCATCCGGGCATGCGCCTCGGCCGCCAGGCGGAAGCTGGCGTCGCCGCTCTGTTCTGCCGCCCAGTAGAGCAGGGGGATGTTCGCCATGGTGTCGATCGCCGAAGCCGCACGGCCGCGCGGATCGCTGAGCGGCCCCCAGGACGACACATAGGAGCCTGTCTCGGTCACCACGACGCGGGCACGCAGCCTGTCGGCCGCACGCAGGGCAAGATCGGCATAAATCGGATCGCTGGTCAGGCGGTGGAGCGGAACGGCCGAACTCCAGAAAATGAAGCCGATGTCGTGGGTATTGGGATCGTCCGCCCGCTGCGCCACGAGAAGCATGCGCTGCTTCGCCAGGTCCAGGTAGCGATCCTCGCCGGTATGGACATGGGCGGCGGCGAGCAGTCCCACCCAGAACCCGCAGAACCAGTTGCCGTGGCTCCAGTCCTCGCCGTCGTAGCCGGCCGAGCGGGAGGCCAGCATGGTGTCCCAGCTTCCATCCGGACGCGTCACGTACGGAAAGCTGATCCCCAGGCGAGGCTCGTCTTCGTCGAGCTTGCGGCCGAGGAGGTCCAGGGCCTCGGCGAGGGCGCCGAGGTCGGTGGAAGAGGACATGCTCGCTCTCCGGTGGAAGATCAGGCTGCCTGAACCCGCCGCGCCAGCCGGCTCTGCAGGAGCACGACCACCAGAAGGAAGGCGCCGCGCACGACCGACTGCCAGTAGGCGCTCAGGCTGATCCAGCCCATGCCGTTCTCGAAGTTCAGGATGGTGAAGATGATGCCAAGCAGGAGAGTCCCCGCCAGGGTCGCGCCGACGGAGCCGTTGCCGCCGGTGAGCAGCGTGCCGCCGACCACCACCGAGGCGATGGCGAACAGCTCCCAGCCCACCCCCTCGATCGGCTGCCCGGCCCCGAACTGCGCGGCCAGGATCACGCCTGCCAGACCCGCCAGCAGGCCCGACAGCAGGTAGACCTGGAAGACGGTGCGGTCGGTCGGCAGGCCCATGAGGCGCGAGGCCTCCTCGCCGCCGCCCACGCCCAGGACGTGGCGACCGAACGCCGTGTGGTTGAGCAGGATCCAGCCGCCGAGATAGGCCGCGAGCATGATCCAGGCTGGGGTGGGGAAGCCCAGGACGAAACCCAGGAGGGTGCCCGTCCAGCCGGCATCCTCGGCATCCACCCATTCCGGCCGGAAGGCGGAAAGAAGGTCGCCCTGTCCCAGTTCGACGAAGCCACTCTCGTAGGAGACCGACACCGACTGGTTGTTGGCGAGAAGGAGCGCCGTACCGGACGCGGCGAGCATCACCGCCAGCGTGGCGATGAACGGCATGATCTTCATCCGGGTGATGATGAAGCCGTTCAGCGCACCGGCAAGGCCACCCGCAGCAAGACCCGCCAGCAGGCCCGCCAGAACACCATAGGGACTGAGGTAGGCAGCCACGACGCTGGACAGGGCGGCCACCGAGCCCACGGACAGGTCGATGCCGCCGGTCATGATGACGAAGCACATGCCCAGCGCCACCAGCGCGAACATCGAGTTGTACCGCAGCACCGAGAGAATGTTGTAGCTGCTCATGAAGCCGTCATAGCGCCAGGCGCCGAACAGCATGAGCAGGACCAGGGCAATGATGACGCCGAGGCTGGCCGTGCGGGTGAGACGAGGCATCAGGCGCGATCCTGTCGCTGGAGCCAGACCGCCAGGATGATCAGGGCGGCCTTGACCACGAGGGCTGCCGGGTCGGGCACGCCGTTGGCGAGCAGCGTGTAGCGGACGAGCTGGATGATGAGGGCACCCAGCAGAGTGCCGATGATGGTGGCCCTGCCGCCGGACAGGAGCGTGCCGCCCACCGCGACCGCCGCGATGGCGTCGAGTTCCATCCCCATGCCGATCAGGTTGGCATCGGCGGCGGAGTTCATCGCGATGACGATCAGTCCGGCAATGCCGCTGCAGACCCCGGAGACGACGTACACGAGGCAGATGACGCGCCGGGACGGCACCCCGGCCAGTCGTGCGGCCGGCGCGTTGCCGCCCACCGCCAGGATCTGTCGGCCGAACACGGTCTTGCGCAGAACCCACGCCGCGATCACCACGACCGCCAGCATGATCCAGACCTGGAAAGGCACGCCCAGGACCCGGCCGATCGCGATCGCCTGCATCTCCGGGACCTTGAAGACCTGCAGGTCGCCATTGGTCCAGACCTGGGCGATGCCGCGCCCGGCGATGAACAGGATCAGCGTGGCGATGATGGGCTGAATGTTGAAGCTGGAGATCAGCCAGCCGTTGAACAGGCCGAACAGCCCGGCGACTGCGATCGGGATGACGATGCCGAGCGCGATCCCGGTGTAGAGGTCCGGGACCGGGAAGAGCGTGCCCTGGAAGATCCCGGGCGAGAGCGCGCCGGCGATCGCCATGAGCGAGCCGACGGAGAGGTCGATCCCGCCGGTGGCGATCACCAGGGTCATGCCGACCCCCACGATCACGATCGTGCAGACCTGGGTGAGGTTCACCGACAGGGTCTGGGCCGTCGCGAAGTTCGGAGTGAAGGCGAGATTGAACAGGATCAGCAGGATCAGGGCGATCAGCGTGCCGAAGCGGCGCACGGCCAGCCTTGTGCCGAACAGTTGCCGGAAGCGGCCGCCCGGCTGTTCGCCCACGGGCATCCCGGTCTGCACGGCCGACTTCATGGATGATCTCCGTGTCCGTGCGCCATGGCATCCATCAGCGCCGGCTCGCTGATCGCGTCCTTGTCGAGCTGCGCCACGTTTCTTCCGTCACGCAGAACGAACACCCGGTCGGCGCCCTCGACGATCTCCTCCAGTTCGGAGGAGATCATCAGGACGCCCAGCCCTTCCTCGGCCAGCTTGCGGATCAGGCGCTGGATCTCCGCCTTGGCGCCCACGTCGATGCCGCGGGTCGGTTCGTCCAGGATCAGCAGCTTCGGGTTCATGCACAGCCAGCGGGCCAGGAGCACCTTCTGCTGGTTGCCGCCTGACAGCTCGCGGATCGGCTGCTCGGGACTGGCGCACTTGATCCCGATCTCCTTGATGAAGCGGTCGACGACCTGGCGCTGGCGCGCCTCGTCGACGATGCCCGATCGCGAGAGGGAGGGCAGGAGGGCTAGGGTCAGGTTCTCCCGGACCGACATCGCGGGGATGATGCCCTCGTGCTTGCGGTCCTCGGAGCAGAAGCCGAGGCCTGCCTTGATCGCGTCGATCGGCTCGCTGAAGCGGACGGCGCTGCCCTGATAGCGGATAATGCCTTCATCGGGATGATCGGCGCCGAAGATGGCCCGGGCCGTCTCGGTGCGGCCGGAACCAAGGAGCCCGGCCAGACCGACGATCTCGCCCTGGCGGATGGAGAGGCTGACGTTGCGCACCCGGTGGCCGGCAGCGAGGCCATCGGCATCGAGCAACTCGCCGCCGATCGCGTGGGCGCCGCCTGCGAAGGCCGTTGCGCCTCGCTTGGTGACCTCGGCGAGGTCGCGCCCCAGCATCGTTGCGACGAGCTCAAGCTTGGTCATCTCGGTCATGGGCGAAACCGCCACCGTGCGGCCGTCGCGCATTACGGTGACCCGGTCGCAGATTTCGTAGAGCTCGTCGAGCTTGTGGCTGACGAAGACGACGGCGACGCCTTGGGCCTTCAACTGGCGGATGGTCTGAAACAGGATCGCGACCTCGTGCTCGTCCAGGGAGGAGGTCGCCTCGTCCATGATCACCAGCTTGGCTTCGCAGGAGACGGCGCGGGCGATCGCCACCATCTGCTGGACGGCGGTGCTGAACTCGTGGAGCGGCCGGCGGACGTCGACCTGGATGTCGAACTGCCGGAGCAGGGCGCTGGCGCCTTCGTGCATCCGCTTCCAGTCGAGCAGGCCGCCCCATTTCTTGAACTCACGGCCGAGATAGATGTTCTCGGTCACCGAGCGCAGCGGAATGAGGTTGATCTCCTGGAAGATCGTGCTGATGCCGCCCTGCTGCGCCATCTGCGGGGAGGTCACCGACCAGGGCTGTCCGGCAAATGTGATCTCGCCGGCATCCTTGGGAAAGTAGCCGTTCAGCACCTTGATCATCGTCGACTTGCCGGCGCCGTTCTGACCGATCAGGGCCATCACCTCGCCCGCCTCGACCTCGAGCGAGGCATCGATGAGCGCCGGGACATGGCCGAAACTCTTGTCGATCCCGCGCATGGACAGGAGGGGATCCCGGACGATCATCAGCAACGCTACCCGATGACTGGTTGAAAGACGCAAGCGGGCGCCCGGTCTTCCAGGCGCCCGCTCATCAGATCAATACGCCTCGGGCAGGTACTCGGCGGCGTTCTCCTGGGTGAACACGCGGTCGACGTTCACCACCCAGGTTGGGATCTCCTCGCCCTTCCCGTACTTCTCGATCGATTCGAATGCCTTGGGCCCGAAGTTCGGGTTGCACTCGACCACGACCTCGATCTTGCCGTCCATGAGCGCCTGGGTGGCATCCTTGGTGCCATCGATCGAGGCGATGATCAGGTCCTTGCCGGCCACCTTGCCCGCGGCCTCCATGGCCGCGATGGCGCCCATGGTCATCTCGTCATTGTGCGAATACAGCGCGGTCGCGTCGGGGTGCGCCTGGTAGAGCGTCTCGAACACCTGCCGGCCCTTGTCGCGGGCGAAGTCGCCGGACTGGGACGCGATGATCTGCATCCCCGGGTGGTCCTTGATGTAGTCGGCGAAGCCCTTCATCCGATCGTTGGCCGGGGACGAGCCGATCGTACCCTGAAGCTCGATGATCTTGGCCTCGCCGTTCATGGCCTTGGTCAGGATCTCGGCAGCCTGCTGGCCTTCCTTGACGAAGTCGGAACCGATGAAGGCGACATAGTCCTCGCCGGCCTTGGCGAGGTTGGCATCGACGTTGCGGTCGATCAGGAACAGCGGGATCCCGGCGCGCTTGGCTTCCATCACCGCCGGAATCAGCGGCTTCTCCTCGCGGGGGGCCAGCAGGATCACGTCGACCCGCTGGGCGATCATCGAGCGCACGTCGGCAACCTGCTTGGCGGCTGAGCCGGCAGCGTCGGTATAGACGAGCTGCCAGCCGCGCTTGGCCGCCTCGTCGCGCATGCTCTTGGTCTGCGCGAGGCGCCAGGGGTTGTTGCTCTCGGTCTGGGCGAAACCGACCTTGTAGGTGTCCTTCTGCTTCAGCTTCGGCAGGGCCGCCAGGGCCTGGCTGCCAAGGGTCACCAGGGTGATGCCGCCTGCCGTGGTCGACAGGAGCGAGCGTCGCGTGAACATTTCGATCTCCCTCAAGCGAGCCTTCTTCGCGGGCCCATCGCGTCGTGTGAACTATCGCGGACGCCGGAACGGCGTCTATACCTACGTTAAGCCGCGTCGGCGCGCTGCCCGGAGGCATCCTGCTGGATCATGTCCGCCCCCTTCTCCGCGATCATGATCGTGGCGGCATTGGTGTTGGCGCTGACCATGACGGGCATGATGGACGCATCCACGACCCTGAGGCCATCAAGCCCGTGCACCCTGAGACGCTGATCCACCACCGCCAGCGGGTCCGGGCCCATCTTGCAGGTGCCGACCGGGTGGTACTGTGTATGGCAGTTGTGGCGGAGGAAGGTGTCGATCTCCGCGTCGGTACGCACGCCCGGACCGGGGGTCAGTTCCTCGCCTCGGTAGGGATCGAATGCCTTCTGGGCCAGGATCTCGCGGGTGAGCTTGATCCCGTCCCGCAGGACCCGCACGTCCTCAGGCTCGGCCAGGTAGTTCGGGTCGATCGCCGGCGCCTGCAGCGGATCGTCAGAGCGGATCAGGACCGTGCCGAGGCTGGCCGGGCGCTGGACGTTGACCAGCGGTTGGTAGCCGTGCTGCCTGTGCAACTGCCGGCCATGGTCCCCATACATGACCATGATGAAGTGGATCTGCACATCCGGCGCCACGACTTCCGACCGGGTCCTGATGAAGCCTACCGCCTGGATGCCCGGATGCGCCACCGGGCCGGTCCTGAACATGGCATACTGGAGCAGCGACTTTGCCATGTTGAGCGGCTGCATCTCGCGCAGCAGCGAGATCGGCTGTCGACAGACCTGCTGGATTTCGGCGGCGACGTGGTCGGACAGGTTCTGGCCGACCCCCTTGAGGTCGTGAACCACCTTGATACCGATGGAGCGCAGGTGCTCAGCATCGCCGATGCCGGAAAGCTGCAGGAGTTGCGGCGAGTTGATGGCGCCTCCGGACAGGATCACCTCGCGCTCGGCGCGCAGCACCCGGGTCTGGCCATCCTGGATGTATTCGACCCCGGTCGCCCGCCCGCCCTCGACGATGACCCTGGCGGCATGGGCCCGGGTGATCACCGTCAGGTTCGGCCGCTTCATGGCTGGGCGAAGGTAGCAATAGGCCGTGCTGGATCGGCGACCGTCGGCGATCGTGCTGTCCAGCGGGCCGAAGCCCTCGGGCTCGGCGACGTTCACGTCGGGGATGCGCGGATACCCGGCCTGTTGCCCCGCCTCGAAGAAGGCCTGGGCCAGGGGGTGAAACGTCTTGACCCGTGATGTCCTCAAGGGGCCGCTGCCCCCATGAAACTCGTCCTCGCCAAGCTCCCACGACTCGGCTCGCTTGAAGTAGGGCAGCACGTCCGCATAGGACCAGCCCGGATTTCCCTTCTGCGCCCAGACGTCGAAGTCGGAGGCATGGCCCCGGATGTAGACCATGCCATTGATCGAACTCGATCCGCCCAGCACCTTGCCGCGCGGCCAGAAAAAGGTTCGGTTGCCGCAATGCTTCTGCGGCACGGTATGGTAGCCCCAGTCGACCGCGCCCGACATCATGAGCTGGCGATAGCCGGCCGGCATATGGATGAACGGGCTTCGGTCAGGTCCACCGGCCTCCAGCACGACGACCTTGATTGCCGGGTCTGCGCTAAGCCGGTTCGCCAGCACGCAGCCGGCGGACCCGGCCCCCACGATGATGTAGTCGGTCATGACGGCTCCCTGATCTGACTGCGGGCCTTTTTGCCGGGCCCGTCGTTCAAGCGGCCTGGTCGTGCCGCGCATCCTCCCGATCAAGCCCAGCCAGGCGGATCGCCTGCCGGAGACGCTCGATCTCGGCTGGCGGCAGCTTCACCAGGGGGGGCCGCACCACCGCGCGCGGCAGGCGCCCAAGCAGCACCAGCGCCTCCTTCATGCGGTTGTGCATGTCGAGGAAGGGCGGCGCATAGAAGGCGCGCGTCATCGGCTGCATCCGGTCGTTGACCGCCCTTGCGGCCGCCAGATCGCTCGCCTGCACGGCGCGCCACATGGCGACCTGTAGGTCTGCGATCACGCTGCCAGCGCCCGACAGGAAGCCATTGCACCCCAAAGCCAGCGAAGCCATCAGCCAGGCGCTGTGGGTCGAGAGCACGTTCACCGGGCGGGGCAGCGACTGAAGGGTGCGGATATGCACCTCATGCTGAGCCGGATCATTGCACCAGTCCTTGATCGCCCGGATGGAAGGCACCTCGTCCACGAGCCGCAGCAAGGTATCGAACGGGTAGTGGATGTTGCTCTTTTCAGGGTACTGGAAGCAGATCAGCGGCAGGTCGGTCGCATCGGCGATCGCCTTGAAGTGCGCCAACGCCATTTCCGGCCGCAGGTGGCCGCCCATGCCAAGGGTATTGGGAGGGAACACCAGGAGCGCCGAGGCGCCGGCCTGGTCCGCCATCCGCGCGATCCGCGCCGCTTCAAAGCTGCCGTCGGCATAGATGCCGGAGATCAGCGGCAGGCGGTCGCCTACCTCGTCGAGGGAAGCCTCCAGGATGGCGCGCTGCTCGTCGAAGCTGCAGGCGTGCACCTCCGAAGCGTGGCCATTTACGGTGATCGCCGAGACCCCATCCACCGCGGCCACGTCATGCAGGTGCTTGCGGCTCGACGGAAAGTCGATCGAGTAGTCGTCGAAGAAGGCGAGCAGCGTGGCGGGAATGACGCCCGCGGGCTGATAGTGCGGAAACTTGGCCATGTGTTTGTCTTCCTCATTGGCGGCGCAGGTCATTGCAGCCAAAGGCCGCCGGTGACGTTCACGGTGTGGCCGGTCATGTACGCGGCGGCGTCGCTGGCGAGGAACGTGGCAATCTCGGCAACGTCCTCGGGCTGGCCCAACCGACCCAAGGGAATGCCTGCCATGCGCGCCTCGGCGCTGGGCAGGCCCAACTGCTGCAGCTCCACCTCGGCCCGGTCGCGCATGCCGGTGCGCATGATGATGCCTGGGCAGACAGCGTTCACGGTGATGCGGTCGCCAGCCAGTTCCAGCGCCATGGTCTCGGTCAGCGAGATGATCGCGGCCTTGGAAGCGCAATAGGCGCCGTAATAGGCCTTGCCGCTCTTGCCGAGCCAGGAGGAGATATTGACGATCCGGCCACTGCCTTGGGCACGCAGGTGTGGGATGGCGGCCCGGCTGACATGGAAGAGGCCGTCGACATTGACGCGGAACGTGTCGCGCCAGTCGGCCATGCTGATTTCCTCCAGGCGGCCGAGGCGCAGGATTCCAGCGCAGTTGACCAGGATGTCGAGACGGCCCAGGTCGCGCCGGAGGCGGTCCACTGCCTGACGGGACTGTTCCTCATCCGCGACGTCGGCGACGGCCTGGCAAACTTGGCGATCAGCTGCACCGATCTCGCCTGCCACTCTCGCCAGCGCCTCCTCCTGCACGTCGATCAGGCCCACGGCACATCCGGCAGCGGCCATCCGGAGCGCGATCGCCCGGCCGATACCGGCGCCGCCGCCGGTGACAATCGCCGCTCTTCCTCGGAGGGGGTGCGGGGTCGCGACGCGGTCGCTGCCGATCGTCACGCTGCCGCTCCGGTCTCGTCCGGAACCCACTTGAGCAGGTGTTCCGCGACCGAAACCAGTTCGTCCTTCTGGTTGCGGACCTCGATCTTGGCCCGGGTGCGGCGCCGCTCCTCGTCAACCTCGCTGATCGTGTAGACCACCTCGATCGTGTCACCCAGGAAGACGGGCGCCAGGAAGCGGATGCGGTCATAGCCAAGGGAAACGGGGGTCGTGCTGATGCCTTGCGACTGGCTGCGGTCGATCATGAGGGTGGAGGCTGTCGACATGAAGCCGACCAGGAGCGCCCCATGAGCGATCCGCCGACCATACTTGGACTTCTTCATGAACTCCTCGTTGACGTGATTGCCCGAGAAGTCCCCGGTCACGCCCGCGAACAGGTAGACATCGGTCTCGCCGACGGTCTTGGCAAACCGGACGCTGTCGCCGATCTGCGCGTGCATTTCCTTCATGACTTGTTTCCCTGATCGGCCGCCGTGCCTTCCTGGCCGGCGGCACCAACGTCATTGCGGCGCCATTTCCCGGCGCTTGCCGGCGACGATGCCGTCTTCGAACAGACTGGCGATCTCGTGCAGATCGTAGCCGATCTCCGCCAGGACCTCGGCCGTCTGCGCCCCCAGCTCCTGCGGCGGCAGGCGCACCTCGGGAGCCTTGCCGTCGTAGCGGACCGGATGGCTCACCAGGGTCACCGGCGCACCTGAACTGCCGGGCACCGTCACGAAGCTCTTGTTGTGGACGACCTGCGGATCCGTCGCGACCGCCGTGTAGTCGTTCACCGGCGAGTGCCAGATGCCGCGCTCGCTGAAGCGGTCGATCCACTCCGCCGTTGTCCGGTTCTTCAGCGTCCGGCCGACGGCAGCCGCCACGTCCTCGCGCCGCTCGAACGCCTGAGCTTCCGGGACGCGCTCATCATCTGGAAGCTCCAGGGCATCGGCCAGCGCCTCCAGCGATCCCAGCGAGAGGGCGATGAAGCCGTCGCGCGTCGCATAGACGCCATAGGGCGCCCCGAAATACCAGCCTGCGATCTGGCCCGGCTGGCGGATGTCGTCCTGGCGATCGCCGTTCAGGAAGCAGACCAGCGATTCCATCTGCAGGTCGAGCGCCGCCGCCAGCAGGCTGACATCTACCCGCCCGCCCAGGCCGGTCCGCTCGCGACGCAGCAAGGCTCCCAGGATGCCTGCCGCGAACAGCGCGGCGCCATGATGGTCGACCGCCGATACCCCGACCGCGCGCGGCCCCTCGTCGCGCGTCCCCGTGATCGCGGCAAGCCCGGACATCGCCTGGATGATGAGGTCCTGACCGGGGCGGTTCACGTACGGACCATCGGCGCCAAAGCCCGAGGCGGTAGCATAGATGATGTCCGGCTTGATCTTGCGGACGTCGTCATAGCCCAGCCCGAGCTTGGCCAGCACGCCGGGGCGGTAGTTCTCGGCTACGACATCGGCCTGCGCAACCAGCCTGCGCGCGATCGCGATGCCCTCGGGGCTCTTCAGGTTCAAGGCGACGCTGCGCTTGTTCCGGTTGCCCGTGAGCTGGAGCATCGTGTGGCCATCGGCCCGCCGCCCGCCGACCCCGCCCCACTTGCGCTGGAACGCACCGTCCACCGGCTCCACCGCGATCACGTCGGCACCGAGGTCGGCCAGGAACTGAACGCCCACCGGCCCCATCAGGAAGTGGTTGAAGCTGACGATCCGAAGATCCTTCAGATGATCCACCTTGAACTCCCCCCCGACAAGCATCATTTGTGTAAGCGCTTTCAAAATGGGTTAGCGCGGTTTGCCTCCTTGTGCAACAGCAGAACATGACTTGCTCCGCCCTGACGGCCACCGGTTCATCCTGTACCTCTTGGATTACGTTGCGCTTTTGAGGGTGTCTCGTGCCCGCCCGGCTCGATCCAGATCAGAGCTGGAGCCTTCGGCAAAAGCAGGGCGGATTGACAACAAGTGGCGCAATGTAGTGAAAGCGATTTCAGAGATAACCTGGATCGGAGGAAGGTGACTTCATGCTTGAATGCATGCGCGTCGTCAGTTTCTGCCACTACTTGCAAGGACCGGCGGCCAGCCAGTACCTGGCCGACATGGGGGCGGACGTCATCAAGGTGGAGGCCCTGCGAGGCGCGTATGAGCGCCATTGGTCCGGCGGCAATGTCTATGTGGAAGATGTCAGCGGGTTCTTTCTCTGCGCCAACAGGAACAAGCGGGTCGTTGCCCTCGACCTGAAGTCACCGGCAGGCCTGGAGGCTGCCCTGCGTCTTGTTGATCGTGCCGATGCCGTCATCGAGAACTTCCGCCCCGGCGTGCTCGACCGGCTGGGGCTAGGGTATGCGGTGCTCCGGGAGCGCCGGCCCGACATCATTTTTGCCTCCGCATCCGGCTTTGGGTCGTCCGGCCCACTCCGGGACAAGCCGGGGCAGGACCTTCTCGTGCAGGCAAGGACAGGGCTGGTCGCTGCATCCGGCGGCGGCGGCACCGCGACCGGTGCTGCGATTTGCGATCAGCACGGCGGCGCCCTCCTCGCCATGGCTGTCCTAGGGGCCTATGTGCGTCGCCTGAAGACCGGCAAGGGCACCCATGTCGAGAGCAGCCTGTTCGCCGCAGGCATCGACCTCCAGGGCGAAGCGATCGTCAATTTTCTTACCGCTCAAGCCAGTTCTGCGCGCTTTGAGCGTGATCCCCATCTCGCGACATGGTTCCATCCTGCTCCTTACGGCATCTACAGGACATTCGAAGGGCGCCATCTGGCGATATCGTTGAACAGTCCTTCCAAGTTCGCTGAGGCGTTGGGGGACGACCAACTGCGTGCCCTCGTGGATATCGACACGTACCGGGAGCGCGACCGCTATGCCCAGGCTACCGCCCAGGCACTGCAGAAGCACCGCTTCGAGGAAGTCGCAGCCATGCTGGATGCCGCGGAGATCTGGTGGGCGCCGGTGCAGGATTATCAGGATCTCGCTCAGGATCCGCAGGCAAGGCATCTGGGCATCTTCGCCGAAGTGGAGGTGCGCGGCGGCAAGGCCGTCCTGGTCAGCCATCCGATCCGGTACGACGGAGAGATCCCGAAGATCCGGCACCTGCCCTTGGATATCGGCCAGCACACCGGGGAAGTACTGCAGGAACTGGGATACAGCCCCGACGAGATCGCCGACATGGCGCGTCAGGGAGCGATTGTTGGACCTGGTCTGGTCGTAGGCGAGGCCGCCTGACCAGCCCTGCGGGCAGCCTGGGCCAAGGTGTCGCCCGGAAGCGCTTCATTGCAGCGGCCGACGACCTCGTCGAGAACGAGAGTGCCAGTAGGCCGGCAGGACCAGGACGTCTCCTCCAGTGGCGTGGCAACGGCCGGGCTGGCACAAAAGGCTTCACCGGCCTCCACGGCCGTGCCCCGCCGGTGCCATCTGCCCGGGCCGGTCGGCGATGGCAACATCCAGGCTCTTGCTCGGGACGGCCTTCCAGGTACGGCTTCGACGGGCTTGGTCGGCCCAATGCCATCATCCGCCGCGGCAAGCTGCAATAAGGCCTTTGGCGAGGAGCAACGCTGGCGCCTCACGGAGCGAATATCTGCAGGGGCTGCATTGGCCTGGAAACCAGCGGAACATGGCGCTGGCGGAGGGGAAGGGATTCGAACCCTCGATAAGGCTTTAGGGCCCTATAACGGTTTAGCAAACCGCCGCCTTCAGCCACTCGGCCACCCCTCCGCAGGCGCGGTGCGAGTATCACCCCTTGCAGGTGCCGGTCAATGTATTGCCGCACGCGCAGGGACGCTCTCAGCATGTTCGCCGTCCCACGGCGCGATCGGATCTCGTGGTGCGACTGGCTCTGGAGTAGGAACCGGCCGGGCGTGAGGGGTGAGGGAAGTGCATGGCGGTCCATCGGGACCCGGGGACGATCGGCCTGGCTGCGGTGCGCAGGGAGGCGTGGCGGCTGGCAGTGCCGCTGATCGCGGCCAATCTGTCGGTCCCGCTGCTCGGCATGGTGGACACGGCGGTGGTGGGGCATCTGCCGCGCGCTGCCGATCTCACCGCCGCAGCCCTTGCCGCATTCCTGGTCTCGGTAGTTTGGTTCCTGTTCGGCTTCCTGAGGATGGGCACCACCGCCCTCGCCGCCCAGGCGGTGGGAGCGGGCGATCCGGTGATGCTGCAGGCTACCGCGGTGCGGGCGCTGGTCACGTCGCTGGCAATCGGCGGCGCGCTCCTGTTCATAACCTGGCCCCTGCAGATCCTCGGCCATCTGCTCTTCCAGCCTGATGCGGAGGTGGCCGCCGGGTTCGACAGCTTCCTGGCAATCCGCCTCCTGGGCGCCCCGGCCGCGCTCGGGCAGTTTGCCCTGACCGGCTGGCTGCTCGGCCGCCAGGACGGGAGAGGTCCCCTGGTGGTGGCCCTCTGTGCCAACGTCCTGAACGGACTGCTCGATGTCTGGTTCGTGTTCGGGATGGGCCTGGGGCTGCACGCGGTCGCGGCTGCGACCTCCATCTCCGAATATGCCGGACTGGCCGTCGCAGCGTGCCTGGCGGCGCGCCATGGACTGCCGGGCCGGGCGGCTGTCGCCGCTGCCTTGCGTGACCGTCCGGCGTTGGCTCGGCTCTTCCGTGTGAACCGCGACCTGTTCCTGCGCTCCTGCTTCCTGGAAGCCTCCTTCATCGTGTTTGCCGTGGCGGCAGCGCGGCTGGGCGAGACCTTCGTCGCCGCCAACGCCATCCTGCTGACCTTCTTCACGGCATCAGCCTGGCTCCTGGATGGCCTCGCCCAGGCCTGCGAGACGATGGTCGGCAGGGCTACCGGAGCCCGTTCGGCGACAGGCATGCATCTGGCGATCCGGGCGTCATTCGAGCATGGCGCTGTGGTCGCATTGCTGTTGACCCTTCTGTTCGCGCTGGCGGGCGACTGGCTCATCGATCTGATGACCCATCATCCAGCAGTGCGGGAACTGGCCAGGGCCCATCTGCCGTTCATCGTTGCCCTGCCGCTGGTATCGGTCTGGGCTTTCGTTCTGGACGGCATCTTCTTCGGCACCGGCCGTGCCGATGTCCTGCGCAACGCGATGGCCCTCATCCTCGCCCTGTTCGTGTTGACAGCGCTGGTGCTCGTGCCGCTGCTCGGCAGCACCGGGCTGTGGCTGGCGTTCCTCCTGTTCCTGGCAGGTCGTGGGCTGGTGCTTGCCCTGTCGTTCCGGTGGATCGGCGGCAGCAGGACACTGGCAGGCTCGCTGTTGGCGGGGTAGGGACACTCTCTCCATCCTGGGAGATGTCGCAATGAAGGTGCAGGCCGCCGTCGCATGGGAAGCGGGCAAGCCGCTGGAGATCGAGACCGTCGACCTCGAAGGCCCGAAGGCATTCGAGGTCCTGGTCGAACTCAAGGCTACCGGGATCTGCCACACCGACGAGTTCACCCGCTCCGGCGCGGATCCGGAGGGCATCTTTCCAGCCATTCTCGGTCATGAAGGGGCCGGGGTCGTAGTCGAGTGCGGCCCGGGCGTGACTTCGGTGCAGCCGGGCGACCATGTGATCCCGCTCTACACGCCCGAATGCCGGCAGTGCAAAAGCTGCCTGTCGCGAAAGACCAACCTGTGCACCGCGATCCGCGCGACCCAGGGCAAGGGCCTGATGCCGGACGGCACCACGCGCTTCTCGCTCAAGGGCAAGCCGATCCACCACTACATGGGCTGCTCGACCTTCGCGAACTTCACGGTGATGCCGGAGATCGCCCTGGCCAAGGTCCGCACCGACGCTCCGTTCGACAAGATCTGCTATATCGGCTGCGGTGTGACCACAGGTGTCGGCGCCGTGATCCACACGGCCAAGGTTGAGGTCGGCAGCAACGTGGCGGTGTTCGGCCTGGGCGGGATCGGGCTGAACGTCATCCAGGGTGCTAGGCTCGCCGGGGCGGACAAGATCATTGGCGTTGACCTGAACCCGGCGCGCGAGGAGATGGCCCGCCAGTTCGGCTTGACCCACTTCGTCAACCCGAAGGAGGTGGGCGACGTCGTCCAGCACATCGTGCAGCTGACCGATGGCGGGGCAGACTACAGCTTCGAGTGCGTCGGCAATGTTGGCCTGATGCGGCAGGCATTGGAATGCTGCCACCGCGGCTGGGGCGTCTCGACCATCATCGGTGTGGCTGGCAGCGGCCAGGAGATCGCCACCCGGCCGTTCCAACTGGTCACCGGGCGGGTCTGGAAGGGTACCGCCTTCGGTGGTGCCCGCGGCCGGACCGACGTGCCGAAGATCGTCGACTGGTACATGGACCAGAAGATCCAGATCGATCCGCTGATCACCCACACGATGCCGCTCGAGAAGATCAACGACGCCTTCGACCTGATGCACGAAGGCAAGTCCATCCGATCGGTGGTGCTGTATTGATATGAGCACGGTCTGGTTCATCACCCATTCCGACGTCCAAATCGACGCGAACGTCCCGGTGCCGCGCTGGCCTTTGTCGGAGCGCGGCCGCGTCCGGATGAGGATGTTCCTGGCCAAGGACTGGGTGGCGGGGCTGGCCGCCATCTGGTCCAGCACCGAGCAGAAGGCCATCGACGGCGCGACGATCCTTGCGGAGGGGCGCGGTATTCCTCGCCATGAGCTGGAAGAACTCGGCGAGAACGACCGCAGCGCAACCGGCTATCTCGCCCGGACCGAGTTCGAGGCCACGGCAGACCAGTTCTTTGCGAGACCGCATGAATCGGTGCGCGGCTGGGAACGGGCGGTAGATGCTCAGGCACGCATCGTCCAGGCGGTGGACCAGGTCATCCGCCTCCATGGCACCACCAGCGACGTCGCAATCGTGGCCCATGGCGGAGTGGGTACCCTGCTGCTCTGCCACCTGAAAGGCTGCCCCATCCAGCGCTCGGAAGACCAGCCCCCCAACAATGGCGGCAACTACTTCTCATTCGATGCGCAAGGTCGAACCCTGCATCATGGATGGCGGGCAGTAGACGCCTGAATGTGAGCCGTAGAGAAGCGGCTGGCCGCTTCTGTATTCGTCTTTTTGGTCCCATGGCCGGTGATTTTCGTCACGCCTGTTCCTGCCCAGGCTGTAAATATTCATGGCTACCGGCCTAGCGGCCGGGATCGGCCGAGGCCGGCGATCGTGCCGGCTCATGTGCCTGTCATGCAGGGGACAACCAGCCATGGACCAGAAGGCAGCAGAGTGGCCGCGGAAGACGCGCGACCTGCACAATCATCACATGGATTCGACAATCTGGGACAAGCTCGACTTCAGGGATGACGACATTGTCATCGCGACCTATGCCAAGTCAGGTACAACCTGGGTTCAACAAATTGTCGGTCAGCTTCTATTTCAGGGTGCTCCGGATGTTGCCGTAGCCGAGATGTCGCCGTGGCTCGACTTGCGGGTGCCGCCCCAGGATGTGAAGCTTGAGGCGGTCGAGGCGCAGCGGCACCGTCGCTTTCTGAAGACCCACCTTCCCGTAGATGCCCTGACCTTCTCGCCGAAGGCAAAGTACCTTTATATCGGTCGGGATGGCCGCGACGTGGTCTGGAGTCTCTACAACCACCACGTTCAAGCCAACGAGTATTGGTATCAGGCGCTGAACGATACTCCGGGCAGGGTCGGCCCACCTATCGCGCGCCCGCCTTCGGACATCTGCCAGTACTTCAATGAATGGCTGGATAGGGACGGCCTTCCGTTCTGGTCGTTCTGGGAGAACATCCGGAGTTGGTGGACGATCCGGCAGCTGCCGAACCTGATGCTGCTGCACTTCGCCGACCTCAAGGCGGATCTGCCGGGGCAAATCCGCCGGATCGCCACCTTCCTGGAGATTCCAATCGATGAGCGGCGCTGGCCTTCGATCGTTGAGCATTGCAGCTTTGACTACATGAAGGCGAACGCACGCTTCAGCGCGCCGGCGGGAGGCATCTTCTGGGAAGGAGGAGCTCCGACCTTCGTGCACAAGGGGACGAACGGACGCTGGCGCGAGGTGCTCAGCGCCGCCGATAGCCGCCGCTACGAAGAAGCGGCGCGGCGGGAACTTGGCGATGCCTGTGCGCATTGGCTGGCGAGTGGAGAGATAGTGACGGAGACGGAGCCATTGCCGGTCGTCCGGCCGCTGGCTGCGAGCAGCGGCACGTCTGCGACGACGATATCCGTCTAGCGTCGGCGCCGGTCTCTGAAGCGGCTGCTGTCCTACCGGCCGGCAGAGTGAAGCGACACCCATGATTGGCATGCGGGGCGGGGCGAGCTGTGCCTCGTCCCCCCTATCGCTCGGCTGCGGCATCCTGGTGCATCAGGTTGGCTGCAGTGCTGCTTGTGCTGGCAGACCCCGAATGCGATCAATTGCTATAGGCGGAAGTGGTTCCATGCAGAGGGCGGCAATCCAGCTATTCGCCTCAAAGGATCACATCGCTCATATATCAACGTTTTTCTGGAAATTATAAAGCATTGGGAACCTGTTTGGGTCCTGGTGATTTTTTGCGAATGCAGTGGCAGCGGAACGTCGATCAGCGCCAGGCTTGGTTCTCAAGCAAGGTCGAGAGGCATGACCGCGGTTGCGCAAGGTGGCTTTGGGAAAGGTGAGGAGCCGTGCACGGCTTGCGCTTGGGCTTGGCTCTGCTGGCTGCTTCAGTCGCGTATGTCTCCGACAGCGGCGCGGCCAGCGAACGCCATTTCGATCTGCGAGTCACTGTCCCGGTCGTCTGTTCGATCGACCGTCTTGAGGCCAATGCGCCTGGGCTCCTGATGTTCGAGGAGTTCTGCAATGCCGCCACAGGTTACCGCCTGTTCGTTCAGCACAGCCCAGGTGGCGCCGGCGACGCCTTGTACTTCCGCTATGGCGGGCGATGGGTGCCGGCCAACCCGAGCGGTGTAACCCTGATTTCCGAGGAGCCCAAGGCTGGGCGCTATCGGCGCAGCCTGGAAGTTCGGCCGCACCGGCTGGCCGCCGCCGGGATCACGCTTTCGATCGTCCCGCGCTGAATGTTGGCTGTCTGCTCCGGCCACCGGGACCGTTCCTACCAGCTTTTTCTGGCCTCTTCCCGAGCGCCTGCCGGGGTCTCTGAACTGGCAGATGGGCCGGAGCATGCTGATCGGTCCGCAGTGGGTTCATGGCGCCACGTGTAGGCCATCACCCGACTAGCTTGAGGCAGGAGAACCGGCTTGGCTGAGCGCACAATCATGTCGGCGACGTCATTGTCCAGCATTGGTGCATGACGCCAACGATAGATGGACGTGATGACGATGCCTGTCCGGTGACAGGCCATTACCTGAGCGAGTGCTTCCGCTGTGCTGATGATCGGCCGGCCCGTGCGCGGGTCGACCGAAAACTGCGGAGTGTCCGAACCGGGACGCTCGTCGAGCCGGCTCCTGCTGACCAGGACGTCGTAATCCCCAAGGAAATACAGGGCGTCAAGTTCGGAAGTCACTACGACAACATCCGCTGCGCGGATGAGGGGAGCCAGCACGGGCTTTGCCAGATCCCAGCGGGTCGGCGGCAGCTCGGGCGGAATGGTGACATTTGCCAGCATCAGCAGGCTGCGCACCGAGGCTGCATTGGCGGCCACGATCCAGGCACCTGACAGGAACAAGACGATGAGCCCGAGGATGCCTTTTGGATGGGCTGGGTAAAGGCGCGCGAACAAGGTGCCTGTCTGCTCACGGGCAAAACGCACGATAGCCGAAAGGATGCTCGCAAGCCCGATGCCCCAGAGCGCAAACAGGAAGGGCATGATATAATAGACGTAGCGCAGGCTCTTCGAGCCGGCAAAACTGTGAAGTACCAGCCCCACGCCTGTCATGACAAACAAGAAGAAGCCAGTTTGTGGTCGAGCCGACAATGCCCCTACGAGGAGGATTGGAAGGAGCGACCATAGAGTTGGATAATACAGAATCATCCAGGCATGGTAGTAAGCGGCGTTGTCGGCATTATCCGCAGACCAGAGCGGCGTGCTTCGGTACATTCCGAGCAGCTTCGCCAGCATGCCTGTTGAGCCAGCCGCCGCTATGGCCAGACCCAGAAGGACAACCGTCAGGATGATGAAGGCCAGGCGCCGGCCCCGTGGTACGTTCCTGGACAGGAGCCAGGGGCCCACAAGCTGCAGAACCAGCCACGCTCCCAATGCCGCCAGTCCGATCAGCGTGGTGATCTGAAACATGATAGCGGCTGCGAATGCCGCGCTGGCGATGACGCCCCGGATCAGGCGGACACGAGGTGCAGCCGGATGGGTCACCAGATCGTAGATGCAGATGGAACCGAGCAGGAACGCCAGTCCATGGAAGGCGTAGAACCGGGCGAAATGGGCAATGTCTAGAGAGAAGGGGGAGACCGCGAAGAGCAGCACTGCGATCAGGGCCGCTCGGTTTCCGGCCTCACGGCGCAGCCAGACGTACAGCAACGTGACAGTGGACGCGACGCAGAGCAGCGACGGGAGCCGCGCTATCCACACATCGTCTCCCAAGAGCCCGAAAAGAGCAGCTATGACCCGGGTGAGCGGCCATCCCCGCTCATAGATGCCGTCGGCGATCGCATAGCGCCCAGTCTCTGCAAATCCTCGTGCCGCCAGGACATGGTAGAGTTCGTCGAAGTCCGGTGGAATGTCGAGGTTGACCGCATAGAGCGCGCAGCATGCCAGGAACAGCAGGCACGGCACCGCCAGTTCGCTTCGCCAAGCGGTCATCGGTTCTCAGCCTCTTCCGGCTTTTCCCCATTGGGATAGTCGTGCCAGTTCCTGAAGAACCATCTCCAGATCACAAACTCGCAGCTTTGGAGGCAGACGCTGGCCGCGTAGCCGTGGCCGGGAGTTTGTCATTGGACAAGAGCGATCGATAGACCTCGAGGTGCAGGTCGATGGCATGATCGAGAGCGAACACTCGGGCCACGTGTTCCCGCGCGCGCTGGCCACGTTCACGCCAGCGATCCTCTTCCAGAAGCCAGGCCAAGCCTTTGGCGAAGTCGTCCTTGGCGGCGTGATACCCGAACTTGGTGGCGAACCCATCCGGATCCACAAAACTCATGATGGCACATCCGTGGGCTGCCGCTTCCAGAAAGGAGTTAGGCATCGCCTCTCGTGTGGCAGTGTTGATCATGATCCAGCTTTCACCCAGGACGTTTCCATGGGTGCCCGAGGCAAACTGGTCGACCATGCCCAGAAACTCGATGTTTGGCAGACTGCCATACTTCTTCCGCAGAGAAGCCTCATAGTTGATGTCGCGGGACTTGCCCATCGCAAGAAATCGGACCTGCGGAAACTGCGCGGCCAGATCCAGGAACAGATCAGGTCGCTTCCTCCGGTCGAGTCTGGCGACGTAGCAGACCGTCGGTTGCTGGGCCTTGTGCGGCTCCGGGGGGATGGGAACTGGCGTGGGCAGGAACCGCGGCTTCACCTTTGGTCGGTACATCCGCTCGACCTTCGGAACCAGCCACTCGGCGATGGTGTAGAGAGCATCCGCCCGTCGGACGGCATAGCCCAGAGCCGGGTTGCTTTCGAACAGGTAGTTGCCGACCACCTGCAACCTGTTAAGCGATGGACGTGCGAACTCCAGCGCCCAGTCGGTCCAGTCTCGCGGATCCCGGAAGGTGATCATATGTCGGCGCTCGGGCATCGCCCGCTGCGCCAGGAGAGTCCCCAGCGAGATCTCGCACGAGTGGTACACGTCAGCGTTCACGTCACGGAACAACTGCAGCATGCATTGTGGCCGGAGCGGTGGAAACCCGAGCACGGTGATCCCGTCCAGCTTTTCCACGGGGTGTTGGCCGGGACGCTGCGGGACTACCACGAAGACCTCAACACCGCGCTTCGCCAACTCGCCTCCGATCATCCTGGTGGCGCGGCCAAACCCGCCATGCTTGCCCCAAGCGAAAATCTCGGTGGAGATCAGGCAGATCCTCATGAGCTCACGCTCGCCGGCAGTGCAGGGCCGGGCCTCGCCTGCAATCCGGTCCAACCGCCCGCCGCTAGGCCAGACGGACGTGAATCACGCTGCCACGCGACCTTGCCCATTCTAACAGTGAGGGGGGAGAAGCGTCCTGCAATTGCACCGGCCGTGGTCGTGGGTAGGAAGTCGGAGCCATGAATCTGGATAGGTAGCCAGGGTTCTCGTTCTCCGCCAAATGATAGAGAATCGATGAGCGGTCGGCGTTCATCGGCAGAAGCATGCAGATTTGGATTATGACGGACGTCCATCAGGGGCTTTAACTTCTGAGCCATCCGACTCTCCTCCGCTGCGGCTTGCCACCTTCATTCTTGAGGCATCAAATTAACGAGTTTCCGGGAGAGACTACAATCCTGGATTATTCGAGCCAATGCGACAGGTTGTGCCCGATCGTCCCCTCAAGCTTCCTGATATCAGGGCGGAATCGCGCCAGCAGCATTGTCCGAGTGTCGGATGAGAGTGGCTCCACGGCAACCGGCGTCATGGGTTTCAGAAGCAGGCGTCGTACTGTCGGCCGGATCGTCCGGTAGAGCCAGGCAGGCATTCGTGCCTGCAGGCTGGCAGACTGGAGGTAGGGACGAGCAATCAACCAGAAGAGCGGGCCAGACCGTGGAACCTGGGCCACCGCAGAGACATTGTGGCGCTCCTGCGTGTCCATCGGCACGTGCGGATCAATGTCGAGAAACCGGAAGATTGCCTGCATGCAGTCGACCGGATCGCGTCGAAGGTCCTCATAAAGCACGACGTGGATCTGCCTGGAGTCGAAGAGGTCGAAATAGGGGGCAAGTTGCTGGCCATAGAAGCCCCGCTCCATGTATAGCCAGGTTGGTGCCCAGTTTGCTCGCTTCCGCTCTGGTTCAGCGTCCACGGCATGTTCAAATCGGTCCAGCGGCTCGGCCTGGTCACGGCGCATCTGCATATACTTTGAATGCGCTCGGTCAACCGGATGCCGCAGGACGACGATGATCCTGGCATCTGGAGCCTGTTCCTTGATTCGCCGGGCAGCGTCAGGATAATACAAATAAGATGCTGATGATTCGCCTCGAAAAAATGCACCTGAGCCCTGCGAGAAGAGGTCTTCATACTCACGTTGATCCAGGATTGAAAATTGGTACTTCTCTCTGCGGATCCGGTCGCGGCGGAAGAATGATCCTGGCTCTTCTGGTGGTCCAGCAAAAGATGGCAAGACCCCGGGAAAAGCGAAGTAGTTCGGCTCCTTGACAGGCGACATGAAGACGTCTGGATGTTGTCCGAGATAATGGTGCAGGGAAGTGGTGCCGGATTTGGCCGCGCCTATGACGAACAGGTTTGGCATCATGTCGTTGGTCTCATGGTGCTGTCTACTCTCAACAAGATGCGAACAGGCCGGCCGGAGCGCCTACTGACCTGAACAGAGCGCGATCAGCCTTGAATGGCTGTAGTTTAGAGTCCTCGCCCGGGGCGAAATCTTGTCGAAGGGCGATGGTTCTTGAACAATTTTCCGTGGACTCGGGCTGAAGAGGCCGCGTCTGTCGAGCATGAGAAGGTATCACTTGAGACGTGATTATCTAATACCAAGCGATCGAACAATTAAATTTGCGCACTCGATAGCGGTCTATTATTTTGTGAGGGAACTTATCTCGGTATCTTTTGTGCTTGCTGGTGAGACTCTCTGAAATAAAAATTGGGAAACTTTCTGAGGAATGCTTATTTTCTGGGCAGAAAGACTTGAATGCCTAAGTATGATCGAAGAGTATATTGCAACAGACCGTTGTCTCTTTGTTCCTCTCATAGTTCAACAATCGGCTGTGGCCGCATGATGATTGGTCAACCCGCACACCGGCTTCAGAAGGTGGGCAGCGATGCATTCACTCATCCGATCGGTTTGTCCCCTGCGTCCCTGATGATCTCATTCAGCAGCCAGATCAGCTCTTCGTCCTGTTGAACAAAAATCTGCGAGTCATACGTGGGCGGTACCTTGAACTGCGTCCCCTGGTTGTTGTCCCGCAAGCGTCGGAGGTTTCTATCGGAGAGATTCGATGGGGCTGGGCTACCTGATGAAAGGCGGGGATGTTCGTCGGTGGCGCGATAGCTTCCGCCTGCCGATTCTGGGACGCGCGTCAGGAGGCATATTGGCAAACGAGATCGGCCGCCGCCGATCTTCAGACCCGCAGGGTGGGATGGTCAGCGCGCGCCGCGTGATGCTCCGCGATAGCCCCGAACAACTGTTCCCATTCCACTGGCTTGACCAGGACGTCATTCATTCCTGCGTCTCGGCAGCGCTGATACTCCTCCGGCAGAATGCTGGCCGTCAGTCCCAGCACCGGCACCTTGTTCCGCGGATCGGGAAGATCGCGGATGAGCCGCGTCGCCTCGATGCCGTCCATTACCGGCATCTGGACGTCCATTAGGACCATCTCGAACCTGCCTCTGACCATCATCTCGACAGCCTCGACGCCATTGCGTGCGGCTGTGACCTGATGGCCGTACCGGCCCAGCATCTGGGACACCAGCTTCCGGTTTACGGCTCCATCATCCACGACGAGCACCCGGAGGGGAGGCATGGCCGTGGCATCCAGCGGAGCCGCGTCGGGGGCCGAACCCAATTCGAGCGTTACCTGGAACCAGAAACAGCTTCCGATCCCTCGTGTGCTCGTGACGCCTATCTGCCCACCCATGGCCTCGATGAGGCGCTTGCTGATGGCGAGGCCCAGCCCGATCCCGCCATGGCTCCTCTTGGTGGAGGTCCCGTGCAGGTCGAAGGACTGGAACAGATCGGCGACCTTCTGGGCAGACATCCCGACGCCGGTGTCCACGACCTCGACGAACAACTCGACAGCAGAATCTCTTGCAAGCTTGTGGCGTACCCGCACCGTGACGCTGCCACGGTTGGTGAACTTGAGGGCGTTCCCGACGAGGTTGAGCAGAACTTGCCGAAGCCGCTTGGGGTCGCCCCGGACCACTTCCGGCAGATTCTCTTCGACCTCGAAATAAAAATCCAAGCCCAGATCGCTCACTTGCGGCATCGAAAAAGATCTTACCTGATCCAGAACCTCCCGGATCGAGAAGTCGACGGAATTGATGCAAAGCCGACCAGTTTCGCTTCTTGAATAGTCAAGCAGGTCATTGAACATTGCGAGAAGGTGTCGCCCTGAAGTCCGTATGGTTTCAAGATAACCCTTCTCGTTAGGGGACAGATCGGATTCGGACATGAGGTCGACCATGCCCAGGACTGCGGTGATCGGAGTACGGAACTCGTGCCCCATTGCCGACAGGAAATTCGCCTTCGCTCGCCTGGCCTCCGCCGCACGTTCTTCCGCTGCCTGTAAAGCCCGCGTCAGTTCCTCCCGCTTCGAGTGAGCAATCCCAGCCGCGAGCAGTGCCAAAGAGGCAACGGCGAGGAAGATTTGAGAACCGATAAGGGAAGCGTCAGATCCAAACCAACCGGTCCCGACTTTTGCCATGGCGATGACTGCCAGGGTCAGAGCGACCAGCGTCAAGGAGCCCCACGAGAAGCCATGGCGGGAAGCGACCAGAACCACCAGGGGGACGAGCAGCATTGGAAGCTGAAGATATGGCGGCGCAGCAAAGGCAGCCGCTCCCACAGCCGCCACTCCGGCGATCACAGCCGCAACTGCCGTCAAGGAGGGACCAGGATCCCGCCGCCTAGCCAGTGGGCTGCTCCAGATGAGCAGCACAGGCAGAACCACGAGCAGGCCTACCGCACGGGGTGCATAGGAAACGAGCACGTCTTGAACCGTGGGAAGGCTGCCAATGAGAATCTGTCCGGTGACGATCGAAATGGACACCGTCATGGCGGGGATCACCAGGGCTGCCAGGCTTAGGGCACCCGCTTGCCAATAGTTTCCGATATCCAGCCGGTTCTTGAAGAACCTTTGCAGGACACCGGCCGCCAGAACTGCCTCGCCGACATCCAGCCCGACCTTCTCGATGGCCGTGGCCGGCCCCAGCCCAAAAATGCTGCCGGCAGCCAGGATCGCGGCGGCACCTGAGAAGGCCAGGATCGGCCATGCACGAACGTCATGCCGAAGAAAAACCCCCAGCATCACGGCGCTGACGGGGGTCAGCAGCATGCCTGCGTCAGAAGGACCCCAGAGGACCTGATCGATCAACGTCGAGAGAAATGCTGCCAGCGCGATTGCCAGGATCCAGCAGATGGACGCGGAGGCGATGACGCGGCCGCAAGCACGCGGCCTTGAAAAGGGGTTCGCAAGCACGTTGCCGGTCTTCCCTGCCTGAGTCATCAATTACCGGATATGTTTCTTATCAGTCCGCGAATCTGATACGCTGGAAAAAACAGATAAATACTACGCTCCTGCCGGCAAGCATAGTGTGGTGAATGAGCGCAGTGCCCCCTGACTGGAATGCGTAATAGATGGCAGGCGTGCAATTATCGTCTCAAAGAGTGGGGTTGATCCAGTTAAGGTCGACCCTTGGACACTCCTGCCTGAGGATAAAGCATCAAGATGCTTACCCATGTTGATGGAGGGAGGTAGGCACGCGCAATGGGTTTCAGGACAATGAACGCTCAGGTTGTGGATGTCGTGTTCGAAAGCGTGTAACGTGCAAGGCTCTTAGATCAAACTAAGGCAGCAGTGAAGCTTCCGGACATTTATTGAGATATTTCAAATATTTTACTTGAGTTTAGAAATCTTTCTATAAATCTCATTCAGTAATAGAATATTTTAGTTAAAATCATCTGCAGACAAGTGTGTTGATTAACATGCTTTGAAGCCTTCCGTCGACGGCGCTGGCATGTCGGTCAATGACATATTGGTAATGCGTGCAACTGTGGGGCGTGGCGATTCCTGCCGAAGAGCGATACGGGGCTGTATGTTGAAATGAAAACATTCTGGCGAATTGCAATCTTTTCAAAAGAAATCGGTCAGCGTTCTAGCGAAATCTATAGGTCAGGTTCTAATCCTTTTTGATGTTGGAATGAGAATCTTCCGAGAATTTTTGAATATTTCGTAAGCTCAGCATGGAGTATTTTCTATTCTTTGCAAATTTTGCTTAAATTGTTAAGTAAAACTTTAAAATATATCATTTGAGTATTCAGAATTTTAGTGTTTTTGTTGGGGGCAGAAGGAAATACATCTGAGTTTCTCGGATTGTTCCGGGAGCTCCCTAGAGTTGGGTAAAGTAAATGTCTCGTGCTCTGCGCTCCTTCCAGAATGACGTCTACTACCCTAAGCTTGCGGGCGCTGCTGCCCCGGTTGCCACGGTGACCCGCTTCCCGTCGTGGCGGAGCCGCTCGCCGGAGCTGGAGCTGGAGCATCTGAGCGTGGAGCTGGATGCCTCGGCGGGTCTGCTGTTCGCGCGGATGAAGCACCGCGCCCGGGCCTGCTACACCCCGGCCCTGATGCAGGACATGCGCCGCCTGCAGCACCACCTGGTCGAGCTCTATGCCGGCCGCCCGACCGAGGAGATCCCGTTCCGCTACCTGGTCTGGGCGTCCGAGGCGCCCAAGGCCTGGAGCCTGGGCGGCGATCTCGCCACCTTCACCGGGATGATCCGTGCCAAGGACGAGGCCGGGCTGCGCGCCTACGCCCATCTCGCCATCGACATCCTGCACGACAACCTGACCAGCCTGGGCCTGCCGATCCTGACCGTGGCGCTGATCCAGGGCGACGCGATCGGCGGCGGCTTCGAGGCGATGCTCACCGACGACCTGGTGATCGCCGAGGCTAGCGCCAAGTTCGGCCTGCCCGAGATCCTGTTCAACCTGTTCCCCGGGATGGGCGGCTACAGCTTCCTCAAGCGCAAGCTGGGCGCCGCCCTGGCCCGGCAGATCCTGGAGGACGGCCTGTCCCGCTCGGCGGCCGAGGTCAAGGCGCTGGGCCTGGTCGACCTGGTCTGCGCCGAGGGCCAGGCCGAGGCGACCTTGCGCGGCTACGTCGCCGACAACGCCCGCCGCTTCAAGACCCTGCTCACCCTCAAGCAGGTCCGCGAGCGCGCCGACCCGCCCTGCAAGGCCGAGCTGGTCGACATCGTCGACCTGTGGGTCGACCTCGCCCTTGAGCTTGGCGAGGACGAGCTGCGCCGCATGGACTGCCTCGCCCGCGTCCAGGAAAAAAAGAGGGCGCTGGCTGGGCAGGCTGTCCGCGAGGAGGTCAGCCTCAGCAAGATGGCCGTGGGCGCGAAGTGGTAATGATGCCCCAACGGGCGACGATACCCACTTCTTCCGGTCGAACGTGCGGCATCGTCATCTGGCTGTCCGACGATGCCTGCTTTCGGGAGGGCGATACGCTCGCAGCAGGCCTATGACGGCATGCACTTCAGCCTCCAGGGCATGAACAGCTTGGAGATCGTCGCCAAGAAGGTCTTCGTCGGTTCGATCCTGCCATGCCAGCAGCGTCCCGTGCAAAGCTGACGCTCCCACATAAGCAGCGCTGCCGCACAGCTTGTGGGCGAGATATCGCATCCTTGCAGGATCACGACTTTTCGCAGACTCCCGCATGGCGCCGATCGACTCCTCGGCTTCGGTGATGAAGGTGGCGATCAGCTCCTCCGCAAAGCCATCCTCCATATCCGGCCCCGCCCACGCATCGAGCCTGCGCCGGTCGAGGACTGGAACGGCAGCCGCATCGGTGGATGGTTTTCCTGAGCTGATAACAGCCCCCTGGCCTGGTGTAGCCGGGTGGACGACGCGCAGGCTGGCGGCGGGGGCCGGGGGTGGACTGGCGGGGGGGTGGGGGCGGACGCGGTTCTCGACCAGGCGGTCGATCTGGGCCAGCAGGATGGGCGCGTCGATCGGCTTCACGGCATGGCCGGCAAAGCCGACCTGGCGGCATTCCTCGACGGTGGCCTCGGTGACGTCGGCGGTCAGCGCCAGCACCGGCGGCAGCTCGTCCTCGACAAAGCGCAGCAGCTTGAGCGCCTCGATCCCGCTCATGCCCGGCATGTTCAGGTCCATCAGCACCAGGTCGAACGCCTCGGCGGCGATCCGGTCGACCGCCTCCTGCCCGGAGCCGACCACCACCACCTGGTGCCCGGCGCTCTCCAGGATCCGCCTGGCCACCTGCTGGTTGGTCAAATTGTCCTCGGCCACCAGCAGCCGGGCCGGATGCGCCGCCCGCACCGGCGCCGGGCGGCCGTCGGGCAGGGCCTGGTGCGGCGCCAGCGCCGCGCGCACCAGCACCGGCAGGTCCCGCTCCAGGTCCGGCGCCGCCAGCGCCGCCAGGGCAGCGTCCGGGACCGGCCGCTCCGGCGGCTGCACCAGCACCAGGTCGACGCTGCCCTCGATCCGCCGCGCCACCAGCTGGGCCAGCTCAGCCAGGTCCTCGGCCAGCGGCTCGGCCAGCACCAGCAGCTTGCGGCCATGGCCCAGGCGCAGCGCCCGCACCGCGCTGGCCAGGTCGCCGGCGGCCATGGCCGCAGCGCCGGCCGCCTCCACCGCCGCCCGGGCCCGCGCCGCCAGGTCTCCCCGGCCCAGCACCACCACGGTGCCGTGCAGCGGGAAGGACGCCACCGTCGGGGCCGGGGCCGGCGCCAGCGGCAGCACGAAGCCGAACCGGGCGCCTTCGCCCACCGCACTGGCCAGGGTCAGCCGCCCGCCCATCAGCTCCACCAGCTCCTTGGCGATGGTCAGCCCCAGCCCGGTGCCGCCATAGGCCCGGTTGGTGGTGTCCTCCGCCTGGGTGAAGCTCTCGAAGATCCGCGCCTGCAGCTCAGGCGGAATGCCGATCCCGGTGTCCTCGACCACGAAGCCGACCCCGGCCCGGCCGTCCGGCAGCGCTGCCGCCTTGGCCACCCGCAGGGTCACCCCGCCCTGTTCGGTGAACTTCAGCGCGTTGGCGACCAGGTTGGCCAGCACCTGCTGCAGGGCGGCGACGTCGCCCTGCAGGTGCGGCGGCACGCCCGGGTCCAGCACCAGGCGCAGCCACAGGCCGCGCGCCTGCGCCTGCGGCTCCAGCATGCCGCGCAGGACCCCTAACAGCGCGTGCAGGTCGAACGGCTTGGTCACCACCACGAACCGGCCGGCCTCGATCTTGGCCGCGTCCAGCACCGCGTCGACCAGCCCCAGAATGGTGCCGGCCGCGGTGCGGATCGTGCCGACCATCTCGCGGCGGTCGTCGTCGGCCTCATCCTGGCGCAGCAGGTCGGACAGGCCGATCACCGCGTTGAGCGGGGTGCGGAACTCGTGGCTCATCACCGCCAAAAACCGGCTCTTGGCCTGGTTGGCGGCCTCGGCGCGGCGGATCGCCTGCTCCAGCTTGCGCAGCAGCACCGACACGTAGGCCGGCAGCACCACCAGGGCCAGGATCATCGCCACGTCCAACGCCGGCACCTGCCGCCAGTCCGGGTTGAGCAGCACCACCAGCCCGAACAGCACCAGCGACACCGCGGCCGAGCCGAACAGATAGGGCCGGCCATAGCGGAAGCCGTGGCCGAAGATGATCCACAACAGGATCGGGTAGAACGGCGCTGCGGTCATCCCCCCCGCCAGCATCACCGCGTTCACCCCGCCGGTGTCGATCAGCATCCCCAAAACCCGGCGCACCACGCTCACCCCGGGCCACACCAGAATATGCACCAGAACCAGAACCGCCAAAACCAGCGCAACCACGCTGATCCCAAGGCCGTAGAAGAGATAGCTCGTCGTTCCATCCAGCAGCATCGTGGACAGAATGATGTAGAAGCCGATCAGCAGCGCGAACCCGATCCGGATCAAGGCCTGCTCGTGCTCGGTGTCCGGGCGCGAGGCCAGCCGATCCTTCACGCGCCCGAGCAACCTATGTCCCTCAGGTGGATGCCCTTCCGCAGCCATGGTTTCCTACATCCACGATAGGCATTCAGCTCGCCTGCGAGATATCGAAGCGACGAATTCCTTCAACATCCGGAGAAGGACATGCCTAGTCTCCGGCTGCTTCGGCATCCAGGATGGAATACGCCCTTTCGGCACTTTTCGAAGCTTCGGCACCGACCGGGGGAAAGATCATGCACTTTCCGGGATCGTGAAACGAGGTCCCTCTTGCTTCTCCTCAAGCGGTCGAGGTCAGGGCGAGGCTTGCCAAGATGGCATCCATCTCCAACGCTTTTGACAAATATTTACAAATTCCCTCTACCGCTCTACGGAGAACTGATCGGAAGACGATCCGACGCATCCATGTCGCGTTTGCCCGGTGGAGGAGAAATCTCATGACGACGCTGACCGACCAGACGCGGAACAAGCTGCTCAAGGTGAGCACCGCCACCTTGACGACGGCAATGTTCAAGCGCGGATTCAAGAACGTCTACATCCAGGGTGTCCGTCGCCTCGCCCCGGGCCCCAACATGGTCGGGCCTGCCTACACACTCCGCTACATTCCGTCTCGCGAGGACCTGGACGTGCTCAGTTCCTTCGCGGATCGCAGCAACGCCCAGCGCAAGGGTGTCGAGGAATGTCCGGCAGGGGCCGTGTTCGTGGTTGACTCCCGTGGGGATGCGACAGCGGCATCGGCAGGCTGCATTCTCGTCACGCGCTTGCAAATGCTGGGCTGCGCGGGGATCGTCTCGGATGGTGGCTTCCGTGATTCGCCCGAGATCGCCCGCCTGTCCATTCCAGCCTATCATGCCCGGCCCAGCGCTCCGACCAACCTGACCAAGCATCACGCGGTCGCCATCAATGACCCCATCGGCTGCGGGGGAGTAGCGGTATTCCCGGGGGACATCATGGTGGGGGACGATGAAGGGGTGGTCTGCCTGCCGGCGCACCTGGCTGACGAGGTCGCCGAAGACGGCTGGGAGATGACCGTCTTCGAGGATTATGTCCTGGAAAAGGTGCAGGAGGGTGCCTCGACGTTCGGTCTGTACCCGCCGACGGCACCGGAGACCCTGACCGATTTCGCTGCATGGAGGATGAAGCAGGGACGATGAGCACCGCCCTTTGCCCGGCGGATGGACGTCCGGCCAGCCCCGACTCGGCCAGAAAGCTGGCCGACCAAGTCTATGACGGAATCCTCGAGGCGATCGTCGAGGGCGAGTTTCAGGTGGGTCGCCGGCTGCCCACCGAGATGGCACTCAGCCATCGCTTCGGCGTCTCCCGCCCGATCCTTCGCCAGGCACTGGAGCGCTTGCGCGGCGACGCCCTGATCGTCTCCCGCCAGGGCTCCGGGTCCTATGTACATCGTTGCCCGGACAGGAGCGTCATGGACTTCGCGCCTGTGGGCTCGATCGCCGAAATCCAGCGCATCTTCGAGTTCCGGATGGCGATCGAAGCGGACGCCGCGGGGCTGGCAGCGCAGCGACACGACGCGCACAGCCTGGCACGGCTTCGCGAGGCACTGGAAGAACTGGATCGCTGCGTCGCGACCGGAAACCTCGGTGCCGCCGCCGACGAGAGCTTTCATGTCGCCGTCTGTGCCGCATCCGACAATCACTACTTCTTGGCCGCTCGTGCCTCGATGAAGTCCCAGATCGTCGCGGCAATGTCGCTGAACCGCGGCCTGTCGATCGCAGACCCGGTGCAGCGTCTGCACAAGGTCCAGCAGGAGCATCACCGCATCTTCCAGGCAATTGCGGCAGGGGATCGACCGGCGGCCCACGATGCCATGCGAGAGCATCTGGAGGCCGCCGGCCGGCGGATCTTTGACGCCACTCCCAGGGAGACGGTGCCGAAGCGGGAACTCGTTCCTGAGCCATCCACAGGGGCTGGTGAAACTCCGGGCCGGCGTTGAGCGGCAGTCGTGGACACAGAATCCTAGGAGGAGAGAACCTGCCGTTCCGGTTCCTGGGTCCGAAGCCGATGATCTCCGTCGTGCCATGAGGGATCGGGTGCCGCGGCACATACCTACCCGAGCAACGCCATCATGATGGCATGTACCAAGCCGGGCAGGGCAGCCTGGACAAGCAGCCGGCGAGGACGCCCGTGCGCTGGGCTCAGCTCGAAGCGAGATCGGGGTGCTGCAGTATGCGGAAGTCGCAGCCCTGGTCGGCCTGGAGGATCTGCTCCTGGTAGAAACGCGCGTACCCGCGCTCGGCGGTCTCTGCCCGATGCCTGCTCTCCGCGCGCCGGCGCTCCAGTTCGTCCTCCGCTACCAGCAATTCGATCCGGCGCTTCTGGACCGACAGGACAATCCGGTCACCGTCGCGCACCAGACCCAGAGGACCACCAGAGGCGGCATCCGGTGCCACGTGCAAGACGATGGTGCCAAATGCGGTGCCGCTCATCCTCGCATCGGATATCCGGACCATGTCCTTGACGCCGGCCTTGGCAAGCTTGGACGGAATCGGCAGGTAGCCAGCCTCCGGCATCGCGGAAGCGCTGGTGGGGCCGGCATTCTGCAGGACCAGGAAGTCATCGGGCTGGACGTCGAGATCGGGATCATCGATCCGGCTGGCCAGATCCTCGAGCGAGGTGAACACCACCGCACGCCCGGTTCGCTCGAACAGGGCGGGATCCGCTGCCGAGCGCTTCAGGATCGCGCCACGCGGAGCCAAATTGCCGAACAGCGCGACCAGACCCCCTTGCGGGTCGATCGGATCGGTCCGAGGACGAACCACCGAGCGGTCGACCCAGGCCGGCGCGGCGGCGATCCGCTCGCCTAGCGTCTCGCCGGTGATGGTCGGGCAGTCCAGGTGCAGGAGGTCGCGCAGTTCCGCCATCAGCGCCGGCACCCCGCCGGCCACGTCGAAGTCCTCCATGTAGTGCTGTCCGCTGGGCTTCAGGTCGAGCAGCACCGGGGTTGTGTCGCTCAGGATGTTCAGGCGGTCCAGGTCGATCCGGATGCCGGCGCGCCCGGCGATGGCAGTCAGGTGGATGATGCCGTTGGTGGAGCCGCCAATGGCCAGGAGCATGCGAAGGGCATTTTCTACCGACTTCTCCGTGACGATGGCAGCCGGGGTCAGATCCGAGCCGACCAGACCGGCCGCGATGCGGCCGGAGGCCTCGGCAATCCTCAGACGCTCCGCATCCACCGCCGGGACGGCTGCCGATCCGGCCGGCATCATCCCCAGCGCTTCCGCGACGATCGCCATCGTGCTGGCGGTGCCCATCACCGCGCAGGTGCCGGGGGTGGTCGCCAGCCGGCCCTCTATCTGCCGGATGTCCGCATCGCTGACCTCGCCTGCCCGATAGCGGCCCCAGAAGCGCCGGCAATCGGTGCAGGCACCCAGGCGCTCGCCGCGATAGCGGCTGGTGGACATCGGTCCCGCCACGAGCTGGATCGCGGGGATCCCGGCGGATACTGCCCCCATAAGTTGCGCCGGCACGGTCTTGTCGCAACCGCCGACCAGCACCACCGAGTCGATCGGCTGGGCGCGGATCATCTCCTCGGTGTCGATCGACATCAGGTTGCGAAACTTCAGGCTGGTCGGGTTGAGAAATACCTCGCCCAATGAAATGGTTGGGAACACGACGGGCAGGGCGCCGGAAGTGAGCACGCCGCGCTTCACCGCCTCGATCAGTTCCGGGAAATGCCGGTGGCAGTTGTTGAAGCCGCTGCGCGTGTCCACGATGCCGACGATCGGCCGGTCGAGCATTTCACGGCTGTAGCCCATCGAACTGGCGAACGAGCGACGCAGGTAGAGGCTGAATGCCTTGTCGCCATAATTGGTCAGCCCACGCGCAATGCCGCGGCTATTCTTGGTTCGATCCGTCATCCAGCCGCTCCGTCACCATCGATCCAGGGGCCGCCTCGGCCCGCGTGGCGGAATATTCCGCAGGAATGGCGTTGCGTCGATGTGGGGAAGGACAAAAGGCCGCTTTCGTCGGCCTTGTTCCTGTGAACCCTGCGGGACGCTTCGGGTCTGGCGCCACCGGTTGGCCTTGCCAGCGGCCCGAATTGGGTACCACTTGATCTCCGGCCGGTCGTGTCGAGAGAAACAGGCAGCCGATCATGTTGGCCGCATGGCTCTGGCGAGGCCGACGCTGCGTGCCGGTGGGGGCGTGGAGGGTGGCACGCCCGGAGGCACGGTCTTGCCTTCTTGATGACGGAACGGGTTGAGACGATGACCGAGATTGCGCAGCCGGTGGAGCGCCGGCATGAGAAATATGAGCGGCTGATCGAGGCGACCCGCGCGATCCCGGCGATTCCGTGCGCCGTGACGCACCCATGCGACGCCACGTCCCTCGCCGGTGCCATCGAAGCTGCGGAGGCCGGCATCATCGTGCCGATCCTCGTTGGGCCCACCGCGAAGATCAGTTCGGTGGCCAGCCGGGCAGGAATCGAGCTGGAAGGCTATGAGATAGTCGATGTGGCGCACAGCCATGCCGCGGCGGCCAGGGCGGTCGAACTGGTGCGCTCCGGCAGCGCCGACCTGCTGATGAAGGGCAGCCTGCATACCGACGAACTGATGGGGGAGGTCGTCGATAAGGCGACCGGGCTTCGAACGGAGCGCCGGATCAGCCACGTCTTCATCATGGATGTTCCCACCTATCCGGAGCCGCTGTTCATCACCGATGCGGCGATCAACATCTTCCCAGACCTGGAGACGAAAGCCGACATCGCGCGCAACGTGATCGACCTCCACCTTGGGCTGGGTCTGGGTCCGCCGCGCGTGGCGATCCTCTCCGCAATCGAGACGATCAGTTCGAAGCTGCCGAGTACCATCGAGGCGGCGGCGCTCTGCAAGATGGCCGAGCGCGGCCAGATTGTCGGCGGCTTTCTGGATGGACCGCTCGCTCTGGACAACGCAATCAATCTCGAGGCTGCCCGGATCAAGGGGATTGGCGGCGAGGTGGCAGGCAAGGCGCAGGTCCTGCTGGTTCCCGACCTGGAGGCCGGCAACATGCTGGCCAAGAACCTGTCGTTTCTCGCAGGCGCCGATGCGGCAGGAGTCGTGGTGGGTGCCAGGGTGCCGATCATCCTGACCAGCCGGGCGGACAACGTCCGGACCCGGATGGCCTCCTGCGCAGTAGCGGCCCTGTTCGCCCATCATCTTTCCGAGAGCCGCCCGGCAGCGGCATGAACAGCCGCCATGCCGCAGGCGGCGGGCATGGGGTCCGAAGCCGCCTCCCGCTTTCGAGACCCTTTGATGCCGCTTCCCTACTCAATCAGGCCGCGGTCCAGCCTCCATCCACCATCAGTGCCGAGCCGGTCATCAGGGACGAAGCATCCGATGCCAGGAACAGGATGGCTCCGGTCAGGTCCTCGACGCTGCCAAGCCGGCCGAGGGCGATCTTGCCCAGGACCTCGTCGCGAAAGCCCGGCGCGCTCAGGTAGGGGCGGGTCATCTCCGTCTCGATGAAGGTCGGGCAGATCGTGTTGACCCGGATGCCGCTCGGGCCGAGATCCAGGGCCATCGCCCTGGTCATGCCCTCGACGGCAGCCTTCGAGGCGCAGTAGACGGAGCGGTTGCGCCCACCGACATGCCCCATCTGCGACGAGATGTTGATGATAGAGCCGGGCCGGCCGGCCTCGATCAAGCGACGGGCCACTGCCTGCGCGGCGAAGAAGGCGGCGCGCACGTTCAGGCCGAAGATCATGTCGAAGTCATCGACGGTGACCTCGACGAACGACCTTGGGCGATTGGTACCGGCATTATTGACGAAAATGTCGAACGGCTCGTCCCGTGCCAGGGCCTCCGCCAGCGCATCCAGGTCGGTGACGTCCAGGGCAAGGCTGGATGCCCTTCCGCCGGCGGCGCAGATCGCCTGCGCGGCGGCATCGACCTCATGCGCCGAGCGGGCGACCAGGGTGACCGCGGCGCCGGCGTCAGCCAGCGCTGCGGCTGCAGCCAAGCCGATGCCGCGTCCGGCGCCGGTCACCAGGGCGCGCCGACCGTCGAGGCGGAATGAAGGAGGCTGGGGCAAGGGCATGGTCACTCGGCGGCGGTGGCATAGGGGATGTTGCGGCCGCCATAGCGACGCACGCGAAGGTTGGCCTGTTCGGCATGGCCGGCAAAGCCTTCCAGCATGCACAGGCGCGAACAGTACTCGCCGACCAGCGCCGAGGCCTCGTCGGTCAGGACTCGCTGGTAGGTGACGGTCTTCAGGAACTTGCCGACCCAGAGCCCACCGGTATAGCGGGCGGCCTTCTTCGTCGGCAGGGTGTGGTTGGTGCCGATCACCTTGTCGCCGTAGCTGACATTGGTGCGCGGTCCCAGGAACAGGGCCCCGTAATTGGTCATGTTCTGCAGGAAATAGTCCGGATCCCTGGTCATCACCTGGACATGCTCCGAGGCGAGCCGGTCCGCCTCGACCACCATCTCCTCGTCGCTGTCGCAGACGATCACTGCACCAAAGTCCCGCCAGGCTGCCGCGGCGATCTCTGCGGTGGGCAGGATGGTCAGGATGCGCTCGACCTCTGCCATGGTCTCGCGGGCGAGGCGCTCCGAGGTGGTGAGCAGGATGGCTGGCGAGTTCGGCCCGTGCTCGGCCTGGCCCAGCAGGTCGGTGGCGCACATTTCGGCGTCCACGCTCTCGTCGGCGATCACGAGAGTCTCGGTCGGCCCTGCGAACAGGTCGATGCCGACCCGGCCGAACAACTGGCGCTTGGCCTCTGCAACATAGGCGTTGCCCGGGCCGACCAGCATGTCGACCGGATCGATCGTCTCGGTGCCGAGTGCCATGGCGCCCACGGCCTGCACACCCCCCAGGCAGTAGATCGTGTCCGCACCAGCCAGGTGCTGGGCGGCAACGATCGCCGGGGCGGGACGGCCCTTGTAGGGAGGCGCGCAGGTGATGATCTGGGGAACGCCTGCGACCTTGGCGGTGACCACCGACATGTGCGCGGAGGCGACCATGGGATACTTGCCGCCCGGAACATAGCAGCCGACGCGACCGACTGGGATGTGCCGGTGGCCGAGCACGACGCCTGGCAAGGTCTCGACCTCGACATCCTGCATCGCAGATCGCTGATGCTCCGCAAAGCTGCGGATCTGGTCCTGGGCAAAGCGGATGTCGTCGAGGTTGCGCTGCGAAAGTTCACTCAGGCAGTCCCGTACCTCCTGGTCGGTGAGTCGGAAATCGTTCCGGTCCCAGCCGTCGAACTTCGCCGAGAGCTCCCGGACCTTCGCATCCCCACCCATGGCGATGTCGGCCAGGATCGCCTCGACGACGCCGCGTACCTGCGCGTCGTCCTGTGCGGCCGTGTTCGGGTCACGGCCTTGTTTAAGCCAGCGGGCCATGGGTGCCTCCAGGTTTTCCGCATGGCTTAGGCGGCTGGCGCTTGGATGCAAGGGCCAATGCGATCAGGACCGCGATCTGCCTGGTCCGGCAGCCGCAGGAGGACGCAGCGGACAGAGCGAGAACAGGTCGGCAGGCGGTATTCCTGCCGGCAGCGATCAGGCCTCCACCCGTGCCTGCAGCCTTGCGATGGTGCGTGAGAACACTTCCGAGTCGTAGGTCGCGCGTGCCAGCACCAGGGCACCCTGGATCGCGGCCACGATCTCCTCGGCCAGGGCCGGCTCCTTGCCTGCCCTGGTCAAGGCATTGGCCAGGGCGTCCTGCCATCTGATGAAATACTGGGTGATCCGCTGGGCAAAGCGCTCACGGGCATCGGCCAGGGCGAGCAGGCCCACCAGGCAGATGCGTCGGCCTGACTGGAAATAGGCAGTGACCGTGCTGAACATGGCCAGGATCTCGGCCATGGGATCGGCACCCTCGTGGAGCGGGCGGAACAGGTTAGCTTCGAACCAACCCTCGATCTCGGCCAGGACGGCGTTCGCCATCTCCTCCTTTCCGCCCGGAAAGAAATGGTAAAGGCTACCCTTGCCGAGCCCGGTGCGCTGGCCGATCAGGGCAAGGCTCGCCCCCTCGTAGCCATGCTCGCGGAACAGTTCGGCCAGCACCGGGACGATGTCGGGGCGCTCCTGGACAATCCGGGCCATGGTCTCAAAGGCCCAGTTCGCTCAGCCCGGGATGATCCGCTGGCCGCGGGCCAAGGGGCCAGTGGAACAGGCGCTGCTCCGGGTGGATTGGCTGGTCATTGATGCTGGCGAGACGCCGCGTCATCAGGCCGTTCCGATCAAACTCCCATTGTTCATTGCCATGGCTGCGAAACCACTGGCCGCCCGCGTCATGCCATTCATAGGCGAACCGCGCGGCGATCCGATTGCCGTGGAAGGACCACACCTCCTTGATCAGGCGGTAGTCCAGCTCGCGCTGCCATTTCCGCGTAAGGAAGGCCGCGATCGCTTCGCGCCCCTGCAGGAACTCAGCGCGATTCCGCCAGCGGCTGTCCTCGCTGTAGGCCAGAGCCACCTTGCCCGGATCGCGGCTGTTCCAGGCATCTTCCGCAAGGCGGGCTTTCTGCGCGGCGTTGGTGGCATCAAACGGTGGCAGAGGCGGGCGGCTGTTCATCGCACCTGTACCTTCCACTAAAGATTGTACTGAAAGGTACAGATGCTGCTGCCTGTTGTCCACCTCCGTGGTTGCACTGCCTGCAGAAGTATCCGGCCGCCAATCGGTCTGCTGCTGCGTCACCGAGTTGGAGCTGCCCAGGCCTGTGCGGCAAGCTTCCGGCGATGGCCCTGATTCAATGCACGTCGGAGCCTCCAGCGTTTGCCCAGCGGCTGGCAGCCGGCTCACGGCGATGCCAATCCTCCAGGACTACGCAAAGACCACTCAGATCATCGTCGGGATAGGGCACATGAGGTCAGCTCGACATCATATCGCCGCCGGAAAATGAACTAAATGCCATTGCGGCGTCCTGCCGCATGCATTAAAAAGTTTCCGTACCCAGCCGCTACTCGCACGCGGAGTGGCCGCATTGGCTTGATCAATAGCGATACGCTGAATGTTCGCCTCCGGAAGTAGGTCGCGGTCTCTTGCTGGGATCGTCGCGGCTTCCGGCAGCTCGAAATATAAGCTGCGAAAGTATTGAAATGTCTGAGCACCATGAGCCGCAGGGCAACTGCGGCAAGCCCTCGCTCGCGCGCCGGTTCTTCCTCAAGTCCGCCGTCTGCCTGGGCGCCTTTGGTTCCGCAGGACTTGTGCCGCGCCACACGCTGGCAGGAATGACGGGTGACGCGGCGCTGGGCGCCTGGGGCAGCCTGATGGATTGGCCGATCATTCCGATCCACATGGTGATGACCCGGGACGGCCGTATCATGAGCTACGGCTCGACCACGGCGGGCCAGCAATCCGGCTACTTTGTGTACGACATCTGGGATCCGAACGACGGGCCGGAGGGCTACCACCTGACCCTTCCGAACGGCACCAGCACCGACGTGTTCTGCAGTGCTCAGGTGCTGCTGCCCGATGTCGGGGACATTCTGATCGCCGGTGGCGACATGTGGACCGGAGCAAAGACGCTCAACAAGGGCATCGACAATTCGACGATCTACCTGACCCGCCAGAAAAGATTGGTGTCCGGGAGGCTGATGAACCGGGCGCGCTGGTATGCGACGGTGACGACCCTGCCAAACGGCGAGAGCTACATCCAGGGCGGCGACAAAGGCACGGATCATCCGGAGATACGTGGCCGCGACGGCTCGTTCCGCCTCCTGGAAGGCGCCGACACCAGCAAGCTCTCCTACTACTACCCGCGCAATTGGGTCGGCCCGGATGGTCTTGTGTTCGGTCTGGCCGACCGGAAGGCCTACCGAGTCGATCCCAGCGGCAGCGGCCGGGTCGAGGATCTCGGCACGATGCGTGGCACCTGGGGCAAGAGTTCCACCGAAGCGATGTTCCAGCCCGGCAAGATCCTGCGGGTGGCCGGGGGCGGGACCCGGCCTGAACCTGGCAACATGGCGAGCGTGGTCGATATCAACGGTCCGGTTCCCACCTTCACCCAGACTGAACGCCTGCCGAAAGCATTGCACTGGAGCACCGCTACCCTGCTGGCCGATGGCAAGGTCGTGGTGACCGGTGGTTCCAAGGGCTACAACGAACTGGTTGAGGTCAACTACAACGCCTTTATTTGGGATCCGAGGACCGGGCGCTGGACTTGCGGCGCCGCCACGACGTCAGGCCGGGCACGGCTCTATCATTCCGCGGCGATCCTGCTGGCCGACGCGACCGTGCTGGTTGGTGGCGGGGGAGCTTCGGGCCCGCAGAACAACCTGGACGCAGAGATCTACTATCCGCCCTATCTGTTTGACCGGAACGGACAGCGGGCGGTTCGGCCGGCCATCACCGCCACACCCCCTAGCTT
Organism: Geminicoccus roseus DSM 18922; assembly: GCF_000427665.1. Taxonomy (NCBI): domain Bacteria; kingdom Pseudomonadati; phylum Pseudomonadota; class Alphaproteobacteria; order Geminicoccales; family Geminicoccaceae; genus Geminicoccus; species Geminicoccus roseus. The sequence continues at coordinate 2,248,202 of NZ_KE386572.1, forward strand.
GAAGGCCGGGCGCAATTTCAAGATCAACGTCGACAATGGAGCGAGGATCGCGCGGGTGACCCTGGTCAAGACCGGATCGGCGACCCACAGCTTCAACATGGACCAGCGTTTCATGGAACTGCCGTTCCAGCGGGCAGGCAACACGCTGGCGGTCACCGCGCCGAAGAACAACAGGCTGGCACCGCCCGGCTACTACCTGATGTTCGTGATCGACCAGGATGGAGTGCCATCGGTGGGCAAGGTCATGCCGATGTACATCACCGCAAATTGAGGACTCAGATTGACAGGTAGAAGTGGCGACGATCGGCTGGTGGTTGCGCACCATTGATGCCCGGCACATAGGCCGTCCAACAGGTGACCGGTCGAGATGCGCCGGCCGTTCGACGGCAGTTCGAGCGAAACATGAATGGCCAACCGTTGACGGCACCGCCGGCGTCGGCCCGGCCGGCGGTGCCGTTTTCGTTCATTCGGCTGCGGTTGCTGTCTCCGCCCGAACAGGCAGCGTCCAGTTCGGGCGGACGAAATGGCAGGTATAGCCGTTGGGATACCGTTCCAGGTAATCCTGATGCTCCGGCTCCGCCTCCCAGAAGTCGCCGATCGGACTAACCTCGGTGACCACCTTGCCCGGCCAGAGGCCGGAGGCATCCACATCCGCGATCGTGTCCAGAGCCACCCGGCGCTGCGCCTCATCAACGTAGAAGATCGCCGAGCGGTAGCTGGTCCCGATATCGTTGCCCTGGCGGTTGACGGTGGTCGGGTCGTGGATCTGGAAGAAGACCTCCAGCAAGCTACGGTAGCTGATCTTCGCCGGATCGAAGATGATCTCGATCGCCTCGGCATGGGTGCCGTGGTTGCGGTAGGTGGCATTGGGGACGTCGCCGCCCGTGTAGCCGACCCGGGTAGAGATCACCCCGGCCTTTCGCCGGATCAGGTCCTGCATGCCCCAGAAGCAGCCGCCGGCCAGAACCGCGCGTTCCTGTGTCATCGAATGTCCTCCACCTGGTCGAGATAGGCGCCGTATCCCTCGGCTTCCATGGCGGCACGCGGGATGAAGCGCAGGGAGGCCGAATTGATGCAGTAGCGCAGGCCGCCGCGATCCTGCGGGCCGTCCGGGAAGACGTGACCGAGATGGCTGTCGCCATGGGCCGAGCGCACCTCGATGCGGATCATGCCATGCGTCGTGTCGCGCCGCTCAAGCACGTTGGCCGGCTCGATCGGCTTGGTGAAGCTTGGCCAGCCGCACCCTGACTCGTACTTGTCCGAGGATGCGAACAGAGGCTCGCCGGAGACGATGTCGACATAGATGCCCGGCTCCTTGTTGGCGAGATAGGCGCCGGTGCCGGGGCGCTCGGTGCCGTTTTCCTGGGTGACCCGGCGCTGTTCGGGCGTCAGCCGGGCGATCGCCTCGGGATCCTTGCGGTAGCTGGGCATGGACTGCTCCTTGAAGATGATCCCACGTGCCTGGCCGTGGGCGGCCAGGCGCCGCAGGGGTCGCCATGGCGTCGTGGAATCGATGCTGGGACCTCTTGGAGCATAGATAGGCAGCCGAACGCATCGGCGCACGGGGGGGCGACTGCCGGGCTGAGGGGCAGGACGGTCATCATTTCCTGTCATCCTATCCCGAGTCACTTTTTGAGGGGCTGTCTCGTCCTGGTCAGGCGAAAGGACCGGATGGAGGTGAAGATGGCAGTTCTCGTGCTCGGCTGGATCGTGCGGCAGACAATGGAATGGCGAAGAATGTGCGGGTGGCTGGCCGGTAGGAGCGAATGGATGATCAGCCGGCACGGTTCCAGAACATGCGTCGCCTGCCGGCGGGGATGAGCCATGTCGTCGGCTGACGAAACCACCAGCCTGTTCGAGGAGCACCGGCCGCGGCTGCTGCGACTGGCCTATCGCATGCTCGGCACGGCCGCCGAGGCGGAGGATGTCGTGCAGGATGCATGGCTGCGCTGGCGACAGGTCAAGACCGGCACGGTGCGGGAGCCCGGCGCGTTCCTGACCCGTGTCGTGACCCGCCTGTGCCTGGACGTCATGAAGTCGGCCCGCGTCCGACGGGAAAGCTATGTCGGCAGCTGGCTGCCCGAGCCGATCGTTGAGGCAGAGGAGGAGGGACTCCGGCTGGACGAACTCACGCTCACCCTCATGCTGGCCCTGGAGCGCCTCTCGCCGCTGGAGCGTGCTGCCTTCCTCCTGCACGACGTCTTTGAGGTCCCGGCCCAGGAGGTCGGCGCCGCCCTGAATCGTGATGCCAGTGCGGTCCGCCAGCTGGCGGTGCGTGCGCGCCGGCACGTGCGTGCATCGCGTCCCCGCTATCCGGTGGATCGAGCCGAGGGTGACCGGATCGCCCAGGCCTTCTTCCAGGCGTCAGCCAGCGGCGATCTCGTCGCGCTGCGCTCCTTGCTGGCAAATACGGTGGTGCTGCACTCGGATGGAGGGGGCAAGGTGCTCGCCTCTCTCAACCCGATCTTTGGCGTCGAGCGGGTTCTGCGTCTGTTCGAGGGCCTCTCGAGAAAGTACGCGGGGGCAATGGCTAGAATGATCCGGCTCGTCCGGATCGACGGCCTGCCAGGCTATGTCAGCCTGGCGCGCGACGGATTCCTGCAAACCACGGCGCTTGCGATCGAGGATGGCCGGATCATCGCCATCTACATCACCCGAAACCCGGACAAGCTGGGAAGGATTGCGTCCATGGTCGCCACGGAAGGGCAGACGGCCCGGCTGCAGTAGCGGGCAACCCTGGTGGAAGCTCACGTCGCCTCTGTCGATCCTCGCCTGGTCCCGCTAGGTTCCGCGCATGAGCAATGCATCCCGCCTCGTCCTGGTCGACGGCTCCGGCTACATCTTCCGGGCATTCTTCGCGCTGCCGCCGATGACCCGGCCGGATGGCACGCCGGTGAACGCCGTGTTCGGCTTCGCCTCCATGCTGTTCAAGCTGATGACCGACCGGCCCGAGGACGATCTCCTGGTCGTGTTCGACCATTCGCGCGCCTCCTTCCGCAACGAGATGTACGACGCCTACAAGGCCAACCGCGACGAGCCGCCGCCGGAACTGCGGCCGCAGTTTTCGCTGGTACGGGACGCCGCCCGTGCGTTCGGCCTGCCGGTGGTGGAACTGGAAGGCTTCGAGGCCGACGACCTGATCGCCTCCTATGCCCGGCATGCGCGTGCCGAAGGGCGGGTCGTGGAGGTGGTCAGCTCCGACAAGGACCTGATGCAGCTGGTGGACGACGGCGTCTTCCTGTTCGACCCGATGAAGCAGAAGAACATCGGCAAGGACGAGGTGTTCGAGAAGTTCGGGGTAGGGCCCGAGCGGGTGCGCGACGTGCTGGCCCTGGCGGGTGATACCTCCGACAACGTGCCGGGCGTGCCGGGTATCGGAGTGAAGACTGCCGCGCAGCTGATCAACGAGTACGGGTCGCTGGAAGCGCTGCTGGCGCAGGCCGACAAGATCAAGCAGCCCAAGCGGCGCGAGACGCTGGTCAGCAATGCCGACAAGGCGCGCCTGTCCTACCAGCTGGTAGGGCTGCACGACGAGGCGCCATTGCCGCTGACCCTGGCCGAGGTCGCCCGGGCGGCGATCGACCCTGCCATGCTGCTGCCGTTCCTGCAGGAGAACGGCTTCAAGACCTTGATCTCGCGGATCGGCCTGCTCGCCGAGGCGGCGGAGGTGCACAAGGTCAAGGCGGTCCGGCAGGAGGCTCGTTACCGGGCGATCACCGAGCTCGCTGAACTCGAGGGATTCCTCGTCCGGGCAAAGGCCTCCGGCTACCTGGCGATCGACACCGAGACGACGTCGCTCAGCGTCATGGACGCCACGCTGGTCGGACTGTCGATGGCGGTCGACGAGGAAGAGGGGATCTATGTACCGCTCTGCCACGAGGATGCCTTCGGCCAGCCCTGCGAGGGGCAACTCGCTACCGACATGGTCATCGACCGGCTGCGGCCGATCCTGGCCGATCCGGCCATCCTCAAGATCGGCCACAATCTCAAGTACGACATCGGGGTCCTGGCCAAGTACCAGGCCCAAATCCAGCCCTATGACGATACGCTGCTGATCAGCTACGTGCTGGACGGAGCGAAGCACGGCCACGGAATGGATGAACTGGCCAAGCGGCACCTGGACCACGACACGATCAGCTACGACTCGCTCACCGGCACCGGCAAGGGGCGGATCGGCTTTGCCAGGGTTGCAATCGACAAGGCCACTGACTATGCGGCGGAGGATGCGCTGATCACCTTCCGCCTCTGGAAGCTGCTCAAGAAGCGCCTGGTCGAGGAGAAGATGGTCCGGGTCTACGAGGAACTGGACCGGCCGCTGCCTGCGGTGGTGGCGCAGATGGAACTTGACGGGATCGCGGTCGATCGCGACCTGCTCCGCCGGATGTCCGGCGAGTTCGGCCAGCGCATGGCGGCGTTCGAGGCAGAAGCGGCAGCCCTGGTCGGGCATGCGTTCAACATCGGCTCTCCCAAGCAGCTGGGCGAGGTGCTGTTCGACGAGATGAGCATTCCCGGCGGCAAGAAGGGCAAGGCCGGGGCCTACGTGACGGATGCCGATGTCCTGGAGCAGCTGGCCGCACAGGGCCATGAACTGCCGAAAGTCGTGCTGCAGTGGCGGCAGCTGCAGAAGCTCACCCGCACCTATACCGATGCACTTGTCGAACAGATCAGTACTGTCGATCAGAGGGTGCACACCTCCTACATGCTGGCTTCGACCTCGACCGGGCGCCTGAGCTCGACCGAGCCAAACCTGCAGAATATCCCGATCCGCACGGAGGAGGGCCGCCGGATCCGCCAGGCATTTGTCGCTGAACCTGGCTGCGTCCTGATGTCGGCAGACTATTCGCAGGTAGAACTGCGGATCCTGGCGCATATGGCGGAGGTCGATGCGCTGAAGGAAGCCTTTGCCGCCGATATCGATATTCATCGGGTCACGGCAGGCGAAATGTTTGGCGTCCCGGTGGATGAGGTCGGCGCGGACCTTCGGCGCAGCGCCAAGACCATCAACTACGGGATCGTCTACGGGATCGGCGCGTTCGGATTGGCCCAGCGCCTGGGCATCTCCCATGGCCAGGCCAAGGACTATATCGATCGCTACTTCTTCCAGTACCCTGGGATCAGGGAATACATGGACAAGACCAAGGCCCAGGCTCGTGAGCAGGGCTACGTGCTGACCGTGGATGGGCGACGTTGCTGGGTCCCTGAGATCCTGTCCAAGCTGCCGGCCAGGCGCGCCTATGCCGAGCGGGCCGCGATCAACGCTCCGATCCAGGGCTCCGCCGCCGACATCATGAAGCGGGCGATGATCCGGGTGGCGCGTCGACTGTCCGACGAGCGGGCCGGTGCCAGGCTGCTCCTGACCGTGCATGACGAGCTGCTGCTGGAAGTTCCGGAAAGCGAGGTCGCCGCGACCCAGGGACTGGTGCAGGAAATCATGCAAGGGGCGGCAAGCTTGAGCGTGCCGCTGATCGTCGAGGTCGGCAGCGGTCGAAGCTGGGGCGAGGCGCACTAGCCAAAGCTGGGGCGAATGAACGCCCTGGTTGATTTGTGGCTGGGTTCGGTTGCAGAAGCCGGTTGATCAGCCCCGTGGTGGTCAGATCATGCTGGAGGACCTCCTGCATACGCTGACTGCCACTGTCCGGTCGCCATGAGGGAAGGTGCGGGCAGATGGATGCCGACTGGCCATGCCCAGGGGAGGCAGAACGGGAACGCTCCGGAAGGCGGCGATCTCCAGCCTCGATCTCCTGGAACGGCTCGCCGTGCGTTCAAACAGGACGAACCCGCAGTTCCGGAACTCTGAAGGCGACACCCCCGGCCGGCCGGGCGGCTTCGTCCCAGGCCGGACCCATCCGCCCACCATGCCCCTTTGCGAGCGTGGCGAGCGCTGCAGGAGAAGCCCGGTGCGCCCGCGTGTCGTGGCAAGGGACGCATTGCGGCTTCAATTCGAGCGGCGACTTGCCGCCTCGGGGGAAGCTTGCCGCATATTCAACCGTAGGATACCAGTGGAACATGAGTGATCGAGCCCCCGTCCCGCTGATTGGTGTCACCGCCTGCTTCCGAGAAAGCGGGGATGGCCTGGGCGTACACAGCGTAGGTGGCAAGTATCTCCATGCCGTCCTCCAGGCCTGTCAGGGGATGCCCGTACTTGTGCCGGCGATCGGCGCAGCGGCCGACCTCGATCTCCTGATCGAGCGGCTGGACGGGCTCCTGTTCACCGGCAGTCCCAGCAACGTCGAACCGCATCATTACGGCGGGCCTTTGGCCCGCGCCGACAACATTGCCGATCCGGAGCGGGACGCCACGACCCTGCCGTTGATCCGCAAGGCGATCGACAGCGGCCTGCCGATCTTTGCGATCTGTCGCGGGTTCCAGGAACTCAACGTGGCGCTGGGAGGCACGCTGCATCAGCATGTCCACGAGGTCCCGGGTCGCTTCGACCACCGCTCGCAGAAGGATCGGCCTCCGGCACAGCGCTACGATCCGCGCCACCCGATCTCGATCACCCCAGGTGGCCTGCTGCAGGAGATCCTGGGCGGAGCCTCGACCACCCAGGTGAACACGCTGCATGGGCAAGGCATCGACCGCCCGGCCGCGCGGTTGCGGATCGAGGCGCTGGCATCGGACGGCACGCCGGAAGCCGTGAGTGTGCCGGATGCCCCAGGCTTCGTGCTGGGCGTGCAGTGGCATCCGGAGTGGCGGGCCATGGACAATCCCGACAGCGTGATGATGTTCCGGGCCTTTGGGGACGCCTGTCGTGCCCGCGCCCAAACCAAGGTGCCGCATGCTCAATATCTCCGAGTGGCTTGAAGAACGCCACATCACCGAGGTCGAATGCCTGATCGTCGACATCAATGGCATCGGCCGGGGCAAGGTGCTGCCCGCCTACAAGTTTCTGAAATCACTGGAAGACGATACGCTCCGCATTCCGGAGAGTGTCTTCATTCAGACCGTGACCGGCGATTATCCGGAAGAAGACGTGATCGACCCGGCGGACCGGGACGTCCGCCTGCGTCCGGATCATGACTCGCTGCGCTTGGTACCCTGGTATGATGAACCTACGGCCCAGGTGATCTGCGACGCATTCCATCACGACGGCAATCCCGTGATGATCGCTGCCCGACAGGTCCTGCGCCGGGTCGTGAAGCTCTATGAGGAGCGCAACTGGAAGCCGATCGTGGCGCCGGAACTGGAGTTCTTCCTTACCAAGATCAACACCGACCCGGACTATCCGCTGGAGCCGCCGATCGGCCGCTCCAAGCGGCCGGAAACCGGCCGGCAGAGCTTCGGCATCGATGCCCTGAACGAGTTCGATCCGATCTTCGAGGATGTCTACGCTTGGTGCGAGGCGCAGGAGATCGACGTGGACGGCATGACCCACGAGGCTGGTGCCGCCCAGATGGAGATCAACTTCGCCCACGGCGATCCGCTCGACCTCGCCGACGAAGCATTCCTGTTCAAGCGTACGCTCCGGCACGCTGCCCTCAAGCACGACATCTACGCCACCTTCATGGCCAAGCCCATGGAGCGGGAGCCGGGCTCGTCGATGCATATCCACCAGTCGGTGGTGGACGTCAGGACAGGGCAGAATCTGTTTTCCGCCGGTGAGGACGGCTACTCGGAACTGTTCCTGTCGCACATCGCCGGGCTGCAGAAATACCTGCCGCATTGCATGCCGCTCTTGGCGCCGAACGTGAACAGCTACCGAAGGCTGCGGCGCTTCTCGACCGCGCCCATCAACGTCCACTGGGGGATCGAGAACAGGACCGTCGGCCTGCGCGTGCCGGCATCCTCGTCCGACTCCCGACGGATCGAGAACCGTATCGCCGGGGCCGATGCCAATCCCTATTTGGCGATCGCTGCCTCTCTGGCCTGTGGCTATCTCGGGATGATCCACAAGCTTGAGCCGACGAAGGCAATTTCGGGCAGCGCCTATCGCCTCTCCCATTCGCTGCCTACCCAGCTGGGCGAAGGACTGGAGAAGCTTGCCGCATCCAAGGCGATGCGGGAGACGTTGGGCGAGGAGTTCGTCGAGGTCATGCTGGCGGTCAAGGAGACCGAACACGCGGCCTATCAGTCCGTGATCAGTTCCTGGGAGCGCGAGCATCTCCTGCTGAACGTCTAGCTTGAGGGCAGCCTGCCGTGGGCGACCGGCCGGGCCAGCCCCGGTCCGGCCAGGTCAGCATGCATCCGCTGCGGGAGAGATTGGTCACCCATGATCGTGCCAAGCTGGATCGTGGGCAGCTTGGGGGGTGGCGGGCATCCTGGCGAGCATGGCAGGATGATCTGGCCGAGGTTCGGCATCATCAGACAGGCGAGAAGGGCAAGACGTCCCGCCGGCAGGCAAGGCCGGCGGACCTTGAAAGGTGGATCATGGATCTTCAGGTCGCGATGCAGCGTTGGCAGGAGCTCGATGCCGAGCACCACCTGCATCCGTTCAGCACCCACCACCAGCTGGCGGAAAAAGGCACGCGCGTCATCGATCGCGGCGAAGGATGCCATATTTGGGAAGCAGACGGCCATAAGCTCATCGACGGCATGGCCGGCTTGTGGTGCGTCCAGGTGGGCTACGGGCGGGAACGGCTGGCCAGGACAGCCTACGAACAGCTCAAGCAGCTCAGCTACTACAACAGTTTCTTCCAGTGCGCCTCGATCCCCTCGATCGAGCTTTCGGCGAAGCTTGGAGAGATCCTGCCGGCCGGCATGAAACGGGTCTTTTTCGCTTCCTCCGGTTCCGAGGCCAACGATACGGTCATCAAGTCCGTCTGGTACTACTGGAACCTGATGGGCAAGCCCGGCAAGAAGCACTTCATCTCGCGCAAGCTCGGCTATCATGGAGTAGGTATCGGCTCTGCCAGCTTGACCGGCATGTCGTTCATGCACGGCATGTTCGACCTGCCGCTGCCGCGCTTCCACCACATCATGAACCCGTATTGGTGGGGCGAAGCCGAAGAAGGCGAGACCGAGGAGCAGATCGGCCAGCGTGCCGCCCAGGCGCTCGAGGACAAGATCCTGGAACTGGGGGCGGAGAATGTCGCAGCCTTCGTCGCCGAGCCGATCCAGGGCGCTGGCGGGGTGATCATTCCGCCGGACAATTACTGGCCGGCAATCCAGGCGATCTGCCGAAAGCACGACATCCTGCTGGTCGCCGATGAGGTCATCTGCGGGTTCGGCCGGACCGGCGCCTGGTGGGGCAGCGAGACCTACGGGATCCAGCCGGACATCATCGCGATGGCCAAGGGACTCTCGTCCGGCTACGTGCCGATCTCGGCGGTGGCCTTCGGCGCCAGGGTCGGCGATGCCATCTTCAATGGCGAGAAGGAATATGCCCACGGCGTCACCTATGCCGGTCATCCGGTGGCGGCTGCCGTGTCGCTGGAGAACATCCGGATCATCGAGGAGGAAGGGCTGGCGACCCGGGCCGCCGGTCCGATCGGTGCCTACTGGAGGGAGGTCCTAACCGAGACCTTCAAGGACCATCCCATGGTCGGCCAGATCCGCACCAAGGGGCTGCTGGCCTGCCTGGAACTGGCCGAAGATCGCAGCAGGCGGAAGCGTTTCGACGAGAAGCGCGAGGTCGGCTCCACCTGCCGGGACCTGTCGGTGAAGAACGGGCTGGTGATGCGGGCGGTCCGGGATGGCATGGTGTTGTCGCCGCCCCTGATCGTGACCGAGGCGCAGGTCGACGAGATCGCCGCCAAGGCCAGGAAATCGATCGATGAGACGATGACTGCGGTCGGGTTCAAGGGCTGAAAGAGGATAGGGACGATGGCGGACCATGAGAACCTGCAGGATCTCCTCGCTGACGAGGAGCGGCTGCAGTTCGCCAGATTCGATAGCGACACTGCCCTGGCGCTCGGAATGTTCATCCTGGAGCAGGCACGTAGCCGCGGTCACGCCGTCACCATCGACGTGACCCGGGGCGCGCAGCAGGTCTTCCACGCGGCCATGTCTGGTACCAGCGCCGATAACGACGCCTGGGTTCAGCGCAAGGCTCGCGCAGTCCGGCGGTTCGGGCACAGCTCGTGGTACCTGGGCTGTCTGGCCCGGGCGAAGGGCTACGACTTCAATCAGAAGTTCCTGCTGGAGCCTGCCGAATATGCGGCTCACGGCGGCAGCTTCCCGGTGTTCGTTCGCGGCACCGGGATGGTGGGGACCGTGACCGTGTCGGGCCTGCCGCAGAAGGAGGACCACATCTTCCTCACCGAGGTTCTGGATGCCTTCCTGGCAGCACAAGCCTGACCGGAACCGGACCTCGGGACCTTCGGCAGTTCTTGAGACAGGGCGCCTTTCCTCGTCCATTGATCTTTAGCTTCAGTCGGTGAGCGACATCCTGCATCATGAGCCTGGGCCTCTGTCTTGGTGGCATGATGCAGAGATCCCGGGATGATGTGGGTGGGGCTGAGGATGGTGTCGAAGCTGACATTCTTGGGCACGGGCAGCGCGTTCACGGTCGGCGCAGCCAACTGGCAGTCCAATATGCTCATCGAGAGCGAGGAAGGGCGAAGGCTGCTGATCGATTGTGGCGGTGACGCCCGCTTGGCCCTGGCCGAGAGGGGGCTTGAAGCCAGGGACATCGATGCGGTCTACATCAGCCATCTGCACAGCGATCATGTTGGTGGGCTGGAGTGGCTTGGCTTCTCGACCTATTTCGATGCCGGAGCGGCTAGGCCCGCCTTGTTCATCGAGGAGAACAAGGTCGCCCGGCTTTGGACCAACAGCCTGAGCGGCAGCATGGCTCGCAGCGGCCTTGCGACCCTTGACGATTATTTCGAGGTACGGCCCGTATCTGGCGATGGTGGTTTCGTGTGGGAGGGGCAGCGCTTCGACCTCACCGGCATGCTGCACTGCATGGATGGCAGCGTTCCGCTCATCAGTTTCGGCCTGCGTTTCGAGACTGATATCGGCCGCTTTCTGATCACCAGCGACACGAGGTTCGAGCCGCAACGCTGCGCCAGCCTCTATGCCTGGGCAGAGATCATCTTTCATGATTGCGAAACTAGCTATGCTGCAGATGGCACGCCCGCCCGCTCTGGCATTCATGCTCATTACGAGGACCTGAGAACTCTCCCTTCGGACGTACGGGCCAAGATGTGGCTCTACCACTATCAGCCGGGTCCGCGGCCGGACGCCCAGGCTGAAGGTTTTCGCGGGTTTGTCGCCAAGGGACAGGTATTCGGCCTCTGATCGCCTTTCGCTCTGGATCGAGTCCAGGTGCGGCAGCGGAGCCGGCAGCGCTCGCTCATCGTCGCAATGCAGGGGCGGGTGAGGCATCATGTATCATGTGCAGGGTTGCCCTGTGCATTGCTGCCCACTAACCTCCTGGCCGTGCTGCATTGCAGCGCCGCAGCCCCAGGTTGGGTCCATCTCCTCGCGTCAGGGCCAATGTAGGATCTGCTACCACCGCACGTCCGCTCCGGGATGCCCATACCACGGTATGCGGCACTGATGGTGTACGTGCGTCGATCCTTCGAGGTAATTCGTCCGCGTCCCTGACGACGTCCCTTATTGTTCCCGTCTGCTTTGGCGGGATTTCCCATCGGGTAGATCCATGAGCACCGTTTCGGTGACCACTCTGCGTGAGCAGTGGTTCGGTAACATTCGCGCTGACGTGCTGGCGGGCCTTGTTGTTGCGCTCGCTCTCATCCCGGAGGCGATCGCGTTCTCGATCATTGCCGGGGTCGACCCCAAGGTCGGGCTCTACGCCTCCTTCTCAATCGCTGTCATCACGGCGATCGTGGGTGGTCGTCCGGGCATGATCTCGGCTGCCACGGCAGCTACCGCCGTGCTGATGGTTGACCTGGTGCGGGATTACGGCCTGCAATATCTTCTGGCTGCGACCGTGCTGGCCGGGATCCTGCAGGTCATCGCCGGCATCTTCCGGCTGAATTACGTGATGCGCTTCGTGTCACGATCCGTGATGACCGGGTTCGTCAACGCCCTGGCAATCCTGATCTTCATGGCGCAGCTGCCCGAGATGATCAACGTGCCGCTGCTTACCTACCCGATGATCGCAGCCGGGTTGGCGATCATCTATCTCTTCCCCCGCCTGACCACCGCGGTACCCTCGCCATTGATCTGCATCCTGGTGCTGACGGCCCTGTCCCTGGCGCTGGGCTTCGACCTGCGCACGGTCGGTGACATGGGAGAACTGCCCGACAGCCTCCCGGTGTTCCTGATCCCCGACGTGCCGCTCAACCTCGAGACCCTGCTCATCATCCTGCCGTACTCGGCAGGCGTGGCGGCGGTTGGCCTGCTCGAATCGCTGATGACCGCCCAGATCGTCGACGACCTCACCGATACCTCGAGTGACAAGCGTCGCGAATGCGTTGGCCAGGGCGTCGCCAACTTCTTCACCGCCTTTATCGGCGGGATGGCTGGCTGCGCCATGATCGGCCAGTCGGTGATCAACGTGAAGTCAGGTGGGCGGCAGCGGCTTTCCACCTTCTGCGCCGGGATCTTCCTCCTGTTCCTGATCGTGGTCCTGGGTGACCTGGTCGCGATGATCCCGATGGCAGCACTGGTCGCGATCATGATCATGGTCTCGATCGGCACGTTCAGTTGGCAGTCGATCAAGAACCTGCGGACCCACCCCCGCAGTTCCAGCGTGGTGATGCTGGCGACGGTGGCCGGGGTGGTGATCACCCATAACCTCGCGATCGGCGTGGTGATCGGCGTGCTGCTGTCCGGCATCTTCTTCGCGTGGAAGATCGCCCAGATCTTCCGCGTGACATCGACGCTCTCGCCTGATGGCAGCGAGCGGACCTATGTGGTCGAAGGGCAGGTGTTCTTTGCCTCGGCCGACGACTTCGCCGCGGCCTTCGATTTCCGGGAGTCGCTGGAAAAGGTCACGATCGACGTCAGCCGGGCGCATATCTGGGACATCTCCAGCGTGGCGGCCCTCGATCGGATCATCCTGAAGTTCCGGCGCGAAGGTGCAGAGGTGGTGATGGTCGGCCTCAACAAGGCGAGCGAGACCATTGTCGATCGCCTGGGTGAGCACGACAAGCCGGGGGCGCTCGAACGCCTCGCGAGCCACTGAGGGAGGTCGTTCATGTCCAACAAGATCATCGCGCTGATCGATGGTTCGACATACGGCAAGAGCGTCTGCGAGCTTGCGGCCTGGGTGGCCGCCCGCACCGGACGTTCGGTCGAAGTCCTGCACGTGCTCGGGCGGCGGGACGTTTCCAGCCATCCAACCGATTTCAGCGGCAACCTCACCATCGACGAGCGAGACAATCTTCTTTCCGAACTGGTCAGCCTGGATGAACAGAAGGCCAAGCTCGCGCACAAGCGGGGCCGGCTCATTCTCGATCAGGCGACCGAGTGCCTGAAGCAGGCCGGACTGACGGGGTTCTCGACCAAGCTGCGCAACGGAGACCTGCTCGACACCGTCCGCGAGTTCGAGACGGATGCCGACCTGATCGTCATCGGCAAGCGAGGCGAGGCCGCCGACTTCGCGAAGCTGCATCTGGGCTCCAACCTGGAACGGGTCGTCAGGGTGGCGCACAAGCCGGTGCTGGTCGCCGCCCGTGCGTTCAAGCCGATCGAGCGGGTCATGATCGCCTTCGACGGGGGCGCCAGCTCCATGAAGGCCGTGTCGCACATCACCACTGGCTCGCTGTTCAAGGGTCTCCCCTTGCACCTGCTAATGGCCGGGACGGAGACCCGGGAGGCGAAGGAGCAGGTCGCTCAGGCCTCAGGGTTGCTGGAGAAGGCGGGCTATGCGGTCGAGGCGCGGGTCCTGCCGGGCGAGGCCGATGCGGTCATCGCCCGGGAGGTCCAGGACCGGCAGATCGATTTCCTGGTGATGGGCGCCTATGGCCATTCGCGGCTGCGCAACCTGATCATCGGCAGCACCACCACCGAAATGATCCGATCGTGCAAGGTCCCAATCCTGCTGTTCCGCTGATCTTTCCATGTCCTCCTGCTGATCCTTCCCGCGAACCCACCTTGAACGCCTGACCGCTCGGCGCAGAGGAACCAATCAACATGGCGCATTCCGTCAGCCTAGTTTCGGGTGCCGACAGGATTGCCCAGTCCGAGGCGCCGCCGGCCCATGGCCGGCTGGTGCCGCTGGATGGACTGCGCGGGATCGCGGTATTCCTGGTGCTGCTGTTCCACTGGAAGTACCTGCCGTTCGGCTGGAGCGGCGTCTGGCTGTTCTTCACCCTCTCCGGCTTCTTCATCTTTCGGAACCTGCTGGCGACCCGCCAGTCCCGGCCGGACATGAAGCTCGGGCCATTCTATGGCCAGTTCATGGTGCGGCGCTGCCTGCGCCTCCTGCCCCTCTACTACCTGCTCCTGTTGGTGATGGTCGTCGTGGTGACGATCCTGCAGCGCTGGGACCTGCTAGGCTACACGGTGCCCGGCCTGGCGCTGTTCATCCACAACCTGGTCAAGCCGTTCTCCACGATCCAGCATACCCTGTACTATGACCATTTCTGGAGCCTGGGCGTCGAGATGCATTTCTATCTCGTCGCGCCGCTGCTGGTGTTCTTTCTGAGCCGCCGGGCTTTGCAGGTTCTTCTGGTGGCGATCGTCCTAGTCAGTCCCATTCTTCGCCAGACGGCGCTGGAGATCCTCAGCGCCGATCCAGGAGCGCTGACGATCCGACCCGGCGGGTTCATCTACTTCTTCTCGCTGTTTCACTTCGATGCATTCGCCCTGGGTGGTCTGGCCGCCATGCATGAGCGGGACCTGGTGCGGCTGGGCCAGAAGACGTGGTGGCTCCTGCTCGTGCCGGGCACGTTGTTCATCGCCTATTTTCTGGGGGTGGGGCTCTTGTTTCGCGACGTGCCGTATCAGTTGTTCATGGCCGACCATCTGCAGGCGAGCCTGGGCTATACGCTGCTGATCCTGGGTTGCACCGGACTGATCTGCGTTGGGCTGGTCGACCATGGTCTCCTGCACCGGTTCCTCACCCTGCCGCCGCTGCTCCTGCTCGGCCGGATCTCCTACGGAGTCTACCTGATCCACGGGGCGATCCTGATGCTGACCTTCCAGATCTGGGACAGCTATTTCCCCGGCCTTGGGCGCTTCAGCCCGCAGATCCTGGCCGTGTTCTGCGTCTACCTGCTGGTGACGGTCGGCCTTGCCTGGCTGTCGTTCACCTATTTCGAGAGCCGGTTCCTGGCGCGGCCCAAGCTGATCTCGGCCCGCGCCATGGGAGGCGGCTGACTTCGGTCAGTCGCCCTTGGGCGTGCAAAAATAGATGCAGCGCTTGCCACCCTTGAGAGGCTGGCTGGAGCGGATTTCATAATGCTCGGCCAAGCAGGCTTCGAAGCCTGCCTGATGATAGTCCCCATACTGGTCGTCCTTGTTCGCCAGCAGGGTCTGGACCATCTCGTCCTCGCGACTGACGAACTCAATCACCAGGGCGGTGCCGAGCCCTGCCAGCCATCCAACGAAGTCGCGCATCGGGATGTTGGCGCTGATGACGATGTGATGGATCAGCGCCAGGCAGAGGGCAAGTTCCGGTCGGCCGCGCTCGGGCAGGGAGCGCCGCTCCATCCCCCGCCAGCCCTGGGCGGGTGAGGGGTCCGACAGGTTGACCACCAGTGGCAGGATCTGCCGACGATCGGAGCGGCCCTTCTGCTCCTGGTAAAGGTGCTCGATCGCCATCCAGTCGCCATCCATGGCGACCACATGATCGGCGTGTTCCGCCACGATCCGCGAGAAGGTGCCGGTGTTGCAGCCCAGGTCCCAGGCCAGCCGCCACTGCCGGTGACCGGCGGCCTTCCGCACGAAGTCGCATTTGGCCTCGAACTCGGGCGCCTCGTAGCTGTGGGTGCGGTGGTAGTCGGCCCAGACCGTCTTGGAGCCGCCCGGCTTCAGGCCGGACACGATCTTGCGCAAGCCTTCGACGTTGCGGACGATGAACTGCTTGTCGAAGCCCGCCTTGGCGATCGAGCTGCGAACCCCCTGCGGCTTGCCGGCGTAGCGGCGCTGCAGGCTGTCCTGCGCCAGCACGTGCAGGAGCACGCCCGGCCGCACCATGTCGCGGGCGGAGAGGAGGGCGCGCAGGCCGGCGGCAGGAATACCGTCGATCTGCCCACGCAGCCAGGGACGATAGTCGACGCCTTTGTAGGCCTGAAGAAACAGTGGGTAGAGGAACAACTCGCAGAACTGCCGATAGCCGACCCAAGGCTCGCCCTCGTGCAGTATCTCGAAAGACGGGATGTCGATGAAGACCGGCTGGGCGCCCATCCACTGGACGTTATAGGCAGATGAATCCTTCAGGATCATCCCGGCTGGCAGCGCCGCCAGCATCAGGTCCAGATGCAGCAGGGCTGCATCCTTGAGCATTCCGAAGGTCCATTCGTAGGGGTAGGAAATGAAGGGTACCGTCTCATGGCGCAGTACCGCAGCCCAGCCATCTGCCTGATTGACCTCCGGCCCGCTCTCCAGACGCTCGGTCCTGACAATGCTGCCCGCCTTTATGTGCTCCCGGAAGAAGGGAGCGGCGCTGAGGGCTTGCCAGTTGGCGAGCGCCTTCGCACTGATGCCGCGCAGGATCTGGTCGTCTCGGTAGTACACCGCGCCATTGCGATCCCGGAACGAGCCGGGTTCCGCGACAGCGGGAGCGATGCTGGGCTCGGCAGGCGCGATCAGCGTTTCACTTGCGGGTGGAAGCATCGGGCCCGACATCCTGCTGCACGCTGTGGACATGGGTCTCTGGCGCCTCGCGGCGGATACCGAGCACCGTCAGGATCCGGTGCCAATACAGCTTGCCGGCGAGGAGCAGGCCGGCGACGCCACCCAGCATGACCTGCAGGATGATGCTGCCGGTACCTGGATCCAGATAGGCCAGGGCCGATGTGGTCGAGGTTCCGACCAGGAGCGCCGCGATCAGCAGACGAAAGCCATGCGTGCCGATGACCTGAATCATGATTTCATGTCCCCTAAGCCAGGCCTAAAGGCCCAGCCGCTTTTGGCGAATCCCACGACCAGGAGACTGGCTGTCACGAGCCAGTCCGCTATTTGTCATTTAACTGTCATGGCAAGGGGGCGGCAACAAGGGCCCAGGCCGGGTTGATTGGATCGATGAGGTTTTTTTCGCGAGCCGGCGACGGTGAACGCGGGTGGAGCGGTACTGGACGACCATGAAGAATTCTCAAGGCGAAACGCCCAACCCAGCACCAGTCGAGCAGACTTCGGTCGATCAGCGGATCTATCCACTGCACCCTTTCATGCTCGCGGTTGCCTCCGTACTCGGGCTCTTCGCGAACAACGTGAAAGAGGCCGCACTCGGCGACATCCTGCCGGCTCTCGCCTCGGTACTCGGCTTTGCGCTGCTGCTGTTCCTGCTGCTCGGGCTGTTGTTCCGCGGCCTTGGCGCGCGCACGGCGCTGCTCACGAGCATCGTCCTGGTGGGCTGCCTGTTCTATGCCCGCCTATGGTTCTGGCTGGACCACAAGACGGGGGGAGTCGTGCCCTTCGGCCTGTTCGTCCTGCCGTTCATGCTGGGGTTGGCCTTGCTGTTCATCCTGGTAGCCCGGACCCGCGCCGACCTGAGGTTGCCGCATTCCATTCTCAACGGAGTCGCCTTCTTCCTGATGATCACCCCCATCGCCCAGGTCAGCTGGTACACGTGGCAGAACGCCCGACCCGGCCTTGTCGTGGCGACGTCAGAGGAGGTGGTTGCTCCGGTGGGAGACCGACCAGATATCTACTACCTGATCTTCGATCGATATGCCTCGGCGGCGACCCTCCAGCGCTATTTCGACTTCGACAATGAGCCTGTTCTGTCCTTTCTGGAGGAGCGCGGCTTCTACGTGGCCCCTGGAAGCCATGCGAACTACCTGAAGACTGCTCACTCTTTGGCCTCCACGTTCCAGATGGACTATCTGGACTTCCTGGCGGACGAAGAGGGAAGCAGGTCTAGCGACTGGCAGCCGATCTACCGCCTGCTCGGGGAGCATCGGGTGGGACGTCTGTTGAAGTCCGTGGGCTATCGCTATGTCCAGATCGGCTCCTGGTGGCGTCCGACCCAAGCCAGTTCCTTCGCCGACGTGAACCCGAGCTTCGGCTTCCGCGAGTTCACGTCGATCTATGTGCGTGACCGACTGCTCAACCCGCTGCTTCATCTGATCGCACCCGAAAGCCCGTACACGCGGAGCCTGCAATGGGACAGCGGTCAATGCCAGCGGGTGCCCTGGCAGATCGAGCAGGTCGAGAAGGCGGCTTCGGGATCCCAGCCGACCTTTGTGTTCGCTCACTTCCTGCTACCTCACGAGCCCTACGTGTTCGATGCCGAAGGAAACTGCCTCTCGCGGCCGGAGTCGCGCGAGCGTGGAACGAAGCAGGGTTATGTCGAGCAGGTCCGATATGCCAACAAGGTGATCCGCGACCTGGTGACGACCCTGCAGGCGAAGAAGGACAGACGCTCGGTCATCATCATCCAGGCAGACGAGGGACCGTTTCCCGAAACGGATGTCGGACATACGCGCACATGGCGAGAGGCGACAGAAGACGAGTTGAATATCAAGATGGGTATACTGAATGCCTACTACTATCCTGATCAGGATTATGATCTTTTATATCCTACCATCACGCCAGTGAATTCCTTTCGAATGCTGTTCGACAAATACTTCGACGTCGGTTTGGGGCGGCTGCCGGACCGGCTGGTTGGTTTTCCGAACATCTTCCGGATCTACGAGTTTTTCGACATCACGGGTGCGGTACGGGCTACCCAGGACTAATCTTTTCTCTGAATGGGTGTTCTGCCTTCAGGAGGACGATCATGTCTGACGCTTCAGACCAACTCGTTGCCCAGTCCTGCACGCCTTGCCGAGGAGGCGTGCCGCCGCTCGATCCTGAAGAAGCGGAAAGCTATCTGGCGCAGACTCCTGGATGGTCTCTGCACGATCAGGCCCATCGGATCGAGCAGACCTACCGCTTCAAGAACTTTGCTGCTGCCTATGAATTCGTGAAGCGGGTGGCTGCGCTGAGCGAGGCCGAAGGACATCATCCCGACATCGGATTCGGCTGGGGCTATGCGACCATCTCCCTGCAGACCAAGAAGATCAGGGGCCTGCACCAGAACGACTTCATCCTGGCAGCGAAGATCAACCGACTGTCCAATGAGGGAGGGTCGTCTTCATCGGCATGACGACCTCGCATGGCCATGCTTGCGGGGCCTTCCGAGGACGAACTGGATTGCTCGTCCTCGGAGAAGCCGGCACGCGAGGTCGAGGGAGGCGGGCTCCGTGGCCCAGGATGGCGCTGGAGGTGGCTAAGGGAATACCCCGCGGCCGGAATCAGCGTTCAGGCACAGCGACGATGATCCTGGCTGAGGTGCGTGCCCGCCTGTCGCCACACCTCCTCCTGTACTGCAGGCGCTCAGCGCAGAACCACGTGGGTTTGGCCGGACCCAGACGACTGGAGCGTTTCACTCAAGCACTCCGCCGCCTGGCCGTTGCCGCCTCGTCGACGGCCAGGCTCTGGTCGTCCAGGGAGCCCGTCAGGACGACGCCATAGATATCGGCCGCACGCTCGATCGTCTCGAAGCCATCGATCACGTCCTTGAGGACCCGGGCCGCCGGGCGCTCCATGGGATCACCATAGCCTCCGCCTGAGGTGTGGTGCCCACGCACCCGCTCCCCCTTCACCAGCCTCTCGACCACGATGTTCGGGAGTTCGGTCTCGCTGCCATCGGCCGCGATCTTGAAGTGCCGCGCGGTGACGCCGTCCTGGCCCCCGCGAACGCCCTTGGGTGGGAAATGGGTGCCGTCGCATGGCCAGAGCACGTCCATCGGGTGCTCCTTGGGACCGTACTCGAACTCCAGGGCGGGGGCGCCACGCTGCCGCCCGGCTCCACCGGTGCCGGGCTTCAGGCGCATGAAGCGGACCTCGATCGGGTGCTTGAGCTCGTCGATCTCGACGGAATCCCGATACATCAGCCCGGCGATCACCGGGATGCCGTAGGTCGGCCAGCCGTCGGCTGCGGGCGCGCCGGGACCGCCGGAACTGCCAAGGTGAAGCTGGTTGATGTAAGGGCTGTCCGCGTAGCGGTGATCCTTGCCCGACACCACGGCCATGCCTCCGCCGAGGCCGACCCCGCCTTCGGCCAGACCCCAGCCATCGCCCAGCTGGGCCATGGCCGACTGGGTCAGGTTGACCAGCCGGTCGGCGACGTTGGTGGTGGCCACCGAGCAGCTGTGGGGGAACTCTGGGCGCCCGCAGACCGCGCCGTCGCGCAGGTGCATGACGATACGGCGAAACGACCCGGAGTTGCGCGGGATGGTCGGGTCGATCGAGTTGAAGATGCCGGCGATGCTGGCGGCGGTAGCGCAAGCCTCGCTCTCGTTGAACCCGCAGTCGACGTTGTCCACGTTGTCGGTCAGATCGAGTTCGACCATCGCCTGGTCCGGATCGATCTGCACGGTGACGTTCAGCGGAATGCCGTCCGGCAGGAGTACGCCGAAGGGATCGTGGGCGCCACTGGTCGACAGCTTAGCGTGCGGCAGCTTGCGGATCGCCTGGACCATCCGCTGCTCGGAGTAATCCAGCCAGTCGCGGACGAAGGTCTTGACCTGCGCCTTCCCGTACTTGGCGCACAGTTCCTTCAGGCGCCGCTCGGCCACCCGTGCAGCGCCGATGCCGGCCAGGAAGTCGCCATACCACTGATCAGGCACGCGGATGCGGGCACGGCACATCCGCACCACGTCCTCGATCATCTGGTGGTCGCGCTGGACCCGCACGGACGGGAAGATCAGGGAGCCCTCGGCGTACTGATCCTTCGCTCCGGCCATGTAGGTGGTCGGCAGGGAGTTGCCGGTATCGGCCTGATGGGCCTTGGCGACGGTGGTGAACAGATGCTCACCTTCGAAGAATACCGGCACAAGGAAGGTATGGTCGGCCGCGTGGGTATTGCCGCTGTATGGGTCGTTGTGCAGGTAGCAGTCGCCCTCCCTCAGGTCGCCGGCATGGGCGAGGCGCATGGCCTTGGCCTGCATGTGGCTGCCGAAGATATGGATCGGCAGGCCTTCGGCCGAGGCTAGGAGCTGGTCGTCGGCCGTGCAGATCGAGCAGGAGAAGTCCCGGGCGCTGTTGATCACCGCGGAGCGGGCGGCACGCAGCAGCGTGTTGGTCATCTCCCGGACGATGCCGTCGATCCGGTTGGCGATAATCGCGGTCATGTAGGGATCGAAGCGGGTCTCGTCGGTCGCCGTCATGGCAGGGGTCCTCAAGCGACGTGGAGCAGATAGTTGCCAGCACCGCTGACCACCGCCGACATGCCCGGATAGATGACCAGGGTGGTGGTCGGCTCTTCGACGATGGCGGGCCCCAGGATGAGCTGGCCGGGCTCCAGGTCCTCGGAGCGGAAGATGCCGGTGTGCACCGGCTCGGCACCGCCGAAGTAGCAGTTGCGATGCTCGCGCGAAGTACCCGCGGGCTTTTCTGTCATTTCGGGAGAGACGACCGGCGGAGTGGCGAGATGCACGACCAGCCGCATTCGCCAGTTCACGATCTCGACCGGCGAGGATATGTCCCTCACCGCAAAGACCCGCTCGTGGACCTGATGGAAGCTCTCGACCAGGGCCGCGACGTCTTCCGGCCCGTCGAAGCGACGCTTGGGCAGAGGCGTGTCGAGTTCCCAGACCTGCGAGAGGTAGCGAGCTTCGGCGATGCACTCGACCGTCCAGTGGTCGTTGCTGCCGGCAAGCCCGGTCCGGAACGCCTCGAGCTTCGCCGCAAGCCCATCCAGCATCGCATTGATGCTCTCGATATCGAAGCTGGTGGAGAGCGTGACCAGGCTCGCCGCCTCCTCGGCCACGATGTCGGCATGCTGCATGCCGGCGGCGGACAGCGCCGAGGCGACCTTGGGCAGGACGACGCGCCGGCAGCCCAGTTCCTCGGCTATCTTCATGATGTTGAGGCCTGCGGCACCGCCGCCTGCCACGATCGTGCTCTCGCGGGGGCTCACACCTTCGTTGATGGTGATGTCGCCGACTGCGCGCATCATCAGGTCGCTGGCAAGGCTGACGATCCGGTAGGCCGCCTCCTCAAGGGACAGCCCGATCCGTTCAGCCACGCTCGCGACCGCTCTCCGGGCGGCTTCCACGTCCAGGCGCATCCGGCCGCCCAGGAAGTTGTGCGGATCGAAATAGCCCAGGACCGTGGCGGCATCGGAGACCGTCGGCAGGGTGCCGCCCCGGCCGTAGCAGGCGGGACCAGGCATGGAGCCCGCCGACTGCGGACCGACCCGCATCAGCCCGCCTTCGTCGATCCAGGCAATCGAGCCGCCTCCGGCGCCGATGGAACGCATGTCGACCGCGGCGATGCCGAGCAGGTCGCCGGTGTACATCGGGCCCAGCCACGTATCGCGGCTGAAAGTCAGGCGGCCATCGCGGATCAGGCCCACGTCGAAGGTCGTCCCGCCCGTGTCGCAGACGATGACGTTGTCGCCGAGGTCTTCCTGGCGCGAGAACACCAGCCCGGCCAGCGGTGCCATCGCCGGGCCGGAACCAACCGTGTAGATCGGCTTCTCGGTGGCCGCATCGATATGGCCGCAGCCACCGGCCGTCGTGCTGATCAGGATCTCGCCCAGGTAGCCGGCAGCACGCAGGTCGCGCTCCAGGCCCTTGAGGTGCGCCTGCATCAAGGGCTTGAGCGACGCGTCGATCGCGGTCGCCGAGGCCCGGCGATACTCGCGCACCACCGGGATCAGCTGATGGGACAGGGTGGCCGGCACGTCCGGCAGGATCTCGGCGATCAACTCGCCGATGCGCCGCTCGTGGGCGGGATTGGCGATCGACCATAGAAGGCAGACCGCGATCGCCTCGAAGCCACGCGCCCTGATCTTCTCCAGCGTGGCCCTCGCGCTGGCCTCGTCCAAGGGAACTGAAACCGTCCCTTCCGAACTCATCCGCTCCGGGATCTCGAAGGTATGGCTGCGCGGGATATAGGGCTCGGGGAAGTCCTTGCTGAAGTCGTGGGGATTGAACTTGCCGCCTTCCTTCAGGAGCAGGACGTCGGGAAAGCCCTGGGTGGTCAGGAACGCGGTCTTGGCGACCCGCTTGGTGACGATCGCGTTGGTGGCGCGAGTGGTGCCGTAGATCAGGAGTTCCGTCGCGGCGAGCAGGCGGTCGCGCTCGGTGCCAAGCTGTTCCGCAGCGTTGCCGATCGCCTCGTTCATGCCCTCGAAGATGCGCTCGTGGGTGGTCAGGGCCTTGCCGACCGTCATGGCGCCGTCGGCATCGGCAACGACCACGTCAGTGAAGGTGCCGCCGGTATCGACGGAGATGCGGTATGCCATGACAATCCCGTGCTTGCCTCTGCGCGACCCCGATGGCCGGGGCTGGATCCAGCCGTATCCCCTGCGTGTCTTCAGGCCGGCGGACGCCTGCCTTCGGCGACGTTCGCCGGCCTGAGGACTGTCGCAGGGGATGATCGACTAGGTGAGCGCTGCCTTGATGGCCTCGATGTTCCTGCGGCGCTCGGCGCGTGCGTCCAGGGCTTCCTCCATGCCCACCTCGACGAAGCGGACGGCTTTGTGCGGCTGGAGCTGGGCGATCTGGTCCATGTCGGCCGAAATCACCGTGCCCAGCATGAAGTAGCCGCCGCCGGACACCGCGTCGCGGTGCAAGACGATGGGTTCGGTGCCGCCCGGCACCTGGATGGAGCCATAGGGATAGCAGGCATCCACGATGTTCGATGGGTCGGAGCCGGCCCCGAAGGGCGGCTCGCGCGGCACGAACTCCAGTGTTGCGCCACCCTTGAAGCGGTAGCCGATACGGTCCGCCTCGGGCGCCACCTTCCAGGTGTCGGCGAAGAACTGCTTGCCGGCGGCCTCGGTGATCCGGTGCCAGTAGAGCCCAGGCAGCATCCGGATCATGGCGGGCTCCGCCACTCCGCGGCGCAAGGCCGGATCGAGGGCGTGTCCCTCTGCCACGCTGCGCTGGGGAGCGCCCACGTCCAGGACATCACCTGCAGCGAGCTTGCGGCCCTGGTGCCCGCCAAGAGCGCCCAGCGCGTAGGTCGAGCGACTGCCCAGGACGACCGGCACGTCGATGCCGCCGGCCACTGCCAGATAGGCCCGCGCTCCCTGCCGCAGGAAGTCGAAGCTGAGTGTCTGGCCGGCCTTGACCTTGATGGCGGTCCAGGTCGGCTGGGCTTGGCCATCGAGCTTGGGCGGCAACTCGGCGCCGGTCACCGCGATCACCGCGTCGTCCTGGAAGACAAGTTCCGGGCCCATGAACACGAGCTCGAGTCCCGCAGCACCCTCGTCATTGCCGACGATCAGGTTGGCAGCGATCAGCGCCTCCTGGTCCATGGCCCCCGACAGCGGGATGCCCAGATGGTAATAGCCCGGCCGCCCCAGATCCTGGACGGTGGTGGCGAGCCCGGGTTTCTTGACCTCAAACGCCATGGAGCAGGCCCTCCATCTTCTTGGTGTAGGTGCCTGGATCGGCCTTGAACTCCTCCAGGGCGAAGCGCGTCTCCCGCACGATCGGGAAGAACCGATGGTCCTCCACCTCGGCCAGCGCCGTGTCGTAGGCCTCTCGGTCGATCGGCTTGTACTTCACGATGTCGCCCGGCTTGAAGAAGACCATGAACTCCCTGAGGTAAGGGGTCTCCTGCCTGGGGTCGTAGATCGGCATCGGGGTGATGCCGAACATCTGATACCCGCCAGCACCCCGCACCGAGTAGATCGCGCCGAAGCAGCCGCCATGCCCGACCGTCAGCTTGGGCGTATCGGTCCGTGGGCGCAGATATTTCGGCGATTCGATCTGCTTGTCGCGCTCCACCATCTGGTAGAGGAACGGCAGGCCCGAGACGAAGCCGACCATGGAAACAAACCATGGTGCGCCGGCATGGGCGGCGATGAAGTCTGCCGTCGAGGCGTAGCCGTTAATCCTGGCGGTATAGGCGATGTCGGTCGAGGACGGGTCCTGGTGGCGCTCGCGGAAGCGCATCTGGGTCTCGTAGGTCCAGGGATCCTCGTAGAAGACGGGCAGCTCGACGATCCGGGTATCGATCTCGGCAGCGCCATGCGTGGCCTGCTCTTCGAGTTTCTTGATCTCGGCCAGCATGTCGGCCGGCTTGATCACATCCGGGTCAAACTTCACCTGGAAGGAGGCGTTGGCCGGACAGATCTCGGTAACGCCCTTGATCCGGCTCTCGCGCACGGCGGTCGTGATCGACAGGCTCTTGAAGAAGGCATCGAGCGACATCTCCTCCTCGACCTCGACGAAGATGTGCTCGTCGCCACCGAACGAATAGCGTGTGGCCATTCCTCACTTGCTCCCTGGTTGTGCGCCGAGCGTCGCCGCATGGGTCTCGAGCCAGTGCTCGAGGAAGTTGGTATCGAACCGTCCGGCCCGCACGTCCGGGTCACGGACGAGCGCCTGGTGCAGCGGCCGGGTGGTAGGCACGCCCTGAACCTCCAGCCCGGACAGGGCCGCTTCGATGCGTGCCAGCGCCTCGTCGCGGCTGGCGCCATGGACGATCAGCTTGCCCAGCAGCGAGTCGTAGAACGGCGGCACCATGTAGCCTTCGAACAGATGGCTATCGAACCGCACGCCCTCTCCGCCAGGCACGACAAGACTGCTGATCAGCCCTGGGGCGGGCATGAAGTTGCGGGCCGGATCCTCGGCATTGATCCGGCACTCGATCGCATGGCCGCTGAGCTTGACCTCCGCCTGGGTGATCGGCAGCGGCTTTCCCTGGGCGATCTCGATCATCAGCGCCACCAGATCGAGACCGGTCACCATCTCGCTGACCGGATGCTCGACCTGGATGCGGGTGTTCATCTCGATGAAGTAGAAGGCGCGCCGCTGCTCGTCGTACAGATATTCAAGCGTGCCTGCGCCGCGATATCCGACGTGGCGGGCAAGCCGCACCGCCGACTCGCAGAGTTCCGCCCGGGTCGCCGGATCCAGGGACGGTGAGGGTGCCTCTTCCCAGACCTTCTGCCGACGACGCTGCAGGGAACATTCCCGTTCGAAGGCATGGATCGCGTCCTTGCCATCGCCCAAGATCTGCACCTCGACGTGACGTGCCTTCTCGATGAACGCTTCCAGATAGACGCCACCGTCGCCGAAGGCAGCCTTGGCCTCGCCCTGGGCGGTGGAGAGCTGCTGCACGAAGTCGGCATCCTCGCGCACGATCCGGATGCCGCGTCCGCCGCCGCCCGCCGATGCCTTGATCAGCAGCGGGAAGCCGATCGCGGCGGCCGCGGCGCGCGCCTCCTCCAGCCCCTCGATCCTGCCCTCGCTGCCCGGCACCACCGGCACGCCCGCCATGGCCGCGGCCCTGCGCGCCTTCACCTTGTCGCCCATCATCGCGATGGTGTCGGGGGTGGGGCCGACGAAGGCGATGCCTTCCGCTTCGACGGCCTGGGCGAACGCCGCATTCTCGGCGAGGAACCCGTAGCCGGGATGGACGGCGCCGGCACCGGTGGCCTTTGCCGCCTCGATGATGTTGGGGATCGCCAGATAGGACTTGGATGCCTGCGGCGGGCCGATCTCCACGGCCTCGTCTGCCAGCCGCACCGGCAGAGAATCCGCATCCGCCTTGCTGTAGGCCTGGATCACCTTCAGGCCCAGGCTCTTGGCGGCCCGGTTGATGCGCAGCGCGATTTCGCCACGGTTGGCGATCAGGATCGAATCGAAGCTCATCGCCGTTCAGCTGCCAAGCTCGACGAGGGGCTGGCCGGGCATGACCGCATCCTCGTCCTCGGCCAGGAACGCCGTGATGGTGCCGGCTTCCTCGGCGACGACCTGGTTGAAGCTCTTCATCACCTCGACGATCCCTACCACGTCGCCCACCGCGACCTGATCGCCGACCTCCTTGAAGGGCGGCTCGTCGGGGGAGGGCTTGCGGTAGAAGGTGCCGGGCAGCGGCGAGAGGATCTGCTTGGGAGCCATGTTCTTCTTCTTTCTGATGGTCAGGAAGCGGCCAGCACCTCAGGCAGCGGGACGACCCGGATCCCGGCATCGTCCAGTGCCTTGCGGATCGCCTTGATGATGTCGAGCGAACCCGGGGTGTCGGAATGGAAGCAGATCGATTCGAACGGAAGCTCGATCGTCTCGCCGTCCACGGTCTCGACAACGCCTTCCTGACAAGCCCGGACCACACGGGCGGCAAGCGCCTGCGGGTCCGGCCGAGCGACCTGGCGGGCGAACACGATCCGTCCGGAGCGGTCGTAGCCGCGATCGGCATAGAACTCGCGCACGTAGGGCTGGCCCTTTTCCTGGGCGATCCGGCAGGTCACTGCTGCGTGCATGCCGTAGGCGGGAAGATCAGGGTCGACCGTGCGCAGCATGTCGATGAACGCCTCGGACAGCGCCTCGTCGACCGCCGAGTCCACCGCCAGCGCGCCGTGCAGCTTGACGTGCTGCACCGGCACGCCATGGCGCCGCGCGAACTCACGCACGGCGCCCATCTGGTAGATCACGTCGTTGATCAGCTCGGCCGGAGGCGCCTTGATCGTGCGCCGGCCGAAGCCCTGGAGGTCGCCGTAGCCCGGATGGGAGCCCAGGCCTACGCCGTGCTGCTTGGCCAGCTGCACCGACCGGTCGATGTGGTTCGGGTCGCCGGCGTGGAAGCCGGCAGCCACGTTGGCGCTGGTGATCAGCGGGTAGAGGGTGGCGTCGTCGGTCTCGCCCAATCGCCAGGCGCCGAACGCTTCTCCCATGTCGCAATTGATGTCGATCTTGCTGCGGTAGGTCAAAGCCCGCCTCCACCCATCATTGGCCCCTCTGTCATGCACGGTCCGTGCCGGACCGTGCTGCATCGTTGCGCGATGTCCTTGGCGGGAAGAATGGAGCGGAAATCGGCGTACGGATAGAGCGGGTTGATGAATGTGTGATCACGATGCACACCATCCCAGCCGAGCGGTCGCCGGACAGGCCGTGGCATGAACGTTGCCCTCAGCTGGCCGGGCAATGACACAGAAGAAGGATTAAGCGATGACAGGTCAGGGCTTGAGGGTCGCCGTGGATATCGGGGGGACGTTCACCGATATCTGCATCCTGGATGAGGCCACCCGGACGCTGCGCGTCTTCAAGACGGCGTCGACCCCCGACCCGATCGACGGCGTCCTCAAGGGGATCGGCGATGCCGGCATCGACTTGGCCGACGTGGTCCTGTTTTCCCATGGCACCACGGTCGCCACCAACGCACTGATCACCCGCCGCCTGCCACCTGCGGCGATGGTGTGCACCGCGGGCTTCCGGGACGTGCTGGAAATCCGTCGTGCCAACAAGGAAGACCTCTGGGACGTCTACAAGGACGTCGCTCCGCCCTACATCCGGCGCCGCGACCGTCTCACTGTGCCGGAGCGGATCGATTCGGATGGCAAGGTCGTCACGCCGCTCGACGAGGATGCCACCCGCGAGGTGGCAAGGGTCCTCTGCGCGCGCGGAGTGTCCGCTGTAGCGGTCTGCTTCATCAACGCGTTCATCAATCCAAGTCACGAACAGCGTGCGAAGGAGATCTTCGAGGAGGAGCTGCCGGGCGTCGCTATCTCGACCTCGTCCGAGGTCCTGCCGGAGATCTTCGAGCACGAGCGCTTCTCCACCACGGTGGTCAACGCGATCCTGCGGCCGGTCGCGGGCGACTATATCGGCCGCCTGAGCGACCGGCTCGCGGAGGGCGGCCTGAAGAGCGACCTTCTCCTGCTGCACTCGGGCGGCGGCGTGATGACCGCCAAGACGGCCAAGGATTTTGCTGGAAGGCTGGCCGGCTCAGGCATCGCCGCGGGTGCGATCGCCAGCCGGCACATCGCCATGCTGTGCGGCTACCAGAACTCGATCGGCGTCGACATGGGCGGCACCAGCGCCGACGTGTCGCTGGTCCATGACGGGGTGAGCCGGGTCACCAAGGACTGGCACATCCAGTTCGGCTACCCGATCCGCTTTCCTTCCATCGAGGTACTGACGATCGGCGCTGGGGGCGGCTCGCTCGCCTGGATCGACGCCGCGGGCGGTCTGCACAACGGCCCGCAGTCGGCCGGCGCCAATCCCGGCCCCTGCTGCTACGGCAACGGCAACCAGGTCCCGACCAATAC
Source organism: Geminicoccus roseus DSM 18922 (assembly GCF_000427665.1). NCBI lineage: Bacteria > Pseudomonadati > Pseudomonadota > Alphaproteobacteria > Geminicoccales > Geminicoccaceae > Geminicoccus > Geminicoccus roseus. The sequence continues at coordinate 2,277,216 of NZ_KE386572.1, forward strand.
CGACGCCAACGTGACCCTCGGCCGCCTCGGAACCGACCTCGCCGGTGGCGAGATCCACCTGGAACGTGATCTCGCAGTCAGGAGCGTCGAGACCGGCGTGGCGCAGCCTTTGAAGCTCTCCACCAACGAGGCGGCCAAGGCGATCCTCAGCGTGGCCAACGCCAACATGGCCGATGCGGTCCGGCTGATCTCGATCAGCCGTGGCTACGACCCGCGCGACTTCGCCCTGGTGGCATTCGGCGGGGCCGGTGCCCTGCAGGGTGTGGCGCTGGCCAAGGAACTTTCGATCCCGACCGTGATCGTGCCGCCCAACCCGGGGGTGACCTCGGCGCTAGGCTGCCTCCTGGTCGACATCCGCCACGACCTGGCGCTCAGCTACCTGGCATCGGCCTCCAGCGCGGATGCGGCGGATGTCGAGGCGCGCTTCGCGGAACTGGAGGATCAGGCCCGTGACCGCCTCGCCAGGGATGGCGTGCCGGCGGACGGGATGAGCCTGACCCGCTCGATCGACATGATGTACCAGGGACAGTGGCGCTCGCTGAGCGTGCCGGTTCCCTCGCCGATCACCTCGATCGAGGCGGCGGTGGCGGCGTTCCACGATCTGCACGAGCGCGAGTATAATTTCCGCCGGGACGGGGCGCCGGTCGGGCTGTTCCGCCTGAACCTAGTGGCAGTCGGCACCACGCCGAAAGCCGACCTTGCCGAGCACGAGCTGGGCAAGCCGCTGCCGGAGCCGCGAACTCGCCGCCCGGTCGATTTCGACGAGACCGAGCAGCCGGTGGACACCCCAATCTACTGGCGGCCCAACCTGCCGGCCGGCGCCGACATCCCCGGCCCGGCCATCATCGACCAGCTCGATTCGACCACGGTGGTGCCACCGGGCGTGACCGCGCATGTCGACAAGTGGCTGAACCTCATCCTGAAGATCTCGGAGGCCTGATCATGAGCGAGTTCGGCTCTCTCCATCCCGTCACCTTCGAGGTGCTCAAGAACGCCTACATCACCGCGGTCGACCAGATGGGCGAACAGGTGCTGCGCACCTGCTACTCGTTCGTGATCTTCAACCGCGACTTCTCCAGCGCGCTGCACGACGCCAACGGAGATTCGGTCGCCCAGGGCAATTTCGATATCGCGGTCCATGTCGGGACGCTGCACCTGACGGCGAAAGACGCGATCCGGGTCTTCAAGGACGAGATGAAGCCCGGCGACGTCTACATGGTCAACGACCCCTATGCCGGCGGCACTCACTTCTCCGACGTCCGGGTGATCCGCCCCATCTTTGTCGGCGACGAGGTAATCGCGTTCAGCCAGTCGAACGGCCACTGGTCGGACGTGGGCGGCAGCGTGCCCGGCTCCTTCGATGTGTCGGCCAGGGACATGTTCCGCGAAGGGCTGCGGATCACCCCGGTGCGGATCTTCGACGGCGGCCGGTTCTGCCACGACGTCGCCCACATGATCGCCAACAATACCCGTGATCCGGCCTCGGTGATCGGCGACATGCAGGCGCAGGCCGAGGCCACCCGGGTGGCCGAGCGGGAAATCCTTCGCCTCGTCGACAAGTACGGCAAGGACACCGTGCTGGAAGGCTTCCGCGAAGTGCAGAACTACGTGGAGCGGGCAACCCGCCAGCGCATCGCGGCGCTGCCGGACGGCACCTGGGAAACGGTCGACTACATCGACCGGGACCCCGCCGGCGGCGAGGGCATGATCCCGATCCGGGTGAAGCTCACCATCAAGGGCGACGAGGTCATCTACGACTTCTCCGGCTCGCACGCCTGCATCGGCACGCTCTACAACTCGGCCTTCGGCACGACGTTCTCGGCGGTCGTAGCGGGCATGAAGACCTTTTTCCCCGACCTGCCGCTGAACTCGGGCTTCTACCGGCCGATCAAGATCGTGGCGCCCGAGGACACGATCGTGAACGCGAAGTGGCCGATCGCGGTCACCGGGTTCCTGATGCCGTTCGAGAAGATCATGAACTCGATCTACGAGATCTGGTCGAAGATCATGCCGGAGCGGGCGATCGCCTGCGCGTTCAATCTGGAATACCTGCTGACCGGTGGCAGCGACCGCCGCCATGACGCCAAAAACATCTTCATGTTCTATGACTGGCTGCCCGGAGGCTGGGGCGGGCGCAACGGCAAGGACGGATCCAACGTCACCACCGCCTGCTTCGGCACCGGCCTGATGGCCCAGCCGGTGGAAGGCCAGGAGCGCACCAGCCCGATTCTCTGCCACGAGATGGAGATGGTCACCGATTCCGCTGGTCCCGGCAAATGGCGGGGCGGTGTCGGCCTGCGCAAGACCAGCACGCTGGGCGAGGCCGACAACGTGGTGATCTCCTATATCTGCGATCGCGAGCGTGCGGTCGTGTGGGGTATTGAAGGCGGACTCCCGGCGATGCCGCACGGCCTGGCGCTGCACCGCGGCGGCAAGGATGGCGACAAGGAGTGGCTCGGCACCATCTTCTCCGATGTGCCGATCCGCCAGGGCGACATGTTCACCCGCCCGACCTCGGGCGGCGGCGGGTTCGGCGATCCGCTCACCCGTGATCCGGCGCTGGTCGTGGAGGACGTAGCCGATGACTACGTGTCGATCGAGCGAGCGGCCAAGGATTACGGCGTGGTGATCCGCACGGTCGACAAGGACCGGGCGCTCTACGAGGTCGATGCCGATGCCACGGAGAAGCTCCGGGCGGAGATCCGCACCCAACGGAAAGGCTGGCTGGAGGAGGAGCCGGAGGCGGTGGCGCAGCTCTACCGCGATGGCAAGGTCGACCAATTGGACCTGGTGCGCCGCTACGGCGTGATCCTGGACTGGAGCACGGGCGAACTGGCAGTCAACTCGACCAACCAGTTCCGCGAGATGGTGAAGAAGCGCTCCGCGGCGCACTGGGCGGAGTGAACAGGAAAGGGGCAGGCGGCTGCCTGCCCCGTCATTGCGGGCTGCCTGTCTGTCAGACGTCGATGCCGTAGTCGGCCAGTTCCGGCAGCATCGCCTCGATCACGAAGTCGACGAAGGCCTCCGGCGCGTCCAGGAAGAACTCCCGGTCGGAATAGCTGCCGACCTGTGCCGGCAGGCCCCGGGTCGCCGTCCAGGCGGCCAGTTCCTCCAGGTCCGCCCGCGGCGTGCCGCTCAGGAACGAGACCTGCGAGGAGCGCTTGTCGGTGTCGCGATGGGTGCAGTCGCTCCGGTTGAACTGAAGATCGACGTTGCTGCCCGGCTGGCGCATCCAGATGGCCCGCTCTGTCCGGCGCAGCTCGATGAAGCCGAGCCGTTCGAGGAACATCTCGACGACGATGTCGAAGTAACGCGCATCGACCCGCTGCGCGACGTGATTGAACTTCATGGGGGCGACACCTCCGTCTCTTGGCATCCGGCTCAGCTTCCGGCCGCGGCCTCCCGCCGCGCAAGCGATTGCTCGCCGGCGGTGTCGCGTCCACTGCGGCCCGGCCACGGCAGACGCAGCTCCTTCGAGCCGGTGAGGCCGGCCGGCATGAAAATCAGAATCAGCGCCATGCCGATGCCCAATGCGATTTCCTGCGAACCCTCGGGCAGCGCGAAGGTGGAAGCGCCGACGGCGACTCCCGCCTCGAGGTAGCGGAAGAACTCCACGAAGACCGTCACCGCCAGCACGCCGACCACCGCGCCAGTGACGCTGCCCATGCCGCCGATGATCAGCATGGCGAGCGTGATGAAGGTCAGCTGCAGATAGAACATGTCGACGGTCACCACGCCCAGGAACTGTGCGTAGAGCGTTCCGCCCAGGCCCACGACGAAGGCGGAGAGGACGAAGGCTGCCAGCCGGACCCGCACGATGCTGATCCCTGAAGCCTTGGCGGCGACCGGATCGTCGCGGGTCGCCCGGAGCATCAGGCCGAACCTGGAGCCCTTGAACCAGAACGCGATCACGATCGAGACCAGGGCGAAGGCCAGGCCGATCCAGGGATCCACTACCGTCGGAATGCCGATGATCGAGCTGACCCCGGCGGTTACCGACTCCCAGTTGGAGTAGATGTTGTTGACGATCGCCAGGAAGGCAAAGGTGGCGATCGAGGCGGCGATGCCGGACAGCCGCATGATCGCCGCCCCGAACACCAGCGCCACCAGGGCCGCCAGGACAGCGCCGCCGGCCACCGCCACCAGGAACGGGTACTGGTTCTCCTGCAGGAACACTGGCAGGCCGGTGAGCATCAGCTGCTTCCACATCGGGTTGCAGGTGGCCCAGGCGGCGACATAGGCGGCGATGCACATGAAGCCGATATGGCCGAAGGACACGACACCGGAATTGCCGATGAAGATCGACAGCCCGACCACCACGGTCAGGCGGATCAGCGCCTCGGTGATCGTCAGGCTCATGTCCTCGCCGCCCAGGAAGGCGGTGACCGCGGTGATCGCGGTCAGGCCCACCAGGAGAGCCAGGACGGACAGCACGGCTCGGGTGCTGCGGGTCGTGGAGGACTGGGTCATACGCGCTCCACGAGGGCTTTGGTAGGAACGAGGCCGCTGGGGCGGACGAGGAGCATCAGGATGACGATGCCGAACACGAAGGAATCGCGGAACGGCCGGAGTTCGTCGGGCAGGTAGGCCTGCAGGAACACGGCGGTGAACGCGACGGCGAAGCCGCCGGTGGCGGCGCCGATCAGGCTGCCCATGCCGCCGACCACCGTGGCGATGAAGGCGAACAGCATGAGCTGCACGCCCATGGTCTGGCTGAGCGTGCCGGTCTGGGACAGGAGGAGAAGCGAGGCCACCGCCGCAAGCACGCCGGACAGGGCGAAGGCCAGCCCGATCACGATGTTGCCGCGCACGCCGAGATAGCGGGCCATTTTAAAGTCCTCAGCGGCGGCGCGCATCTGGATGCCCAGCGAGGTGCGCTTCAGGAGCAAGGTGAGCGCCGCCATCAGGACGACGGTGGCGACGATCGTCACGATCTGCAGCAAGGGAATGCGCAGGTCGCCAAGCTGGATCTGGTAGTTCAGGTTGGACCACAGATCGATGCTCTTCGGCCGCGAGCCATAGAACATCAGGATCAGGTTCTGGATCACGAAGCTGACCGCGAACGAAGAGATCATCAGGGTCGATGGATCGGCGCGTCGGACGTGCCGGAACACCAGGAAGTCGGAAAGCAGGGCGGCGACGACCACGATCAGCGCCACCACCAAGACCACCAGGAACCAGGGCCACGAGCCGATGAACAGGGTGGCGACCGCCTCGGTGGACGGGATGATCAGGGCATAGGCGCCAAGGGTGATCAGGTCGCCATAGGCGAAGTTGATCAGCCGCAGGATGCCGAACAGAAGGCCGATGCCCAGGGCCGCCAGCGCGTAGAGGCTGCCGAGCGACAAGGCGTCAATGAAGGTCTGGGCAAAGTTGATCATGCCGCTGCCTCCTTGTCGGCCTGAGCCTCGTCGAAGCCGAAATAGGCGCTGGCAATCGCCTCGCCGTCCTGCAGGTCGGCAGTGGCGCCGTGCAGGAGAATGCGTCCGTTGCGCAGGACATAGATGCGATCGCTGAACTTCAGCATCCGGTCGGAACTCTGCTCGTTGATCAGGAGGGTGAGGCCTCGCTCGCGCCGCAGGGCCAGGAGCGTGTCATAGACGGTGTCCACGATCATCGGGGCCAAGCCCAGCGACGGCTCGTCGACCAGCAGCAACCGCGGCCGGGTCATCAGGGCCCGGGCGATCACGAGCATCTGCTGCTCGCCCCCGGAAAGCCGGCCGGCTGGCTGCCGCCACCGCTCCTTCAGGCGCGGGAAGTAACCCAGAAGCTGCTCGGTATCCTGCGCGACATGCCGCCGGTCACTCATGGTGAAGGTGCCGATCAGCAGATTTTCCTCGACCGTCAGCGTGCCGAACACGTGCCGTCCTTCAGGGACCAGAGAGATCCCAAGCCGTGCGATGTTCTCCGGACGCATGCCCACGAGCCGCCGGCCATCGAAGGTAATCTGGCCGCGAGCCGGCGAGACGCCGCCGGCGATGGCGGCCATCAGCGTGGACTTGCCAGCACCGTTCGGACCTACCACGCAGACCGCCTCGCGTTCCTTCACGGCGACCGATACCCCAGCGAGAGCGGTCGTACCGCCATAGCTGACCGCTAGATCCTGGACCTCCAGCATCAGTGATGAGCCTCCGAATGCTCGAGCTGCCGCTCGCTTTCGCCGCCCAGGTAGGCGTGGATCACGGCTTTGTCGTTCTTGATCTCTTCGGGTGTGCCTTCGGCAATGGTGCGACCGCTGTCCAGCACGTGGATCCGGTCGCAGGTGCCCATGACCATGCGCATGTTGTGCTCAATCAGGAGGATGCCGCAACCGAACGTGCCCGGGATCGCGAGCACGATCCGGGAGAGTTCGTCGCATTCCGCGTCCGACATGCCGGCCGCCGGCTCGTCGAGCAGGATGAAGGCTGGTCCCAGCATCAGGGCCCGGGCGATGCCAACGCGGCGCTCGTCCGTGTAGGCAAGACCTCCCGCCATGACGTCCGCCTTGTCGGCCAGGCCGATCCACTGGAGCATTTCCACCGCCAGGCGGTGCGCCTGGCGCCGGCCCAGGCCCATCCCGTTGGCGGTGACCTCCACGTTCTCGGTCACCGAGAGATGCTTGAACAGCCGCCCCGCCTGGAAGGTGCGGGCGACCCCTCGATGACGGAAATGCTCTGCCGTCCAGCCATGGGTGCTGACGCCGCCGAGCAGGATGCGGCCTTCGGTGGGAGCCTGGAATCCGGTGAGACAGTTGACGAGGGTCGTCTTGCCCGCGCCGTTTGGCCCGATCAGGCCTAGGATCTTCTCCCGTTCCAGGTGCAGGGTGACACCGCCTATGGCGGTGAGACCGCCAAACTGGACCGAAATCCCTTCTGCCTTGAGGCTGGCGGCCTCCGATCGTTCGACGCCCGGGGCGCTCTTGGAAGGTACGGTGGTCATTTAGGTGCCAACCCGCTCCGCTTGTGATCACACTGGTGCTTAAGGGATCAGTTGCCGTGGCAGAAGCCAGGAAATACCGCTTGTCATCGGGGAGCAAGAAGCGTGCAATCCGTGGGCAAGCGGCCTGTCAGGAATGGCCCTCAAGCGCTGGTACGGCTCTTGCTGCCGTCCAGCCCGTGGCCTTTCCGGCGGAAGCCGCGACAATTGGGGGGAGCAGAGCATGCTCAGCACTAGGATCCTGAGCGCAGTCGCGTTCGGCGCTGCACTGACCATGGGAGCAACGTCTCCGCAGGCAGCCGAGGACGACATCGTCCTGGGCTTCGCCGTCGCCGAATCCGGCATGATGGCGGCCTACGACAGCGATTCCATGAAGATGGCAAAGCTGTGGATGGAGGAGCAGAACGAGAAGGGCGGGCTCCTCGGCAAGAAGCTCACCCAGGTGACTGCGGACACCAAGTCCGACCGCGTCGAGGGTGCCAAGGCCGGGCAGCGCGTCCTGCGTGAGGGCGCTGACCTGGTGTTTGCCACGTGCGACTATGATTATGGCGCGCCGGCGGCCCTGCAGGCGCAGCAGGCGGAGGTCATCTCCGTGTTCCTGTGCGCGGGCGATCCGAAAGCCGGGGTGATGGGCGTCGGCCCCTATTCCTTCACCTCCTCCAACGCGGCGCAGGTCGAGGGTGCCACGCTTGCCGAGTGGGGCATGGAGAAGAAGGGCTTCAAGACCGCCTATCTGCTGCTTGACGAGACACTGGAGTACAACAAGTCGGCCTGTGCCGGCTTCGAGTGGGCATTCCCCAAGGTCGGGGGCGAGATCGTCGGCCAGGATGTCTTCAAGGGCAGCGACGCCTCGATCGCCTCGCAGATCACCCGCTACCGCTCGGTGGCTGCCGAGAAGCCGGTCGACGTGTTCGTGCTGTGCTCGTCGATGCCCGGTGCCGGAAGTGCGCTGCGCCAGATCCGCGCGGCCGGCATCGACATCCCGGTGTTCGGCTCGCAGTCGATGGACGGTCTGTACTGGCAGGACGCCGTGCCCGGCCTGACCGACTTCTACGTGCCGATCCAGGCCTCGTCCTATGGCGATGACCCGCGTCCCGAGGTCAACGAGCTGACCAAGCGCTTCGAGGAGATGTACGGGTCGCCGCCGGCCAGCCAGTACGCCTACCCGATCTATGCCTGGCTGGAACTGTGGGCCAAGGCCGTGGAGAAGGCTGGCACCACCGACGCCAAGGAAGTCGTCGATGTGATGAACACCTACAAGGACGAGCCGACCCTGCTCGGGCCCAGGACGTTCACACCCATGCTGCACATCCAGGACCAGCCGCTTGAACTGATCGCCATGGTCGGCAGCGGCAAGGGCGAGGTGATCGACCAGTGGCGCATTTCCGAGCCCGTCCCGCAGGAGGTGCTCTACCGCCTGAAGAAGTGAGCTTCCGCTCCTGAAAAGAAACGCCCCCGCCGGCTGGCGGGGGCGTTTGCATCTGGACGCTGCCTGTCCCGCTATTCGGTCAGGCCATAGAAGCGGCGCGCCGCTTCCTGGCTGACAAAGCCTTCCGCCACATCCTGGAGCACCGCCTCACGATCTCGTTGCAGGGGATCGCCGTAGCCACCGCCGCCAGCCGTCACGAGTTGGATGCGATCACCAGGCTCGAACACCACGTTCGCGTACTTGCTGCTCGACACCTTGTTGTTGGTCTCGCGCACGGTGGTCCAGGTCTCGGTTCCCGCCTTCATGATCCTGGTACCGCCCGCAGCGCCGCGCTCGCCGCCGAACAGCGGGAAGGGCCCGGTCTCGTGGCGGTCGCTGCACTGCGAGCCGGTGATCGGCACGGTGGTGACGAAGAGCGTGCGCTTGAAGCCGAGGCCGCCGCGCCACTGCCCGGCGCCCCCGGAATCCTGGACAAGCTCGCAGTTCTCGACGCGCAGGGGAAAGCGGGTCTCGAACACCTCGGTCGGATTGAAGCGACAGTTGCCGTTGATGGCGTTGACGGTGTTATTGCCGTCATGACCTTTCCGGCCACCCCAGCCGCCCGACATGATATCGTAGCAGGCGAAGTACTCGTCATGGTCGGGATGGTCGCCGCCGAACACGAAGTTCGTGCTGGTCCCCGATTCCGAGGCCATCGCGCGGTCCGGCGTGCAACCGGACATGGCGCCGATCACGATGTCGGCCAGGCGCGGATGGGTCTCGGTGTTGCCGGCGACCAACGGGCCCGGGTAGTCGACGTTGGTGACATGCCCTGGAGGCGAGATCACCCGGATGGGCCGGAAGCATCCAGAGTTCTTCGGGATCGAGGCGTCGGTGACGTGCAGGATGCCATTATAGGTGGCGCCCGTGGTCACGCCGAGCGTGGCATTGATCGGACCCCTAGCCTGCTTGGAACTGCGGCCGAAGTCGGCCACGATCTCGTCGCCATGCAGATGAAGGTCGACGGCGATCTCATAGGGCGTGTTGGTGATGCCGTCGTTCTCGATCACGTCCTCGAAGGAATAGACGCCGTCCGCAAAGGCGGCGATCTCTGCCCGCATCCGCCGCTCGGCATAGTCCATCAGGTCTTCGCAGGTCTGCTTGAAGACGTCCTTGCCGTATTTCTTGACGATCTGGACGATCCGGTCGACGCCTAGATCCACGGAGCCGATCATGGCGCGCAGGTCGCCGTAGGACTGCCGGGGCGTGCGGGTGTTGGCGAGGATCAGCTTCCAGACTTCCTCGACATCCTCGCCCTTCTTCATGATCTTCACCGGGGGTACGCGCATGCCCTCGTGGAAGATCTCGGTGGCCTCGCCGCAGAAGGCACCCGGCACCATGCCGCCGATCTCGGCGATGTGACCGATGCAGACGGCAAAGCCCAGGAGCTCGCCATCCACGAAGAACGGCTTGAAGAAGGTGTGCTCGGGGCAGTGGAGGCCGCCGCGGTAAGGGTCATTGTGCAGGAGGATGTCTCCTTCGGACAGGGTCTCGAAGGGGATCTCCTGGGCGCAAGTCTTGATGAGCAGCGGCATGCCGCCGATCATGGTGGGGCAGAACTCGGCGCAGGCGATCATGTCGCCCTTGGCGTCAGCCAGCGCACAGGTGAAGTCGAGGCCCTCGTTGAAGATCGTCGAGTACGACGTCTTCATGAGCAGGATGCCCATCTCCCGGCAGATCGACACCATGGTCGAATCCAGGATGTTCATGTTGACCATGTCGAGCGGGGCCAGGCGCTCGTGCTTGGTCGGGTAGGCCGCTTCGAACGGCAGCTTCGGCTGGACGATCGGCATGATCGGGTCGTCCTCGCCCTTTGCCCGCCGCTCGGTCCACTCCACGCACCAGGGCGAGCAGAACAGGCCCTTGGGACCGGGCCCGGTGCGCTCCCCCTCGCCATAGACGAGCAGGCCGCAGCAGGCGCACTTGTTGTACTTCTCGACGTAGAAGCCGTTCTCGGACATGCGCATTGGGGAGGTGTCCTTCTCAGGCCTTGATCGTGTCGATGAGGAGATGGCCGTAGTCGTCGACCGTGAGCCGCTGACCGGGGCAGACGACAGTAACCGAGGCGGCTTCCTCGACGATCACCGGGCCGTCGAGGACATGGCCGGCGCGCAGCATGTCGCGATCGTAAACCGCTACGTCGAAGCGGCCCTGGGCATAGCCGACACTGCGCCGGCTGGTCGGCACGGGCGGGCCCATCGCCTTGTCGAGCCTGGGTACGTCGGGCACCGCCGAGTTGGAGATCGCGGTCACCCCGAAATTGACGATCTCGATGATCTCGCCCTTGGTGTTGAAGCCGAAACGCGCCTTGTGCGCATCATGGAAGGCCTGCCACAGCCGCTCGATGTCCGCGCTGGGCGAAAGCGCATCCGCGTCGACCGTCAGCTCCAGCTCATAGTTCTGCCCGAGATAACGCATCTCCAGGCTGCGCGAGACCCTGATCTCGTCGGTGAAGCCCTGCCCGGTGAGCTGGCCGGTGGCCTCTTCCACCAGCGACGTCATGATCGCCGCTGCCTTCTCCTTGTCGAAGCGGTTGCTGGTGAGCTGTGCCGTGCGCTGCCGGTCGACCCGGGCCTGGGTCATGATGAACCCGTAGGCGGAGAACTGGCCCGGATGGTTCGGGACGATGCCGCGCGGAATGCCCATCTCGCTCATCAGTTCCCCCACATGGAGCGGTCCTGCGCCGCCAAACGTGCACAGGGTGAAATCGCGCGGGTCGAGGCCGCCCTCGATCAGCACCGACCGGAGGGCGCCCACCATGTTGCTGTTGGCGATCCGCACGATCGCCAGCGCGGTCTGGTCGACGTCCTGGCCCAGCGCCTCGGCGACGCCAGTCACGGCCTTGCGGGCGCGCTCGACGTCCAGCCGCATCCGCCCGCCCAGGAAGTTGCCTGGATCAATCCGCCCAAGCAGCACGTTGGCGTCGGTGACGGTCGGCAGATCGCCCTTGCCATAGCAGGCGGGACCAGGATTGGCCCCGGCACTCTGCGGCCCGACCCGGAGCATGCCGCCTTTGTCGATCCAGGCGATCGAGCCGCCGCCGGCGCCGATCGTGCGGATGTCGATGATCGGGATCTGGATCGGCACGCCCCACTCGATCTCGAACGCCGTGGTGAAGCGCTCCTGGCCGTCCAGGATCACCGAGACGTCGGTGGAGGTACCCCCCATGTCGAGCGTGACGAGATGGTCGATGCCGGTCAGCCGCGCCACGTGGCGGCTGGCGATGACGCCGCCGGTGGGGCCGGAGACCACCAGGTTGACCGGCGCCTCGGCGGCGGCGTCGAGGGTCATCTCGCCGCCATTCGACTTGATGACGACGGTGGGCGCCTTGAAGCCGGCCTCGTCCAGCCGCTTGCGCATCGAGCCCATCTGCCGGCTTACCACCGGCTTCAGGTAGGCATCGGCGAGCACGGTGGAGGCGCGCTCGTACTCCTTCCACTTCGGCAGGACCTCGTAGGAGATCGAGATCGGCATGTCCGGGAGGACTTCCGTCAGGATCTGCTTGATGCGCTGCTCGTGGGAAGGATTGAGGTAGGAGAACAGAGTGCAGACCGCGACCGCCTGGATCTCCGTGGTGGCGGCGATCGTCTCACCCAGGGCGCGGACCTCCGCCTCGTCCAGGTCCTTCAGGACATTACCGTAGGCATCGATCCGCTCGTCCAGCTCGAAGCAGTGCCGGCGCTTGGCCAGCGGGTTCGGCTTCACCCAGCTCGCGTCGTAATGGTACTTGCGGTTGCCGCGCTGGACGAAGATGACGTCCTTGAAGCCCTTGGTGGTGACATAGGCGACTGTGGCGCCCTTCCGCTCCAGGATCGCGTTGGTGGCGACCGTGGTGCCGAGGCGGATGTGCTCGACGGCGGCGTCGCTCTCCTTGTAGCGGCCAAGGCCGCCAATGATGCCGACGACCGGGTCGGTCGGGGTGGAAAGCTCCTTCCAGACCTCGACCTTCTGCTTGTCGCGGTCGTAGGCGACGAAGTCGGTGAACGTGCCACCGACGTCGATCCCGAGGGCATGGCTCATCTTGTTCGTTCTCCTTGCCGGACAGGCGGCATCCGGAAGTGGATCAGGATTTCAGGTCGTAGTCGATCGGCGTGGCGTGCCATCCCTGCCGGCGCTTCTCCCAGAAGGTCTCGCGCAGCCTGGCCGAGATGGGCCCCGGGCGGTCGTTGCCGAGAATGCGCGAGCCCAGCCGGCTGGCGGGCATGATGCCGCCGGCGGTGGTGGAGAACAGGATTTCGTCGGCTTCCTCGAGTTCGGCTCGCGGGATCGGGCGGATCTCGAACGGGATGCCGAGTTCCTGGCAGAGTTCCTGGACCGATTTGCGGGTGATCCCCTCCAGGGCGCCCTGGGGCGGGCTGACCACGGTGCCGTTGATCACGGCGAAGGCGTTGTAGCCGGGGCCTTCCGTCAGGTAGCCCTGATGATCAAGCAGCACGGCCGTGTCAAAGCCGGCGTCGTGCGCCTCGAACAGGGCGGCCGTAAGATCGCCCCAGTGAAAGTTCTTCACGGTCGGATCGACCGAATCCGGCGGTATGCGCGGCGTCCTGGCGATCATCGCGTGCACCCCCCGAGCCTGCTGCTCTTCGGTGAACAGCCACACCCAGGGGATCGCGAAGCAGATCAGGTAGGCGCGGCCATAAGCCGGATGATAGGGCAATCCTGGCGCTGGTTTGCCGCGTGCGCAGTCCATAGCGACATAGGCTTCCTTGAGCCCGCTTCGCTGGACGAGCCTGGTCAGGATTCCCTTGATGTCCTCGTCGCTCTCTTCCGGCTTCAGGCGAAGCTTGTCCATCGAGCGGCGAAACCGCGTGACATGGTCGTCCAGGCGGAAGAACGCGCCGAAATAGACGCCGACCACGTCATAGGTGACATCGGAGCGCCGGTAGCCCCAGTCGGTGACAGGGATCCGGGCTTCCTTGATCGGTACGATCTGACCGTCGACATAGGCAGCGCCGGCTGACCAGTCGATGGAGGGAGAGGGGCTTTCCATGGCTCGGGCTCCTAAAGGCGAATGGCTCAGGCAGCCATCTGCTGGCGGAGGCTGGCGGTTGCGCTTTGGTCGACAGTCAGCGAGGAGCCGTTGCCGGTCAGGACCACCCCGTAGACTTCGCGGGCGCGCTCGACCGATACCCAGCCCTCGCGCACGTCGTGCAGCACGCGCTGGACATCGCGGTGCAGTGGCGAGCCGTAGCCGCCGCCCCCGGAGGACCTGGACACCACATATTCCCCGGGCTCCAGCTTCACGCCGTAGCAGGCAGGCAGTTCCGTCAGGGAGCCATTGAGCTCGCGCTTGTGGGCCTGCGACAAGGCGCCCGGCCCTCCGCCCCGGGTGCCGGCGGCCGGATTGATCGTGCCGTCGGCGGTGTACAGGACTTCCATCGTGCAGCCGTCGATCGGCCCGAACTCCGCATAGGCGGAGGGTGCGCCCCGGAACTCGCCGGCGCCCTCCGTGTCGGCAAGCAGGCAGCGGCGACGCACGAAGACCGGATGGTGCAGTTCGTCGACCTCGATGCTGTCCTGCCGGCAAAGCCCGGCGTTGCCGACGTGGATGATCGACAGGAAGCCGTCGGTCACCGGGGTGCCTGCCCCGCCCGTGGTGCCCAGGAAGATCTGGTTGACGAACGCGGCCCCGTCATGCCGCGGGTCCTTGCCGGAGATCACGCCCATGGCAGGGGGCATGATCGGACCGGTATCGGCCATGCCATAGCCAGGGGCGATCTCCGCGATCGCACGCTGTACCGGGTTCGAAACCCGGTCGGCGAGGTTGGTGGTGGCAACGGAGCAGGAATGGGGGTGGCGCGGGATGCCGACCACGCAGTTCTCGCGCAGGAGCACATCGACCCGCCGGAAGCTGCCGGCATTGGCGGGCACGGTGTGGTCGAGGATGCCGTTGTAGATGCCGACCATGGCAGCGGTCCGCGCGCAGCCTTCCGACAGGTTCAGGCCGCAGGGCTGGCAGTCGATGTTGTCGCGCAGATCGACCACGATCTTGCCGGCCTGGGCATCGATCTGCATGTCGACCTTGACCGGGATCCCGTCCGGCACGCCGGGGAAGGGGTCGTGCGCCGAGTGGACCGTGACCCTGCCGGAAGGCAGGCGACCGATCGCGTCGATCATCTTCCTTTCGGAATAGTCGAACCAGCCTTCGGCATATTGCTCGAGCGTGTCCCAGCCGACCTCCTTGCCGAGTTCCAGCAACTCGCGCTCGCCGATCCGCACCGCTCCAAGCGTCGCCAGATAGTCGCCCCACCACTGCTCGGGCACCCGGATGCGCGCCTTGCACATCCGGATCAGGTCGTTGTTGTCCTGATAGCCCGACTGGATCTTGGCGGCCGAGAAGATCAGGGCGCCTTCCTCGTACACGTCCTTGGCGTGGCCCATGTAGGTTGTCGGCCGCGAGTTCCCGCAATCCGCCTGATGGGCCTTGGCCAGCACGAAGAAGCGTACGATGCCGGCATCGTCGACCACGGGCACGATCAGGCAGTGATCGGCAGGATGGGAATCGCCCTCGTAAGGACTGTTGTGAAGGAAGCAGTCGCCGGCCTTCAGCTCCGGATGATAGTGACGCACCGTCCTGCACATGATGTCCGGACCGATCAGGGTGTGGATCGGCAGGCTCTCCGCGGTGGCCAGCAGGTCGCAGTCGGCGGTCAGGATCACGCAGGAGAAGTCGTGCGCGGTGTTGAGCACGCCGGAACGGGCGGTCCGGAACAGGGTGTTCTGCATCTTGCGGGCGATGCTCTCCATCCGGTTGGAGATGATCGCCATCCGGACGCCTTCGCGTGCCCAGCCCGGGCGGTTGTCGGCAACGGTTTCGTTCGAATCCATCGGACCTATCCCTTCCGTCCTGGGGCACGGCTTGTCGTGAGGCGCAGGCTTGCGGCGCTGCAGCCCGGTCCCGGCAGCTTGCACCGGTGGTCCCGCCTGCTCGAAGTGCATGGCGGGATCGTGGTGTCGGACACGTTCATCAGACCTCCACCCTCAGAACGTGACCCGCAGGCCGCCACCTTCGGTTCGCACCGCCGTCGTGCCCGGATCGACCACGACCGTGGTGAACGAGGACTCGATGATCGCGGGGCCGGTCACTGGCTCGCCCGCCTCCATGGCCTCGAACCGTGCCACCGGCGCATCGACCCAACCGGTGGCGGCGAAGTAGATCTGGCGGCGGTGCATCATCGGCCCTGCGCCCTTGGGACTGGGCAGGCGGCCGCTACCGCTCTCGCGCAACCGACAGCTCACCTTGGCGCGCCAGGTGACGAACTCGACCTCGGAATGAGGATCGCTGATCTCGAAGATGCTCTTGTGGGTGTCGTGGAACGCCTGCTTGAGCGCATCCAGTTCCGTCTGGCTGCTGATCCGGCCGGACGCCATCGGCACCTCGATCTCCCAGATCTGGTGCGGGTAGCGCGCTTCGACCGAGAACTCGGTGACGACCTCCAGGGCACCTTCGCCAGGCCCGTCCGCGAAGGCCTTGCAGCGGCGCTCCAGCTCGGACAGCACCTCGTTGACCTGCTCGAAGGGGAAGCGGTCGCTGACAGTGAACAGCATCTGCGCATAGTCGGACGAGAGCTCCGACATCAGCGCCCCCGCTGCGCTCAGCACGGCGCCGGCCTCCGGGATCAGGACGCCTGCGCAGCCCAGCCTCTTGCCGACCGCCACCGCATTCAGCCCGGCGGCGCCGCCTCCTCCGATCAGGATTGCCGTGCTCGGGTCGATCCCCTGGTTCACGGTGATCTCGTCGATGGCGCCCACCATCTTCTCGGTCGCCAGGGCCAGCACCGCCGCGGCGGTTTCCTCGACCGACAGGCCCAGCTTGTCGGAGACCTTCTCCTTCAATGCCGCCATCGCCGCGGCGCGGTCCAGCGCCATCGTGCCGCCCAGGAAGAAGTCCGGGTCGATGTAGCCCAGGATGATCGAGCAGTCGGTGACGGTCGGCTCGGTGCCGCCCTTGCCGTACGCGACGGGACCAGGCGTCGAGCCGGCGCTTTTGGGGCCGACCTGAAGAAGACCGCCGCTGTCGACCCAGGCGATCGAACCACCACCGGCTCCGATGCTCTTCACGTCGACCGAGGGGAAGCCGGTCATGTGGCCGCGGAAGCGCTGGCCCAGCCAGGTTTCACGGGTCCATGGAATGCGGCCGTCGCGGACCAGGCTGACGTCATAGCTGGTGCCACCAGTATCGGCGACGATCGCGGCTGCGTTGTCGAAGTCGCGGCTGGCATAGTAGCGGCCGGCAACAGGGGCCATGGCTGGCCCGGAGTTGATCGAGTGGATCGGGGCACGCGCCACTGCCTCGGCATCCATGATGCCGCCACCGGAGGTGACCATCAGCGTCCGGCCGGTAAAGCCTGCCTCGCGCAGCCGGTTGGTCAGGCCGTTCAGGTATTTGAACATGAGCGGCTTGAGCGAGGCGTCGATCACGGTGGCGGAGGCGCGGCGATACTCGCGCATGGTCGGGTTGAGGACGTGGGAGAGCGTCACCGAGACGTTGGGCAAATGCTCGGCCAGCATTTCGCCGATCCGCCGCTCGTGGGCGCTGTTCAGCACCGACCAGAGCAGGCAGATGCCGACTGCCTCGACCTTCTCCTCCCTCAGCTTCTCGATCACCCGCAAGACCGCGGCTTCATCAAGTTCCTTCACCACCTCGCCTTCGGCATTGATGCGCTCGGGCACCTCGAAGGTCAGGCGGCGCGGCACGTACGGCTCAGGGTAGGGGACCGTGAAGTTGAACGGCTCGATCCGGCCACCCTCGCGGATCACCAGGACATCCGGGTGGCCTTCCGTCGTCAGGAACGCCGTCTTGGCGGTGTTGCCGGTCAGGATCGCGTTGATCGCGCGGGTGGTGCCGTGAATGAACATCTGGCCGCGCGCCAGGAAGTCGCTGCGTTCCAGGCCATAATGCGTTGCCGCAAGACCAAGGGCGTCCAACACGCCGCGCACCGGGTCGTCCGGCGTGGTCGAGGCCTTGAACAGGCGGATCTCGTCCCCGTCTTCCACCACCAGATCGGTGAAGGTGCCGCCAGTATCGCAAGCGAGCCGCATTGATCTCGTCCCCCTCCTGCCCTTTTCCCGAAGGGTACGCACTGTGTGATCACAGGCGCAACCCCCGCTGTGATCACGGAGCAAGTCCCATGCCACTGGAGAGGGTTTCTCGTGATGGCACACCTCGTGCAAAGGTCTTCGGGCCGGTCCGCACGAGCGGAGGCGACAGGGGGGATTGGCGGCATGACGGCGAAGAGGATCCGGTGGGGAGCCTGTGCTGGCGAAGCGCTGGCGCGAGGTGCGGATGTCGCGGCTGATCTGGTTGGAGCTACGCTTGGACCGGCTGGCCGGTCGGTGCTGGTCGGGCGATCGTTCGCGGCCCCGTTGATGCTGCGCGGTGGCCATACGCTCCTCCAGCAACTCGAACTGGAAGATGCCGATCAGCAGATGGGCGTGCAGGCCATGCGGGAATTGGCATGGCGCACCAGCGAGGAGGTGGGGGACGGCACCAGTACCGCGATCGTGATGGCGCGGGCACTGCTGCGAGCCGGACTGAGGGCGGTGTCGGCGGGAATCGCGCCTGCCGATCTGCAGGATGCGATCGATGCCCATGCCAAGGTCGTGCTCCGGGAACTTGCAAGCGCAGGGCGACCTGTCTCCGGCCGGGATCAATTGGTTCCCCTCGCCACCCAGGCTGCCGGCGGCGATACCGCTATCGGGGCGCTGGTCGCCGACGCGCACGAGCAGGTGGGACCTCACGGGGTGGTGCAGGTCCAGGAAGGCCGGGGCAGTACGGACGAGATCGAGATCGTGCCCGGACTGCATTTCGACCAGGGCTGGATTTCGCCGCATTTTGTCGATGATCCCAAGACGCAGAGCGTCGAGATCGATGATCCCTTGATCATCATGCATCTGGGCGTTCTCAATGACCTGGGTCCCATCGTGCCGATGCTGGAGATGGTCGCCAAGGCCCATCGCGGCTTGGTACTGATCGCAGAGAACGTGGGCGGTGAGGCGCTCGCCACGCTGGTCGTCAACAAGCAGCGGGCCGGCTTCAAGGTTGCTGCCGTCAAGGCTCCGGGTGCCGGCGCCTGGCGGGCATTGATGCTGGACGACATTGCGGTCGCCACCGGCGGCGCGATGGTTGCCGAGCATCTCGGTACCCGGCTCGAGCATCTGCGCCCCCAGATGGCCGGACGCGCTGCCAGGATTCGCATTACCCGTTCCGGCACCATCATCACGGGCGGCAGGGCGGATCCTGCTGCCATTGATCTGCGCCGACGCGAGATCCGGGACGCAATCGCCCGGGAGAAGCATTTGTCGTTTGATCGCGACCAGCACCGCAAGCGCCTGGCGCGGCTGGAAGGTGGCATCGCCACCCTGCGCCTGGGTGGATCCAGCGCTATCGAGATCGCTGATCGCCAGAAGCGCGCCCAGAGCGCATCGGCAGCCGTGCAGGCGGCGCAGGAAGGCGGAGTCGTGCCAGGTGGCAGTGCAGCGCTGATTCACGCGGGGCGCCGGGCCCGTGCCGTCCTGCCGGACGACTTTCTGGGCCGACTGGTCGGGCAGGTCTTCGAAGCCGGCCTGCATGCCCCCCTTCGTATCATCGCCGACAACGCCGGCCTCGACGGCCGGATGGTGGTCCATCGCCTGGCAGCTGGGGGAGACGATACCGCTTTCGATGTGCTTGGGCAGAATACGGTTGGAAGCGATTTCCTGGGTGATCCCCTGCCGGTGCTGAACGCGGCACTCAGCAATGCCGTGTCCACGGCGTCACGCCTTCTCGGGGCCTCCGTTACGATCACTTCCGACGCTGCGTGAGCATCCCAAATAGGCGGTTGCCTGCTCTGTGATCACAGATTATTCCTTGAAGCATGGGGAGAGGGAACCGCGAGTTCCCTGAAAAACGAACGGCGCTGCAGGCTGGCACGGCTGTTGCACGCTGTGATCACTAGAATGAGTGCCGACGCTCTCGGGCAACCGGGTCTTGCTGAAAGGTTGCGCATGCCGCACGGTCAGACAGCCCTAGCATCGCGGCCTGCGGGCCGTATTGTGGAGGCACAGTCCTCAATGGCCGACCCTGGCCCAGCTCCCGCTGTCCAGCCGATGCTGGAAGTCATCGATGCCGTGCACGCCTATGGCGACGTAGTCGCGCTGGACAACGTCACGGTCACTGCCGCGCCAGGCGAATTCCTGACCATCCTCGGCGAGAGCGGGTCCGGGAAGACCACGTTGCTGCGTCTCATCTCGGGGTTGGAGAAGCCCTACAAGATCGGCGCACTGCGACTGAACGGCGTGGATGTCCGCGAGGTCCCGGCGTTCTCGCGCAATTGCACGACCGTCTTCCAGAACTACGCCCTTTTCCCGCACATGACGGTGGGCGCCAACGTCGAGTACGGGCTGAAAGTCCGCGGCGTGGCGATGCCCGAGCGGCAGGAACGCGCGCGCGAGGCGCTGAACCTGGTGCGTCTTGCCGACAAGTACGATCGCAAGATCCATCAGCTATCCGGTGGCGAGCGCCAGCGCGTGGCCCTGGCGCGGGCGCTTGTACCGCGGCCGGCCATCCTCCTGCTCGACGAGCCGCTGGGTGCCCTGGACGAGAAGCTGCGCGTCGACATGCAGGTGGAACTCATGGAGATCCACAAGACGCTCGGCATGACCTTCGTCTACATCACCCACAGCCAGGAAGAAGCGCTCACGATGAGTGACCGCATCATCCTGATGCGCAAGGGCCGGATTGAGCAGGCCGGGCCGCCGCCCGCGATCTTCGACCGACCGGTAAGCCGGTTCGTCGCTGAATTCATGGGGGTCGAAAACCTTCTCAGGGCGGAACTCGTGGCGCTGGATGGCGATCGGGCGACGGTGCAGGTAGGTGGTGCACGGCTGGACGGCCGCTGGTCCGGCAAGAGCCGGCCGCCCCTCGGTTCGGAAGTGGCTGTCGGCATGCGGGCGGAGCGACTGCACATTGCCGATCAGGCTCCGGACAACGACGCCCTGAACGTCCTGCCGGGCCGCCTCGACAGCGCGATCTACAAGGGAAAATATCTAGACCGCACCGTCCTTACCGAGATCGGGCCGATCAAGGTGCGCTTGTGGGATTCGTCCTCCACCACCAGGGACCGCGGGTTCGTCTGGTGGAAGAAGGACGACTGCATGGTCATGAGCGCCTGAGCCAGCACGGCCATCGTCAGCGACATTGCCCTCAGCCAGAGAATGGAGAAGCCGATGACCAGAGGTAAGTTCGATCCGAGCGACCCGCGCATGTCGCGGCGCAGCTTTGTGGAGAGTGCGCTCTCCCTCACCGCCCTGACCACGGCTGCGGCAACGCTGCCGGCTGCCGTTCCGGGGATGAGCCAGCAGGCCTGGGCGGCCGGAGAGGCGGTCAAAGGCTATGGCGTGACCACGGCGCAGCTGAAGGACTGGTCGATCATGACCAAGTCCATCGGCGTCGATATCGAGTACACGCCGACCAACGCCGACATCGGCGTGTTCATGCGCGATGTGATGTCGAACGACCTGGGAGCGACCCACGACATCTTCATCTTTGACGGCGGTACTGAAAAGGTCCTCGGCCCGGAGGGCTATTACGCAGAGATCATCGAGGATCAGCCGGAACTCACTTTGTGGGAGCGGACCCCGGACGCATGGAAGCGCTCGGACCTGATCCGCGCCGAAGGCAAGCAGTACGGCGTGCCGGTGATCGGCAATGGCGACGCGTTCGGCTATTTCCCTGAGGTCATCGACGCCAATCCGAACGGGATGGACGAGATACCCTGGACCACCTTCTTTGAGGGGGAGCAGGTCAAGGGACGGGTAGCGATCGATCGCAGCTGGCTGCAGTCGATGACCGAGACTGCCAACTACCTGAAACATCATGGCAAGGCGGAGATCGACGATCCGGCCGACCTGCCGCAGGAGCAGGCGCGCCAGGTGGCGGACTACCTGGTCGAGCGCAAGCGGGCCGGACAGTTCCGGACGATCTTCACGGCGTTCGAGGAACAGGTACAACTGCTTTCCAACAAAGAGATCGACATGATCAATTGTTGGGAACCGGCCACCAAGGAAGCCAACAACGCTTTAGGTGCCGGTACGGTGATCTATGCGTTCACCGTAGAAGGCTATTACAAGTGGGGCCATGGCGCCTATGTCCATACCCAGGCCATGGAGCGCGGCAACCTCGACAACATCTACAAGGTTCTGAATTATTTTCTTGGTGGCGAATATCGCGCCTATCAGGCCAAGCAGCGTGGCTATGCCGGCCCGAACATGGACCTGGGCGTTCAGTACGCCATCGAGCACGACTGGCCGCAGGAAGACATCGACCTCCTCAAGTGGACCGAGGAGAAGGTGAACCGCAAGTTCGAGAAGCCATTCTTCGGCAAGTCGACACCGACCAATGCCGACGTGATGGAAGAAGAGTGGCAACGTTTCCTGAACGCCTGACCTGAACAGGGGCCGGCCGACCTGCGGGCGGCCCCTTCATCTTGCAGCAGAGGAGGCCATTGCCGATGGCGGCAGCGCTGACGCCGACGCGACGTGCATGGGGCAAGCGGGTGCTGGACCGCCTGACGCCTACCGGTCTGGCGGTGCCGGCCTTCCTGATTGCCTGGTCGTTCCTGGTCATCGTTCCGCTGCTCGTCATCGTGATGTTCAGCTTCTTCCAGGTGAAGTCGTACCGGATCGTCTACGAGCCCTCCCTTGCCACCTGGGAGACGCTGATCGAGTCCGGTCGCTGGATCACCGCCGTGCGGACCTTGCGGATCGGGATCACCATGACGGTGATCGAACTGCTGCTGGCGTTCCCCTTCGCGCTCTGGCTGGCCAAGGGCTGCAAGTCCAAGACCGTCAAGGCGCTGATCATCACCCTGCTCACGATCCCGTTCTTCCTGGATACCTCGTCGCGGATCATTGTCTGGCGGTCGATCCTGGGCACCAACGGCTTCGTGAACACCGTCCTGATGTCGTCGGGCCTGATCGACGAGCCGATCAGCTGGCTGCTCTACTCGGAGTTCGCCGTTCATTTCGGCATGCTCGGGACCTACTTCCCGACCATGGTCTTTCCGATCTTCATGATCATGTCGCTGATCGACGACGACTACATCCAGGCTAGCAGCGACCTTGGCGGCAGTCCGGGCCAGACCCTGCTCTACGTGATCCTGCCCATGTCGCTGCCGGGCGTGGTAGCCGGGGTGGTCTTCACCCTCGTGCCGCTGATGGCCGCCTTCACCGAGCCGCAGATGCTGGGTGGCGGGTTCGTCAACCTGCTGGGCAACTCGGTCAATTCGGCCCTGCAGGAACTGAAGTATCCCACGGCAGCGGCCCTCTCGACCGTCGTCGTGGCGCTGCTCGGCCTCTGCCTCGCCGCCCTGATCATGATCACCCGAAAGCGGTTCGACATGTCCACCATGTTCCAGGCGATCCAGCGATGATCGGCTCTCCGTCCATGCCGACGATGGCGCTGATCGACGAGCGGGCGCTGGGCGAGCGCAGCCGGTTCTGGCGCCGGATCAGCCGCTGGCCGGGTTGGCCGGGGGTCGCAAGGGCGCTTGGCTTCTTCGCGATCGCGATGATCTACGTGCCGATGCTCTGGCTGGCGATCATGTCGTTTGCCGAGAGCCCCCTTTCCGGGATGCCCTATCCGCTGACTCTCGGCAATTACGGCGCCCTGGTGGAGGACGAGCGGTGGATTCCGCCCCTGCAGACCAGCTTGGTGATGAGCCTGCTGGTGGCGCTCGTCTGCATGGTGATCGCCACCATGGTCGGCCGGGCGATCACGCGGATGCGACGGCCGGGTGGCGTCCTGCTGCTCACCCTGCTCCCGCTGTTCGTGCCGGGACTGACCATGGGGGCGGCGCTGTTCATCTTCCTGCGCACCATGCTCGGCCTGACCATGGGGCTGTGGTCGATATTCCTGGCGCAGCTGATCTGGGCGCTGCCGTTCGCCCTCCTGCTGGTCCTGGTGATCGCGAGCCGCTTCGATCTGCGGCTCCTGGAGGCGGCGGAGGATCTGGGCGCGCCACCCTGGCGGCGCTTTTGGGACATTGAGATGCCGCTCCTGCGGCCGGGCGTGTTCGGTGCCGGCGTGTTCGGCTTCCTCCTCTCGTTCAATGAACTGCTGCGTTCGCTGTTCCTGCGCGGCGTCGAGACGACCATGCCGATCTACAACTGGGCGATGGCCGCCTCGCAGCAGTCGCAGGTCCCGATCATCTTCTCGCTGGCGACCATCATCCTGGTGGTCACGCTGCCGGTGATGGGCCTGTTCTTCTGGTTCCTGTTCGTCAAGCTCGACCGCAGCTGACCTGCCGTCGCAGCGTCATTGACGGTCCTGCTCGTCCAGGAGCACAACTGTGATCACACTGCGCCGCCCTCTTTCGGCGACGCTTCTTTCCCATTCATGGAGGCGACCGATGCTGGATGATCAAGCGCTGGGCGAGCGTGCCAATTACTCCTTGGAAGACATGGACCGGAACAGCCTGTTCCATCCCCTGACGTCGATCGCCACGCACATGGACAAGGGCCCTCATATCATGGGCAGCGCCAAGGGCGCCCGCCTCCGTGATCACAGTGGCAACGAGTTGGTGGATTGCTCCGGCGGGCTCTGGTGCGTGAATGTCGGCTATGGCCGGCCCGAGATCGCCGAGGCCGCCAAGCAGGCCATCCTGGACCTGAACTACTGGCATCTGTTCGGCTCGTCCTCCAACGAGGCAACGATCCGGCTTGCCGACAAGGTGCTCACCCTGTTCCATGAACAGGCGAATGCCCGGCACCTGAAGCGCGTGTTCTTCGGCACCTCCGGATCCGATGCCAATGACACCAACTACAAGCTCGTCCGCTACTACGCCAACCTGCGCGGCACCCCTGAGAAGAAGAAGATCATTTCCCGCCAGGGAGGCTATCACGGCCTGACGGCGGCGGCGGCGGCGCTCACCGGCATTCCCGTCTACCACAAGGCGTGGAGCCTGCACTCGGACGACGTCATCCACACCAGTTGCCCGCATTACTTCCGCTTCGCCCATGACGGCGAGAGCGAGGAGGCATTCTGCGACCGGATGATCGCCGAGATCGAAGGGATCATCGAGCGCGAAGGGGCGGACAAGATCGGCGCGTTCATTGCCGAGCCCATCATGGGAACCGGCGGCGTCCTGATGCCCCCCAAGGGCTACTTCGCCAAGCTCCAGCCTGTGCTGCAGAAGCACGACATCCTGCTGATCGCCGACGAGGTGATCACCGGCTTTGGCCGCACGGGCCATTGGTTCGGCACCGGTCTCTACGATCTCAAGCCCGACATCGTGACCCTCGCCAAGGGTATCACCAGCGCCTACTTCCCGGTCTCCGCCTCGGTGGTGTCCGACAGGATCTGGAACGTCCTGGAAGGCGCCTCGGCTGAGTTCGGGCCGGTGATGCACGGCTTCACCTATTCCGGGCATCCGGTCGGTGCCGCCGTGGGACTGGCCAACCTCGCCATCATGGAGAACGAGGGGATGGTTCAGAATGCCCGCATGGTGGGAACCTATCTCCGTGACGGCCTCCAGCAGCGCCTGGCCGAGCATCCGTTTGTCGGAGATGTTCGCGGCGAGGGGTTGATGATCGGCGTGGAGTTCACTGCGGATCGTGCCAAGCGGCGCCCGTTCGCCCCCGGCACCGGTGCCCACCGTGTGGCCGCGGCCAAGGCGGTGGAACACAAGCTGATGGTCCGCGCCCTGCCGTTCATCGAGGTGGTGTCGTTCTCGCCGCCGCTCTGCATCACCAAGGCGGAGTGCGACATGGCAATCGACCGGTTCGCTAGCGCCCTGAATGCGGCGACCCCGGAACTTGCACGGCTGAGCGCCTTGTCCTGATCGACGACGACGGTGGGGGCTTGTCTGGCTTCCACCGTCGCTCCTTCCGACATCATGTCGCCAGACGGTTGTCTGCCGGCGGAACCCGCGCGATAGCGGCCGGGGATGAGTGCGCTCATCAAGCCGCCGCCTATGTCGTTCCACCATATTGAAGTCACGCATGACATCCGATGGCATCGGCCCGGCCTGGCTGCTGCGGCATCGTCCAGATGCGCCCGAGCCCGACGAGAGTACGTTAGGTCAACAGGTCTATCTCGGCCTGGAAGAGCGGATCCTCACAGGCCAGCTCTTGCCGGGCGCCAAGGTCAGCCTGCGCAAGCTCGCGACCTCCCTTGAGACGAGCATGCAGCCGGTCCGCGAGGCGGTCGGACGGCTGGTGGCTGCCTCTGCCCTGGAAATGACGCCCAACCGGTCGATCCGGGTGCCCCCGGTCGACCGGGGGGTGATCGACGAGATCTGGGCCATGCGGCTGCTCCTGGAGGGAGAAGCGGCGGCCCGCTTCGCGGCCCGTCATACCCTGGCGGAAACCCGAGAACTGTTCGCACCCACCCGCACCATGCGCACCTTACGGTTCGGCGTCGATCTGGTGCCGACCATGCAGGGGCTGATGGAGTGGAACTTCCGCCTCCTGCGCGGCTCAGGCTCGCCCATTCTGATCGGCATGGTCCATGGCCTGCTCTTGCGGTACGCCCCGTTCCTCGCGCATGCGCTGACGGTGCCGACGCCCTATGACGAGGCCTTCCTGCAGTTCACCCTGCATATCCAGGACGAACTCGTGCTGGCGATCGAGGCGGGGGATGTCGCGGCGGCGCGTCACCTGCGCTGCGCCGACCTCCGGTCCTTTCAGCGGTTCCTGTACAGCCGGGTTGGCTGGCAGCCGGGAGTGGGAGACGACGTTCCGGCGGCCTGAGCGCTTCGCCCTGCTCAGTCGATGATGCCACCTGCCAGGAAGCCTCCATCGACTCCGATGACCTGGCCGGTGACATAGCTGGAGCCGTCGGGGTCGATCAGGTAGGCGATGGCGCCCGCGACTTCTTCCGGCATGCCATAGCGGCGCATGGGCACGGTGCGGTACCAGCTCTGGCGCATGCGCTTGCTATGGAAAGCTGCGACCAGCGGCGTCTCGATCGGGCCCGGTGCCACGATGTTGACCCGGATGCCGAGCGGGGCGAGTTCTACCGCCATCACCTTGGTGAGCGTGGTGATCGCGGCCTTCGAGGCGCCATACGCGGCGCGCCCGACATTGCCTGCTATCCCCGAGACGCTCCCAATGTTGACGATCGACCCGCCGCCACTCTGGGCCATCGCCTTGGCCACGGCCTTGGCGACCAGGAACGAGCCGATCAGGTTGATCTCGTAGACGCTGCGGAGCATCTGGGCGGTTGTATCGAGGAACGTCGCATCCGCGCCGACACCCGCCGAGTTCACCAGCCCTGCCACCGGCCCGCGCTCCCGCAGGGTGCGTTCGACCAGCTCGTCGATCATGGCTTCGTTGGTGACGTCGAGCAGGGCCGTCGAGAGCCTGTCACCATCATCGGCGCAACTCGCCGCCGTCCGCTCGAGCGCCTCAGGGTCGCGGTCGGCGGCGACCACCTGCCAGCCCTGGTCGAGAAGGCGCCGGACGCTCGCCTGGCCGATGCCTGAGCCGCCGCCTGTCACGATCACCGCTGGTCTCGTCGCCATCTCCCGCTCCCTTTGCGTGGGCCACACATCCGGCACCGGCCGCGTTCTCAGTCGGACGGTTCGATCACGAATTCGGCGGTGACGCAGACCGGGTTCTGTCCGCGCACCAGCACCCCTTCCGAGATCGCGCCATCCATGTCGACAATTGCGATGTCGATCCGGGCACGATGTCCTTGGGGTGTCTTCACGACCAGCCCCTCCCGGACAAGCAGTTCGGTGGCGTAGGAATCCACAACGCCGCCATCCTCGAAGCGGGCGCCGTTCAGGCTGCCGATCCCATGGATGCGAGCTCGATCGACGCCATGGCCGGCGCAGATCGCCTCAAGGGCCAGGCAGACGTCTTCGTTGGGCCGGATCGTCACTGCAAGGCCAAGGCCTTCGCGGTGGCCGAGTACGGTGGGCTTCTCGAGACGATCGGGCGTGAACAGGGTGAAGTTG
Source organism: Geminicoccus roseus DSM 18922 (assembly GCF_000427665.1). Classification (NCBI taxonomy): domain Bacteria; kingdom Pseudomonadati; phylum Pseudomonadota; class Alphaproteobacteria; order Geminicoccales; family Geminicoccaceae; genus Geminicoccus; species Geminicoccus roseus. The sequence goes on from NZ_KE386572.1 coordinate 2,304,540, forward strand.
GTCTCGGGATCATGAACCGCCGTGAACGCCCCCTCGATCAGGCCGATCCCCGTGACCTGGACCGATTCGGCGACCTCCGTGTCGAGCGGCAAGAGATGGCCCATGCGGCGAATGCCATCGCTTCCGGACCAGAGGCCGTGGCAGTGGATGAACGGCGCGCCATCCCGTCGCCCGACGATGGCGCCAGCTTCTTCGATCTGGACCGGGCCTTCTGGGCTATAGGTGGCGCTATACCATGCTGCATGATCCGTGCCCGGAGACCCTGCCGGGATCACGTAGTGGAAGGGCTGAAAGCGGCCGCCGCGGATCCGGATGAAGCCGCCGGCGCAGCCCGCATCAGCGAAACCATGGGCAATGGCGGCATTGACGCTCCGCCCGGGCTCGATCCGGAAGCTCAATGGTATCGCTGGGGCGGCCATGCTGGCGGATCGCTGGGCGGCCGGAGGCCCGGGATGGCGGATCCAGCGCTGCGGCGGGCTTGGTGATCCCCCACCGTCCAGGCTGCTCGGCTCCATGATGGGAGACGTCCTTCGGGCAGTTCCAGACTCCGGCGGATTCGTCACGCCGCCTTGTCCGGATCGAGCAGCCTGCGCTCCTGCAGCGTCTCCCGAATCAGCTTCTTGGTGATCTTGCCGTAGGCGGACTTCGGCATCTCGTCCAAGAAGATGAAGCGCTTGGGCATCTTGTAGCGAGCAAACTTGCCTTCAAGAAACGCCGCCAGATCGGCATCCGACACGGTGCCCTCAGCCGTGCGGACACAGACGGCGATTCCGACCTCGCCCCAGACGGGGTCTGGGACGCCTAGTACCGCGACCTCGCTGATCTCGGGATGGATCAGGATCTTCTCCTCGATCTCGCGGGGATAAACGTTGGATCCTCCGGAGATGAACATGTCAGAGGCGCGGCCGGTGATATAGAGAAAGCCGCTCTCATCGAGATGGCCTAGATCGCCGGTTCGAAACCAGCCGTTGCGGAACGCTTTCGCATTGGCTTCCGGATTGTCGTAGTAGCCGGCGAACACGGCCGGACCAGCGACGCAGATCTCGCCAGTGCTCCCTGGCGGCAGTTCGGTGCCGTCATCGCCCTGGATCGACACGCGCATGCCGGTTCGCTCGAATCCGCAGGTGCCGACACGGGCGGCCGGAATGTCCTCTTCGTGGTGCTCGCTCGGAGGCAGGACGGTGATGTTGCCGGTCACTTCGCCCAGCCCGAAATACTGCACGAGAACAGGCCCGAGCTTGGCCAGCGCCTTCTTCTGGTCCGCGCGGTACATCGGGGCGCCGGCATAGATCACGTAGCGCAGGGAGGAGTGGTCATGACGGTCGACCGCTGGATGCTCGACGAGCATCTTCAGGATGGTCGGTACCGTGAACATGTTGGAGATCCGCCACTTCTCGACGAGCGACCAGGCCATGTCGACGTCGAAGCGCTCGCCCGGCAGCAGAACCGTCTTGGCCCCTGCCGCCACCTGCACCAGCTGGTGGATGCCTGCGCCATGCGACAGCGGGGCAACCACCAAGGAGGCATCGTCCTTGCCCGTTCCAGGCATCAGGTCGCATAGATGATTGGCGATGACAAAGGCCATCTGGCCATGGGTAAGGACAGCCGCCTTGGGCCGTCCGGTCGTGCCGGAGGTGAAAAAGAACCAGCACGGATCATCCCGGTCGACCACCGTGTCCGGAACGACCGCGCCCAGATGGCGCGCTACCAGCGTGTCATGGTCGCTGGCGAAATCGGCTGCTCCGATCGAGATCGTGAAGCGGAGCTGCGGGCAGGATTGCTGGCATGTCGCGGCGTGCTGCGGAAACGACGCATTGCAGATCAGTCCCTTGGCGCCACTCGCCTGAGCGAGAAAGGCGATCTCTTCCGGGGTCTGGCGAAAATTGGCCGGAACCCACACCGCGCCCAAGCGAAAGCAGGCGAACATCGCCTCGAACATCTGGTTGCAGTTCTGCGACTGCACCAGGATCCGGTCACCCTTCTCGACGCCATAGTCGTCGCGGAGCGCGGCCGCGATCGCGTCGACCCGCGCCCCCAGTTCATTCCAGGTCCAGCGGGCCTCGCCCCAGACTAGCGCCACCTCGTCCCCAAGGCGGCGGCGCGAACGGGTCAGGAAATGGGCAAGGTTGGCGACGGTGGTCGAGACGGGCGTGATGCCGCCCCTGGGGCTGACCGCCGTCACTTCACGCGCTCCATGATCGACACGTAGTTGGCGACCGCGGCGCCGCCCATGTTGAAGACGCCGGCCAGGGTGGCGTTCGGGATCTGCATGGCGCCACCCTCGTTCATGAGCTGCATCGCCGCCATCACATGCATCGAGACGCCGGTGGCGCCGATCGGATGCCCCTTGGACTTCAGGCCGCCGGAGGGATTGACCGGGAGTCGCCCGTCCTTTGTCGTCCAGCCCTCCCGGACCGCCCGGTGCCCCTGGCCCGGCTCGACCAGACCCATCGCCTCGTACTCGATCATTTCGGCAATGGTGAAGCAGTCATGGGTCTCGACCAGGTCGAGGTCGTCCAGGCTCAGGCCCGCGTTCGAGAGCGCCTTGGACCAAGCGATTCTAGCGCCCCTGAACTCGGTTACATCGCGCCGGCTGAGCGCCAGGATGTCGTTGGCGTTGCAGCGGGCGCGAAAGCCGATGGCGCGCCGCAGACCACTTGCGGTCTCTTCATCCGCCACGATCAGGGCGGCGGCGCCGTCCGACACCAGCGAGCAGTCGGTGCGCCGGAGGGGAGGGGCGACATACGGGTTCTTCTCGGAGACCGTGTTGCAGAAGTCGAACCCGAAATCCCTGCGCATATGGGCATAGGGATTCGCCATCCCGTTGGCGTGGTTCTTGGCGGCGATCATCGCGAGCTCGGAGGACCGGTCGCCGTGCTTTTGGAAGTACTGCTGGGCGATCCGGCCGAACAGTCCGGCAAAGCCGCCTTCGACCTCGGCCTCCTCGGCGCGGTAGCAGGCGCTGAGCAGGATGTCGCCGACATCGGCCGTGGGGGTTGCGGTCATCTTCTCCGCGCCGACGACCAGCGCCACCCGGCCGCGCCCGGCTTCGATGAAGTCCATGGCGCTGTAGAGCGCAGCCGAGCCGGTGGCACAGGCGTTCTCCATGCGCACCGCCGGCACATGATCCAGCCCCTCCTGGGCCATCGCGACCAGGGCGCCCTGGAAGTCCTGCTTGGAGAAGCCGTTGTTCATGACCCCGACGAAGATCCCGTCCACCGCCTCGGTTCCGATACCGGCATGGTCCAGGGCGGCGCCGACGACCTCGGCCATCAGGCGCTCGGTCGAGGGGGCCTCCGACTTGCCGAACTGGTTGTGCGCCCAGCCAACGATCTGCGCCTTGCTCATGGAGCTAACCTTTCCAGCCTCGTCTCGATCCCGTTCTCTGCCGTGGGGATGTCCTTGGAACGGACGTCCGGTCGCCGCCCAGCAGGCTTGGCGGTGAACATGCGCCGGAGCTTGTCTTCCACCCTGGAGGCTTCCCTCTGGAGCAGCCTGCCCAGTTCCTCCTGCCGGTCCTCGCCCATCCTGCTGTCGATCGCGGCGATGCTCAGGGCTCCGGCCGGACGACCGTTCGGGTAGAGCATCGCCACCCCGATCGCCCATGAGTTCGGCAGGATCAGGCCAGGATTGATCGACCAGCCCCGCGCCCGGGTGAGAGCCACGTGGTGACGCAGGAGCGGCAGGGAGTAGCTCGGGTATTGGGCGGCCAGGACCGGTTGGTTGGCCTCCAAAACCCGTTCCACGTCCTCGTCGGGCAGCACTGCCAGAATGGCGAGGGATCCTCCTCCGACTCCGAGCGGGTGCTGGTAGCCGACCTGCAGGGCATGGATCCGGATCGGAAAGGCGCCTTCCTCCCGATGAAGGCATACAGCATGGTTGTCACGGCGCACCGAAAGGAAACTGGTGTCACCGCTTTCCCGGGCGAGCGCCGCCAGGCTCTCCATGGCGAGGTCGAGCAGGCCGAAGCGACGCGAGGCAAGGGTACCCAGCACGAAAGCTTCTTCGCCGAGGAAGTAATGGCGGGATGCTTCATCCTGCTCGACGAGGCGGGCGCGGATCAGGGCCAGGAGCAGCCGGCGCGCGGTTGGCCGGTTCAGCCCGGTCTCGGCCACGATGGTAGCAAGCCCGACGCCGCGGTCCGGATGACGGCCGACCAGTGCCAGCAGCGTCAGTGCCCGATCGACGCTCTGAGCGCCACCCACATCCCGCTGGCCTGTTGCCGTGCCCCCCACTTAGCCTCCCGATCTGTCCACCATGTGGACATTGCCTTATCACCGGCCATTGTGCGGCTGCCGAAATGACCTTGCAAGCGGCGAAGGCGGCTGCGATTTTGTCCAAGCTAGTTCGCAGAGCGCATCCACATGGTGGATACCGCCGAAGGTCATCGGGCCGCAGTGTCCGAAAGACAGATCAGGGAGACAACATCGTGCATATCAGGACGCTCGCCGCGGTCGCGGCGCTTGGTGCGTTCGCGGTCCTCTCGATGGGGGGAGCAGCGTCGGCGGAAACCCTGCGTCTGTCGCACAACACCGGAGACACCACGACCTGGCAGAAGGGCGCCGAGAAGTTCGACGAACTGGTCCGGGAGAAGACCGGCGGCGAGACCAGCATCCGCATCTTTCCCAATGCCCAGCTCACCGGTGGCGACCAGATGAAGCAGGCCGAGATGGTCGGCCGGGGCGCCCTTGATTTTGTGGTTACCTCGGCGATCAACGTCACGCCTTTGGTCCCGGAGATGGCGGTGTTCTCGCTGCCCTATCTCTATGCCGGCTACGAGGACGTCGATGCCACCACCGGGGGAGCGCCCGGCGAGCGCATGACCGAAATCATGGCCGACCATGGGATTGTGGTGCTGGCCTGGGGCGAGAACGGCTTTCGCGAGGTCACCAACAATGTCCGCCCGATCATGGCTCCTGGAGACCTGCAGGGCCTGAAGATGCGGGTCGCCGGCCCGATGTACATCGACGTGATGAACGCGTTGGGGGCCAACCCGCAGCAGATGCAGTGGACCGAGACCTTCTCTGCCCTCCAGCAGGGCGTGGTTGACGGACAGGAGAACCCGATCGGCGCGGTGATCATCCCCCAGCGGGTCTACGAGGTGCAGAAGTACATCACGACCTGGCACTACTCCTACGATCCCATCTTCGTCGGCGTGAGCCAGAAGCTCTGGGAATCCTGGGACGATGAGAAGAAGGCCACGATCCGGGCCGCGGCCGAGGAAGCCATGGACTTCCAGAAGGCGATGACGCGGGAGGATACGGAGAACGGGATCGCCTTCCTCAAGGAGAAGGGGATGGAGGTCTACGTCCCGTCCGACGAGGAGATGCAGGCGTTCCGGGATGCCACCCGATCGGCCTTCGACGCCTGGGCGGAGAAGGTCGGGCCCGACCTGGTCAAGCTCTTCCAGGACACGATCGCGACGTCCAGCGGCACGTCCGCGAACTAGCGCCGATCCGGGCGGCCGGCTATGTCCGGCCGCCTGTCCCCCCGACTGGCCTGGTCGACTTTCCGGGTGCTGCCGTGATGCGTGCTGTTCTCGACGACGCCGAGAAGCTTCTCTGCGCCCTGATCCTGCTGGCGATGACGGTTCTGGGTTTCCTGAACATCATCGTCCGCTACCTCACCAGCTATTCGTTCGCGGCGACCGAGGAAATCCTGATCAATGGCTTCTTGCTGCTGACCATCTTCGGCGCGGCCATTGCGGCCCGCCGGGGCGAGCATCTGGCCGTGACGCTGGTCTTCGACATGCTCCCGGGCCGCGGCCGCCAGGTCCTGCTCTGGCTGTCCACCGGGCTGTCGGTCCTGCTGATGTTGCTGTCCGCTTGGTACTGTTTCCAGTTGGTCCAGAACCAGTTCCAGAGCGGCGTGGTCTCGCCGGGACTGCAGGTGCCGGCCTGGTATTATACGGTCGGGCTGCCGCTGGGCTTCCTGCTGATCGTGGTGCGGCTCGTCCAGCATGCGATCCGGACATCCAGGCAGATGTCCGGCCAGGAGGCAGGCCATCATGGCTGACCTCGATGCCGGCACCCAGATGGTGCTCCTGTTCTTCCTGCTCCTGCTGGTCCGGGTGCCGGTCGCCTTCGCGCTCGGCCTCTCCTCGCTCTACGCCATGTGGCAGATCGGCTTTGGCCTGGAACTGGTCGGCGACCTGCTCTCCAGCGGGGTCGCGAAGTTCTCGCTGCTGGCGATCCCGTTCTTCATCCTGGCCGGCTCCCTGATGGGCACCGTCGGCATCGCGGAGCGGATGATCCGCTTCTTCCGGGTCCTGATCGGTTCCCTTCCAGGCGGCATGGGCATCGTCGGCACGGTGGTCTGTCTTTTCTGGGGCGCGGTCAGCGGCTCCGGGCCGGCCTCGGTCGCAGCGATCGGCCCGCTGCTCATCAAGGCGATGGCGGAGGACGGCTATCCGCGTCCGTTCGCGGCAGCCCTGGTCTGTACCGGGGCCGCCCTCTCGATCGTGATCCCGCCGTCGATCGGCCTGGTCATCTATGGCGTGATCGCGGAGACCTCGATCGCCGACCTGTTCATCGCCGCGATCATCCCGGGCCTAGTGATGGGCCTGCTCATGCTCCTGACCCTGCCGTTCGCCATGCCAGCCAGACGGGCAGCCCATGCCGCAGGCGGACTTGAGGCCCTGGCGCCGCCACCCTATGCGGGGCTGCCCTATGGCCGCCGGCTCGGCCGCGCCTTTCTGGATGCTGCCTGGGGCCTGCTTACCCCGGTCGTCATCCTCGGCGGAATCTATGCGGGCATCTTCACGCCCACCGAGGCGGCGATCGTCGCGACCGTCTACGCCCTGTTCGTGGGTCTGTTCATCTACCGGACCCTGACCTTCGCCACGCTCTATGCTTCCCTCGTCGATGCCAGCGCTTCCTCGGCGGTGGTGATGCTGGTGGTCGCCTTCGCGAGCCTATTCGGCTGGGTGGTCACGGTCGATGACCTGGTCGGCACCTATTCCGAGGCGCTGCTGGCGCTCAGCTCGAACCCATGGGTGATCCTGACGGTGATCATGGTCGTGCTGCTGGTGGCCGGTATGTTCATGGATGCGATCACCATCATGTTCATCACGCTGCCGATCTTCCTGCCGGTGGTGCGCGAACTTGCGTGGGATCCGGTCTGGTTCGGCGTGCTGCTGATGGTGAGCCTTGCAATCGGCCTGATCACGCCGCCGGTGGGGATCAACCTGTTCGTCGCGGCCAACATCACGAGGCTCCCGCTGGAGCGGATCGCGGTCGGTGCCCTGCCTTTCCTGCTGACCAGCCTGATCGGCCTCGCCATCGTGGCTGCCGTTCCCGCCCTGTCACTGTTCCTCGTGGGACTGCTGCGCTGAGGCGTCCTGGCCCTCGCCGCGGATCAGCCGCTCCTCGTCGATGCGTGACCAGCCCTGCGGGGCGCCTTCCGGGTGCAGCGTGCGGATCGTCGTCAGCGGCAGGTCCAGCCGGCCGGGATAGATCGCGATCTTGCCCGAGACCCGGCCATCCCTGACCGCCTCCAGCGCGTCGGGCAGGGCGGCGAGGCCGCCGACCGCCTCCAGGTTGCCGGTCAGGTCAAGCGTTCCATCCAGGACCCGGTCCAGCACGGCCAGCTGGTCGGCGACCGTGGAGCCGGTCGAGCCGGTGAACCGCGCACCATGCGAGGCGATCCGGCCGAGTGGCAGTCGGCAAGGCTGGCCGAACGGCATGCCGGAGAACAGGACCAGCATGCCGTCGGCCGCCATCCGGGTAGCGCCCCGCTCGATCAGCCCGACATCCGGTGCGACCACCACGACATCGTCGCAGCCGCGGGGGGCCAGCTCGTCCAGGACGGGATCAATTTCGGCATCCTTGATCACGACCAGCCGCTTGCCGGATCGCTCTGCGAGAGGCCCGAAATCGTCCTGGAGTGCCTGGCAGCGCTCCGCCTTCCGGGAGGTGGCGATGACGATCGCTGGTCCCTCGGCAAGCTCCAGGGCGCGGTGGGTATGGATCCGTCCCATGGCGCCTCCGGCCCCGAGGATCAGCATCGTGCCATTTGGCTTCAGGTCGAAGCGGTGCCGTTCAGGGGCGAACGCCTGGGCAAGCGATGGGCCGGGCGCGCCAACCAGCGACAAGGCTTGGTAGTGGATCCGGGCGGCATCCAGCGTCACCGCCTCGGCAGGCTGGTCCCCGACCAGCGCCAGCAGGCCGTCCTTCGCCAACAGGCCGGTGATCATGCTGAGCTCGTCTGTCTCCAGGCGGCCGCGCACGACGATGTCGTCGAAGGAATACCCGCTCGTCTGACGCAAGGCTTCCAGGTCCGGCAGGATCGTCGTAGGCCTTGCGCCCGCCCAGGCTCGGGCAGCGGCATCCGGCGCCACCATGGTAACCGTTCCGGCAGGCATCGGCAGATCCAGCGCAATGTGGCCACCGTCCCGACCGGTCACCAGGAGGAGGCTTCCGCCGCTCTTGAGCGCTGTCCGGCAGTTCGGCCGATAGGCGGCCTCGACGCAGGAATAAGGCTCGAGCATGGCGACGGTCGCCGAACTGACCTGTGCAGGAACCGGGAAGACATAGGGCTGGGCGCCGCTCAGGGTCCGAGCGTCCAGCCGGATATGCTGGCCGAACGCCCCTGGCAGATCCATGCCGATCGTGTGTCGCCGCCCATCGACCATGATGGCCGGCTGCAGTCCGAGCCGGTCGCCAGGGCGATAGTACCGCTGCCAGTCAGCGCCGACCGCGCAGACGGTCAGCGACATCTCATGCCCAAGCACGGCAGGGGCCGAAGTCAGGTCCCGCTCGGCAAACAGCGGATGGGCTGTGCCCATGCGGATCACCTTGATGTCCGACGAGCAAATGCAGACCGCATCGACCCGCGCGATGACCTCGTCCGCTGCCGGCGGTGCCCAGCCTTCCTCGACGAACCGCCCGCTCACGCCGATGTCGCGCACCTCGCCTCCGGAGAACGGCCAGAAATGCGTGACCAGCAGCGCCGTGCGGTCGTGGGAGTCTTGCTGCTCGGTCATTCCCTGTAACTTCTCGTGGTGGCGCAGTTGGGCAGTCGTTGTGGTCGCCATTGACGGAATCTCGTGGTTGCGCAAGCAGCGCGTGGCACGGTTGGTGATTCGAGGACCATGCGAATCCGGCTGCCGCAGGCCGGCCTGCCTCGTGACAAGCCTCCCATCTGCACCGAGCCCGGCTGGCGGGCGTGCGTCGAACAGAAAGCAAGGAACCAGATGACCAAGCCCATCGAGAACGAGAAGCTCGCCTCATTCATCGACCACACCATCCTCAAGCCGGATGCGATAGCCTCCGAGGTTGAACGCCATTGCGCCGAGGCACGCGAGCACGGCTTCAAGTCCGTCTGCGTCAACGCCGTCCACGTGGCGCAGGTGGCTCAGGCTCTCAGGGGCAGCGGAGTGCTGACCTGCGCCGTCGTCGGCTTCCCGCTGGGAGCGACTCTGCCCGCCATCAAGGCTGCGGAAGCCGCCGCGGTCATCGAAGCCGGTGCCGCGGAAGTCGACATGGTCATCAACATCGGTGCCCTGAAGGAGGGCCGGATCGACGCAGTCCGCGAGGACATCGCGGCGGTTCGCAAGGCCTGCGGAAACAAGCTCCTCAAGGTCATCATCGAGACCTGCCTCCTCGACGATGAGCAGAAGCGGCAGGCCTGTGGGGCCGCCAAGGAAGCCGGCGCCGATTTCGTCAAGACCTCCACCGGGTTCAGCAAGTCCGGCGCCACCGTCGCCGACGTGCGCCTGATGCGCGAGGTGGTGGGCCTCGACATGGGCGTGAAGGCGTCCGGCGGGATCCGCACCCGGGCGGATGCCCTGGCGATGATCGAGGCAGGTGCGACCCGCATCGGTGCCAGCGCCAGTGTCGACATCGTGGCTGGCGGTCAGCCCTCGGCCCAAGGAGGCTACTGACCGGCACTTCCCGTCCACTCCTAACCGCGAGGGCGTCCTGCGCCCTCGTTCTTACAAATGTGATGTTAGTTCAAAAATGCGCAATCGGCGCTTGACCATTTCGGAGCATGCCATCAAACAAATCCCAGGACGGGTCGCGTGAGACGCCCGTTGGATCGGGATCTGGGAGGTACGAACATGAAGCACCTGCTCTTGGGCTGTGCTGTTGCTGCGCTCATGCTGGGCGCGCCGGGTGGAGACGCCGAGGCAGCCGACTGCACCGTCGGCATCGCCATGTACACGCTGGGGGCGCCCTATTTCGCGGCGCAGGTCGCCGCCGCCCAGGACCAGGCCGAGAAGGCCGGCTGCACCGTCTATACCGCGGACGGCCAGAACGACATGGGCAAGCAGATTTCCGACGTCGAGGACATGGTCGCGCGGGGCGTCGACCTGCTGATCCTCAATCCTCGGGATCCCGAGGGCCTTGTTGCCACCGCCAGCAGCGCCACGGCTCAGGGCGTGAAGGTCGTGGTGATGGACTCCAGCATCAATCCCCGCGCCGACGTCGTCACCCAGGTGCGCTCCTCGAATGACCAGAATGGTTTTCTGGTCGGGCAGTGGCTTGCCCAGGAGATGCAGGGCAAGCCGATGAAGATCATCTTGCTGTCCGGCGACAAGGGCAACGAGGTCGGTCGTGACCGCCGTCTCGGCGTGTTCCGCGGGCTGGTCGAGGGGCAGCTGGTCAACGAGGGCCGGGCCGGCTTCGAGGTGGTCGGCCAGGGCTGGGGTGGCTGGTCGCATGAAGGCGGGCTTGCCGCCATGGAAGACCTGCTGACCGCGCATCCCGACGCCAATGTCGTCATTGGCGAGAACGACTCCATGGTGCTGGGCGCCATGAAGGCGCTGGAAGCCTCGGGCAAGAGCGACGTCCTCGTGCTTGCGGCCGCTGACGGGCAGAAGGAAGCGCTGGAGATGATCAAGGAGGGCAGCTACGGCGCGACCGGCCTGAACGACCCGGACCTGGTTGCCCGCACCGCGGTGGACATCGGGCTAAAGGCGGTCGACGGCAGCCTGCCGGCGGACTTCCCCAAGCTTGAGCTGACCACGCCCGCGGTCATCACCCAGGAAAACGTGGACGAGTACTACCGGCCCGACGCGGTCTTCTGATCCCGAGCAGGATCGGCGGCCCTGCCTGCCAGGGTCGCCGATCTCCTTGCCGTTTTTGCGCAGCAACCTGACTGCGTGCTCGACCTCCATGGATGCCGCTATGACCGAACTCGTCAGGCTCCAGGCCATCACCAAGTCGTTCGGCGGTGTCCACGCCCTGCGTGGCGTCGATTTCGATGTCCGCGCCGGCGAAGTCCATGCCCTGCTGGGTGAGAATGGAGCCGGCAAGTCGACCCTGATGCGGGTCCTGAACGGCGAATTCCCGCCGACCTCGGGGGAGATCAGGATCGGCGGACAGGCCGTAACCTTGCGGGATCCCCATGCGGCACGCGCCCTGGGCATCGCGGTGGTTCATCAGGAACTGGCCCTGGCGCCGGATCTGTCCGTGGCCGAGAACATCTTCCTTGGCGAGCTGCCGGGCGTCATCGCCTGGTCCGGCCTGAAGGCGCGGGCGCGCAAGCTGATCGAGCGGCTGGGCTTCGAGATCGACCCCGGCGCCATCGTCGGCAACCTGACCGTGGCCCACCAGCAGGTGGTCGAGATCGCCAAGGCCCTGTCGCGCGACGTCAAGATCATCGTCTTCGACGAACCGAGCGCGGTGCTGTCCGCCCAGGACGCCGACCGGCTGCACCAGATCATCGCCGACCTGCGCGGCCAGGGTGTCGGCATCGTCTACATCTCGCATCGGCTGGAGGAGATCTTCAAGATCTCCGACCGCATGACCGTGATGAAGGACGGGCAGCGGGTCGGCACCGTGGACAACGGCGACGTCACCATCGACGAGCTCATTCGCATGATGGTCGGGCGGCCACTGGCCGCCATGTTCCCGGAGAAGGGCAAGCGTGCGCTCGGCGACGAAGTGCTGCGCCTGGACCGGGTCAACGCCGGTCGCATGGTCCGCGACGTCAGCCTGTCCATCCGGGCAGGCGAGATCGTCGGCCTTGGTGGCCTGGTCGGCTCCGGCCGCACCGAAGTGGCCCGTGCCATCTTCGGCGCGGACCGGCTGGACAGCGGCACCATCCATGTGAACGGCAAGCCAGTGACCCTGCGCACGCCGGTCCAGGCAGTGAAGGCCGGGATCGGTCTGGTGCCCGAGGACCGCAAGCTGCATGGCGTGATCCTGGACAAGCCGATCCGGGTGAACGCCACCATGGCGCGACTTTCCGCCGTGGTGAACGCGCTGGGCTTCCTGCGCCATGGGCTGGAGAAGAAGATCGTCACCGATCTCGGCAGCAGCTTGCGTCTCAAGGCGTCGAGCATCGACGCTCCCGTGTCCAGCCTCTCCGGAGGCAACCAGCAGAAGGTCGTGCTGGCCAAGTGGTTTCACGCCGGCGGCGACCTGATCATCCTGGACGAGCCCACCCGCGGGGTGGATGTCGGCGCCAAGACCGAGATCTACGGGTTGGTCAACCGGCTGGCCGAGGAGGGCAAGGCGGTGCTGATCATTTCCTCCGAACATCAGGAACTGTTCGGCTTGTGCGACCGCGTGCTCGTGATGGGGCAGGGTGAACTCAAGGGCGAACTCCTGCCGGACCAGTACAGCGAGGAACGGCTGCTGGCGCTGTCGATGACCGGGCGGCCGAACACGAACGACATTGGTGAAGCAGCATGATCTCTGCGGTCGAAGCACCCTCCGAGCGTAACAACGGGGCTCGCATCGCGGCCGTCCTGCAGCGCTTTGGAACACTTGCGATCTTCCTGACGCTCGTCGTGGTGGCGACGTTCTGGTCGGACGCGTTCCTCACCACCGGCAACATCCTGAACGTGCTGCGTCAGGTGGCGTCCGGCGCCGGGATCATGGCCGTCGGCATGCTCTATGTGATCCTGACCCGCGGCATCGACCTTTCGGTCGGTTCAATCGCGGCGCTGGGAAGCGTGCTCACCGGCTATTTCGTCGCCACCTCGGGCTACGGGACGTTCACGACCATCCTGCTGGTCCTGCTCGCCGGCGGCGCCTGCGGCCTGTTCACCGGCGCCTTCGTCGCCTACCTGCGCCTGCCGTCCTTCGTCATGTCCCTGGCGATGCTGGCGATCGCACGCGGTCTGGCGCTGATCATCTCGGATGGCCGGCCGATACCGCTGGGCGAGCCCGGACAGGCGTTTCAGTCGTTCGGCTCCGGCTTCCTTTATGGCATCCCGCAGCCGGTGATCCTGATGTTCCTCGTGTTCATCGTCGGCGGGGTCGTGCTGAACTTCACCCGCTTTGGCCGGATCATCACGTCGATCGGTTCCAACGAGGAAGCCGTCCGACTCGCAGGCATCGCCGTGCCCCGCTACATCCTCGCGGTCTACGTGATCTCCGGCATGCTCGCCGCCACCGCCGGCATCATCTCGTCCAGCCGCACCGGCGTCGGCTCGGCGCAGGTCGGCGTGGGGGCGGAACTCAGCGTGATCGCCGCCGTGGTGATCGGCGGCGCCAGCCTGATGGGCGGACGCGGCAGCGCGTTCAACACGCTGCTGGGCGCGCTGGTCATGGGGATCATCGGCAACATCATGAACCTCGCTGGTGTGCCCGGCTATCACCAGCAGGTCTACATGGGCGCGATCATCGTCGTGGCGATGCTGCTGCAGTTCGGCGCCGGCTCGCTCAAACGCTGAGCCGCGCCTTCCACCGCAATGCGGGCGCCCGCCAACGGCCCGGCGATGGCGCTCGATCTACCGACAAGGACCAGACCAGCCATGCGCGCTGCCGTGATGTACCAGCCGGGCGATATCCGCCTGGAAGACCTGCCCAAGCCCTCGCCCGGCAAGGGCGAGGTCCTGTTGAAGGTCGCGGCGGTCGGCGTGTGCGGCTCGGACATCCCGCGCATGCTGATCAAGGGTGCGCACCGGATGCCGATCGTCTGCGGCCACGAATTCTCCGGGGAGGTCGTCGAGCTCGGCGAAGGTGTCGAGGGCTTTGCCGCCGGCGATCTGGTGGGCGTCGCGCCGATGCTTCCCTGCGGCGTCTGCGACCAGTGCGCCACCGGCAATTTCTCCCGATGCCGCGACTATGACTATTTCGGGAGCCGCCGCGATGGCGCCTATGCCGAGTTCGTCTGTGCGCCGACCGCAAACCTGCTGAAGGCGCGTCCGGGAACCGATTTGCGCGCCGTTGCGATGACCGACCCCGCCTCGATCGCGCTGCACGCGATCTGGAAGGCCAAGCCGACCCTGGGGGACCGCGGCGGCGTCATCGGCTGCGGGCCGATCGGCCTGTTCGCGATCCAGTGGATGAAGCTGATGGGATGCCGTGACATCGTCGCGGTGGATGTCTCGGAGCGCAAGCTCGAGCAGGCGCGCGAAGCCGGCGCCAGCCATACCTTCCTGGCCACGGCCGAGATCCCAAGCGACCTGAAATGCGACCTCATCGTGGAGGCGGCCGGGCACCCGTCTTCCATCAACCTTGCCGCCAACCTGGCGGCACCTGGCGGGCATGTCGTCTTCATCGGGATTCCCGTCGGCGACGTCACCCTCGCCAACAAGACCTTCCAGCACTTCCTGCGCCAGGAGGTGTCGCTGCATGGCGCCTGGAACTCCTTCGGAGCTCCCTATCCCGGTCCGCAATGGACAGTCACCCTGGACTATCTGTCCTCGGGCGCGCTGCGCTGGGAGTTCATGATCAGCCATGAGCTGAGCCTGGACGAGTTGCCGGGCATGTTCGGGAAGATCAAGGCGGGCGGGGAATTCTTCTCCAAGATCATGTTCCGGCCCTGAGGCCCGTCTTGGCGGGCGAGGACGACCAAGATCGGGGACGAGGCTGATGGCGCTGCTGCTGGGACTGGATTTCGGCACCGGAGGCGTGCGGGCTGGCCTGTATGATCTGGCCGCATGCCGGATGCTGGGCGAGCAGGAAGCCGCCTATGCCACGGCCTACCCCCAGCCGGGCTGGGCGGAGCAGTCGCCAACGGACTGGTGGCAGGCCGCCGGTGCCGCCACCCGTGCCCTCCTGCGGGCCGCCGGTCGTCCCGAGGTGGCCGGGATCTGCGTGGCCACGACAGCCTCGACAGTCATGGCTTGCCGCGAGGACGGCACCCCGCTGCGGCCGGCCCTGCTCTGGATGGATTGCCGCGCCGCCGAGCAGGCGGATCGCACAGCGCGCTCCGGCCATCCGGTCCTGGCCTATGCCGGCGGGGGCGATGCCGCCGAATGGCTGGTGCCGAAGGCGATGTGGCTGAAGGAGCATGAGCCGGACAGCTACCGGCAGGCCGGCATCATCTGCGAATGCCTGGACTATGTGAACTTTCTGCTCGCCGGCCGCTGGGTCGGATCGCGGATGAACGCGACCTGCAAGTGGAACTACGATTCCGTCGCCGCGCGGTTTCATGACGATCTCTTCGCCGAACTCGGTATCCCTGAGCTGCCGGACAAGCTCCCCCGCGAGATCGTCCCGGTGGGCGGCGCGATCGGCCGGATCCAGGCATCGGCGATGGAGCATCTGGGGCTCGCCAATCGGCCCGTTCTGGCGCAGGGTGGGATCGACGCCCATATCGGCATGGTCGGTGCCGCCACCATGGCGCCGGGCGAACTTCTGATGATCGGCGGAACCTCGGTCGTGCAGCTTTTCCAGCTCGCGGCCGGGCAGGCTGTTCCCGGCTTCTGGGGACCCTATCCGCATGCGCTGGTGGATGACCACTGGCTGGTCGAGGCGGGGCAGGTCTCGGCCGGGTCGATCCTTTCCTGGTATGCCAACGATATGTTCGGCCTGGACCGCCAGGGCATGGCTGAACTGGTAGAGGCCGCATCTCGCATCGAGGTCGGCGGCACCGGGTTGTTGACCCTGGACTTCTTCATGGGCAACCGCACTCCCTACCGGGATCCGCATCTGCGCGGTACCGTATTGGGCCTGTCGCTGGGGCATGACCGGGCAGACCTCTATCGCTCGGCGGTGGAGGGGGTGGCGCTCGGCTCCGCGAACGTGCTTCGGCGCATGGGCGAACTCGGCATCGATTGCCGGCGGATCGTGAGCGCTGGCGGGTTCGAGAAGAACCGGCTCTGGCTTCAGGCCACCGTCGATGCGATCGGGCTGCCGATGGAACTTGCCAGCGGGACCAACCTGTCGATTCTGGGGGCGGCCGCCTGCGCCGCGAACGGCGCCGGGCTTACCTCCGACCTCTTTGCGGCATCGGCGGCCGTCATGCCGGCGACGGTAACCGTCGAACCCGACCTCACGGCGCACGAGCGGTATCAGGCCCTCCTGGAGGACTATCTCGAAGCGACCCGCCTGCTGGCGCCGCTGTCCCGGCGTCTGGCGGCAGCGCAGCGCACGGGCCACGCCTGATGACCGGCCCGTTGGTCCAGCGGGATGTCCATCTGCGGGACCTGTCGGCGGACGATCGCATCCAGCTGATGGTCCAGGTCGCCAAGCGCTACTATCACCAGGACATGACGATCAACGTGATCGCCAAGGAACTGGGGCTCACCCGCTGGCAGGCGAGCCGGCTGCTCACGGATGCCCGGGACAGCGGGATCGTCCGGATCGAGATCGTCCCGCCAACCCCCCGCAGGCCCGACCTGGAGAGCCGGTTGCAGCGCCGCTTCGGGCTGAAGGACGCTGCGATCGTGCCGGTCGATCCCGAGGGCAGCGACGACCTGATGCTGGACAGCGTCGCCCAGGCGGCCGGCCGGTTCCTCGCGGGTCTGGACCGCTTCCCGCTGATCGGGGTGTCGTGGGGACGGACCATGAGCGCAGTGGCGCGCCGTCTGCCGCCGTTCTGGAACGACGGGGTTGAGGTAGTGATGCTGAACGGCGCCATGAACGTGCGCGCCTCGGCCACGCGCACCAACAACGTCGCCGAACTGTTCGCGCGTGCCGCCAACGGTCATGCCACGCTGCTTCCCGTCCCGGCGATCCTGGGCAAGGCGGCGACCCGCGTGGCGCTGGAGCAGGATCCCACGATCGCGAGCGTCCTGGACCTGGGGCGCCGCTCCCAGCTGGTCTGCTTCGGCCTGGGCGCGCTCACCCCGGACTCGGTCCTGGTCCAGTCCGGCTTCGTCTCGGAGGGCGAGGCCCGCGACCTGCAGGCGAGGGGGGCCGTCGGCGACATCCTGAGCCGCTTCATCGATGCCGACGGAAAGATCATCGATCACGACCTCGACGACCGCACAATCGGTGCCAGCCTCGCCTCCTGCCGCGACCGCACCTATTCGATCGGCGTGGGCGCCGGCCCCGCCAAGCATGCGGTGACTCTCGCCTGCCTGCGCGCAGGCTACATCAACGTCCTGGTGACGGACGAGCAGACTGCCCTGTTCCTGCTGGAAGCGTCCTGAAAACCGTCACGCCGGGCCAATGGCCTGGACGCACCCGTGGCATCCTGAAAATCAGATACGCCATCCGTGCGCAGAAGTTCACTCCTGCGCCCTGTTCGGCCGACGGTCGCACAGAAAAATTCAACTATTGGAAACTGGGGTGGTGGAGCCGATCGGGATCGAACCGACGACCTCTAGAGTGCGATTCTAGCGCTCTCCCAACTGAGCTACGGCCCCGCTCCGGGGGCGGGGTATCCAGGATGGATGGCTGGCTGTCAAGCGGCAACCGCGACGAAGGGGGTCTGGTGCGGGCCGGACGTTCCGATATAGTCCGGCCGACGCTCCCCCTGGGGCGTCTTTTGGGACAACGGGCCTGGCAGGACGATGTACGCACTCGCGAATCTGATCGACACCGCGGTCAGCATCTACCTCACTTTGCTGTTCGCCTCGGTCATTCTCACCTGGCTCGTGCAGTTCAACATCGTCAATCCGCGCCAGCCGCTGGTCCACACCATCGGCACGTTCCTGTACCGGATCACTGAGCCGGCGCTGGCTCCCATCCGCCGGTTCCTGCCGAACTTCGGCGGGATCGACATCAGCCCGGTCATCCTGATCCTGATCATCCATTTCGCCCGCAACCTGATCGTCTACGACATCATCCTGCCGATGGCCTATCGCGGCGACGTCCAGGTGATCCCGGGCAGCTGAGCTTGCCGGCCTGGCGCCCGCAGTCCGGGGCGGTGGAGGTGGCCGTGCGTGCCAAGCCCCGCTCCGGCCGCAACGGCATCGAGGGCCAGGTGCTGGACGCGGACGGGCAGGCATGGCTTGTGGTGCGGGTCACTGCCGTGGCCGAGGACAACAAGGCCAACCAGGCGGTGGCGGAGGAACTGGCCAGGGTGCTGGGGGTAGGCCGCTCGGCGGTCAGCCTCGTCGCGGGCGGCGCCGCGCGGCGCAAGCGGTTCCGGATCGAAGGAGAGCCGGCCCGACTGCTGGCCGCCCTGGAAGAGATCGGGCGATGATCCGGGAAAGCGTGGATGGTACCCGATCACCGCCCCCTTCGCGATGCCCAGCAGGAGAGACAGGTCCATGACCAGGATCATTGACGGCAAGGCTGCCGCCAGCCGTCTGCGCGAGAGGGTGAAGGAGCGGGTCGGCTCGTTCGTGGCCGGAGGTGGCCCGGTGCCCGGCCTGACCGTGGTGCTGGTGGGGCGTCATCCGGCGAGTCTCGCCTATGTCGGCACCAAGACACGGATGGCCGCGGAGGTGGGCATGAACGGCCGCCTGCTGGAACTGCCGGAATCGACCACGACCGAGCAGTTGCTGGGCGTGATCGCCACCCTGAACGAGGCAGAGGATGTCCACGGCATCCTGGTGCAGTTGCCCTTGCCCGGCCATGTTGACGAGAGCGCGGTGCTCGACGCGATCCGGCCCGACAAGGACGTCGACGGATTCCATCCACTCAATGTCGGGCGGCTGTTCTCGGCCTCGGGCGGGATTCCGGAGGACCTCCTGCTGCCCTGCACGCCCAAGGGCTGCCTGATCCTGCTGCGCGAGACGTTGGGCGACCTGCGCGGCAGGCGGGCAGTCGTGGTCGGCCGCTCGAACATCGTCGGCAAGCCGGTGGCAGCCCTGCTGCTTGCGGCCGACTGCACCGTCACCATCGCCCATTCGCGCACCACCGACCTGCCATCGCTTTGCCGTACCGCCGACATCCTGGTGGCGGCGGTTGGCCGCCCGCAGATGATCCGGGGCGACTGGGTCGCCGAGGGGGCGACCGTGATCGATGTCGGCATCAATCGGGTCGAGCAGCCGGACGGTGCCTCGCGCCTGGTGGGCGATGTGGCGTTCGACGAGGCGGCCGAGCGAGCCGGCGCCATCACTCCTGTTCCGGGCGGGGTTGGCCCGATGACGGTGGCCTGCCTGCTGGACAACACGCTGATTGCCGCCGGTGCGTCGCAAGGCATGCCGGCTTGACCTGTCTGGGCAGTGGTGCATGACGTGCTGCATTCTCCGGCTCTGGCCGGACGACGGGGCGTGAAACCCTGTCGCTCTGTCCAGAGATTGGATCAAACATGGCCGGCCGGTAGGATTGGACCGGCGGCGACGCTTGTCGTATCCGCACCTCCTGGTCACCCTGATCCGGCTCGTGGACCTGGAGATTTCCCCATCATGTGTGCGCTCAAGGCTGTCGTCGTTCCAGTCACCCCGTTCCGGCAGAACTGCACCATTCTGTTCAACGATGAGAGCGGCACCGGCACCGTGATTGATCCCGGCGGTGACGTGCCGATGATCCTGGCGGCGATCTCGCGCCATGGCATCAAGGTCGAGCAGATCCTGCTGACCCACGGCCATGTCGATCATGCCGCCGGCGCCGACCTGCTGCGCGAGCAGTTGAACGACAGCCGGGCGGAGGGCTCCACGCCGGTGC
This sequence comes from Geminicoccus roseus DSM 18922, assembly GCF_000427665.1. Lineage (NCBI taxonomy): Bacteria > Pseudomonadati > Pseudomonadota > Alphaproteobacteria > Geminicoccales > Geminicoccaceae > Geminicoccus > Geminicoccus roseus. Next base: position 2,324,225 of record NZ_KE386572.1, read on the forward strand.
CGATCGTCGGCCCGGACCGGCGTGATGCATTCCTGCTGCAGGGACTTGCGGCGCAGGCCACGCAGTTCGGGATCGAAGGCGCGCGCGATGTGGAGCCGGATCGCTGGCTTGCCGAAGGCGACCGGGTCGCCATCGCCGGGTTTGACTTCGACGTGCTGCATTGCCCCGGTCACACACCGGGCCATCTGGTTTTCGTGGCGCCGCAACTCCACTTCGCGATCCTGGGCGATGTCCTGTTCAAGGGATCGGTGGGACGCACCGACTTTCCTTATGGGAATACCCGGGCCTTGTTGGATTCGATCGCCGAGAAGATCCTGCCGCTCGGCGATGACATCGCCTTCATCTGCGGCCACGGCCCGGGCTCCACCATCGGGGCCGAGCGCCAGGGAAACCCGTTCCTGCGCGGCTGACCGCTGCCGACAGCACCGGCTTGTTCCGATCCGAGGTTGACCGAAAGCCGGTCCGATCACAGTGTGATCGACTAGCTCGGGCAGGATATGGACATGGGCGGTCGGTTCCTTTGCGTCTGCAGTGTCGTGGCGTCGCTGGCATCGGCATCCGCGAGCGCTGCGGATCTGCCGGTCGATCTCGAACTGGTCCTGGCGGTGGACGTTTCGGGTTCCATGGACCTGGACGAGCAGCGCCTGCAGCGGGCCGGCTACCTGCAGGCGATCACCCACGGCAACGTTCTGGATGCCATCCTGTCCGGTCCACGCCAGCGGATCGCACTCACCTACATGGAATGGGCAGGACCGGGCGCGCAGTCGGTGGTGGTGCCCTGGCATCTGGTCGATGATGCCGAGGCGGCGGAGCGGTTCGCCGACCAACTGGCCGATGCGCCGCTCGGGCGGACCCGATACACCTCGATCTCGGCAGCCCTGCAGTTTGCCGCCAGCCTGTTCGACGGAAACGGCTTTGCCGGCGACCGGCAGGTCATCGACATCTCCGGGGACGGGCCGAACAATTCGGGCGCAGCGGTGACGCCGGTACGCGACGATCTGGCCGATCGCGGCATCGTGGTGAACGGTCTGCCGATCATGATCAAGAGTTCGCAGCTGCCGACCGTGACCGGCTTCGACCTGGATGTGTACTACGAGGATTGCGTTATCACGGGCCCCGGCGCATTCGTGGTGCCGGTACGGGCCCTGGGCGACTTCACCGACGCGATCCGCCAGAAGATGATGCTGGAGATCGCGCAGGTTCCGGGGCCTGTCCTAGTTGCGGCGCAAGCCCGGATCGACTGCGGGATCGGGGAGAAAATGCGCGGCAACTGGTACCGCAGCCCCTGACCTTCGCCATCTCCAGCCGGGCGGGTCTACGGTCCGGCCGGAGATGGGCGCGCGGGATACCCGCCTCAGTCCTTGGCGCGCTCCAGGTAGGAGCCGTCGTCCGTATTGATCACCACCCGGGTGCCGGTCGAGATGTGCGGCGGAACCGCGGTCTTCACGCCGTTGGAGAGCACCGCCGGCTTGTAGGACGAGGATGCGGTCTGGCCCTTGACCGTCGGTTCGGTCTCGACGACCTCCAGCGTCACGCGGCTGGGCAACTGGAATGCAATCGCCACGCCCTCGTGCAGGCTGAGCGAGACGGTCATGTTCTCCTGGAGATACGGCGCGCTGTCGCCGATGACGTCCTTCGCTACCTGGACCTGCTCATAATTGTCGGGGTTCATGAAGTGGAACCCGTCCGTGTCCTCGTAGAGATAGGTATAGGGACGATCTTCGACATAGGCGCGCTCGACCTGCTCGGTCGTGCGGTAGCGCTCGGAGATCTTCACCCCGTCCGAGATCCGGCGCAGGTCGAGCTGGGTTACGGGTGTGCCCTTGCCCGGGTGGATGTTCTGGGCGGTGAGCACCGTGTAGAGCCTGCCGTCGATGTCGACGACAGTGCCCTTGCGCAGGCTGCTCGCCAGGACCTTGACCATGACCTGTCCTAATTCGCTACGTGTTCGAGGCGCACCGGCAGGTTCGCCGGGCGAGTTTTGTCGCGATTAGACGCAAGCGAGGTTGCGGTCCAGCCTCGCGTGACCCTGAAGGAAAGGCCTCTCCGTTCCATGCCGACCTCTTCGCCCTGGTGGCAACCGCACATCCACGCCGACCGGCGCTCGTTTCTGCTCGGCCGCAATCGAATTCGCGATGCTCTGCGGCACTGGTTCGCTTCGCAAGGATTCACGGAGGTCGACCCGTGCTGCCTGCAGGTCTCGCCGGGCAACGAAGCGCATCTCCACGCCTTCTCGACAGAAGCCCTAGCCACGGACGGTTGTTCCCTGGGGAGGCTGCACCTGCACACCTCTCCTGAGTTTGCCATGAAGAAGCTGCTGGCGGCCGGAAGCGGCGACATCGTCGCCTTCGCCCACGTGTTCCGCAACCGTGAGCGCGGACCATTGCACCATCCCGAGTTCACCATGATCGAATGGTACCGGACCCATGCGGATTACACCGCCCTCATGGCGGATTGCAGCGAGATCCTCGGCATGGCCGCCGAGGCCGCCGGGACGAGGCGGCTGACATGGCGGACCTGGTCGGCCGATCCGTTTCAGGCCCCGCTGCGGCTCAGCCTTGCCGAAGCGTTCGCGCGGGAGAAGATCGACCTGCTTGCTACTGTCGCTCCGGACGGCAGGACGGACCGCGACGCGCTGGCCGCGGCAGCCAAGGAAGCGGGGATCCGGCTCTCTGCGGATGATGGGTGGGGCGACATCTTCTCACGCGTCCTGGTAGAGCGGGTCGAGCCTGGCCTTGGCAGCGGCCGAGCCACGATCCTGTACGACTATCCCATCCCGGAAGCAGCACTCGCCCGCCCGAGCCCGAATGATCCGAGGGTTGCCGAGCGCTTCGAACTCTATGCTTGCGGTGTCGAACTCGCCAATGCGTTCGGCGAACTCACCGATCCGGAAGAGCAGCGTCGCCGCTTCGATGCCGACATGGACGAGATGCAGCGCATTTACGGCTACCGCTACCCGTTGGACGAGGAACTCCTCAAGGCATTGCCGCTGATGCCAAGCAGCGCGGGCATTGCCCTGGGGTTCGACCGGCTGGCGATGCTGGCAACGGCGGCGCCATCGATTGAGCATGTGCAATGGGCGCCGGTTGCACAGGAATCCCGCTGACCTGCATGCGCACCCAAGGGGGCATTCCGGAACATCCGCTGCAGCAGGGCTTGCAACTTTCATTGATGAAGGATAAATTACAAAAAATACATAAAAGGCAGCCTTCGGCGACCATATTCTCGGAGACGCCTCTATGATGATTTACCTATTGCGGCATGCTCACCAAAACGACATGACGTTAATGCGAGATGAGCTCGCTCCTGTTTGAAGTAAATTAATCTAGGTTTCAGCATCGCTACACCATCTCGGGCACTCTTGCTTGAGAATGACGTCTATTTCAGACGGCATTTTGTCATGCATCGGCTATGGCAGGAGAGCGTATGCTGATTAATACATAATCGGATTGTATCATCCATGGATATCTCGGTCCGTTATCGAGCCGACATTGACGGGTTGCGCGCGGTCGCCGTAACCAGCGTCGTCCTGTTCCATCTGGGGCTGGCGCAGGTTCCGGGCGGCTTTGTCGGGGTCGACGTCTTCTTCGTCATCTCGGGCTTCCTGATCACCCGGCTCATCTGTGCCGAGATGGATCGCGGCACGTTCTCGATCACCCGGTTCTACGAGCGGCGCGCGCGTCGGATCCTGCCGGCCCTGTTCGTGATGATGGCGGTCACGACAGCCCTGGCCAGCATCCTGATGGTCCCGGCCATCTTCCAGTTCTACGGTGCCTCGGTGGTCGCTGCGGCGCTGTCGGTGTCCAACGTGTTCTTCTGGCTGATGGGGGGGTACTTCACCGTCGCCTCCTCGTCGCGGCCACTCCTGCACACCTGGTCCCTGGGGGTCGAGGAACAGTTCTACATCCTGTTCCCGCTCCTGCTCCTGCTGTTCCGCCGCCGATCGACCCTGCCCTGGGGGACGATCATTCTGCCCGTCGTGGTGGCCTCCCTGCTGTTCTCGATCTTCCAGGTCCGCGAGGCTCCCCGAGCCGCGTTCTTTCTGCCCTTCGCGCGGTTCTGGGAACTGATGATCGGTTCCATGCTGGCAGTCGGGATGATTCCCGGCTCGACCAGGCGCCTCGTGAACGAAGGGCTCGCCGGGTTCGGGTTGGCGCTCATTCTCGGCTCGGTGTTGTTCTTCGACGAGGCGATGCCCTTCCCGGGAGAGGCCGCTCTGCTGCCCTGTCTGGGCGCCGCGCTGATCATTCATGCGGGAAGCCAGGGATCCACCTGGACTGGCAGGCTGCTCTCCGCGGGGCCGATGGTCTTCGTCGGCCTGATTTCCTATTCTCTTTATCTCTGGCACTGGCCCCTGATCGTGTTCGCCCAGAACTTCGTGCTCCAGCGCGACCTCCATCTGTTGGAGATGGGGCTGCTTCTGCTGGCGACCCTGGGGATCAGCATTCTGTCCTGGCGCTTCGTCGAACGGCCGTTCCGTCATGGGACCGCCAGGCCACCGATCATGGTGCTCAAGACCGCGACAGCCGGGATGGCGGCATTTGCTGTGCTTGGCTTCGGGGTCTGGCTGGGCCAGGGCTGGCCCGGGCGGTTCAGCGAGCCGGTGCAGCAGTTCGCCATGGCCGTCCATGACCGCAACCCGAAGCGAGAAGACTGCGACTCCCGTTCGCCCGAAGAAGTGCGCGCAGGGCGAGTCTGCCGGATCGGGGAGCACGGCGCCCGTCCCACGTTCGCGGTGGTGGGAGACAGCTTCGGCGACGCGATGATGCCCGGGATCGAAGCGGCCGCACGCCAGGGCGGGAAGGCCGGCATCGTGCTGACGCGCTCGGGATGCAACCCCTTGTTCGGCATCAGGCAGTCCGACCCCGAATGCCGTGTCCACATGGATGCCGTCCTGGATTTCCTCGCCAAGTCGAAGGACGTCGAGGATGTCGTCTTTGTCGGCCGATGGACCAGGATCGCCGAGGGGACCCGGTTCGGCGTCCGGCACATGGAGGATGCCTTCATCCTGGACGACCAGTCCCGGGAGCGCAGCCATGCCGAGAATCGACGGGTCTTCGCGCGGGCGGTCCATCGGATCCCCCGCCTGCTGCCTTCCAAGACGATCTATGTCACCGCATTCATCCCGGAGCAGTCGGTCAATGTTCCACAGGCAGCCTTCCTGGCAGCCTTGGCCGGCGAAACACCGGAGATCGGGGTCGATCGGAGGACGTTCGATGTCCGGCAGGCCTATGTTCGGCGCGTTCTTTCCGAGGCTTCGAAGGAGGACGGGATCCGGGTGCTAGACGTCGGAAATTATCTTTGTGATCGCGAGCAGTGCCGCGCGACCGAGGAGGGTCGGGCTCTTTACTTCGACGACAACCATGTCACCCGTTCAGCTGCCCTCAAATATCACCGAATCTTCAGGCCGGTTTTCGGGGAGGGCATCCGGGAAGCCTCGGCCGAGCGAGAACTCGGCGCCCCGAGCAGCAAGTTCTAGGCATCCCGCGTCAACGACCGCGGATGCTCCTGAAAAAAAGTGGCCGGATCTTTCGACCCGGCCGAGTAGATCAGGGAGGCTAAATGCCTGGAACACGAACCGATGGTCCATGCGTCCGGCTGGGCCGGAGCGGACGAAAAGGGAGCTAGGCTCGCACCTTGCCGACCGCGGCAGCGCACTCCAGACCATGCTCTGCTGCACCGCGATATCGGGCGGCGCCCGGAGATTGGCAATCCCGGTTTATCGATAGCTGTCATGCATGATCAAACAGGATGGAACTGTCAGATAGCCGGGGACGTCGCCACTTCACCCGCCGCTCCCGCACGGCGAAGCGGATGGCACGGCAAGGATGACGCCGGAACCGGTCCGGCCGGCTCAACGCTATCGCCGGTTGCAGCCTATCTGCCTTTCGGGGGGGAGATGGTGAAGCTGCCGGCCCAGCCCGGTCCTGAGACCGCGGGGTCACATCCAGGGCCGCTGTCGGGACCTGCACGTGCCGAAGGCCGGGAGGCACATGCCCCCTCCACGAAGGACGGCGCAGCTCCGCTCCTGCCGCTTCAGGACGAGGCGACCGCAGCCGCCGTGGATTGGCGAGCCCAGAGGTCGGCGTACAGGCCGCCACGCGCCAGCAGGTCGGCATGGGTGCCGCGTTCGACGATCCTGCCCTCGTCGAGCACCAGGATCAGATCGGCGTCCACGATCGTCGACAGGCGATGCGCCACCACCAGCGAACTCACCCCTGCCACCAGTCGGGCGAGATTGGCCTGCACGGCTTCCTCGGTCGCTGCATCCAGGGCGGACGTCGCCTCGTCCAGGATCACGATCCGCGGCCGCTTGAGGATCGCCCGCGCTATCGCCACCCGCTGCTTTTCCCCACCCGAAAGCTTCAGTCCGCGCTCCCCCACCAGCGTGGCATATCCGTCCGGAAGCGTGTGGATGAACTGGTCCAGTTCCGCGGCGCGCGCGGCTTCCTGGATCTCCCTCTTGGATGCCTCGGGACGGCCGAAACCAATATTGTAGCCGATGCTCTCGTTGAACAGCACCGTGTCCTGCGGGACCACCGCAATCGCGGCGCGCAGGCTGTCCTGGGTGGCCTCGCGGATGTCCTGGCTATCCACCAGCACCCGCCCGCTGGTCGGGTCATAGAAGCGGAACAGGAGGCGGGTGATCGTCGATTTGCCGGATCCGGTAGGGCCCACCAGCGCAACCTTCTGCCCGGGCAGGACGGTGAAACTGACATCGTGCAGAATTGCCCGCTGGTCGTTGTAGGCAAAGCCGACGTTCTCGAAGCGGACCTCGCCTGCTCCAGCTTGCAGCGGCCTGGCGCCCGGACGATCGGAGATCTCCGGAGTCTCGCCCAGCAGATCGATCAGCAGTTCCAGGTCGACCAGCGCCTGCTTGATCGACCGGTAGAGCTGTCCCAGCCGCTCCATGGGCCGGATCAGCTGGAGCAGATAGGTATTCACCAGGACGAGGCTGCCGATCGTCATGCTGCCGTTCTGCACGCGTCCCGCCGCCGAGAACAGGATCACCGCCATGCCGATGCCAAGGATCGTCACCAGGACGATTCCGGTAATGCTGCGGAAGGTCAGCGCCCGCACGGTCAGGCGCTCGACCTCGGCCAGGCTTGCATCGTAGCGCGCGGCGACATGGTCCTCGTTGCCGAAATACTTGACCGTCTCGTAGTTGAGCAGGCTGTCGATGGCTTCCCCGTGGGCGGCCGCACTGCGGCCCGCCGCCAGCTTCTGGTGGCTGCGCAGCCATTCCGAGCCCACCACGAGCACGACCAGGTACACCGCCAGGGTCGCGAACAGCACCAGGGCGAAGAACGGCTCGACCCGCACCAGCATCACCGCCGCAACGAACAGGATCTCGATCAGGAGGGGAAGGATCAGGAACACGACGTTGAACAGGACCTCGCGCAGGCCGGTCAGGCCGTTCGCGAGCACGCTGCCGATCTGCCCGGTGCGACGGTCCAGATGGAAGCGCAGCGACAGGCCATGCAGGTGCTCCAGCGCCTTCAGGCCGAAGCGGCGCCGTAGTCGTTGCTCGAGGGGGCCATAGAACATCCAGCGGAGCTCGTTGCCCAGGCGAGAGAACCATTGCAGCAGCACGTAGCCGGCGAGGATCGCGGCAGGTGCTGCGATGTCCGCATGCGCTCCGGCCAATTGGTCGACGAGTGCGGCAAAGAGCAGCGGCACCAGCGCGTTGATGCCTGCGGCGCTGGCCAGCAGGCCGATCGTGCCGGCGAAGCGCAGGCGATATCCAGGAAGATCGCGTGGCCAGAAGACCTTGAGGAGCTGGTAGACGGAGGGGATCTGTCGCTGGGAGGCGGCGCCCTCCTGAACGAGCGCCTGGAGGTCGCGGGACAAGGAAGTCTCCTGGAGGCGGCGCGGCGGTCGGGATCGTGGTACGCCCGGCGTGCGGCGGCAAGGTGCCGGCCCCTGGGAAGCAGTGCCGGATCGGCTTCACGATGTCCTTCTCCCTCCAACGCAGTGCAGGTCCGGCCCTGGGCCCCCTGGTCCTCGCGGGGCTCGCCGCCCTTCTGACCGGCATCGGCCTCGGCCGCTTCGCCTATGCCGCCCTGGTGCCCGGGATGATCGGCGAGGGCCACGTGGATGTTGCCGGTGCCGGCTATCTCGCCGCTGCCAATGTCGGGGGCTACCTGATCGGCGCGGCCGGGGGAGGGCGGATCGGCAGGCGGTTCGGAACCGTCCATGCCCTGCGCGGCTCGATGATCGGGACGGTGCTGGCGCTGCTGGCCTGTGCCGTTCCATTTTCTTTGGCATGGCTGATTGTGGCGCGCCTGGTAGCCGGCATTACCGGCGGCTTCCTGATGGTGCTGGCGGCACCGGCGGTGCTGGCGCGGATACCAGCGGAGCGGCGGGGAAGCGCTGGCGGCATCCTGTTCACCGGCATCGGCCTGGGCATCACGTTCTCGGGGGTGGTGGTGCCGCTGCTGGCCGACCTGGGGACTGGTCCCGCCTGGGCAGTGCTGGCGCTCCTGGGAGCCGGGCTCACCGTCCTGACCTGGAACGCATGGCCCGGCCAGCCGGTGGAGGCCGCGGCTTCCGGCGCGCCCGCAGCGGCACCGCAGGCGCGACCGCGCCTGATGCTGCTGGGCGTGGCCTATGCCAGCGATGCCATCGGCTTCGTCCCCCACACGGTCTACTGGGTGGACTTTGTGGCGCGCGATCTCGGCTACGGGATCGGCATGGGCGGGATCCAATGGAGCCTGTTCGGCCTGGGCGCGGCCGCCGGCCCGGCCGTGATGGGCATGGTCGCGCAGCGGATAGGCTTTGGGCGGGCGTTCGTCCTGGCGCTCGGCATCAAGGCTGCGGCGGTGATCCTGCCGGTGCTCTCGCCATCGGTTCCGGCGCTGGTGGTATCCTCGATCCTGGTCGGCGCCCTCACGCCGGCGTCTGCCTCCCTGGCCGCCGGTCGCATCACCGAACTGCTGCAGACGGACCGGCGCCAGCAGGCCTGGGCGCAGATGACCATGCTGTTCGCCCTCGTCCAGGCGCTGGGTGCTGTGGTCATGGCGGAACTCGCCGCAGCCACCCACCAGATGGCGCTGCTGTTCCTGCTGGGCGGCTCCCTCCTGGCTCTCGGCGCAGGAGCCGCAGAAATCCATCGGCGTCTTCTCGATCGGTGATCATGCGAACGGGTCCGCCACACTTGTGGCGGACCCGGCATCGCTTCATGAGCCGTCGCGAGCTTAAACCCGCGTGCCCCGGCCGCGGAAGAAGTACATCAGCAGGCTGACCACGAGCAGCACGAGGAAAATGAAGAACAGTATCTGCGCGATGCCCGCAGAAGCCGATGCGATGCCGCCGAAACCAAACAGCCCAGCGACCAGCGCTATGACAAGGAAGATGAGCGCCCAGTAGAGCATGGTCCGCACCTCGGATTTTGTTTTCTCTACCAAGAAGAGTTCAGGACCCTGCTTGGTGCATGCCCTAATAAGTGGCGGCGCAGTCCATGGTTCCCGGTGGTCGATCCCGACAGATCGTGTCAAGCTCCGGGCGACACCAGGGAGAAATGACATGAATCGGTTGATGTTCGTCGAGCTCGGGATGGGTGCGGATCTCCAGGGGCAGGACCCGACCCGGGCTTCGGTCAAGGCGGTCAAGGACGCGATCGGCCACAACTATCTTCCGGCGATGCGTGCTCTGGTCGATGAGGGCCATACCATGAAGGTTCATGTTCGCCTGGGTGTGCCGGCTGCCGCCGGGCAGGTTGACATGGAGACCGTGAAGGCCGCCTTGCCCCATGGCGAGGTGACGCTGGAAGTGGTGGAGGGCGGCATGCTCACCCCGTCCGGAACACCGGAACATGGCCACATCTGCATGGTGGTCGCCGCGATCGAGGTGGGCGTCTGAAGCTTCTTCGAGCCTGATGGCCGGCCACCCCCAGACCAGCAGATATGGACCCAACTTCGCGACGCGAGCTGCAGCCTGTCGCTGCAGCTCGTTCAAACAATGAACCTCAGGCTCTCGTGGCTGATCCTGATTCTACCCGCGCGACGCGGCTCGCCTGTCCCGCAGCGTACTCCTGACGCCAAGAAGTCGACCAGCCACCCCCAACAGGAAGCACCGCTTCCTCGCCTGCCGGTTTACCCGCTCCTATGGTTCCTTTGCGGTCACGGCACCGAGGAGCAACCCACCTGCGGTCTCGGGCTACCAACTGATGTTCGTGATTGATCGGGCGGAGGGGCCGTCGCTGGGAGAGTTCATGCCCCGGTAGGGGACGCCGGCCTGACCCGGGGCCGGGCAAGTCCCAAACCGGCGTTCCGCTGCGTTGTCAGGGCTGGCTTCGCCGGCACTCAGTGCATAATGATATGGATGAGGCCGCTATCGGAATGACCCTCCAAGGGAACCCAGCATGAGCCCGCGACCCGCCAGCCCTGCCGATGCTCCCATCGATCTGGAGCGGGACGTCTTCCTGCGCATGCTGCTGAGGGAACTGTCCGGCACGCTTCAGGATGTGGTCGGCCTGGAGGAGGCCTCCGGCTATATCAGCGTCGTCGGCGCCGCTGTCGGTGCACATCTCGATGGAGTGTATCGCAAGGCGCTGCAGGTGGACCACCTCTCCCGCGAGCAGGTCGGCCAGGTCCTGGTCGATCTCAAGCAGCGCATCAACGGCGACTTCTACATCGCCGAGGAACGCGAGGACCGGATCGTCTTTGCCAGCCGGTCCTGCCCATTCGGGGCCTTCGTCGAGGGCCGGCCATCCTTGTGCATGATGACGTCCAACGTCTTCGGCTACATGGCGGCGGAAAATCTGGGCTATGCGCGCGTTCAGATCGACAAGGCGATCGCGCGCGGCGACGATGGTTGCCTGGTCACGGTCTTCCTGCGTCCTTCAGAACAGAATGACGAGGCGCGAGAATATTTCCGGCGTGATGAGTTATAGTGGATCCGATCGCGCGCCTGTTTCAGGATCCCATCCTGCTGTTCGACCGCCACGGTGCTCTGCTGGAGATGAACCGGCCGGCGCGGACCCTGCTGGGGATTGTTCTGGCTCCGGGAAATGAGAGCCGGTTTGACCAGATCGAGGGCCTGCGAGCCCTGCTGACGCTGGCCTCAGGTGCTGGTGAGCCCGTCGTGGGCGGGCTCCGGCTGCAGACTGCCTCCGGGGAGGATTTGCGGGTTCGGGCACGGGCCGTCGTGACGCTCCGCTCCGGCGAGAGGCGCGAGTTCGCCGTCCAGCTCCTGAACAAGGCTAAGGACGAGTTTTCGATCCTCTCTCAGCGCGTGGTGGATCTCAATCGCGAGATCGTGGCCCGTCGAGGCACCCAGGCGCGCCTGGAGGATACGCTGGCGCACAACCAGGTCCTCTACCGCGAGCTGCAGCATCGGGTGAAGAACCACCTGCAGATGATGCTGGGGATGTTCTCGGTTGCACGGCGTGAAGCCGAGGATCCGGGCCAACGGGCGGTGATCCGCAACCTCGAGCTGAAGATGCGGGCGATCGGCGAAGCTCAGCACCTGATGTATCTGTCCGACAGTTCCACCAGCGTCGCGGCGGATGCGTTGCTCAAGGCCCTGGGAGAATTCTTCCAGGCCCTGGCCGGAGAGGAGGCCCAGGTCACCGTAGCCGCTCAGCCCATCCAGATCCCGAACGACATGGCGTTTCCGCTGGCGCTGATCGTCAATGAACTCCTGTCGAACGCCGTGAAATATGGCCTGACGGATGGTCGTGGCAGAATCGAGGTCGTCCTCCGTCAGATCGGACCCGACCTGGAGCTTGAAGTGCAGGACAGTGGCACCGGGTTCGTGCCTCCGCCGCCTGGCAGGCGTTCCTCCGGGCTCGGCCTTGTTCGTGGCCTGTGCCGCCAGATTGGGGCGCAGCTGATCATTTCTTCAGGGGCTGGTGCGAGCGTGCTAGTGCGAATAGCCCTGCCGGCATGATACCGATCTCCGCGTAACGCGTCTGGCAGGCCGAATGACGGGAGTGGATCAAGGCGGGGAGAAGCCGCCGGCAGCGCCGGACGGTGCAGTGGAGCTCAGCCCTGAGAAGGAGAGGCGAGGGCGCGTCCTGATCGTGGAGGACAACTGGCTGATTGCGGTTGAACTGGAGTCGGTTCTGGAAGAAGCCGGCTACGCGGTTGTGGGCTTGGCGATGAGTGCCGACGAGGCGGTCGAGATGGGGGCTGCCCAACGGCCGGACCTCGTTCTGATGGATATCCGGCTCCGCGGCGATCGCGACGGCATCGATGCGGCGACCGAACTGCGCGACCGCTACGACGTCCCCTCGGTTTTCACCACGGCGCATGGCGAGCCCGAAACCCGGGCGCGCGGCCAGGCCGCACGCCCGCTCGGCTGGATCATCAAGCCGATCACCGGCGCCGATCTCGTCCTGAGGCTGGACGAGATCCAGCGTGCCGGCCCCTGATCCTGGTCAGAGCTTTTCGCGCAGATGGAAGGATTTCGGCCGGGTCAGATGGTCGTAGGCGAACTTCGACAACGACACGCCCCGGCCTGTGTCCTTCACGCCCGTCCATGCCAGGGCGGGATCAAGATAGTCGCACCGGTTCATGAACACGGTGCCCGTCTCCAGCCGGTCGCCAATTTGTTCGGCTGCCTCGGTGTCCGAGGTCCAAACCGCCGCCGTCAGCCCGTAGGGGCTGTCGTTCATCAGCGCCACCGCCTCTTCGTCGCTCTCCACCTTCATCACCCCGACGACCGGGCCAAAGCTCTCGTCGCGCATCACCGCCATCTGATGGTCGACCCCGACCAGCACCTGCGGCGCAAGGTAGGGCGAGCCAGGCTCGTCCATGGGGAACGCCCGGCTGTCCACGAGGGACCTGGCCCCCTTCCCGACCGCGTCTGCAATCTGGCTGCGCACGAAATCCGCGGCGCGTGTCTTCGCCATCGGGCCGATATTGGTTTCGGGATTGGTGGGATCGCCCAGGCGATAGCCGGCCGCGAAGCTCGCCAGGCCGTCGATGAAGGCGTCGTAGACCTGGGCGTGGACATAGAGCCGTTCGATCCCGCAGCAGCACTGGCCGGAATTGAAGAACGCCCCGTCGCCGAGCGTCTCGATGGCATGCTGCAGGTTGGCATCGGGCCGGACATAGCCGGGATCCTTGCCGCCGAGTTCCAGCGTGGTCGAGATGAACGTCTCGCCTGCCGCCCGCGCCACCTCGTGGCCGCCGCCCACCGAGCCGGTAAAGCTGACATGGTTGACCGCCCCGGACCGGATGATCTGGAGCGCGTCGGCGTGACCGACATGGAGGAACTGGAACACGCCCTCGGGTAGGCCGGCTTCCTTGAACGCCTGGGCGAACCGCTCCGCCGTCAATGGCGTCTGGGCGCTGTGCTTCAGGATCACGGCGTTGCCGGCGAGGATGGACGGCACCACCGCGTTGACCGCCGTCAGGTACGGATAGTTCCAGGGGGCGATCACGAACACCACGCCCACCGGCACCTTGCGGATGAAGCGGGTGAAGCCCGGCTTGTCGGTGAAGCCGGTATCGGCCAGGCCCTCGGGCGCCACCTCCATCATGTAGCGGGCACGTTCGGCGAACCCGCCCAGTTCCCCACCCGTCTGGGTGATGGGCCGCCCCATCTGCCAGGTGATTTCCTCGCCGATCGCGTCCTTGTGCGCCTGCATCGCCTCCACAAACCGGCCGGCGATCGCGATCCGCTCGGCGAGCGGCACCTGCCGCCATTTGGCCTGGGCTGTCCGCGCCGCATCCAGCGCGCGCTGGATCGCCGCACCTTCGGCGAGTTCGCGCTCGACATAGACGGACTGGTCGACGGGGGAGATGGTGCGCTGGACGGTCATGACGGCCCGTTTTTCCTGGGATGCGTTAGGCAGACAAACTCTAGCTCCCCGCTCCCTCGCGCGCATCCCCTCTGCCGTGCCCAGCAGCAGGCTTGCTCTCCTCCCCGGGTGGCGCTAACAACGCGGCCGACGCGCCCGTAGCTCAGCGGATAGAGCGCTTGCCTCCGGAGCAAGAGGTCGCAGGTTCGATTCCTGCCGGGCGCGCCAGCTCCTCCAGATCTAGCTCCTTTCTTGGTTGCCTGCCTGGGGCGGGATATCAGTCGCCCGGACACCGCCATTCGCGGCTCAGCCATGTGCCAAGGGCGGTCCCGTCCATCGGTGCCGGCTCGCGAACCGCGAGGGATGGCTCCCGCACCTCGCCGGGGATTTGGGTGTGGTCCTGCGCCGCCGGTTGCGGCAGCTTCTCCTTTCAGCCGGATGCATGACCCGGGGGAGGAACAGGGCACATGAGCGACTACACGTCCTTTGAAGTGGCGAACTTCCAGCTTGAGAAGGGCGGCGTGCTGCCGACGGCGCGGCTCGCCTACGCTACCCGCGGCAAGCTCAACGCCGCCCGCGACAACGCCATCCTGGTGCCGAGCTGGTACACCGGCACCCATGACGACTGCGAGACCTATCTGCTCGGCGAGGGGCGGGCGCTCGACCCCGGCAAGTATTTCATCATCCTGACGAACCTTCTCGGGAATGGTCTTTCCTCGTCGCCCAGCAACAGTGAGGCTCCGGTGGAGCGCGGCCGCTTTCCCAAGGTCACTATCCAGGACAATGTCCGCCTGCAGCACCGGATGATCACCGAGCAACTCGGCATCGAGCGGCTGCGGCTGGTCACCGGCTTCTCGATGGGCGCCTGCCAGACCTTCCAGTGGGCATCGCAATACCCGGACATGGTGCAGAACGCCTGCCCGATCGCCGGCTCGGCCAGGACCGGCAACTACAACAAGGTGTTCCTGCTGGCCCTGCGTCGCGCCCTGCAGCTCGACCCCGCCTTCGCCGAAGGCTTCTACGACCGCCCGCCGGTCAACGGCCTGCGCGCCTTCGCGGCGATCTATGCCGGCTGGGGCACGTCCGAGCCGTTCTACCGGGAGAGCGTGTTCGGCGCCCTGGGCTCGCGCAACACGGTGGAGCATGTCGCCGATTTCTGGGAGCCCTTCTTCATGCGCTGCGATGCCAACAACCTGCTCTCGCAGCTCTGGACCTGGGAGAACGGCGACATCAGCGCGAACTCCACCTTCGGCGGCGACCTCGGTGCGGCCCTGGGGGCCATCAAGTCCCGCACGATCATCGTGCCGATCGACAACGACCGATACTTCCCGCCGGTGGACAGTCACAATGAGGCTCGCCAGATCGCGCAGGCCAAGGTGGCGGTGGTGGCGTCGCCATGGGGGCACATGGCTGCGATGAACCCAGGCGATTCAGGCCAGATCGATGCTCCCCTGAGGGAACTGCTGGCGGACTGACCTGCACCGCCCGCGTCGGTCTGGAAGCGGCGCGGGCGGGTTTCTCGGTCAGCCGGGCTGCGTGGCGCGCCAGGTCGCCAGCATCGCGTCGGCCGCGCAGATTCTGTCCTGCATGGTGGTGGCTCTCGAGGTCACCGAGATGCGCACGATGTGCTGGCCGCACCACTGGGAGCCACCGGCAAAGCAGATCCCCTCCGCCTGGATCCGGGCAATCGTGGCGGCGGTCAGACGGCGGCTACTCCCACCGGATCGAAGCCACGCAGCACCCAGCCGAAGAAGTGTCGGCCCGTGATCGGACGCAGGCCGGGCTCCGCGTGGCGCACGAGCGCTTCGACGACATCCATCGCCGCCACGCCGTCGGCAGGCAGGTCAGAGGGAAAATGCTCGGACGGTTCCGCATACGTCTAACATGGCTCCAACAGGTCGTCGTCGACCTTTGAGTGTGGCAGCGGATCGCCAGTTCGGCTGCTGAGCGCAGGGTCCCTAGACTAGTCCATCCGACATGCCGCTGACTTTCCTGCACCCGAGCCTATGGAACAGCGCCATTCTAGAACGGCATCTTCTGGCGATCGCCTGCTCTCACAGGATGGGGAGCCTCGTTTCCAGACAATGGCATAGCGCTTGCTGTCTGCGGCCCGTTCGGACAGACAGAGGCCGACTTGATGATTTCCCGTTTGCTTGGCCGCAGCGCCCTGAGCCTTTCGATCGGCGTGCTCGTCAGCAACGTCACCCCGCCCGCGATGGCTGCCGAGTTCGTCCTGGAGGAGGCGACCTCGCCTGCCATGCGCTGGCCCAGGCGTATCTGCGGCCGGTGCCCTGATCCCGAGGAGGTCGAACCTTCAGGAATTCGCGAGGGGGAAACACCACCAGTTCGCTTGGTGGGCAGACCCTCATCCCTACGACCTGACCGGCACCCCGGGCGGCTTCAGCGGCGGGACCGGTGCATCGATCGCCGCCAATTTCGGCATGGTCGGCACCGGCAGCGATACCGGGCACTCGATTCGTTCGCCGGCTTCAGCCCAGAGCTTGGTGGGCATCCGAACGTCCCGTGGCCCGATCACCCGCACGGTTGAGGATGCTGCCCGGATGCTCGGCGTGATGGCCGGCTACGACCCGGCCGATCCGATCACCGCGGCGGGTGTGGGACGCCATCCGGAGAGCTATGTCGGGTATCTGGATGCCGATGCACTGCGCGGGGGCCCGGATCGGCGTCCTGCAGGACTTCCTTGGCTCCGAGGACATTCACCAGCTGATCAACGCCGCGGCCAGGGAGGCTGCCGACCTCATGCGTTCGCTGGGCGCCGAGGTGGTCGACTTCTCGATCCCGGACCTTGCCGATCTGACCGCCGGTATGGGCACCAGCGACTACGAGACCCGGATCGCCATGAATGCCTATCTGGCCAGGAGCGGCGACGGCGCGCCCTTCACGACCCTGGACAGCGGCAAGGTCGACCCCGTCATCGAGAAGAGCCTGCGTTCCGCCGTCGGCAACGAGGGAGGCATGGAGGATCCGGCCTACCAGGCGATCTTCCGCAAGCGTGACGAGTTGCAGAAGGCGGTCCTGGCGGCGATGGCGGAGAACGACCTGGATGCCATCCTCTACCCGCACCAGCGGCGCCTGGTCGCCCCGGCAGGTGAGTCGCAACTGGAGCGCAACGGCGCTCCGTCGAACGCGACCGGCTTCCCGGCGATCACCTTCCCGGGCGGCTTCGCGGAAGCCACCGACACGGCGCCGATCGGCATGGAATTGCTGGGGCGGCTCTTCGCCGAGGGGGAGCTGAACGGGCTGGCCTATGCCTTCGAGCGGGGCGTGCCGCTGCTGGCGCAGGACTGACCAATTGTTCGCCGGCAGGGCAGCGCCCGCCTGCGGCGTCCTGGTCGGACAGCCGCACCACGTCACGGACTTGGTCCGGCATGCGCGCCAGGGGCGGAATAATTGGCCCCGGTCATCCGGCTTGACGCTCCCGCCATTTCCGAAAAGATGCCCTGGCCTCGGGGGAGCCGCTCGTCCGTCACCGCACGTGCGCGACATTCCAGCGAGGATCCAGGCAGGTGACGGACCAGGGTGGGAGCGGACATTGCCGAACGCGATCAGGACCTATGTGCGGTGGGTAGACGCCTTCAACCGCACCGTAGGTCGGCTCGTCATGTATCTGATTTTCGTGATGATGGGGATTCTCTTATACTCTTCCATTTCTCGCACGTTCTTCAATGAGCCGATCAGCTGGGTCATGGAAATGGCCCAGTTCATCATGACGGGCTACTATCTTCTTGGTGGGGCCTATTCCATGCAGACGGACTCCCATGTTCGCATGGATCTGCTCTACGGTCGCTGGTCGCCCAAGCGGCAGGCCATCACTGACGTCATCACCATCTTCTTCTTGATCTTCTATCTGGTCTTCCTGCTGGTCGGGGCGATCTCCAGTACCGAGTACGCAATCAGCTACGGCCAGAAGAACTATACTGCCTGGGCACCACCCCTGGCGCCGATCAAGATCATCATGTCGATTGGCATCTTTCTCATGCTGCTCCAGGCTATCGCGACCTTCTTCAAGGACTGGGCGCGGATGCGCGGGGAGACCTTGGCATGAGCCAGGAATACATCTCCCTCCTGATGTTCTCGTCGCTGATGCTCCTGCTGCTCACCGGGCAGCGCGTGTTCGGAGCGATCGGGTTCGTCGGTGCCGCGGCCGCGCTGCTCCTGTGGGGCGACGGCGCCACCGAAATGCCGTTCAGTTCCGCCATCACGGTGATGAACTGGTATCCGCTGCTCACCCTGCCGCTGTTCATTTACATGGGCTACGTCCTGTCGGAATCGGGAATCGCCAGCGACCTGTACCGGATGTTCCATGTCTGGATGGGCCCGGTGCGTGGCGGGCTCGCACTTGGCACCATCGGCCTGATGGTGGTGATCTCGGCCATGAACGGACTGAGCGTCGCCGGCATGGCGATCGGCGCCAGCGTGGCCCTGCCGGAGCTCCTGCGCCGCGGCTACGATAAGGTGATGGTCACCGGCATCGTCCAGGCCGGAAGCTCCCTGGGCATCCTGGTGCCGCCCAGCGTCGTGCTGGTGCTCTATGCGATGATCGCCCGCCAGCCGGTCCTGCAGCTTTGGCTGGCCGGCGTGTTCCCGGGGCTGCTGATGGCGGCGTTCTTCGCGATCTACATCTATATCCGCTGCCGCCTGCAGCCCCATTTAGGCCCGGCGCTGCCGGCCGAGGAACGCCGGGAGATCAGCCGGGCGGAAAAGCTGCAGCTCCTGCGGGCAGGTTTTCTGCCGCTCGCGATCTTCGCCTCGATGATGGGCCTGTTCCTGACCGGCGTGACCAGCCTGGTCGAGAGCGCCGCTGTCGGCGCCGCCGCCGCCACCGTGGCAGCACTCGTCAAGCGGCGGCTGACCTGGCCGGTGATGGAGAGCACCGTCCGCCAGACGCTCGGCATCAGCTGCATGTTCCTGTGGATCATCCTGGCCGCCTTGTGCTTCGGCGCCGTCTATGACGGCTTGGGAGCCGTGCGCGCCCTGGAGACGCTGTTCCTGGACCGGCTGGCGCTGGAGCCCTGGCAGGTCATGGCGCTGATGCTGCTCTCGTTCATCGTGCTCGGCATGTTCCTGGACGACACCGCGATGCTGGTGATCGTGGCGCCGCTCTACATCCCGATCGTGATCGAGCTCGGCTTCAACGCGATCTGGTTCGGCATCCTCTACACGATCACCTGCCAGATCGCCTACATCACCCCGCCGTTCGGCTATAACCTGTTCCTGATGCGCGCCATGGCGCCGCCCGAAATCACGCTGGGCGACATCTACCGATCGATCGTCCCCTTCGTGATGATCATGGTCCTTTCCTTGGGGATCATCATGGCCTTCCCACAGATCGCCTTGTGGTTGCCTGGCCTTTACTCCGGCGGATGACCGTCGTCTCCCAATCCAGGTGCTGCCATGTGGATTGGGGAAGACCTGTGCCGTCGGTTGTGCTTCGATCGACGGCACGATGAACCTGAAAAGCGGGATCGACATGGCGAAGAGACGCGATTTCGTCACGAAGGCCGGACTGGCGACCGTTGCCGCGGTCGGCACCTCGACCATTGCAGCTCCTTATGTGAAGGCGCAGTCGCCGATCAAATGGCGGATGCAGACCTATGCCGGCCCCGCGCTGGCCGAGCACGTGATCAAGCCGTCGATCGACGCCTTCAACAAGGCTGCCAACGGCGAGATGGAGATCGAGCTCTACTTCTCCGACCAGCTGGTGCCGCAGGGCGAACTGTTCCGGGCGGTGCAGCGCGGCACCATCGACGCCTGCCAGAGCGACGACGACTCGATGGCGTCCCCGGTCGATGTCGCGATCTTCGGCGCCTATTTCCCGTTCGCCTCCCGCTACAGCCTGGACGTTCCCGCACTCTGGCACGGCTATGGCCTGAAGGAGATCTGGGAAGAAGCCTATGGCGAGGTCGACGGCGTCACCTGGCTGGGGACCGGCTCCTGGGATCCCTGCAACTTCGCCACCACCAAGCCGATCCGCAGCGTCGCCGACCTCAAGGGCCTGCGCGTGTTCACCTTCCCGACCGGCGGCCGGTTCCTGCAGCGCTTCGGCGTGGTGCCGGTGACCCTGCCTTGGGAGGACATCGAGGTCGCCATGCAGACCGGCGAGCTGGACGGCATCGCCTGGTGCGGCATGACCGAACTCTACACAGTCGGCTGGGCCGACGTGACCAAGTACTACCTCACCAACAACATCTCGGGCGCCTGGGCCGGCTCCTACTTCGCCAACACCGAGCGGTGGAACGAGGTCCCCGACCATCTCAAGACCCTGTTCCAGCTCTCCATGGACAGCTCGAACTACTATCGCCAGCACTGGTACTGGTGGGGCGAGGCGCATTACCGCGCGACGGGGGGTAAGCTGGAGCTGACCACCATTCCCGAAGGCGAATGGAAGCAGGTCCAGGACGAGGCAATGGTGTTCTGGGACGAGATCGCCGCCACCAGCGACCGCAACGCCAAGGTGGTGCAGATCCTCAAGGACTATATCGCGGTCATGGAAAAGGCCGGCCCGCCCTACCGCTACGCCTGAGCCGGCGGCGGCATCGCCCGAACGCTCGGATCCTCCGGGGCAGGCCGCCCCGGAGGATCTCGGACAGGCTAAACAGGACGATCAGGGCGTCAGGTCGAGGGCAGGAACGACCCGCTGGTAAGGCAGTCCGGCCTCGTCGTTGAGCTTCTGGACGGCGGCGGCCGATTCGGCCTCGAACAGGCACATGCAGCGCCCGTCCTCCGGCGCGAAGGTCGACCGGATGTAGCGGATCTTGGTGCCGTCCGCCGACATCTCCTGCGCCTTGCCGATCGCAGCCTTCTGGGCATTGCCGAGGGCGTCCATCCCGATGCCCTGGAGATCGCGCTCCACCATGAAGACCGACATCCCGCTGATCCCTTGGTTGATCTTGATGGTCCGATAAGAGCGTGGATGAAGCCCTGGGAGAACGACCGGATGGGCATGGTTCGATAGCCGACGGTTATCAACGGACCTGCTAGGCTCTCGGGCGAGGCCTTGGGAGTGGGCACGCCATGGAGATGTACCAGATCCGCTATGCGCTTGCGGCGGCGCAGACGCTGAACTTCACCAAGGCGGCCCTGGCCTGCAACGTCTCCCAGCCGGCGCTGACCAAGGCGATCAAGATGATCGAGGCGGAACTCGGCGGGCAGTTGTTCCATCGCGAGGGCAAGCGGATCCTGCTCAGTGATTTTGGCCGCACGCTGCTGCCGCATCTGCAGGGAATCGCCAGGGAAGCAGAGGCCACCCGCGCCCTGGCCGACAATTTCCGGCTGCTGAACCATGTTCCGGTAAGGCTGGGTGTCATGTCCACCATCGGGCCGGTGCGGCTGTCTCGCTTCCTGGCCACTTTCCAGCGACACTACCCGGGCGTCGAGGTAGCGGTCAGCGAGGCGCCCTTGAGTGACCTGGAGGAGCGGCTGGAAAGGGCCGATCTGGACTTGGCAATCCTGAACCGCCGCAACGGCCTGAACGCCTCTTTCAACGCCCAGGACCTGTACCAGGAGCGCTACGTGGTGGTGTTCCCGCCCGACCACCGCATGGCCGCACTGAACGCGGTGAGCCTCGTGGACCTCGCCGACGAGCCTTATGTCGACCGGCTGAGCTGCGAGATGCGCGAGATGGTCCTCGCGGTCTGCCAAAGCCAGAGCGTGACGCTGTACGCTCGCTTCCGCTCCGAGCGGGAAGACTGGGTCCAGTCGATGGTGATGGCCGGCATCGGTTTTGCCTTCATGCCGGAATGCTCGGTGACCCTGCCGGGCCTGTTGCAGCGCCCGCTGATCAACCCCGAAATTATCCGGACCATAGCGCTGGCCACGGTACCGGGCCGACCCTGCAGCCCCGCCACGGCCGCCCTTGTTCGGGCGGCCCGTGAATTCGAATGGCCGGGCTGAGAGCCTGAGTTCAGGCGAAGGCGCCCACGAGGATCGCCTCGTCGGCGGGGTCCTTGACCCGGCGCATCAGGGCGCTCTTCAGCTTCTGGAGAGCACGGTGCTCGATTTGGCGGACGCGCTCCTTGCTGATGCCCAGGCGACGGCCAAGTTCTTCCAGCGTCGAGCCTTCGTCGCGAAGCCGCCGCTCGCGGATGATGATCTGCTCGCGTTCGGAGAGTTCCGCCAGCGAACTGGCGATCCACTTGGTCCGGGTGCGGCTGTCATGGCCGTCCTGCAACGCCTCCTCCGGGGTCGGCCGCTCGTCGGCGATGAAGTCCTGGCCGGTGCTCTCGCCCTCGAAGCCGATCGGCGCATTGAGCGACTGGTCGGAGCCGGACAGGCGCTGCTCCATCGAAAGAACGTCGGCCAGCCCCACCGACAGCTCCTGGGCGATGCTGACGCGGTCATCGTCGTCGAGTTGCTGCTTGCGGCCGCCCTCGATCCGGGCCCGCAGCCGACGCAGGTTGAAGAAGAGCGATTTCTGCGCGGCCGTGGTGCCGGTGCGGACGATCGACCAGTTGCGCAGCACGAAGTCCTGCATGGCCGAGCGGATCCACCAGGCGGCATAGGTCGAGAAGCGGACATCGCGCTCCGGCTCGAACCGGGCCGCCGCCTGCATCAGGCCGACCATCCCCTCCTGGACCAGATCGGGCATGGGCAGGCCGTAGTTTCGGTACCGGCTTGCCGTGGCGACCACCAGCCGGAGATAGGATGTCACAAGTTCGTGAAGTGCGGCCTGGTCATTGTCTTCCCGCCACCGACGCGCCAGTTGCAGCTCATGGTCGCGATCCAGCATGGGGGCGGCCATGGCACCCTGCACAAAACGCCGGTCCGCACGCTGGGCCGACATGGTGTCGATCATACTCATCAGGTGCCTCCGATCGAGAGCCCGTATCCATGAGGGCGACCATCACACCCCCAGACCGGCTGTCGCGTCAGCGCTCCGATGCAGGCGTGATCAATCCCTTCAACAAGGCCTGAACGCGCGGGCGGTTCCACCAACAAATTGTAACGGACAATGTAACGATTTCGCTTCGATCCGCGGGCGACAGTCGCACCAGGTCCTTCTCCGTGGTGACGAGCCGTGCCCGGTTGCGCTTTGCCACCGCACGCAGGTCGTGAAGCTCGCTGGCCGTGAATCGGTGGTGATCCGGAAAGGCTCTTGTCCCGACCACCTGCACGCCAGCGGCACGCAAGCTGTCGAAGAACTTTTCCGGACGTCCGATTCCGGCGAAGGCGAACGTCGTTCCCTCACGCAACGATACGAGCGCCTCGAGCGGATGGATCAGCCTTGCCGACAGAACCGGCAGTTCCGTCTTCGCCGCCAGGCCCTGGCGGTCCTCGCCGATCATCACCAGTGCGTCGGCCCGCTCCAGTGCATCGGGGAAGCGCTCGCGCAGCGGACCCGCCGGAAACACCTTGCCGTTGCCGATCCCGGCCGGGCCATCCACCACCAGCCAGGACATCGACTTCGCCAGGCCCGGGTTCTGGAAGCCGTCGTCCATCAGCAGGATACGGGCGCCTGCCGCGACGGCCGCCCGCGCGCTCGCTACCCGGTCCGGCCCGGCCCAGACGACCGCCTCGCGGGCCAGCAGCAGGGGCTCGTCGCCCACCAGGCCGGCATCATGGCGCTGCGGGTCCACCCGCAGCGAGCCGGAAACGCTGCCGCCATAGCCGCGGGTGATCACGTGCGGCTCGATGCCGAACTCGCTGCGCAGGATCTGCGCGAGCGATCGGACGACCGGGGTCTTACCGGCTCCGCCAAGGGTGGGGTTGCCGATGCACAGGGTCGGAACCCCCAGCTGCAGGCCAGGCCGTTTCGCCCTAGCCGTCACGATCTGCCCGTACAACGCGCCAAGCGGGCCCAGGGCGGACGCGAGCGCACCCTCGCGAGCCCAGAACGCGGGTGCCTTCATGGCGGCCGGGTCACGTCTGGGCCGGCAGGACCGGCAGCAGCGCCTCCAGCATCCGCTCGAGCACGCCGGCCCGCTCCGCCGCGAAGGTCGCCGCTGCCTGGCCCAGCCGCTCGATCTCCGGCCGGTTATCCAGGAGCCGGCCGACCTGCTCCGCCAGGGTCGTCTCGTCCCCGACCTGTACCGCGCCACCGGCGGCGATGAGCCCGCGGGCGATCTCGTCGAAGTTCCAGACATGCGGGCCCAGCAGCACCGCACAACCCAGCCGCGCCGGCTCCAGGGGGTTCTGGCCGCCGTGGCGGACCAGGGAGCCTCCCACGAAGACCAAGGGGCAGGCCCGGTAGAAGAGGCCGAGCTCTCCCAGGGTGTCGGCCAGATAGATGCCATGCGAGGCCAATGCCTCTCCCGCGGAACGCCGGGCTACCCCGATGCCAGCCGATCGCAGGGCATGGGTGATCTCGGCCCCCCGGTTCGGGTGCCGCGGAGCAATAATGGTCACCAGATCCGGAAACGCGCTCCGCAGCGCCCGGTGGACCTGGAGCGCGGCTGCCTCCTCGCCCTCGTGGGTGCTCGCGGCCAGCCAGGCAGGCCGCCCGGCCAGCGACCGTTCCAGCACCTCCAATTCGACCGGATCGGCCGGCAGGGGAGGGGCCGCATATTTCAGGTTGCCGGGCGTCACGACCCTGCGGGCTCCAAGCGCCGCCAGCCGGGTGGCGTCCTGTTGGCTTTGCGCCAGCACCAGCCGGAACGATCCGAGCAGTCTGGCGATCGATGCGCCCGCCCAGCGCCAACGGCGGAACGAGCGCTCCGACATCCGGGCATTGAGGAGCACGGTCGGAATGTCTTGGGCCGCGAGCATCGAGAGCATGTTGGGCCAGATCTCGCTCTCGACCATGATGGCGAGATCCGGGCGCCAGCGTTCCAGGAACCGGCCGACCACGTCGGGCAGGTCGACGGGCGCAAAGCGGTGCAGCACGCCCTCGGGCAGCCGCTTGGCCATCAGGGCGGCGGAGGTGACGGTGCCGGTGGTCACCAGGAAACGCAGATCCGGTCGGGCTGCCAGCAGGCTGTCCAGGAGCGGCAGGATCGAGAGCGACTCGCCGACGCTGGCGGCATGAACCCAGACCAGCGGGCCCTGCGGACGGATCGAATCGTCGACGCCCAGCCGCTCCGGCCAACGCTCGGGATGCTCCTTGCCGCGACCGCGTCGTCGTTCCAGATGGCCGCGGACCAGTGGTGCTGCGATCGTCGTGGCGAGACGCCAGCAGGTGATCAGCATCAGGCGCGAGCAGGACCGCCCAGCGGTTCCTTCGCCGGTGTCCTGCGCGGGGCCGGCGGGGTGGGCGACCGGCCGCAGCGCCGGTCCGCCTCGTCCATCAGCGCGTTCATCGCATCCTCGTACTGCAACTCCAGGCGCGCCAGTTCGTCCTTGTCGGCATCCTTGGGTACGCGGATCGGCTCGCCCAGCATCAGCACCCCGCGGGTCCAGGGAGCCGGGATCAGCATCCTGTCCCAGTTGTCCAGCTGCTTGCCCCAGCGGCAGGAGCCGGTAGCCGGTATTACCGGGCAACCGCTGTGCTTGGCCAGGAGCATGATGCCGCCCTGCACCCGCTGCCGGGGGCCCTTGCCGCCGTCCGCGGCGATGGCGATACTCTGGCCGTCCTTCAGCGTCCGGCGGATCTCCCGGAACGCCTCGGTGCCGCCCGTCCGGCTCGACCCCATGATGGTCTTCACGCCGATCAGGTTCAGCGCGCGCGCCATCATGGCGCCGTCGCGGTGCGGGCTGCTCAGCGAATAGGCCGGCGTGGCCGGATCCTTGCCCGTCTCCCGCAGGACCCCCCGCCAGAGCAGCGGCAGGAACAGCAACCTCCCATGCCAGTAGCCGGCGAGCACGCCTTCGTTGCTCGCTATGATCGCCCGGGTTTCCGGGGGAGCATGGAATTCCATCCGCGTGGTCTTATGCAGGAATTCGACGGTGCCGGCGATCATGCCGGCGATCCGTCGCTGCGATGACGGAGCCTTGCCGATCTGCTTGAGCAGCCTCATTGCCCGTCAGGCCCGAAGCAGGGCGGGCACCGCCGTCCCGGGCAGGTCGGCGCCGGAGCCTTCCTCGAACTGAAGTTCGTAGAGGCGCGCATAGATCCCTCCGGCCTGCACCAGCGACGCATGATCGCCCATCTCGACGATCCGGCCCTTGTCCAGCACCGCGATCTTGTCGGCATGCACGACCGTCGAGAGCCGGTGCGCGATCACGATCGTGGTGCGGTTCTCCATCAACCGCTCCAGGGCATCCTGGATCTGCCGCTCGCTTTCCGTGTCGAGAGCCGAGGTCGCCTCGTCCAGCAGCAGGATCGGCGCCTTCTTGAGCATTGCCCGGGCGATCGACAGGCGCTGACGCTGCCCGCCGGAGAGGCGGATGCCCGAGCCACCGATCCGGGTATCGTAGCCTTCGCGCAGCGCCATGATGAAGTCATGCGCCGCGGCCGCCTTTGCCGCCTCCTCGATCTCCGCGTCGGTGGCGTCCAGACGGCCATAGGCGATGTTGGCCCGCACGGTGTCGTCGAACAGGCTGACCTCCTGGCTGACCAGGGCAATCTGCGCGCGCAGGGAAGCCTGGGTGACCTCGCGGATCTCGTGTCCGTCTACCGTGATCCGCCCGCCCTGGGGCTCCCAGAAACGCAGCAGCAGGTTGATCAGCGTCGACTTGCCCGAACCTGAGGGACCCACCAGCGCGACAGTGCTGCCGGCAGGCACATCCAGGGTCAGGCCGGCGATGGCCGGCACTTCCGAATGGTAGGAGAAAGTCAGGTTGTCGAAGCGGACATGGCCCTCGACCGCCGGCAGCGCCACAGCATCGGGCGCATCCTGGATGGCCGGGCGCCGGTCGATCACCGCATAGACCCGGTCGGCTGCGGCCAGGCCTTCCTGCAGGGAATTGTTGAGCTTGGCGATGCTCTTGAGGGGCTGGTAGGCCATCAGCAGCGCGGTGATGAAGCTGAAGAACGTGCCGGGCGTGGTGTTGCCGGCAAGCACCTGGCTGCCACCATAGCCGATCACCGCCGCGATGGCGACGCCGCCCAGGGTCTCCATCACCGGAGCCGTCGCCGCCCGGATGCGCGCCGCCTTCAACTGCAGCGCATACTGTCCCTCGATCAGGTCGTGGATCCGCTCGATCTCGAACGATTCCCGGTCATACGCCTTCACCTGGCGTATCCCCTGGAACGTCTGCTCGAGGCGGCCGGTGATCCGACCCATCTGCGCCTGCGCCTGGCCCACGACCTTACGCACCCGCTTGCCGAGCTTGGTGATCGGCCAGTAGGCGAGCGGGAAGCCGACGAAGGCGATCGTGGCGAGCGTCCAGTCCTGGTAGAACATCAGGGCCACCAGGAAGATCACCGACAGGCCATCGCGCGCCATGCCGGTCAGGACCGAGGTCAGGGCAACCCGGAGCGCCGCCACGTCGTAGGTGATCCGGGAGATCAGCCCGCCGGTGCCTTCGGTGACGAAGAAGCCCAGGTCGGAACGGATCGTGTGGCGGAACAGGCGGGCCTGGATGTCGGCCACGACGCGATTGCCGGCGTCGGCCATCATCCGGTCCTGCACGAACGACGCGACGCCCTTGACCAGGGCCAGCGCCAGCACGGCCAGCGGCACCAGCGCCAGCATGGTGGCGTCCCTTTGCAGGAACACCTTGTCGAGGACCGGCTCGATCAGCCAGGCATTGCCGGCGGTGGTCGCGGCGACCAGCACCATGGCCACCGTGGCAATGGCGAGCTTGCCGACCAGCCCTCGGACATGTTCACGCAGGAGGCGGCGGAGCAGCGCTCGCCAGTGGCCTTCCGCTCGGTTGAGCGGTGGGGTCGCCTTCTTGATGGCTCAGGCGCCCTGGTCTGGCGTGCCCGTGTACTTCCAGACGTAAGCCGGCGGCATGTTGTTCAGCACGAAGCCAGCCAGCTTCGCGTTCAGGCCGTAACGGCGATGCGGGATCGGAGAGATGGGCGAATAGCTGTACTGGAGCATCACGCCCTTGGGACCGACAATCTTCAGGCCGCCCTTGTAGATCGCCTCGCGGAAGCCGTCGGGCATGCCCACCATCGGCAGGCCGGAGATGATCGTGGAGACCTTGCGCACCCCGTGCTTGCTCAGGATCTGGGCAAGCTTGGTGGCATCGCCACGCACCACGGTGGCACCCATGAACCGGGTGCTGAGGTACTTGTGCAGCTTCTCGTCGAGCTCCACCACCACCAGCGCCTCGCGCGGGATGCCGGAGTCAACCAGGCCCTGGGTAATTGCGCCAGTGCCGCCGCCGAGTTCCACAATCTTCTCGCCCGGCTGCCAGACCACCTGCTCGGCGATCTTCTTGGCCAGCGACTGCGACGAGGGAATGATCGACCCCATCGATTTCGGCGACCGGAGCCAGGTCTTGAAGAAGAGCTCGCTCTCTTTGAACAGCTCGATCCGTTGCATCACGTCTCCTCGGACCGGCTTACGTGCCGGCCGCCTTTTTCCAGGCGACACCTCCGCTACCCGCGGGGTTCGGCAGATGAAATAGAAACGACCCACCTTCAGGTCGAGGGCAGGGTCGCGGCGAGCGGTAAATAGGCATGACCACCCGCCTATGCAAAGTGGCTGATCGAGAAACTTCCATGAAATGTGGCTAATGCACAATTTTCACGCGCGAGTCTCGGAGTTCGGGCACCTTGCCTAGGTCCAAGACGTTTAAGCTCGGACCAGGGTTCCGGCCATAACAAGGAAAAGCGGCCATGCCTATCGTCCCCGGCTTCCAGCTCGTCGCCACGCGGTCGTTTCCCCCGCTGGCCGCACGCCTGCACGAGCTGGCGGAGCTGGGCTACGTCAAGGTCGAGCCGTATGACGCCCTGTTGCGCGATCCTGGCGGGCTCGCCTCGATGTTCAACCATGCCAACCTCACCTGCCCGAGCATCCATGCGGAGCTGCCGCGGTTTCGGACCGACGTGCAGCGGGTGATCGGGATGGCCGACATCCTGCGGGCCGGAACGGTGGTGATCCCGAAGCTCACCGTGGCGGACCATCCCCAGGATACGCCCGGCTGGATGCGCTTTGCGGCGGAACTGGCCGGCTATGCGATCAAGCTCAAGACCGCCGGCAAGCGGCTCGCCTGGCATAACCGGGAGTTGGAGTTCGCGCCTCTGCCGGATGGCAGCACGCCCATCGAGCACCTGTTCGAGGCCAGCCCAGACATCCTCTGGGAGATCGACCTCGCCTGGGTGGTTCGGGCCGGTCAGGATCCGACGGCCTGGATCGAGCGATGGCCGGAACGGATCGTCGCCGTCCACCTCAAGGACATCGCGCAGAGCAGCTCGGGCGCCGAGTGGGTCTGGGCCGATCTTGGACACGGGATGCTCGACTGGGACCTGATCGTGCCGGCGCTGAAGAAGGCGGGCTGCCAGCACTGGTACGCCGAGCACGGAGCGCCCCTCGACTTCGACCGCTGCGCCATGCGGGCCATCGAGACGATGCGGAGCTGGTGATGGAGCCGTCAACCGGCGGATGAGCAGGACGCTTGGTTGCCGGCGATGATCCTTCCTCCCAGCCGGTGCTCGCATCGCCGCAAGGGTTTGGTCTCGTGGGCGCCCGGCTCCTGCGTCCCTATGCTTCCAGGGCGTCCAGGAAGGGAGAACGCGACAGGACCTCTGCGCCACTGCTCGTGATCAGGACCTGCTGCTCCAGCTTCACGCCCTCGGCTCCGCCCACCGCTCCGATATAGCTTTCCACCGACACCACCATGTTCTCCTCGAACACGCCGTCATAGCCCCAGTCGGCGAAGTCCTGGGCATAGACGATGGCAGGGTACTCATCGACCATGCCGACCCCGTGGATCAGGGTCATGTAGCGGTTGGCGACATAGGCTTCCGGGACCTGCCATGCCCGCTCGACGAAGTCGCGGAACCCGAGACCGGCGTGGAGCAGGCCGATGTTGTGCAGCACCTGCTCCTGGGCGATCTCGTAGAGCGTCCGCTGCTCGTCCGAGGGGCGGCGCCCGGGGCAGAGTTGGGTGCGGGAGATGTCGGCGAGATAGCCGTGGGGCCCGACCATGTCGGTGTCGAACCCGACCAGGTCGCCCGGCTGGATCACCCTCTCCGAGCATTCCTGGAACCACGGGTTGGTCCGCTCGCCCGAGGCCAGCAGCCGGCACTCAATCCACTCGCCCCCATGGGTGATGTTGGTGGTATGGAGGATGCTCCAGAGCTGGTTCTCGCTGATCCCGGGCTCCAGCGCCGCACGCATCCGGTCCACTGCTAGGTCGCACACTGACATGGCGTGGCGCAGGCAGGTCACCTCCTCGGGCAGCTTCACCATCCGCGCCTGTTCGACCACCTCCTGGGCGTCGAACAGGGCGATGTCGCGCGCCATGAGCCGGGTCGTCCCGGCGGGATTGCAGCGGTCCACGGCGAGGCGCCGGTTGCCGCCACCATGACGCTCGACCAGCCACGCCACTTCCTCCGCCCAGATCCTGGCCTTCTCCTCCAGGCGCGGCCCGGCGATGAAGTACGTCCAGCCGGTCCCGATCCGCAGCTCGTCTACGCTGGCAAGACCTTCGCCCAGATGGCGGCTGGCAGCGAACTCGAACAGCACGACCGGCCCCTCGGTGGCGACGAACACGTAGCGGCCGCCTTCCCGCATCGTCCAGATCGCCATGTTCCTGGCGCCCGTGGCATAGCGGATGTTGATCGGATCGGAGAGCAGGGCTCCTGCGTAGTCGCGCTTCTTCAGTTCTGCCCGCAGCCGCTCCAGCCGACCCTGCCGCAGTCGCTCCTCATCGATCTCGCCGATCCTCCGGATCAGGTCGGCATCCACCGGATCGACCTGCCACTCCGGCTGGCTGGGGGATGCCGTCCTGCCGGTACCGGCAATCCTGCTGGTGTAGGAGCGATCGTACGCCATGTGCCCCCGCGCGTCCGGCCTCCTTCGCTCATGCGCCGCCTGACACTTCCATGCAAGACGGGCCGCGGCGGTGCGGGTCAAAGGCAGATGGCGACGTTCGGCCGCTCGCCTTGCCATGGTCACGGCCCGACCTCATCATCCTGATTGCCGAGCCAACAAACGGGAGGCCAGACGGTGGACGAAACACAAGGTTCGGAATTCGAGCCGCTGGCAGTGGTGGATCAACTCGTCACCAGCCGGGTGCCGCCCGGTGAGCGCGACCTGGTGGAGGCCTTCGTCGAGCGCTTCTTCGACGGCGTCGCCGAGGAAGACATCGCTGCCCATGATCCGGCCGACCTCTACGGCCTGGCGATCAGCCATCTGGACCTCGCCCACGACCGCAAGCCGGGTGCCACCAGGATCCGGATCTTCAATCCCGGCATCGAGCGGCATGGCTTCACCGCCGCCCACACCCTCGTCCAGATCGTCAACGACGACATGCCGTTCCTGGTGGACAGCGTGCATATCGCGGTCGGTCGGGCCGGCCTTGCCATTCACCTGACCATCCACCCGGTGATCTCTGTTCGCCGCGACGCCGAGGGCCGGCTTGAGGGCATCGGCGAAGGTGGCCAATCCGAGAGTTTCATCCTGGTCGAGGTCGACCGTCGTACCGACCAGGACGCTCTTGACCGCCTGGAATCGGAGATCCTCCGCGGCATTGAGGACGTGCGCCGGGCGGTCCGCGACTGGAAACCGATGCTGGCCCGGGTCGCCGAGGCTGCCGCGGGCCTGATCCATGTGCCAGGTGAGAACGCTTCGACGGAGAGCGGCCAGGGGCCTGTCGATGTCGAGGAGCCGGTGGCGTTCCTGCACTGGCTGGCCGACAACCATTTCACGTTGCTTGGCTATGCCGCCTACGATCTGGTCGAGGAAGAGGCGGGGCCGGAACTGATGCGGGTGCCCGGCTCGGCGCTGGGCATTCTTTCGGCCAGCCAGGATGCGCGGGTGCCGTCTGATCGGCCGGTCATGTCGACCAGCTTCGCCGCCCTGCCGGTAGAGATACGGCGCAAGGCCTTCCGGCCGCTGCCGCCCATCACCGTCACCAAGGCCAACACCCGGGCCACCGTCCACCGCGCCTCCTATCTCGATTACGTCGGCGTGAAGCGCTACGACGAGCATGGCGCCGTGATCGGCGAGCACCGCTTTCTCGGCCTGTTCACCTCGGTCGCCTACAGCCTGCCGCCCCAGGTCATCCCGCTCCTGCGCGGCAAGGTGCGGGCTGTCACCGAGACGATGAAGCTGCCGCCCCATGGCCATGCCGCCAAGGCTCTCGCCCATATCCTGAGCTCGCTGCCCCGCGACGAGCTGTTCCAGATGGATGTGCCGCGCCTGCGGGAAACGGCCCGGGCCGTCCTGCAGATGCAGGATCGCTCGCGCCTGAAGCTGTTCCTGCGGCAGGACCGCTTCTCCCGGTTCTTCTCGGTCTTGCTCTACGTTCCCCGCGAGCGCTGGACGACCGCCATGCGCGAGCGGATCCAGCGGATCCTGCTGCGCCGGCTGAACGGGGTGGACTGCGAATTCCAGGCCCAGCTGGGCGACAGCCCGCTGGCCCTCATCCTGTTCATCATCCGCTCCCAGGACCCCGGCGAACTCTCGATCACCGCGGAGGACCTAGAGGCGGAGATCACCCAGGCGACGCGGCCCTGGGGAGAAAGCCTGCGCGATGCGCTGGTCGAAGCCCATGGCGAGGAGCGCGGGGTCCACCTGTTCAGCCGCTACGCGGCATCGTTCCCGGTCTCCTATCAGGAGCGCCACCAGCCGCGGGCCGCGGTCGCCGACATCGACCGGATCGATGCGCTCCAGCAAGGCGGCGCCAGCCTGTCCGTGGCGCTGTCCCGGCCTCTGGAGATCCGCGGCAACCGGATCCGCCTGAAGCTGGCCCATGCCGGCCAGCGGGTGGCCCTGGCCGATGTCCTGCCGATCCTGGAGGATCTGGGCCTGCGCGCCCTGGCCGAGGACTCCTATCCCGTCGCCGGCCAGGATGGGCAGCCCTTCTGGCTGCACGACTTCGAGGCGGAGCCGGTGTTTGCGGGAACAATCGACCTGGATGTGGTCGGGCCCCATTTCGAGGAGGCATTCCGGCGGATCTTCGACGGCGACATCGAGACCGACGGCTTCAACCGCCTGATCCTGGCTGCCTCGCTCAATGCCGACCAGGTCGTGATCCTGCGCGCCATCTGCAAGTATCAGCTTCAGGTCGGCCTGCCGTTCAGCCAGCCATACGTCGAGCAGACCGTGGTGGCCAATCCGGATGTGGCACGCGACTTGGTCGAGCTATTCCACGTCCGGTTCGACCCCTCCATCCAGGGCGACCGGCAGGCCGCGCAGGCGGAGCTGGTCGAGCGGATCACCCAAGGCCTCACCCAGGTCGCGGTTCTGGACGAAGACCGGATCCTGCGCCGGTTCCTGGGCACCATCCAGGCCATGCTGCGCACCAACGCGTTCCGGCCGGGGCGGCGCTCGCTTTCCTTCAAGCTGGACAGCGCGGCCGTCCCTGGCATGCCGCAGCCGGCTCCCTGGCGCGAGATCTTCGTCTATGCGGCCGATGTCGAGGCCGTGCACCTGCGCGGCGGACCGATCTCGCGTGGCGGCATCCGCTGGTCGGACCGCCGGGAGGACTTCCGGACCGAGATCCTTGGCCTGGTCAAGGCGCAGATGGTCAAGAACGCGGTGATCGTGCCGGTGGGGGCGAAGGGCGGCTTCATCGTCAAGCGCCCTCCCAAGAACACCGACCGCCAGGCGATCTACGACGAGGGGGTGCGCTGCTACCGGACCTTCCTGGACGGCATGCTCGACCTGACCGACGACATCCAGGGCGACACGACCGTGCCGCCCGAACGGGTGGTCCGCCACGACACCGACGATCCCTATCTGGTGGTTGCCGCCGACAAGGGCACCGCCACCTTCTCCGACATCGCCAATGCGCTGGCGACCGGCCGCTCGTTCTGGCTGGGCGACGCGTTCGCCTCGGGCGGTTCGGCAGGCTACGACCACAAGAAGATGGGGATCACCGCCAAGGGTGCCTGGGAGTCGGTGCGCCGCCACTTCCGTGAGATGGGCGTCGACCCAGAACGGGACCCGATCAGCGTGGTCGGCATCGGCGACATGTCCGGCGACGTGTTCGGCAACGGGATGCTGCTCAGCCGCTCGATCCGGCTGGTGGCGGCGTTCGACCACCGCCACATCTTCCTGGACCCTGATCCAGATGCCGAACAAACATTCCGGGAGCGCCAGCGCCTGTTCGAGCTGCCGCGCTCGTCCTGGGACGATTTCGACCGCAGCCTGATCAGCAAGGGCGGCGGTGTCTTCTCCCGCCAGTTGAAGGCGATCCCGCTCTCGCCCGAGATCCGTGCGGTGCTCGGGATCGAAGCCGGCAGCCTCACCCCGTTCGAGCTGATGAGCGCCATCCTCAAGGCGCCGGTCGACCTGTTCTGGAATGGCGGCATCGGCACCTACATCAAGGCTGCCGCCGAGAGCCACCGGGACGCCCAGGACCGCGCCAACGATCCGATTCGCGTCAACGGCGAGGACCTGCGCTGCAAGGTGGTCGCGGAGGGCGGCAATCTGGGAGTGACCCAGCGCGGCCGGATCGCGTTCGCCCGCAAGGGCGGACGGATCGGCACCGACTTCGTCGACAACTCGGCCGGGGTCGACTGTTCGGACCACGAGGTCAACATCAAGATCCTGACCGGCTCGGTGGAGCAGGCCGGCGATCTCACCCGCAAGCAGCGCGACCTGATGCTGCGCGAGATGACCGACGAGGTCGCCGAACTGGTCCTGCGCGACAACACCCTGCAGAACCTGGCGCTCTCCACCACCGAGCACCGGGGACTGGAACTGCTCGACAGCCAGATCGGCCTGATCCGTTCCCTGGAGCGCAGCGGCCGGCTGGTGCGCCAGCTCGAGTTCCTGCCTTCCGACGACAATTTGGCCGAGCGCCGCCGAGATGGGGTCGGCCTGACCCGTCCGGAGCTGGCCGTGCTGCTGGCCTATGCCAAGATGGACCTGTTCGACGCCTTGTGCGACGGCAGCACCATCGACGATCCCATGCTGGCCGGCGAACGCCTTCGCTATTTCCCGCGCCTGATCCGCAAGCGCTTCCCCGAAGCGGTCGCCAGGCACCGGCTGGGCCGGGAGATCGTGGCGACCCGGCTGGCCAACGGGATGGTCAACCGGGCCGGGATCTCGTTCGCTCAGGATCTCGCCAACGAGACCGGCGCCTCCTTCGACGAGATCGCCCGGGGCTACCTGATCGTGCGCGAGGGTTTCGAACTCACGCCGGTCTGGGGGGCAGTCGAGAACCTGCCGGCGAGTGTCGGGCGGCAGCAGATCGCGCTCCTCACGGATCTCACCCGCACCACCGCCGAGGCGGTCCGCTGGACGATCGTCCATGACCTGAGCAACCGGCCGCTGCGGGAGACCGCCGAGCGGCTGCAGGCAGGAATCCGCACCTTGCGCGAGCAGATCGAGGGGCTGGCCCCGCCGGCGCTGAAGGAGACTTTGGCCGGACGCTGCCAGGAACTGCGCGGCCTGGGGCTGGACGCCGACGCCGCCAGCCGGCTCGCGGTCCTGCCGCTCACGACCGTGCTGCTCGACGCCCTCGATACCGCGTATAGCACCGGGGTGCCGGTCGAGCGCTCCACCGAGATCCGTCTGGCGCTGGACGAGACCCTAGACTGCCACCGCATCGACGTGCTGATCGAGCGGATCAGCGTGCGCAGTTCCTGGGATCACGAGGCGAAGGCGGCGCTGCGCGACGAACTGGCGGAGATGGTGCGGCGGGCCGCCCACGATGTCCTTGCCAAGCACGAGCCGCTGGACGCATGGCGGGAACGCCGGCGGAACGCCATCGAGCGCTATCTTGCGGTGCTGGCGCGTGCAGAAAACGAGCCGACCATCGACCCGGCCATCGTCGGCTCGGTGATCCGCTCGCTCGGCAGGCTCACGGCGGGCTGACCCTGGCCGGCATTCGTCTCCAGAGTGCGGCCAGCCTCGTGGCTGGCCGCGCCATCCAGGGAATGTTCGTCTGCCATGACCGCTCCGCAGAAGTTCGTGGTCGTCGGTGCCGGGATCATCGGCGCGTCGATCGCCTGGCACCTCGTCGCGTCCGGTGCGGAGGTGACGGTGATCGATGCAGGGGGAGGGGGCGGGATCGCCACGCCCAACTCGTTCGCCTGGATCAACGCGCACTGGCGCAATCCCGAGCCCTATCTGCGGCTGCGCATGCGCAGCATGGCCGAGTGGCGCCGCCTGGCAGCCGAGGTGCCGGCCCTGCCGCTTAGCTGGACCGGCTCGCTCGACTGGGACCTATCTCCTGCGGAGATCGATGACTGCGTCCGGCAGCAGAGCGCGCGTGGCTACGAGATCCGTTCGGTGGGCCGCCCCGAGGCCGCCGCAATCGAGCCGAACCTGGTCGACCCTCCCGAACGCGCGCTGCATGCCGCAGGCGAAGGCGCGGTAGAACCGCGCCGTGCCGCCCAGGTCCTTCTGGCCGATGCCGAACGCCGCGGAGCCATTTTCCGACGGAACGCGGCGGCGATCCGCCTCGTAATCCGCCATGGCCGCACCACCGGCATCCAGCTGTCGAATGGCGAACTGGCCGCCGATCGGGTGGTTCTGGCGGCCGGCGCCAGGACCGCCGAACTCACCGCCACCACCGGGGTATCCCTGCCGCTGACCACCCCGCCAGGCCTGCTGGTCCATGCCCATCCGCACATGAAGCTCCTGGAAGGGCTGGTGCTCACGCCGAACCTGCACATGCGGCAGACGGTGGATGGGCGGATCGTGGCGGGAGCGGATTTCGGGGGAAGCGATCCAGGCGACGCGGCGGATGATGAAGCGGCCGCCCTGTTCGCGCGGGTGAAGGCGATGCTCCGGGGCGGGGAGGCACTGACGCTCGACCGTTACAGCGTCGGCTATCGCCCGACACCTGCCGACGGCTTCCCGGTGGTGGGCCAGCCTTCCGGTGATCCCGGCCTTTATCTGGCTGTCCTCCACTCCGGCATCACCCTGGCTCCCGTGGTCGGCTCGGTAGCCGCCGAGGAGATGCTGACCGGGCGGCGCGACCCGTTGATGGATCCCTACGCTGCGGCCCGCTTCGGCTGAGACGTCGTCATCCCGTTGTCACCGCCCGAACCTACCGAAGGCGGCGCCATTGCGCGCGAGGCCTGCTTGAGCGACCGAATTGCAGTGACCGTCACGAGGCAGGGCGCAGCAGGGGAGGTGTTCCGGGCCTTCCTCAAGCTTGGCCTGACGTCCTTTGGCGGTCCGATCGCCCATCTGGGCTATTTCCGGGATGAACTGGTGGTCCGCCGTCGCTGGATCGACGAGGCGGGCTATGCCGACCTGCTGGCGCTCTGCCAGTTCCTGCCCGGCCCCGCCAGCAGCCAGGCGGGCTTCGCGCTGGGCCTCCTGCGCGGTGGGCCGCTGGGGGCGCTGGCCGCCTTCACCGCGTTCACCCTGCCGTCCGCGCTGATCCTGGTCCTGTTCGCGGCGGGGGCGTCGCTGTTCGATGGACAGGTGGGCCACGGCATCCTGCACGGGCTGAAGCTGGTCGCCGTGGCGGTGGTGGCCCAGGCGGTGTGGGGGATGGCCAGGAGCCTGTGCCCGGACCGCTCCCGCGCCGGAATTGCGGTGGCGGCCGTGCTGACCGTCACCTTCGCGGCAGGCGCGCTCGGCCAGGTCGCCGCCATCCTGCTGGGCGGACTGGCGGGGCTGGCGCTGTGCCGGCACCAGGATGCCGCTCCCGCCAGGAATCTGGCCTTCCCGATCTCCCGGCCGGTCGGGGCCGCGGCGCTGGCCATGTTCTTCCTGTTGCTGGCGCTTCTCCCGCTGGCAGCGGCGAGCCTGCCCTTCCACGGCCTGGCCCTGTTCGACGCCTTCTACCGCTCCGGCGCCCTGGTGTTCGGCGGCGGGCATGTCGTCCTGCCTCTGCTGGAAGCCGAGGTGGTCGCCCCAGGCTGGATCGGCGCCGACGGATTCCTGGCAGGCTATGGCGCCGCCCAGGCAGTGCCGGGGCCGCTCTTCACCTTTGCCGCCTATCTGGGCGCTGCCATGGAGCCGGCGCCGAACGGTATCGCCGGTGCATTCCTTTGTCTCGTGGCGATCTTCCTGCCGGGCTTCCTGCTGCTGGTGGGCGCCTTGCCGTTCTGGGATGCCTTGCGCACCCGCCCGATGGCCCGCGCCGCCATGCGCGGCGCCAACGCGGCGGTGGTCGGCCTGCTCGGCGCCGCCCTCTACGACCCGGTCTGGACCAGCGCCGTGCATGTGCCGGAGGATTTCGCGCTGGCGGTGCTGGGATTCGTGCTGCTCACCGTGGGGAAGGCGCCCCCATGGCTTGTGGTTGGCCTGACCGTTCTGGGCGGCATTCTTCTGCAGGTCATCTAGCCGGAGGACTCGACCTTGCCAGGCGTTCCACGCAGAGGTCGCTGGAACGTGGAAGGAGGCGGCTGATGATCACCCGGATCGATCATTTCGTTTTGACGGTGCGCTCGCTGGACGCCACCTGCGACTTCTACCGGCGCGTCCTGGGCCTGCGGCGCGTGGACAGCCCCAACCGGCCGACCGCCCTCGTCTTCGGCGCGCAGAAGATCAACGTTCATGAGGCGGGCCACGAGTTCGAGCCGAAGGCGAGCAGACCAACGCCTGGCTCGGCCGACTTCTGCCTGATCACCGAGCAGCCCCTCGACACGCTGCGGGCCCACCTGAACGCCGAGGGCGTTTCCGTCGAACTCGGCCCGGTCTCCCGGACCGGTGCTCTCGGCCCGATGACCTCCCTCTATTTCCGCGACCCCGACCAGAACCTGGTCGAGGTCAGTGTGTATGAGGGAGGCTGACGAAAGGGTTCCTGGTCGAGATCAGGTTACCTAGCGACCGAGCTTCGTCTTCAACTCGTCGATCATCTTGGACGCCTCGGCCTTGGTCATATCTTTGGAGGGAGCATCGACCTTGGCCTCCTCGCACAAGGTGGTCAGGTACGATGCCTGGGCCCCGGTCATCGGCTCCTCGCCCGACACCCAGTTGTCGGGATCCTTCTCGGTGTTGGAGCCGGGGTGCGAATCGAGCTTCGGGTTCTCGGTCTGGTCGGCCATGGCATCCTCGTATGTTCCTGCTCCGTTCCAACGCTCCGGCAGGCGTGCGGGTTCCATGGCCGGCCCGTTCCGCCAGACTCCCCTGTCATCGCGCCGGCAGGACCGCCTCGATCAGGGTGAAGGCTGCCTGGCCGGCCGTTTCCATGTAGGAGGGGTCGCGATGCAGCAGCACCACGGCGAACGAGCCATCGAGGAGGAGGACGACCTGACGCGCAAGGCCTGATCCGTCCTGGATCCCCTCTGCCTCGAACGTCTGGCGCAGCCACGCCTCGAAGCGCTTCTTGTGCGCGGCTCCGATCTTCATGGCCGGGTGTCCCGGAAGATTGGCCAGCTCCGCCGACGTGCGCAGGAAACCGCAGCCCTTCCAGCGCGGGTGGCGCGCCGAGCGGGCGAGGTTCTCGAAGATCGCCCGCACCTTGCTGGCCACTCCCCCGTCGGCCTCGGCGAACCAGCGTTGGAACAGAACCAGGTTCGGCTGGTCCCGTGCCTCCAGATAGGCCGCCACCAGATCGTCCTTGCTGGCGAAGTGATAGTAGAGCGTGCGCTTGGTCACCCCGGCCTTCTCGGCCACGGCGTCGACGCTGACGCCACGGATGCCCTGCCCATAGAACAGGCTGCTGGCCGCAGCGACGATCCGGGTGCGGGTGGGGACGGAGGTCTTCGGCATGATGAAAAGTATACCGACCAGTGAGTATGCTCAACCCGGTTCCGGACCTAGCTTCCCGTGCGATCGCAACCTTCTGGGGGAGCCGGCATGACCGTGCTCGTGGAGATCCAGGACCGCATCGCCCTCGTGACGCTGGACCGTCCGGACAAGCTGAACGCCCTCAACTTCGCTACCATCGACCGCCTGCTCGACCTGCTTGACGCGTTCGAGGTCGACGACCGGATCGGCGCGGTGATCCTGACCGGGGCCGGTGACCGGGCCTTTTCCGCAGGTGCCGACATCGCGGAGTTCGCCGTCAGCGTCCGCGCTGGAAGCGCCGTGGCGCTCCGGGACTTCGTCCGCCGCGGCCAGAGCCTGACCGCGCGCCTGGAGGCTTTCCCCAAGCCGGTCATCGCGGCGGTGAACGGGCTCGCCTTCGGCGGTGGCTGCGAGATCACCGAGGCGGTGCATCTGGCCGTGGCCAGCGAACGCGCCCTGTTCGCCAAGCCGGAGATCCAGCTCGGCATGGTGCCGACCTTCGGCGGAACCCAGCGCCTGCCGCGCCTGGCCGGCCGCAAGCGGGCGCTAGAACTGCTGCTGACCGGGGATCCCTTCACCCCGGAGCACGCCCTGGAACTCGGCCTGGTCAACCAGGTGGTTCCCCATGGCGAGCTTCTGCCGTCTGCCCGCCATCTGGCCACGAGGATCCTGCGCCACGAGCCTTCGGCGATTGCCGGCGCCATTGCCGCGGTGACCCGCGGCCTGAACGCCAGCATCGCCGAAGGGTTGCAGATCGAGGCCGAGCAGTTCGCCCGGCTGGCGCCCACCAGGACTCTGGCCGATGGACTTGCGGGCTGGCTGGCCCGCAAGGAGATCAGCGCATCACGATCAGCGACATGTCATCCAGCCGGGTGATCCCGGCATTGCCGCCATTCACCCGGACCCGAATGGTGTGCGTCCCTGCCACGGGCAGGTTGATGGTTCCGATGGTGGCGGCACTGACCCAGCCATCCAGGGTGAAGTTGCCCGAACTCGCCGTGCTGGTGCCGTTCCCCGAGCACAGGGCGTTGTCGCCATTGGACGGCGCGACGACCGTCTCCGGCGTGCCCCCCGCCGGGTTGACCAGGATGTCGATATTGACCCAGCGCGAGGGACTGCCCTCCACCGCGCATTCGGCATTGAAGAAGATCGCCACGCGCGTATTGCGCTGCGACGTCGTGAACTGGAACTGGGTGCCGCCTGCGGCACCGCCGTTGAAGTCGACCAGATAGGTGGCGCCGCCGTAGACGGCCGGGCTGGTCCTGGTCTGGGCGACCAGGACCTCGGCGCTCGCGGCGGATGCCCAGGAACATGCTGCGATGCCGGTGAGCAGCGACAGGATGGTCCGGCTGCGGTTCGTCGTCATTTCCAGTCTCCCAGAGCTTTGTCTTCGGAACCAGGGCACTATAGGCCAGACGAGAACTTCCACCTGTGATGTCGAGCACCTTCGACATGCTCACTCACTGGACGCTCGGCGGCCGGGGCGGGCCGGCAGGAGCGGGGTTATTCCGGCAAGATGATCTTCCGGCTGCTTTCGCGCCGATGCTGGGTCCATTCCAGGATCAGCGTGTAGATCACCGCCAGCAGCGTCGGCCCGAGGAACACCCCCAGCAGCCCGAACGCCAGCGCCCCGCCAAGAACGCCGATCAGCACCAGCACGATCGGGGTCTGGGTGGCGCCGACCCGGTGAATCAGCCAGGGCCGGATCACGTTGTCCGAACTCGATACCGGGATGGCGCCCCACAGGATCATGAAGATC
Source organism: Geminicoccus roseus DSM 18922 (assembly GCF_000427665.1). NCBI lineage: Bacteria > Pseudomonadati > Pseudomonadota > Alphaproteobacteria > Geminicoccales > Geminicoccaceae > Geminicoccus > Geminicoccus roseus. Next base: position 2,365,338 of record NZ_KE386572.1, read on the forward strand.
GCCCAGAAGCCCTCGTCCTGCTGGAACAGCCACAGGGCAGCGGGAATCCAGACCAGCGGCGGCCCGATCGGCGTCAGGGACATGATGGCGGTCAGGATGCCCAGGAAGGTCGGCGCCGGCAGGCCGGCGATCCAGTAGCCCAGTGCTGCGACCACGCCCTGGATCACGGCGGTGCCCAGCATGCCGTACACCACCCCTTTCACCGTGCTGCCGGCGACGTCCATCAGGTGGCGCGCCCGCGATCCCGCCAGCCGCTCCAGCCCGTCCTCGGCGCGCGCGGCGATCGCCTCGCCGTCACGGTAGAGAAAGTACATGATGAGCAGGCTGAACAGCAGCTCGATCAGGCCGCCACCTATCCCGATGCCGGCGGCAAAGGCCAGTTGCGCCACGTTCTCGGCATAGGGTGCCAGATAGCGAAGGACCGCCAGCCCGCCCTGGGCGGCGTCGCGCCATTCGGCCGCGACCAGCTCGCCGACCATCGGAATGCTCTCGATCCAGCTTGGCGGCGGCGGCAGGCCCGCGGCGAACACGGCACGCATCCAGCGGATGCCCAGCGTGATCTGGTTGCCCATCGAGGGAACCAGCGCCGCCAGCGGCACCACCAGGATCAGCAGCGCGCTGAACACCATGACCAGCGAGGCCAGGCTGGGCGACAGGCGACGCTGCCGCAGCCAGCGATAGGCCGGCCAGGTCGTATAGACCAGGATCACCGCCCAGATCGACGCGGACAGGAACGGCTGCACGATCACGAAACAAGCGACCAGCAGGATCGCGAGGGCCGCGGTGCCGAGCACCTGTTCAAGGCTGAGCTGGTTCATCGTCTCCGCCGGTTCCGGCAGCAGGATGGGTCGGTGATCCGGCAGCGCCGGTGATCGGGCAAAGCGGATATCGGCAGCTGCGGTTGCATGATCGTGATCATATGGCAGCCAGATGGCCTACCCGCACCGCCTCGGCGACGCCGCTGATCTCCCGGCCAAGCTCGCGGTCGTCCTCCAGCTTGGGGCTGATCGCGCGGATCCGGGCGAACGCCTTCTCCAGCCGCGGCGAGGAGCGCAGCGGCCGGCGGAACTCGATGCCCTGCGCTGCCGCCATCAACTCGACCGCCAGGACGTGGGCCAGATTCTCCGCCATGTCGGACAGTCGCCGGGCGGCATAGGTGGCCATGCTCACATGGTCCTCCTGGTTGGCCGAGGTCGGCAGGCTCTCCACCGCCACCGGGTTGGCCAGGTGCTTGTTCTCCATCTGCAGCGCCGCTGCGGTCACCTGCGCGATCATGAAGCCGGAGTTGAGCCCGGGCGAGGGGGTGAGGAACGCCGGCAGCAGCGAGAAGCTCGGGTCGATCAGCAGCGCGATGCGCCGCTCGGAGATCGACCCGATCTCCGCCATGGCCAGGGCGATCCGGTCGGCCGCCATCGCCACCGGCTCGGCATGGAAGTTGCCGCCGGACAGGATCAGGCCGTCCTCCGGAAACACCAGCGGATTGTCGGAGACCCCATTGGCCTCGCGCTCCAGGATCCCTGCCGCATCGGACAAGAGGTCCCAGCACGCCCCCATGACCTGGGGCTGGCAGCGCAGGCAGTAGGGATCCTGCACCCGGTCGTCCCCGAAGCGGTGGCTCTCCCGGATCTCGCTGCCCTCCAGCAGCAGCGCCAGTTCGGCGGCGACGATGCCCTGGCCGATCTGGTTGCGCAGCTTCTGGATGCGCGGATCGAACGGCGTGTCTGATCCCTTGGCCGCGTCCACGGTCATGGCTCCTGCCAGGAGCCCGGACTTGAGCAGGGCCTGGGCCTGCCACCAGCCTGTGATCGCCAGGGCGGTCGAGACCTGGGTGCCGTTCAGCAGCGCCAGCCCCTCCTTGGCGCCGAGCGTCAGCGGCTGGAGCCCGATCCTTGCCAGCGCCTCGTCCGCCGGCAGCGTCTCGCCCTTCAGCCGGATCTGGCCGACCCCGATCAGCGCCCCGCTCATGTGCGCCAGCGGTGCGAGGTCGCCGGATGCGCCGACCGATCCCTTGGCCGGGATCACCGGCAGCGCGTCGTGGCGCAGCATGGTGAGCAGCGCCTCGATCGTCTCGACCTTCACCCCGGAATGGCCATGCGCGAGGGAGGCTGCCTTCAGCACGAGCACGAGGCGCACCACCAGGTCGTCCAGCGGCCGGCCGACCCCGCACATGTGGCTCAGGACCAGCCGCTTCTGCAGTTCCTCGACCTGGGCCGGGGAGATCCGGGTCTGCGCCAGCTTGCCGAAGCCGGTATTGACGCCATAGGTCGCCGCATCGGCCGCCGCGGCATCCGCCACCAGCCTGGCCGCCGCCTCGATCTTCGGCCGGAACGATTCGTCCAGCACGAGGTCGAGGCCCGGAGCCGCAACCCAACGTGCCAGTTCATCCAGCACCAGCCTGCCCGGAATCAGCACCGGCATGCCCAACCTCCAGCTTCGCGGTTTCCCCTGCTCTTAGGCCTGCATCCGCACAGGCGCCATGGCCGTCCGCCGTGCGGCGGCGCTTTCGGGCGGTTGCAGCCGCATGGCGGGATTGCTGCGCATCATGGCCTGTCGTGGGCGCCCGGCAGCGGCGAGCGATAGCCGCTCCCGGATCGACATACTTCAGAAAGAAAAAATATTCGTAACAGTACTTCGGCCTGCTACTCGAAGCGGATCTTCAGTGTTAGCATCTGTGTCACAGAGGTGAGGTGAAAGCATCTGCCTCTACTGTCAGGTTTCCGATCCTAAGAGTAATCTGTGGCAGGTGGCTCAGCGTCAGCACTTTCAGCATGGTTGGCTGCCCAGCGACCGTGGCGGATGGCCCTGCTCAGCGGAGCGTTCACCCTTGCCCTGTGCGCCGGCCTGGGCTGGGTGCTGCTCGACCGGGATCGTGCGCAGATCCTGACAGCTGCCCAGAAGGATCTGGCTAGCACCAGTTCCACCGCTGCCGGAACAGTCCGCCGCACCCTGGGCACGCTCGATCTGGTGGTGTCCCTGGCGGTCGACGACTTCCAGTCGGGAACCCTCGGCCGGGAGGCGGTCTATCAGCAGCTCACCCGCCGGGCGAGCCAGGATGAGCAGGTCGAATCCCTCGCGACTCTGGTGATGGCGGACGCGGACGGCATCATCGTGCGCAGCCGTAATGATGATGCCGTTGGTCTCGATCTGAGCGACCGGACCTATTTCAGGAAGCATTCCGACGCCGCCACTCCGGGGATGCTGATCGGCTCGCCGATCATCACCCGCATCGCTCCCTATCGCTGGATCGTGCCGATCAGCTGGGCGTTGCGGGACCCCGATGGTCGGCCAGCGGGCGTGCTGGCGGTGGCGGCGGGCCTGCATCTCTACGCGGGCGTGTTCGACGGGCTTCTCGACGCCCGCGACCAGACCATCAGCCTGGTGGACGGCGACGGGGTGCTCTACGCGCTCGATGGCCGGCACTGGCCAGATCCCGAGACCGCGCCCCGACCGCCGGCGGCCCTGGACGCCTGGCGTTCGCTTGACACGACCCATAACGGCCAGACGGTCACCGCCGATGCCGTGATCGCCTGGGCTCACGTGCCGGGTACCGGCCTGCAGGTCGTCACCTCGGAGCCGTTGGCCGATCGGCTGGGGCCATGGTGGCTGCGCCTGTACGTGGCGCTGGCGGTGATCCTGCTCCTGGCCCTTTCCACCGGCTATCTCAGCTGGCTGCGGCAGCGCAGTGCCCAATCCCTGCGGGCGGCGGCGCAGGCGGCCGAGGCGGCGGCGAAGGAGGCCAGGCGGGCGCAGGCCGAGGCGGAGCATGCGGAGCGGGCGAAGTCGCAGTTCCTGGCGGCGATGAGCCATGAGATCCGCACCCCCATGACGGGCGTGCTGGGCATGGCGGAACTGCTTGCGGCCGAGCCCCTGCAGCCCCGCCAGCGCGGCTACGTCCAGGCGATCCGAACCTCCGGACAGCATCTTCTGGGCGTGATCAACGATATTCTGGACTTCTCGCGCTTCGATGCCGGCGGGTTGACGCTGGAGAAGGTGGACTTTTCGCTTCAAGGCTTCATCGAGCAGCTCCGCTCGATCATGGCGCCGCTGGCAACCGAGCGTGGCCTGACCCTGGACTTCGATCTGGACCCTCAGGCGCCGATGGTGGTGAGGGGCGATCCGACCCGGTTGCGGCAGATCCTGGTCAACCTGATCGGCAATGGGCTGAAGTTCACGAGCCAGGGCGGCGTTCAGGTCCGGATCGGCTGCCGGAACGGTCCTGACGCCCTGTTGCTGTTCCGCTTCGAGGTCGAGGATAGCGGGATCGGTATCCCGGAGGATCGACAATCAGAGCTGTTCCAGCCCTTCATGCAGGCTGACCGCTCGACCGCCCGGAAATATGGCGGCAGCGGCCTGGGGCTGGCGATCTGCCGGCAGCTCGTCACCACCATGGGCGGAGAGATCGGCATCAGGAGCCGAATGGGGCAGGGCAGCACGTTCTGGTTCGAGGTGCTCCTGGCGCCAGGGGATGCCGTGGCGGTCACGGCGAGATCCAAGCTCGATCCCGCGATGATCCGGCCGCTGCGCATCCTGGTGGCCGAGGATGTCGAGGTGAACCGCGACCTCCTTCAGGCAACCTTGTCCCGCCATGACCACACGGTCGTTTTCGCCGAGAACGGGGAGCAGGCGGTGTCGGCGGCGCAATCCCAACGCTTCGACGTGATCCTGATGGATGTGCAGATGCCGGCCATGGACGGGATCGAGGCGACCCGCCGGATCCGGGCCATGCCTCCTCCAGGCGGCAGCGTGCCGATCCTGGCGCTTACCGCCAACGTGATGGAGGCGGAGCGAGAACGCTGCCTTTCCGTGGGCATGAACGGCGTGCTGACCAAGCCCATCGCCTGGGATGAACTGTTCCGCGCTCTGGCCGCCATCGCCTCACAAGGCCAAGCGGGCGCCAGGGCGGATGATCCGCCGGCCATGCCGGCCCCCGATCCGGCAGGCCCTGGCGCCGTGCTCTTCGACCAGGCGCGGATCGAGGGGCTGGAAGTCATGGCGGGCCGGGCCAGGCTCGTGCGTTTCCTGGACGATGCGCTGGCCTCGGCGGAGCAGATCGCGGGGGAGATGGTCAGGCGAGCCGCCGATCCCGCCGAGGTCGCGAAGCTCGCCCATCGCCTGGCCGGCAGCGCGCCCAGCTTCGGGCTGGTGCAGATCGGGGAGATCGCCCGCAGCATCGAGGACGAGGCCAGGAACGGCCGCGAACTCAGGGATCACCTGCTGCGACTAAACCAGGCGATCGGCCGGACGCGGGACGAACTGGTGCATCGGCAGTTCCTGAACGTGCCGGCCTGATCAGCCGGCAGCGAGCAGCTGCTTCTCGCGACCCTGGCCAGGGTCGGGACGAACGATGCCGTTGGGCCAGCTGGACGGATGCACATCTGGTCCCGCCACTTCCTGTGTGCGGCATGTCGCATCGTTCCACGGAGCCGCAGCTTGGCCGAGGCGGGCGCCGAGGCTCGCCTCAGGATTGGCTGCAGACCGGCCGGTCAGGCATAGGCCGCGTCGAAGAACGCCCGCTCCAGCGCGACCGAGCGGCGGAAGAAATCCTGGCACCGCTCCCGCTCCGACGGGCCGACCCGGTCGAGTTCGCTGCGCAGGAAGGTCACGAGGTCGCGGAAATCCGCATTGTCGTGCAGGGTGATCCACTCTGCATGGATGAAGTTCTGCGGCAAGGGCGACGGCGCTTGGCCGGCCCAGTCGAGATAGAGCCACTCCGCCACGGTCAGCACGGACAGCGCCGCCGCATAGCTGCAGGTCTGCGCCGCTTCCTGCATGATCGCCTTGAAGCCAGCGGTCGGTGCCTTGTCGGGAATGCGCGCGCGGTCCTCCGCCGTGATGCCGAGCGCGTCGAAGGAGCGCAGGAAGTAGGTGTTCTCCTCGCCCGAGACGAGGCCGATGAAGCGGCCGAGCCGGATCCGCGACTCGAACCGGTCGGAGCTGGCGACCGCTGCGCCCAGGAGTTGCAGGAAGCTGTCGAGGAAGCGGTGATCCTGGACCAGGTAGCTGCCCATCGCCGGATCGGCGATGCTGCCCTCGAACAACTCGGCCACGAAGCGGTGGCCCACCGCCGCGGACCAGTCGGGCTCGCTGGCTTCACGCAGTTCATCGCTGAATCGGATCGTCGACATCGTTCCACTCCACGGTCGCTGGGCCGCCGGATCCAGGTGCATCGGGAGGAGCAGGGGCGGCCTTGGGCGCAGGAGCACGCGACGGTGACGACCACCATTCCCTTCGCCAGCATGACCTGGATCAGGTTCGACGGGTCGCCATGCCGCCGTTCTGGCGCCGATGGCCTCTCAGTCCCCTGCCGGGACTCCCCTTGGTCCCTTAAGCCTAGTAGGAGCGCAGGCTGAGGGAAAGCATCCAGCGACGGCGGCGGGCAACTCTTCCGGCGGTACATGGAAGCAAGGAGCCGGTGCCGCTGCGCATCCGGCTTGCGCCCTGGCCGGGATCGGTCTTCACCCCTTCAACACACGAAGCGGAGGCCATCCATGTCCAACCTGTTTGATCTGACCGGCAAGGTCGCCCTGGTGACCGGCGCATCCCGCGGGCTGGGCTTCGCCATGGCCGAGGGTCTGGCCGAGCACGGCGCAACCGTCGTCCTGAACGGCCGCGATCCGGCCAGCCTGGAGGAGCGGGCGACCGCCCTGCGGGGGCGTGGCCTCAAGGCGGAGGCAGCCGCGTTCGACGTGAGCGATGCGAAAGCCGTGGCGGCGGGCGTGGCCGAGGTGGCCGGGCGGCATGGTCGCCTCGACATCCTGGTCAACAATGCCGGCATCCAGCACCGGGCCCCGGTGGCCGAGTGGACTGACGAGGATTTCGACCGGGTGATCTCGACCAACCTGTCGGCCTGCTTCCGGATGGCGCGCGAGGCGGCCAAGGTGATGCTGGGGCAGGGCGGCGGCAGCATCATCAATACCGGCTCGGTCATCTCGATCCTGGGCCGGCCGGGCATCCACGCCTATGCCGCGGCCAAGGCCGGCCTGCACGGGATGACCAGGTCGCTCGCCGCGGAACTGGCCCGTCAGGGTGTGCGGGTCAACGCGATCGGGCCGGGCTACTTCACCACCGAGATGAACCAGAAGCTCCTGGACGATCAGGCGTTCACCGCCTGGGTCGAGGCCCGCACCCCCGCCGGCCGATGGGCCGAGCCTGCCGAGCTGAAAGGGGCGGCGGTGTTCCTTGCCTCCGACGCGGCCAGCTACGTGCATGGACACGTGCTGATGGTCGACGGCGGGATCTCCACCAGCCTCTAGGGCCGGATCTCCCCGGCTCGCCAAGCGGGCGGAGCAGGGGGTGGAGGTCCCGGTCACGGCGGGACCTCCGTGGCGCTGGCTGGCGGCGCAGAGAAGGGGAGCGACGGGCCAGGCTCATGGCGGGCACAGGACAATGCCACCCGCTTTTGCCGAAGCGTCACCCAACCATTTTGGGGGAGGGCGAAGCTTCCGGAAGCCGCTCGGCCTCCAGCAGGTGCCGGCCAGCGCACCCACGGCCTGGCTGTGGTTTCTGAGACGGTTGTTCATCGCCCGTGAAAGCCTGAAGGTGGTCATTGCCAGGCAAAGCACCGCCGGCGACGACGATGAGCAGCCCGCACCAGAACGCGCGAACGACGCCACTTGGTCGAGCCGCGATGGTTCGGCAAATTCGGGCAGAAGGCCGGCCGGCTCCTGAGGTGGCAACCGGCTTCGGCATCTCCAGCCGCACGGCGCGCCCATGGCTGGCCCGCTTTTCGGGCGGAAGGCGCAGCTGGTTTTGAGAAGCGCGCCTCCCGCCCGGGCTCGGATCAAGGAGCGGATGGGTTGTGGCCCTGATGGGCGGTGCAGCTGCGCCGGGAAGACCGCCTGACCGGCGAGGACATCGCCATCCGGCTCGGTCTCGCCTGCTCCACGGTCGCCGGATGGCTGACGCGGATGAGGCTCGGGCGGCTCGAAGCCCTGGAGCCTCGGCGGCCGGTACGGCGACATCAGGGCGATCGGCCCGGTGAACTCCTGCAGCTCGACATCAAGGATCTGGCTCGGCGCGAGGGCGTCGGCCACCGCATCACCGGTGGTCGGCGCGGCGTCAACCGAGGTATAGGGCGACGACGTCCGGCACGGTGCCATCAATGGATACCACCCGGCTCGCCCATGTGGACGTCCCGCCAAACGGCGGTGGTCAGCCACGCGGTTCCTCGTCCGTGCCCTGCACTGGTTCCGGGACCGCGGCGTGCGGGTGGAGCAGGTGATGACCGGCAATCGATGGTCGGTAGATTATCGACCGGATCTCCAAGCAAGGCACGGCCAGGAGGCCTTGAATGGCGCCGGCCATCTTGCCCGCCTGATCCGCAAGGTCTTGCGGCTGCTCATAATTTGCCACCTCCGCACCCGGCCCTACACGCCCAAGACCCACGGCAAGGCCGAGCGCTTCATGCAGAACCTGCTATGCAAACCGGCCTATGCCATCCCGTTCCGGTCCTCCGAGCAGCGAGCCGCCGATCTGCTCCGTTGGCTTGCCTGGTAAAATCAGCACAGAGCCCATGCTACCTCAGCCCAACGCTCACCCGCTCAGGTCCTCGCTGGAACAAGCTGAGAAGAAATCACGGCTAGGCAGCAAGCTCGTCCGATCTTCTACAGCTTCATGGTTTTCGGTCGGCTGATCAGTGATGTAAGACTGGGGGATCTGGCGAACGCCCATCTGTACTGGCTGTCAGACAGGGGCTAGGTGCGGATCAAGCCGCATCTACCGCATGGCCAGCCGGGACGGCCCCAGAGGACGATCGGCGGGATCCTGCACATGCTCAAGACCGGCTGGCGCCGCCGGGGTCTCCTGACCCTGGTCCCTCCGGGCGATGGATCCTCCGCCTCCTGCGGATCATGGCGGGACGTCCGCCTGCCCACCGGCCGGCCATGACCATCCACAACCGCTACAACAGCCTCCTGGTCGCGGCTCCTTAAAAGATCGGTTCATCCATCGCGTGATGGATGATGGGCACGTCGCGGATGGTGGCAGCGTCCGTTCCAGCAGATGGCTGGTAGCTACCCACTGCCAGAGGGACTCCCGATCGACAGCAGCCACATCAAGGCCCATCGCCCCGCGTCGGAGGGTTGGGCGGGCCGAATGGTGTCAGGCGACCGGCTGCTTGCGGGGCGGCCGGTTGCCTGTGCCCTGACGCCGGGCAACATCGCCGACCTTCGCATGACCCTCCCGCTGCGCCGCATGGACCCACCACCTCGGCGGGTCATCGCCAACTAAGCCCCTGATGCCGACAGCCGGCGTGCCTGGCTCTAGCTCGGCACATCCACGCGGTCATTCTCTCACCGTCAGCCGTACCATCCCCTATCGGCTCGACCGCAAGGCGTACGCCCAAGGCAACCTGTCGAGCGGCCGTTCGGCCGGCGCAGGAACTGGCGGAGCATCGCCACGCGCTCGCCTCGCCCTGGACTGCCTGGCCATGCTCGCGCCCGTCGCCCTTGCCTCAGCATGGGCCTGAAGGAGTTCCCTGCCCGGGCGTCGTTGCCGGCACGGGCTCGATTTCCGGCGGAGGCTGCTGTTCATGCATGGGGCACCTGCCCCCGACAGCGTTCGCGCCGCCGCTTGGCAGCGGCGGGACGATCGTTGCCAGCGTCAGAAGGCCGGGATCAGAGGGCGGCCAGCAGCTTGTCAGCGCCGGTCACTTCCATCACGCCCGGGCTCTCCTCGACGTTGAGGATCTTCACCACGCCGTCCTCGAGCAGCATGGAATAGCGCAGCGAGCGGATGCCAAGCCCGGCGCCGGAGCCGTCCAGCTCCATGCCGATCGCCTTGGTGAAGGTGCCGTTGCCATCCGCCAGCATCTGCACCCGGCCCTGGACATCGTTGGCCTTGGCCCACTGGTCGAGGACGAAGGCGTCGTTGACGGCGACGCAGGCGATGGTCTCGATCCCCTTGGCCTTCAGTTCCTCGGCATGCTCCAGGAAGCTGGGCAGGTGGCGGGAGTGGCAGGTCGGGGTGAAGGCACCCGGAACCGCGAACAGAACCGCCTTCTTGCCGCTGAACAGCTGGGTGGTGGTGACGTCGTCCAGCCCGTCGGCCGTCCGCACCTTGAACTTGGCCTCAGGCAGCCGATCGCCCACACGGATCGCCATGTCTTGTTCTTCCTGTCGTCGGGCCCCCGGAACGAGCCGGGAGCGCTCCTTGTCCACGATGGGGCATGATCGCCCGTGGCGCAGAGATGGAACGCCCCGCTCGCCGGCGCAACTCCCCCTTCCATGCCCGACGGACGGGAGAAGACGCACGAAGCTGCGCACGAGCATCTTGGCGCATCGCGCATTGGCCCCTATCTCCGGGGTATGGCTTCGCAGGACCAGACCAGCACCCACTTCACCGGCATGATGCTGATCGCCATGCCCAGCATGGCCGATTCACGCTTCGCAAAGTCGGTGGTCTATGTCTGCTCGCACTCGGAAGAGGGCGCGATGGGCATCGTCGTCAACCAGGTCATCGACCAGCTGCGCCTGCCGGCCGTGCTCCAGCAGCTCGGCATCGAGGGAGCCGGGCGACCGGAGGACCAGCCGGTGCATGTCGGCGGGCCCGTCGAGAGCAATCGTGGCTTCGTCCTGCATTCCGCCGATTACCGGCTGGATTCGACCCTGCAGATCGACGAAACGTTCGCCCTCACCGCGACGGTCGAGATCCTGCGGGCGATCGCCGAGGGCAAGGGCCCAAGCCGGCTCGTGCTGGCGCTGGGCTATGCCGGCTGGGCGCCGGGCCAGCTCGATGCCGAGGTCCTGGACAATGGCTGGCTTCTGGCGCCGGGCGATGCCGACATCGTGTTCGGCCGCGACGACGACGACAAGTGGAACCAGGCGCTGGCCAAGCTGAAGGTCGACCCGATCCTCCTGTCCGGGGCCAGCGGCCACGCCTGACGGGAGGCGGAAGCGATCCTTGAGGGCCCGCCCGTGGCAGGCCCCCGGCCGTTCCAGCCCTCAGCGTTCACGCAGCGCCTCGGAGCGAGCGCGCAGGATCGGCTTCAGCAGATAGTCCATCACCGTCTTCTTGCCGGTCAGGATGTCCACCTGCGCGGTCATGCCCGGGATGATCTCCAGGGGCCGTTCCTCGGTCCCCAGATAGGCCCTCTCGGTCCGCACCCGGACCCGGAAGAAGGTCTCGCCGCGCTCGTCGGCCAGCGTGTCGGCGCTGATGTCCTCGACCCGGCCCTGCATCCCGCCATAGATCGAGTAGTCGTAGGCGGTGACCTTCACCGTTGCCGGCAGGCCCGGGCGCAGGAAGGCGATGTCGGAGGGGCGCACCATTGCCTCGACCAGCAGCGTGTCCTCGATGGGCACGATCTCCATGATCTCGCCGCCCGGCGGCAGCACCCCGCCCACGGTGTTGATCTTGATCTGCTTGATCAGGCCGCGGACCGGGGAGCGTACCTCGGTACGACGGACCTGGTCGGCGCCGGCTGACACCATTTCCTTGATGCTCTGCAGCTCGGTCCGCTTCAGGGTCAGCTCGCGCAAGGATTCCGAGCGGAACTCGCTCTGGACCGCCTGGATCCGGTGGTTGGCCTCCTGGAGGGCGGCCTCCGCCCGAGGCTTTTGCAGCCGTGCCTGGTCGAGCGAGGACTGCAGGTCCAGGACCTGCCGGCGCAGCCGCAGCACGTCCATCTTGGAGAAGATGCCCTTGGCGGCCAGCGGGGTCGCCATGTCGAGTTCCTGGGTCGCCAGTTCCAGGGAGGCGGCCAGGCTCTGCTCCTTGTTGGCAAGCTCGGTCAGCTCGTTCTCACGCTGCTCGACCTGCCGGCGGAGGACGGAGATCTGGTCGTTCAGCTGGTCCTGGCGCGACTGGAAGAGGCTGAGCTCGCTTCGCGCCAGCATCGGGGCATTGTCCATCACCTCGTCGGGAAACTCGAGCTCGCGCCCGTCGATCTGCGCCTGCAGCCGCTCGACTGAAGCAAGGAGGCCCCAGTAGCGGATCATGTTCTCCCGGTAGTCGCTGGCGGCCCGGACGTTGTCGATGCGCGCCACCACCTGGTCCTTTTCGACCAGATCGCCCTCCCGCACCAGCGTCGCGGCCAGGATGCCGCCTTCCAGGTTCTGGACGATCTGCACCTGCCGGGAGGGGATGACCCGCCCCTGGCCATGGGTCACCTCGTCCAGGGTCGCCCACTGCGCCCACCAGAAGAACACCACCACGAACGCCACCACGCACCAGAGGATCAGGTGGCTGAACAGCCGCGGCTTCCAGCGCGAGGCGCCATGGGCGCCCGGGATGAAGGCCTGCTCCGGGCCGCCGCCGAGCGACCAGCCCTTGGGGGCGGGGACCGGGTTGCGCCCGGCCTGTCTGGTCGCCATCAACGCTCTCCTCGGATCTGGCCGGACGACAACGCCTTGAGCACCTTCTCCTTCGGTCCGTCGGCGGCGACCTTGCCGTTGTCGATCACCAGGATGCGCTCGGCCAGGGTGAGCATCGACTGGCGATGGGTGACCAGCAGCACGGTCCGGCCGGCGATCTCCCGGGCAAGGCGCGCCTTCAGCCGGTTCTCGGCCCCGGTGTCCATGGCGCTGGTGGGCTCGTCCAGGATCAGCACGGGCGGATCCAGCAGCATGGCGCGCGCCACCGCCACCGCCTGGCGCTGGCCGCCGGACAGGGCCTCGCCCCGTTCGCCGACATGCAGGTCGTAGCCCATCGGGTGCCGGGTGGCGAACTCCTCCACGCCGGAAATCCGCGCCGCCCGCAGCACCGCCTGGTCGTCGACGAAGGCGGCGCCCAGGGTGATGTTGTCGCGCAGGCTGCCCTGGAAGAGATAGACGTCCTGCGGCACGCAGCCGATGCTGCGGCGCAGGTCCGCCGGGTCGAGCTGGCGCACGTCGGTGCCGTCGATCAGGACCGCGCCCTCCTGCGGCTCATAGAGGCCCAGCACCAGCTTCTCGATGGTGGTCTTGCCCGAGCCGATCCGCCCGATCAGCGCGACCCGCTCGCCCGCCGAGATCTTGAACGACACGTTCTGCAGGGCCGGCAGCTTCTGGTTCGGGTAGGTGAAGGTGACGTTCTTGAACTCGATGTCGCCGCGCAGCGACGGCCGGTGCACGAACCGGCTGCCTTCCGGCCGCTCGGTCGGCAGCGCCATGATGTTGTTCAGGGTCTCCAGGGAGGTGCGCGACTGGTGGAAGCGGGTGAGCAGGGCGGCCACCTGCCCGAGCGGCGCCATTGCCCGGCTGCCGATGATGGTGCAGGCGATCAGGGCGCCCACGGTCAGTTCGCCCTCGGCGATCTTGTAGACCCCCATCACCACCATGCCGACATAGACGAGGTTCGCGGAGGTCGCGGCGAAATTGACGGTCAGCGACGAGAGGAACCGCGCCTTGTTGGCGGTCTGGGCGGTGGTCGCCACCAGCCGCTCCCAGCTGCGCTGCATCCGTCCCTCGGCGGCCACGCTCTTGATGGTCTCCAGGCCGTTGATGGCCTCGACCAGCAGGCCGTGCTTCATCGAGGTCTCGCGGAAGCTTTCCTTGACGATCCGGTCGAGCGGCAGCTGCATGAGCAGTCCTACCCCCAGCACCAGCGGCACGGCGATGCCCGGGATGATGACGAGGTCGCCGCCGATCAGGAACACGATCGCCAGGAACAGGACGATGAACGGCAGGTCGACCAGGGCAGTCACGGTGGCCGAGGTGAAGAAGTCCCGCAGCGTCTCGAATTCCCGCAGGTTGCTGGCGAATGCGCCGGCCGAGGCCGGGCGGCTGGCCAGCCGGATGCCCATGACCTGCTCGAAGATCCGGCTCGCCATCACGACATCCGAGGCGCGCCCGGCGGTATCCACAAAATAGCCGCGCGCCGTCTTCAGGATGAAGTCGAAGGCGAAGATGATCAGGGCGCCGATCGCCAGCACCCATAAGGTTTCCAGCGCGTTGTTCGGCACGACCCGGTCGTACACGTTCATGACGAACAGCGGCGAAACCAGGGAGAAGACGTTGATCAGCAGCGCCGCGATCAGGACCTCGATATAGACCGGCCACTGCTTGAACAGGGTCGACCAGAACCAGTGGTCGCCGAAGCGCGGGGCTGGATTGCGCTTGTCCCGCTCGTTCAGCTCCAGCTCGGGCCGGGCGAAGAAGGCATGGCCGATATAGATCCGCTCCAGCTCGGCCAGGTTGATCTCGCGCACGCCCAGCCCGGTCTCCGGCACGATGATCCGGACCTTGTCGTCGTCGCGGGAAATCAGCACGCAGCTGCGCCGGTCGCGCAGGAGCAGCACGCAGGGCAGCGCCAGCTCGTCGATGTCGCGCAGGCCGCGGCGGACCAGCTTGGCGTCCAGCCCGGCGCGCTCGGCGGCGCGGGGGAACAGGGCGGGGGTGAGCCGCTCGTCCTCCAGGGGCAGGCCGGCCCGCAGCGCGTCCGCCGACGAGGCGCGATCGAGCAGATGGGTGAGGGCCACCAGGCTGGCCAAGAGCGGATCGTCGATCTGCGCCGTGGAGGTGCGGATCCGCCACTGGGGCTGCTGCGGCTTGGGCGCGTCCGCTGCACGCGCCGGCGGAACCGGGTCGGCCGCGGCATTCGGATCCGCGGTCGGGTCGGCCACCGTGCGTTCGGATCCACCTTCTGGCTGGATCTCCGTCATCATCATTCCTCGAACGTCAAACCACGATCACGCCACTGCCGCAGCGGCTGCCGGCCCGCCTGTGATACTTAGGGCACAAGGCCAGCCATCGGCGTTCTACCACCGACAGGTTAGCTTTCCCTTCCCATTCTCGCTTCTTAAACACAAGCTGTCGCAGCGTTGCTCCTGCGCACCATTCCGATCACGAGATCATGAGTGGCGGGCGGCGCAACAAGTGGGATTTCCATGGGTGGTGCCGTTGACGCGTGTTCACGGGAAAGACTATCCAGGGTTGAAAGGGTTGCAAGCCCTTTCCCGGATGAAGCGATTCAGGGCGGAATGATCGGATGCGAACGTACCTAGGACGGCTCCCGGCACGAGTGTGGGTCGGCTTGCTGACGACCACGGCGCTCGTCCTGGTCGCCGGTTCGGGCGAGGCCGCGACGATCGCCGACACCGTCCGTGCAACCATCACCAGCAATCCGGAGATCGGGGTGGTCCGCAACGACCGCCTCGCCGTTGACCAGGAGCTGCAGCAGGCGCGCGCGCTGGGGCTGCCGACCATCGATCTGCGGGTGGCCGGAGGACCGGAATACACCAACTCGGTCGGAACCCGGGCGCGTGACGACAGCAATGGCCGGTTCCGCAGCGATGCGTCCCTGACCCTGACCCAGCGCGTCTTCGACGGCGGCGCCACCCGCAGCGAGATCGACCGCCAGCTCGCGCGGGTCGACAGTGCCGCCCACCGGGTCCGGGAAGCGGCCGAGTTCATCGCCCTGGACGGAATCCAGAGCCATCTCGACATCCTGCGCAATCAGGAGCTGATCGCGCTTGCCGACACCAACGTGGCGGACCATCGGCGGATCCTGGGCGAGGTGCGCGACCTCGAATCGGGCGGCACCACCGGCATTGCCGACGTCCGCCAGGCCGAAGCCCGTCTCGCGGCGGCGGTCGACAGCCTGGAGCAGATCCGCGGTGATCTTGCCAATGCCGGGGCCACCTACCTGCAGGTGGTCGGCATGCCGCCGGTCGATCTGGAACTGGAGATCCCGCCGGTCGAGGCGCTGCCGTCCGGCATGGAAGCGGCGGCCCTGCGTGCCTCGACGTCCAATCCGACCGTGCTGATCGCGGCTTCCGACGTGGACGTGGCCGCCGCCGAGGTCCGGGCCGCCAAGGCCGGCTACTTCCCGCGCCTGAACGTCGAGGCCGGCGCCACCACGGCCGACAACGTGAACGGCCTGGACGGCAGCGACGTGAACGGCCAGGTGCTCCTGGTCATGCGCTACAACCTGTTCCGGGGCGGGGCGGATATCGCGCAGGAACGCGAGGCGTTCCACCGCCTGAACGAGGCCCGTTCGTCCCTGGCGCGGGTGCGGCGTCAGGCGGAGGAGGACGCGCGCAACGCCTACATCACCCTGGCTACCGCCAGGGCCCGGGTGGCGACGCTGCGCGATCAGGTCGAGGCTAACCGCCGGACGCGCGACGCCTACGCAGATCAGTTCATCGTCGGTCAGCGCACGCTCCTGGACCTGCTCGACGCGGAGAACGAGCTGTTCGTTTCCCGGGTCAATCTGACCACCACGGAATACCAGGAACGGTTCGCGGTGTACCGCGCCATCACGGTGACTGGTGCGCTCCTGGATACGCTGGGAGTCGACCGGCCGCGCGAGGACATCAACATCGAGCGCACGCCGGAGATCGTCCACACGCCGGAACGGATCGCCGCAAAGACCCAGCAGCTCTACAGCCCGAGCGCTGAAGCGCGGCCCCTGCGCGGAGCAGAAGCCGGTGAGCCGTCCCCGCTGCCCGACAATCCCGGGCTGGCCGGCGCCATCGCTCCGGTGGAGGAGGCGACGGCCGATGCGGTGGTCGAGCCGGCGGCTCCTCCGGTCACGGCGGTCGACACGGGCGATCTGGCGGCGGTGGAGCCGACCGCCGGGCCTGTCACCCCTGCTGCCCCGGCCCCCGCGCCTGCCCAGGGCGGTGCGTCCTACGACGACTTTGGAAGCTTCTGGAGCGCGATCACCGGAGACTGATGCCGGCCGAGCGAGGAGGAGGCACGCGTCAGCTTTCTCGCTGGGCAAGAAGAGACTCCGGCCATCGTCCCGGCTCGGCTCGGGCAGGCTGGACCGTTCCGTCGATCAGGGTTAAGCCGGCTTCCATCCGGGCGTCTGGTCCTTCCCGCACGGCGTGGGCAGGGCCTCGCCAGCCGACTGCCGAGGGTGAGGGTTCTGCATGGTGATCAGGCCGGTCGCGTTGGTGATCCTCGATGGCTGGGGGGAGCGGGACGACCCGACCGACAATGCCGTGAGGCTGGCCAACACCCCGGTCGTCGACCAGATCCGCGCCGCCCATCCGATGACCACCCTGCGTGCCGACGGCAAGGCGGTCGGGCTGCCGCCCGGCCAGTTCGGCAATTCCGAGGTCGGCCACACCAATCTCGGCGCCGGCCGGATCGTGGTGCAGGACCTGCCGAAGATCACGGAAGCCGCCGAGGACGGCAGCCTCGCTGCCGACGACCAGCTGCGCGCCGCGGCCGAGGCGGTGAAGGAGGCCGGCGGGCGCTTTCATCTCCTGGGCCTGGTGTCTCCGGGGGGGGTGCATTCCCACCAGGACCATGCCGTGGCCCTTGCCAAGGCCCTGGCCGGGCAGGGAGTCGAGGTGCTGGTCCACGTCCTGACCGACGGGCGCGACACGCCACCATCCTCCGGGAAAGGCTTCGTGGAGAAGCTGGAAGCCGATCTGGGCGAGGCGGCGAAGGTCGCCACCCTGGGTGGCCGCTATTTCGGCATGGACCGGGACAACCGCTGGGACAGGGTCCAGAAGGCCTGGCACGCGATCGTGGATGCCGAGGCGCCCCGGGTCGCGAGCGCGGCGAAGGCGCTCGAGGAAGCCTACGGCACCGGCAAGACCGACGAGTTCGTCGAGCCGGTGGTCGTCGGGGACTATGACGGCATGCGCGACGGCGATGGCCTTCTGTGCTTCAACTTCCGCTCCGATCGGGTCCGCCAGATCATGGACGCCTTCGTGGCCCCGGATTTCTCAGGCTTCGAGCAGGAGCGCCGCCCGAAGCTGTCCGCCGCGATCGGGATGACCAGCTATTCGAGCAGCCTGGACCAGCAGCTGACCACGCTGTTCCCCCCCGAAACGATGTCCGACCTGATGGGCGAGGTGGTCGCCAAAGCCGGGCTGAAGCAGCTCAGGGCGGCCGAGACCGAGAAATACCCGCACGTGACGTTCTTCTTTGACGGCGGGGAAGAAAGGAAGCTGCCAGGGGCCCAGTACATCCTCGAACCATCGCCCAAGGTGGCGACCTATGACCTCCAGCCCGAGATGTCGGCCCCGGGCCTGACCGATCGGGTGGTCGAGGCGATCGGCCACGACCAGCCGGACTTCATCCTGCTGAACTTCGCCAACCCCGACATGGTCGGGCACAGCGGCAATCTGGAAGCTGCCGTGAAGGCAGTCGAAACCGTGGATGCCTGCCTCGGCCGGGTGCTCGCCGCGGTCCGGGCGCGCGATGGCGCCATCCTGGTGACTGCCGACCACGGCAATTGCGACGTGATGCGCGATCCGGAAACCGGCAACCCGCATACGGCCCACACCACCAACCCGGTGCCGCTGATCCTGGTGGGCGGACCGCCCGGGATCGGCCTGCGCGAGGGCGGTGTCCTTGCCGACGTGGCGCCCACCGTTTTGGACCTGCTCGGGGTCCCCAGGCCCGATGCCATGACCGGCAGGTCGCTTCTTTGCCCGTCCAAGGATCCTTGAGCGGATGAACCGGTTGGGCAGCCTCGTTCTTCTGGCGCTGGGCGTCCTGCTCGCCGGGTTCGTGGCCGCCTCGGCGGCCACGCTGTCGCCGGAAGTCGCCGCCGGGCCGCAAGCGGCGCCGGATTCAGCCGATCTTGAGGCGGTCGCCCAGCGGATGCGGCGCCTGCATCTTGCCACCATCGGGCTGGATGCGGCCGATGGTCACGCGCGCATGGCGATGGACCGCATGACCGCCCTGGAAGATGCCGCCGCCGCCGCGCGTGACGTGCAGGCTGCGCAGGTGCGGCAGGTGCGGCTGGCCGCGGCCGGGGGAGTGGCAGCGGTGATGGCCGCGCTGCGGGCCGAGGCGGATCCGCGGGCGCGCGCGGCGCGGCGCGCGGCGCTCTCGGTCCGCCGGTTCGCCTGGACGGCGACCGAGCGGGATTGGCGTGGCGCGCAGGCTTCGGTGGCGCAGCTGGCTGCCACGCGGTTCCGCAACGAGCTCCTGGTGCGCGATCTGGATGAGCGCGCGCTTCAGGTCGCCCGCCAGCGGGATGCCGTCGACGATCTGCCGCTCGCCGCCGTGGCGATGGCCGCCCGGAACCGCCCCTCCATGCAGGACAGCTTCGCCGTGCAACTGGCCGACATCCCGTTCGATCAAGTGCCGGTCGGGCTGGGCGAGCCGCAGCTGACCTCCGCGGCCCTGCGCTCCCAGCGTGGGATGGTGATGGGCCCGATGCCGATGCCCTCCCGAGGTCAGGGACTGCCCTGGCCTCCCCTGGGAGACGTGGCCGCTCAGGGTAGCAACGAAGGCGGGATGGACCAGCTGGACGGCAGCCTGACCGCCTGGAGCGGGCTGTTGGCCTCGATCCCGGCCACGGGCGATGCGCTCGACCTGGACCGGATGACCGATCGTGGCCTGGTCCTCCAGGCGCCTGCCGGCGGCGCCATCGCGGCGCCCGATGCCGGCACCGTGGTGTTCGCAGGATCGTTCCGGAGCTACGGGCAAATCTTGATCATCGACCACGGCAATGACTACCATACGTTGATGGCTGGATTTTCGCACCTCGACGTTGCCGAGGGTGCGCATGTCCAGGCCGGCGAGCGGATCGGCGGGATGGACCCTGGGTCCAGCGTGCCGGGACGCCTATATGTCGAAGTCCGGCGTCGTGGTGTGCCGGTTGATCCGATGCCGTGGCTTGCGGCTCGCGAAGACAAGGTCCGGGGTTGATGACGGCGAGATATCTACGCTCTGGGCTCCTGATCGGCGGCTCCGTCGCCGTCGGTGTCCTGCTCGGTCAGGTGACGCCTCTGTCCGCGCAGTCGGGCGGGGAGGTGTACCGGCAACTGAAGCTGTTCGCCGACGTGTTCGAGCGGGTCCGGGCCGACTATGTCGAGGAGGTGCCGGACCAGAAGCTGATCGAGCATGCCATCAACGGCATGCTGACCAGCCTGGATCCGCATTCCGGCTACCTGGATACCGAGCGCTACCGCGACATGCAGGTGCAGACCCGCGGTGAGTTCGGCGGGCTGGGGATCGAGGTCACCATGGAGAATGGCCTGATCAAGGTCGTCTCCCCGATCGACGATACCCCGGCTGCCCGGGCGGGTGTCGAGTCGGGCGACCTGATCACCCATATCGACGACGAGCCGGTCACCGGCCTGGCGCTCTCGGAAGCGGTCGACAAGATGCGCGGTCCGGTCGACACCTCGATCAGGCTCCGCCTCCTGCGCGAGGGCAGCGAGGAGCCGATCGACGTCACCCTGGCCCGGGCGATCATCAAGATTTCTCCGGTGCGCGCCCATGCCGAGGGCACCGTCGGCTATGTCCGGCTGACCACGTTCAGCGAGCAGACCGCCAGCGGGATGCGCGACGCCGTCGACAAGATGCGCGAGGAGATGGGCGGGGAGATGCAGGGGCTGGTGCTGGACCTGCGCAATAATCCGGGCGGCCTGCTGGACCAGGCTGTCGCGGTGTCCGACGCCTTCCTGGACCAGGGCGAGATCGTCTCGACCAGGGGGCGGGACAACGACAACATCCAGCGCTTCAATGCCCGCAAGGGCGACCTGCTCGACGGCGTGCCGATGGTCGTCCTGATCAATGGCGGATCCGCATCCGCCTCGGAGATCGTGGCTGGCGCGCTCCAGGATCATCACCGCGCCATCGTCATGGGCACCCAGTCGTTCGGCAAGGGCTCCGTGCAGACGATCATGCCGATCTCCGGCCATGGCGCGATCCGGCTGACCACGGCGCGCTACTACACGCCGGCTGGCACCTCGATCCAGGCAAAGGGCATCACCCCGGACATCGAGGTGCATGCCGCCAGCATCGAGGAGGCCGACGACACCAGCGGCCGTCGCGAGGCGGATCTGCGGGGACGGCTGCTCAACGAGCAGGGCGAGGAGATCGAGGGCGTCGAGCCTCCGTCGCCGCCGGAAGCCTCCGCGATCCCGGTGGAGGGCCAGGAGGACTACCAGCTGTCGCGGGCGGTCGACCTGTTGCGAGGAATTGCCCTCTACAGCGCCCGGGGACCGATCGACTGATCCAGGGCAGGCGGAAGGACCTTGAGCCTTCCGCCTGCCCGGTCCTAGCGCTTCAAATAGTCGATAGATTTTATTGATATTCCTGAACCCGTCGGGTCCGTTAGGTTCCGCCCGCTCGAGCATGTGCGCCATATCGGCCTTTCGCCGGGCAAGTCCCGGTCGTCCGGCCGGGCAGGAACAAGCAAGACGGGCTGATCAAGATGAAGATGGCGGACCTGATGGTCGGCGCCGGGCCGTCCGGGCCGAGGCGCGATGTGCTGAAGGCGGCGGCTCTCGCAGCCTTGGTGGCGGGCTTTTCCTCGTTCGCGGCCGGGACGGTCCTGGCGCAGGACGGGCCGGTTCGGGTCGGCATCATGGCGGGCGAGGACGAGGAAGTCTGGAAGGTTGTCGTCGACGAAGCGGCCAAGCGCGGCCTGACGGTCGAGACCGTGGTGTTCTCGGACTACACGCAGCCCAACGAGGCGCTGGCGCAGGGCGAGATCGACGCCAACGCGTTCCAGCACGGCCCATATCTGGATGCCCAGGTTGAGGCGCAGGGCTATGAAATCACTCCCGCCGGCTTCACCGCGCTGTGGCCGATTGGCCTGTACTCGAGGAAGCATGAGAGCGTGGCGGACCTGCCCGAGGGCGCGACCATCGGCGTGCCGAACGACCCGTCCAACGAGGGCCGGGCGCTGCGCCTCCTGCAGGACCAGGGGCTGATCGTCCTGGCGGAGGATGCCGGCATCCTGGCCACGGTCGCCGACATCACCGGGAACCCGAAGAACCTGGAGATCACCGAGCTCGACGCCGGGATCGTCGGGCGCGCCGTCGATGATTTCGACGCAGCGGTCGTGAATACCGACTGGGCGCTCAAGGCCGGGCTGGATCTGGAACAGGATCGCATCGCCCAGGAGTCGATCGAGGACAACCCCTACCGGAACTTCATCGCGGTGCGCACTGCGGATCTGGAGGCGTCCTGGGTGGAGCCGCTGGTCGCCGCCTACCAGAACGAGGTGATCCGCGCCGCGTTCGACCGTGTCTACCGGGGCGCTGGCGTCCCGGCCTACTGAGCCCTCCACTCCTTGAAACCGCAGCGGCCTGTCCATTCGGCCAGGACCGCTGTCTTGTCTGGCAGCAACGCCTCGTGAGCAGCAGCAATCTTTTCCCGGAGCCGCATCCGGGGCCGGCAACGTCTGGGCCGATCGTCCGACTGATCGATGCCGAGCGGCGCTTTGGAGCCACCGCGGCCCTGAACGGCGTCTCCCTGACGGTTGCGCGAGGGGAGGTGCTGGGCATCATCGGACGCAGCGGTGCCGGCAAGTCGACCCTGATCCGCTGCCTCAACGGCCTGGAGCGCGTGGACAGCGGCGTGGTCGAGATCGAGGGGCGCGACATCACCCGGCTGGACGAGCGGCAGCTGCAGCCGCTGCGCCGGCGCATCGGCATGGTCTTCCAGCACTTCAACCTCCTCTCGTCGAAGACGGTGGCCGCGAATATCGGGCTGCCGCTCAAGATCGCGGGCCAGCCGCGTGCCCAGCGCGCGGCCAGGGTCACGGAGCTGCTGGATCTGGTCGGGCTCCAGGGCATGGGCGACCGCTATCCTGCCCAGCTGTCCGGCGGGCAGAAGCAGCGGGTCGGCATCGCCCGCGCCCTGGCGGCGCGGCCCAGCCTGCTCCTGTGCGACGAGGCGACCTCGGCCCTGGATCCGGAGACGACGCGCTCGGTCCTGGCGCTGCTCCGCGACATCAACCGCAGCTTGGGTGTCACCATCGTCCTGATCACCCACGAGATGGAGGTGATCCGGCGGGTTGCCGACCGGGTGGTGGTGCTCGATCAAGGGCAGATCGCCGAGCAGGGGCCGGTGGCGGACGTGTTCGCCGACCCGCAGGCCGACACGACCCGCAGCCTGCTGCAGGTCCTGCGCCCGCAGCTGCCGGCTGACCTGCGGCAGAAGCTGCATCCCACCGCCGGCGCGGAGGCGCTGCTGCATGTCGAGGTCGCGGGCGCGGCTGCGCGCCAGCCGCTGATCGGCGATATCGGCCGGGAACTCGGCTGGTCGGTGCGTCTGGTCCATGGCGGCATCGACCACGTCCAGGACCATCCGGTCGGCAGCCTGTACCTCGGCGTGCCCAATGTCGCCGGTGCCGTCGAGAGCGTCACCCGCTGGTTGCAGTCGCGCGCCGCGCGGATCGAGGTGTTGGGATATGTCCCTGCAGATGCTTGAACTTTTCCTGCGCGCCCTGTGGGAGACGATCCTCATGACCGGGCTGTCCGGCGTGATCTCCCTGGTGGCTGGCCTGCCGCTGGGCCTGCTCCTGGTGGCGACCGCCCGCGGCGGCATTGCGGAGAACCTCTGGCTCAACCGGATCGTCGGGACCCTGGTGAACGGCTTCCGCTCGGTGCCGTTCATCATCCTGCTGGTGGCGCTGATCCCGGTCACCCGGTTGATCGTCGGCACGTCGATCGGCACCTGGGCCGCCATCGTCCCGCTCTCGATCGCGGCCACACCCTACTATGCGCGCATTGCCGAGGTGTCCCTGCGCGAGGTCGATCGCGGCCTGATCGAGGCGGCGCGTGCCATGGGCGGCAACCGCTGGACGATCGTGCGCGAGATCCTGGTGCCGGAGGCGCTGCCGGGCCTGCTGGCCGGCTTCACCGTCACGCTGGTGACGCTGGTGGGCGCATCGGCGATGGCGGGCGCCATCGGTGCTGGCGGGCTGGGCGACCTCGCGATCCGCTACGGCTACCAGCGTTTCGAGACCGAGGTGATGGTCGCGGTCGTGGCGATCCTGGTCGTGCTGGTCTGCGGGCTGCAGTGGATCGGGGACCGGCTGGTCGTGCGCCTGGACCATCGGGCCTGATCGACGTCGGGGACTCCTGTCGGCTCATCCTCGCCGCCGCTATGGTCGCCCCACCATCGAGAGGGAACGACAGCGGATGATGCGGCGACCTGGAGCCGAGAGCCTCGTGACCCAGCGGCTGATCCTGCGCCCCTGGCGGGAGAGCGACCGCCTGCCGTTTCGCGAGCTGAACGGCGATCCCGACGTCATGCGTCACTTCCCGCACCCGCTGTCCGCCGAGCGCAGCGATGCGATCATGGATGCCTGGCAGGATCATATCGAGCGGCACGGCTGGGGCTTCTGGGCGGTGGAGCGCATCCGCGACGGCGCTTTCGTCGGCGCGGTCGGCATCGCCTATGCCAACTTCGCCGCCCCGTTCACGCCGGCGGTGGAGATCGGCTGGAGGATGGCGAAGGCCTACTGGCGCAAGGGCTACACGCTGGAAGCCGCCAGCCGCGCCCTGGACCATGGCTTCGGCACGCTGCGGCTGGAGGAGATCGTGGCCTTCACCCTCCCGGCCAACCTGCCGTCGCGGGGGGTGATGGAGCGTCTCGGCATGACCCATTCCCCTGCCGACGATTTCGAGCATCCCTCGGTCGAGGAGGGGCATCCCATGCGCCACCACGTGCTCTATCGCCTGCGGCGCAAAGACTGGCATCCGCCGGCCTGACGAGCAGACGGGCGCCGGTGGCGCCCGTCGATCGACACCGGTTCGTAGCCCGTCGCGCTACTTCTTCGCGGAGGACGACGCTTCGGCCTTCGCCTTGGGCGAAGGGCTCGGGGTGTTGCCGGAGGCTGGCTTGTTCTTGTCAGCCTTGGGCTTCTTCGCCTCCCGATTTCCCTTCTGCTGTCCTTTGGCCATGACTGCATTCTCCAGCCGCGACCTGTGCGGCATTGCAGAATAGGAGCCGTTCCCGGGCCGGCGCAACTGGCGCGGTGGCGCTGTCGGTATTTGTCGGGAACTTGAGGACTGTCGTGGAAATTTCTCCTCACGAAGCCATCTGGTAGGGCTGGCGAAGCGCGGCGACACCAAAGCCCAAGGTGATGAGGAGCATGGAGCGATGCAGGAACTGACCGCCGAAGGTCGCCGTGTGGTCGGCGAGGTCGCGGACCGCCACGACTTTTCCACCGAGGCCGTCATGACCCTGCTGCACGCCCTGTCCGCCGGGAACGGCACGATGGCGCAGTTCGATCATCCGGAACTGGGTGGCATGGGCCAGTGGTCGCAGGGCGGCATGGTCATGATCGGCGACATGTTCAACAACGCGCTGAAGCACCGTGTCGACGCCGCGTGCGTCGACCTTGCCCGGGAGTTGGAGGAACGGCCGCTGTTCGCGCCGAAGGAAGCGCCGTCGCCGGGGCCGACCCAGACCCAGACGCAGGCGCAGGGTGGGACCCACCGGGCCCAGGCGGCCGGCTATGGCCATGGCGGATCCGGCGCCAGCATGGTGATGTCCTCGGGCGGCAAACCGTCGGGGAACTGGTGGCCGACCGACCTCGGCAGCCCATCCTCGACCGGTTCCCAGAACCATCTCCGCTATGCCTATTTTCCGCAGTCGCGTCGCCTGGCCCTCGACGTCGACGGGCGGATCACGGTCTACGATACCGAGGATCACCAGATCTCCGGCTTTTCCCAGCAGCAGGGCGGCGACGCGTCGATCATGTTGACCAGCCAGCATGGCTTGGTGCGGGTGGCTGATCTGACCATCGTGTCGCCGGTCCACGTGCCGGGCCCGGCGCATGTGCCCGCGCCCGACCACGGCAGCGCGCCTGTGTTCCGGCCAACTCCGATCGGAGGAACGCAGGATGCGCCACCTCCCCGCACCGGCCAGTATGTCGATCCGCCCACGCTTGCCCAGCCTGCCGCCTCGAAGGCCAAGGAAGACGAGATCTTCGCGACCATCGAGCGGCTGGCCGGGCTGAAGCAGAAGGGCATCCTCAGCGACGAGGAGTTCGCCGCGAAGAAGGCCGAGCTGCTCGCCCGGCTTTAAAGCAGGCTACTTCACGAACAGCTTGCGCTCGAACGAGCAGAAGGTCTCCACGCCCGTCTCGGTGATCCGGATCGGCTCGGAGATCGCGATGCCCCAGTCGTCCAGCCAGATGCCGGGCATGAAGTGGATGGTCATGTTCGGCTGGAGGATGGTGTCGTCGGTGGCGCGCAGCGAGATGGTGCGCTCGCCCCAGTCCGGCGGGAAGTTCAGCCCGATCGAGTAGCCGCAGCGGGAATCCTTCACCAGGCCCTGGCGTGCGATGGTGCGCGTCCAGGCGGAATGGACCTCCCGCGAGCCGGCGCCAGGCTTCGCGACCTCCAGGGCGGCCTCGATCCCCTCGGCCACGACCTTGGCGGCATCCGCCATCTTCTGCGGTGGCTGGCCGAGATAGACGGTCCGGGTCAGCGGCACGTGGTAGCGGTGCCGCACGCCGGCCACCTCGATCGTGGTGCCGGTCTGCGCCTGGAAAGGCGCGTCGGACCAGGTGAGATGTGGGCAGGACGTGCCGATGCCGGTCGGCATCAGGGGCACGATCGCGGGATAGTCGCCCCCATAGGCGTCCAGGCCCCGCGTGCCCACCGCCTGGATCTCGGCGGCGACGTCGCACTGGCGGGTCCCCACCGCCATGTGGTCGATCGCGGTGGTCATCATCTTCTCGGTGATCCGGGCCGCCTGCTGCATCAGCTCGATCTCGGCGGGCGACTTCACCGCGCGCACCCAGTTCACCAGCAGGTCGGCGTCGACGATCCGGGCGTCGGGAAGCTCGGCGCGCAGGATGTCGAGCGCCCGGCCGGTGAAATAGAAGCTGTCGGCCTCCACCCCGATCCGGCCGGTGGTCATGCCGCGCGCCTTCAGGTTGCGCGCCACGTCCTGCATGGGATGACTCGTGGTCGACTGCACGAAGTCGTCGGAATAGTAGAGGATGTTCTCGTCCGGCAGGATCGTGGTGATCCGGGCGCCGTTGGCGTCCTGGCCGCGGCCGAACCAGAGCGGCTGCTCCAGGTCCTGCAGCACGATCACCGCCTGGTGCACGTAGAACGACCAGCCATTGTAGCCGGTCAGGTAGTTCATGTTGGCGGGATCGCTGCAGATCAGGGCGTCCAGGCCGGCCTCGGCCATGCGCTGCTTGGTCTTGGCGACCCGCTCGGCGAATTCGTGCTCGCTGAACGGGGTGTTGTTCTTTCCGAATTCCATGGAGATGCCCTAGCGGATCGTCATGTCGGTGGGGGTCCTGGTCAGCACTTCCGGTCCCGCCTCGCCGAGGAGGACGGT
The DNA here is from genome assembly GCF_000427665.1 of Geminicoccus roseus DSM 18922. Classification (NCBI taxonomy): domain Bacteria; kingdom Pseudomonadati; phylum Pseudomonadota; class Alphaproteobacteria; order Geminicoccales; family Geminicoccaceae; genus Geminicoccus; species Geminicoccus roseus. The sequence continues at coordinate 2,392,274 of NZ_KE386572.1, forward strand.
GTCGGAGACGAAGTAGTCGCCACGCCCGGTTCCCATCAGCCAGGACAGGACATGGAAGCTCATGCCGGTGCGGAGCACCAGCTCGCTGTCGTGGCGCAGCCCGAGCACGCCGTTGCCGCCGGTCCAGCTCGGCGGCACGCCGAGGCCGACCAGGTAGCCGCAATGGTGGCGCCGGTAGTGGGCGAGGCCGGCCGCGTCGACCACGCTCTGCCAGGCCTCGTAGACGTCGCGGGCCAGCGCCCCGTCCTTCATGGCACCCAGCACGGCGGCGAAGGCATCCCTTGCCACCGAAGCCATGGCCGCGGTGCCCGGCGGCGCGCGGCCGACATGGACGAGCCGGCCGAGCGGGGCGTGGTAGCGGGCGACGCAGCCGGACAGTTCCAGGAACAGGGCGCTTCCGTCGCGCAGCTGGGCGGAACTCCAGCTGGTGTGTTCCTCGCCCAGGCGTTCGGTCGAGCGGATGAACGGGCCGAAGCCCGGATAGGTCCCCTGCTCGGTCATCGCCTTCAGGCAGGCGGCGGCTACCTCCGCTTCGCTGGCGCCGTCATGGAGGGCGGCGATGCCGGCCGCCGCGGCCGCATCGCTCACCTTGGCGGCGGCACGCAGGGCGGCCTGTTCCCCCGGGCTCTTGATCATCCGGACCGTGTCGACCAGGCCGGTGACGTCCTCCCACGCGACCTGCGGGAAGGCGTGCTGCAGCATCTGGCCCAGCCCGAGCGACAGCCCGGCGCTCCACATCTCCAGGCCGATCCGGTCGGGCAGGCGCTGTTCCAGCAGCTCGCGGAGCACCGCGTCGCCGACGTTCTCGGCATCATGGTGGCCGACGAACCGGGCCTGGTGGACCTGGGCTGCCACCGTCACCCGCTCCATTGCCCGGGTGATCAGCACGAGGTCGCCGCTCTCCGGCACCACCAGCAGGTGCGGGGCAAAGTAGCCCCAGTGATCCAGCCCGGTGAGGTAGCAGATGTTCTCCGGCGAGGAGATCAGCAGAAGCTCCAGCCCGCGCCCGGCCATGACATGCCGCACCTTGCTCAGGCGCCCGGCATGCTCCTCCGCCGAAAATGCCCCGCTCACGGCAGGATGCGGCTCCAGACCGCCTTCCCGATACCCGCACCGCCCGTTCGACCGTCCGACCATCTGATCAAGGCTGCTGCTCCAGAGCTCGCGCATGTGTACATGCGAGATCTATCTGCTGATGAGTTGAGCCACATTTCAAGCTTGTTCATGAGCATCATGACCTAGATGTACACAACTCTTGAAACGAACGTGGCCTTGGTGCACGTTGGGGATCGTTTTGCAGCCAATCACGCAGCGATGAACCTGCCGGCGGGCGTTCTGCCGGTCTGCTTCGACGTGCAACGGAGGACGACATCATGCTGAAGACGATCCTGTCGCGACGCGCCCTGATGGCCGTGGCCGCCACGGCGACGCTGCTCTCGGCGGGCGCCGCTCATGCGCAGTCGACGCTCGAGGAGGCGCGCGAGGCCGGCTACATCCGGGTGGGCTTCGCCAATGAGGCGCCGTTCGGCTTCGCGACGCCGGACGGCAAGCTCACCGGCGAGTCCCCCGAGGTGGTGCGGGCGGTCATGAAGAAGCTCGGCATCAACGAGATCGACGGCGTCCTCACCGAGTTCGGCTCGCTGATCCCGGGGCTTCAGGCCGGGCGCTTCGACATCGTCGCCGCCGGCATGTTCGTGAACCCGGCGCGCTGCGGCCAGGTGCTGTTCTCCGAGCCGACCTACGGGATCGGCCAGGCGATGCTGGTCCAGGAAGGCAACCCGAAGTCGATCGCCGACTATGCGACCTTTGCGGAGAATTCCGACCTGAAGCTCGCCGTGATGGCCGGTGCGGTCGAGGCAGGCTATGCCGCCGACGCCGGGGTCGACCAGTCGCAGCTCGTCCTCCTGCCCGACCAGTCCAGTCTGGTTGCCGCCGTGAAGTCCGGCCGCGCCGACGCGGCCGCGCTGACCGCCCTCTCGATCGCGGAGATGGCCGAGAAGAACGACGGCCTGGAGTCCACCAAGCCGTTCGGCGAGGTCGCCGGCACCTCCGTGACCGGACATGGCGCGGTGGCGTTCCGCAAGGACGATGCGGACCTGCAGCAGGCGTTCAACGCCGAGCTGAAGAACTTCCTGGGCTCCGAGGAGCATCTGGCCCTGGTCGAGCCGTTCGGCTTCGGCGCGGACTTCCTGCCGACCAAGACCACCGCCGAGCTGTGCGCCGCGGAGTGAGCTTGACCCCGATGGAACGCCGGGCCTGCGGAGACACGTCATGGTGATGAAGTCGATCACCGTCGCCAGCGTTGTCAGCTTCGCCGCGGGCCTGGCGGTCGCCTCCTTCGCGGGGTTCCGGGAGTTCATCCCGGGGCTCCTCGAAGGCGCGCTGGTGACGATCCAGATCGCGGTGGCCGGCGCGCTGGTCGCGGTGGTCTGCGGCCTGCTCGCCGCCATGGGCAAGATGTACGGCCCCCGGCCGGTGCGCTGGCTGGCGGTCGGCTACATCGAGCTGTTCCGCGGGACCTCCGCCCTGGTCCAGCTGTTCTGGCTGTTCTTCGTGCTTCCCCATTTCGGGGTCACGCTGGCGCCGATGACCGTGGCGATCGTGGCGCTCGGCCTGAACGTGGGGGCCTATGGCGCGGAAGTCGTGCGCGGTGCGGTGGGATCGGTCCCCCGGGGACAATGGGAAGCCACCGTCGCGCTCAACATGACCCGCTGGGAGGCGTTGCGGCGGATCATCCTGCCGCAGGCCTTCGTCGCGATGATCCCGCCCTGGGGCAACCTGTTCATCGAGCTGCTCAAGTCCACAGCCCTGGTCTCGCTGATCACCATCGGTGACCTGGCCTTCCGTGCCCAGCAGATGAACCAGACCACCTTCCGGACCGTGGAGATCTTCACGATCGTGCTCGTCATCTACCTGGCGATCGCCTCGGTGATCACGGTGGGAATGAAGACGCTCGAGGCCAGGGCCGCCGGCGCCATGGCCCGCGGCCGCAGCCGGTAGAACAGGGGAATCGAACCATGGACTGGGACTGGAGCTATGCCTTCGAGATCCTGCCGGTGCTGGCCAAGGCCTCGCTGGTCACCATCCAGGCGACGATCCTGGGCTTCATCCTGGCGCTGACCCTGGGGCTCGTCTTCGCGATCCTCCGGATGGCGCGCTCGCCCTACGTGTCGGTGCCGGTATCGGCGTTCGTCGAGTTCATCCGCTCGACGCCGCTCCTGATCCAGATCTTTTTCCTCTACTTCGTCTTCCCGGAGTTCGGGCTGAACCTGGATGCGCTCACCGCCGGCATCATCGCGCTGGGCCTGCACTACGGCACCTATTGCGCCGAGGTGTACCGGGCCGGCCTGGACAACGTGCCGCGCGGCCAGTGGGAAGCGTCGACCGCGCTGAACCTGACGCCCTACCACACCTTCCGCGACATCATCGTCCCCCAGGCGATTCCGCCGATCGTGCCGGCCCTGGGCAACTATTTCGTGGCGCTGTTCAAGGAGACGCCGCTGCTCTCCGCGATCGCTGTCCTTGAACTGATGCAGCAGGCCAAGATCCTGGGCTCGACCACGTTCCGCTACATCGAGCCGATCACGCTGGTAGGACTGTTCTTCCTGGTCTTCAGCCTGGTTGCCGCCGCGCTGATCCGAGGCCTGGAGCGCCGCCTCAATCGAATCGGAGCACGCTGATGACCGTCCAGCCCATGGTAAAGTTCGACGGGGTGACCAAGAGCTATGGCGCGCTGACCGTCCTGGACAATCTGGACCTCGAAGTCGGCGCTGGGGAAAAGGTCGCCATCATCGGGCCATCCGGCTCGGGCAAGACCACCGTCCTGCGCATGCTGATGACCCTCGAGGCGATCAACGGCGGCGTGATCTATGTCGACGGTGAGCCGCTGACCCACACCCGCAAGAATGGCGCGCTCGTGCCGGCCGATGCCGCCCACCTGCGCCGGATGCGGGGCAAGATCGGCATGGTGTTCCAGCACTTCAACCTGTTCCCGCACATGAGCGCGCTCAAGAACTGCATGGAGGCGCCGGTCACGGTGCTGAAGATGCCCAAGCAGGAGGCGCGCGCGCGGGCGGCGGAACTGCTGGAGATGGTGGGACTGGGCGACAAGCTCGACCACTACCCGTCCCAGCTCTCTGGCGGGCAGCAGCAGCGCGTCGCGATCGCGCGCGCCCTGGCGATGCGGCCCAAGGTGATGCTGTTCGACGAGGTGACGTCCGCCCTCGACCCGGAGCTGGTCGGCGACGTCCTGAACGTGATCCGGCGGCTCGGCTCCGAGTTGGACCTGACCATGCTGATGGTCACCCACCAGATGGGGTTCGCCAAGGAGTTCGCCGACCGGGTCTGCTTCTTCTACGCGGGCAGGATCCATGAGCAGGGGCCGCCCGAGCAGCTGTTCGGCGCCCCGCAGAGCGAGCGGACCCAGCAGTTCCTGAGCGCCTGCCTGGAGGCGACATGAATCCGCGTCTGGACGGACCGGACGGTGTCGATCCGCCGGCCAGTGCGCGGGAACGTTCCGACCGCCTGTACGGCATCCTGCGCGACCGGATCTGCACGCTCGCCTACCCGCCGGGAATGCGGCTGTCCGAGGAGGAGCTGGCCGAGGAGTTCCATGTCAGCCGCACGCCGGTGCGGCGTGTCCTGACCCGGCTGGAGAACGAGGGGCTGGTGACCATCGTCCATGGCGTGGGCACCCTGGTCACCGACGTGGAGCTCGACCAGCTGATCCAGGTCTACCATCTGCGCCTGGAACTTGCCGTCCTCCTGGGCAAGCTGTCGCCGGTCCCGCGCGAGCCTGCCGATCTGGACCGGATCCGCCGGCTGATCGAGGACTGCGGCGACCTTTCCGCCGACGCCGACCACATGGCCTTCGCCCGCCTGAACATGGCGTTCTTCGCCGAGATCAGCGCCATGACCGGCAACGCGACCCTGCGCGAGATCTCCGAGCGGCTCTATTACCAGACGACGCGGATCGTCCTGAAGATGCTGCCGATCCTCAATCTCACGGAGGAGGTCGCGGCATTCCGCCAGGAGATGACCGAGATCCTGGCGGCGTTGCAGGTGGGCGACCTGGAGGCGGTGGGGCATCTGCGCCGGGCGCATATCTCGATGAGCCTGAACCGGATGCTGCGCTATGCGGCCAGCACCGGCGCGGAACCGGTGCCGGCCTGATCGGGCCCGTCTGCGGCGTGGACAGATCAGGCGTCCGGGTCGATCATCCGCCATCGCCCGTCGGTGCGGGCAGGTGGAACCCTTGGGGGAGATCGTCCGATGGCGCTGTTGATCCGTGGCGGCACGGTGGTGAACGCCGATCGCAGCTTTCGTGCAGACGTGCTGGTCGATGGCGGGACGATCCAGGCGGTCGGCGAGAACCTGGACGCGCCGGCTGGCGCCGAGGTTGTCGATGCCGGTGGCGCCTATGTGATGCCCGGCGGGATCGACCCGCACACCCATCTGGAAATGCCCTTCATGGGCACTGTCGCGGTCGAGGACTTCTTTTCCGGCACGTCGTCGGCGCTGGCCGGCGGCACCACCATGATCATCGACTTCTGCATCCCGGGGCCTGGGCGCAGCCTGACCGACGGGCTCGACGACTGGCAGTCCTGGGCGCAGAAGGCCTGCGCCGACTACTCCTTCCACGTCGCCATCACCGAATGGACCGAGCGCACCTCCCAGCAGATGGCCGAGGTGGTCGACCGCGGCGTGACCAGCTTCAAGCACTTCATGGCGTACAAGGGCGCCTTGATGGTCGACGACGAGATCCTGTTCCACAGCTTCTCGCGCTGCCGGGACCTGGGCGCCCTGCCGATGGTCCATGCCGAGAACGGCGATGCGGTGTTCCTGCTCCAGCAGCAGCTGCTCGACCGCGGCATCACCGGCCCCGAAGGCCACGCCCTGTCGCGCCCGCCCCACGTCGAGGCCGAGGCTGCCAACCGGGCCATCATGATCGCCCAGACGGTCGGCTCGCCGCTCTACGTGGTCCACACCTCCTGCCGGGAGGCCCACGAGGCGATCGCGCGTGCCCGGGCGTCCGGCCTGCGGGTCTACGGCGAGCCCTTGATCCAGCACCTGGTCCTGGACGAGAGCGTCTACTGGTCGCCCGACTGGGAGTTCGCGGCCTCCCGGGTGATGAGCCCGCCGTTCCGCTCCAAGGAGCACCAGAAGTCCTTGTGGGACGGCCTGCTTGCCGGCTCGCTGCAGGTGGTCGCCACCGACCACTGCGCCTTCACCATCCAGCAGAAGAAGGGCGGCCTGGACAACTTCACCAAGATCCCGAACGGCACCGGCGGGCTGGAGGAGCGCCTGAAATGCCTGTGGCATTTCGGGGTGAACACCGGCCGGCTGACCCCCAACGAGTTCGTCGCGGCGAGCTCGGCCAACTGTGCGCAGATCTTCGGGCTCTATCCGAGGAAGGGTGTGGTCCAGGCGGGCTCGGATGCGGACCTGGTGGTGTGGGACCCCAAGGCCAGCGGGACGATCTCGGTCAAGACCCATCACTCCAAGATGGACACCAACGTGTTCGAGGGCATCCGCGTCGAAGGGATGCCGGCGGTCACCGTCGCCAACGGCAAGGTGGTCTGGCGGAACGGACAGCTGGACGTGCAGCGGGGTGCCGGCCGGATGATCCAGCGCAAGCCGGGCAGTTCGGCCACCGAGGCCCAGGCCAAGGTCAACGAGCGGACGCGGCCGGAAGGCGTGCGCCGGATGGTCAGCACCCAGCAGACGCCGTGAGCTGACGGGAAAGGATGGGGAAGGGGCGGCCGCGCCGCTTTCCCGCCGGGCTCAGTGCGCCTGAGGGTCTTTGGGCGGTGCGGCGGCCCGCTGGACGTCCTGGAGCTTGGCCTGCAGGGTCGCGCAGGACGAGAAGTCCGCCCCGTCGGTCGCGTCGGACGTGCGGTGGATCCGCACGTGGCTGACCTCCTGGCGCTCGCGTCCACGGTCGCTTGTCTTGATCAGGAACACTTCGACGACGCAGTCGCCGAAGGGATAGCGCCACCATTGCGCCGGACCGGCGTTCATCACCAGTTCCGGCTGGCCGAGCATGCGGTCGAGCTGATCGACTTCCAGGCCGACCAGGGCCAGCCCGCCGGACGGCCTCCCCGCCACGTCCGCGGCCATCTGGGCCGGGTTGGTGGTAGGGGAGGGGCCGTCCGGAGGCATGGCGGCTGCTGGCTCGGGCGCGATGCCGTCGGCCGAGCAACCCGGTAGGGCGAGAAGCGGGCCCGCCAGAACCAGCAAGGCTTGGATGGTGCGCCCGCGGCTCATCAGTTGCCGGCGATTTCCATCGGGGCCGCCGGCTGCTCGGTGCGGCCCTCGATCATGCTGACCGATCCCGACAGGATGCCGCCGCGCTCGATCTCGATCTCGCCATAGCGGATGTTGCCCTTCACCTTGCCGGAGGCACGGATCAGCAGGCGCTTGCGTACCGTCAGCTCGCCTTCGTAGACGCCGCTGATCTCGGCCTCCTCGACCTCGCAGCCGCCGATGAACCGGCCGCTGGCGGTGATCTCGAGGGCCCGGGTCTCGTTCAGGGTGACCTCGCAGAAACCCTCGACGACCAGGCGGTCGCAGGCCGTGATCTCGCCCGCCAGGCGGATGCCCTGGCCGACGATCAGGCGCTTGCCGGCCATGTCGTCGGCGCCGCCCTTGGGGGCCATCACGCTCGCCATGGTGGGAGCCGGCGGCTCCTCCCGCTTCGGGATGGAGGGCATGATCGGCGTCTTCTGGTCCAGGGACGGCCGGGCGGGGGGCTCGTTCTGCTCGGGACGGGGCGGCTCGTTGTCTTTCCTGCGGAACATGCTCTCACCGTCGATCTTGGGTTCGTCGGGATCTTCCGACCTTGACAGAAGAACCGAACGACACCCGGTCGTCCGATCTCCATCTGGCTCTAGCACCGGCAAATGGTCGGTTGAACCCCTGCCCGCTCTGCATCGCGGCCACGGCCGGCACCTTGCCACCGCCAGCGGGAAGAGCAAGGAAGCCGTTGAGCGCGACAAGAAATTTTCAACTTTTGGTTGCCGAATTGGCGCAGGGTCGTGAGCGGGCCGGCGTTGCCCGCCGCGTGGACATCGCTATGGTCCGCCGGGCCTCTCAATCTCCCTGGAGCAGCAGACATGCCGGCAGCCGGCCATTTTCCCGAACAGCTCGACGTGGTCGGCCTGGGCAACGCCATCGTCGACGTCGTGGCCGATGCGGATGACGCGCTGCTGGCGGAACTGGATCTCGTCAAGGGCGCGATGACCCTGATCGACGCCGAGCGTTCCGAGGCACTCTACGCCCGCATGGGGCAGGGGATCGAGCAGTCGGGCGGCTCCTGCGCCAACAGCATGGCGGCCCTGGCGGCGCTGGGGGCGAGTGCGGGCTATGTCGGCCGGGTCAAGCAGGACCAGCTGGGCGCGATCTTCGCCCACGACATCCGCGCCACCGGCGTCGCCTTCCTCAACACGCCCGTCGCCGATGGCCCGCCCACCGCGCGCTGCCTGGTCTTCGTGACCCCGGACGCCCAGCGCACCATGCAGACCTATCTGGGCGCGTGCGTGATGCTCGACGAGGAGGACGTCGACGAGGCGCTGGTCGCCCGTGCCAAGGTCACCTACCTCGAAGGCTATCTTTGGGACCGCGACGGCGCCAAGGCCGCCTGCCTGAAGGCCGCCCGGATCGCCCAGGCGAACAACCGCAAGCTGGCCCTCACCCTGTCCGACAGCTTCTGCGTCGGCCGCTGGCGCAGCGAGTTCCGCGACCTGGTGAAGAGCCGGGTCGACATCCTGTTCGCCAACGAGAGCGAGATCACCAGCCTCTACGAGACCGAGGATTTCGACGAGGCGATGGAGGCGGTCCGCCGGGAGGTGGGTCTGGCCGTGCTCACGCGCGGCCCGTCGGGCTCGGTGGTGGTGGCCGGCGACCAGAGCCATCCGATCGAGCCGGTCCCGCCGGCGCAGGTGCTGGATACCACCGGAGCGGGCGACCTCTACGCCGCGGGCTTCCTCTACGGCTACACCCACGACCTGTCGCTCGCCGCCTCGGGCCGGCTCGGCAGCGCCTGCGCCTCGGCGGTGATCGAGCAGTATGGCGCGCGGGTGCACAAGCCGCTCCGGGCGCTGATCGCCGGCGCGCAAAGCTGAACCAAGCCGGCAGATTGGTGGACGCGGTCCCGGGACGCATCGCCGGCATCGGCTTCGCGCTTTGCGGGATCCTGATCTTCACCGTGGTCTTCGCCGCCGGCAAGCTGACCGGCGGCGAGGTGCCGCTCCCGCAGCTGGTGACCCTGCGCCTGCTGGGCGCGCTCCCGGTCCTGCTGGTCTGGCGGCTGCTGGTCCGCGGCCGCGTGCCGCTGCTCACCCGCGCCCCCGGCTGGAGCATCGCCCGGGTCGTCTGCGGCTATGGCGGGCTGATGTGCGCGCTGGAGGCGGGGGTGCGCCTGCCGCTGGCCCAGGCCAGCACGCTCGGCCTCCTCGAGGGAGTGCTGGCCGTGCTGCTGGCGGGTCTGTTCCTGCACGAGCGCATCGGCAGGCGCCATGCCCTGGCCGCCGTCATCGGCCTGGGCGGCGCGATCGTCGCGGCCCAGCCCTGGCGGATCGACTGGCAGGTCTCGCTGGGCGTGCCGATCGCCCTGCTCAGCGCCCTTATGTTCGCGCTGGAGGCCGTGGTCATCAAGAAGCTGGTCGAGGTCGACGAGGCCTGGACGGTGATCTTCACCGTGCATGTGCTGGGTCTTCTGGTCCTGGCGGTGCCGGCCCTGATGGTCTGGCAGCCGCTTGAGTCCGGGACCGCCCTGTTCATCCTGGCGCTGGGGCCATTGGGCATTGTCGGCCAGTTCGTGAATGTGCGCGCCTGGCGGGCTCTTCCGGTTTCCGTGATCGGGCCCCTGACCTACTCCTGGGTGCTGTTCGCCAGCCTCCTGGGGTTCGTGGCCTTTGGGGAACTGCCGGGTATCTGGACGATCGTGGGAGCGGCCTTCATTCTTCTGGGAGGTGTCCTGCTCGCGCGCGACGAGCGATGAACCGGCTGTTCCATCCTCGCACCGCGCGTGCGGCAGCATGTTCAGGAGGTCGATCATCGCGCACATCCTAGATCACCCGGCGCGGGCCGGGCAGGGCGCACTCCGGCGCTTTGCCGAGACTGGCGAGGCGTCTGCCCTGGTTGAGGCGGTCTGCGACGTGATCGAGGGCCGGCGGGCGGTCACGCCGGTCACCGCGGCCCTGGCGGCCTGGCCGGGCGACCTGCTGCTGGGCACGAGCGACCCGGACACGCTGCTGATCCGGCTCCTGCTGGAGGAACTGGAAGACGAGGAAGCCCTGCCCGTGCCGCCGGCGGAGCCAGGCGAGCAGGGGCGCTTCGCCCCGTTCGAGCCGGCTTATCTTGCCGACGAGCTGTTCCAGGGGCTGCCGGACGACGAGCATCCGGCCGTCTGGATCGCGAGCTGGCTGTCGGTGATCTTCCCTGAGGAAGAAGCCGACCGGCGCTGGACCCATCGGCTGAAGGACATTCCCGACCATGCCCGGGAATTGGTCCTGGCGGTGGTGGAGAAGATCTGCGCAGCACCGGGAGGCGGTGGCGGCGAGGTCGCCGACCTGGTCGCGATCGCGGCGGAACTGGTCCTGCCCTCGCGGGCGGAAGGGCGGCCGCGGGCACCGGAGGCCGTGGCGCAGCTCTCCAACATCTGGCGCGAGGAGCTTCCCCAGGCGGTGGACGCCTGGAAGTGGAGCGACGACGCTTTCGCCGGGTTCCTGCCGGTCCTGCAGGCCTTGCTGGCCCTGCCGCTGCAGGGGGAAGGCGACGTCGATACCGATATCGACCATGCCAGGCCGACGCTGCTCGTCGAGATCGCCGAGACGATGACCCGCTACAATGCCGAGCGCCGCGAGCGGGTGATCGAGACTTGGCCCGAGGACAAGCCGCGGCCCCGGCACTGGCTGTCGGAGAGCTATCCCTCCGGCGAGATGGACTACATTTTCGTCGAGCTGACCGAGGAGGAGACAGCGGCGCGGGCGCCGATCCTGGCGATGGCCAGGCGCTTCTCCGACCTGGTCGCCGGGGTCTACGACATGGTGTGCCCGCTGCCGCGCGACCTGATGTGGGGGCTCGCCGCCGACATGCGCCGCCTGGACGCCAGCTCCAAGGATGTCGGCTGGCTGATCGTGCTGGCCGACCAGATGGTGCCGGACTGGTCGTTCAACTGGCTGGGCGACACCGACGACTGGCCGGACGCGTTGCGGCCGCGCCATCCGGCTACCGTTCGGGCCGGACAGATCGCGTCGCTGTGCGACGAGATCCGTTCGTTTGGCCTGGATGCGCTGGCCGACGCGCTGGCGGTCTGGCTGCTGGGCACCCAGGTGCTGTTCTGGGAGGGCGATCTCGGATTGCCGCCGGTCCGGCTCAAGGCGCTGGTCGGCTCGATCCAGACGCGCGACAGCTCGATGCGGGCCGCCCTGGTCCGGGTCCAGGCGGCCTGCCGGGAAGCGGCCGGTCGTGGCTCCGCTTACGGTGCCTTCTATGCCCAGCTTCTGCAGACGCTGGTGCCGCCGCCCAGGCGTCCGAACCTCGTGATGCTGGACGACCATCCCCGCTGACGGCGCCCTCGCCGCCAGCGGGTCGTCTCGTGCGGCGTCAGCGCGACGCCTGCTTCAGGGCCTGGTCCAGGTCCGCGATGATGTCGGAGGCCGTCTCGATGCCGATCGAGAGCCGCACCACATCCGGCCCGGCCCCGGCGGCCACCTGCTTCTCCGGGGTGAGCTGGCGGTGCGTGGTCGAGGCCGGGTGGATGATCAGCGAGCGGGTGTCGCCGATGTTGGCGACGTGGCTGAGCAGCTCGCAGCTGTCCACCACCTTCACCCCCGCCTCGTAGCCGCCCTTCACGCCGAAGGTGAAGACCGAGCCGACGCCGTTCGGGCAGTACTTGTCGAGCAGGGGCGTGCGGTTCTTCTCCAGCCGGGCATAGGATACCCAGGCCACCGCCGGGTGGGTCTCCAGGAAGGCCGCGACCTTGTCGGCGTTCTCGGCGTGACGCTGCATCCGCAGCGGCAGGGTCTCGATCCCGTTCAGGATCAGGAACGCGTTGAACGGCGACATCGCCGGACCCATGTCGCGCAGCCCGATCGCCTTGTTGCGCACGGTCAGCGCGAAGTTCCCGAAGGTCTCGTAGAACGAGAGGCCATGATAGGCCGAGGTCGGCTTGGTCATCAGCGGGAACTTGTCGTTCTGCGCCCAGTCGAACCGGCCGCCTTCGACGATGCCGCCGCCCACCGAGTTGCCCTGGCCGCCCAGGTACTTGGTCAGCGAATGCACGACGATGTCGGCGCCCCATTTCAGCGGGTTGCAGAAGTAGGGGCTGGGCAGGGTGTTGTCGACGATCAGCGGCACGCCGGCCTCATGGGCGATGGCGGCCAGCGCCTCCAGGTCGGCGACGATCCCGTCCGGATTCGACACGCTCTCGACGAACAGCGCCTTGGTCCTGGGCGTGATGGCCTGCTTGAAGTTATTGGGCTCGCGCGGGTCGACGAAGCTGACATGCCAGTCGAACTGCGGGAAGGTCCCGCTCATCTGCGCGATCGAGCCGCCATAGAGGCGGTTGGACGAGACCACGTGGTCGCCGGGCGAGAGCAGGTTCAGGAAGGTCAGGAACTGCGCGGAGTGGCCGGATGCGGTGGCGCATGCGGCGGTGCCGCCTTCCAGGGCCGCCAGACGCTCTTCCAGGACGGAGACCGTCGGGTTGGTCAGGCGCGAGTAGATGTTGCCGAACTTCTGCAGGTTGAACAGCGCCGCGGCGTGGTCGACGTCGTCGAACACGAACGAGGTCGTCTGGTAGATCGGCACCGCCCGGGCACCGGTGGTCGGATCCGGCGCTGCACCCGCATGGACCGCCAGCGTCTCGAATCCGTAACCCGTCTCTTCCGCCATCGAATGTCTCCCGATCGGACCGTGCCGTGGTGCTGCATGAGTCGCCGGTAACTTTCAAGCTCCGCCGGTTTCCGGCATGGTCCGCCCATGAAGCTCGCCCGCCGCACTTTTCTGGCCGCTCTGCCGGGTCTGCTGTCCGCCTGCGCCTCGATCGGCCCGTCCACGATCGTCCGGGACCAGCGCGACTACACCGACGCGATCGCCGATGCGGCCAAGCGGCAGGTGCTGGGGGCGGTCGTGCGGCTGCGCTACGCCGACCATGTGGCCTTCCTCGACATCGGCCAGGTGGTGGCCGGCTACCAGGTCGAGGGATCGGTCGGCACCGGCACCACGTTCACCAGCGGGCTGGACCTGGGCGAGGATCTTCGTCTGTCCGGCGAGGGCCGCTATATCGATCGGCCGACCATCACCTGGCAGCCGGTGACCGGCGCCGCCCTGTCGGAGCGCCTCCTGCAGCCGCTGCCGCCAGGCGTCCTGGCGGTGCTGGGGCTGACCGGCTTCCCGCCGGACATGGTGTTCGGCCTGACCGTGGCTTCCATCAACGGCTTGTCGAACGGCTCGACCCGGCCGGGGGAATCGATCCCCGCCCATCCGCGCTGGGAGATCGTGATCGAGCGCTTTCGCGCGGTCCGCACCACCGGCGTGCTGGGCGTCCGTACCGATCGCGACGGGCTCGGCCGCCCGCGCTTCGTGCTGGTCGACGAGAGCCGCGGCACCGACCGTCGCGTCAAGGACATCCGGATCCTTCTGGGCCTGGATCCCGACGTCAACGAGTTCCCGATGATCTATGGGTCGGGGGCGGGCAACGGCCGCGAGATCCGGATGATCACCCGCCCGCTCCTGGACGTGCTGCTGGAGGTCGCCGGGCGGATCCAGGTGCCGCCGCCCGACGTGCAGTCCGGCCGCACGCCCGCGACGGTCGCCGACATTCCCGAGCAGCCGGTCCTGCGCATCCAGGCCGGCCTGGACCGCCCCGACGACCCTTATGTCGAGATCGACCATGGCGATGGCTGGTTCTGGATCGACGACACCGACTATGCCAGCAAGCGCACCTTCACCTTCCTGATGCTGCTGGTGTCCATGGTCCAGACCGACCCGGCCAGGCCGCAGCCGCTGCTGACCATCCCCACCGGCTAGCACGCCGGCGGAAGGGCGGCCTTCCTGCAACTCGGCGCGGAAAGGCTATCCGGCTGCGGGTAGCCAGGTACGGGCATGACCCCTCGTCGAACACCGGCCAAGGCATCTCCGGGATGCGGCCATGGGCTATGCGCCGGGCAATCAATTCCCTGGACAAGGCCCGGTTTTCCCAGCCATCGAGCGCAAGCACGACCATCATTGTCCCCTGGCCGATCCGGGGGGCGCGTGCCGGATCAGCGGAGGACAAGCAAATCATGAAACTCACCAAGCGGCAGGCCGTGCTCGGCGCTGCGTCGACCGTCCTGGCCACCCCGCTGCTGGGGCGGCCGGTGCTCGCGGCGGACAAGCCGCTCATCGCGTTCGTGGTCAACGTGCCGGCGGACTTCTGGGTGATCGCCCGGCGCGGCCTGGAAAAGGCCGCCGCCGAGCTGCCGAACTACGACGTGCGGATGTTCATCCCCGGCGAGATGTCCGCGGCGGCCCAGAAGCAGATCCTGGAAGACCTGCTCGCCCTGAACGTCGCCGGGGTGACGATCAGCCCGGTGAACCCGGACAACTCCACCGACATCCTCAACCGGATCGCCGAAAAGGCCGCGCTGTTCACGGTGGACGGCGACGCGCCCAACTCCAACCGGATCATGTATATCGGCACCGACAATGTCGATGCCGGCCGCGAGCACGGCAAGCTGATCCTCAAAGCGCTGCCCGAGGGCGGCAAGATCATGCTGTTCGTGGGCACCATGGAGGCGGCCAACGCGCAAGAGCGCGTCCAGGGCATCAAGGAGGCGCTGGAAGGCAGCAAGGTCGAGATCGTCGACATCCGCACCGATGGCGGCGACCAGGCCAAGGCGCGCGCCAATGCCGAGGACACGCTGACCAAGTACGGCGACGAGATCCAGCTGCTCTCGGGCCTGTGGGCCTACAACACCCCGCAGATCTACAATGCGGTCAAGGCGGCGGGCAAGGAAGGCGCGGTCAAGATCGTCGGCTTCGACGAGGACCAGCTGACGCTGCGCGGCATCTCGGAAGGGGTGATCGAGGCGACGGTCGTCCAGCAGCCCTACGAGTTCGGCTACCAGTCGGTGATGGCGCTGGCCCGCTACATCGAGGGCGACCGCTCGATGGTCCCGGACAACAAGATGCAGATCATCCCGACCAAGATCATCGACCAGTCCAACGTCCAGGAATTCGCGGATTCGGTCCGCGAGATGCTCAAGAGCTGAGGCCCGGGCCCCGCCAGCCGCCGCTCCTGCCGGCGGCTGGCGGCACGGCCGCTTGAGGGCGACGCGCGACCCCGGGCGACGATGCCGACCAAGCGCTTGCCTGCGCCGTGGCCATGGTCACGGCCGCGCGCGGAACTTCGAAAGCTGCATGGCCTGGCCCCGCTTGGACGAGATCGTGCCGCGGTTGACGCCCAGCCAGCCGATCTCGCCGAACAGCCGCGCATACTCGATCTTCGGGCAGCGGTTCATCACCACCTCCAGGCCGGCCGCCTCCGCCTTGGCCGCCGCCTCGTCATGGCGCACGCCCAGCTGCATCCAGACCACCTTGGCGCCGATCCGGATCGCCTCGTCGACGATCGGGGGCACGTCCTGGGAGCGGCGGAAGATGTCGACCATCACCGGGACCTCGGGTAGCGAGGCTAGGTCGGGATACACCGTCTCGCCCAGCAAGGTCTGCCCGGCATAGCGCGGGTTGACCGGCATCACCCGGAAGCCCTTGCCCTGCAGATAGAGCATCGCGAAGTAGGACGGCCGCATCTCGTTCATGGAGGCGCCGACCATCGCGATGGTCTTGGCTTCCTTGAGGATGCGCCGGAGGTCAGCATCGTTGTACCGGAGGTCGGCGAGTTCGGCGCTCATGGCAAGTTCCGGCGGATGCGCATCCGCATGAAGTGAGGGAAGGGGGCAGGCGGGCGGATCAGTTGTTTGGCCAGGCGGGCTTGCGCTTCTCGGCGAACGCGGCGACGCCCTCGGCAAAGTCGGCCCCCAGCGCGTTTTCCACGATCACGCCGGTGGCATGGCGGTAGGATTCCTCCAGGCCCATGCCGGCCTCGTCGTAGAAGGCCCGCTTGCCCAGCGCGATCACGTCGAACGGCTTCTCCGCGATCCGGGCGGCGAGGTCGACGACCGCATCGTCCAGCGCCTCCTTCGCCACCACCCGCCCGACCAGACCCAGCCGCAGCGCTTCCGCGGCGTCGATGAAGTCCCCGGTGAACAGCATCTCCAGGGCGGCCTTCTGCGGCACCGCCCGGCGCAGCGCCACCGCCGGGGTCGCGCAGAACAGGCCGTACTTGACGCCCGAGGTGGCAAAGCGGCTGTCCTCGGTGCAGACTGCCAGGTCGCAGGCCGCCACCAGCTGGCAACCGGCCGCGGCCGCGATCCCGTCGACCCGCGCCACCACCGGCTGGGGCAGTCTCGTCAGCTTCACCATCACCCGCGAGCAATGGCTGAACAGGTCGGTCAGGGCCGCCTCGCTGCGATCGGACGCCATCTCCTTCATGTCGTGGCCGGCGGAGAACGCGGCGCCATGGCCGGTCAGCACCACCACCCGCACCGAGCGGTCCTGGGCGATGGCATCGACCAGCCGCTCCAGTTCGGTGAGCACCGCCTTGGACAGGGCGTTGAACGCCTTGGGGCGGTTCAGGGTGAGGGTCGCGACCCCGTTCCGGTCGTCCCGGAGGATCACGGGCTCGTTCTGCATGGTGCTGGCCGACATGAAGGCTGGGTCCCGAGAATGGCTTTGTGCGGCAACGCGCGGCTTGCGGCGGCGACGGCGCATCGCCACAGACCGCCGGTCACCTGCAGCTGGAACCCTGATATAGTGTCGGACGATCCTCTCCCACCCCTGGATGCGGCCGGGTTCGAGGCGATGGCCTGCGACACCGTGCCCCTGGCCGGGCTGCTCGGGCTGAGGCTGGAGCGGTTCGACGGCGAGGCGGCGGTCGTGCGGCTGCCGTGGCGGGAGATCGCGCTGCGTCCGGGCGGCTCGGTCTCCGGGCCTGCGATGATGACGCTGGTCGACATCGCGCTCTGGGGCGCGATCCTGGCCCGGATCGGCAACGAGCCGCTCTGCGTGACCACCGACCTGACCTTCCATTTCCTGGCCAAGCCGCGCCATGCGGACGTGCTGGCCGAGGCCAGGGTCATCCGCCTCGGCCGGACGCTCGCGATCGCCGAGGCCCGGCTTTTCTCCGAAGGAAACGTCGAGCCGGTGGCCCATGCGGTCGGCACCTACGCGATTCCACCGCGGTCGCGTTCTTGACTCCGGACCCGTGTGACGGCTAGACGACCGTCCACCGCTGGGAGCACCTGCTACCGGCGACAAATCTCTTGTGGCTGCCGTCAGGTAGCGATGGCAGAAGTGAGTTGATCTGATGGGCACCTATTCCGCCAAGCCGGCCGACATCCAGCAGGACTGGCTGTTGATCGATGCCGAAGGCCTCGTCTTGGGCCGGCTCGCGAGCTACGTGGCGAACCGTCTGCGCGGCAAGCACAAGGCGATGTTCACGCCGAACATGGACACCGGCGATCACGTGGTGATCGTCAACGCCGAGAAGGTGGTGCTCACCGGCAACAAGCGGACCCAGAAGGTCTACTATCGCCACACCGGGCATCCCGGTGGCATCAAGGGTGTGCACGCCGACAAGATCCTGGACGGCCGCTTCCCGGAGCGCGTCATCGAGAAGGCGGTGGAGCGGATGATCACCCGCGGGCCGCTTGGCCGCGACGTGATGCGCAAGCTGCACGTCTACAAGGGTGCGGAGCATCCGCATCAGGCGCAGAAGCCGGCTTCGGTCGACTTCGCCGCGCTGAATTCCAAGAACGCCCGCACCGCAGCCTGAGCAGATCCATGGCCGAGACCACCAGTTCCTTTTCCGACCTCGCCCGCCTGCGCCCGGCGTCCGCCGCCGAGCCCGTCGCCGCTCCGGCCCAGCCGAAGATCGACGCCCAGGGCCGTTCCTATGCCACCGGCCGCCGCAAGGAAGCCGTGGCCCGCGTCTGGGTGAAGCCCGGCAGCGGCAAGTTCACGGTCAACGGCAAGGAGATGCCCGCCTACTTCGCGCGGCCGACCCTGCAGATGATCGTCAACCAGCCCTTCCAGCAGCTGGAAGCGCTTGGCCATTACGACATCGTCGCGACCGTCGTCGGCGGCGGCCTGTCCGGCCAGGCCGGTGCGGTCCGGCACGGCATCAGCCACGCGCTGGTGGCCTACGACCCGACCAACCGTCCGGCGCTCAAGATCCGCGGCTTCCTGACCCGCGATTCGCGCATGGTCGAGCGTAAGAAGTACGGCAAGGCCAAGGCCCGCCGCAGCTTCCAGTTCAGCAAGCGCTGATCCCTCGGCGTTCATCGAACGATCATGGAGAAGGCCGGGCGGCGACGCCCGGCCTTCTTTGTTTTCAGCTGCAGGCGGGCGCGGCGCCAGCCAGGCAAGGGCGATGCCGGGCATCGCCTGGCTTCAGACCATGGTGGCGGGCCACGACATGCTCGCCCGGCACAGGCTCGGCGAGCATGTCGTGGTCGGCATCGGCTGCAACACGGAGATCAGGGCTGCGGTGCCCTGCGGGACGCCCAGGGCGTCGCACTGACGCCCAAGCGCCAAGGGGGGGCCGGCGGCGAGGACGCGCTGCTCCAGGAAGTCCTGGGGGGCTGCTGATCGCCAGGCGCCGCTGGCTGAAGCGCTGGCCCCTTTCTTCCAGAAGCTTCCAGGATCAACGTTGCGCCGGGTCAGGCGGCAGCCCCTGCCACCACCTCGTCCTGGCGTCGGGACTTCCGGTAGAAGGTGCCGAGCGCCCCGCCGGCGCGGGCCATGGGCCGGTCAATGCCGGTCCGGCCGAAGCCGTCCCGGCAGAACAGCCGTCCGGTCGTGGCCAGGATGTCCTGGCGCTTGCGGCCATGCTGCCCCGAGCGGAACGACCGTTCCGCTCGGGGGCAGTTCATGCGTCGGTTCAGCCGAACGCCGGCCGCTCGGCCTGCGCCTTCTTGACCATCGCCTCCACCCGTGCCCGGTCCTCGCCCGCGATGGTCAGGCGGGGTGCCCGCACCGTCTCGCTGCCGCGGCCGACCAGGTGCTGGACCAGCTTGATGTACTGGACCAGCTTGGGGCTGGTATCGAGGTGGAACATCGGCGTCGCCCATCGATAGAGCGGCAGCGCCTCATTCCAGCGGCCCTCCTCCATCAGCTCCCACATCTTCACGGTCTCGGCCGGGAAGGCGTTGGCGATGCCGTGGACGCAGCCGACCGCACCCAGCAGCGCGCTCTCCATCATCAGGTCGTCGACGCCGCAGAACAGGGTGAAGCGGTCGCCGGTGGCGTTGATGATGTCGGTGAGCCGGCGGACGTCATCCGAGCTTTCCTTGATCGCCACCAGGGTCTTCTGGTCGGCCAGTTCCACGAAGGTCTCGGGCTTCAGGTCGACCCCGTAGACCATCGGGTTGTTGTAGGCGAGCACCGGCAGGTCGGTGGCGTTCAGCACGGTGCGGAAATGCGCGACGTTCTCGCGGGCGTCCGCCTTGTAGATCATGCCCGGCAGCACCATCAGCCCGTCCAGGCCCATGGCGGCGCAGTCCTCGGCATAGCGGCAGGCATCGGCGGTGCGGTTCTCGGCCACGCCCGCGATGATCGGCACCCGGCCACCCACCAGCTCCTTGGTGGCCTTGAGCACGTCGCGCTTCTCCCCGGCGGACAGGGAGCCGTTCTCGCCGACCGTGCCGAGCATGATCAGCCCGTGCACGCCGCTCTCCAGCAGCCACTCGACATGCTTGCCGTTGGCCGCGAAGTCGATGCGCTCGTCGTCGTGGAACTGGGTGGTGACGGCCGGAAAGACGCCGCGCCAGTTGATGCCCATGGAAGTCGTCCTCTTGCTTGAAGGTGGCAGACGGTCGGGTTCAGTCGATGGTGAAGACCGGTTCGCCCAGCTCGGCCAGGCGAGGGGTGACGCCCAGGCCGGGGCCGGGCGGCAGCCGCATGATCCCGCCGTCGCGCCGGGGGGCGCCGTCGGCGAAGGAGCGGGTCACGTAGCCGTTGAAGTCGGTGGCGGCGAACAGGTTGCGGGAAGGCGTGCTGGCAGCCGCGTGGGCGATCGCCGCGGTGGTGACGTCACCGCCCCAGCTGTCCTCGACGATCATCAAAAGGCCCAGCCGGGCGCACAACTCGCGGATCAGGCGGGCCTGGGTGAGGCCGCCGAGCTTGCTGAGCTTGATGTTGACCATGTCCATCGCCCGGTCGCGGGACGCCCGCAGGAGCGGCTCCAGCCCGTCGATGTTCTCGTCGAGCACGAAGGGCAGGGTGGTCCGCTCGCGCACCGACAGGCTCTCCTCGTAGGTGAGGCAGGGCTGCTCGATGAACAGGTCGAGATCCCGGACCGCGTTGACGACCCGCATCGCGTCCGCCGCCAGCCAGCCGGTGTTGGCGTCGGCCACCAGCCTGTCGGAAGGCTCCAGGATGGCGCGGCAGGCCCGGATCCGGGCGATGTCCTCGTCGGCGTCGCCGCCGACCTTGAGCTGGAAGCGCCGGTAGCCGGCGTCGCGATGGCTGCGCAGGTTGGCCGCCATCTCCTTGGCCGGGCGTTGGCTGATCGCGCGGTAGAGCGGGATCTCCGGGGTGACGATCCCGCCCAGGAGCGTCGCCACCGGCAGGTCGGCAGCCTTGCCCAGAAGGTCCCAGGCTGCCATGTCGAGGCCGGACTTCACGAACGGGTGGCCCTTGAGCTGGCCGTCCATCGCCTGCCAGAGCCGGCCGTGCTCGCAAGGGTCCAGGCCGAGCAGGTGGGGGCCGAGCTCGCGGATCCCGCCGCGCACGCCTTCGGCGTAGGCCGGCAGGTAGACCGGTCCCAGCGGGCAGACTTCGCCCCAGCCGGTGAGGCCGGCATCGGTGTCGAGCGCGACCAGCGTGGTGTCGAACACCTGCACGGACTTGCCGCCCGCCCACTGGTAGCTGCCCTCGGCGAGCGGCAGATCGATCTGCCAGACCCTGATCCCGGTGATTCTCATGCCGCCTTCTCCCGCTTATCGATCCAGCCGGTAAGCTCGTCCCGGGTCCGCTCCAGATGGTCGCGCAAGACCGTGACCGCCCGGGCGGCATCGGCCGCCTCGACCGCCGCCACCAGCTGGCGGTGCTCGGCGATCGCCCGGGGGGCGATGCCTTCCAGCGCCAGATGGGCGCCGACATAGGCCTCGACCCGCTCGTCGAATCCCTGCGCCAGGGAAGCGATCCGGGGCCGGCCCGCCGGCGCGTAGAGCTGCCGGTGGAAGGCCCGGTTCGCCGCTCCCCAGCCGCGACGGTCGTCGCCGGAAAGCTCGCGCTCGAACAGCGCCGCCGCCTCGCGCAGGGAACTCAGGCTGGCCGGCCCGAAGCGGGGCACTGCCCGTTCCAGCAGATGCGGTTCCAGCAGAAGGCGCAGCTCGAACAGCTCGGCGACCTCCTCGCTGGACAGGCCCGACACGAAGGCCCCCCGGTGCGGCGCGAACCGCACCCAGCCCTCGGCATCCAGCCGCTGCAGCGCCTCGCGCACCGGTATCCGGCTTAGCCCGAACATCTCCGCCACCGCCTCCTGGCGCAGATGCGCCCCCGCCGGCAGCTCCCCGGTCAGGATCCGCTGCCGGAGCTCCTGGACGACCTGATCGGCGGCGGTGCGATGGAGGCGCTGCATGAGGATCCCGTTCTGCTTGCCATGATTGGATACAATATCCAATCGCGATGTCCACCCCTCGCGGGAGGGTGCCTGCGCTCAGGCGGCCCGCGGACGCGGAACCAGCCGGCGATCCAGGCGGGCAGGCCGGAGGCTCAGGTCCAACCGGCGGCCCTGGTCCTGCGCGATCGCCAAGAAAAGGAGTTCAGCAGTCCACTTGGGACCGCGTCGGACCGCTGCGCCCGTTCTTCCCGATGGAACCACCCGAGGGGCGGTTGCGGAGCGCGCTTTATCGAGCGAGGGCGGGCTCGCGAGGAGCCAGTCCGGGTCGCTGTTCCTTCAGGGCAGGAGCCCGCCGCCCTTGACCAAGGCCACCAGCCCAACCCCCAGTGCTATCAGGAAGCCGCTGGCTAGCCCGGACGTCACCGCCGACCAGAATCTTGAGCGGGCATTCTCATAGGCGCGGGCCAGCCGGATTGCGGTCTTCACGCCGTCCTCGTCGTCCAGCCCCAGCCGCGCCATCAGCCGTTCGATCGCCTGGCTGACCGCCTGGTCGGCCGCCCGGCGGGCCACGATGTCGATCTCGCCCAGGATCTCGCGGCGCTCATCGGCCAGATGCCGGGGAAGGCAGGGGAGGGCAGGCGATGCCAGCACCGCGTCGAGCTGGCGGCGTGCCTGGGCGCAATCGCCGGTCGAGAACAGCACCGGCGTGCCCGGAAAGGCCCGGCCCAGCGCGTCGACGATCTCGGCGCCCTCGCCGTCCGGCAGGGTCAGTTCGGACAGGATGGCCTGCGGCTGCCAGCCCGGCCGTTCCCGCAGCAGCATCGCCTCGGCGAGGCTGGCGGTGCCGCGCAAATCCAGCCGCTCCCCGGGTTCCCGCTGGAGACCGGCGGCGAGGCGGGAGGTCGATTCCAGGATCAGCACGCGCACCTTGCCGCTCCGTGGCATGGGACAGGAGGCGTGTTCTACCACAAGTTGAAGAGAGCTTAAAGACTTTAGTCCTAGAATGGGCTAAAGCCCGCCGGCGGACGGCGCCTCGTCCAGGCCCCGCACCGCGTAGCCTTCGGCGGCCAGGGTGTTGCGGATCTGTGCGGCATGGGCGGCGTTGCGGGTCTCAATCGTCACGTCGACATCGGTCTGCATCACCGAGATCCGCGCGAACGCGCGCTGGTGCGCCACGTCGACCACGTTGCCGCCGCATTTCGCGATCAGCCCCGTCACCTTGGTCAGGCTGCCCGGCCGGTCGGGCAGGCTGACCCGGAAGCGCACCATCCGCTCGGTGCGCACCAGGCCGCGCAGGATCACGGCGGACAGAAGCCGGCTGTCGATGTTGCCGCCGCACAAG
This sequence comes from Geminicoccus roseus DSM 18922, assembly GCF_000427665.1. Classification (NCBI taxonomy): domain Bacteria; kingdom Pseudomonadati; phylum Pseudomonadota; class Alphaproteobacteria; order Geminicoccales; family Geminicoccaceae; genus Geminicoccus; species Geminicoccus roseus. The sequence goes on from NZ_KE386572.1 coordinate 2,415,286, forward strand.
GTCAGCCCGACCTTGCGCCCGCGGAACCGGTCGCCATTGGCGAGCAGGGCGGCCAGGCCGGCGGCTCCGGCGCCCTCCACCACGGTCTTCTCGATCTCGAGCAGCATCAGGACCGCGGTCTCCAGCGCCGCCTCGTCCACCAGCACGACATCGTCGACCAGTTCCTCGATGATCGGCAGGGTGAGGGCGCCCGGATGCTTGACCGCGATGCCCTCGGCGATGGTGGGGCCGCCCGCCTCGATCGGCAGGCCGCGCCGCAGCCGCCACACCGTCGGATAGAGCGCCGCCTCCACCCCCACGATCTCGATGCCTGGCCGGATCGCCTTGGCTGCGGTGGCCATGCCCGAGATCAGCCCACCGCCGCCGATCGGCACCACCAGCACGTCCAGGTCCGGGTGGTCCTCCAGCATCTCCAGGGCGATGGTGCCCTGCCCGGCGATCACCGCCGGGTCGTCGAACGGGTGGACGAACAGCAGGTTCTCGTCGGCAGCGATGGCGCGGGCGTGGCTGCCCGCCTCCTCGACGCTCTCACCGAACAGTTCCACCCGGGCACCGAGCTTGCGGGTGTTCTCGACCTTCACGATCGGGGTGAAGGCCGGCATCACGATCACCGAAGGAATGCCCAGCCGGCTGGCATGATAGGCCACCCCCTGGGCATGGTTGCCGGCCGACATGGCGATCACGCCCCGCGCGCGCTCTTCTGGGCTTGCCTGGAGCAGGCGGTTGAGCGCCCCGCGCTCCTTGAACGAGGCGGTGTACTGGAAGTTCTCGAACTTCAGCCGGACATCCGCGCCGGTGATCTCCGAGAGGGTGCGCGACGGCAGGCAGGGCGGGCGCGCCACTGCACCGGCGATATGCCGGTGCGCCGCCTGCACGTCGGCCAGGGTCACGGTCACGGGTAGAGGGGGCCGATGGTCAGGCCGCTGGTCTCCGGCAGGCCGGTCATCACGTTCATGTTCTGCAGGGCCTGGCCGGACGCACCCTTGATGAGGTTGTCGGTCACCGAGAGGAGGATCGCCCGGCCCTTGATCCGGTCGGGATGCACCGCGATCAGGCAGTGGTTCGAGCCGCGCACCTGCTTGGTCGAGGGCAGGGACTTGGGGGGAAGGACATGCACGAACGGCTCGTCGGCATAGGCCTCCTCCAGCCGCTCCTGCAGGTCCTGGACCTCCACGCCGTCCTTCATCCGCACATAGCTGGTGGCGAAGATCCCGCGCAGCATCGGCACCAAATGCGGGGTGAAGCTCACCTCGACCTTCCCGCCGCCGAACTCGCTCAGGCACTGGTCGATCTCGGGCGCATGCCGGTGGTTGCCGACGCCATAGGCGGAAAATCCGTCGGCCGCCTCGGCGAACAGCAGGTTCTCCCGCAGCGAGCGCCCGGCCCCGGACACGCCGGACTTGCCGTCGATCACGATCGGGTCGCGCTCGATCAGTTCCTCGGCCAGCAGCGGCACCAGCGGCAGTTCGGCGGTGGTCGTGTAGCAGCCGGGATTGGCCACCAGCCGGGTCGCCTTCACCTTGTCCCGGTAGTGCTCGGTCAGGCCGTAGACCGCTTCCTTCTGCAGTTCCACCGCCGCGTGCGGATGGCCGTAGACCTGGTGGTAGAGCTTCGGGTCGTAGAGGCGGAAGTCGGCGGACAGGTCGACGATCTTCACGTTGTGCGGCAGGTCGCGCAGCACTTCCTGGGTGGTGCCGTGCGGCAGGCAGCAGAACACCACGTCCAGCGCGGCGAAGTCGACATCCTCGATCTTCACCAGCTTCGGCAGCTTCTGCATCGCCAGATGCGGGAAGACCTCGCCGATCTGCTTGCCGGCCATGCGATCGCCGGTCAGGACCTCGACCTGGACCCGGTCGTGCTGCTCCAGCAGGCGCAGCAGTTCCGCGCCCGTGTAGCCCGACGCACCCAGCACACCCACCGCGAGTTTCGACGCTGCCATGTTCCTCACTCCAGTCGCGCCGAGCAGATAGAGCCGGACGGGGTCCTTGTGCAACGCGCGGGATTGGGTGCCGCCGTTACTGCAGCCATGAGAGTCGACCCCGCCCGGCTGCCCAGTCCGGCATCCGTGCACGCATGTCTTGCGGCATTCGACCGGACGGTCCAACACGTTCCCGCTGAGCGGAGAGACGTCCTTGAAAACCCTCGTCATCGGCAGCGGCGGCCGGGAGCATGCGCTCTGCTGGTCGCTGGCCGCCTCCCCCATGGTCAGCGAAGTCCTGTGCGCGCCGGGCAATGCCGGCATCGCCGCGGTCGCCCGGTGCGTTGCCGTCGCCGTGGACGATATCGACGGCCTGGTCCGCCTGGCGCTGGCCGAAGCCGTCGGGCTGGTCGTGGTGGGGCCGGAGCTGCCGCTGACCCTGGGCCTGGTCGACCGGCTGGCGGAAGCCGGCATCCGCGCCTTTGGGCCCTCGGCCAGCGCTGCCCAGCTGGAGAGTTCCAAGGCATTCACCAAGGATTTCTGCACCCGCCACCATATTCCCACCGCCCGCTACCGCACCTTCACCAAGGACAGGGCCGCCGAGGCCAGGGCCTATGTGGAGGCCGAAGGTGCGCCGATCGTGATCAAGGCCGACGGCCTGGCCGCGGGCAAGGGCGTGGTCGTCGCGCTGACCCTGGACGAGGCGCTGGCGGCGGTGGACGACGCGTTCGCCGGCGGCTTCGGCGAGGCCGGCGCCACCCTGGTGGTCGAGGAGTGCCTGGTCGGCGAGGAGGCGTCCATGTTCGCCTTGTGCGACGGCACCCACGCCTTGGAGATCGGCACCGCCCAGGACCACAAGCGCGCGTTCGACGGCGATCAGGGGCCCAACACCGGCGGGATGGGCGCCTATTCGCCCGCTCCGATCCTGACCGACGCCCTGGTCGAGCAGGTGATGGCGACCATCATCCGGCCCACGCTGAAAGGCATGGCGGAGGAGGGCAATCCGTTCCAGGGCTTCCTCTATGCCGGGCTGATGCTGACGGCCGAGGGGCCGAAGCTGATCGAGTACAATGTCCGCTTCGGCGATCCGGAGTGCCAGGTCGTCCTGCCGCGCCTGATGACCGATCTGTGCCAGCTCCTGCAGGGTGCCATCGACGGCCAGCTCGCCCATATGAGCCTGCGCTGGTTTCCTGCCCATGCGCTGAGCGTTGTGATGGCCGCGAACGGCTATCCCGGCGCCTATGCCAGGAACACCGAGATCCGCATCCCGGCCGACCTGGAGGGCGACGACCTGCTCCTGTTCCATGCCGGCACCCGCGCGGAAGGCGGGCGCCTGCTCGCCAGCGGCGGCCGGGTCCTGAACGTCACCGGCATCGGCGCCGACCTCCAGCAGGCCCGCGACCGCGCCTATGCCGCGGTCGAGCGGATCGACTGGCCGGACGGCTTCTGCCGCAAGGATATCGGCTGGCGGGCGCTCGCCCGCTCCTGACGCTTGCGCTCGGCATCCGCCGACTTAATCTGCACCCCGCCTCCAGCCTGCAGGAACCGCCATGTCCACGACCACCGCATCCCCGATCGACCAGCTGTGGCCGACTGACCGGCCGGCCCTGCGCAACCTGGCGCTGGTGCTGTTCGGCACGCTGCTCCTGGCCGCCTCGGCCAAGATCCAGGTGCCGTTCTGGCCGGTCCCGATGACCATGCAGACCGCCATCGTCGTGCTGATCGGCATGGCCTATGGCTGGCGCCTGGGTGCCGCCACCGTGGTCGCCTATCTGGCGGAGGGCGCCATGGGCCTGCCGGTGTTCACCGGCACGCCGGAGCGTGGCCTTGGCCTCGCCTACATGGTCGGCCCGACCGGCGGCTACCTGCTGGGCTTCGTTGCCGCTGCCGCCATCGCTGGGTGGCTGGTGCGCTCGGGCCAGGGCCTGGCCCGCATCTCCGCCGCTGTCGTCGCTGGCATCGCGACCATCTTCGTGCTGGGCGTGGCCTGGCTGTCGGTCCTGGTGGGCTTCGAGAACGCCGTCACCCATGGCGTCCTGCCGTTCCTGCCGAGCGAGATCGCCAAGATCCTGCTGGCGATCGCGGCCGGCGTCGCCATGTTCCGGGTCCGCGCCAAGGCGTGAGCCCGATCGTCCCACCCGATCCTCCGTCGATCCGGGAGGCGGCCGAGCATCTGTGCTCCGGCCGCCTCGTCGCTTTTCCGACCGAGACCGTCTACGGGCTGGGCGCGGACGCCACCGACGACGCGGCCGTGCAGAGCGTCTACCGGGCCAAGGGCAGGCCGGCCCACAACCCGCTGATCGTCCATGTCGCCGACATCAAGGCGGCCGGGCGCCTGGTCGATCTGGACGAGCGGTCCCTGCTCCTGGCAAAGGCATTCTGGCCGGGGCCGCTCACCCTGGTGCTGCCTGCCCGGTCCGGCAATCCGGTCTCCCGCCATGCCACGGCCGGCCTCGCCACCCTCGCGATCCGGGTCCCCGCCCATCCGGTGGCGCAGGCGCTGCTGCGCCAGGCAGGACGCCCGGTCGTGGCGCCCTCCGCCAACCCTTCCGGGCGGATCAGCCCGACCACGGCCCGGCACGTGGCCGAGGATCTGGGCCATGCGGTGGCGATGGTGCTGGATGGGGGTGTCTGCCAGGTAGGACTTGAGAGCACGGTGATCGGGCTGGCGGAGCCCGGCCGCGCCACGCTGCTGCGCCCGGGCGGCCTGCCCCGCCAGGAGATCGAGGCGATCCTGGGTCCCCTGGCGGCACCCGGCGACGACCCGGATCGCCCGGCTTCGCCCGGCATGCTCGCCTCGCACTATGCGCCGGCCGCCCCGGTCCGCCTGGACGCCTCCTCCGTGGCTCCCGATGAGGCGCTGCTGGCCTTCGGGCCGAATGTTCCGCCAGGCGCCCGTTCGACTTTCAACCTCAGTCCGACCGGCAACCTCGCCGAAGCCGCCGCCAACCTGTTCGCCATGCTCCGCCTGGCCGACCGGTCCGGCGCCGCCCGGATCGCCGTCATGCCGATCGAGGGGCAGGGCCTAGCCGAAGCGATCCGCGACCGCCTCCGCCGGGCCGCCGCGCCGAGACACTGACCCGGGCGCTCCCACCGGCGGCGGACCCAAGTGCGGCCAGGGTCCAGCCGGGTCTGCCGCAAGCCGGCACGTGGAGGCAGGGCGATCCACAAGGCACGCGCCCACGCCGGCCTGGCAGGGGCTGCGCCTCCTCCACCTCGCCGAGGGAGCAAGGCAGCAGCCAGCCTGCACAAATCGTGAGGCCTCTTTCGTGAGGCTCCGTTCCGGGGAGCACGATGCCGGCCGGGTCAAAGGCCGAAGGAGATGCCGGGAACGCCAGCAAGGGCCTGCGATAGCCGCCGACCTTGGGCAGCCGGGTGCTCCCGCTCGCCCGCATTTGCGAATGCACTGCCATCGGGTCCACCGCCAAGTAGCCCGCTGCCTACCGGGCTGGCCAGCTACGGCCTGCACCCTCCAGCAAAACCCGCACGCACGCGAACCTCAAACGCTCAGGAGCATTTCAAGTTCAGTTGAACGCATATTGTGCGTCCTGGAGGTGGTTGGCTACTCGGCTGGGCTGAAGGCATCGAGCAGCCGACCGATGGTGTTCCAAACGGTCTCGCGGCTTCGGACCGCCGCCTGACGCCGGAGCGTCTTGAGCTTGGCAAAGACCTGCCCGCCTCCCGGTCCTCCTGGACCGCTCCCTGCAAAGGATGCGTGCAGGAGCACGCGGCGGCGCCACACCTCGTCCGGTGCGAGGGGCGGCGCCAGGAACTGCTGGACCTGGGCATGGAAGGTCGAACCGGTCATCGGCCCGTCCAGGAAGAGCGGAACGGCGATGCCGCTGCTGCGTCGCCCGGCGAGATAGGTGGTGACCTGCCAAGTGGCCGGCGGCGGCATCATGCCCAGGACGAGATGCGAGGAGCCCGCGCCGAACGGCTTGCCATCGGCGTCGGCCCGCCTAGGCTCATCCCATGCCAGCGGCGGCGTGCCGCCAGTCTTGGGGAGACGATGATGATCCGCCGTTCGGCCCTTCTCGCCGCAGCCAGCCTCCTGGCCTTCTCGGTTGCCGCCCAGGCCCAGGAGGACTTCCAGCCGGCCCTGATCTTCGACATGGGCGGCAAGTTCGACAAATCCTTCAACGAGGCTGCCTACAACGGCGCGGAGAAGTTCAAGGCCGAGACCGGCATCGGCTATCTCGAGTTCGAGGTCACCAACGAGAGCCAGCGCGACCAGGCCCTGGAGCGCATGGCCAGGCGCGCCGACATCGTGGTGGTGGTCGGCTTCGCGTTCGGCACCTCGCTGGAGACGCTCTCCGAGCGCTATCCCGACGCCAAGTTCACCATCATCGACGCCAGCGTCGACAAGCCCAACGTCCAGTCGATCCTCTTCAAGGAGCACGAAGGCAGCTATCTGGTCGGGATGGCCGCGGCCCTGAAAAGCCAGACCGGCAAGATCGGCTTCGTGGGCGGCATGGACATCCCGCTGATCCACAATTTCGAGTATGGCTACGAGCAGGGCGCCAAGGCGGCCAACCCCGACATCAAGCTGACCTCCAACTATGTCGGCACCACCCCGGCCGCCTGGAGCGATTCCACCCGGGCGAAGGAACTGGCCTTCAGCCACTACGACAGCGGCGCGGACGTGGTCTATGCCGCCGCCGGCGCCGCTGGCCTGGGCGTGCTGGAAGCGTCCAAGGACAAGGACGAGTTCTCGATCGGCGTCGACAGCAACCAGAACCATCTCTACCCGGGCCATGTGCTGACCTCGATGCTCAAGCGCGTCGACGTCGCGGTCTACGAGGCCTTCAAGGCCGCGCAGGACAACAGCTGGCAGCCGGGCATGCTCAATCTGGGTCTGAAGGAAGACGGCGTGGACTACGCGCTGGACGAGAACAACCGGGAGGTCCTCACGCCGGAGATCGTCGCGAAGCTCGACGAGGCCAAGGCCAAGATCATCGCCGGCGAGATCGAGGTCCAGGACTACTACTCGACGCAGCAGTGACCCCTGGCCGGTAGCGGGGTCCGGATGTTCCAGCGCCAGCAGGTCGCCCCCGCGGCGCCCGCGGTCGAACTGCGCGGCATCGACAAGCGCTTCGGGCCGGTCCACGCCAACCGGGCGGTCGACCTGCGGGTCGAGGCCGGCACGATCCACGGCATTGTCGGGGAGAACGGCGCCGGCAAGTCGACCCTGATGAACATTCTCTATGGCTTTTATCAGGCTGATTCCGGTCAGGTCCTGATCGAGGGCCAGCCGGTCCGGGTCGACGGCCCGCAGGACGCGATCCGGGCCGGGATCGGCATGGTCTTCCAGCACTTCATGCTGGTCGAGACTTTCACGGTCCTGGAGAACATGCTGCTCGGTGCCGAGGGAGGGCTGCTCCTCAAGGGCGGGGCCGGGCGGGCGCGGGCGGAGATCCTGCGCCTGGAGCGCGAGTACCGCCTCGACGTGCCGCTCGACGCCCTGGTTTCCGACCTGCCGGTCGGCGTCCAGCAGCGGGTCGAGATCCTCAAGGCCCTCTACCGGGGTGCCCGCATCCTGATCCTGGACGAGCCCACCGGCGTGCTCACCCCCCAGGAAGCCGACCATCTGTTCCGGATCCTAAAGAGCCTGCGCGCGCAGGGCCGCACCATCGTCCTGATCACCCACAAGCTGCGCGAGATCATGGCCGTGACCGACCGGGTGAGCGTCATGCGCCAGGGCACCATGGTCGCCCATCGGACCACCAGCTCCACCTCCCGCGAGGAGCTTGCCGAGCTGATGGTCGGCCGCAAGGTCCTGCTCCGCGTGGACAAGGAGCCGGCGCGGCCGGGTGAACCCGCCCTGCGCGTCCAGGACCTGGTCGTCACCGACCGCCAGGGCGTCCAGCGGGTCAGGAACGTCTCGTTCGAGGTGCGGCGCGGCGAGATCCTGGGCATTGCCGGCGTGGCCGGCAACGGCCAGTCGGAGCTCCTGGAGGCGGTCACCGGCATCCGTGCCGCCACCTCCGGCTGGATCGAGCTGGACGGCCGGCCGGTCGAGGGCGGCGGCAGCCGCCCCGAGGGCCTGGGCCATGTGCCCGAGGACCGCCTGCGGATGGGGCTGGTCCGCGGCTTTCCCGCCTGGGAGAACGCGTTCCTCGGCTACCAGGACCGGCCCGGCTGCAGCGACGGCCTGTTCCTGGACCGTGCCCTGCTCAGGAAGCGCTGCGCGTCCTGGATGGAGATCTTCGACGTCCGTCCCCCCGATCCCGCCTACGACGCCAGCGCCTTCTCCGGAGGCAACCAGCAGAAGCTGGTCCTGGCCCGCGAGATCGAGCACGACCCTGTCCTGCTCGTGGTCGGCCAGCCCACCCGCGGCGTCGATATCGGCGCCATCGAGTTCATCCACCGCCGCCTGATCGAGATGCGCGACGCCGGCAAGGCGGTCCTGCTGGTCTCGGTCGAGCTCGACGAGATCCTCTCCCTCGCCGACCGGATCCTGGTCATGTTCGACGGCACGTTCACCGGCGAGCTCACCGCCGCTGCCGCCGACGAGAAGAAAATCGGCCTGCTCATGGCCGGCATCCGCAAAGGGGCGGCCTGATGGCGGCCGGGCCTTCCAGGAAGCTGCCCGCCTGGGCCGACTATGGCCTCCTGCCGCTCCTCAACCTGGTGGTCGCGTTCCTGATCGCCAGCCTAGTGGTGCTGGCGCTGGGCGAGAACCCGCTGGAAGCATCCGGCTATCTGGTGCGCGGCGCGTTCGGCAACGCCGAGCTGTTCAGCTGGACCCTGTTCTACGCGACCAATTTCGTCTTCACTGGCCTGGCAGTCGCGATCGCCTTCCATGCCGGCCTGTTCAATATCGGCGCCGAGGGCCAAGCCTATATAGGCGGCCTCGGCCTCACCCTGGTCTGCCTTTATCTGGGCGACCTGCCGTTCCTGGTGGTCCTGCCGCTGGCCACCCTCGCAGCCGCCGCCTTCGGCGCCGCCTGGGGCTTCATCCCGGGATGGCTGCAGGCCAGGCGCGGCAGCCACATCGTCATCACGACGATCATGTTCAATTTTATTGCCGCGTCGATCATGACCTACCTCCTGGTCTACGTCCTGATCCGACCTGGCAGCTCCTCGCCCGAATCCGCCACCTTCCCGCCAAATGCTTGGCTGCCGCAGCTCTGGGAGATTGCGGGCGCCCTCGGCCTGGACCTGCCGCGCAGCCCGCTCAACCTCGCCTTCTTCTGGGCGCTGATCTGCGCCTTGCTGGTCTGGCTGTTCCTGACCCGCACCCGCGCCGGGTTCGAGCTGCGGGTGGTCGGCCGCAACGACCAGGCAGCCGTCTATGCCGGGATCTCGCCGGCGCGCTGGCAGATGATCGCCATGGCGCTCTCCGGGGCTCTCGCGTCCTTCATCGCGCTCAACGAGGTGATGGGCAGCCATCACCGCCTGCTCCTGAACTTCACCGGCGGCTACGGCTTCGTCGGCATCGCCGTCGCGCTGATGGGCCGCAACCATCCGGTCGGCATCCTGCTGGCCGCCCTCCTGTTCGGCGCCCTCTACCAGGGCGGCTCGGAACTCGCCTTCGACATGCCGGCGATCACCAAGGACATGGTGGTGGTCGTCCAGGGCCTGGTGATCCTGTTCGCCGGGGCGCTGGAACATTTCTTCCGTCCGACCCTGGAGCGCATGTTCCGCCCCCGCCGGGCGGCCCCGGCATGAGCGTCTTGGCCGCCACTCCCGCGCCGGACCGGGCCGGCCCATCGGTACGAGGCCAGATCCGCTTCTGGCGAGCGCCCGGCGTTCCGTCGCCCACCCGCCCGGATCGACCTGTCCGCCATCCGCTGCGGCCGGAAGGAGGCCGGGCCCGCTGCCGGCCGGGGTGGGTGTCCGCCACGCGTGGCCAATCGTCAGCAGCACGAGGCGGAAGTGTTCTCTGTCGTCCAGCCTGCGGGGCGCGCATGCCGACGGCAGGCCCATGGCCATTTCATTTGCAGGATCCGGCAGCACGGCCCGCCGCTTCCGGGCCCTCCGGCCGGTCTGGCAGGGCCACCGGCATCGGGAGGCCTGGGCATGGATGACTACTGGCTTCCGACCCTCCTCCTGCTGGACAGCACGATCCGGCTGGCGACGCCGCTGATCCTGGCCGCTCTTGCCGGTCTGTTCTGCGAACGGGCCGGGGTCGTCAACATCGCCCTGGAGGGCAAGCTCCTGGGCGGCGCCTTTGCCGCGGCCGCCACCGCCCAGTTCACCGGCAGCGCCTGGCTGGGGGTCCTGGCCGCGATGGGGTTCGGCTGGATGCTGGCGATGATCCACGGCTTCGCCACCATCACCCACAAGGGCGACCAGGTCGTCTCCGGCATGGCGCTGAACATCCTGGTGGCGGGGCTGGGGCCGGTTTTGGCCAATGCCTGGTTCCAGCAGGCCGGCCGGATTCCCGTCACCGCCGAAGGCGCCCGCTTCCCCTCGATCAGCCTGCCGCTGGCGGAAAGCGCCCGGGCGGTCCCGGTCGTGGGCAGCATCTATGCGGAACTGGTCTCCGGCCATAACCTCCTGGTGTATTTCTCGCTCCTGGCGGTGCCGGCCACCTTCTGGGTTGTCTGGAAGACGCGGTTCGGCCTTCGGCTGCGCGCGGTCGGCGAGAACCCCGCCGCCGTGGACACGGCCGGCATCTCGGTGCCCTGGATGCGCTACCGGGCCCTGATGGTATCCGGCGCCCTGTGCGGGATCGGCGGCGCCTATCTGTCGATCGCCCAGAACGCGGGCTACCTGCGCGACATGAGCGCCGGCAAGGGCTACCTGGCCCTGGCGGCCCTGATCTTCGGCAAATGGCGCCCGGTGCCGACCCTGCTCGCCTGCCTCCTGTTCGCGTTCACCGATGCCCTGCAGATCCGCCTGCAAGGCGCGCCGCTGCCCCTGATCGGGGAAGTGCCCACCCAGTTCGTGCAGGCGATCCCCTATGTCGTGACCGTGATCCTCCTGGCCGGCTTCGTCGGTCGCGCCGTGGCGCCCAAGGCGATCGGGGTGCCTTATGAGAAGGACCGCTGAGGTGGCGCCGGCCAGACTGGCGCCGCGTTGATCGGGCGGCTCCACCGGACATGCCGGACCCTGCCGGCGGCGCGCGATCAACCGCAGGAGCAGCACGACGAGCGGATGCATGATAGTGTGAAGGCGGATGGTCCTCATCGCCCGTCCTGGTCCAGCGATCCGCGGCATGCCCGCGCGCGCCGCTCGAAGCCATCCTATCCGCCATGGGTTAACGGGCCGTTACCCGATGACGATTCGTACTGAGGCAATTCCCCATCCTGCCGATCCTCGCGCTGGCCCGTCCCGGCGGCCGGTGTATGCTCGGCCCATGATCGCGATCACCCTTACGGCGCTGCCGGTCCCCGCCTGGTTCCACATGCCGCCACCAGCCTGGGCGGCCTGCATCATGTCGGGCCATCCCCGCTGCATGCGGCGAGGCCTGTGGATCGGCCGCCGATGAGTGTTCCTGCCGACCTCTTGGCCGCGGCCAAGGCAGTGCGGGAGCGCGCCTTCGTGCCCTATTCGCACTTTCCGGTGGCGGCCGTGCTGCGGACCGCCTCCGGTCGGATCCATGCCGGCGTCAACGTCGAGAACGTCGCCTACCCCCAGAGCCAATGCGCCGAGGCATCCGCGATCGGCGTCATGGTCGCGGCGGGCGAGACGCGCATCGCCGAGGTGCTGGTGCTGGCCGGGGGCGAGCGGCTGATCGCGCCCTGCGGCGGCTGCCGCCAGCGTCTGGCGGAATTCGCCGCGCCCGAGGTGCCCGTCCATCTCTGCCACCCGGACGGCCGGCACCTGCGCACCGACATGGCCGAGCTGCTGCCCCATGCGTTCGGCCCAGGCCATCTGTCCGCCGGCACGCCCTCGGCGGCGGCCCCGGACGCCGCCGCTCGCATCCGTACGCGCCTTCCGCAGGCGGCGCCTGCCGTGGCGATCGTGCTGGGATCCGGCCTGGGCGGGCTGGTCGACGAGCTGGAGCAGCCGGAAGCCTTCGACTATGCCGATCTACCCGGCTTCCCGACGTCGGGCGTTCCGGGCCATGCCGGCCGGCTGGTGCTGGGCCGGCTCTCGGATGTCCCGGTCATGTGCTTCCAGGGCCGGGTCCATCTCTACGAGGGCCGGCCGGCCGCCGCGATCCTGCCGATGATCCGCCTGGTCCACGAGCTGGGCTGCCGGCGGCTGGTCCTCACCAACGCGGCCGGCTCCCTCAGGCCGGACGTGCCTGAAGGTGCCGTCAGCCTGATCGCCGACCACATCAACCTGCAGGGCAGCAGCCCGCTGGTCGGTGGCCCGAACTTCGTGGGGCTGACCAGCGTGTACGACCCGTCGCTGCGAAGCGTCCTCGGCAAAGCGGCGGCGCGCCTGGGGATGGAGCTGCCGGAGGGCGTCTATCTCGCCGTGCTCGGTCCGCAGTTCGAGACCCCTGCGGAAATCAGGGCATTCCGCACGCTCGGCGCGGACCTGGTCGGCATGAGCACCGTCGCGGAGGCGATCGCCGCCCGCCACTTGGGCATTCGCGTCGCCGGCCTGTCCGCCGTCACCAACCTTGCCGCCGGCATGACCCCCGCCGAGCTCAGCCACAACCATACCCTGGCCGCCGCCAAGGTCGCCGGAGACAAGCTCCGCCGCCTCCTGGCCGCCGCCCTCCCGGATCTCGCCCGAGCATGATCGACAAGAACACCAGCGACCTCCTGGCCAAGGCCTCCCTTGCCACCGCTTCCCCGGCCCTGGCGAAGCGCGCCATCCCCCTGGTCGACCTGACCTCCCTGTCGGGCAGCGAGACCGAGGCGGAGATCGCTGCCCTGTGCACCCGGGCCCTGGAGCATGGCGTCGCGGCCGTCTGCATCTACCCAGCCTTCCTGCCCCAGGCACGCCCGCTCCTGCAGGGCAGCGCGGTGCGCCTGGCGGCGGTGGCCAACTTCCCGGACGGCTCCGACGACATCGCCCGGGCCGCCGACGAGGCCGCCGCGGCGGTGGCGGACGGCGCCGACGAGGTCGACGTGGTGGCGCCGGTCCAGGCGATCATGGAAGGCGATGTCGGGATTGTCGGGGAACTGGTCGAGGCGGTCCGGCTGGCGGCCGGGCCACAGACCACGCTGAAGCTGATCCTGGAGACCGGCATCCTGGCCGATCCCGATCGGATCACCGCGGCTGCCCGGGCCGCGGTGATGGCAGGGGTCGACTTCCTGAAGACCTCCACCGGCAAGGTGCCGGTGGGCGCCACGCCGGAGGCGGCGGCCGTGATGATGCGGGTGTGCGAGGAAGCCGGCCTGCGGGTCGGGTTCAAGGCTTCAGGCGGGATCCGCACCGCCGACGATGCGGCCCGCTACCTGCACCTGGGCGATGCGCTCCTGGGAGCGGAGCGGATCTCGGCGCGCACTTTCCGCTTCGGCGCGTCCTCGCTGCTCGACGACCTGGTTCGGGTTGCGGCGGGTGGTGCGTCGTCCGGCACGGCCAGCGGCTACTGAATGCTCGCCCAGGAGATCATCCGCACCAAGCGCGACGGGGGGCAGCTTTCGGAGGCCGCCATCCGGGCCTTCGTCCAAGGCCTTTGCGACGGCAGCTGGAGCGAAGGGCAGGTGGCGGCCCTGGCCATGGCGATCCTGCTGCGCGGCATGGAGCCCGCCGAAACGGTCGCCCTGACCAGGGCAATGGCCGCAAGCGGCGAGCGCCTTGACTGGGACGGCCTGCCGGGACCGGTGGTCGACAAGCATTCCACCGGCGGCATCGGCGACAAGGTCAGCCTGATCCTCGCACCGCTCCTTGCGGCGTGCGGTTGCTTTGTCCCGATGCTGTCCGGGCGCGGCCTGGGCCATACCGGCGGCACCCTCGACAAGCTGGATTCGATCGAGGGCTACCGGACAAGCGTTCCGCCCGAGCAGTTCCGGCATGCCGTCCGGGCCGCCGGATGCGCCATCGTCGGCCAGACCGAGGACCTCGCTCCGGCCGACCGGCGCCTCTACGCGATCCGCGACGTCACCGCGACCGTCGAGAGCGTGCCGCTGATCACCGCCTCGATCCTGTCCAAGAAGCTGGCGGCCGGACCGCATGGCCTCGTCATGGACGTGAAGTACGGCTCCGGCGCCTTCCTGCCCGACCAGGCGGACGCCAGGGCCCTCGCGCTTTCGCTGGTCGAGGTGGCGACCGGGGCAGGGCTGCCTTGCCGGGCGCTGCTCACCGACATGAGCATGTGCCTGGGCACGGCCGCCGGCAACGCGGTCGAGGTGCGGGAGGCGATCGACGTCCTGACCGGGCAGGTCGCTACCGGACGGCTGCTCGACCTCACCCTTGGGCTTGCGGCCGAACTGCTCGATCTCGCCGGCATCGACGATGGCCGCCAGCGCGCCGAAACGATGCTGTCCAACGGCCAGGCCGCCGAGCGCTTCGCCCGGATGGTGACGCTGCTGGGGGGACCGCCCGATCTCCTGGAGCGACCCGACCTGCGCCTGCCTTCGGCCCCGGTCCAGCGGCCCGCCTTTTCCGCCTGCGAGGGCTTTGTCGCCGGGATCGATGCCCGGGGGCTGGGCATCGCCATCATCGAGCTTGGTGGCGGCCGCCGCCGCCCGCAGGACCGGGTCGACCATGCGGTGGGCCTGACCGGCGTGCTGGAGGTCGGCAGCCCCGTCGGCCGAAACACGCCCCTGGCGATGATCCATGCCCGCGACGACGAAGGTGCCACCGCCGCCGAAGCGGCCCTGCGCCAGGCCTTCCGGATCGAGCGTGGGCGTCCGTCGCCGCGTCCGCTCATCGCCGAGCGCCTGGGGGCGAGGACAAAATTCTCTTAATGTTCGTCTCGAATGCCTGGCGCATCTCGGGCTGATGACCGGAAACCAGCCTCCCAGATTACACAAACGAACCCGAGCGTTCCCCTGTCCCACCTTGAGGCGAGCCCGCATTTACCGGCTCCTCGTATGTTCAGGGCGCCGTTTACACAAACGAACCCGAGGGGGCGGGTTGCACCTCGCGGGGTTCGTCATGTTCCGGGGGTAGGAAGCGCCTCCAGCCGGTCAGGCTGGCGGGTCGAGCTCGATCAGGCCCAGGGCCTCGGCGCGGCGGCGCATGCCGGGGATGACCGCATAGGCGGAGACGTCCAGCACCGCGATGCCGTGGATCAGCAGCCGGCGCCGCGCGGCTGCCAGCCTCGGGTCGCTCGCCGCGGTGCGCAGGCCACGCAGCAGAGCCCGATGCTCCGCGTCCGGGAGGTCCTTGCGGGTGACATAGGGCAGGCCCGGCGCCTTGGGCGACCAGGCCAGTACCCGAAGTCCTCTGGTCGCCCCGGGCCGCACCGAACGCAGCAATCCCAGCGTTACGCAGTCGACGGCGGCCAGATCGGCGCTGCCGTCCTGAACGGCAGCCACGCTTGAGACATGCGACCCGGTCCGGCGGATCTCGCCGAAGAACGGACGGACGTCGCTCGCCTCGGCGGCCATCACCCGGAGCACGTTGCAGCCGGACTGGCTGTCATGGCCATTGATGGCAAGGCAGGCGCCCTGTGCTTCGGCGAAGTCCTGGATCCCGCTCTCCGCGCGGACCAGGACGGCGGAGCGGTAGAAGGGGCCGGCGCAGCCTTCCGCGGCATAACAGGGGGTGGCCAGATAGCGGACCTGGCCTTCCAGGGCATGGGTGAGCGGATAGCCGCAGGTCTGCGTGAACAGCAGGTCCGGCGAGCGCCAGTGCTCCAGGAGGTCGTCCGGCTGCACCAACGGTGCCGCCATGCCGGCATGGCGCGCGATCCCGTCCCACCAGGCAGCCGTGGCGTCGGCCAGCTCCGGCAGGTCGTACATCGGGAGGGAGGCCTGCATCACAGGCTGGGCAGCAGCCGGCGCAGGATCCTGGCCGAACTGGCGGCGACCTCGTCGACGAAGCGGGCGAAGTCGAACCGCGAATCGGTGCCGGCGAGATCGGACAAGGCGCGGATGTCGAGATAGGGCACGCCGAAGGCCTGGCAGACCTGCCCCAGCGCGCCGCCTTCCATCTCGATCGCCCGCCCGCCCAGTGCCTGGAACAGCCGCTCCCGGGTCGCCTCGCAATGGAGGTACTGGTCTCCGGACAGGATGGTGCCGTAGGTGATCCTGGCGGGCCGGCTGCTGCCCGACGCCGTGACCACCCCGAGCTCGACGTCCGCAAGCGCCGCCTTCACCCGGGCCAGCAGGTCGGGATCGACCGGATAGCCCAGCTGGTCGGTGGGGTTGAAGAACGGCACGTGGCCGGCCTGGTAGGTCTGCACCTTGCCGTCCTCGATCACCCCGGCGTCATGCTGGACGGTATGGTCGGCAATCACCACATCCCCGATATGCAATTCGGGATCGAGGCCGCCTGCCACGCCGGTGAACACGATCAGGCGGCAGGCGAACCGGTCGCAGAGGAGGGTAGCCGTGAGCGCGGCATTGACCTTGCCGATCCCTGCACCCACCAGGATGACGTCGTGGCCGTCCAGCTGGCCGTGGTCGAAGCGCAGGCCGGCTACCTCGACGACGTCGCGGGCTTCCAGCACATCACGCAGATGGGCCAGTTCCTGGGGGATCGCGCAGATCAGTCCGATCGTCACGGGGGGCAACTCCTGCTAGTCCAGCGTCGCGAAGCTCTAGAGCAGTGTCCACAGGAGGCAAGAGTGCGTGCAGGGCATCTGGACGGGATCGACCACCTGATCGTGGGTGCGCGCGACCTGGAGGCAGCCCGCGCAGCCTACGCGCGGCTCGGCTTCAACCTGACGCCGCGCGGCCGCCATGTCGGCTGGGGCACCGCCAACTACTGCATCATGTTCGAGAACGACTATCTCGAACTGCTGGGAATCGTGGATCCGGCCGCGTTCACGAACGGGCTGGACCGGATGCTCGAGGAGCGCGAGGGCCTGCTCGGCATCGTGTTCCGTTCCACGGATCCCGCGGGCACCGCCCGGGCCTGGAAGGATGCCGGACTGCGCCCCGAAGGGCCGAAGGAACTGGGGCGCCTCCTGGAACACGGTGGCCCGGGTGGGCAAATGCTGCGCTTCTCCAATGTCTATCCGGCCCGGGACGAAGCCGCGGGCCTGTCCTTCTTCGCCTGCCACCACCTCACGCCGGAACTCCTGCGGAAGGAGGCCTGGCTGGCGCACCCGAATGGCGCCCGCGCCATCCGATCGGTGACCTTCCTGGTCCCCGAGGCCGGCTCGGTGGTCCAGGTCCTGGCGAAGCTGTTCGGGACGGCGTCGGTCACCTGGACCGACGAGGTCGCGGCGGTCCATGTCGGCGGAGCGACGCTTTTGGTCGCACGCGCTCAGGATGTCGGCATGCTCCACCCGGAACTGGCGCTGCTGGACGAGCCCGAGGCTCCGGTCGCCGTGGCGATGACCCTGACGGTGGCTGATCCGGCCCGCACCAGGGCCTTCCTGGATCTGCACAAGGTGCCCTACAAGACGGATCCGGTCGGCGGCATCGCAGTCTCGGCAGGGCATGCCTGTGGGGTCCACCTGGAGTTCGTTCCAGGGTGAACCTCGTCTTTTGCCGCCCTACATGCTATTGCGCCCCCGTCCTTCGCCATAGAGCTTGCCATGACCTCGTCGAAACAGAAGCTCACGATCGTCCTCGCCAGCCCGCGCGGCTTTTGCGCAGGCGTTGATCGCGCGATCCAGATCGTGAAGCAGGCGATCGCCGAGAACGGGCCGCCCGTCTATGTCCGCCACGAAATCGTCCACAACCGCTACGTGGTCGAGGAACTGGAATCGATGGGGGCGGTGTTTGTGGAGGAACTGGACCAGGTGCCCGATGACGGCATCGTGGTGTTCTCCGCGCACGGGGTGCCGAAGTCGGTTCCTGGCGAGGCAAAGCGCCGCCGCCTCCTGTTCGCGGATGCCACCTGTCCCCTGGTGAGCAAGGTCCATCGCGAGGTCGAGCGCCATCACAAGGCCGGCCTGACCGTGATCCTGATCGGGCATGCCGGGCATCCGGAAGTGATCGGCACCATGGGGCAGGTCCCCGAAGGGTCCGTCCTGCTGGTCGAGACGGTGGAGGACGTGGCGAACCTGGTGGTTCCGGATCAGGCGCGGCTGGCCTTCTCGACCCAGACGACGCTCTCGGTCCTCGATACGGCCGGAGTCGTCGCCGCGCTGAAGGAGCGCTTCCCGGCGATCGAGGGGCCGCGCAACGAGGACATCTGCTATGCCACGACCAACCGCCAGCAGGCGGTGGCGGCGATCGCTCCTGGCTCCGACGTGACCCTGATCGTCGGCGCGACCAACAGCTCGAACTCGATGCGCCTGGTGGAGGTCGCCAAGCGGGAGGGCTGCCCGCGGGCGGAACTGATCCGGACGGTGGCCGATGTCGACTGGCCGGGGCTGGGCGAGGTTCGGCGCCTGGCGCTGAGCGCCGGGGCATCGGCGCCGGAAATCCTGGTCGAGCAGGTGATCAGCGCGGCACGCGAGCGGTTCGACGTGACCGTCGAAGAGGTGAAGCTGGTCGACGAGAACGTCACTTTCCGTGTACCGCCATTGCCGAAGCGACGTCCTCCCCAGGCCGCCTGATCCACCTTCGGAGCCCTCATGGCGGTCTATACGCCGGTCGATCGAGCTACCCTCGAGACCTTTCTTGCGGACTATCCGCTCGGCCGCCTGATCGACCATCGCGGCATCCAGGCCGGGGTCGAGAACAGCAATTTCTTCGTCGACACCGAGCAGGGCCGCTTCGTCCTCACCATCTACGAGCGCCGGGTCGATCCGGCGGACCTGCCCTTCTTTCTGGGCCTGATGGAGCATCTGGCCGAGCGGGGGATCCATTGCCCGCTCCCGATCCACGGGGTGGACGGCAAGGTCCGCCGCGATCTCCTGGGCAAGCCCGCGGCGATCGTCACCTTCCTGGACGGCACCTGCACCGAGGAGATCACGCCGGCCCATTGTCATGCCCTGGGTGCGGCCCTGGGCCAGCTTCATCGCGAAGGCCGGGATTTCCCGATCCACCGGGCAAACGCGCTGTCGGTCGAGGGCTGGCGTCGTCTGCTCGACCTTTGCGAGCCGGATGCCGACCGGGTGCATTCCGGCCTGGCCCTGGAACTCGAGCGGGACTTCCAGGACATCGTGGGAGCCTGGCCTGCCGACCTGCCGAGCGGCGTGATCCACGCCGACCTGTTCCCGGACAACATCTTCTTCCGGGACACCGAGGTGACCGGGATCATCGACTTCTATTTCGGCTGCAACGACCTGCTGGCCTACGATCTGGCGGTCTGCCTGGTCGCCTGGTGCTTTGACAGGGACCATGTCTTCGTGGCGGAGCGGGCCGAAGCCCTGGTCGCCGGCTATGTCGGCGAGCGCCGTCTGGAGCCGGGCGAGATCCAGGCCCTGCCACGCCTTTGCCGCGGCGCCTCCCTGCGCTTCCTGCTCACCCGCCTCTACGACTGGCTGAACCAGGTGGATGGCGCGCTGGTCCAGCCCAAGGATCCGATGGAATACCTGACCAAGCTCCGCTTCTTCCGTGACATTACCGACCCGGCGGCCTGCGGTGTCCGCTGAATCGCCCGCCACGGGAGTGGTCGTCATCCACACCGATGGTGGCTGCAGCGGCAATCCCGGGCCAGGCGGCTGGGGTGCGGTGCTGAACTGGAACGGCACCGAGCGTGAGCTTTCCGGTGGGGAGGACCTCACCACCAACAACCGCATGGAACTGATGGCGGCGATCGAAGCGCTCGAGGCGCTCAAGCGCCCCATGAAGGTCGCCCTCTACACCGACAGCGTCTATGTGCGCGACGGCATTACCCGCTGGATCCATGGCTGGAAGCGCAACGGCTGGAAGACCGCCGCTAAGGGAGCCGTGAAAAACGAGGACCTCTGGCGCCGCCTGGACGCCGCCTGTCAGCGGCACGACGTTTCCTGGCACTGGCTGAAGGGCCATGCGGGGCATCCGGAGAACGAGCGCTGCGATCAGTTGGCTGGCGCGGAGATCAAGAAGCGCAAGCAGGCGCTGGCGGGGGCCGGAAAGGGCTGATGATGGACGGGGTCTGCCGCGACTGGCTGGACGATGCGATCCGCAGGATCGAGGCCGACGCCACCCGCTCCGCCGATACCCACCTGATCCGCATGCCGCTGCCGGCGACGCCAGGCATCGCCCTTTATTTCAAGGACGAGTCGACCCATCCCACCGGCAGCCTGAAGCACCGTCTGGCCCGCTCCCTGTTCCTCTATGCGCTGTGCAATGGCTGGATCGGTCCTGGCACCACGGTCGTCGAGGCGTCTTCGGGCTCCACCGCGGTGTCCGAGGCCTACTTTGCGCGCCTGTTGGGCCTGCCGTTCGTCGCGGTGATGCCGGCCAGCACCTCGCCGGCCAAGGTCGCTCTCATTGAGCGGGAGGGCGGTCGCTGCGAGATGGTCGACGATCCGGGCCAGGTCTATGCGCGCAGCCGCGAACTGGCGGCTGCCTGCAAGGGCCACTTCATGGATTAGTTCACCTTCGCCGAGCGCGCCACCGACTGGCGCGGCAACAACAACATCGCTGAATCAATTTTTACCCAGCTGGCCCTGGAAGACCATCCGCAGCCCCGCTGGATCGTGTGCGGCGCCGGCACCGGCGGGACCTCCGCCACGCTTGGACGTTATGTGCGCTATCGGCGCCACCCGACCCGGATCTGCCTGGCCGATCCGGAGCGTTCGGTGTTCCATCGCCGGCTCGCGGGAGAGGCGGCACCGGTTGCGGCCGGACCGGGCTCCCTGATCGAGGGGATCGGTCGCCCGCGGGTCGAGCCGTCGTTCGTGCCGGAACTGATCGACCGCTGGCAGGCTGTGCCGGACCCCGCCAGCATTGCCGCGGCCAGGATTGCCAGCCGCGTGCTGGGGCGGCCCTGCGGCGGGTCCACCGGCACCAATCTCTGGGTCGCGGCGGAGCTGGCCGCCGAAATGGCCTCGGCTGGGAAAAGCGGATCCATCGTCACGCTGCTGTGCGACAGCGGCCAGCGCTATGCCGGCACCTATTTCGACGATGGCTGGGTTGCCGGCCAGGGTTGCGACCTTCGACCCTATGTAGAGCGGCTGGAATCCTTCCTGGCGACCGGACGATTCTAGCTTGTTGGCCATGAGCAAAAGACCGGCAAGTCGTGCCGCTAGACCAAGCGTGCTGCATGAATTCTGCACTCGCAGAAATGTCCCGTAGAGATTCTCTTTTGCTTTCATCAGTTTAGCGGCCATCGCGAAACGTCCTGTTACGCGAAATTGGGACTTGCCGCCTCCTGCGTCCTGGCGGATCCTCTTGTGAAGGGCCGATTGCGCATGTCGGTCCCATTCGTGTGCGCATACGGCTTCCGGCCGCTGCCAGCGGACGGGCTGGACGAGACCCCTTGGAGAGAATGATGGCGTTGCGCGTCGAAGAGGCGATTCTGGCCAATCCCGTGGTTCGCCCGGAGCATCCGCTGGATCCATTGAGCGCCGACGAGATCCGCAGGGCCGCGTCGGTCATCCGTGACCATTTCGGGTTCGGCGAGAACCTGCGGGTGGAGACGATCGATATCCAGGAGCCGCCCAAGCAGGTCGTGCGCGACTATGTCCAGGGCGAGCCGTTCGAGCGGATCGCCCGCTTCAACGCCTATGAGCGGGGTGTCATGGGCGTTTGGGTCGGCCGGGTCGACCTGAACAAGGGCGAGGTGATCTCCAAGGAGTTCCGCGAGAACGCCCGCGCCATGGTCGCTGTCGAGGAAATCCTCGACATCGAGCGCAAGGTGAAGGATTACCCGGACTTCCGCGCGGCGCTGAAAAAGCGCGGCCTGCTCGACGAGGTCGAGTACATGGCGGTCGATCCTTGGACGGTCGGCAGCTTCGGCATCGACAAGGAAGCCGGCCGCCGGGTGATGAACTGCTTCATCTGGATGCGCACCTTCCCGCTCGACAACTACTACGCGCATCCGGTGGAAGGCCTGCATGTGCTGGTCGATCTCGCCACCGCCGAGATCATCGAGGTCACCGACCATTTCGCCGAGAGTGGTGACTACATCCCGGTGCCGCGCACGCCGCTGAACTACGACTCCGACATCATCAAGGAGTACCGCAAGCCGTCTTCCCGCCTGGACGTGGTCCAGCCGGACGGGCCGGGCTTCCTGGTCGAGGGCAACAAGGTCACCTGGGAGAACTGGGACTTCCGCGTCGGCTTCAACGGTCGCGAGGGCCTGACCCTGCACACGGTCGCCTACAGCCATGCCGGCAAGCGGCGCCCGATCATGTACCGTGGGTCGATCGCCGAGATGGTGGTGCCCTACGGCACGCCCGAGCGTTCGCACTACCGCAAGAACGTGTTCGACAACGGCGAACTCGGCTTTGGCCGCATGGCCAACTCGCTGGAACTCGGCTGCGACTGCCTGGGCTACATCCACTACTTCGACGCCGTGGTGCCCACCCTGTTCGGCGAGCCGCGCACGATCAAGAACGCGATCTGCCTGCATGAGGAAGACGCCGGGCTGTCCTGGAAGCACTACGACCTGCGCACCGAGCGCACCGAAGTGCGGCGGGCCCGCAAGCTGGTGATCTCGTCGATCTCCACGATCGGCAACTACGAGTACGCGTCCTACTGGTATCTGCACCAGGACGGCCGCATCGAGTACGAGATGAAGGCCACCGGCATCATCAACACCGCGGCCTGCCACCCGGGTCAGCCCGGCAAGTGGGGTACCGAGGTGGCGCCGGGCGTGGTCGGGCACATCCACCAGCATGTGTTCTGCGCGCGTCTGGACATGGAGGTCGATGGCCCGAACAACACCGTGGTCGAATGCGACACGCTGGTCGACCCGGTCGGCAGCGCAGACAACCCGTACGGCAACGCCTTCTACGTCCAGCAGACCCCGTTGACGTCGGAACTGGAGGGGCGCCGCCAGGTCGATTTTTCCCGGATGCGCTACTGGAAGGTGGTGAACCCGGAGGCGAAGAACTGGCTCGGCCAGTCGACCGCCTTCAAGCTGGAGCCGATGTCGGCGGTGCAGCCATTCACCCATCCCGACAGCCCCTCCGGCAGGCGGGGCCGCTTCATCCAGAATCACCTCTGGGTGACGGCGTTCCATCCCGAGGAACGCTATCCGGCCGGCGAGTTCGTCAATCAGTCCACCGGCGACGACAGCGTCGAGGTCTGGACCGAGCAGAACCGGCCCATCGAGAACGCCGACATCGTCCTGTGGCACAGCTTCGGCCTGCACCACCTGCCGCGCCCTGAGGACCATCCCGTCCAGCCCTGCGTGGTCTGCGGCTTCAAGCTGATGCCGTCCGGGTTCTTCGATCAGAACCCGGTGATCGACCTGCCGCCGGAGAAGAACGCAGCCAGCAAGCTGCACGGCAGCAGATGCTGCCACTCGTGAACTCCTCTAGACCGGTCTGACCGAGGCCGGTCCTTCAGAAAGACCCACAGCATGGAGACATGCTGTGGGTCTTTTGCTTCTTCAGTGGTCGTTCTTTGCCTAATCCATAGGCGTCATTGCTCAATATTCAGACTTGAAATTATTCGGTTATCGCTGATCCTCCTTGGACTGCCTTTGGCGATCACCAGGAGGTCTGACGGATGGCTTTGCGACTCGAGGAAACCTTGGCGACCGCCGCGATGGCGTTGCCGGACCATCCGCTGGATCCGCTTTCGGCGGCGGAAATTTCGGCGGCAAGCGCATTGGTCCGCGCCCATTTCGAGCAGGACCCCAGCCTGCTGTTCGAGACGATTGATCTGGAGGAGCCGGCGAAGGAGGTCGTGCGCAGCCATGTCGCCGGGGCGCCGCTGCCGCGGGTCGCCCGCTTCAACGCTTATCGCAAGGGCGAGACCGGCGTCTTCAAGGGACTGGTCGACTTGGTCGCGGGTGTCGTCAGCAAGGTCGAGTTCCTGCCCGGCGTCCGGCCGATGATCTCGCCGGAAGAGTTCATGATGATCGAGGAGGCCGCCAAGGCGGATCCACGCTTCATCGCCGCCCTGGAGCGGCGGGGCCTCGGCGACAAGCTCGACCTGATCTGCGTCGATCCGTGGAGTGCCGGGAACTTCGGGGTGCCGGGCGAAGAAGGAAAGCGGCTCGCGCATACCTTCGTGTGGATGCGCATGTTCCCCCTCGACAACTACTACGCCCATCCCGTCGAGGGCATCAACGTCGTGGTCGACGTCGACAAGATGGTCGTCCTGCGCGTCGACGACTACTTCGCGGATGCCGAGCCCATCCCGGTGCCGGAGACGCCGGTCAACTACGACAGCGCCATCGTCACGAGCTACCAGCCGGCTGGCAAGCCGCTGGATGTCGTCCAGCCGGATGGCCCGAGCTTCGTCGTCGAGGGCAACAAGGTCAGCTGGCTTGGCTGGGACCTGCGCGTCGGCTTCAACGGCCGCGAGGGTTTGGTCCTGCACCAGATCGGCCACAGCAGGGACGGCCGGCGGCGCCCCATTGTCTACCGCGCATCGATTGCGGAAATGGTGGTGCCTTATGGGTCCAATGAGCGGGCCCACCATCGCAAGAACGTGTTCGACAGCGGTGAGTACGGGTTCGGCCGCCTGGCCAATTCCCTGGAACTCGGCTGTGACTGCCTGGGCCATATCCACTATTTTGATGTCCAGCTCTCGGACCTTCAGGGCAACCCGCGCACCATCAAGAACGGGATCTGCCTGCACGAGGAGGACGCGGGCCTTGCCTGGAAGCATTTCGACTTCCGTACCGAACGGACCGAGACCCGCCGGATGCGACGACTGGTGATTTCGTCGATCACGACGGTCGGCAACTACGAATACGGGTCCTACTGGTATCTCTACCAGGACGGGAACATCGAGTTCGAGATGAAGGCCACCGGGGTGATCAACACCGCTGCCTGCATTCCGGGCAATCCGGGCAAATATGCCACCGAAGTGGCACCTGGCGTCGTCGGCCAGATCCATCAGCACCTGTTCTCGGCGCGCCTGGACATGGAGGTCGACGGCCCCGCCAACACGGTGGTCGAGTGCAACACCGTGGCGCCGCCCATGGGGCCGGAGAACCCCTATGGCAACGTCTTCTACGTGGAGGAAACGCCGCTCACCACGGAACTCGCGGCGCGCCGCAACGCCGACTTCGACCAGCAGCGCTACTGGAAGATCACCAATCCGGACGTCCGCAACTGGGTCGGCAAGCCCACCGCCTACAAGCTGCTGCCGACCTCGGTGGTAAAGGCCTACACCCATCCGGAAGGGCCTTCGGGCAAGCGTGCCGGCTTCATCTACAACCATCTCTGGGTGACGCCGTTCTCGGCCGACGAACGCTATCCGGCGGGGGAGTTCATGAACCATTCCCCGGGCGG
Organism: Geminicoccus roseus DSM 18922; assembly: GCF_000427665.1. Lineage (NCBI taxonomy): Bacteria > Pseudomonadati > Pseudomonadota > Alphaproteobacteria > Geminicoccales > Geminicoccaceae > Geminicoccus > Geminicoccus roseus. Next base: position 2,440,410 of record NZ_KE386572.1, read on the forward strand.
GGAGGGGCTGCCGGACTGGACGGCGCGCAACCGTCCGATCGAGAACACGGACATCGTTCTCTGGCACAGTTTTGGCTTGCACCATCTGCCGAGGGTCGAGGACCACCCGGTTCAGCCATGCGTGCGCTGTGGCTTCATGCTGATGCCGACCGGGTTCTTCGACCGCAATCCCGTCATCGACCTGCCGCCTGGCAAGAACGAGGCGAGCCGGTCGAATGGCAAGGCCAGCTGCTGTTCCGCATGAAGCCAACCGACAGAGGATGCCCCGCATGAAGCCGAAGAATTTCCTGCAGTCCTTCAGCGCTTCCCGGCGGGACTTCCTCAGGCAGTCATCCATGTTGGCCGGCGGCATCGCCGCCGCTTCCGCGCTTCCCCGGGCGGCGTTTGCCGCCCGGGAAAACGAAATGAACATCTACTGCTGGGAAGGCTACAACTCGGACAAGGTGCTGGACCCGTTCCGGACCGAGTTCAACTGCACGGTCAAGGCGCAGGGCCTGATCTCGGATCCCGACGCGGTCAACCAGCTCCGCGCAGGCGACACCAAGATCTGGGACGTCATCAACCTGAACAACAGCTGGGGACGCCGGCAGCTCTATCCCGAAAACCTGATCGTGCCCCTGGACCAGGAGCGGTTCCGCCCGCATTGGGAGATGATGCTGCCCGAGTTCAAGTACCCCTATAAGTGGGCGATGTCGGAGGACGGCAAGGAACTGCTCGGCATGATCCAGCGGTTCGGCCCCTCCGGCATGCTGATCAACACCGACGACGTGTCCCAGGCGACCCTGGAGGACGAGGGCTACGACCTGATGCTGTCGGACGACTTCAAGGGCAAGTATGCTGTCCTGATGTACGACGACTGGGTGATCATGCATGCGGTGATCGCCGCGGGCTTCAGCCCGTTCCGCCCGCTGACCGACGACGAGATCGCCATCTACGAGACGACGATCCGCAAGATCATCAACAATGCCTCGTTCCTGTCCGACGACATGAACGCGATCGCGCTGGGCATCATCAACGGCTCGATCTCCGGCAGCTTCCCCGGCAGCGTCTATACCGTCTCCACGGCCCGCTACGACGGCAACCCGAACCTGCGCTGCGTGGTGCCGACCAAGGGGCCGGAGGAACTGGAAGGCAAGGCGGGGGTCTGCTGGATGGAACTGACCTCGCTGGTCAACAACCCGCAGCTCTCGCCGCGCGGCGCGGACTTCCTGGAGTACTGCTACCGCCCGGAAACCTGCAAGGCGGTGTCCTTCGCCGAGGGCACCTTCAACCCGGTCGGGCAGATGGGCGACCCGCGGGTCATGGAGCTGTTCGACGGGGAGGAGCTGGATGCCTTCCAGTGGGACGAGATGTCGGCGCTGATGTCCCGCTGCGCCGACTTCGACACCATCCCCTCCTACCCGAAGCTGCACGAGATCTTCTCGGCCGCCGTGCGCGAACGCCAGGCGTGATCTACCCGGCATCGGCCCGTTCCGGCCGGTGCCTTTTCTCCGTTCGGGCCCGATAATCCGGAGATCCAGCCGCGATGGCGATGACGTCACCTGCCGCAAGCCCGGCCAAGCCGATTCTCGAACTCCGTGGCATCGACCGGATCTTCGGCGACTTCGCCGCCGTGGACCGCATCAATCTCGATATTCGGGAAGGCGAGTTCTTCACCATCGTCGGGCCGTCCGGCAGCGGTAAGACCACGATGGTGCGCATGCTGGTCGGGATGGACAAGCCGACCCACGGCGACATCCTGCTCAAGGGCCGGCGCATCAACGACATGCCCGCCAACAAGCGCCCGACCTGCATGGTGTTCCAGTCGCTCGCCTTGTTTCCGCACCGCACGGTTGGCCAGAACATCGAATTCCCGCTCAAGATCAGGGGCGTCGATCCGGCTGCCAGGAAGAAGCGGGCGTTGGAACTGATGGCGCAGCTTCGCCTGCCCGAAAACTACTACGGCAAAGCGGTCACCCAGTGCTCGGGCGGCGAGCGGCAGCGCGTGGCGCTCGCCCGTGCTCTGGCGTTCGATCCGGAGATCCTGTTCTTCGACGAGCCGCTGTCCGCGCTGGACTACAAGCTGCGCAAGATCCTGGAAAAGGAACTCAAGGACATCCACCGCGAGACCGGCAAGACCTTCGTCTACATCACCCACTCGCTGGAGGAGGCGATGGTGATGTCCGACCGGATCGGGGTGATGAACCGCGGCCGGTTCGTGCAGGTCGGCACGCCGCACGAGATCTACGCCACGCCTTCCGACCGGTTCGTGTCCGAGTTCATGGGCGAGGTGAACATCATCGACGTGTGCCGGGGCGACGAGGGAAAGGTCGTGGACACCGCGTCCGGCCGGGCGCTCGCGGTGCCGTTCCTGCCGCAGGGGTTCGAGACCGGCACGGTCGTGGTGCGCCCGGAATCGATCCGGTTCTGCGAGAACGGCGCCACAGCGGACAACCTGCTGCAGGGAACCGTCTTCAACGAGTACCTGCTGGGCTCGCGGGTCCAGTACCAGGTCCGGGTCGAAGGGGGCGGCACCTTCCTGGTCGAGAAGCTGCGCGAGCAGCGCCTGGAAGGCGGGCTGGACCGCCCGATCACCATCGGCTTCGACACCTCCGACATGATGATCTTCGCGACCAACCGCCTGCAGCAGTGATGCCGGGCAGCCCCGGATCCGTCGGCATCTGAAACAAGGACCGAATTCATGGCGAGTGCCGGGAGTGCGATCGGGATCGAGGCGGTGGCAGCGCCAGCGGCCCGTCCCATAGCACGCAGACCTCATGTACTTGACTGGCTCAGGCAGCCAGGAGTCCTGACCGCGGTGCCGATGACGGTGCTGCTGCTCGCGGGCTTTGTCGGGCCGCTGCTGCTGGTGACGATCTTCGCCTTCATGCCGGCGCAGAGCTTTTCGGTCCTCCAAACGCCGACGCTCGCCAACTTCGAGGAGATCCTCGCGACCTCCTACTATATCTCCTTCCTTTCCTCGGTCTGGCTGGCGGCCCTCACGGTCCTGATCCTGTTCGTGATCTGCTATCCGGTCGCCTACGCGATGGTCCGGGTGTTCGGCCATCGCGGCAGCATTCTGGCGGTGCTGATCACTGCCCCCTTGTTCGTGGCGGAGAACCTGCGCCTGCTGGGCTGGGTCCTGTTCCTGGTCAAAGGGGGGGTGGTTTCGGGCAGCCTCGAGACCTTCTTGGGCATCCAGGTTGACTCGATGCTCTATACCTCGGCCGCAACCCTGTTCGGCCTGGTCTATGTCTATCTGCCGTTCATGCTGTTCCCGATGACGCTCGGCATCTCCATGGTGCCGATGCAGATGCGCGAGGCTGCCTTCGACCTCGGCGCCAGCCGCTGGCAGGTCCTGAAGGAGGTCGACATCCCGCTGGCGATGCCCGGCATCCTGATCGGCGCCCTCATGACCTTCATCCTGGCCGCGGGCGCCATCTCGGAAGCGAAGATCCTGGGAGGCACCGCCGTGGTCATGATCGCCCAGGACATCCAGAAGGAATTCACCTTCGCGCAGAACTGGCCCAAGGGCTCGGCGCTGTCGGTCCTGATGATCCTCCTGGCCGGAGGGCTGGCGCTGACGCTGCTCAAGCGGATCGACCTCGACGGCATTTTCGGGCGGAGATGAGTGATGCAGGAGATCAGCCGCAGGGCGAAGTTCCTCTATGGGTCGGCAATCGCCCTCCTGATACTGTTCATGTACCTGCCGATGGCGACGCTGGTGCTCGCCTCCTTCTCGCGCTCCAAGTTCTTCCGCTTTCCGATCCCGGCCTACAGCGTGAAGCACTATGGCGACGTGCTGGAATCCCTGTCGATCCGCGGGTTCTTCTGGACATCGCTGTTCCTGGCGCTGGCGGTGGCGGTCATCTCGACGGTGCTGGCCTTCTTCGGCGCGCTGGCCTTCGCCCGCTACGACTGGAAGGGGCGCAAGCTGTTCCAGAAGATCATGCTGCTGCCGATCCTGTTCCCGCAGGCGGTGCTGGGGTTGGCCCTGCTGCTCTGGTTCACCGCGATCGGCGTGACGCCCTCCTGGACCACCGCCATCTTCGCCCATCTGGTCTGGATTGCGCCGATCGCGACCATGGTGATCGCCATCCAGGTCTATGCCTTCGACCCGGCGGTCGAGGAGGCGGCCATGGATCTGGGCGCCAGCCGCTGGCAGGTGCTCAAGGAGGTGACCCTGCCGATCCTGGCGCCCGGGATCTTCTCGGGCTTCCTGTTCTCTTTCCTGCTTTCCTGGGCAAACTTCCCGCTTTCGATGTTCGCGACCGGGGCCGACCAGACGATACCAGAGTGGATCAGCGCCAAGATCCAGTCAGGCTACACGCCGCAGGTGCCCGCGGTCGGCACGCTGACCATGCTGGCCGCAGCCCTGGTGATGGCGCTGGGCTACCTGGCCGCCTGGCTGCTCAGCCGGCGATCGTCGGCGGCCGGTTGAGCACAGGCCCGGGAGAGTCTCCCGGGCATCCTGGTACGTGGTTGGCGATCTAGGCGTCGCCCGTTTCCATATCGTTCACGATTGAGGCGCCATCCTGCGCTCCGGGGAAACGCGTCGGGCTCACGTAGAGACCGCGCAAGCCGGAGCGCATGATGATGCCGAGCATCATCCTCGTGAGCCTCGCTGCTGCGGGGCTCCTGTTGACATGTAGTCTTTCGACGGCATCTGCCGCCTTGCCCACGATCTTCAACTCGGTGGAGGTGCGGGCCGATCGCCAGCTGTCGCTGCCGCAATGGAGCCGGATGTCCGTCCAGGTGGAGGCGGAACGCCAGCTCTACCGGGCCTGTGCCGCAGCCGCGCCCGGCTGCACCTCCAAGGCCGGCATCGCCTGGCAGACTCTCCTGGAGAGCATGAGGGGGCAGGCTCGTCTCGAGCAGGTGCGGACCCTCAACCGCTTCGCCAACCGCATTCCCTACCGCTCGGACATGGAGGTCTGGGGAAAAAGCGACTATTGGGCGTCACCGCTGGAGTTCCTCCGCAGGACGGGTGACTGCGAGGACTACGCCATCCTCAAATACTACTCGCTGCGCCAGCTCGGCGTTCCGGCCAGCGACATGCGCATGGTCGTGGTCCAGGATACGGTGCGCAACCTGGCCCATGCGGTGCTGGTGGTCCTGGTCGATGGCCGCCTGCTGGTGCTGGACAACCTGACCAACGCGATCCTGCCGCAGGAGCGTACGCCCCAATATGTGCCCTACTATTCGATCAACGAGGAGGCGCGCTGGGCGCACCTCGACCGTACCGGCACGCAGCTTGCCGCGGCCGGCGTCACCCGTTCCAGGTCACGATGACGGCGCCTCGTCGGAGCGGGCGCGGACATAACTGCCGGGCGCATCCTCGATCGCGGGCAGCCCGCCCGCGCCGGGGACCCGTGCCGGAACCATGGCGCCGGACTTGGCAGCATTCCAGGCCGACCAGTCCTCCCACCAGCTGCCCTGATGATGCTGGGCTGCGGCGAGCCAAGCCTCCGGATCCGGCGGCAGTTCATCGTTGACCCAGTAGCCGTACTTGCCCGACCCCGGCGGGTTGACGATCCCGGCGATATGGCCGGATCCAGCCAGGACAAAACGCTTGGGCCCCTTGTAGATCTGGGTGGCGACGTAGGTGCTCTTCCAGGGCGCGATATGGTCCTCGCGGGTGCTGATCCAGTAGACCGGCAGCCTCAGGCGACCGAGATCGATGGGGACCCCGCACAAGGACATCCCGTTCGGCTCGACCAGCTTGTTCTCATGATAGAACTTGCGCAGATAGAAACTGTGCATCGCGGCAGGCATCCGCGTGCTGTCGCTGTTCCAGTACAGGAGATCGAACGGGAACGGCTCCTTGCCCAGCAGGTAGTTGTTCACCACGAACGACCAGATCAGGTCGTTGGCGCGCAGCATGTTGAACGTGTGCGCCATTTCCGCCCCCTCCAGATAGCCGGTCCTGGCCATCTGCATCTCGAGGCTCTTGAGCTGTTCCTCGTCGATGAACACGGCGAGTTCGCCGGGCTCGGAGAAGTCGACCAGGGTGGTGAAGAAGGTCACCGCCTTGATCCTGTTGTCCTTCTTGGTCGCCATGTAGGAAAGGGTCGAGGCCATCAGCGTCCCGCCTAGGCAGTAGCCGATCGCGTTGATCGCCTTCTCGCCGATCGCCCTCTCGATGGCGTCCAGGGCAGCGAGAATTCCTTCCTGCATGTAGTCTTCAAAGCTCTTGTGCGCGAGCTTTGCGTCTGGGTTGACCCAGGAAACCACGAACGTGGTGAACCCTTGGTCGGTACAATACTTGATGAAACTGTTCTTTGCCTGAAGATCCAGGATGTAGAATTTGTTGATCCAGGGCGGGACGATCAGGAGCGGCCGCCGGTATTGCTTCTCCGTTGTCGGATCATACTGGATCAGCTGCATGAGATCGTTCTGGTAGACGACCTTGCCCTTCGAGGTAGCGATGTTGCGGCCGATCTCGAACGCGTCCAGGTCCGTCATCCGGATCGTCAGCTTGCCTTTGCCGCGCTCCAGATCCTCCAGCATGTTGGCGAGGCCCTTGATCAGGTTCTCGCCCTTGGTCTCCAGCGTCTCGCGCAGGACCTGTGGGTTGGTTGCAACGAAGTTGGAGGGCGCCAGCGCGTCGACGAACTGTCGTGTGTAGAAGGCAAGCTTGGCCTGGGTCTTCTCGTCCAGTCCCTCGGTCTCGCCCACGGTCTTCAGCAGGAAGCGGGAGGTCAGGAGGTAGGACTGCTTGATGAAGTCGAAGACCGGGTTCTCTTCCCAGGCGGTATCCTTGAACCGCCGGTCACCCCGGTCGGGTACAACCACCGCCTCGGGCTCGCCGCCCAGCATCCTGGACGTGGTCGAGTTCCACAGGCGCAGATAGTCCTGCCAGAGAGAGAACTGGGCATTCATGACCTCCGCAGGATTGGCCCATAGCCGCGTGCCCAGTTCCATCATGGCGCTGCCAAGGCGGATCGGATCCACGCCGGCCTGTCGCTGCTCGAGCATGTTCTGCCGCTTGATGAAATCCTGCACGAGCTTCTGGCTGCGTCCGGCGATCCTGTTCAGGATCACCGTGATGTCATCATTTTCGGGTTGAGCCGCCTTCGGTTCCTCGGTCATGCGCGATCGGACCTCTGTGCCTTTGCCTCCGCCACCAGCGCTCGTGTAGACGAAGGGCACCGCACCTGCCAACGATGCCGGGCGCATCTAGAACCGTAATCCCGACGGGCATCGCATGCCGACCTGCTATAGTGGTTCCATGTCGCAGACCAGATTTGTCCGAACGAGGCGTCCGCTCGTCCTGGTGGCGTGCGCGATCCCGGTGCTCCTGTCCTGTGCACCTGAGCCGGCGCCGCAGGCCGATGATCTGGTTGATCGCATCATCGCCGAGGACGCCGCCAAGGCTGCCGCCGCCCAGCCGAATGAGAATACCTATCCGGACCTGCGGGACGTGCCGCCGCGACCGCAGCTTGGCTACTCCGTCGAGCAGCGCCGGGCGATCGAGAGCGGACTGGTGGCTGACCGCGACTATGCTCGACGTAGCTCCGAACTCCTGCGTTCGACCGACGGCGCCGACCTTCCGCCCCCTCCAGAGTCGCCCTCGGTGCTGCCCGTGACCGAAGCTCCCGCGGCCGTTCCCGCCGTGCGCAAGGCGCCGCCCAAGGTGGTCCTGATCGAGCGACGCGATACCAGCGGCGACCTGTCCTCCTTCCTCGACGACGTGGTGGGTGTCGACCCCCAGGTGGACACGACCGTCGAGCCATCCCTGGTCCCGTCGCCACGCACGACGCCCAGCAACCAGCTGCCGCTCGCAGGAGACGTACCGGGCGGAGAGGATGTTCCGGAACCCGCCAGCGAGACGCCGTCCGGCGGTGATGTCTCCGCAAGCGCGCTTACGCCGCAGGAGGTCGACCCTCCGTCGCCGGACATGGTGCAGGCGGCCGTCGCGGATCAGGCCGCGACGGCAGGTGAGGCCCTTGAAGTCGGGCGGGTCTGGCTCTTCCCCCTGGAGGCCGGCGCTGATTCGCCCACGGTAAAGGCGATGGCCCCAATGCTCGCCGCCGTGTCCGCCGAGGGTGCCATGGATGAGCGGCGCCTTTCGGTAGTGGGCCGTTCCGCCGATCCCGAGCAGGCATCGCGGCGGGCCAGATCCTTGGAAGCGGATCTGGTGGCCGCTGGCGTTTCGAGCGGACAGATCGAGGTCGGCACGGATAGCTCCACGCCCGGCGAAGTGGTGACGATCAGGGTCTTGTCGGGCCGGGATTGACGGGCGCATGTCCTAGCGATGCCGATCGTGCTAGACGGCCGCGGTCACGCCGATCCGTCCGCAATCTCGCGGGACTGCCGGGAAACTTTCGATGCAGCAAGCCTTCCACCGCATCCGCCGCCTGCCGCCTTACGTGTTCGCCGAGGTGAACCGGCTCAAGGCGGACGCGCGAGCGGCGGGCAGGGACGTGATCGATCTCGGCATGGGCAACCCTGACACGCCGACGCCCAAGCACATCGTGGAGAAGCTGGTGGAGACGGTGCGCGATGGCCGCACCCATCGCTACTCCACCTCGCGAGGCATCCCGGGGCTGCGCCGTTCGCTGGCCAACTATTACGGGCGACGCTTCGGGGTGAAACTGGACCCGGAGAGCGAGGTCTGCGTTACTCTGGGCTCCAAGGAGGGGCTGGCCAATCTCGCCCAGGCGATCACGGCCCCCGGCGACACGATCCTGGTGCCCAATCCCTCCTACCCGATCCATCCCTACGGGTTCATCATCGCCGGAGCTGGCATTCGCCACGTGCCGATGCAGGATGGCCCTGACCTTCTGCGCGAACTGGCCCATGCCGCCGAGCACTCCGTGCCGTCGCCGACCATGATGGTCCTGAACTTCCCGTCCAATCCCACCGCCAGGGTAGTTGACCGGAAATTTTACGAAGAGGCGGTGAAGTTCGCGAAGTCCAAGGACATGTTCATTCTCTCGGACATCGCCTATTCGGAGATCTGGTTTGAAAGCCCCCCGCCCTCGATCCTGGAGGTGGAAGGGGGCTTCGACGTCGCCGTCGAATTCTCGTCACTCTCCAAGACCTACTCGATGCCCGGGTGGCGGATCGGCTTCGCGGCCGGGAACCAGCGGCTGATCGCGGCGCTCACCCGGATCAAGTCCTACCTGGACTATGGCGCGTTTACCCCGATCCAGGTCGCTGCCACGGCGGCCCTGGACGGGCCGCAGGATTGCGTCGAGAAGATCCGCGTCATGTACAAGGAACGACGCGACGTGCTGATCGACGGCCTGGCCAAGGCAGGATGGAACGTGCCTGCGCCGCCGGCCACGATGTTCGCCTGGGCGCCCATTCCCGAGCCGTTCCGCGAGCTTGGATCGCTCGGCTTTGCCAAGCTGCTGATCGAGGAGGCGGACGTCGCCGTGGCCCCCGGCATCGGCTTTGGAGAGTATGGCGATGGCCATGTGCGGCTGGCGCTCGTTGAGAACAAGCAGCGCCTCCGGCAGGCAGCCCGCAACATCAAGGCCTTCTTTCACCGCCGAGGCCTGACCGGGCAAGCGGGTTCCTCGTTGGTGGAGGCGGCATGAGCCCGCTCAGGATTGGTATCGCGGGACTGGGCACGGTCGGCGCTGCGACCGTTTCGGTGATCGAGGAGAATGGCTCGGTCCTGGCCCGGCGCACCGGGCGGAAGATCGAGATCGTGGCGGTCTCGGCACGGGACCGCGGCAAGGATCGTGGTTTCCCCGCTGACCGCTATCGCTGGTACGAGGATGCCCGTGATCTTGCGGCCGATCCCGACATCGATCTTGTCTGCGAACTGATCGGCGGTTCGGACGGCATTGCGCTGGAGTTGGTCCGGACAGCGCTGTCCAGCGGCAAGCATGTGGTCACGGCCAACAAGGCGCTGCTTGCCCATCACGGTGCGTCGCTGGCCCGGCTGGCGGAAACGAAGGGGGTGGTTCTGGCGTTCGAGCCGGCCGTTGCCGGCGGCATCCCGATCGTCAAGGCGCTGCGCGAGGGGCTGGCAGCCAATCAAATCCACAAGATCACTGGCATTCTGAACGGCACCTCCAACTACATCCTGACCACGATGCGCGAGACCGGCCGCGATTTCGCGAGCGTGCTCGAGGAGGCGCAGGCCAAGGGCTACGCGGAAGCGGACCCGTCCTTCGACGTGGACGGGATCGATGCTGCTCACAAGCTCGCCCTGCTGGCGAGCCTGGCCTATGGCTGTCCGCCGCGCTTCGACGCGATGCGGCCCGAGGGGATCCGGGCAATCGCACCGGTCGATATCGCGTTCGCGGAGCAGTTGGGCTTCCGGATCAAGCTGCTCGGTACGACCCGGCTGGCGGAAGGCGGGCTGGTGCTGCGCATGTACCCGGCCATGGTGCCGCAGGATGCCCCCATCGCCGCGGTCGAAGGGGTCTTCAACGGCATTGCCGTCGAGGGTGACAGGGTCGGCACGGCGATGTTCGAGGGGCGGGGCGCTGGCGCCGGTCCTACCGCCTCCGCCGTGGTGGCCGACATTGTCGACATCGCCCGGGGCCTGCGCCTGCCGACGTTCGGCGTGGCAGCCAGCGAACTGACCGACCGGCCAATGGCCCCGACCGAGGATCTGGTCGGCAGCTATTATCTGCGCCTGGAGGTCGTGGACCGTCCGGGCGTGCTCGCCGATGTGGCGGCCGTGCTCCGCGACCATCGGGTCTCCATCGAGAGTCTGATCCAGCGTGGACGGGATCCCGAACAGCCCGTTACCCTGGTCCTTACCACCCACGAAGCGACCGAAGGTGCGATGAGCCAGGCGCTTGCCACCATCGCGGGTCTTTCGGTGGTGCTGGAAGCGCCCACGATGATCCGTATCGAGCGTGCTTGATCAATCGTAGAAGAGCATGGGCGGCAGCCCGAAGAGGCCGATGATGAGCGACTATCAGAGTGAAGACCGCAATCTTGCCATGGACGCGGTCCGGGTGACCGAGGCGGCAGCATTGGCGGCCTCCCGCCTGATGGGGCTGGGCGACGAGAAGGCGGCCGATCAGGCTGCGGTGGATGCGATGCGCTCGGCGCTGAACGTGCTGGACATCGACGGTACCGTCGTGATCGGCGAGGGCGAGCGCGACGAGGCGCCGATGCTCTATATCGGCGAGAGCGTCGGTACCGGCCGCGGGCCAGAGGTCGATATCGCCCTGGATCCTCTCGAAGGGACCACGATCTGCGCGAAGGGCGGATCCAATGCCCTGGCCTGCCTGGCGATGGCAAGCAAGGGCGGCTTCCTGAACGCGCCCGACGTCTACATGGAGAAGATCGCGGTCGGCGGCGGCCTGCCGGAAGGCGTCATCAAGCTCGGGGACGCTCCCAAGGACAACCTCGCGAGGCTGGCGGAGGCCAAGGGTGTTCAGGTCAACGACCTGGTGGTGATGATCCTGGACCGGCCGCGTCATGCCGAACTGATCGCGGACGTGCGCAAGGCGGGCGCCCGGATCCGGCTGATCGGCGATGGCGACGTGGCGGGCGTGATCGCGACCTCGCGGACCGACACCGGCGTCGACATCTACATGGGCAGCGGTGGCGCGCCCGAGGGCGTGCTGGCTTCGGCGGCGCTGCGCTGCATCGGCGGTCAGTTCCAGGGCAAGCTCCTGTTCCGCAACGACGACGAGAAGGGGCGCGCCCGCAAGTTCGGGGTCGAGGACTTCGACCGCATCTACCATCTGGAAGACCTGGCCAAGGGCGACGTGACCTTCTGCGCCACCGGCGTCACCGATGGGACCATGCTTCAGGGCATCCGCCGGATCGGCACCCGGATCTCGACGCACTCGATCGTGATGCGCTCCAAGACCGGCACCGTGCGTACCGTGCTGGCGGAGCACAACATGGGCCAGAAGCGCGGGGTCGTCCCGCATTTCGGACGCTGATCGGATCTTGCTGGAGCAGCTCAGTCCGGTGTCTGGACGGCAGTGGCGGGAACGCCCTGCCGATCCGGACCTCGTCGGCGCCCTGGTCCAGCGCAAGGGGCTGGCCGACGTCGTCGCACGGGTTCTAGCCGGGCGGGGCATAGGCCTGGACCAGATCGACGGATTCCTGGAGCCGCGCCTGCGCGATTTCCTGGTGGACCCCTCACATCTGGTCGACATGGACAAGGCCGCCGCCAGGCTGGCTGAAGCGGTCGTCGAGGGTGAACCCGTCGGGATCATCGGCGACTATGACGTCGACGGTGCCACGTCCGCTGCGCTGTTGAGCCGCTGGCTGCGCGCCAGCGGCATCGAGGCGACGGTCGAGATCCCGGACCGGCTTCTGGACGGCTACGGGCCGAACTCGGGTGCCTTCGACCGGTTGGCGGAGCACGGGTGCCGGCTGGTGCTCTCCCTGGACAGCGGCACCACCGCCTTCGAGCCCCTGGCCTACGCTGCGCTGCAGGGCCAGGAGGTGATCGTCGTCGACCATCACGTGGCCGAGGCTGACCTTCCGAAGGCCTACGCCGTGGTGAATCCCAATCGGCAGGACCAGGAGAGCCCGTACGGGCATCTGGCGGCGGTCGGGGTCACCTTCCTGCTCCTGGTGGCCGCGAACCGGGAATTGCGTCGCCGTGGCCGCTCCGAGCCGGACCTCATGAGCCTGCTCGACCTGGTCGCGCTTGGCACCGTCTGCGATGTCGTCCCTCTCATGGGGCTGAACCGCGCCTTTGTTCGCCAGGGGCTGCGGGTGATGTCGAAGCGGGCAAATACCGGGATCGCCAAGCTGGCGCTGGAAGCAAAGGCGCCGGAATCCTTGGAGGCTTGGCATCTGGGATTTCTGCTCGGACCTCGCATCAATGCAGGGGGGCGGATCGACCAGGCCGACCTGGGCGTCCGGTTGCTCACTGAAATGGACGCGGGAGAGGCTGGCGCCCTTGCCGCGCGGCTCGACCAGCTGAACGCACGGCGGCGCCAGATCGAGCGCGAGATCCTGGATCTGGCCGATCGTTCGGTGCGTGACCAGGTCGATGCGGACGCTTCGGTGCTTTTGGCCTATGGCCAGGGCTGGCATCCCGGCGTGATCGGCATTGTGGCGAGCCGGCTTGTCGAGCGATATGATCGGCCGGTCTTCGTCATCGGGTTCGACGAAGCTGGAATCGGCAAGGGGTCCGCGCGCTCGGTGCCGGGCGTCGATCTGGGACGGGCAGTGATCGCCGCGCGCCAGGAGGGCATCCTCGAGAAGGGCGGCGGCCATCCGATGGCGGCGGGTATCACCATCGCCGCCAACCGTCTGGACGACTTCGCCGAGCATCTGCGGAAACGGCTTCCCGCCATCACTGGTGGACAGCGAGCGCGACGTGCTCTGGATCTCGACGCCTCGGTCACCGTAGCGGCATGCCGGCGCGACCTCGCGACCGCCTTCGAGCAGTTGCAGCCCTTTGGTGCGGGGAACGACGAGCCGCGTCTTCATCTGGTCGACGTGCGGGTGGCCAATGCACGTCCGGTCGGCACCGGCCACCTTGCGCTTCGTCTGGAAGGCAAGGACGGCTCCAGGGTCGATGGCATTGCGTTCCGGGCGCTGGAGCGCCCGCTGGGCGACCTGCTACGCACCGCGGACCGGCCAATCCAACTCGCCGGGACACTGAAGCTCGACCGTTACCAGGGCAACGAGCGCATCTGCTTCCATATCGACGACGCAGCAGGCTGAGGCGGAGCAGGAACCCGATGCGATCCATGCAGCGGCACCGCCCACCTCGATGATCGACGTCCGGCCGGTCTTCTATGCGCTGGGGGCGCTCCTGTGCGTCCTGTCAGTCTTCATGCTGGTGCCCATGCTGGCGGATCTGGCGTTTGGTCATGCCGATGCATCCTCGTTCCTGATCTCCGCCTGCGTTACCGCCTTCTTCGGCGTCGCCCTGATCCTGGCCTTCCATGTCGACGACCTGAAGGTCGACCGCCGGCAGGGCTTCCTGCTGACGGCCCTGGCATGGCTCGTCCTGTCCGGTTTCGCCGCGCTGCCGTTCCGGTTCAGCGCCATGGAGATGGATTACGCCGCCGCCTACTTCGAATCGATGTCGGGTCTCACCACCACCGGCAGTTCCGCGATCGCGGATCTGTCGATCGCGCCGCCTGGGATCCTGCTCTGGCGCGGCCTGCTCAATGCCCTCGGAGGTGCCGGCATCATCGTCCTGGCGCTGGTGATGCTGCCCTTCCTGTCGGTGGGCGGCATGCAGCTCTTCCGCACCGAGTCTTCCGACCGCAGCGAGAAGCTGTTCCCCCGGATCGATCAGATCGCCGGGGCGACGATCGGGGTCTATTCCGGCCTGATCCTGCTGTGCGCGTTCATCTACGCCGCGTTGGGAATGGAGCCTTTTGACGCCGTGGTGCATGCCATGGCCACGATCGCGACCGGCGGTTTCGGCAACCATGCCGACAGTTTCGGTTCTTATCCGGCCCCGATCCTCTGGGCCGCCACGTTCTTCATGGCGTGCGGCGGCATGCCGCTGGCTCTGTTCGCCCTGACCCTCAACCGAGGGCCCCGAGCCCTCCTGTCCGACACCCAGGTCCGCGCATTCGTGATGTTCCTGGTCGTCGCCACGATCATGGTAGCGGGCTGGCTGATCCTCGTCGGCAAGGCCCCTATCTTCTGGTCCCTGACCCACGCCGCGTTCAACGTCGTCTCGATCGTGACCACCACCGGCTTCGCTTCCGACGACTACATGCAGTGGGGCACGTTCGTCGTCATGATGTTCCTGTTCCTGACCGCGGTCGGCGGCTGTACCGGATCGACCACTGGCGGCCCGAAGATCTTCCGCTACCAGGTGCTGGCAATGCTGCTGCGCCGGCATCGCAACGAGACGGTGATGCCGCACGCGGTGAACGTGCGTCGCTATGGAGGCCGGCCGGTCGGGGACGATGTTGTGCGGGCCGTCCTTGTGCTGTTCGCCCTCTATGGGGTGACGGTCATTTCCCTGGCTTTGGGGCTCGCTGCCACCGGCCTGGACGTCGAGACTTCCTTCTCCGGTGCGCTCACCGCCGTGAGCAATGTGGGCCCAGGGATCGGCGACCAGATCGGGCCGGTCGGCAGCTTCGCCGGCCTCTCGGATACCGCCCTCTGGATGCTGGCATTCGGCATGATGGTAGGACGGCTGGAGTTCACCACCGTCTTCATCCTGTTCAGCAGGCGGTTCTGGCGGACCTGATCAGCGCACGCCGGCCAGGTCGTTCACCGCAACCACTGCCGCCAGGATCGAGAGCACCACGCCGGCCACGGCCACGCCGAGCCCGACCACGATCACCGGCTCCAGGATCGACAGGACCCGCTGAATTCGTTCCTCTAGCCGGGTTTCGAACCAGTTGGCCGCCTGCTGCAGGGTGGCGCCGAGCCTGCCGGTCTCCTCGCCAATCCGGCAAAGCCGGATTGCCTGGGGGGCCAGCAGTCCGGCATCGCTCAGGCACAGCCATAAGGGCCGGCCCTGGCGCACGCCGGAAAGCGCCCGGTCGAGGCTGGCGGCGACCGCCCGATTGCCGACCACGTCACGGGTGAGCTGCAGGGCCTGCGGCAACTCGACGCCGCCTGATAGGAGCGAACCCAGAACCCGGGTGGTCTGACCCGTGGCCCGCGCCCGGGCCATGCCGCCGATCAGGGGAACGCGCAGCATCATCCGGTGCAGGCTGCGTGCGCCGCTCTCCCTCCTTGTAGCTCCAACCAGCAGGAGCACCACAAGCCCGATCCCGGCCAGAGTGATGATCCCGTAGTCTTCCACGAAGCTGGCGACCGCCAGGGTCGCCTGGGTCGAGCCTGGAAGGGTGGCGCCCGCATCGGCGAACAGCGGCTCGAACTGGGGCACCACGACGGTCAGCAGAACCAGCAGCGAGCCGACCGCCACGATCGCCAGAAGGATCGGGTAGGTCATCGCCCCGATCAGCTTGGAGCGCATCCGTTCCTCCCGTTCGCGCAGCGCCGAGAGTTCCATCAGGGCAGAATCGAGGGCACCGGTTGCTTCGCCGGCCCGCACCATGCCGACATAGGAGCGGGGGAACAGCCTGGGATGCTGGGCCAGCGCATCGGTGAAGCTCTTGCCGCCCTTCACCTCGCCCAGCAGTTGCTGGATCACGCCTCCCATCCGCCCAAGCGTCTCGTCCTCGGCAAGGGTCTCAAGCGACCAGGCAAGCGTCTGGCCTGCAGAAACCAGGGTCGCGAGCTCTCGGGTGAACTGGGTCACGACCGACCCGCTGATCCCGAACAGCCCCTTGCCACCCGCCGGTCGCGCCGCGGTCCGCCGTTCGGCGGGACGGGCCACTCCCGCACGCCCCTCGGCCAGTTCGACAGGCACCAGTCCCATCGCTTCCAGGGCCCGCACTGCGGCGGCCCGATTGGCACCCTCGACATCGCCGCTGGTCATCTGGCCGGCGGCGGTCAATGCGCGGTAGCGGAACGAAGCCATCCGCTCAGAACTCCTCGGTGGCGCGCAGCACTTCGTCCAGGGTGGTGATGCCAGCCCTGGCCTTGGCGACGCCATCCTGGAACATGGTGGTCATCCCTCGGGTCATCGCATGCGCCTGCAGCGCCTGGCTTGGGGCCCGCTCGCGGATCAGGCGGCGGATCTCCTCGTCCACCTCGAGCATCTCGAAGATCCCGACCCGGCCGACAATCCCGGTCCCGTTGCATTGCTCGCAGCCGTCGGCGGCGAACAGGGTGACCGGCAGGTCCTCGCCGCCGAAGCGACGGAGCACGGCGGCTTCCTCCTCGGTGGGAGGATGAGGCCGCCGGCAGTTGGGGCAGAGCTCCGCCACCAGCCGTTGGCCG
This sequence comes from Geminicoccus roseus DSM 18922, assembly GCF_000427665.1. NCBI lineage: Bacteria > Pseudomonadati > Pseudomonadota > Alphaproteobacteria > Geminicoccales > Geminicoccaceae > Geminicoccus > Geminicoccus roseus. Next base: position 2,457,108 of record NZ_KE386572.1, read on the forward strand.
AGCACGCCGCGCAGCACCGAAGCCAGGAGGAACGGCTCCACTCCCATGTCGAGAAGCCGGCCGATTGCGCCCGCCGCACTGTTGGTGTGCAGGGTGGACAGGAGCAGGTGGCCGGTCAGGGCGGCGTTGACGGCGATATCCGCCGTCTCGCCGTCGCGGGTCTCGCCTACCATGATCACATCCGGATCGTGGCGCACGACGCTGCGCAGGATCCGGGCGAAGCCTAGGTCGATCTCCGGCCGGACCTGGATCTGAGTGACGCCTTCCACCTGGTATTCGACCGGGTCCTCGATGGAGATGATCTTGTCGCTGACCGCGTCGAGCTGGCGCAGCGAGGTGTAGAGGGTCGTGGTCTTGCCGCTGCCGGTCGGGCCGGTCACCAGGAACATCCCATGAGGTGCTGCGAGCTGGCGGCGGATAGCCGCCTCGATCGCCGTCGGCATCCCCAGCTCGACGAAGCTCGGCGCGTCCTTGTCGGTCTCCAGCAGGCGGATCACCACGCTCTCGCCGTGCACCGAGGGGGCGGTCGCGACGCGCAGGTCGAAGCGCCGCTGGTCGACCACCACCCGTGCCCGCCCGTCCTGCGGCAGCCGGCGCTCGGCGATGTCCAGACGCGCCATGATCTTGATTCGAGAGATCACCGCCGCGGCCAGACGCGCCGGCGGGGCACCGATCTCGCGCAGGCGGCCATGAACCCGAAAGCGCACGCGCAGCCGGTCACGGGCAGGCTCCACATGGATGTCGGAGGCGCTGGTCCGGGCAGCGTCGGACAGCATCTGATTGACGAAGCGGATGACCGGCGCCGCCTCGGCCTGATGTTCCAGGCTTTCCTTGTCGTCCGGCATCTGGTCGAGGGGATCGCCCCCGGCCGCCGCTCGCCCGATCTCGTCGAGGGAGGGGGCGTCGGCACGAACCGCCTTCACGATCGCGCGCTCAAGCTCGTCGTGTGGCACCACCACCGGGATGACCCGCCGCCGCGTGGCGATCGCCACGGCACGCATGGTGGCGCTGTCGGTGGGATCGGCCATGCCGAGCCAGACCGTGCGCTCGTCCTGGCGGATCGGCAGCGCGCGGTTTGCCTCAAGGAAGCGGGCGGCGAGCTGGCCTGGGAAGAGCAACTCCTTGGGGAGGGCGTCGCCGCTGGCGATCTCCACGTTGTAAAGGTCAGCCATGGCGCGGGCGAAGCCAGCTGGCGTCATCAGGCCGCTCTTGGCGAGGAGGGCGGGCAGAGGCTCGGAGCTTTCCGCCGCCTGCTCGCGCAGTTGTGCCACGTCAGCAGACGCGAGCCGGCCGGCCTCTACCAAGCGCGTCAGAATCAGGTCCATGTTTGTCTCATCCGGGCCACATGATGCGGGAGCCGATACCCGGCGGTCGGCCGTCTTGTCCTCGATAAGATTGTCTGCCTGATCACAGGTGCGCGTGTCAAAGTCGTCACGTTGCCCCGGCTCCCTTGACGCGGAGGGGCCCGGTCGGCACTACCCATGACTGGCGGTACGGGTGAAACCGGGGGGTGGAACCGGCCGTCCTGATGCACCCATGACACTGTTGGCGATCCAGACAGACAATGATGCCTAACTGGGCCAAGAATACCGCACGCAAACAGCTTGCGGGAAACCTGCTTCGTGTGAGTCTGGCAGCTCTGCTTGCCGGTTGCGCCCAAGGTGGTAGTGGCGTGCAGCCATCCATTACCGATGATGTGAGTCGTCTTGATTTCGAACCCCCTGCCGAGCCCCGGGAACTGGTGGAGCAGGGGCTCGCGACTGAGCCCGGCCGTCCAGCGGCGCCGGAAGCTCGGATCTACACTTCGGATGCCACCCGACGGCAGGAGCAGCGCCCCGGGGCGGTGGTCACTCCTGACGGCGCCGGTGTCCAGCTCAACTTCGAGAACGCCGATTTGCGCGAGGTGGTGCGAACGATCCTGGGCGACGTGCTGCAGGTGAATTACACCGTCGACCCTGCGATCCAGGGCTCGGTGACCCTCTCCACCTCCGCGGCGATGAGCCGGGACGACCTGCTGGCAACCCTGGAGACGGTGCTCCGCCAGAACAATGCCGCGCTGGTGCAGGAAGCCGGCGGCTATGCCGTCGTGCAGATGCAGAATGCCGTAGGCCGTGCCGGCGTGGCGCAGCTCGGCGATTCGCCGCAGCAGATCGACCCAGGCTACGGCGTGACGGTGGTGCCGTTGCGGCATGTGCCGGCCATCACCGCCCAGGAATTCGCCCGGCCGCTGATCGCCAATCCGGATGACCTGCGGATCGACATGTCGCGCAACCTGCTGCTGGTGAGCGGCACTGCCCAGGAAAGGCAGACGGTCGTCGACACGATCGCGGAAGTGGACGTGGATTGGCTGGCGGGGCGTTCCGTCGGCATCTTCCCGCTGCAGAACACGACGCCGGAAGCTGTCATTCCCGAACTGGAGGCGATCTTCGGGGTCCGCGGCGGCGCTGCGGCTCAGGACTTCACTGCCTATGAGGGTATGCGTTTCGTGCCGATCCAGCGGCTGAACGCGGTGCTGGCCGTCTCGAGCGATCTGGAAGGCGTCCAGCGCGCCCGCGAGTGGGTCGAGCGGCTGGACGCGGGCAGCTCCGTCGGAACGGAACTCAACATCTACCAGCTTCGCTACACCCCGGCCGCGGCGATGGCGGCGACCCTGACGGCGGTGATCGCCGATGGGGGCGGAGCTCTTGGAGCGACAACGCCCGCCACCACCGCACCGCCCTCGGCATTGGACAGCACCGGCCTTGCCGATGCGACGGAGCCGCCGCCGGATCTTGGCTTGGCCGACGCAGCCCAGCTCGACTTCGGCGGTGGCGGTGGCATCAACATCGGCAGCCCGGACTCGCTGCGGCAGATCAAGATCGTCCCGAACGAGACGAACAACACGCTGGTGATCCGCGCCTCTCCGGAACTCTACCGGATGATCGAGGCGACGGCCCGGCGGCTCGATACCCCGCCCGGACAGGTGGTGATCGACGCGACCATCGCCGAGGTGCAGCTCAACGACCGGCTGCGCTATGGCGTGCAGTATTTCTTCGAAAGCGGCGACTTCCGGTTCGGCTTCTCGACCGGCGACCTGCTCCGGCCGAGGAACGTGACGCCTGGCTTCAGCTTCCTGTTCAACAGCGGCAACGACAAGATCATCGCGCTGGATGCGCTATCGTCGGTCACCGATGTGCGGATCATGAGCTCGCCGACGCTGGTGGTCCAGGACAACAAGGAAGCGTCGCTGAACGTCGGTAACGAGGTGCCGATCACGATCCGGTCGGCGACGGGCGATCAGGAGGATGACCGGACGGTCAATACGATCCAGTATCGCGAGACCGGCGTGATCCTGACGGTCAAGCCTCGAATCAGCGGCAACAGCAGCGTGGCGCTCGAGATCGCGCAGGAAGTCTCGAACGTGGTGGAGCTGGACAGTGGTGCCAGCGAAGAGGACCGCCTCACTCCCACCATCAACCAGCGCAAGGTGCAGAGCGTGGTATCGGTCCGCTCCGGGCAGACCGTTGTCCTGGGTGGCCTGATCCAGGAACAGGAACAGCGCTCGCGCCAGGGCATCCCGCTGCTGTCCGACATCCCCGGGATTGGTGACCTGTTCGCCAACAACAACCGCTCGGGCAACCGGACGGAACTGGTCGTGTTCATCACGCCGAGGATCGTCCGCAATGCCGAAGATGCCGGCGCCATCAGCCGGGAGATCCGCGACCGGATGCGCGGGATGAACGGCAACATCGACGATCGGACGCTGGTTCCAGGGCCGGTTCAGCGGGGCACCATCCGCGGCCTGCGGCCGGAAGCCTCGTTGGTGCCGGTCGAAAACCGGCCGGCAGCGGGCTGAGCGGGCTAATCATCCTGGCGATCGTGGCGGGTCTCGCCGGTGCCTGCATCGGGAGCTTTCTTGCCACGGTCGCCCGCCGATGGGAGCAGGGGGCGGGCGCGGCTCTTCGAGGCCGGTCCGCCTGCGACCAGTGCGGCTCGACCTTGGGACCCATTGAACTGCTGCCCGTGGTGGGGCGCATGCTCCTGCGCGGGCGCTGCCGCCATTGCGGGACCCGGATCCCGCTCACCGAGACGACCGTCGAGGCGGCGTCGGCGGGCGTCGCTATCCTCGCGGTGCTGATGGCGCCCACGGCCTGGTTCTGGCTGGTGATCCTCGGCTGGCTCCTGGTGCTGCTGGCCACGATCGACCATCTGCACGGCATCCTGCCCGACCCGCTGAACACAGCGCTCCTCATGACCGGGCTTCTGGCGGTGCTGTTCGATGCGACCGCACCTGCTCCTATTGACGCGCTTCTCGGTGGGGCCGTGGGCGCGGGAGCGTTCGCACTCGTGGCCTTCGGCTATGAGGCCCTGCGTGGACGGGCCGGCCTGGGCGGCGGCGACGTCAAGCTCCTGGGAGCCCTTGGGGTCTGGGTGGGGCTGGCCGGGCTGCCCTGGATCGTTCTGCTGGCCGCGGCCTCGGCACTGGTCGCGGCTGTTGCGACCAGCGGTGGCCGCTTCGAGGGGAGCCGCGCGATCCGCTTCGGACCCTGGCTTGCCGGAGCCGGGTTCGTCGTCGCACTCGTTCTGCGCTAGTACATCTCGGGATCGTACGGCTCGTCCCCGCTGAACTCGCTGATGCCACCGTCCATGCGTGGCGGACTGGGATCGCCATAGTCCGGCGGGATGTCTTCGATCGGGCCATCTTCCGGAAAGGCGCCGTCCGGATCCGGCGCAACCTCCCGGGCGACCGGGGGTGGTGCGCCTCCAGAAGGACCGAAGACGACGACCCTGGCAATCCGGTCCGAGCCGCCTTCCTTCGCCATGAAGATCGCGTGATCGTGGCCGGTCAGCACCCAATCCAGCAACTGTCTGGCGTCGCCGCTTCGGCTGCCGTTCAGGCGCTGCTCGCTGGGACGCAGGACCTTGAGCTCGAAGTCGAACCGCTCGCTCAGAGCCTCGACCGCCTGCTCGACCGGAACATCATCGAGATTAAGCCGGATCCCATCCGGCTCGGCCTCGATCGACAGGCTCTCGGCCGACGCAGGAGCCGCAGCCAGGAGAACGGCTAGGGCCCAAGGGAGGACGTGAAGGCGCACCAGGTCGGATCTCGTCGGTGAGGGAATGGGCAGCCCTCTATAGCGACTGACCGGCTTCCTTGGAACCGGCTTCCATGACCGTGGCCGGGGCTGCTTGACAAGGCTTGGCCCCGTGGTCGACAGGGGCATCGCCACCATCCGTGCCGGGAGGCCGTCCGAGCCATGATGCGCCTCTATATCACCACCGGCAGCTCGATCGAGGTCATGCAGGGCACTTGCGACGAGGCTCTGCATGACCGGATCATCTGGATCGACCTGCACGAGCCGTCGCCGCGCGAGGTGCGGTTCGTCGAGGACATGCTGCAGATCGACGTCCCGACCCGGGCAGAGATCGTCGAGATCGAAGCTTCGTCGCGCCTCTACGAAGAGACCGACGCATTCTTCATGACCGCAACCATGCTGTGCCGGGCCGACAGCGAGAGCCCGGAGCTCACGCCGGTCACCTTCATCCTGGTGGGCCACCGGCTGGTCACCCTGCGCTATGCCGATCCACTGCCGTTCCGCACGGCAGCCTCCCAGATCCACCGCAACCCGCTCGCCTGGAACTCGGGCGAGGTGGTGTTCGTCGGCTTGCTCGAGGTGATCGTCGATCGCCTGGCGGACATCCTGGAGGCCATCGGCGCCGACCTGGACGCGGTCAGCCGCGAGGTGTTCACCACCGACGCCAAGGAGGCTGCCCGGCGGGCCAAGGACTATCGGCAGCTGCTGGCGCGGGTGGGGCGTGCAGGTGACATGATCGGCAAGTCGCGGGAAAGCCTGGTCAGCCTGGGAAGGCTGGTGGCCTTCGTGACCGTCGCGTTCAAGTCCAAGGACCGCAAGAGCCTGCAGACCCGGATGAAGACCGTCAGCCGCGACGTGATCTCCCTGTCGGACCACGCCTCCTTCCTCACCAACAAGGTGACCTTCTCCCTCGATGCCATCCTGGGCCTCGTCTCGATCGAGCAGAACGGGATCATCAAGATCTTCTCGGTCGCAGCGGTCGTCTTCCTGCCGCCGACCCTGGTGGCGAGCATCTACGGGATGAACTTCGAGGTGATGCCGGAGCTGACCCTCACCTATGGCTACCCGATGGCGCTGGGCATGATGGTCCTGTCCGCCATCATGCCCTACCTCTACTTCAAGCGGAAAGGCTGGCTCTGAGCCTCACGACTCGACCGTGAGCGTCACCCGTTCGCCTGCCCAGACCGTATAGTTGTAGGCGAGCGGCGCACCGGACGCGGACGTGTCCAGCGCCTCGGTGATCAGCACCGGCCGTTCCCTCGACTGCTCGAGCTGCTGCGCTTCGTCAGGGGACGGCAGCCTCGTGCCGATCCTGGTCCAGGCACGGCGATAATCCGCATGCCCCGCGGCCGTGAACAGCGCCGTGACCGACGGGTTGGCGGCCAAGCTTGCGGCAGCCTCCGGGAACCTGGCCTTTGGCAGGTAGATGGTCCCCAGGGTAACAGGGGTACCGTCTGCACGGGCGAGGGTCCGGTGACGCAAGCCGGTGGAACCTTCCGGCAGCCCCAGCGCCCGGGCGGTCGGCCCCATCAGCTCGACCTCGTCGATGCCAAGGGTCACCCGGGAAGGCAGGCGTTCCCGACTGGCAAGATTGGAGGAAAACCGGGTGCGCGCCCCGATGGAGTAGTCGAGCGGCTGCATGTCGACGAAGGTGCCGCGCCCCTGCTCGATCCGCAGGATGCCCCGGCTTGCCAGAGCACGTACGGCCTGGCGGACAGTGTGCCGGTTGACCCCGAAGCGTCGAGCCAGTTCCGGCTCGGCAGGCAGGCGGCCGGAGGGCGCGAAGCTGCCCTGCAGGATGGACTGCTCCAGCACGCCTTCGATCTGCCGCCAAAGCGCAACCCCCTGGCCCCGGGCAAGTCGGTCCACCTCCCCTGAATCGGGAAGTTCGGCGGCAACAGGAAAGGAGGACAAGGGAGCAGCCCACGGTCGTTTCTCGTCGCGCCGGGGACGCTAGGCGCAGCAGCCCATCCCGTCTACCGCCCGTCTCGCCTGATCATCCATCATGATCCTGTCACCGCGCTGGCGTTTACATCAATCCGGCAGCGACTACAGTGCTGTCGAAATTCATCTAGACGTCTGGACCGATGGCTTCCGACCCCAGTACCCGCGCCCGCTGGCTCCAGGCGCTTGCCCTGGCGAATGACCAGGAAATGGAGGCGGCCACCGCCGCCTTCGCCGTCCGGCCCGAGGCGTTCGAGACGCTGCGCGCCCCGGAAGTCGGGCTGGTCATGACCCGAGCACGGGCAGGCGGAAGCGGCGCTCCCTTCAATCTCGGAGAAGCCACGGTCACCCGGAGCGCGGTGCGCTCCCCGGACGGGATGGTAGGCATCGGCTGGGTGCAAGGGCGGCGGCCCCGGCGCTCCGTTCAGATCGCCAGGCTGGACGCGGTGTTCCAGTCGGCTGGGAGCGAGCAGGTGATGGCCGTGGTTCGCGACATGGAAGCCGGGCTGGCCGAACGGCGGGCCCAGGTCGCGCGCAAGGCGGCGGCGACCCGGGTGGACTTCATCACCCTCGTGCGCGGGGAGGACTGAGATGACCAGCCTGGCAGGCGGACTGGCCGATCCAGTCCACGATGCGCAACGGCAGTTTCGTGATCTTCTTCACGCCATGAGCCATCCCGGAACGGTGGTGCCGCTCCGGGGCATGCTGCCGCCGGCTCCGGCCCCGCTCGCAACGGCGACCTATGCCCTGCTGCTGGGACTGGCGGACCACGAGACCAGGCTTTGGATCGACGGCGAGCATCGCGATGCACGCGCCTCGCTGCGTTTCCATACCGGCGCCGGCTGGGTGCAGGATCCGGCCGATGCGAGCTTCGCGGTGGTGGCGGAAGGAGGTGACCTGCCGCCCCTCGACCAGTTTGGTCAGGGCGATCCGGACTACCCGGACCGGAGCAGCACGGTGTTCTTGCAGGTGGCACGGTTCGGCCACGGCCAGACCCTGCATCTCGCCGGGCCGGGGATCGATGGCCGGGCGTGCCTGCAGGTCGACGGGGTTCCAGCGGATTTCGGCGCGATGCTGCGCGCCAACCGAAGCCGGTTCCCGCAGGGGGTCGACCTGGTGCTGGTGGCCGGAGCCACGATCGCCTGCCTGCCGCGCAGCATCCAGGTGGAGGGCTGAGGGATGTACGTGGCGGTCAAGGGTGGCGAGCGTGCCATCCGCCATGCCCATCGCTGGCTGGACGAGGAGCGGCGGGGTGATCCGGAGGTGCCGGAGATCGACCCCGTCCAGTTGCGCGAGCAGCTGTCGCTCGGGTGCGGCCGGGTCATGAACGAGGGGTCGCTCTACGATCCTGACCTGGCGGCGCTGGCGCTCAAGCAGGCGCGGGGCGACATGGTGGAGGCAGCCTTCCTGCTCCGCGCGTTCCGCACCACCCTGCCGCGCCTGGCCAACTCGGTGCCGGTCGAGACGGCGGCGATGCGGGTGGTGCGCCGGGTCTCCGCGACCTTCAAGGACATTCCCGGCGGGCAGATCCTGGGGCCGACCTTCGACTACACCCACCGCCTGCTCGACGAGGACCTGGCCGGAACCGGCAGTCGGCCGGAGGCTGCGGCGGAAGCCGGGGAGCCGGTCGAGCCGCACATGCCGCGCGTGCTCGACCTGCTGGATGCCGATGGCATGATCGAACGGGAGGATCCGGGGACAGGCGACGAGCCGGCCGATCTGACCCGCGAGCCGCTTCTGTTCCCGGTCGGGCGCGATGCCTGGCTGCAGAACCTGGCGCGCGGCGACGAGGGCTTCGTGTTCGCCCTGGGCTATTCCACCCAGCGCGGCTTCGGGCGCACCCATCCGTTCGTGGGCGAGCTCCGGGTCGGTACGGTCGACCTGGTGGTGGAGCCGGAGGAGCTGGGCTTTCCCATCGTGATCGGCGAGCTGGAACTGACCGAGTGCGAGATGGTCAACCAGTTCCTGGGATCGAAGACGGAGGCGCCGAAGTTCACCCGCGGCTACGGGCTGTCGTTCGGCCACCAGGAGCGCAAGGCGATGGGCATGGCGCTGGTCGACCGGGCGCTGCGCAATGCCGAGGGCGGCGACGAGGTGGCGGCGCCGGCCATGGACCAGGAGTTCGTGCTCTACCATTCCGACAACGTGCAGGCGTCCGGCTTCGTCGAGCACCTGAAGCTGCCGCACTATGTCGATTTCCAGGGCGAGATGGAGACCATCCGCAAGATGCGCCGGGCAGCGGCCTCGGGCGACGCGGCGGAGGCAGCGGAATGAGCGTCGGCTACAACTTCGCCTACCTGGACGAGCAGACCAAGCGGATGCTGCGGCGGGCCATCCTCAAGGCGGTGGCGATCCCGGGCTACCAGGTGCCGTTCGCCAGCCGGGACATGCCGCTGCCCTATGGCTGGGGCACCGGCGGCATCCAGGTGACTGCCGCGGTGCTGGGCCAGGACGACGTGCTCAAGGTGATCGACCAGGGGGCGGACGACACCACCAACGCGGTGAGCATCCGGGCCTTCTTCGCCCGCACCGCCAGGGTCGCCACCACCGAGCGCACCGCCGAGGCCACGATCATCCAGACCCGACACCGGATCCCCGAGGAGCCGCTGAAGCCCGGGCAGGTCCTGGTCTACCAGGTGCCGATCCCCGAGCCGCTGCGGTTCTTGGAGCCGCGCGAGCGCGAGACTCGGCGGATGCATGGCCTTGCCGACTATGGCGGCATGCACGTGAAGCTCTACGAGGACGTGGCGCGCATGGGCCGGATCACGACCTCCTACGCCTACCCGGTCATGGTGGCGGGCCGCTACGTGATGGATCCGTCGCCGATCCCCAAGTTCGACAATCCCAAGATGAACCGGAACGCCGCCCTGCAGCTGTTCGGCGCCGGGCGGGAAAAACGGATCTACGCGATCCCGCCGCACACCGAGGTCGTCAGCCTCGACTTCGAGGACCATCCGTTCGAGGTGCAGAGCTGGGACAGGCCGTGCGGCCTGTGCGGCGCCACCGGGTCCTATCTCGACGAGGTGGTGACCGACGACCAGGGCGGCCGGCTGTTCTGCTGTTCCGACACCGATTTCTGCCGGTCGCGCCGGGACGAAGCCGGGGCAGGGGGAGCACAGCCATGACCGACGCGGCGCTGCTGGAGGTCAGCGGACTCGCCAAGTCCTATGGGCGGCTGCAGGCGCTTTCGCCCACGGACCTCGCCTTGTGGCCGGGCGAGGTGCTGGCGATCGTGGGCGAGAGCGGTTCCGGCAAGACGACGCTGCTGAACTGCCTGGCTGGCCATGTCCCGGCCGACGAGGGCAGCGTGCAGTTCCGGATCGCGGACGGCTCCGTGGCGGACCTGCGCCGAATGGACGAGGCGCAGCGCCGCCTCCTGGCCCGCACCGAATGGGGCTTCGTCCACCAGAACCCGCGCGACGGCCTGCGCCTTGCCGTCTCCGCCGGCGGCAATATCGGCGAGCGGCTCATGGCAGTCGGCTGGCGGCACTATGGCAGGATCCGCGCCGAGGCGCTGGCCTGGCTGGAGCGGGTCGAGATTGATCCCGGCCGGATCGACGACCTGCCGCGGACGTTCTCGGGCGGCATGCAGCAGCGCCTGCAGATCGCCCGCAACCTGGTGACGCGGCCGCGGCTGGTGCTGATGGACGAGCCGACCGGCGGGCTGGACGTCTCCGTGCAGGCCCGCTTGCTCGACCTGATCCGCCGCCTGGTCGCCGAACTGGGCCTGGCGGTGGTGATCGTCACCCACGACCTGGCGGTGGCGCGGCTCCTGTCCCACCGCATGCTGGTGATGCGCCGGGGCCGCGTGGTCGAGCATGGCCTCACCGACCGGGTGCTGGACGACCCACAAGATCCCTACAGCCAGCTCCTGGTGAGCTCGATCCTGGCGGCCTAACCGATGCAGCCCCTTCTGATCGCCGAGGATCTCGGCAAGACCTTCACCCTGCATCTCCAGGGCGGGGTGCGGATGCCGGTGCTGGCCGGGCTGGGCTTCTCGGTCCTGCCCGGCGAGTGCGTCGTGCTGAGCGGCCCGAGCGGCACCGGTAAGTCCACGGTGCTGCGGGCGATCTACGGCTCCTATGGCCTGGACCGGGGCTCGATCCTGGTCCGGCACGAGGGTGCGGTGATCGACCTCGCCCGCTCGCTGCCGCGCGAGGTGCTGGCGGTGCGGCGGCGCACGCTGGGCTATGTCAGCCAGTTCCTGCGGGTGGTACCGCGGGTGGCGACCCTGGACGTGGTGGCGGAGCCGCTCTTGGCGCTGGGCACGGACCGGGAGGCGGCGCGGGAGCGGGCCCGGGCGATGCTGGCGCGGCTGCGCCTGCCCGAGCGCCTTTGGCAGGTCCCGCCTGCGACGTTTTCAGGCGGCGAGCAGCAGCGGGTCAACCTTGCCCGGGCCTTCGTTCACCCTTACCCGATCCTTCTGCTCGACGAGCCGACCGCCTCCCTGGACGCCGCCAATCGCGAAATCGTGGTGGACCTCGTGCGCGAGCGGCTGGCCGAGGGGGCGGCGATGCTCGCGATCCTGCACGACCAGGAGGCGCGCGAGGCCATCGCCACCCGCATCATTGATCTCGAGACCATGGACCGCGCCCAATGACCGACCTCGTCTTCAAGAACGCGAGGATCGTCCTCGAGCACGAGGCGATCCAGGGCAGCCTGCACGTCAAGGACGGCCGGATCGCCGCGATCGCCGAGGGGCCGTGCAGCCTGCCGGGGGCGATCGACCTCGAGGACGACTGGCTGATCCCGGGCCTGGTCGAGCTGCACACCGACAACCTGGAGCGCTGCTTCGAGCCGCGGCCCAAGGTGCGCTGGCCGGCCGAGGCCGCGATCCTGGCCCATGACGCCCAGATGGCGCTGTCCGGGGTGACCACCGTCTGCGATGCGGTCTGCGTCGGCTTCTACGACGACAAGCAGGCGCGGCTGGCGCTCCTGTCCCAGTCGCTGCGGGCGATCGAGCAGGCGCGGGCTAAGGATGCGCTGGCCTGCGACCATTACCTCCATCTGCGCCTGGAGATCACCGACCCGAACGTCGTGGCGCTGACCGAGCCGCTGGTCGACGAGCCGAGCCTGGTGGTGGTCTCGTTCATGGACCACACCCCGGGCCAGCGGCAGTGGCAGGATCTGGCCAAGTACCGGCAGTTCCAGATGGGCCGCAACGGCAAGACCTCCGACGAGTTCGAGACGATGCTGGCGCAGCGGGTCGAGGAACAGGTCCTTTACGCCGAACGCCACAAGCGGGAGCTGCTGGCGCTGTTTGCCGGGCGGTCGCTGGTCATGGCCAGCCACGACGACACCACGGTCGAGCATGTCGACGAGGCGGTGCGGGACGGGATCACCATCTCCGAGTTTCCGACCACCATGGCGGCGGCGCGCGCGGCCAGGGACAAGGGGCTGGTGACGGTGATGGGGGGGCCCAACCTGGTGCTGGGGGGATCGCACTCCGGCAATGTCAGCGCGGGCGAGCTGGTCGACGAAGGGCTTCTCGACTGCTTCTCTTCCGACTACGTACCGACCAGCCTGCTGAACGCCGCCTTCATCATGCACCGCCGCCATGAGCGCCCGGTCCCGGAAGCCGTCGCGACCGTGACCAGCACCCCTGCCAGGGTGCTCGGCCTTTCCGATCGCGGCCGGATCGCGGTGGGCCTGCGGGCCGATCTCGTGCGGGTGCGCGAGGTCGGGCAGGCGGTGCGGGGGATGGGGGTCTGGAAGATGGGACGGAGAATAGCTTGAGCCCTCGCTACGCGCTCTATTGGTGCCCCAATCCGGCATCCAATCTGTGGCGCTGGGCCTGCCGCTGGCTGGGCAGGGACCCCATGTCCGGGGTCGAGTACCGCTGCGACCCGGCGATCCGTCCGCTGGTCGAGGCGCCGCGCCGCTACGGCTTCCATGCCACGCTGAAGCCGCCGTTCTGGATGCGGGACGACAAGGACCCGCAACAGTTCATGGCGGCGGCGGAGGAGTTCGCGGCCGCGCGGGCGCCGTTCGTGATGCCGCCCTTGCAGCTGTCCGACCTGCAGGGCTTCCTGGCGCTGACCCTGTCCGGCCCCAGCCCGCGGATGGACCGGCTGGCCGCCGACTGCGTGCGCAGCTTCGACGTGTACCGGGCGCTGCCCACCGAGACCGAGCTGGCCAAGCGCCGCGCCCACGGCCTGGACCCGATCGAGGAGGCCAACCTGCGGGCCTGGGGCTATCCCTACGTGCTGGACCGGTTCCGCTTCCACCTGACCCTCACCGGGCGGCTGGAGGACCGGCAGGCGATCCGGGCGCGGCTGCAGGCGGACACCGCCGCGTTCTGCGTGGAGCCGGTGCGGGTGGACGCGCTGTCGGTGTTCGTGCAGCCGGGGCCGCAGGAGCCCTTCCGCGTGGAAGCCCGCTTCCCGTTCCTGGGCTGACCGATCCAGAAGGTCCCGGGCGGCGCTCAGCGCCGGCCGGGGGCCACGCCGCCGCGCAGGTAAAACCAGCCTCCCGGCAGGGTGCCGACCAGGGACAGGACCAGCACCATGATCGACAGGGTGAAGGACTGCTCGGCCGGGATGCCCACCAGGCCCAGCAGCGAGATGAACGCCGCCTCGCCCACGCCCAGGCCGCCGAACGAGATCGGCACCATCATCACCAGCGACACGATCGGCACCACCACCATGTAGGTGTGGAACGAGGCGTCGATGCCGATGGCGGCGCCGGCGACCACGTAGGTGGCGACCCGGAACAGCTGGAAGGCCAGGGCCATGGCGACGGCGCCGGCCAGCATCAACGGCTGGGCGCGGTACTCGTCCAGGCGCTGGTAGAGCTCCAGGAGCTTGGCACGGACCGGGGCCAGCAGCTGGCCGGGCAGCAGGAGCAGCGACAGCCGGCGGGTCGGGCCCAGCATCAGCGCCAGGCTGCCCAGCAGGATGGCGGCCAGGCCCACCCAGGCCAGCCGGGAGATCCAGACCGGGAAGCCGGCGTCGGAGACCAAGAGGCCCAGCACCACCAGCAGGACCAGGGCACCCAGCGCCAGGACCCGTTCCACGATCACCGAGGACAGCGCCAGGGCCAGGTCGGCGGTGCGCCGGGACAGGCCATAGACCCGCACCGCCTCGATCCCGACCCCGGCCGGCAGGAAGCTGCCGATGAAGTTGCTGACGAAGGTCAGCCGGGCGACCGGCCAGAAGGCGACGTCGACATGCTTGCCGCGCAGCAGCATGTACCAGCGGAAGGCGGCCAGCATCCGGTCGACCACCGCCATGCCGGCCACCAGCAGCACCAGCCAGGGATCGGCATTGGCCAGGACGGCAAGGGCCTGGGCCGGCTCGACCAGGTAGAGCAGGTAGGCCAGCACCGCGAGGCTGAGCGGGATGCGCAGCCAGCGCAGGACGTGGCCGGCCAGCGCCTTGAGCCCGCCTTTGGCCGGGGCCTGGGACCCGGCTGGACCGGGCAGGGGTGCGTCGGAAACTTGCGACTTCGCCATCGGCCCGGTCACTGGGACATGGCGGCCTGCAGCGCCGCCTGCGGGCTCTCGCCGCTCTGGCGCAGGCGGCGGACCTTGGCCGGGACCCCGGTGACCACCGCATGGTCCGGCACATCGCGCGCCACCAGGGCGCCGGCGCCGATCACGGCACCCCGGCCAATCGTCACCCCGGAGATGACGATGGCGCCGGCACCCAGCCAGCAGTCCGGCCCGATCACCACCTTGCCCGCCAGGCCCGGCTGGGTGCGCATCGGCTGGTCCAGCCGGGCGTCGACCTGGTAGGTGCCGCCGCCGATATAGCAGTGGGCGGCCAGCATGGTGTCGTCGCCGATCTCCACGCCGCTGCCGGCCATGATCGTGCAGCCATTGCCGATGCTGACATGGTTGCCCAGGCGCAGCGGGCCTTCCGCGGCGACGATGGTGCAGCCCCGGCTGATCAGCACGTCGTCGCCCAGCACGAAGCCGCCGACCGGCGCCACCTTCGCGTCGAGCAGGGTGTCGTCGTCGACCAGCAGGCGGGCGCCGATCTTCATCTTGAGCGGCTGGCGCAGCACCACGCCCCGGCCGAACACCGCGCTGCCGCCGCACTCGGCGAACAGGCCCTTCCAGAACACCTTGCGGAAGGCCAGGCCCAGGGCGCCGGGGATGGCGCCGCCCAGGCCCACCAGCAGCTCGTGCTGGAGCAGCTTCAGCCAGGAGCGGCTGCCGACCATCATGTCCTGGTAGGTGGCGATGGCGCTGCCCCCTTCCAGCCGGGTCGACAGCGTGCTGCTCAGCATCGCGCTGTCCGGGCGCTGCTCGGATGCCTCGGGCACCCGGGTGCCGTAGCCCTTGGGTTCGTTCGTGGAATCCGGCGCGTTCCCGGGTTCGTTTCGCAGCCGGGTGCCGTAGCGCTCGGGTTCGTTCGTGGAATTCGCTCCCGTCCCGGGTTCGTTTGGTAACGGGGTGCCGTAGCCCTCGGGTTCGTCCGTGTAATCCGGCGCGTTCCCGGGTTCGTTCGGCAGCCGGGTGCCGTAGCCCTTGGGTTCGTTCGTGTAATTCGCTTCGGTCCCGGGTTCGTTTCGCAGCCGGGTGCCGTAGCCCTTGGGTTCGTTCGTGTAATTCGCTTCGGTCCCGGGTTCGTTTCGCAGCCGGGTGCCGTAACCCTTGGGTTCGTTCGTGGAAGCCAGGGGACCGGGTTCGTTCGGAGGGCGGGTTTCGAGGCCGTCGCGTTCGCTCATGCCACGGGCCGCCCGGCGCTCGGGTTCGTTCGTGCAAAACCGGCGCGGGCGGTCATGCCGCTTCCCTTCGCGCCGGGGCCTGCTCCAGGCCGTCGTGATGGACCCGCAGCCAGGCCTCCAGCACCGCCATCGCCCAGAGGCGGTGGGAGTGGTTGTGGCGCTTGGCGCGGTGCTCCTCGATCAGGCGCTGCACGGCGGCCGGCTGGAACAGGCCGCGGCGGCGCACCGCTTCCGGCGAGAGCTGCGACGACACCCACTGCCACAAGGGGCCGCTCTCGCGCAGCCAGTTCTTCATCGGCACCGAATGGCCGAGCTTGTCCTTGCGGTGATTGATGATGTCGGGAAGCACACCCTCCATCGCCTGGCGGAACAGGCGCTTGGTCCGCTCGATGCCTTCCAGCTTCAGATGGGCGGGGATGCGGGCGCCGTACTCCACCAGCTCCTTGTCGTAGAAGGGCAGGCGGTGCTCGATGCCGAAGCGGCGCAGCAGCATCAGCCGGCTGAAATAGAAGGTCGAGGTGGTGGTGTAGTCGGAATAGAGATGCGGCGAGAGGCCGTCGTCGGGGCCGTCATAGCCGTCATAGGAGGCGACCACGCTGGCGAACGGGTCCTGGCCGCGCACGAGGGCCTGGCCGTCCTGGGTCAGCAGGCCCGGGAAGTCGCCGGGGGCGTAATAGGCGCGCCAGCGGAACGGGCCGATCGCCTTGGGCAGGCCGGGGGCCGGCAGGATCCGCTTCAGCTTGACCTTGAGGTCGCGCTTCTGGTCGCTGTCGGAAAACAGGTTGAAGGCGCCGGTCAGGGCCTTGTGCACGAATTGCGGCACCGGCAGGGCGTCATAGGGGGCCAGCAGCTTCTGCGCGGCATAGACCGGGTGGCTGGCCCAGAGCTCGTCGCCGCCATCGCCGGTGAACACGAACGGGACCTTGCCGCCGGCGGCGCGCGCCACGATCCAGGTGCCCTCGTTGATCCCCACATCGGTGAACGGCACCTCCATCTCGGCCGACACGTCGCCGACGCTCAAGGCCTCGTTCTCACCGTAGCGCACGGTCTCGTGCTCGGTGCCGAGCTGCTTGGCCAGTTCCGCCGCATAGTGGGATTCGTCGAACCCGGCGCCGGCGCAGGAAAAGGCGAAGCTCCGGATCGGCCCGGACTCGTGGCGGCGCAGGAAGGTCGCGGTGGAGCTGGAATCCATGCCGCCGGACAGCATGATGCCGATCGGGGTGGTGGTCATCCGCCGCACGATCGCGGCTTCCAGCAGCTCGCGGAAGTTGCGGGCGAGCTCGGCCTCGTCGGGGGCATGCGGCGCCGCGAAGGACAGGCGGTACCAGTGGTGCAGGCTGGCGGCGCCGGTCGCGAGGTCGACGGTCACATGGCCGCCCGGCGGCACCCGGCGCACGCCCTTGTCCAGGGTGGCGGTGCCCGGCACGTAGCAATAGGTCAGGAACTCGGCGAGCCCCAGCCCGTCGATGCCGCCTTCCAGCAGGCCGGTCGGGCGCAGGTCGCGGATCCTGGAGGCGAACAGCACGCCCTCGGGGCGCTCGGCATAGAACAGGGGCTCGGCGCCGAACCGGTCGCGCACCAGCAGCAGGCGGCGCTTCGGCGCGTCGTACCAGGCAAGCGCGAACACGCCGTCCAGCCCGTCCAGGCCGGCCGGCCCGTGCTGGATCAGGCGGGCCAGGACCGCCTGGGCCAGGTCGCCCTTCTGCTCGTCCTCGCGGGCCGAGGCCAGGATCGGCCGGCCGGACAGCGCCAGCCAGGAGCCGCTGGCGGCATCCTTCGCCACGCGGTCCAGGGCGTCCAGGGAACCGACCCGCCAGGGCAGCACCACGGCGGCGACGTCTTCGGCATGCAGCAGGACGTCGTTCTCGGCGCCGCCGGACCAGGGCTGGTCCTGGCGCCGCGACAGGGCACCGGTCGCACCGAGCAGCATGTCAGTGGCTCCCGCGGACCGCGGCGCTGCCGACCGGCTGCGGCTGGGCGAGCTGACGGTACATGCGGGCGAGACCGGCGGCGTTGGCGCGCACGCTGTGCCGCTCGGCGACCTCCTTGGCCGCGGCCGACCGGCGGGCGCGGTCGTCCGGGTTGTCGACCATCTCGATCATCGCGGCGGCGAGCGCGTCCTGGTCGTCCGGCTTCACCAGCACCCCGGCGGCGGAATGGCTGAGCAGCTCCTTCTGCTCGCCCAGATCGGTGGCGATCGCCGGCAGGCCGTGGGCGAAGCCCTCCAGCAGGTGCACCGAGCTGAACCGCTCGTTCAGGAACGGCGCCACCACCGCGTCGGCGGCGGCC
The DNA here is from genome assembly GCF_000427665.1 of Geminicoccus roseus DSM 18922. Lineage (NCBI taxonomy): Bacteria > Pseudomonadati > Pseudomonadota > Alphaproteobacteria > Geminicoccales > Geminicoccaceae > Geminicoccus > Geminicoccus roseus. The sequence goes on from NZ_KE386572.1 coordinate 2,475,089, forward strand.
ATGTAGGTGGTCGCCTGGTCGAGCTGCTCGATCAGGTCGACGCGATGGCCGATGCCCAGCTCCGCGATCAGCTTCTTCAGCTCGTTCAGCATGTGGTCCGTGTCGCGGATCCAGCTGATGCCCTCATATTCCTTGGGCGTGCGGTGGTAGTAGGTGGGCTTGTAGACGAAGGCCAGCCGGGTGTCCGGCCGGGCCGCCACCACCTTGGCGAAGGCGCGCATCAGGTACTCGTTGCCGCGCTCCGGCCCGAGCTTGGTCAGGCAGACGAACACCTTCTCGTCGGGGCTCCAGCCGAGCTCGGCACGGGCGGCCTCGCGGGTGGTGGTGCGCGCCGCCTCGAAGCGGGATTCCGGGATGGCGTGCGGCATGATCGACAAGCGGTCGGCCGGCAGCCGGCGGACGTCGCGCATGTAATCGCGGCACATCGGCGAGGCGGCCAGGGCATGGCCGGTCGACGAGGCAAGCATCCGGTCGGCGACCTTCAAGTAGCCGGGATAGGGGAAGTAGATCTGGGTGTCGAAGTCGTGCACCACCGTGGGCACGCCATTCATCTTCCCGGCAAGGCGGCCGAAGGTCGACGCCGCGTAGCAGAACAGGTGCATCACGTCGATCTCGTGCTTCTTGCATAAGGACGTGATCGTGGTGAGCGTGGAAAGGTCGTACTTGCCCTTGTTGAGATTGACGACCTTCATCGGCGCGGTCTTGAAGAGCTCGACCACTTCGTCGCTGGCGCGCAAGAAATACGGGAAGACGCGGACCTCGTTCGGGTCGAACATCGGCGCCAAATTCATGAACAACCGGCCACCGCCATGCAGACTGCCGTCATAGCATACATGGTCGATGAGCCAGAGAACGTTGATCGGAGCCATCAGTTCATCCCGGCTTTCGTCGATTCAAAAGACGAAGCAAATGTGCGGACCATCAGTGCCATCGACTTTCCGCCTGCGACCGACGGCACTCGCACCGTTATTAGGCGGGCCTCGCTCTTATATCAATCGCAGCGGGCTGCCGCACGTACCTCGCTGCATCCGCCCCGGGCGCCGCTGCCGGCCGGCAATCCCGCCGCGCTATGCCCTTGACGCGCCGGCCGCCATCCGCCGAGTGGACGGGGAGAAGCGCACAGGACGAGGAGCGACGCATGGCGACCGGCTGGACATGTCACGAGCTGTATTTCTGGCACGATACCGGCCACTACGCCTCGGTGTTCCCGGCGGGCCTGACGGTCGAGCCGGGCGTCCATGCCGAGAACCCGCAGACCAAGCGGCGGCTGCGCAACCTGATCGAGGTCAGCGGCCTGCTCGACCGGCTCACCCCGATCCGGCCGCGCCCGGCCACCGAGGACGAGCTGGCGCGCTTCCATACCCGCGAGCACATCGCCCGGATCAAGGCGAACTCGGCCGACTACAAGGGCGGCGACGAGAACCAGACCCCGTATGGCCACGGCTCCTACGAGATCGCCTGCCTGGCGGCCGGCGGCACCATCGCCACGGTCGAGGCGGTGCTGAAGGGCGAGGTCGCCAATGCCTACGCCCTGGTGCGCCCGCCAGGCCATCACGCCATCGCCGACAAGGGCATGGGCTTCTGCCTGTTCGGCAATGTCGCGGTGGCGGTGATGCATGCCCGCGCGGTGCACGGGGTCGGCCGGGTCGCCACGGTGGACTGGGACGTCCACCACGGCAACGGCACCCAGGCCGCCTTCTACGGCGAGCGCGACGTGCTCACCATCTCCCTGCACCAGGACCTGCTGTTCCCGCCGGACAGCGGCCACCGGTCCGAGCGGGGCGAAGGGGCGGGCCTCGGCGCCAACCTGAACGTGCCGCTGCCGGCGGGCTCCGGCGTCGGCGCCTATGTCGCGGCGTTCGAGCGGGTGGTGCTGCCGGCCCTGCGCAAGTTCCGGCCGGAGCTGATCGTGGTGCCCTCGGGCTTCGACGCCAGCGGCGCCGACCCGCTCGGCCGGATGATGATGACCTCGGACGGCTACCGCCAGCTCACCCGGATGCTGATGGACGCGGCCGACGAGCTGTGCGGCGGCCGGCTCGTGCTCAGCCACGAGGGCGGCTACTCCGAGACCCACGTGCCCTATTGCGGGCTGGCGGTCATGGAGACGCTGACCGGCCACCGCACCGGCATCGCCGATCCCTGGCAGGACCCGATGATGGCCTGGGCCGGCCACGAGCTGCTGCCGCACCAGGAAGCGGCGATCCAGGCGGCCGCGGAACTGCTGGCCGAGATCCCCTGACCGGCGGGCCGGCCCGTCCGAAAGGTCGGGCCGGTCACCACTGCCAGAACACCGGCTCCCAGCCATAGGCCGTGCCGCCGCGCCGCACGACGTGACCCAGGCCCGGGAACGGGAAGTGCGGCGCCTGCACCAGGAGGCGGTCGACCACCGCCCGCTCCAGGGCCTGTCGGCGGGCCGCCACCGCCAGGACCGGGTCGTCGTCGAAGCCGACATGCCATTCCGGGTGCTGCAATCCCAGCACCGGGTGGTGCACCAGGTCCGCGGTGTAGAACAGGCTCTCGCCGCGCGATTCCAGCAGGAAGGCGAGCTGGCCGGCGCTGTGGCCGAACGCGGCCAGCGCGGTGACGCCGGGCACCACTTCCTGGCCCTGCCGGACCATCCGCACCCGCCCCTCGATCGCGGCCAGCCAGGTGCGGGTCGCCTGGATCCGGCCGGCCGCGTCCGGCAGGCGGTCGCCCAGCCGGATGTCGGCGCGGTGCCAGAACTCCCATTCCTTCTGGCCGATCACGTAGCCGGCATTGGGGAACACCGGCGCGCCCGCGGCGTCGAACGCCCCGGCCAGATGGTCGATATGGGCATGGGAGATCACCACCAGGTCGATCGCCTCCGGGGCGATGCCGGCCCGGCCGAGATTGCGGACGAGCTGGCCCAGCCCGTCGCCCATGACGCTGCCGGCCCCGGCATCGATCAGGATCTTCTGCCGGCCGGTGTCGACGAACAGGGCGCTCACCTGGATCCCGGCCCGGTCGGCCGGCAGGAAGCTGCGGTGCAGGGTCTCGGCGAAGGCCGATGGCGGGGCGTCCGGAGCCAGCAGCGGCTGCACGGGCCTGGCCAGGAATGTCCCGTCGCTGACGGTGGCCAGCTGCAGGTCGCCCAGGGAGAAGCGGTAGAAGCCGGCACCCTGCCAGGTCGAGCCGGGAAGGGCCGGATCGGGCAGGGCAGGCTCGGCCAGCGCGGCTGCCGCCAGGCCAGGGCGGAAGCCGGCGAGGCTGCCCATGGCCGCCAGGCCTCCGGCGGCGGCCAGCAGCCGCCGGCGCGAGGTCGCGGCTCCAGTTGCGGCTATCATGAAGGAACTCCAGGCGATCCATCGTTTAGTGCTGGTCGTTACAAAACCTGGGTTGCGTCTGTCAATCGGTTTTGTTAGGACTGTTACAGATCCTGAAGGAGCGAGCCCGCTTGGCCGACGACGCGACCCCGCGCAACAAGGGTGGACGGCCCCGCAAGTTCGAGCGGTCGCAGGCGCTGGAGCGCGCGCTGGAGCTGTTCTGGGAGCGCGGCTACGAGGGCGCCTCGATGGCCGACCTGTCGGCGGCGATGGGCATGCACAGCCCGAGCATCTACGCGGCGTTCGGGTCCAAGGAGGAACTGTTCCGCGAGGTCACCGAGCAGTACGAGCGGCGCTTCTCCGCCCAGCTGGCCGACCTGCTGGAAAGCGCGCCCACGGCAAGCGCCGCCATCGCGGCGTTCTTCCGGCAGGCGATCCAGACCTACACCGACAGCGCCCGCGGCTGCTTCTTCGTGCTGGCCGCCGCCACCTGCTCGGCCGGCAACGACCAGGTCCGCGCCCATCTGGCGCGCAAGCGCGGCTGGGTCCTGCGGGTGATCCGGGAGCGGCTGGAGCGCGGCTGCCGGGAAGGCGACCTGCCGGCCGACACCGATGTCGAGGCGCTGGCGGCCTATCTGGTGGCGGTGGTCCAGGGCATCTCGCTGCAGGCCCGCGACGGCACGCCGAAGGAGATGCTGGAAGCGGTGGCGGCGACGGCGCTGGCCAGCCTCGGGCGACCGCCCGGCCAGGAGAAGAGCGGCCGGGCGCCCTAGCCCAGCGCCCGGCGGATGGCGCCGCTGCGGCGCATCAGGAGGGCCAGCAGGCCGACCGTGACCAGGCTGAACCCGATCAGGAGCGTGGCGATCGCGGTGATGGTCGGGTTCACCTGCAGGGTCAGCTCGTTGAACATCCGCTTGGGGATGGTGTCGATGCCGCCGGCCAGGAAGATGGTGACCACCACCTCGTCGAAGCTGATCACGAAGGCGAAGATCCAGGCGGCGGCGGCGCTGGGCGCCAGGTTGGGCAGGAGGATCCGGCGGAACATGGTCGGCCAGGAGGCGCCGAGCGTCAGCGCCACCTGCTCGATCCGCACGTCGAAGCTGCGGATCGCCACGGTCATCACCAGCACCACGTAGGGGATCGCCAGCACGGTATGGCCGATGATCAGGCCGGTCAGGCTGCCGAGCAGGCCGATCTTGGCGAAATAGATGTAGAGGCCCACCGCGGTGACGATCTGCGGGACGATCAGCGGCGCCATGATGTTGCCGTCGGCGAGCGCGCGGCCGGCGAAGCTGCCGCGCACCAGGCCATAGGCGGCGACGCTGCCGACCAGCAGCGCCAGGCTGCTGGCGACCACGGCCACCAGCAGCGAGTTGCCGGCGGCGACCAGCCAGCGCTGGTCGCCGAAGAACGCCTCGTACCAGCGCATCGAGAAGCCGGGCGGCGGGAACTCCAGCGAGGAGGCGCTGGAGAACGACATCGGCACCACGATCGCGATCGGCAGGCACAGGAACAGCAGCACGGCCAGGCCGCCGATCGTGAGCAGCACGCGCGACGGGTCGGGGCGGGCGGTCATCGTCAGTTTCCGGCCTTGCGGGAGAGGCGGCTGTAGAGCGCGTGCAGGAGCAGCGTCAGGACCAGGAGGATGATCGAGATCGCCGAGGCCACCTCCCAGCGCGGCAGGCGGTTGATCAGCATGTCGAGCATGCTGGCGATCATCGGCACCCGGCCGCCGCCGAGGATCGCGGGCGTCACGTAGAAGCCCAGCGTCAGGATGAACACCAGCACCATCCCGGCCGCCAGGGCCGGCAGGGTGAGCGGGAAGAACACCCGGCGGAACACCGTCCAGCGCGAGGCGCCCAGCGTTTCCGCGGCCTGCAGGATCCGCTCGTCGATCCGGATCATCGCGGCATAGAGCGGCAGGACCAGGAAGGGCAGCAGCAGGTTGCTGGTGCCGATGATCACGCCCAGGTCGTTGTAGAGGAACGAGACCGGCTCCTGGGTGAGCCCGGTCGCCAGGATGCCGCGATTGACGATGCCGTTGTTGCCCAGCACCACGATCCAGGCATAGCTGCGCACCAGGATGCTGACCCAGAACGGCAGGATCACCAGGGTGAGCGCCACCACCCGGGCGGTGCCGCGCAGGGAGCGCAGCCAGTAGGCCAGCACGTAGCCGGTCACCGCGCAGGTCAGCGTGGCGATGGCGGCGATGCGCAGGGTGTTGAGCAGGACCTTCAGGTAGGCCGGGCGGGTGAACACCTCGATGAAGGCGGCGAACGTCCCCTTGCTGCTGCTCAGCGCCCAGCCGAACATCATCGCCACCGGCACGTCGAAGGTGACCAGCAGGAACAGGGTGACCGGCAGGATGAAGCCCAGCCCGGTGGCGCCGAGGCGGACCGCGGACGCGGCCCGCCTCGTGCCGGACGAAGGCGCGGCGGCGGTGCTCACAGGGTCAGCTTGAATTCCTGCCAGCGCTGCTCGACCTCATCGGCGTTCTCGAACCACCACTGGGCGTCGTTGAACATCTGCACGCTCTTGTTGGCCGACGTGGTCGGGAACTCGCCGAGCCGGTCCTGGGGCAGGAGCTCCTCCAGCTGCGGGCTGGGGCCGGTATAGGAGATCACCTCGGCGGCGACCGCCTGGTTCTTGGCGACGCTCATCTCGTGCAGGAGGCCCATCGCCGCCTTCTTCAGCTCCGGGTCGGCCCCCTTGGGCACCACGAAATAGGCCAGGTCGAGCAGGCCCTGGTCGAAGCTGTAGCCGATCCCGGGCGCGCCTGCGACGCGGCCGGACCAAGCGACCGCGTACTGGACCTCCTTGTCCTTGAGCAGCTGCGGCGGCTGCGCGCCGGCCTGCCACCAGACCGCCACGCTGTCCTTGACCCGCTCCAGGGTCTCGAACGCCTGGTCCAGGTCGAGCGGGTAGAGGTCGTCGGGCGTGCCGCCGGCGGCCAGCGCCGCCATCGGCAGGATGTAGGCCGGGTAGTCGGGCAGGGCGCGCTTGCCGGGGAACGCCTCGGTGTCGAAGAACTCCTTCCAGGTCTTGGGCGCCTTCTGGTCCTCGCCCCAGGCCATCACCGTCGAGTAGTACTGGTAGCCGAAGCCGAACTCGTGCTGGGCCTCGGGGAAGATCGGGTCGGGCGCCACCGCCTCCCAGTCGATCGGCTCGACCAGGTCCAGGGCCACCGCCTGGTAGAGTTCCGGGCTGCTGAGCTCCAGGAGCGGCACCGAGCTGTCGCCGGCCTCGACCATGGCGCGCAGCTTGCCGAGCCCGCTCGGGCTCTCGCGCATGACCTTGGTGCCGGTCTTCTCGGTGAAGGGCACGATGTAGCCCTTCTCGATCGATTCGCCCGACGCGCCGCCGGCCTCGATCATCCGGAACTCGGAGACGGCGCCCTGGGCGTGGCCGGCCTTCACGCCGATCGCCGAGAGGGCCACCAGTCCTGCCGAGCTTTTGAGCACCTGCCGCTTGGAGAGATACATCCTGCCCGATCCTTCCATGGTACTTCGCGAGGAGTTAATGGAGATCAAACATCGTGCCAGTCGAACCGACGGCCCGGACTTGAAGCAGCGGGGTAGTGTTCATGCAGATCGAGGCCGGACGCCGCAATGCCACCGTGGAAAGCGCGCTCGAGGATGCGGAGAGGCGCTATACCGCCGCCAATCCGAACAGCCTGGCCCGCATGGAAGCGGCGCAGTCGGTGATGCCGGGCGGCAGCACCCGCACGATCCTGCATTTTTCCCCTTTCCCGCTGACCTTCGTCAAAGGTGAAGGGGCCAAGCTTCACGACGCGGACGGCCATGTCTACCTCGACTATCTGGGCGAGTACACGGCGGGCCTGTACGGGCACTCCAACCCGGCCATCCTGGACGCGGTCCGGGGCGTGCTGGACAGCGGCATCACGCTCGGCGGCCCCAATCTCTACGAGGCCGAACTCGCCACCCTGATGTGCCAGCGCTATCCCTCGCTGGACCTGGTGCGCTTCTGCAATTCCGGCACCGAGGCCAATCTCAACGCGTTCTGCGCCGCCCGGGCGGTGACCGGTTGCGCCAAGATCCTCCTGTTCCACGGCGCCTATCATGGCGGCTGCTTCACCTTCGCCGCCGGGCCGGGGGCCATGAACGCGCCGTTCGACGTGGTCCTGGCCGACTACAACGACATCGAGGGCACCCAAGCGCTGATCGACCAGCATGCCGGCGAGCTGGCGGCGGTCGGGCTGGAGCCGATGATGGGGGCCGGCGGCGGCATCCCGGCCAGCCCGGACTTCCTCGCCATGCTGCGCGAGCGCACCGAGAAGCACGGCATCGTTTTGGTGTTCGACGAGGTGATGACCTCGCGCCTGGCGCCGGGCGGCCTGCAGGCCAAGCGCGGCGTGATCCCGGACATGACCACCTTCGGCAAGTATCTGGGCGGCGGGCTGACCTTCGGCGCGTTCGGCGGCCGGCGCTGGATCATGGACCGGTTCGACGCGCGCAAGCCGGGGGCACTCGGCCATTCCGGCACCTACAACAACAACGTGCTGACCATGGCGGCGGGGGTGGCTGGACTGCGCCACGTGTTCACGCCCGAGGCCTCGATCGCGCTGAACGAATCCGGCGACCGCCTGCGCGCGCGGCTGAACGAGGTCTTCCAGAAGCAGGCGATCCCGTTCCAGGTGACCGGAGAGGGCTCGATCAACTGCATCCATTTCCACGACCGGCCGGTGCGCCGGCCGGCGGACGCGCCCGCGCGGCCGGAGCTGCAGGCCTTGTTCCAGCTGGAGATGATCCTGCGCGGGATCTACCTGGCCAGGCGCGGCTTCATCACCCTGTGCCTGCCGCTCACCGAGGATGACCACGACCGGTTCGTCGCGGCGGTGGAAGATTTCTGCGAGGTCCACGCCCCGATCCTGCGGCACTAGCGAGCGTCCAGGAGCCACCGGAGCCGCTCAGCCGGGGATCAGCCAGCCGTCGGATGCTTCCCAGTCGACGCCCACCACGTCGCCATGGCGGAACCGGGCGATGCGGTCGGCGCTCTGGGCGACGATGCGCTGGCCGGCGGGATCGTCCAGGACGTAGCGGACCGACTGGCCCAGATAGATCGCGTCGACCACGCTGGCCTGCAGGCCCGCTTCCTGCGGGGCGCCCAGCCGGATCCGCTCGGGCCGGACCAGCAGGTCGACCGGCCGGCCGGCGGATCCGTCAACCGGGGCCGGGCAGGGCACCAGGCGGCCGTCGGCCAGCCGCAGCCGGACGGCGTCGCCCAGCCGTTCCGGCGTCCCGGTGAAGATGTTGGCCACGCCCAGAAAGTCGGCGACGAAGCGGTTGGCCGGGTGCAGGTAGGCGTCGGTGGGGGTGGCGACCTGCTGGACCTTGCCCTTGTCCAGGACCACCAGCCGGTCGGACAGGGACAGGGCCTCCTCCTGGTCGTGGGTCACCAGCACGCTGGTCAGGCCCAGCGCCTTCTGCATCTGGCGAAGCTCGATCTGGACCTCCTCGCGCAGCTTGCGGTCAAGCGCGCCCAGGGGCTCGTCCAGGAGCAGGATCGAGGGGCCGAACACGGTGGCCCTGGCCAGCGCCACCCGCTGCTGCTGGCCGCCGGAAAGCTGCGCCGGCTTGCGCGTCGCGAACTCGGTCAGCCGCACCATCCGGAACGCCTCGCCGACCCGGCGCTCGATCTCGGCTGCCGGCAGGCCCCGGATCGAGAGCGGGAAGGCGACGTTGTCGTACACGGTCATGTGCGGGAACAAAGCGTAGCTCTGGAAGACCAGCCCGATGTTGCGCGCAGCCGGCGGCACATGGGTGACTTCCCGCCCGGCCATCGAGATGCGCCCGTCCGACAGCTCGGTCAGGCCGGCGATCAGGGTGAGCAGGGTGGTCTTGCCCGAGCCGCTGGGCCCCAGGATCGTCAGGAACTCGCCATCCTGCACGTGCAGGTCGATGCCGTCCACGACAGTGGTGGCACCGTAGCGCTTGGTGACGCCGCGCAGTTCGATGTCGCTCATGCCGGCTCCCGGGCTTGCAGAGAGTGCACCGGCCTTGCGGCCGGGGCTGGGGTCGAGGGCGGCCGGACGGCGCCGCCCCGCGCGCATGATGATTCAATTCTCGCGCCAGAACAGCCCATTCGGCGGAAGCACCCCCGGGCGAGGGCGATTTTCGGGCCATGGTTTGTGCCCCGACCGGAAGGCCGCTACCATCGGTGGTGCCGTCGCCACCGACGTCGCGACACGACACGGCACCGAAAAAATTCTCCTGTCTCAGGAAGGTCATTTCTCGATGAGCAAACCCTCGATCGGCTTCGTGGGGCTCGGCCTGATGGGCTCGGCCATGGTCACGCGCCTGCAGAGCCTGGGCTACCCGATGACGGTGGTCGCCAACCGGAGCCGGGCCAATGTCGATGCCGCGGTGGGCCGGGGCGCCGTCGAGGTGGCGACCGCGCGCGAGCTCGCCGCCCGCAGCGACATCGTGATGCTGTGCATGGACACCTCCGCCTCGGTCGAGGCGCGGATGCTGGGCGAGGACGGGGTGATCGCCGGGGTGCGCGCCGGCACGCTGGTGATCGACTTCGGCACCTCCCTGCCGGATTCGACCAAGCGGCTGGGTACCACGGTCGCCGAGAAGGGCGCCACCTACATGGACGCCCCGCTGGGCCGCACCCCCTCGCACGGGCTGGAAGGCAAGCTCAACATCATGGCCGCCGGCAGCGAGGCCGCGTTCCAGCGCGCCGAGCCGGTGTTCCGGGACCTGGGCGAGAACATCTTCCATGTCGGGCCGCTGGGCGCCGGGCACACGCTGAAGCTGATCAACAATTTCTTCGCGATGACCACCGCCTGCGCCATGTCCGAGGCGTTCGCCATGGCCGACAAGGCCGGGATCGCCCGCGACACGCTCTACAGCGTGATGTCGGCCGGCCCGTTGCGCTCGGGCATGATGGACTTCGTCAAGGCCAACGCGGTGGACGGCAATCCCAACCAGCTGGCGTTCTCGGTGGCGAACGCCCGCAAGGATGTCGGCTATTACGGCCGGATGGCGGACGATCTGGGCGTGCCCACGGTGATGTCGACCTCGGCCAAGCAGGCCTTGTCCCTGGCCGCGGCGGAGGGCTGGGGCGACAAGCTGGTCCCGCAGATGGTGGACTATTTCGCCGAGCTGTTCCGCGCCAAGGCCTGATCCGGCACCCCTGGAAAAAAGAGGAGCGCCCAAGGGCGCTCCAGTCGGGGAGGTCGTCCGTCAAGACGACTTCGGAACGGGGAGGTTCACGGGAGGGCGCCGGATCAGCGCGCGCCTCCTAGGACCAAAAGCGCCCCCGCAAGAAAAGTGTCGCCCAGGCCGATCGTCGCGGCCGGATATTTCAGCCAGGGCGTCGGACAGGTGACCACGGCCCGCCCCGCCTGCCGGTGGATTGGCGGGAACGGGGCCGGCTCGAACACCGCCGCCTCGGGCGGGCCGTCCGGCACCGCCACCCGGCCCTGCGCGGCGCGGGTCGAGGCCAGCAGCGAGCCGGCCATCAGGGCCTGCAGCTCCAGCGCCGGGTCGCCCGCGGTCACGGCGAGCGCGAAGCTGTCGAAATGCACGACGACCCGGTCCACCTCCAGCCGCTCCGCCAGCGCGATCGTCCGCCCGGCGACGTCGCCGCCGGCGCCGGGCAGGAGCTTGTCCAGTTCGGAGAGGCTGAGGCCGACCGAGCCCAGCGCGCCGCGCAGACCGTCCAGCACCGGCCAAGCGTCGTTCATGTCGGGAAAGTCCCCGAGCTCCAGATGGACCAGGGCCAGCCCGGCCTCCCGCCAGGTCCGCGCCAGGCCGGCGGTGTGGCGGATGCTCTCCGGCAGCAGGGTGGCCGGGACCTCGTTGTAGCCGGACAGGATCGCGGCGCCGGCCTGGCCGGCCAGGCGCAGGCTCAGCGCCTCGAACAGCGGGTCGTCCTCCAGGGGATCGTCGGCGAAGCGGCAGATGATCCGCGAGGAGCGCGGCAGGACCTCCCCGCCGATGCGGGCGCCGGCCTGGAACTCGACGATGTAATGGGCGGGCTTGCCGGTCCCGGGCTTGCCGGTCCCGGGCAGACCGGTCACCGCTCCCATGCAGGTGAGCCCGTCCGGGCCGGCCAGGCCGACCTCGGGGTGGAAGAGTTCGATCTGCCGGCGGGTCCGGTCGCCGATCGCCACCAGGCTGGGGGCGCCGAGCGCGGCCAGCATCTGGGCAGCCTGCGGGCCGGTGCCGCCCAGGCCGAGCGTGGTCGGCAGGTGGGCGTCGATCCAGGCCGGTCCGCCCGGCCAGTCCAGGTGGATCTCGCCGCCGACGCCGCGCCGGGCGCGATCCAGGACCAGAGCTGCGAAGCGGCCCTCCGGGCTGGCCGGATCGGCCTCCAGCAGGACGGCGGCCTGTTCCAGGCGGACATAGGCGTCCACGCACAGGCTCATGCCGCACAGGGTCAGCCGGGCCCGGCGCACCAGATCGGGCAGGGACTGGGCCAGCGCTGCATAGGCGTTTCGCCAGTCCGCGGCCGTGGGCGCGGCGCCCAGGTCCGGGGAACCGGTCGCCGCCGGGTTCCCTTCCTCCGCGCGCGGGGTGCCGGGGGCACCCATGCCCGGCTGCCCGGGCCCGGCCGGCCGTGGCCGGGCGGACATGTGGTTCCCCATCGAGAGGCCAGCCATCCCTACCCCCGAACGGGTGGCGCCGACCGCCGCCTGCGGCGCGAGGTCCCGGCATCCACCCTGACAGCGCCGCTTCCTGCGGCTTTCTGCATTTTTCGGCAGCAACCTATCGGTGAGCCAGTGGCGGCGTCAAGCAATCGCCGCTATCGTCCTTGTTCATGAACAACCGACCCACGGAGCGGCGGCGTTGAGCGAGCAGGAACTCCGCGACACCGATCTCCGCGACACGCTGCCGGCCAGGCGCCGCGCGGAACTGGTGCGCCTGGTGCGGGCGCGCGGCCAGGTGACCGTGACCGAGCTGGCCAGCCTGTTCGACATCTCGGTCGACACGGTGCGCCGCGACCTCGACCACCTGGCCGAGCGCGGCCTGCTCGCCCGCACCCATGGCGGCGCCGTCGCCTCGGGCGACCTGGTCACCCAGGACACCCCGTTCGCCGACCGGCTGGTCCGGCAGAAGAGTGCCAAGACCCGCATCGCCCGCGCGGTGGCCAGCCTGATCGGCGACGGCGAGACGCTGCTGGTCAATGGCGGCTCCACCACAAGGGCGGTCGCCGCCGAGCTGGCCGGCCGGCGCAACCTCACCATCGTCACCAACAACCTGGCCCTGCCGCAGGTGCTGCCGCCCGAGGCCTGCCGGGACGTCTACGTCATGGGCGGGCAGTACCGCCACGAGGCGCAGGTGACCGTGGGCGAGGTGCGCTTCGCGTTCGCCGCCGGCATCAACGTCGACACCGCCCTGATCGGGGTGGGCGGCATCAGCGCCGAGCGGGGCCTTTCCACCACCTCGATCGCCGAATCGGTGATGATCCGCGAGATGATCAAGATCGCCAAGCGCACCATCGTGCTGGTGGATTCCAGCAAGTTCGGCCACGATTCCTTTGCCGAGATCTGCCCGCTGGCGCTCGCGCACATGCTGGTCACCGACGAGGTGCCGCCCGACCGGTTCGTCCAGGCCCTGGCCGAGGCCAAGGTCGACCTGGTGGTGGCGCCGGCCTGACCGGCCCTGGCCGTGGCGCCACAGGATGCTGCCCTGCAGCATCCTGTCGGTTGACCGGACGCCGCCCGGTCGTCTAGCGGCGAAGGCACATCTTGGGTGGAAGCGACTGCACATGGCCGAACCTGTCATCGTCCCCGTCGTTCTGGCGGGTGGGTCCGGAACGCGCCTATGGCCGATCAGCCGCAGCTCCTACCCCAAGCATCTGGTCGAGATCCTGAGCGACGAATCGCTCCTGCAGGCCACCATCCGCCGGGCTCTGGCGGTGGCGTCGCCGGAGCACGTGCTCACCGTCGGCGCCGCCGCCCAGGCCTTCCTGATCGGCCGCCAGCTGGGCGAGATCGACCCGGTCCTCAAGAGCGGCCTGGTCCTGGAGCCGTCCGGGCGCAACACCGCGGCGGCGATCGCCCTGGCGGCGCTGATCGCGGTGGAGCGCGGCCAGGGCGAGGCGGTCTTGTGGGTGTGCCCGTCCGACCATCTGATCAGCGACGGCCGGGTGCTGACCGGCGCGGTGCGCGCCGGCGCCCTGGCGGCGGCCCGCGGCGAGCTGGTGACCTTCGGCATCCGCCCGTCCCGCCCGGAGACCGGCTACGGCTATATCCGCCTGGGCAGCGCCGACCCGGAGCTGCCCTCGGTGCTCAAGGTCGAGCGGTTCGTGGAGAAGCCGCCGCGCGAGGAGGCCGAGGCCATGCTGCGCCAGGGCGGCCATGTCTGGAATTCCGGCATGTTCCTGTTCCGGGCCGACCGGCTGCTGGCCGAGCTCGGCCGGTTCGAGCCGGAGCTGGTGGCGGCGGCGGAGCAGGCGTTCCGGGCGGGCGAGCGGGAGCCGGCGATCGTGCCGGCGGCGGCAGAATGGGCGACGGTGCGCTCGGTGCCGATCGACAAGGCGGTCATGGAGCGCTCCGACCGGGTGGTCTGCGTGCCCTGCGACCCGCACTGGTCGGACGTGGGCTCCTGGCAGGCGATCTGGGAACTGATGGACCAGGACGCCGAGGGCAACGCCAAGGCCGGCGACGTGCTGGTCTGCGACGCGCACAACAACCTGGTCCGCTCCGAGCGCCGGCTGGTGGCGCTGGCCGGGGTGTCCGACCTGGTGGTGGTCGAAACCGCCGACGCGGTGCTGGTCGCCGACCGGCAGCAGTCCGAGCAGGTCAAGAACCTGGTGGGGCTCCTGGCCGCCGCCGGCCGGCGCGAGGCGTCGCTGCACGCCAGCGAGGTGCGCCCCTGGGGCCGGCTCACCGCGCTGGCCGGCGGGACGGGCTTCCGGGTGCGCGAGCTGACCGTGGATCCCGGCGCGCGCCTGTCCCGGCAGCGCCATCCCGAGCGGGCCGAGCACTGGGTGATCGTGGCCGGCCAGGCGCTGGTCGAGCTTGGCGAGGAGGTCCGCCAGCTGGGACCGGGGGCGGTGGTCACCGTGCCGGCCGGGATGGTGCACCGCCTGTCCAACCCGAACGGCGGCCTGCTGCGCCTGATCGAGGTGGCGCTGGGAAGCGACCTGGACGATGCCCGCACCGAGCGGCTCGACCCGCCCGAAGGCGGCCGCGCCTGAAGCGTTCAGCGTCCGCGGGCCTGCAGCCAGGAGGTCAGCACCGGGTGGAGGTCTGCCCGGCCGAGCAGATGGTCCGGGCTCATCCAGGCCGCGGCGATCACCTCGGCCCCGTCAGGGGTGACCACCGGCCGGCTCGGCAGCGCCAGCTCGAACAAATCGACCTGCAGGCTGCGATGCTCGTGGACGAGGCCGATGCGCCCGGCCGGGCGCAGCTGCTCCGCCGCCACCACCAGCTCGACCTCCTCGGCCAGCTCGCGGGCGGCGGCCAGGCGCGGATCCTCGCCGGGCGCCCGCCCGCCGCCGACCAGGCCCAGACCGGCCCGGAACGACTGGCGCACCACCAGCACCTTGTTCTCGGCCAGCACCGCCACGGCCACCCCCTCCGCGGCCGGTCGCCTGGCCCACCACCAGGCCCGGGCCAGGGGATAGCCCAGGCGGTAGGCGATCCGGCGCGCAAGGTTGGGCAGGTCCATCGTCATGCGCTCAGGCCGAAGGCGCGGCGGGCATGGCCGGTGCCTGCGGCTCCGGGCGGACCGCCAGGCGGCGCGCCAGCCGAACGATGTCGGCCGCGACCTTGCTGGTGGGATGGCGGGACAGAAGCGGGGTCTGGCATTTCAGCGCCTCGGATACCCTCGGATCGCGGTGGACGACGCCCAGGAGCCGCGGCTCCCGGGCCAGGAAATGGACGCAGACGCGGCGCAGCGTGGCATAGGTGGCCTGCCCCTGTTCCTCGTTCTCGGCCAGATTGACGATGATCTCGTGCGCGGTCAGGTCGCGGGTGACCTTGATGAAGGCATAGGCGTCGGCCAGGGCCGAGGGCTCGTCCGCAGTCACCACCAGCGCCCGGCCCGCCAGGGTCGCCAGGCGCCGCACCGAGCCTTCCAGCCCGCCGCCCAGGTCCAGGATGGTGACGTCGAAGCTCCTGGCCAGGTCCTGGAGCCCGCAGGACAGCCGGTCCAGCACGGCGCTGCCGGGCGTGCCGACCAGGCCGCTGCCCGAGCGCCCGGGCACCACGGTGACGCCGCTGCGCGGGTCCTGCACCAGCGTGTCCTGCAGGAGCGCGCGCCCCGCCACCACGTCGCCCAGGTCGGCGCCCTTGGTCAGGCCCAGATGCAGGTCGACATTGGCCGCGGTCAGGTCGGCGTCGACCAGCAGCACCGACTGGCCGGCCTGGGCCAGGGCCTGGGCGATCCCCACCGCGAGGAAGGTGCGGCCGATGCCGCCCTTGCCCGAGGCCAGGGCGAAGATCCGGTCGGCAGCGCTCATCGGACCTCTCCCGCCTCGGTCCGGCTCATCAGGAGCCGGGCCAGGCCGATCGCGGACAGGGGCTTCAGGCCGCTGCCGATCACCGGTCCGATCCCGGCGGCGGCCAGCGCCGGGCCAGCCTCGGCCGCGGCCAGCACCCCGCCCAGCCGCCGGGCGTTGTCCAGGCGCGAGACCACCATCCGCCGGCAGCCGATCGCCGCGAAATTCTGCGCGATGTCGGCGGATTCGCCCGCAGACAGGCCGGCCGGCAGCACCAGCAGGATTTCGGCGCGCAGCGACGAGGCCAGCTCGGCCAGGCGCATCATCTCCTCCGTCTCGAACGGGTTGACGCCCTGGCTGTCGACCAGCACCGGGCCGCCCTCGTCCAGCTCCCCCGGCGCCAAGCCGTCCGAGGCCAGTCCCCGGGGATCGAGGCCGCCCGGCTGGATCTGCAGCGGCCGGAGCAGGTCGGCCAGCTGGGCCAGCCCCCCGGCCCTGCCGGCATCGGCGGACAGCACGCGCGGCCGGCGGTCGGCCAGCACCAGGGCGGTCGCGAGCTTGGCCACCGTCACCGACTTGCCGGCCCCGTTCGGGCCTGCCACCACCAGGGCACCCGCCGGCACGGTCAGCTCGGAAAACGGCAGCACCGCGGGCAGGGCCTGGCCCAAAGCCTGGACGGGGTCCTGCCAGCGCTCCGCCCGCACCGCCGCCAGGATCCGCTGGAGCAGGCCGGGCTCGGTCTCGTGCCAGCGCAGGGCGTCCTGGATGCGGGCCGTGTCGGGCTCGGGCAGGTCGGCGCGCAGGAGCTTCTCCAGGTCGATGCCCCGGTCCGGGGCGCTGGCGGTGACCGTCACCCCGGTGCGGTCCTCCCGGGTCGCCACGATCACCGCCTGCTCGCCCAGTTCGGCGGCGACCCTTGCGATCGCCTCGGCGACGGATGGAGCTTGGAATACGCGCAGTAGCATGGTCACACCTGCCCCATCGTCTTGATCCGGGCCTTAGGATGGATTTCGTTCTGGGAGAGCACGCCCGTGCTCGGCCGGAACCGCTCGATCAGCGAGCGCACGTAGGGGCGCAGCGACGGCGTGGTCACCAGCACCGGCAGCTCACCGCGCAGCGCCAGCGCCTCGAAGGTCTCGCGCACGCCGCGCACGAACTGCTGCAGCCGGTCCGGGGCGATCGCCAGCTGGCGCTCCTCGCCCTGGCCGACCAGGGCCTCGCCCAGAGCCTGCTCCCAGCTGGCGGAAAGGGTGACCACCGGGATGTAGCCGCCCTCGCCGGTGAACATCGTGCTGATCTGGCGGGCGAGGCGGCTGCGGACATGCTCGACGATCACCACGGTGTTCTGGGTGTGGACCAGCGCCTCGCCGATCGCCTCCAGCACGGTCGGCAGGTCGCGGATCGAGATCCGCTCGGCCAGCAGCCCCTGCAGGACCCGGTGGATGCCGCCCATCGAGATCCGTGCCGGCACCAGGTCCTGGACCAGCTTCTGCCATTCCGGCGGCAGGTCGCCCAGGAGCTTCTGGGTCTCCGCATAGGTGAGCAGATCCGCCAGGTTGTCCTTGACCAGCTCGGTCAGGTGGGTGGTGACCACCGTGGCCGGGTCGACCACGGTCATGCCGCGCAGGCTCGCCTCCTCCCGCAATGCCGGGCTGATCCAGGCGGCCTGCAGGCCGAAGGTCGGCTCGGTGGTCAGCTCGCCCGGGAGGTTGATCGGCCGGCCCTGCGGATCCATCACCAGCAGCATCGAGGCGCGGATGTCGCCGCGGCCGGCCTCCATCTCCTTGATCTTCAGGGTGTAGCTGTTGGCGGGCAGCTGGATGTTGTCCTGGATGCGCACCGAGGGCAGGACGAAGCCGAGCTCCAGGGCCAGCTGGCGGCGCAGGGCCCGGATCTGGTCGGTCAGGCGCGGCTGGGCGTTCTCGCCGATCAGGCCGAGCAGGCCGTAGCCCAGCTCCAGCCGGATCGGGTCCATCACCAGCACCGAGGCGATCGGCTCCTCGCCCGGGGCGGGTGGCGGCGCCTCGACCTGGGTGGGGCGGGCGGCGCGCTTCGAGGCCTGCCAGCCGGCATAGCCGCTGGCGGCGCCGATCAGCAGGAACACCATGGTCGGCAGGCCCGGCAGGGCCGCCAGGATCAGGCTGATCGCCGCGGTCACGCCGAGCGCGCGGGGATAGGCGCCCAGCTGGCGGATCAAGGCGGTGTCGGTGCGGCCGTCCACCCCGGCCTTGGAGACCAGCAGGCCGGCCGCCACCGAGATGATCAGGGCCGGCACCTGGGAGACCAGCCCGTCGCCGATGGTGAGCAGGGTGAAGGTCCGCGCCGCGTCGCCGATCCCCATGCCCATCTGGGCGGTGCCGATGATCAGCCCGCCGACCAGGTTGATCGCGGTGATCAGCAGCCCGGCCACGGCGTCGCCGCGCACGAACTTGGCGGCACCGTCCATGGCGCCGAAGAACGAACTCTCCTCCTCCAGCTCCTTGCGGCGGCGCCGCGCGGTCTGCTCGTCGATCAGCCCGGCCGACAGGTCGGCGTCGATCGCCATCTGCTTGCCGGGCATCGCGTCCAGCGAGAAGCGGGCGCCGACCTCGGCGATCCGGCCGGAGCCCTTGGTGATCACCACGAAGTTCACGATCACCAGGATCGCGAACACGATCATGCCGATCACGAAATTGCCCTGCATCAGGAACTGGCCGAAGGCCTGGATGATGTGGCCGGCGGCACCGGCGCCCTCGTGGCCGTTGCCCAGGATCAGCCTGGTGCTGGCCAGGTTCAGGGCCAGGCGCAGCATGGTCGCGATCAGCAGCACGGTCGGAAACGCGTTGAAGTCGAGCGGCTTCTCGATGAACAGCGCGGTCACCAGGATCAGAACCGACAGGCTCACCGAGAAGGCCAGCATCAGGTCGAGCAGGACCGGCGGCAGCGGCACCACCAGCACCGCCAGGATCGCCAGGATGCCCAGCGCCATCAGCACTTCGCTGCTGGCGCCCGAGCGGCGCACCCCGCCCAGAAGGTCGGTGCCGATCTGGCCGAGGGCCAGGGTCCTCACGAAACGGCTCCGTCGAGGCCCGGGATCCGGGCGCCCTCGATCGCGTACTGGCGAAGCTTGTTGCGCAGGGTGCGGATCGAGATGCCGAGCGTCACCGCGGCGCGGGTGCGGTTGCCGCTGGAACGCTGCAGGGTCTCGATGATCAGGCCGCGCTCGACCTCGGCGACGGTGCGGCCGACCAGGGCCGGCACGGCCGGGGTTTCGCCTGCCGCGCCCGCCGCCAGGCCCGGCAGGGGCGGCGGTCCGGCCGCCTGCCCGGCGCTGCCGTCGGCCTGGAGCAGGATCGCCTCGACCCCGATCTCCGGGCCGCTGGCCAGGAGGACGGCGCGGTGCAGGCAGTTGTCGAGCTCGCGGACATTGCCCGGCCAGCGGCCGCGGCGCAGGGCGTCCAGGGCGGCGGCGCTGAGCGGCCGGTCGGGCAGCTGGTTGGCCCGGGCATGCTTGCGCTGCAGCCACTCGGCCAGCGGCGCGATGTCGCCCGGCCGCTCGCGCAGGCTCGGCAGCTGCAGGCGCAGCACGTTCAGGCGGAAGTAAAGGTCCTCGCGGAACTGTCCGGCGCGGACGCTCTCCTCCATGTCGCGGTTGCTGGTGCCGATCAGGCGGATGTCGACCTTGACCGGGCGGGATCCGCCCAGCCGGTCGATCTCGCGCTCCTGGATGGCGCGCAGCAGCTTGGCCTGCAGGCGCGGGTCCATCTCGCTGATCTCGTCGAGCAGCAGCGTGCCGCCGTTCGCCTCCTCGAACTTGCCGATCCGCCTGGCCGCAGCCCCGGTGAAGGCGCCCTTCTCGTGGCCGAACAGCTCCGATTCCAGGAGGTTTTCCGGAATGGCCGCGCAGTTGACCGAGATGAACGGCCCCTCGGCCCGACGGCTGTTCTGGTGGATGAAGCGCGCCATCACCTCCTTGCCGGTGCCGCTCTCGCCGGTGATCAGCACGCTGGCGTCGGTGGGCGCGAACCGGCGCGCCAGCTCCAGGACCGAGAGCATGGCCGGGTCGGCGGCGATGAACGCGCTCTGGGGGGCGGCGGCGTCCTCCAGGATCGCCGCGATCAGCTCCTGGTCTGGGGGCAGGGGCAGGAACTCCCGGGCACCGGCCCGGATCGCCTGGACCGCGGCGCGCGGGGTGGTGCGGATCCCATAGGCGACCACCGGCAGGTGGATGCGCTCCGCCGAGAGGCGTCGGATCGCCGAAGCGATGTCGCTCTCGACATCCAGCAGCAGAAGATCGGCGCCCTGGCCCTGGCGCAGGCCGTCCAGGGCGGCGCCCAGGTCCAGGGCGCGCCGCACCGAAGCCCCCCGCGCCGCCGCCAGGTCCGCCGCCAGCACCACCTCCGGGCTGCCCCTGCCGACGATCAGAAGACGCATGTTCCAGCCTCCCATCTGCGCCGTGCCGGCGACCCGCTCACTGCTCGCCCTTGACGATCTCGGTCATCGTCACCCCAAGCCGGTCCTCCACCACGATCACCTCGCCGCGGGCGACCAGCCGGTTGTTGACGAAGATGTCGATCGGCTCGCCGACCTTGCGGTCGAGCTCGACCACCGCACCGCGGCCCAGGCGCAGGAGCTGGTTGATCGGCATCGAAGCCTTGCCCAGCACCGCAGCGAGCTGGACGGGGATGTCGTAGACGGCCCCGAGCGAGCCGGCCGGGCCCGGTGCTGCCTTGCGCTCGGCGGGCGGCTCGTCGGCGCCGGGCTCGAACTGGTCGAGGTTCAGGTTCTGGGTCATCACGGTCATTCCTGGGGCAGGTGGTCGGGGGCCTGGGGCAGGTCGTCGGAGGCGGGCGGCGTGGGCTCGCCGGCCACCGGGCCGGCAAGAGCGGGTTCAGGGGCCGGGGCGGCAGCCCCGGACGGTTCGGGCAGGCCGGGCGGATCGGGCGCGTGGGCGGCCAGGCTCTCGGCAAGCGCCCGGCGCAGCCGGTCCAGCGACCATTCGGCCCAGCCGTCCGGCCAGGACAGGCAGATGTCGCCCGGAACCAGATCCGGGCGCGCCTGCACGACGATGCGGCCAAGGCGCGACGTGGCGGCAAGTTCGGACCCGGGCGCATCGCCGGCCAGGAGCCGGGCGAGGGGCTCCACCAAGTCCGGCGCCACCGCGAGGGTCACCTCGGTGCCGGCGTCGAGGCCGGCCAGCGCCGGCTGCACCGCCCGCAGCATCGCCTGGGCGGCGGCGGGGCCGGCAAGTTGCTCCAGGCAGGCCTGGGCGAACTCCATGACCAGAGCCAGGGCCAGGGCCTGGGCCGCCCGGCCAGCATCCCGGCGTGCGTCGGCCAGGGCCTCCGCCTCCTCGGTCAGGCGGGCGGCGGCCCGGCGCAGCGCCTCGTCCAGCGCCGCCGCCTGCTCCGCCTTGGCGGCGATCCTGGCCATGGCGGCGCCCGCGGCCATGGCCCGGGCGAGCGCCGCCTCGTCAAAGCTCAGCTCCGGCGGGCAGGCAGCCGGCGCCTGGATCTGGGTGGCCTGGATCTGGGCCGCCGCGGCTCCGGCCGGCCCCAGGTCGGGGAAGACGAACCGGGTTCGGGCCGGACGGGCCAGGAACGAGGCGGGACGCGGCCCGGCGGCGGGGAAGGAATTAAGGCCGGGCATCTCAGTAGACCATCTGGTCGTGCCGGTTGTCGGCGACGACGATCTCGCCCGAGGCCGCCAGTTCCTTGGCGGTGGTGACCAGGAACTGCTGGGCCTCCTCGACGTCGCGCAGGCGGACCGGCCCCATGGTGGCCATGTCCTCCTTCAGCGCCTTGCCGGCGCGTTCCGACATGTTGCCGAGGATCAGCTCCTTGAGCCGGTCGCTGGCCCCCTTCAGCGCCAGGGCGATGCGCTGGTTGCCGACGCTGCGGATCAGGGTCTGGATGCCGGCGGCATCCAGGCGGACCAGGTCCTCGAAGGTGAACATCAGCGTCTTGATCCGCTCGGCGGCCTCCTTGTCGCTCTCCTCCAGGGAGGCGAGCAGGCGGCTCTCGGTGGAGCGGTCCAGATAGTTGAAGATCTCGGCCATCACCTCGTGGTTGTCGCGGCGGTTGGTGTGGGCCAGGTTGCTCATGAACTCGGTCCGCAGCGTGCGCTCGACATCGCCGACGATGTCGTTCTGGACCACTTCCATGCGCAGCATGCGGGTGACCACCTCCACCCCGAACTCGGCGGGCAGGTTGGCCAGCACCCGGGCGGAATGGGCCGGGTCGATCCGGGACAGGACCACCGCCACGGTCTGCGGGTATTCGTTCTTCAGGTAGGAGGCCAGCACCGCCTCGTTGACGTTGGCGAGCTTCTCCCAGACGGTCCGCCCGGCCGGGCCGCGGATCTCCTCCATGATCGCCTCGACCCGGTCGCCGGCCAGGAAGGAGGCGAGCAGGCGCTCGGTGGCGTCGAGGCTGCCGACCACCGTGTCCATCATGTCGGCCCGGGCGCAGAACTCGGCGAGCACCTGCTCGACCACGGCGCTATCGGTGCGGCCGAGGCCGGACATCGCCTGGGACAGGGTGCGGATGTCGTCGAACTCCAGGTTCTCCATCAGCCTGCGCGACAGGGCGGGCTCCAGCGCCAGCATCAGGACCGCGGCCTTGTCGAGGCCGGCCGCCGGCAGCTGGGGGGCGGCGAGGGGGACGAGCTGCTGGGTCATGTCATTCTCCAAGCCATGCCCGGATGACCTTGACGGCATCCTGGGGACGTTCCTCGACGATCCGCACAACCTGCTGGATCAGCGCGCTCTGGCTTCCGCCGCTGCCGTGGCCGAGCATCGCCACCGGCTCGCCCTGCTGGTCCGACCCGCCGCCCTGCGCGGCGGCGGCGCCGGCCGGACCCTCCAGCAGGGCTTGGCCGCCGCCCGACCCCGGGCCGGCCAGGAGCGGGCGGAGATCGGCGCCGGCACCGGGCAGCCCGACGGCGGCCTCCGGCGGCGGCAGCAGGCGGCCGAGCAGCGGGCGGACCCCGAAGAACAGGACGGCCAGGGTCAGCAGCGCCAGCATGCCCGTCTCGACCAGGCGGTGGCCGCTGACCCCGAGCTGCTCCAGCAGGCCAAGCTCGGGCTCCGGCGCCGGCGCGATCTCGACAAAGCGCCGGCTGGCGATGCGGAACACGTCGCCGCGCGCCTCGTCGAAGCCGGCGGCGCTCTTGGCCAGCGCCTCCAGCTCGGCCAGCTCCTCGGCCGGGCGCTCGGCATAGCTGGCGGCGCCGTCCTCGCCCTGCCCATGGATGCCGTCGACCTGCACGGCGATGGAAAGGCGGCGGATCCCGCCCGGACGCTGCACCTCGTTGCGCACCGTCCGGGAGATCTCGAAGTTCACCGTCTCCTCGCTGCGGTTGCTGCGCTCCTGGCTGCCGGCGGCAGCGCCGGCCGGCGCCTGCGCGGTCGGCAGGTTGTTCGCCACCGACACCGCCCGGTCCGCCTCGGACTCGTCCCGGCTGGTCTCCTCCTCGACGGTCTGGGTGCTGCGCGCGATCTGGCTCTGCGGGTCGAAGGTCTCGGCGGTGGTGGTGACCTGGTCGAAATTCATCTCGACCGTCACCTCGGCATCGACCCGGCCGATACCCACGGAACGCTCCAGGAGCTGGACGACCTTCTGCTTGATCCGGGCCTCGTAGCTGCTGCGCAGCTCCTCGACCTCGCCCGGGACCATCCCGGCCTCGCCGGCCTCGCCGGAGCGCGCCAGCAGGTTGCCGCGGTCGTCGACGATGGTGATGCCGGTGGGATCCAGGCCAGGCACCGCGGCCGCCACCAGGTTGCGGATCGCCTGGACCTGCCGCGCGTCCAGGCCGGCCCCGCCGCGCAGCCCCAGCACCACCGACGCGGTCGGCCGGGCCTCGTCGCGGCGGAACAGGGAGCGCTCGGGCTGCACGACATGGACCCGGGCGGTGCGCACCGGCTTCAGCGTGGCGATCGACCGGGCCAGCTCGCCTTCCATGGCGCGGCGCAGGTTGACGTTCGACAGGAAGTCGGTCTGGCCGAAGCTGCCGGTCTGGTCGAAGATCTCGTAGCCGACCACGCTGCCCTGCGGCATGCCCTCGGCGGCGAGATCCATGCGCAGCCGCCCGATCTGGTCCTGCGGCACCAGGATCGCGTCGCCGCCCCCGTTCAGCCGGAACGGGACGCCCTGGGCCTGCAGCCGGTCGACGATCTGCCGGGCGTCCTCGGGCTTGAGCTCCGCATAGAGCAGCGCATAGCCGGGCTCGAGCGCCCGGCTCGCCACGAAGGCGAAGAACATCATGAAGCCCAAAAGGATCGTGCCGATCGCCAGGAGGCGGCCGGGACCCAGCTCCCGCAGCGCCTGCCAGGCGGCGGAGAACCTGCCGAGCGGCAGGCCGAGCCCCCCGTCGGACGCGGACAGCGGGTCCTTGGGCAGCGGCGATGGCGTGGGTATGTCCATGGGTCCCGGATCGCTCGACGGCAGCACCATGCCGCCACGAACCGGAACCTAGCCAATCTCGGTTAAGGCAAGGTTAACGGCGCCGGCCACCGCCTCCTGGCCTGCGCCGTCCCCGCGCGGACACCCGGCTCCTCATCCGGAGGTCCGGCGGCGCGCCTCCTCCGGCATGCCTCCGGCCAGGGCCGGTGCGCCGGCCTCCCGGTCCTGGTCGCGGCGCCGGATCGCCTGGATCCGCGTCACCCGCAGGCCGCCCAGCCCATGCCGGCGGATCGCGGTCTGCCAGATCTCGAACTCCTCGGCCGAGATGTTGTAGCGCGCGCAGGCCGCCTCTAGCGACAGAAGGCCCGCCTGGACCGCAGTCACCACCTCCGCCTTGCGGCGCGCCACCCAGCGCTGGAGGTCGCTGGGCGGCAGGTCCTCCAGGCGCAGCAGGCTGCCATCGGGTCCCACCGCCACCTGGATCGTCGTCCCCGTCATGCTGGGCATCCTCGTCCTCCGACTTGCTTGTCCAGGCGGTCACGCCGCCTTCACCGGAGTAGAAACCCATCGGAATAACGAGGATTTAAGCGGCATGGTGAATATTCCGTTCATCATGGCAACATGCATATCCGGCTACTTTCAAGCCTGCTCACCAGGGCGTTCAGCGTTTGACGCGCATCAGCTCGTCCAGCATGTCGTCGGTCGTGGTGACCACCCGGGCATTGGCGGAATAGGCTCGCTGGGTGACGATCATCTTGGTGAACTCGTCGGCGAGCTCGACATTGGCGGATTCCAGGGCGGCGGGAGAAAGCTGCCCGGCACCACCGACCCCGGCTGCCTGCAGATTGGCGCTACCGGACGCCCAGGTAGTCGAGAACACGTTGCCCGACCGGGGATCCAGCGCGTTGGGGTTGCCGAAGGTCGCGATCGGGATCTGGTAGATCCGCCGCACCTCGCCGTTGGAGAAGGACGCCTCGACGAAGCCTTCCGCGTCGATCCGGACGCCGTTGAGCTCGCCATAGCCGGCGCCGTCCTTGGTCACGAACGACACCGCGCTCTCCCCGGCGAACTGGGTCAGGCCGTCGGTGCCGCCGATGGCGCCCAGGTCCAGCACGAGCGAGGAATCAGTGGCACCGGAAGAATCGATCCAGTCGATCCCGACCGGGTCGCCGGCGGCCGCCCCGGCCGGGAAGGCCGGGGTGATCGCAGCACTCGCCAGACCGCCATTGCCGTTGAAGCTCACCGTGCCGGAGGCCAGCAGACCGCCGGGGTGGGACGCCGCTTCCAGGTTGGCCGGATCGGCGTAGAGCTCGACGCTCCAGCTGGCGGCGCCGGGCGTGCGCAGAAAGGCGGCGATCACCGTGCGCGGATTGCCCAGGCTGTCGTAGATCTGGATCTGGCGCTGGAAATCCGGGGCGACGCCGCCGGCGCCGTCGGTGGTATGGTAGGTCGCCATGTCGCCGGCCGCATAGGCGCCGACATGCTCGGCCTGGCCGGAATCGAGATTGGCACCCAGCTTCAGGCGAGAGGTCGCGACCGTCACCGCGTTCAGGTTGCGCACGTTCACCGGCTGGGTGGTGTTGACGTCGATCGGCTGCCCGTCGGTGTCGAGCTGCCAGCCCAGCAGGTAGAACCCGTTGGCGTTGCGCAGATAGCCGTCCACATCCGGATCGAAGGAGCCGGCCCGGGTGTAGAGCGGTCTCTGGGTGTCGCCGGCGTTCTCCGCCACCACGAAGAAGCCGTTGCCCACGATCGCCGCGTCGGTCGCCGATCCGGTCGCCTGGGTCTGCCCCTGGCGGGTGATGGCGAACTGGGTCGACTGCTGCACGCCGCCCGGGCTGAACGCGCGCTGCTGGCTCGGCGACACCACCAGCGAGGCGAAGTTGGACACGCCGCCCTTGTAGCCGACGGTGCTGACATTCGCGACATTGTCGGAGATCACCGCCATGGAGCGGCTCTGCGCCGCCATTCCCGACACCCCGGTGAACAAGGATCCGAACAGGCTCATGCGCGCATTTCCTCTGGATGATCGAGGGGGAAGGGGAAAGAGAGGGAAGACCGGGTTGCCCCGCCGGCTCAGTGCGGCCGGGCGATCGCGGTGACCGCGGGCAGGGCGACGTCGATGCCGCCGACCGAGAGGACCGGCGGGTCCGACGAGGGATCGATGGCGTCCACCGTGCCGCGGACCGTCTGGGTGACGTCCAGGCTGCCGCCCGAGGCCGAGACGGCGGCGACGGCGACCCGGTAGGTCCCGGCCGGTAGCCGCCCGCCATCGGCCGCGGACCCGTCCCAGGCGATCCAGTGCGCGCCGGCGGCGGTCGGGCCCCGGGTCTCGGCGACAAGCTTCCCGGCCTGGTCGTAGATCTTCACCGACAGGCTGGCGGCCTCGGCCGGCAACTCGTAGCCGATCGCCGCCGGTCCGTCCTTGCCGAGCGCGACCTGGTCGCTCACCGCCTGGACGGTGGTGCCGAGATAGCCCAGGGCGCTGGTCCGGCTGGTGCCGCGCACCAAGCCGATCAGCTGCTCGAGATTGCTGTTGGCCTTGATCGACTGCTCAACCGAGGTGAACTGGACGAGCTGCTGGGTGAAGGTCTCCGTGTCCATGGGCGACAGCGGGTCCTGGTTCTGCAGCTGGGTGGTCAGCAGCGACAGGAAGCTGTCGAAATGGTCAGTCAGCTTGGAGGCGGCCGCCTTGGCGGCGCCGCCCGTGCCGGCCTGGATCGTGGCGGGCGTGGTCTCGACAGCGGACATCATGGTGCTCCGGTCAGAGGACGAGGTCGAGCAGGCCGGTTCGCGCCGCCGGCCGGGCGGGCCTGACCGCCGCGGCGTCGGCCGGCGGATCGCCCTGGGACCAGCCAGGCTGCGGGCGGCGCTGTTCCCCGCCGCCATGGCCGGGCCCGTCGCGGCGCTCGCCCAGATCGAAGGTGAGGCCGTCCGAGCCAAGGGTCAGGCCGCTGCCGGTGAGCGCCCGCTCGATCCCGGGAGCATGGCGCTGGAGCAGTTCCAGCGTCTCCGGCTGCCGGACAAGAACCACGGCGCGGACCTGGCGGTCGGGATCGACCTCGATGCGGATCTCCACCGAGCCCAGCTCCAGCGGATGGAGCTGCACCGACACGACCTGCCGGCCGGCGGACACCGCCTGGACGACGCGCGGGGCGATCTGCTCCACCATCGCCGCGCGCGGCATCTGCCGACTGTAGGACTCGGCGCCGCGCAGATGGGCGGGATCGAAGGGATCGGACGCGGTCGGGCCAGAAACCGCTTCCGCCGCGGGCGCGGCCGACTGGTTCTGCCCCGCCAGGGCGCCGGGGCCCGGGGGAGCCGATGCCGCGGTGCGGACAGGCGGCCCCTCCTCTCCACCCGGCTGGGCGGGCGTGAGCGGGTTGCCGTCGGTCGGGGCGGGCGACGCCTCGGCTGGACCGGGCAGCGGGGCTGGCTGGCCCGCCAAGGAGCGCGCGGCCGGCGGCGGGGCATCAACCGATACGGGCTGGCCTGCGGGAAAGCTGGCCTTCGGGATCGGCGCCAGCGCGGCGCCTGATGGATTGTTGGAGGCCAGGGGAGGCGCAGGCCCGGCGCCCGGCGCCTCGGCTGCGGGAGACGCCGCCGGCTCGGCCGGCGCGGGCATCGGGGCAAGGGGCGCAGCGCTCGGCGGAAGCCCGGCACCTGCGGCGGGCGGTGCGCCGCTGGCCCCTGCCGGGGCGACGCCCGGGACTTGCTCTGCAGCCGGCTGCAGGAGGAGGGGGATGGCCAGAACCGAGGCCACGTCGCCGTCGCCGGCCGTGGCATCCGGCGCCGGCGGGGCGGCTTCCGCCTCGCTGTCGGCTCCGGCGCTTTCCTGTTCCTTGGCGCGGACCAGCGTCGCGAACGCGCGGTCCTCGCCGGTGCCGTCCGGCAGGGATGACCCGGAGAGCGGGGATGCCGGCACAGCCGGGGCGATCGGGGAAGCAGGCAGGATGGACATCTGGTCGCCCGAGCTGGATCTCGGCGAACAGAAGAGCAACCTCCGTGCCAACAGGCTGCTTCACCGGCGGTATGAAGCCCAGCGCAACCTTGCCTGCCCTGCCCTGGCGGGGGCTGCTTCCCGCCGGCGCTCATGCAGGGCAGGTCGCTGCCGGCCGCCTCCCGGGCAAGCCGCGTCACGTCCTTTGGGGGGCAGCGCGGCAATTCCTGCCCGGCAGGATGTGCCGCCCTGTGGCTATTCCTCCCGGTAGGTCCGCTCGCGGCGCTCGTGGCGTTCCTGCGCCTCGATCGCCAGGGTCGCGATCGGCCGCGCTTCCAGGCGCCGGATGCCGATCGGTTCCTGGGTTTCCTCGCAGTAGCCGTAGGAGCCCTCGTCGATCCGGCGCAGGGCCGCGTCGATCTTGCTGAGCAGCTTGCGCTCGCGATCGCGCGTGCGCAGCTCGAAGGAGCGCTGGATCTCGGCGCTCGCCCAGTCGGTGGCGTCGGGCAGACGGGTATCCTGTTCCTTCAACTGCTTCAGGGTCTGGTCCGAACCGCGCAGGATCTCGTCCCGCCAGTGTTCCAGCTTTCTGCGAAAATAGGCTTCCTGCTTGGGATTCATGTAGGGTTCGTCGTCAGACGGACGATAATCGTCGTCGATCTCGATCAAGTCGTCTGCGATCGCGCCAGTGTTGTTCATCGCCCCTGCCTGGTAAATAGGAAGTCAAGGACACGAGAACGCGCGTGCCATCCATGGCGCTACGTCCGCTCACCGGTCCCGGCTCGCCACACCGAGACGGCGCTGGGTTAGTGAAATCAGTCCCTTCATGCAAGATGGTCGACGACACAATGGAGGCACATGCTTACGACGAAGCGTATGCGGGTGTGCCGGAAACCGTGCCAGTGTTGGCCTCGGCAGCGGCGCTGCGCGGGATTTCGATCCGGTGCAGCATTCCCGCCAGTCCATCGTAGCAGGTGAGGGGGGCCGGGATCGCGGGATCCTCCAGTTCCAGGAGGAGCTTGACGATCTCGGTGGCGGCAAGGCCGGCCATGGTGGCCGCGACCGGCCCCAGCACCCCGGACAGCGTGCAGCTGGGCAGGGAGCCGGGCTGCGGATCGTCCGGATAGATGCAGCGATAGCTCGGGTGCGGCGACCCCAGATAGGGCCGGAGCGCGATGAACTGGCCATCGAAGCCCTGGACCGACGCCGACACCAGCGGGATTCCGGCCCGGGCGCACTCGTCGGCCACCAGGACCCGGGTCTCGAACTGGTCGGTCCCGTCCAGCACCATGTCCACGCCGGCCAGCGCCTCCCCGACATTGCCGGCATCGACCCGGTGCGGGAACGGCTCGACCCGCAGCCCGGGCGAGGCCGCCTGCAGGGCATCGATCGCCGCCTCCACCTTGCCGCGCCCGACATCGTCCTGGCCGAACAGCACCTGGCGATGCAGGTTCGACAGCTCGACGCGGTCATGGTCGATCAGCCGGAGCGTCCCGATGCCGGCCGCCGCCAGGAACATGGCGGCAGGCGCGCCGATGCCGCCGACTCCGACCAGCGCCACCCTGGCGGACAGCAGGCGGTCCTGCCCGCTCCCGCCGATCTCGCGCAGCACGATCTGCCGCGAGAACCGCGCCAGCTCATCCTCGGTCCAGTCCCGCAACGCCGCTGCTCCCCGCATGGCTTTTCAGAAAATCGAGAATCGCACTCCCAAGATGGGGATCGGCGGCCGGGCTGCGACCCCCTTCCCGGTCCGCCGGACATGGCGAAACGAAATCTTAACCCTTTTCCGTCAAGGTGAGCCCCGGGCTCGATCCGAGGAGCCCTGGACGGATCTTGGGAGGGGCATGGCATGGACGCTGCGGACTTGGCCAGGACGGAGGAGATCCCGCCGGATCCGGGCGTTCTCGCGATCGAGGAGATCACCGCCCGGATCGCCGTGCTGCGCGGGCTGGTCGAGGCCGACCCGGTTCGACTGAACGATCTGCTGGGCGCCGAGGGAACCGAGTTCAACCCGGAAGCCGGTTTCCCGCCGCCCTTGCCGGCAACCCTCGCCCTCATGGACGAACTGGAGACGCTGACCGCCCTTCTGGCCATGCGGCGCGACCTGCTCGCCTCGGAACTGCGCCACGACCGCCAGCGACGCCACGCCCTGCATGCCTACCAGCCCCGCCGGGCGGAAGCATGATCGAGGCCGGGCTGGAGCCAGGACGGATCCTGCTGGCGATCCTGGCCGTGGCGGTCCTGCTGGGTCTGGTGCCCCTGGTGGTGCGCCGTTTCCGGCCCCGGGCCGTGCTGGGCCCGCAGGCGCCGCTGGAGGTGGTGGCGCAACGCGCGCTCGACCTGCGCCACCGCGTGCTGGTGATCCGCTATCGTGGCCGCGACCATCTGCTGGTGCTGGGCGGCACGCTGCCGGTCGTCCTGGACGGCGGCGACCCGGCCAGTGCCCTGGCGCCGGGGCCCGACCGCAGAACCAGGGACGAACTGCTCCCCAGGCAAGGACAGCTCCCATGAGGCCGGCGCGCATGACGCTGCTCGTCCTGGCGGTGGCCGGGATGCTGGCGCTTCCCCAGCCGGTCCAGGCCGAGGGCGGCATCTCCCTCGACCTTGGCGGTGGCTCCTACACCAGCCAGCTCGTCCAGATCGTGGCGCTGGTGACGGTGCTCAGCCTGGCGCCGGGCATCCTGGTGATGGTGACGTCGTTCACCCGGATCGTGATCGTGCTCTCGTTCCTGCGCAGCGCCTTGGGCCTGCAGCAGACGCCGCCGAACCCGGTCCTGATCGGCCTGGCCCTGTTCCTGACCGCGTTCGTGATGGGCCCGACCCTGCAGCGCGCCTACGAGGCGGGGATCGCGCCCTACATGGCCGAGCAGATGGACGAGGCGACCGCGTTCGAGCGGGCCAGCGGCCCGGTGCGCGAGTTCATGCTGGCCCATACCCGCGCCAAGGACCTCGACCTGTTCCTGGACCTGGCCGGGCTGCAGCCGGAAGCCGCCATGGACACGCCGCTGCGCACCCTGGTGCCTGCCTTCATGATCAGCGAGCTGCGGCGGGCGTTCGAGATCGGGTTCCTGATCTTCATCCCGTTCCTGGTGATCGACCTGCTGATCGCGTCGATCCTGATGTCGATGGGCATGATGATGCTGCCCCCGGTGATGATCTCCTTGCCGATCAAGCTGATCTTCTTCGTGCTGGTCGATGGCTGGTACCTGGTCGCCGGCAGCCTGGTGCAGAGCTTCCAGCCATGAGCCTGCGACCTTCGCCGCCCGGAGGGTCAGCCGGTCTTCGGCCGGGCCAGCAGGACCCAGGCGACCAGGATCCAGCCGACGATCAGGCCGGTGCCGCCCACGGGCGTGATAGCGCCAAGCCAGCCCGGCCCGCCCAACGCCAGCAGCACCAGGGTGCCGGAGAACAGGACGCTGGCGGCGAGCAGCAGGAGCAGCGGCCGGTGCAGGCCGTCATGCTGCCGCCGCAGCGCCAGGACCGCCAGAGCGTGCCACATCAGGTACTGGCCGGCGGTCTCCATCAGGCCGGCGCCGCGCAGGTCGCCGGCGTCGCGGAACGCATGGGCGCCCATGGCCCCGATCATCACGGCGAGGGCGGCGCCGATCGCGGCGCCCGCCTGCAGGAGCGGCCCGGCCCGGCCGGTCGTGCCGGGGCCGGACGGCCTGGCCGGGCGAGGGGGCTTCTGGGACCTGCGCATCGGTTCGCTCCTCCGGGAGGCTGCTCCTCCGGGGCCGGCCGCCGCCAGGGCGGGCCCAGGCCCGGCCTCGCCGATACCCTCCGCAGGCGGCAGCGGCCATGGCGGACAGCCGGGGGCGCGACGTTTTGGCGGCAGGGCAGGCCGGCGCCAGGGGAGGGTCTGCCGGATCCCGGCTCAGCGCAGGCCGCGCAGCACCTGGTCGACCAGCCCGCCATCGCCGAGCAGCGCCATCACCAGGGCCAGGACCAGCACGCCGGCCAGCACGGCGGCCGACACCTTGACCCACGACCAGGGCCGCTCGCCCTGGACCTGGCCGGTGCGGGCATTGACCATGAACCGGTAGGGTCTGGCCCGGTAGCGGTAGGCGGCCAGCCAGACCGGCAGCAGGACATGCTTGAAGGTGACGTCGTCGTGGCGGGTCTGGACCAGGTCGATCCGCTGGAGGTCGCCGCCGATCGCGCGGGCGACATCCTGGCGGATCACCATGTCCATCTTCACCCTGGCCCGATCGAAGCCGGCGGCCAGGTCCAGCCCGTAGGCCTCGGCCCGGAACCCGGCCAGGTATTCGGGACGATAGAACCGCAGGTCCTGGAGGTCCCAGGGCTCCAGCCGGTCGACCATCGGGCCCGGCAGGCTCTCGGCGGCCGGCACCAGCACGTCGTCGAAGGCCCTTGC
Organism: Geminicoccus roseus DSM 18922; assembly: GCF_000427665.1. Classification (NCBI taxonomy): domain Bacteria; kingdom Pseudomonadati; phylum Pseudomonadota; class Alphaproteobacteria; order Geminicoccales; family Geminicoccaceae; genus Geminicoccus; species Geminicoccus roseus. The sequence continues at coordinate 2,507,486 of NZ_KE386572.1, forward strand.
CACCTGACCCGCAGCCGGACTCCAGCGGATCCGGGTCACCGGCTGCTGCACCCGGCTGGTGCGGCCCTTCTGGTCGGTGACGGTGACCCATTCCATGGTGGTGTAGCGGTCGCCGCGCTGGCCGCGATAGCTCGAGCGGGTGGCGCTGTCATAGGTCCAGTAGGGCAGGTAGATGCCGGTCAGGCGCTGGCGCTTCTCGGTCCGGCGCTTCAGGTCGGAGGGCGCGAACCACAGGCCCCGCAGCCAGCGGTCGAACGCCGCCTCGGCGTCGCGCCGGTCGATGCCGAACGGCAGCAGGCCCGAGGGCCGGATGTGCCGGTTGGTGCCGGTGTCGGTGACGGTGGCGGAGCCGCAGAACGGGCAGGATCCGCTAAAAACGCTGCCCTCGAAGCTGAACTCGGCGGCGCAGGCGTCGCACTTGACCGTGCGCGTCTCCTCGACGTCGCGCTGGTCCGCCAGCCGGCCGAGCCATTCATGGTAGTCCAGCTCGCGGAGCGTCCCCGGCGTCTCGACCTGCTCGATCCGGTTCTCGTGCCCGCAGAACCCGCAGACCAGCACCTGGGTGCCCGGCCGGAACGTCAGGAAGGCGCCGCACTGGGTGCAGGGAAACCGGCGGTCGCCGGTGTCAGCGCCCGGCCGGTCCGGCGGCGCCGCTGCCGGGGATGGCACCGGTTCCCGCCATGGCGACGGCGCCGCGCCCGGCGCGCGCGGCCCGTCGGCGTCCGCGTCCGGACGCTCGCCCCAAGGTCCGGCCATGCCTCAGTGGCCGGGCAGCGGCGGCGGCCGGTCGGCGAACAGTGGCGCCAGGTCCGGCTGGTCCCCGGCCCTGCCCCAGTCGGCCATGCCCGATTTCCAGACCATGCTGGCCCGGGTCAGCCGTCCGTCCCCCGCCAGGCCGTGCAGCCCGTCCAGATCGAACGGGCCCTGGGCCGTTCCGTCCATCGCCACATGGTAGCGCAGCGCCGCGGGCAAGGGCGGGGGCGTCCCGGCTGGGCCCGGGGCCGCCCCGGCGCCTGCGTCCCCGGCGTCCACGTTTCTGGCGCCCTGGCCGGGTCCGCCGGCCGAGCCGAAGGCGGAGGCCACCTGCTGGGCCATGGCCATGCCGGCGCCAAGGCCGATCCCGGCGCCCACCGCCCCGTCGCCGCCGCTTTGGCCAAGCGCCTCGGCAGCCTGGAAGCGGGTATAGCGGTCAAGATCGCCAATCACGCCCATGGAGGTGCGCCGGTCGAGGGCCTGCTCGACCGCGGGAGGCAGCGAGACGTTCTCCACCAGGAGTTGGAGGAGGTCGATGCCGTAGGCCTCGCGCACCATCGGCGCCGCCCGTTCGGTGACGAAGGTGCTAAGCTTGCGGTAGTTGGCGGCCAGGTCCAGGACCGGCACGCCACTGGTCGCCAGCGCCTCGCTCATCTTGGCGACGATCAGGTTGCGCAGCTGGTTGCTGATCTCGTCGGTGGTGAAGTGGCCGTCGGTGCCGACCACCTCGCGCAGGAACAAGGGCGCATCGGCGACCTTGATCGTGTAGGTGCCGAACGCGCGCAGCCGCACCGGGCCGAACTCCGGGTCCCGCAGCATGATCGGGTTCTTGGTGCCCCATTTCAGGTCGGTGAACCGGCGGGTCGAGACGAAGTAGATTTCGGCCTTGAACGGCGAGTTGAAGGCATGGTCCCAGTGCCGGATCGTGGTCAGCACCGGCAGGTTGCGGGTTTCCAGCTGGTAGAGGCCGGGCGGGAACACGTCGGCGATCTGGCCCTCGCTGACGAACACCGCCACCTGGCCCTCGCGCACCGTCAGCTTGGCACCCTGCTTGATCGCGTCCTGCCAGCGCTCGAACCGCCAGACCAGGGTGTCGGAGCTGTCGTCCTTCCACTCGACGACATCGACGAACTCGCCGGTGAGCCGTTCCCAGAGCGACATCGGTCAGACCCTGCCGCCGGGCCGCCCCGGCGCCGGGGCGCCGCGCGCCGCCGAGGCCGCACGCAGCACCTGCTTCAGCTCGGTCTCGCAGGTGACCAGGCGCTTCTCGGCGTCGGCCCGCTTGACCTTGCCCTCGTCGGCGATGCGCAGGCTGTCCTGGATCGTGTCGATCAGCGCCCGGTTGGCCCGCTCCACCACCGAGATGTCGAACACGCCCCGCTCGATCTGCTCGCGCACCATCGCGTTGGCGTCCTTCAGGTTCTTGGCGTTCGCCTCCAGGAGCTGGTTGGTCAGGTCGGTCGCCTCCTTGAGGGTCTTGGCCGCCTCGCTGGAGCGGTAGATCGTGATCGCCTGGGCGAGCTGGGTCTTCCAGAGCGGGATGGTGTTGGCCAGCGTGCTGGTGATCTTGTTGATCAGCCCCTTGTCGTTCTCCTGCACCAGGCGGATCGAGGGCAGGGCCTGCATGGTGACCTGCCGGGTGAGCTTCAGGTCGTGGACGCGCCGCTCCAGATCGTCCCGGGCGGCGCGCAGGTCGCGCAGGCGCTGGGCGGTCAGCACCTCGCCGGTCTCCTCCGCGGCCCTGGCCAGGGCCGGGATCTGCTCGTGGTCGAGCTTGCGCAGCATCTCCTCGCCGGCGGCGATGTAGAGCGCCAGCTGGTGGAAATAGGAGAGGGTCGCCTCGTAGAGCCGGTCCAGCTTCTCCACGTCGATCATCAACGTGTTCTTGTGCTTGTTCAGGCTGTCGCCGATCGTCTCGATCTGGCCGCGGACCTCCTGGTACTTCTGCACGAATTTGTGGATCGGCTCGGTGGCGCCGAACAGCCGGCTGAGCCAGGACGGCTTCCTGCCTTCCTTCAGGTCGCCGGTGTCAAAGCCCTTCAAAGTCAGCAGCATGCGCGACAGGGCGTCGCCGGCCGGGCCGGCATCCTTGTTGCGCACCCCTTCCAGCATCTGCTCGCTGATGTTGGTGAGTTCGCCCTGGGCCCGCGCGCCGAACAGCACCACCGAGTTGCTGTCGCCCAGGTCGATCTCGGCCAGAAGCTGCTCGACCTCAGCCAGTTGCTCCGGCGCCAGTTCCGAGGACTGGGCGATCTCGGCGCTGGTGGCGGTCAGGCCGGCCGATGTGCTGGCCGTCTGCCGGACCGGCGGCGGCGCCGCCCCGATCGGCTGCGGCACCGCCTCGAGCGGCTGCGGCTTTGCGTCGACCGGCTGCGCCTCGCGGGCGGGCGTTGGCGCGGCCGGCTGGTTCCAGGGCTGCAGCGAAGGCGAGGAGGTCCTGGTCTGCTCGTTCATCGGGCGCTTGTTCCTCGGCGAAAATCTCGGATGGTCTGGGCGTCGGCGACGGCCGGCCGACGGGGGCAGGGACGGGCCGGTCCTGCCGTTCCGGGGAGCGCGGCGCCGGCGGCCTGCCGGCTCGTCCTGCCCGCTCCGGGCCGCCCTGGTCCGGATTGCCCGGGGCCGGGTCTGGCCTCGATGATCAATGCAGGCCCTCGCTCTTCAGCCGGCGGGTCAGCACCTCCAGCTGGACGTCCAGGTCCAGCGCATCGGCGGCAAGCAGCTTTTGCTGCTGTTCCGCCATGACGGTCTCCATGGCGTCCAGCGCTTCGGTGAACTTGCGCTCGATGGCCGGATCGGCGCCGCCATCCAGGCCGGATCCGGCGAACTTGCGGGCGATCGTCAGCGTCTCGTCGAGATACAGGTTCAGCATCTTGCGCGCGCGGTTGAAGGTGTCGGGCTGCCGCTCGATGGTCTCGACCAGTCCCTGCGCGCGGCCGACCACCAGGCCCAGGCGCTGGGCCAGCGCCCGCGAGGCGATCCGCCGCCGGATCTGGTCCAGTTCGGCGATCCGCGCCGCCGCGGCGTCGAGCGCGGTGCGGAACATGTCGGTGTCGATGCCGGTATGGTCGGCCGCCCGCTTCTCGCCGCGCGGATCCAGCCCGTACATGAGCAGGCCGCCGACCGTGGCGCCGATGCCGAACGCCAGGCCCGACATGAAGCTGTGGCCGGCCCCGGCGAAGGCCAGCAGGAAGGCGGCGGCACCCAGGCAGGCTGCCCCGATCGCCTTACGCGGCAGGCCGGGCGCCCGGGCGACGCTGCGCGCGCGGAACGCCCGCTCGGCGCGCCGGCCGGCTCGGATCGAGGCGGAGGCGCCGATCACCAGGGCGGCGGCGACCACGTCCAGCAGGACCGCCTCGGTGCGGCCGCGCCCAAGGGCGATGAAGGCAGCGAGGATCGGCACCAGCGCGAACAGGTTGAGGATCAGGCCCTCGAACCGCCCCTCCAGGCGCGAGCGCATCTCCGGCACCCAGCGCTGCGGCGGCGGCCGCCCGCCCAGGATCGCCTGGTCCGGACGAGTCCCGGCCGTACGGTCAGAATGCATGGACGAACAATGCCTGACAGCTGGCCACCCCCAACGTGGCGACCAGCAGCATGAAGCCGCCGACCTTGCGCAAGACCATGTTCATGGGCGGACGAGTCCCTCCGTCGATCCAGATGGCATCGACCAGAATGTAGAGATCGCGGACCGGATTTACGAGTGGGCGATCACCGACTGGCTGCATCGCCGGCCGGGCCATGCCGAACGCCGGCGGGACCGCTCCCGCGGCAGATGGAGCGCAGGGGCGTCTCGCGCTCAGCCCGTTCCAGGCGATCCGGAAAGGGAACGGGCGCAGCCAGCCGGATCGCCATGCGGCGACGATTCCTGGCTGGCAGCAGGGCGTGCTTTTCCAAGGGGGCAGCGCCGGCAGGCCAGCCGCGGAGGGTGTCCTCCGGACAGGCGTGAACGGAGTTCATCCAGCTTGGCGGTGGTCCGGGGCGTCTCTTCGGGAGCCGAGCCGGGTCACGGCCTTTCTATGGAGGTTCGAGCAGCGGCCATGCCCGGCGCATGCGTGCTCGCCATCCAGGAGAGGCGGATGCCTGAGAACTATGATCGCATATCCAAGCTGCTGCACTGGACGGTCGCGGCGCTGGTGCTGACCCAGCTGGTCAGCGGTCCGCTGTGGAACCAGTTCGGCGGGGAGAGCACGGCGCGCTATGTCCTGTTCCGGATCCACATGTTCTCAGGGATCGCGATCCTGATCCTGATGATCGTCCGGCTCGCCTGGCGACGGACCAATCCGTGGCGGCCGCTGCCGAACGACGTTCCCTCGCCCATCCGGATGGCGGCGCGCGCCAACCATGCGCTGTTCTATGGGCTGCTGATCCTCCAACCGCTTCTGGGCCTGCTGATCGTTTCGCCGGTGGGCGGCGGGACGACCGGCAGCTGGGCGAACGGCGTGCATGTCATCCTGGGCTGGACCATCGTCGTCCTGGTGGTGCTGCATGTCGCCGGCGCGCTCTGGCACGGCTTCGTCCGCAAGGACCAGGTACTGCAGCGCATGCTGCCATCCGCTGCCGTCCGCCGCTGACGGGGGAGCCGGGTCGCCGGATCTTCGTTTCGGCGCAATGGCCAAGGCCTTGCGCCGGAGGTGGCGGGCGATGTCCCCGGATCCGCGGCAGCCGGCCGCACTGCCGGCAGGCGCGGGTGTCTCGTGCCCGAGCCTGCCGGGCAGCTTTCCCGCTGCGCCATGCAGGCATGGACAAGCGCCACCGAGGCATGGCCGGCCGGCGGAACGGATCTGGTCCTGGGGGGGGGATCGTGCCGGAGCAGGCAGGGACGAAGCGGCCCTGCCGACGGCGAAACAGGAAATCGGGATGGTGGGCGCTGCAGGGTTCGAACCTGCGACCCCTACCGTGTGAAGGTAGTGCTCTACCGCTGAGCTAAGCGCCCGACGACGCGGGTGGTGCACCGTCGCTCGAAGGCTGTCAAGGGTGGGTTGCGCATCGGGCCCTGCGGGAGCGGCCGCCGTGGCGTCGCGGCGACCCCCGGACGCCGCCCGCCTTTCGCCATCCGGGGCTCAGCCCGCCGCCCAAACCCGCTCGATCGCGGCCGGCAGGTCGGCGAAATGGTCGATGACCAGGTCGGCGCCCAGCTCGCGGGGCGGAATGTTGGTGTAGCCGAAGCTCACCACGATCACCTTCATGCCGGCGGCCCGCGCCGTGACCACGTCGTTGGTGCTGTCGCCGACGAAGATCGCCTGCTCGGCCGGCACGTCCAGCAGGCGGAGCGTGGCGAGGGCGTGCTCGGGGTCGGGCTTGCGGACCGGCAGGCTGTCGCCGCCCACCACCGCCTGGAAGAAGCGCGACAGCGCCAGGGCCTCCAGCAGGCCCAGGGTCGGCGCATGCGGCTTGTTGGTGCACACGCCCAGGGCCAGGTCCCGCGCCGACAGGGCCTCCAGGACCGGCACCACCCCGTCATAGGCATAGCTGTGCCGACAGGGATGGGCGGTGTAGCGGTCCAGGAACGTGGCGAACAGGCGCTCCAGCAGTTCCGGGTCGTTCGGATGCCCGGCGGCGTCCAGGGCGCGGCGGATCAGCACGCGGGCGCCGTCGCCGATCATCGTGCGCAGCTCGGCCAGGCTCGGGGCGGTGACGCCCAGCTCGGCCATCACCTCGACCAGGGTGGCGTGCAGGTCGGGCGCCGATTCGACCAGGGTCCCGTCCAGGTCGAACAGGACGGCGCGCAGGCGTGGGGACGAAGGCAACGGGGGTGGCTCCAGGATCGGTGGGCCCGGCCCGCGGGCGGCGGCGAGCGAGGGATCGCCGCAGGAAGGGGAGCATGCATTGTCCGGTCAAGCGGACTCGCTAAACTGCGGCCAGCCGCGTCTACGGGCGCATCCGAATTCTGCAACGATTTGTTAACGGGTTTGGCCCCATGCTGGGCGGCAGCGGTGCTCCAGCCGGCCGCACCGCCTCAACGGCCGATCGATGACGAGAAACGGAGACCGATGACGACACCGCTGCACGTTCTGGTCCTGGCCGCCGGCAAGGGGACCCGGATGAAGAACGGGCGACCGAAGGTGCTCCATCCGCTGGCCGGGCGCAGCCTGCTCGACCATGTCCTGGCCGTCGCCGCCGAGCTCGAGCCGTCGCGGGTGGTCCTGGTGCTGGCGCCGGGCATGGAGGAGGTCGCGGCGTCGGCGCGGGCGAGCGGGCTGCCGCTGTCGGTGGCGGTGCAGGATCCGCCGCTCGGCACCGGGCATGCGGTGCAGGTGGCGACCGCCGGCCTGCCCGCCGAGGGCGAGGTGCTGGTCCTCTACGGCGACACGCCGCTGATCGGCGCCGCCACGCTGCGCGGCCTGCTGCAGGCGCGCCGCCGGGCCGATGCCGCGGTCGCGGTGCTGGGGATGAGCCCGCCGGACCGGACCGGCTATGGCCGGTTCCTGCAGGAAGGCGGCCGGCTGGCCGCGATCGTCGAGGAGCGGCACGCCGATCCGGAGCTGAAGCGGACCGGGCTGTGCAATGCCGGGGTCATGGCCATGGACGCCGCGCGCCTGCCGGAACTGCTGGCGGGCATCCCGCACCGGCCCGACAAGAACGAGTACTACCTGACCGACATCGTCGAGCTGGCGCGGCAGCGGGACTGGGCCTGCGTCGCGATGGAAGGCCCCTGGCAGGACGGCATCGGCGTCAACAGCCAGGTGCAGCTGGCCGAGGCCTACCGTCTGTTCCAGGAGCGGCTGCGCCAGGTGGCCCTGGAGGCGGGCGTGATCATGACCGCGCCGGAGACCGTGCATCTTTCGGCGGACACGGAGATCGAGCCGGGCGCCATTCTCGAGCCCTATGTGGTGATCGGCCCCAAGGTCCGGATCGGGGCGCGCGCCCATGTCCAGGCCTTCAGCCACCTGGCCGACTGCTCCATCGACCACGGCGCCGAGATCGGGCCGTTTGCCCGGGTGCGGCCGGGCAGCCGGATCGGCAGCGGCGCCAAGATCGGCAATTTCGTCGAGACCAAGAACGCTCTCGTCGAGCCGGGCGCCAAGGTCAACCATTTGAGCTATGTCGGCGACGCGAGCGTCGGGGCCAGAGCCAATCTCGGCGCCGGCACGATCACCTGCAACTATGACGGGTTCAGCAAGCACCGCACCGAGATCGGTGCTGGCGCGTTCATCGGGTCGAACTCGGCCCTGGTCGCGCCGGTGCGGATCGGGACCGGCGCGCTGGTGGGCGCTGGCAGCGTGATCACCATGGATGTGCCGGACGACGCGCTGGCGGTGACCCGGCCGCAGCAGATCGTCCGCGCCGGGCATGCCGCGACGCTGCGGGCGCGGCTCGCGGCACGCAAGGCCGGCAAGCCGTGACCGGCGGCGAGACGACGGGGCCAGAGCGGCCGATGGATCGACGAGGAGGGGAGGGCCGCATGCGGTACTGGTTCGCGGCGGTGGCCGTGGCGGGGATGATCGCTGTCCAAGGGGGCGCTGCCAGTGCCCAGCAAATGCCGGACGACCTGCGCGGCGGCTACGAGGCCTACAAGGCCGGGCGGTTCCAGGAGGCGGCGGAGGCGTTCGGGCGGGCCATCGAGTTCGGCGGGCTCGACCGGGACGCGCTGGCGGTGACGCTCAACAACCGCGGCGTCGCCTACTCGCAGCTCGGCGACTATGACGCGGCGATCGCGGACTACCTGGCGGCGGAGAAGCTGAAGGCCGACGATCCGACCACGATCCGCAACCTGCGGTTCGCCTATCTGACCCGCGGCCTGGCGAGCGCCAACCAGGGCGAGCGCATGGCGGCCCTGGCGGACTATGACCGGGCGCTGGCGATCGACCCGAACTATCTGGAAGCCCTGCAGTACCGGGGCGCCCTGCGGGTCGAGATGGGCCTCAATGCCGAGGCGACCGCGGATTTCCGCCGGGTGCTGGCCCTGGAGCCCGAGAACGCCGCGGCGACCGCGGCTCTGGCCGCGCTGGAAGGCCGGCCGGCCACCAGCGCGCCGGCCCCGCTGGCAAGCGGCCCGGCCGAGACGGCGGTGCCGCGGGCGGCCGAGGGGGCCGCGCCGGATTCGGTGCAGGCGGCGGTGGCGCGCAGCCAGGCTGCCCAGGAGCGTGCCCAGGCGAGCCTGGACGAGGCGCTCCAGGCCGCGCGGCAGAGCGAGCCGGCCGCAGCGCCCGAGGGCGAGGAGGCCGCCGCCGCGCCGGACGAGGTTCTCCCGGAGGCCCCGGCGCCCAAGCCCGCCGCCGAGCCCTCCTCCGCCGAAATGGGGGGCGCGGCATCCGCTACGCCCCCGGACGGGGCGGACGCCCCCCTTGCAACAGACGGCGCGCCCGGCGCCGAGGCGGCAGACGCGCAGCCTTCGGTGGCCGAGGTGCTGGAACCGGCAGCCGCTGAGCCGGAGACGGCCGAACCGGCAACGCCCATGGCAGAGACGTCCGAACCGACGACGGCCGAGCCTGCAACGTCCGAGCCGGAAGCGTCTGCGCCTGTGACGCCCGAGCCCACGACGCCTGAGCCGGAAATCTCCGAGCCGGAACCGGCAGCCCAGGCCACGGAGACGGCAAGCGCCGAGGCGGCCCAGGGCGACCGGGAAACGTTCCGGGTCAATACCCATGTCAACATGCGGGCCGGGCCGGCCAACTCCTTCCCGGTGGTCGGCGTGCTGGCGCCGGACCAGATCGTCGCCTCCGACGACGAGGAACTGGGCTGGTACCGGATCTCCCGGGAGGATGGCCCAACTGGCTGGGTGTATCGTCGGTTCCTCGATCCGGTGCAATAAAGTGTGCCGGACGAGATAGAGGCATTGATTTCTACTCCTGGTCGCGGTTAGTCCTGCTTCAGGTAGCGTGTGATGTGCGCGTCCCAAGCGGCGGGGACGGCAGGGTTAGGTTCTTCGGGCCATGGCTTCTGCCGAACCGGGCGGGCGCGTTCGCGGTGGACGGCGGCATGGCTTTCTCAACCGATTGGAAGCGTCTCCTGGCGGCGCTGGCGATCCTGTCGCTCGGGCAGGTCCTGCTCGGCGAGGCCTGGGCGGGCAGCAACCTGGTGCCGCGCTACGCGGCGGTGGTGGTGGATCACGCCAGCGGCGAGGTGCTGGTCGCCGACGATGCCGACGGCCTGCGCCACCCGGCCTCGCTGACCAAGATGATGACCGTCTACCTGACGTTCGAGGCGGTACGCGCCGGCAAGGTCGCGCTCGGGACCAAGCTGCCGGTGTCGGCGCGGGCGGCGCGTCGCCCGCCTTCGAAACTGGGCTTGCGCTCGGGCTCCTCCATCTCGGTGGAGAACGCGGTCATGGCGCTGCTGACCAAGTCGGCCAACGACGTGGCCAGCGTGGTCGCCGAGGGCCTGGCCGGCAGCGAGGAGGCGTTCGCCCGGCAGATGACCAAGAAGGCGCGGGCGCTCGGCATGCCGAAGACCGAGTTCCGCAACGCTTCCGGCCTGCCCGATCCGCAGCAGGTGACCACCGCCCAGGAAATGGCGACGCTGGCCCGCCGGCTCATCGACGATTTTCCCGAGTACTATCCCTATTTCTCCCAGGCCGAGTTCACCTATGGCGGCCGCCGGATCCGCAACCACAACTGGCTGCTGGACCGCTATCCCGGCACGGACGGGCTGAAGACCGGCTACATCAACGCCTCCGGCTACAACCTGGTGGCCTCCTCGGTCCGCGGCGGCCGCCGGCTGGTCGCGGTGGTGCTGGGGGGCAAGACCGCCCGCGCCCGCGACCGGCAGACCATGCGCCTGCTCGACGACGGCTTCGCCACGGTGCAGATCGCCCGGGCGATGCCCTCGCTCGGCACCGCGGCGGACAATGTCGCCCTGGCCAGCGCCGGCCCGCTGCGGGTGGCGACCGTGCCGCCCCCGGCGGCCCTGGCGGCGCCGGTGGTGGAGCCCGCCGGCATCGAGCAGGGCGACACGGAGGTCGTGCTGGTCGCCGCGCCCACGCCCAAGCCGGTGATCGTCGCGCAGGTCGCGGTCGCGAAGCCGGTGGCCAAGCCGAAGGCGATGGGACGCTACTCGGTCCAGGTGGGGGCGTTCTCCTCGGAGAGCGCGGCGCGCCGGCAGGTGCAGAAGGTCGCCGGCGACGTCGCCACGAAGCAGCGCGGCAACCCGACCGTGATCGCCTCCTCCCGCAAGGGAAAGAAGATATTCCTGGCGCGGCTGGTGGGCTACGATCAGGCCAAGGCCAAGAACGCGTGCAAGGCCATCAAGCGCCAGGGCCATGACTGCCTGGTAGTGCGCTCCTAGGGCATTCTTCGGTCAGCCTGCATCGGGATCGCAGCCTGCCGTGGCGAAGTAGTCGGCTCATTCCGGCGGGCCGAAGGCGCCGGTGGCATGGCCGATGGCCTCCCGCAGTTCGTCAACGCGGCGCCCGACGACCTCGCGCAGGATGCGTCGGGAGCCTGGCGACGGGGTTGTCGATGGGATCGATGACTGTCCAGCGGCAAGCAGGCAGCCCGGTCGTGGCAGCCTTGAGGGCGGCCAGCCGCTGGTGGCGTCCCGGACGAACCAAGATGACGTGGGCGCCAGGCCCTCTGGTCGGCCCAGGCATGGGACGGTGGCCGGTGGAGCGGACCGCCCAGGACCATTGGAGCCATCCTGCCGAAGGGGACGCCAGCCGACAACGACAGGCGGTGGTCCTTCCGTGGCCGGGGGAATGGCGGCACGCCATCGCTGGCCAGGCAGTGCCCGGCCATGGCTGCGAGTCGTCCGGCCGGAGACCGCGTCAGTCAGAGGTGGTCCCCGAATTTTGGGCAGGTGAACAAGCTTGGTTCGATCTGCATGAGGGACGGACCAGAAGACGGGGAAGCGGGCACGATACTTGGCCGAGTTCAAGGCGAAGGTAGCCTTGGAGGCGCTGCGTGGGGAGCTGACGACAGCACAGCTGGCGGCCAAGCACGGCATCCACCAGACCATGATGAGTGAATGGAAGCGGCAGGCCGTGGAGGGGCTGGCGTCGGTGTTCGCCGGCAAGGCGGCGGCCCAGGAGAGCGCGAAGACCACTGAGGCCGAGGTGGAGAAGCTGCACGCGAAGATCGGGCAGCTGCTGGTGGAGCGGGATTTTTTGGCGAAAGTGTCCGGTCGATGAGCCTGGACCGTAGACGCCAGATGATCGAGCCGGACCATCCGCAGCTGTCGATCGTGCGTCAGTGTGCGTTGGTATCGATCAGCCGGTCCGGGTTCTACCGCCGGCCAGCCAGCGAGAGCCTGCTGAACCTGGAATTGATGCGCCTGATCAATGTGCAGTTCCTGGAGACGCCTTGGTATGGATCGCGGCAGATGGCACGACACTTCCGGGGTCAAGGCTATACCGTCGACCGCAAGCGCATCCGGCGGCTGATGGCGAAGATGGGCCTGGTGCCGATCTACCAGCGGCCGAGAACGTCGGTGCCGCACCCGGAGCACCGGGTCTGGCCGTACCTGCTGCGGGACCTGACGATCGACCGGCCGAACCAGGCTTGGTGTGCCGATCTCACCTACATCCCGATGCGCGGGGGCTTTCTCTACTTAGTTGCCATCATGGACTGGGCCAGCCGCAAGGTGCTGGCTTGGCGGGTGTCGAACACAATGGACGAGGAGTTCTGCCTGGAAGCCCTGGAGAAGGCCCTGGCTCGCCCTGGTCGACCGGAGATCTTCAATACCGGCCAGGGCAGCCAGTTCACCTCGCCCAGGTTCACCAGCGTGCTGAAGGAAGCCGGCATCCGGGTGTCGATGGACGGCCGAGAACACTGGCTCGACAACGTGTTCATCGAACGGCTCTGGCGCAGCCTGAAATACGAGTGCGTCTACCTGCACGCGTTCGAGACCGGCTCGGAACTGCGGGAGGGCCTCAGCCGCTGGATTGGCTACTACAATGCCCAGCGCCCTCACTCATCTCTGGCCGGGCCAACCCCCGATGAGGCATACGGGGCAAGTGGCATCGAGAGATTGGCGGCCTGAGGACAACCGGAACCAAGCTTATCCCAGCCGCTAAACTGTCCGATGGGACGGGACCACCTCTGTCCCCGCTGGTGCTCGACCACCGATGTCGACCCAGCGTTCCGGCTCGAGGTGGCGCTGGACCTCGAACCATGCCCGGCGCCGCTTCAGGACATCGGGCCGGTCCCGAGCCCGCCAAGCTCGATGCCGAGCGTGCGGCTCTTCAACTGCAGGATCAGCTTGGCATGCCTCCCGATCTGCAAGGAGCGTCGGTCGCTGCCTGCCGCTTCGGGCAGGATCGAGCCTGTCGCGCGCAGCTGCGCCCATCAGCGCATGGCATTCGATGCGCTTTCCCAGGAGCGGGCGGCGGACAGTCAACACGACGTTCCTGCCAAAACCGCCTGAACCACCCACGCGCGAGCATCGACCGATGGCGCTCTGGCCATCCCTGTGCCCGTCCACGCTGCCGTCCCAGCAGGTTGGGTCGCATCCAAGGGCTCTGGGCCTCCCAGGCGGTTCAGGCAGTTTGTGGACCGCTCCAGCGGAGCGGGCTGGAAGCTTGCTGGCGGAAGCGGGCGATGCTGCCGAGGGCTTTTGGCGGCACTCCTGTCCGGGCGATCAGTTTTGGGACGGGTTTTCGCTGGCAACAGGAGAGGGCCGGATTGCCTTCTCCAACCACTGTGCGCCGGCGAATACGCCACGCTTGAGCCAGCGCCGCGTCAGCACGCTGGAGCCATCCTCGCAGCGCGGTGGACACTCCTCGCCAGCAGGTTCCGGGCCTCGGAGCGGCAGCCAGAGGGCAGCCGAGGGAGGTGCCGGTCGGGTTGAAGGGCAGGTGGAAGCGATCGCTCTGCCGGTCCGCCCTGATGACCCGCTTGGACGGGTGGCGGCACTGTCCGCATGGCATGGACGCCGACATCTACCGGCAGGCATGCCTCGGCCGTGCCGGGAAAGAAGCGGGACCCGATGCGCCGCTGCCGGGCCTGGCGGCCGAGCGTCTATCGCGGAATGAGGTCGGCAGCCGCCCGCTCGCCGGCACGGTCGCTCGCCGCGAGACCCGCCGCGACGCCGGCCCGATCCTCGGTGCTGCGGTTCTGGCTCATCTTGCGCTTGCCCTCGATCCGGGTGATCGGCAGCCGGAGACCGACAATGCCGCGCAGCTGGGCCTGGATGAAGGATGCAGGCGCATCGCCGACCGACCAGGGCTCGGCACGCGGCTGTTCATGCAGGTCGGTGAGCCTGGTCACGACATCGAGCAGCCGATCCGCATCCTCGAAGAACTCGGCCGGGCCATGGGCGTGCACCGCGACATAGTTCCAGGTGGGCACGACCTTCTGGTGCTGCTTGCTCGCGTACCAGCTGGGGGTGACATACGCGTCCGGCCCCATGAAGACGGCCATGGCATCGCCGCGCGGCGGCAGCGTCCACTGGGAGTTCGCCCGTGCCAGGTGGCCGAAGAGGGTGCCATAGGGGCCTTCCTCGGGCACCAGGAAGAGCGGCAGCGGCGTGGCGATCAGGCCTTCCTCCGTGGCGGTGACGAAGCTGGCGAGGCGAGCCTCCCGCATCGTCTGGTGCAGAGCAGCCAGGTCATTCATGCGGAAGGCGGGCGGAACATACATCGGGCGGCCTCCTGGGTCGGCACGGAGCCTTGCCGCAGAAATGGTTTCAAGGAAATGTCCGGTTCCCGCCGAAGAATCTGGACCAATGGCACGGCGCCGCCGGCATCGGCGTCCAGGCCGACCGCCCGGATGATCCAGAAGATCCATCAGCGGCCGGGCCAGGACGAGCCTGCCGGATGCTGGCGCGCACCTGCCCTTTCGCCCGTTCCCTGGTGGCGGCGCGGGTCGTCTTGCGCGGGACGATCACGGTAGCTCGCGAGCAGCCGGCCGCCCGAGGGAGGCAGCTGGATGGACAGCCGGCGAAGGGCGCGAGCCCTGCCGGCTGTGCTCGATGACGGCAAGCTTCAGCCATGGCGACCTGGCGGCCGGCATACCGGTGTGCGGCTTGGCGCAAGGTCGTCGGCGCCGCTCGGCCGTGCTGCCGGGTACGCCTTCGGTGGAGCGATCCCCCTGGCCTGCGTTGGGACACGGAGCAGATCTTCGTGGGCGGGGGCTCGCAGCAGGACCACGATCTTTGCGCGCGGCTGCTGCCGGACCCGGGCGACCGGGCGGTGAGGGCGGAACCGTGCGGTCAGCGTGCGCGTCGGGCTGGACCGGGACGGCCTGCAGGCTTCGAAGGATAGCAGGAGGGTCGGGGACCTGCGACGTGCGCCCGGGACCGGGAGTCCCTGGCCGGGCCGATGGTGAGAGGCGCTTGGGAGCGGCTTGCCCGACAAGCGCTTTGGGCGATGCTGTGGTACGGCCGGTGCCGGTGCGGGACTGCGTGTCGTCATCCGGCTGAACCGCGTGCTCACTGACGGTCGGCAAAGTCGCCGAGGTGAGCAGTTCGTAGGTTGATCAGGCATGTCGTGGCTGGAGAGTGCCATGCCTGATCGACCCTATCCTTCTGATCTGAGTGACGCAGAATGGACGGCGCTGGAGCCGCTTCTTCCGCCACCTTGTCGGCTCGGACGCCCGCCGAAGTGGCCGCGCCGGGTCATGGCCGAGGCCATCTTTCATCTGGTCCGCTCCGGCTGTGCGTGGCGCATGCGGCCGCGTCACTTTCCGCCGTAACCGACCGTCCGCTCGCAGCTTGCCCGCTGGCGTAAGGACGGTACGCTGCGGCGAATGCACGACCGGTTGCGTGAGCATGCTCGCGAGAAGGATGGCTGAGATCGGGAGCCTTCCGCTGCCGTGATCAACTCGCAGACGACACGGACAACGGGTACAGGCGGCCCTGATCGAGGTTGCGATGCAGCCAAGAAGACGTTTGGGCGCGAGCGCCATATCCTGGTGGACGTGTCGGGCCTGATCCTCCTGGCGCACATCCATGCCGCCAGCCTGCACGGCACGGTGGGCGCACGGCCGATGGTCGAGCTGGCGCCCATGGCGGCCTTGCCCCGGTTGGAGTTGGCCTGGGCGGAGGGCGCCTATACCGGCCCGTTCGCAACCTGGCTGGAGGGGGAACGCAGCGCATGGAGGTCCCGTTCCACCGCCAGCGTCAGGCGTGGCGCTACGGACTGGAGGAACGGCCGGCAGGCTTCCACGTCCTGCCGCGCCGCCTCCACGTCCTGCCGCGCCGCCTCCGCGGCCTGCTGGCCGCGGTCCCTTCGGGAAGCGGATCATCCGCCTGCTGGCGGATGATGGATCGTGGAGCGGACTTTCGCTTGGCTTTCCCGCTCACGTCGCCCTGCCCGGGACGATGAGCGGCTGCCCGAAACCGGCGTGGCGATGATCCATGCTGCCATGAGCCGGATCATGCTGCGGCGCATTGCGTGACCGGCCAGCGACTTTGCCGACAGTCAGTGAGCCTGACGTCTCGGACGGACCCTTGCTGGATGTCGGCAAAATCGTTGAGGTGGCCAGTTCGCAGGCTGATCAGGCATGCCCTCGTTGGGGAGCGCCATGCCTGATCGATCATGCCCCTCCGATCCGGGTGACGCAGAATGGACGGCGCTGGAGCCGCTTCTCCTACCACCTGGTCGCCTGGGGCGCCCACCGAAGGCCGCGCCGGGTCATGGCTGAAGCCATCTTCTATCTGGTCCGCTCCGGCTGTGCGTGGCGCATGCTGCCGCGTCACGTCCCACCGTGGCCAACGGTGCACTCGCAACTGACTGGCTGGCGCAAAGGACGGCACGCTACGGCGCGGCCGGACCTGGCCGGGCCTTCGATGCAGCCATGAAGACGTTCGGGCGCAAGCGGCACATCCTGGTGGATGCGTCGGGTCTGATCCTCCTGGCATGCATCCGCACTGCCAGCCTGCACGACACGGTGGGCGCACGGCAGATGATCGAGGCTGTGCCCATGGCGGTCTTGCCGCGGTTGGAACTGGTCTGGGCGGAGGGCGCCTGTACCGGGCCATTTGCAATCTGGCTGGAGAAGGAACGCAGCTGGCGTACGGAAGTCTCGTTCCACCGCCAGCGTCAGGCGTGGCGCTATGGACTGGAGAAGCGGCCGGCAGGCTTCCACGTCCTGCCGCGCCGCCTCCGCGGCCTGCTGGCGGATGATGAATCGTCGACCGGACTCTCGCTTGGCTCTCCCGCTCACGTCGCCTTGCCCGGGACTATGAGCGGCTGCCAGAAGCCGGCGTGGCGATGATCCACACCGCCACGAGCCGGATCATGCTGCGGCGCATTGCGTGACCAGTCAGCGACTTTGCCGACAGTCAGTCAGGGCGCAGGAGGATAGGCTGATCGCGCGAGCAGGGGCGGCGGGTCGCAGTCCTGATCCGGTCACTGCCCGGAAAGCTTGAGCGCGGGGCGCAGCAGGGCCGGTGGGGCCAGGGCCGGCGAGGGCACAGGCCAGCCTGGGGGAGCGGGTTATCGTGCAAAGCGTGCCAGGGCTGGCGGACAAGGGCTGGCGGCGGCCCTGGAAGCCTTCGGGCTGGCTGGAGATCGCTATAGACGCGGATGGCGGAAGCCACCGACGGATGCCGGATCATCGCAGGGTGGGTTCCCGTGGCGCGTAAAGCGGTGCAGCGGGCCCGGCTGAGCCGCCCGATGACGGACCCGTCCGGCAATCGGGCGGCTCAGGAACTGGGGCAGCCAGGACGCGACGGATGCGGTCCGGGATCATCGCGGCAGAGATGCCGGTGCAATCCATCCGGCACGGGCCGGGGCAGAGCGCCTGGCGGCCGCATCCTGCATGGCAGGGGGTGGCCATGGCCGGGCGGGTGCGGGGCGCATCCCCGGCCCGGGGGAGACCGGTCGCGACCGGATGCCGGCGTCCGGCCGGCGGCCGCCCGAGCGAAGGGCGGCGCCGGCGGGTGGCCGCCGGGGTCAGGCGGCGCGCGGCTCGGCTGCGGGCAGCGGGCGCTGCAGGGAATGGCCCAGGATCCGCAGGATCGCTTCGGCCTGGTCCCAGGGCAGCGCCTGCTCCACCTGCAGCCAGACCCGGTTGCCGTCGTCGGCCAGGTGGCGCAGCGTGAAGCCGTGGCTCCTGCGCCCGGGCGGCAGGTCGGTGAGCGGCATCGGGATCAGTTCCTCCGGCCCGACCGACAGGGCCGCCGCCAGGCGGTTCAGGATCGCGGGGCCCGGCAGGTTCTTGCCGCGGATGTAGCCGCTGACATTGTCGCGCCCGATCCGGGCGCGCCGCGCCAGTTCCGACTGGGTCCAGCCGCGCTCGCGCATCACGCCCTGCAGCCGCTGCGCGAATGCCGCCTTCATCGCCTCGTCGGCGCGGCCACTGTCGCGCCGGTCCTCTTCATTGCCCATTTCGCCACCGTTCCATAGTCGGACACCGGCAACGTAATTCCACCTGAGGTTTAATTCAACCTTTCTCATTCACGCTGGATGGTCATCCGGCGAACAAGATTGTCGAAATACGTCGCGACGGCGTGGTTGGTGCCGTGGTCGACCTGGACAGGGGGGGTGGACGACCCCAAGCTCTTGCGCGTCGCCTCATCGGATGAACAGGTGGCAACTGCCATGTACAATGCCCTGACCCGCTCGATCGCCGTTTCCGTCGAACCCTTCTTCGTCGAGGACCAGTCCCGGCCGGACGAACAGCGCTGGGTGTTCGGCTACCGGGTGAGGATCGCCAACCATGGCTCGGAGCCGGTGCAGCTGCTGGGCCGGCACTGGCGGATCACCGATGCCCGCGGCCGGATGATCGAGGTGCGCGGCGAGGGCGTGGTCGGCGAGCAGCCGCGGCTGGAGCCGGGCGAGACGTTCGAGTACACCTCCGGCACGCCGCTCGCGACCTCCACCGGCATGATGCTGGGCAGCTACCAGATGGTGACCGACCAGGGCGAGGCGTTCGAGGTGTCGATCCCGGCCTTTTCGCTGGATGCGCCGGGCGCGCTGGCGACCCTGCACTGATCCCATCCCGCTCGATGGGCGCGCCGGCCGGCGATGCCTGAGCACTGCCGGCCCCCTCGTCCTGGAGCGGCCTCAGCGGGCTAGGGTGACCTCGACCAGGGTCCCGCCGCCTTCCCGGTCGCGTAAGGACACCTCGCCGCCATGCGCCCGGACGATCCCGCGGGCGAGCGCCAGCCCCAGCCCGGTGCCGCCGGTGCTGCGGGAGCGGGAGGTCTCCAGCCGGAAGAACGGCTCGAACACCCGCTCGCGCATCTCCAGGGGAATGCCGGGGCCCCGGTCGGCGATGGTCATGCGGACCTGGCGCGGGTCGGCTGCCAGCGTCACCTCGGCGCAGGTCCCGTAGGTCACCGCGTTGGCCAGGAGATTGTCGACCGCGCGGCGCAGGGCGGTCGGGCGGCCGCGCAGCACCAGCCGGTCCGGGCCCTCGTACTGGGCCTCGCGGCCGGCATCGGACAAGTCGTCCACCGCGGTGCGCACCAGCGCCGCGAAGTCCAGGTCGGTCGCCTGCTCCACCCCGGCCACGTCCTTGGCATAGGCCAGGGTCTCGCGCAGCATCGTCTCCATCGCCTGCACGTCGTTCTTGGCGCGGCTGCGCGCCTGGTCGTCGGGGAGATCCTCCAGGCGCAGGTGCAGCCGGGTGAGCGGCGTGCGCAGATCGTGGGCGATCGCCGCCAGCATCGAGTTGCGCTCGGCGAGCAGCTCGCCGATCCGCTGGCGCATCCGGTTGAACGCGGCGGTGGCCCGCCGGATCTCCGGCGGCCCGCTTTCCCGCAGGGGCTCGGCGGGCAGGCCGGCGGCGAAGCGGTCCGAGGCCACCGCCAGCGCGGTGACCGGGCGGGTGATCCGCCGGAACAGCAGCCAGGCGATCAGCGCGGCGCCGCCCACCACCGCCAGCACGATCAGGATCGCCCGGCCCAGCCAGAAGCGCGACAGCGTGTCGGCCGGCACGGTGAAGATCAGCCAGGTGCCGTCGTTCTGGCGGATGCCGACCTCGTAGCGGGCGAAGGACGGCAGCAGGTCCGGCGGGCCCTCGCCGCCGTCCCGCGGACCTTCGCGATCGACCTGGCGCAGCACCATCTCGCGGCCGAGGAACACGCCGGAGGGGTGGCGCGCCATCAGCCTGGCCAGATGGCGGTCCAGCCGGGGATCGTCGGTCGGCCGGCCGCGCGGCTCGTCGAGAAGGCGCACGAGCAGGAGCGGCCCGGAGATCGCGCGCAGCGCGATGCCCAGTTCCGACGGCGGCAGCCGGTCGACCAGGAGCTGGGTGGCGGCCATCCGATCGATGGTCGCCAGGCGGACGAAACGGCGCGCGGTGTCGGCGCGCTCCCAGAAGGTCCAAGCCGCCGCCAGCGCGATCACCAGGGCAACCACGCTCACCGCCAGCAGGACCAGCCGCGTGGTCAGGTTGGCCGGGGCCAGCCAGTGCTTCAGGCTTTCCGGCAGCATTGCCGGCCTCCCTGGCCGGGTCCCCGTCCCGCCAGGCTCATGCCTGGGTGACCGGGACCGACAGGACATAGCCGCCGCCCCGCACCGTCTTGATCAGCTGCGGCTCCTTGGGATCGTCGCCGAGCTTCTTGCGCAGCCGCGAGAGCAGGACGTCGATGGAGCGGTCGAACGGATGGGCCTGGCGCCCCTTGGTCCGGTCGAGCAACTGGTCACGGGTCAGCACCCGGCCGGCCGCCCCCGCCAGCACCAGCAGAAGGTCGAACTCGCCGCCGGTCAGCGGCACCAGCACCCCGGTGGGATCGCGCAGCTCGCGCCTTGCCGGATAGATCAGCCAGCCGGAGAAGCGCAGGGTCGGCTCGGTGACCGCCCCGTCCTCCGCCCCGCCGGCATCGTCCTGCCGGGTCCGGCGCAGCACCGCCCGGATCCGGGCCAGCAGCTCGCGCGGCTCGAACGGCTTGGCGAGATAGTCGTCGGCGCCGATCTCCAGCCCGACGATGCGGTCCATCGGGTCGGCCAGGGCGGTCAGCAGGATGATCGGCAGGGAGGGCTGCTCGGCGCGCAGCCGGCGGCAGGCGGCCAGCCCGTCCTCGCCCGGCATCATCACGTCCAGCACCACGAGGTCGACCGGCTCGGCCGCCAGCAACTCGTCCATGGCGCGCGCGTCCTCGGCGGTGCGGACCGCGAGGCCGTGGCGCGACAGGAAGGCGGCGACCAGGTCGCGGATTTCCTGGTCGTCGTCGACCACCAGCACGATGGGATTGGTGTCCATGGCGCGGATCCTAGCGGGCCCGGAACGGTTGCGGCAGGGGGCGTTGCACTTCGTCACAATCCTGCGATCGGCCGCAACGAAGGGCGGCGGATCAGCCTGCAGCGTTACATGCGGCGACATTGGCGGTTCACGGCAGGCTGCCAGTCTTGGCGCACACCAACCGAGGAGATGACCATGCGCAACTGGACCGCTGCCGGCCTTGGCGCCATCGCCACCGTCGCCCTGATCGGCGGCGCCAGCGTCGTCGCGGCGCCGCCGGACGGCAACCGGGGCGACCGGCCGATGCACGAGGTGCGGATGAAGCACGGGCGCGGCGGGATGCTGGGCGCCTTCTGCGGCCCTGCCGCCGGCGAGCGGCTGAGCGAGCGCCTGACCGCCTTCGAGAGCTTCGCCAAGTTCGAGGGCGAGCAGCAGACCAGCTGGGTGGCGCTCCGCGACACGCTCACCGGAGCGCAGCCGCGGGTGCAGGCGATCTGCGCCGAGCTTCGCGACCTGCGCAGCGGCAATTCGGTGGAGAAGCTGACCACGGTCGAGGAGGTGCTGGGCGAGGCCGCGGCGATCGCGGCGGACGTGCGGCCGGCCTATGCCACGTTCTACGAGACCCTGGACGAGGCGCAGCGCGACACCCTGGACAAGATGTTCGAGCGCCCCGGCCGCTTCATGCACCGCCGCTGACCGGCTCCCTTCCGGCCGGCCGCGCTTCCCCGAAGTGCCGGCCGGCCGGCTTTGGCGCACGATGCTGTTACTTCAGAACGAACTCCGGCAGGCCCGGCCGGATTCGACTCCCTGCCAAGCCGGATTCCCGCCTATACTGACGGGATTGCTGAGCTGCGAGCCGGTGCGGTCGTCTTTGGCCGGCACCGGCGGGATGCCCGCCGGTTGTGTCCCGGCCGCCGCGTCCGCAGCGCGGTCATCCAACCGGCTGCGGACCTTAACGTTCTTGTAACAGATCGCTGGTAAGACCATATTCATGAGCATGAATCGTAAACCATCCGTTTTGCATGACCTCCTCCGCGAGTGGCCCTATGCCGCCGACAAGACTTCGCTGGTCCGGGCCCAACTCGACCGGCGCGATCCGATCGACCGGATCGAGGAGGAGGAAGTCGGTCGACTTCTCTTTGAGCTGACCAACCAGGGGCCCGAGCTGCGCCCGGCGATCGCCGCGGCCCTGACCGGACATCGCTGGCGCCACGCCGCCGATTCGATCGCCAGGTCGGGCTGACGGTTCGCCAGGTGCTCTGGCGAACCGGCCAGGCCTTGCCGGTGCCGGCCCGATGCCGGAAGCGGGCTCTGGCTGCGGGGTCACCCGGCCACGCCGCAGTCTGCAGGGAGCGTGGCTGAAGGGGCGGGACAAGGTTCCGGCCGGTCCGCCCAGGCCCCGCCGCCATGCCCGCAGCCCTGACGGAGGATGGCGGCCAAGCGGTGGGCAGCCCGTGAGCCGGTCGTGGGAGCGGACTTCGCGCCGGCCGACCCTGGAACCCGATGGCCGAGCATCGTCGCGCTCCAGGTGCGATCTCGGACGGGGTCGGTGCCAGGAGCGGCGGCGGCCTGCCTTGGCCGGCCTCCTTTGGGCTCGTTCTCGCCGTGCAAGCCGGTTCCCGACAGGGCCGGTGCCAGGAAGGGCATTGGCCGACCGTGTCGGGGTTTATCGGCCACCCGGCTCCGGAATGATGAGGTCGGCATCGTCCGGCCTTTGGAGCCAGGAGCACGTATCCACCCAGGCTCAGAACTGTTTCTGGCGAGATCCTGGCGTCCGGAACCATGCCGGCCGGCGCTGGCAGGCCGCTGAACGCGAGATCCTCGCTGGTGACGGTGACGCCTGCGTCTGTCTTCTCATAAACCGGAGAGGCGGGCAGGGCTTTGCGCGAGTTTCCGGTTCCGGATGGCACTGGCGCCAGAAATGACGCCAGCCGGCGCTGCCACTTTGGCTCGACCTGCTGGCCGGGTCAGGAATGGCGACACCTACATCTGCCGGTTCCTGGCCCAGCCTGCGCTCCGGCCGGAGCACATGTCCGTTTTGTGGCCCTGACTTCTGCCAGAAAATGACGCCAGCCGGCGCTGCCGCTTCTGCTCGGGCTGCCAGCCGGCTCAGGAAGGGCGACCGCCGGCACCTGCCGGTTCTTGGCACAGGGGAGGTGCACCGGCCGCAGCACATGCCCCGTCCCGGATCCGGCCGGCGCCAGAGATGACGCCAGCTGGCGCTGCCGGGTCCGCTTGGCCTGCCGTCCGCTTCAGGAAGGGGGAGACCGGCATCCGCTCGCCGCTGGTCGAGGGAGGCGCCCCGACCACTGGGCATGCCCTTGGACAGAACCGGCCTCAGAAACGACGCCAGCCGGCGCTGCCGCGCTTGCTCGGCCCGCTGTCCGGCTCATGGCCGGCGACCTTGGCATTTGGCGGTTTCTGGCCCAGGGGAGGCGCATCGGCGGAAGCGTCGGATTGAGCGCGGGCAGGAACCGGCGCCAGGAATGGTGCCAAGCTGGGGTTCCAGATCCGATCGGCCTGCCGGTCGGCGTGGCAATGATGATGCCCCTACCTGCGGAGTTCGGGCCCGGCGGCGGGTAGCGCGCGCAGAGCTGGCCCGGGTCCGGCTGGCGTC
Source organism: Geminicoccus roseus DSM 18922 (assembly GCF_000427665.1). Lineage (NCBI taxonomy): Bacteria > Pseudomonadati > Pseudomonadota > Alphaproteobacteria > Geminicoccales > Geminicoccaceae > Geminicoccus > Geminicoccus roseus. The sequence continues at coordinate 2,530,859 of NZ_KE386572.1, forward strand.
AGTGAGGGGCCTTGCCAGGAAGCTCCACCACCTTCCGCAGCCTCATGGCTTCTGGTCGACCATTCACGGATGCGGATGGGGAAGGGGCTGGCGGACAGCACATCGGTGCCGGCTGCGTCGGACATGGCCCGGGCAAAGATCGGACCGCATCCGCCCCGTGACTGGCCGGGTCGGCCCTGAGCCCGACGACCGGCGGGTGAGCCGCGGGATCCGGCACGTGCTGAAAACCGGCTGCCGTCGTCAGGCGCTCCTGGCCTCGGTCCCTTGGGATTCGACCATCCGCTTTCTGCGGATCATGGCAGGATGGGCCGTCAGCCCGCGGCCCGTGACTGCCACCGACAGCGGCTGCCATCGCCTCCGCGGCCGCCTGGCCGCGGCTTCCTCTGGAGATCGGATCATCCGTCGTCTGAAGGACGATCAGCATGGGCTAGGACAGCATGTGTTCCAGCAGGTCGCCGGCCTGGTGCCAGAGCGGCGCCCAATCACAGCAGCCAGTTGGAGGCCCGACGCCCCGCTTCTGATGGAAAGGCAGCGGATGGTGCCAGACGACCGGCCGCCTGTGGGGCGGCCGGATCTCGATGGTTCATGGCTCGACCGGCCGACGGCACGCCACCGCCCGGCTGCGCGCTGACGCCGGCAGCCCGGCCATCCCGCTGCGCCCGGCAGTCCCGCCGCCTCGGCGGGTCACCGCGGGCAGGGCCGGCGATGCTGGCCGTCCGCGTGCATGGATCCGGGCCCAGCACTTCCAGGCCATGATCCGTTCCACGGCCAGTCGCACCTGATCCGCTCGACCGTAAGCATGCGCCCGGGGCCAGCTGATCGAGCGGCCGTTCGGCCGATCCAGGAACTGGCCGTGCATCGCCACCCGTTGCGGGCCGCTTCGCTGCCCGGGCCAGGGACGCCTCGCCCTGCCGGCCCCCAAAGGGGCATCGATTCCGGTGCCGGCCCGCATTGGGAAGGAGCCAGAATCAGAAATGACGCCAGCCGGCGCTGCCGGGCTCGATCGGGGTTCCGTCCGGGCCGGTGACGGTGATGCCGGCGTCGCGGGTGATCTCGCCGATGACGGTCACCGGGAACGGCAGGGTCGCCAGCACCGGGCGGCGCTCTGGCGGCAGGGTGAACAGGAGTTCGTAGTCGTCGCCGCCGGTGAGTGCCGCGGCGACGGCGCCGGGCATGGCGGCGGCCGCGTCGGAGAGCGGCAGGCGGGTGGCGTCGATGCTGGCGCCCAGCGGCTCGCCCAGGGCCGCCCCGGAGGTGTCCAGGATGTGCTGCAGGTCGGCAAGGGTGCCGTCGGACACGTCCAGGCAGGCGCTGGCCTGGCCGCGCAGCGCGGTGCCGAGCGACAGCCTGGGTGAGGGCACGCGGTAGCGGGCGGCGAGCCAGGCGGCGGCTTCCCGCGGTGCCGCCTCTCCCTGCAGGACGCGCAGGCCCAGCGCGCCGTCGCCGAGCGTGCCGGACACGCAGACTAGGTCGCCCGGCCGCGCACCGGCGCGGGTGAGGGCCTGGCCGCGGGGCACCGTGCCCAGGATGGTCAGCGAGAAGAACAAAGGCCCGGTGGTCGAGACCGTGTCGCCGCCGATCAGGTGCAGGCCGAACTCGGCCTGGTCCTGGGCCAGGCCTGCCGCGAACTCCGCCAGCCATGCCTCGGGCAGGTCCTTGCGGCGGCCGAACACGGTGAGATAGGCCAGCGGGTCCGCGCCCATGGCGGCGAGGTCGGACAGGTTCTGGCGCAGCAGCTTGCGCGCGACGCTCGCGGGCGGATCGCCGGTCAGGAAATGGACGTTCTCGACGATCGCGTCCTTGGCGATCACCAGCTGCCGGCCGGCCGGCAGGTCGAGCAGCGCCGCGTCGTCGGTCAGGCCGAGCGCGCCCTCGAAGCCTTCGGCCAATGGCTTGAGCAGGCGGTCGATCATCTGGAACTCGCCCAGGGCCATCGGCTTGGTCTCCCGGGTCAGACGGTGGGCGCGTCCTTGCGCAGGTCCCGGGAAAGTCGGTCCAGGATCGCGTTCACGAAGCCCGGCTCGCCGCCCTCGAAGAAGCCGAAGGCCAGCTCGACATACTCGTCGACCACCACGCTGGCCGGCACGTCGAAGCGGTGCGCCAGCTCGTAGGCGGCGCAGCGCAGAAGCGCCCGCATCGGCGCGGACAGCCGCTCCATGGTCCAGCCCGAGCTCAGCAGCGGCGCGATCTGCGCGTCGAGCTGCTTGGTGTGCTCGGCGGCCCCCAGCACCACCAGCTTGAACCATTCCCGGTCGACGTCCGGCGGCGGCTCGTCGGGCAGGAACGGCTCGAACAGCTCGGACAGGCGATGGTCGTCGAACTCCACCACGACCGGACCCGGCCGGGCGCCCATCACCTCGATCTGATAGAGGGCCTGGATGGCCGCGAACCGGGCCGCCCGGCGCTTGGTGATCGGCTTGCTGCTCTTCTTGCGGGTCATCCGCGAAACCTGTCCCTCAATGCGATCAGGTGGAGCGCCGCCAGCGCCGCCCCACCGCCCTTGTCCATCTGCGCCGGATCGGCGCGCACGATCGCCTGCTGCTCGTTCTCCACCGTCAGGATGCCGTTGCCGACCAGGCGGTGGTCGCGCACGGCAAGCTCGGTGATCCCGCGCGAGCTCTCGTAGGCGACCGTGTCATAATGGGTCGTCTCCCCGCGGATGATCACCCCCAGCGCCACGAAGCCGTCATAGCTCTTGGGCGCGATGGCGATCGCCGGCGGGATCTCCAGCGCTCCCGGCACGACCACATGGTCGATCCGGTTGACCCGGGCGCGCTCCAGCATCCGCCGGGTGCCGGCCAGCAGCATGTCGTTGATCGAGGCATGGTAGCGCGCCTCGACGATCAGGATGCGTGCACGCGCCAGCACGGGTATGGCTAGAGGATCGCCGCTGCCGGCCATGGGTGAAATTCCTCAATCGATGGCGCGGGTCTCGACCACCCGCAGGCCCCAGCCGTCGAGCGCGATGATCGACCGGCCGGTGTTCGACAGCAGGATCATGTCCTGCACCCCCAGGTCCACCAGGATCTGGGCGCCCACGCCATAGACCCGCAGATCGCCGGGCGGGGGCTCTTTCTGGCCGATGCTGACCAGCACCCGCTCCGAAATCGCATTGGGGGTCGGCTCGCGCAGCAGCACGACCACGCCGCGGCCGCCCCGGCCGATCTGCTCCATGGCCCGATGCAGCTGGTCGCCGCGCCCGGTCTCGCCAGCACCCAGCAGGTCCTCCAGCATGTGCACCGAATGCATCCGCACCAGCACCGGCTCCGGCGTGGCGAGGTCGCCCTTCACCAGGGCCACGTGCTCGACCTTGTCCACCGCCGACTTGTAGACCTGCAGCCGCCATTGGCCGCCATAGCGGCTCTCGAAGCTGGTCGCCACGTCGCGCTCGACCAGGCGGTCGTGGCGCAGCCGGTGGCTGACCAGGTCGGCGATCTTGCCGATCTTGAGCCCGTGCAGCTGGGCGAAGCCGACCAGGTCCGGCAGCCGCGCCATGGTCCCGTCGTCGTTCATGATCTCGCAGATCACCCCGGCCGGGTAGAGCCCGGCCAGCCGCGCGATGTCGATGGCCGCCTCGGTATGGCCGGTGCGGACCAGCACGCCGCCCTCGCGCGCCATCAGCGGGAAGATGTGCCCGGGCGCCACCAGGTCGCGGCGGCCGGCGGCGGGGTCGATGCAGACCGCGATGGTCCGCGCCCGGTCGGCGGCGGAGATCCCGGTGGTCACCCCCTCGCGGGCCTCGACGCTCACCGTGAACGCGGTGCTGATCCGCGCCTCGTTGCCCTGCGCCATCAAGGGCAGGCCCAGTTCCTCGCAGCGCTGGCGCTGCAGCGCCAGGCAGATCAGGCCGCGGCCGTGCCGGGCCATGAAGTTCACAGCCTCGGCGTCGCAGTGCTGCGCCGGGATGACCAGGTCACCCTCGTTCTCGCGGTCCTCGTCGTCGACCAGGATGAACATCCGGCCGTTGCGCGCGTCCTCCAGGATGTCGTCGATCGACGACAGATAGTCGGCGTAGCTGGAGATGCCCTCGGTGCCCATCAGCGCTGCCCCAGCTGGCGCGCCACGTAGCGCGCCAGCATGTCCACTTCGAGATGAACCGAATCGCCCGGCCTGCGGTCGCGAAGGGTGGTGTTGTCCCAGGTGTGCGGGATGATGGTGACCTGGAAGCTGTCCGGGCCGACGGCGTTCACGGTGAGCGAGATGCCGTCCACGGTGATCGAGCCCTTGACCGCCAGCATGGGCGAAAGCTCGCCCGGAAGGTCGAAGGTGAGCCGGTAGCCCTCGCCCTCGCGCTCGATCGAGCGGACCCGGCCAAGGCCATCCACATGGCCGAACACCAGGTGGCCGCCCAGCTCGTCGCCCAGGCGCAGGGAGCGCTCCAGGTTGATCCGGGCGCCGACCTGCCAGTCGCCCAGCGTGGTGAGGCGCAGCGTCTCCGGCGAGGCATGGACCTTCCAGCCGTCGGCGGTGCGCTCGGTCACGGTCAGGCAGACGCCGGAATGGGCGATCGAGGCGCCGAGGGCGATGCCGTCCGGGTCAAAGGAACTGCGGACGGTGAGGTTCAGCCCATCGCCCGGGACCCGCTCCACGATCGTGCCGATGTCGGTGACAATGCCGGTGAACATCGACAGGTCCTCAGTGGTGGCCCAGAGCATCAAGTTCGACCAGGCGGTCGTTGTCGAGCACCCGCTCGGCCACGAACCGCCAGCGGCGGGCATCGTCCAGGCGGCGCACCCCGAAGGGCGCCAGCCCCGCGACGCCGTCGCCGCCGATCAGCAAGGGCGCGCGCAGCAGATGCAGGCGATCCACCAGATGCTCACGCATCAGGCTGGCTGCAAGCACCGCGCCGCCTTCGACCAGGAGGCGGGTGATACCCCGCTCCGCCAGCCGCGCCAAGACAGGGACCAGCGCCACGCCGCCGGTGGCTGCCGCCGGGACCTGCTCGATCCGCACGCCCTGGTCGATCAGCACCCGCGCGGCCGTCCGGTCGTAGCCTGGGGCGGTGAACAGCCAGGTCGGCGTGCGCCAGGCGGTGGTGGCGAGGGTCGAGTCCGGGCGCAGGCGCAGGCGGGCATCCAGCACCACCCGGACCGGCGAGCGGCCTTCCAGGCCGGGCAGCCGGCAGGTCAGCGCCGGGTCGTCGGCAAGCCCGGTGCCGCTGCCGACCATGATCGCGTCATGGGTGGCCCGCAGATGGTGGCCATAGGCGCGGGCCTGCGGGCCGGTGATCCACTGGCTCTCGCCGGTGGCGGTGGCGATGCGGCCGTCCAGCGAGGTGGCGAGCTTCAGCCCGACCATCGGCCGGCCCCGGCGCACCCGGGCGAAGAACCCGGCATGGTCGCGCTCGGCTTCCTGGCGCAGCACGCCTTCGGTGACCTCGATGCCGGCCAGGCGCAGCCGGCGCACGCCGCGGCCGGACACGCGCGGGTCCGGGTCGCCGCAGGCGATCACCACCCGCGCCACGCCGGCCTTCACCAGCGCGTCGGCGCACGGAGGGGTCCGCCCGACATGGGCGCAGGGTTCCAGGCTGACATAGGCGGTGCAGCCCGCCGCCGCCGTTCCGGCCAGGCGCAGCGCCTCGGTCTCCGCATGGGGCCGGCCGCCCCTGCCGGTCACGCCCCGGGCGATCACCCGTCCGTCCCGGACCAGGATGCAGCCGACCGACGGGTTCGGCCAGGTGGCGCCCAGCCCGTGGGCGGCAAGGTCGATCGCCGTGCGCATCCAGCGCTGGTCGGTTTCCAGGGATGAGGGCGGCAAGGGATCAGTCCGAAGAGCGGCTCAGCTGGCCGATGAAGGTCTGGAAATCCTCCGGCCCGGAGAAGTCGCGGTAGACGGAGGCGAAGCGGACATAAGCCACCGGATCGAGATCGGCGAGGCTCTCCATGGTCAGCTCACCGATCCGGGTCGAGGGAATCTCCGCCTCGCCCGAGGCTTCCAGCCGGCGGATGATCCCGGCCACGATCCGGTCGATCTGCTCCTGCTCGATGCCGCGCTTGCGGGTGGCGATGCGGATCGAGCGCGCGAGCTTCTCCCGGTCGAAGCCGACCCGGCGACCATCCTTCTTCACCACCACCAGCTCGCGGATCTGCACCCGCTCGATGGTCGAGAACCGGCCGCCGCAGCCCGGGCAGGAGCGCCGGCGCCGGATGGCGGCGCCGTCCTCGATCGGCCGGCTGTCTTTGACGGAGGTGTCCTCGAAGCCGCAGAATGGGCAGCGCATGATCGATCAACGTCCCCGGATCAGGCGCTCGCATTCCAGAAGAGGGGAACCGCCCGATGCCCAATGATGCCGCGGCCCGCGCGGGCCCAATCGGGCGGCAAGCTGCCATGATGATGCGTGAAGCGGAAGGGGCAGCGCCCATCCGCGCCGCCCCTGGCCTCGCTCAGCGCTGATAGATCGGGAACCGGGCGCACAGTTCCTGGACCTTGCGGCGGGTCGCCTGCTCGACCTGCGCGTCGCCCTCGGGATTGCGGGCCAGGCCGTCCAGCACGTCGGAGATCATGTGGCCGATCGCCTGGAACTCGGCGACGCCGAAGCCGCGGGTGGTCCCGGCCGGGGTGCCCAGGCGGATGCCCGAGGTGACCGCCGGCTTTTCGGGATCGAACGGGATGCCGTTCTTGTTGCAGGTGATCCCGGCCCGCTCCAGGGCCTTCTCGGCGGTGTTGCCCTTCACGCCCTTGGGCCGCATGTCGACCAGCATCAGGTGGGTGTCGGTGCCGCCGGAGACCACCGCGCAGCCCCGCTCGATCATCACCTCAGCCAGCGCCTTCGCGTTGTCGACGATCTGCCTTGTGTAGGCCTTGAAGTCCGGAGAGAGCGCCTCGCCGAAGGCCACCGCCTTGGCGGCGACCACATGCATCAGCGGGCCGCCCTGGGAGCCGGGGAACACCGCGCTGTTGAACTTCTTGGCCAGCGCCTCGTCGTTGGTGAGGATCACGCCGCCGCGCGGCCCGCGCAGGGTCTTGTGGGTGGTCGAGGTGACCACATGGGCGTGCGGGAACGGCGAGGGATGGACGCCGCCGGCGACCAGGCCCGCGAAATGGGCCATGTCGACCATCAGATGCGCGCCGACGCTGTCGGCGATCTGGCGGAACCGGGCGAAGTCGATCACCCGCGGATAGGCCGAGCCGCCGGCGATGATCAGCTTGGGCCGGCTTTCCTGCGCCAGCGCCTGCACGGCGTCGTAGTCGATCAGGTGGTCGTCCTCGCGCACCCCGTAGGACACCGCCTTGAACCACTTGCCGGACACCGCCGCCGTGGCGCCGTGGGTCAGGTGCCCGCCGGCCGACAGGGACAGTCCCATGATGGTGTCGCCCGGCTGGAGCAGGGCCAGCATCACCGCGAAGTTCGCCTGGGCGCCGCTATGCGGCTGGACGTTGGCGAAGCCGCAGCCGAACAGCTGCCTGACCCGGTCGATCGCGAGCTGCTCGGCCACGTCGGCGAACTCGCAGCCGCCATAGTAGCGCTTGCCCGGGTAGCCCTCGGCGTACTTGTTGGTGAACACCGAGCCCTGCGCGTCCAGCACCGCCTGGCTGACGATGTTCTCGGACGCGATCAGCTCGATCTGGTCCTGCTGGCGGTGCAACTCGTCCTTGATCGCGGCGAACAGGTCGGGATCGGCGTCTTGCAGGCCGGTGGTGAAGAAGCCGTCGTGGCGAGCCTTGGACAGGTCGAGAGCAGCAGCCATGGGTGGTGTCTCCGAGGCAGTCGACAAAGTTGGGTGCAGGAGAGGTTGGTCGGTCAAGAGAGCTTGGCCAGGCGTCCGGCGTGCCGGCCGCCCTCGAAGCCGGTGTCGAGCCAGGCGTGCAGGCAGTCCAGGGCGACCTGCGGCCCGACGATGCGGGCGCCCAGCGCCAGCACGTTGGCGTCGTTGTGCTGGCGGGTGAGCCTGGCGGTGGTGACGTCGTGGACCAGGGCGCAGCGGATGTGGCGGAAGCGGTTGGCGGCGATCGAGATGCCGATCCCGGTGCCGCAGACCAGGACGCCCCGGCTGGCCCGCCCCTCGGCGATCGCCTGGCACACCGCCTGGGCGAAGTCGGGATAATCCACCGAATCCGGGCCGTTCGTGCCGAAATCGATCGTGGCATGGCCGTGCGCCGCGGCGGCCTCGATCAGCAGGTCCTTCAGCCCGAAACCGCCATGGTCCGCGCCGAACGCGATCGTCTCAGACGCCACTGTCCCTTGCCCCTCGTGCTGCATTGCGGCCGCGCAGATAGCATGCCCGGCCCGAGCGCGCATCATCGCTGCCGGGGCGGGGGGCCGCAGCGGCGCTCGGTTGGCAGCGGCGTCCGCGAGCCACATATGACGATACCTTATGCCGGGAGTGCCCGATCGGTGCCTGCCTTCTCTGTCCTGGACCTCGCCCACATCGTCGAAGGGGCGACCGCCGCCGACGCATTCCGCAACACGCTGGACCTCGCGCGCCTCGCGGAAGAGCTCGGCTACCAACGCTACTGGCTGGCCGAGCATCACAACATGATCGGCATCGCCAGTGCCGCGACCTCGCTGGTGATCGGCCATGTGGCCGCCGGCACCAGCCGGATCCGGGTGGGCGCCGGCGGGGTCATGCTGCCGAACCACTCGCCGCTGGTGATCGCCGAGCAGTTCGGCACGCTCGCTACCCTCTACCCCGGCCGGATCGACCTGGGCCTGGGCCGGGCACCCGGCTCGGACATGCGCACCGCGCAGGCCCTGCGGCGCGGGCCGGAGAGCGCCGAGCGCTTCCCGCAGGACGTGCTGGAACTCCAGGCCCTGCTGGGACCGGAGCGGCCGGGCCAGGCCGTCCGGGCGGTGCCGGGCATGGGCACCGAGGTGCCGTTGTGGATCCTGGGCTCCAGCCTGTTCGGCGCGCAACTCGCTGCCGCCCTGGGCCTGCCCTTCGCGTTCGCCTCCCATTTCGCGCCCGACGCGCTGATGCAGGCCCTGGAGATCTACCGGTCGCGCTTCGAGCCCTCGGCCCAGCTGGACCGGCCTCATGCCATGGTCGGCGCCAACGTGATCGTGGCGGCGACCGACCGGGAGGCGCAGCGCCTGTTCACCACCATCCAGCAGCAGTTCGCCCATCTTCAGCGCGGCGATCCCGGCCGGCTGCGCCCGCCGGTCGACGACATCGACAGCTACTGGACCCCGCACGAGCGGATCCGGGCGCAGCACATGCTCGCCTGCTCCTTCGTGGGCGCCGAGGACACGGTCCAGGAAGGGCTCGCCCGCTTCCTCCAGCGCACCGGCGCCGACGAGGTCATGGTGGCCGCTCCCCTGCATGACCACGAGGCCCGCCGGAACTCCTTCCGCCTGCTCGCCGGGATCGCCGGCCGGCTCAACGGAGCAGCATGATGAGCGATCCGCAGGACGACGCCCCGGCGCCGAAGGTCCGCGGCCGGCTGGCCGAGATCAAGCAGGGCTGGGCCGAGAGCGGCCGGTTCCTGACCGGGCAGGCAGCATCGGGCGAGCAGCGCCTGCCGCCCGGGCAGCACCTGGTCACCAACTGGCCGATCCTGGACCTGGGCACGCGGCCGAGGATCCCGCCCGAGCGCTGGCAGCTGCGGGTGTTCGGCGCGGTCGAGGAAGCGGTGACCTGGGACTGGGACGCGCTCCTGGCGCAGCCGCAGGTCCGGCCGGTCTCGGACATCCACTGCGTCACCACCTGGTCGCGCTACGACAATCACTGGGAAGGCGTGGCGACCGCTCAGGTGCTGGCGGCGGTCCGGCCCAAGCCGGAGGCGCGCTTCGTCGTCCTGCACAGCTATGACGACTACACCACCAACCTGCCCCTGGACGATTTCGCCGCTCCCGGCGCCCTGCTCGCCCATCGCTGGGAAGGGGAGGCCCTGCCGGTCGAGCATGGCGGCCCGGTCCGGCTGGTGGTGCCGCATCTCTATTTCTGGAAGAGCGCCAAGTGGCTGCGCCGGATCGAGTTCGTGACCGAGGACCGCCGGGGCTTCTGGGAGGAGCGCGGCTACCACGACCGGGGCGATCCCTGGTCGGAGCAGCGTTATTCCGAGGAAATGGGTATCGAGGAGGCCCGCAGCGCGATCTGAGGCGGGTGCGGTGCGGCAGGGACGCCAGGGATCCTTGCCGGGTCTGAACCGTTTCCTAGCTACCTTCCCTCCCTGATCGCAGCCCCATGTCCCTCGTCGTTTCCAGCAGCACCGGCAGGCCATCCTGGTTCCAGGCGCGATCGGGGTTGCCCTGCACGCGCCAACGCGTTTCCCTGCCGGCAGGCCGTGGAATGGGCGGGCCGGTGATCTCTGTCGTCGTCCTGTCCTCGAGCCACGGTCTTGTCCGACCATGTGCGAACGTTCCGGGACGATGGCCTTGACCCCTACCCTTGAGGATCTGTCCAGGATCCCCCTCGACCAGACCGCCCTGTTCCTCGATGTCGACGGGACCCTGATCGACATTGCGCCGACGCCTGGCGAGGTCGTCGTGAGCGACGAGCTCAAGGCCCTGCTGCCGCGCCTGCACCAGCGGACCGGCGGGGCACTGGCCCTGGTGAGCGGCCGCGCGATCGCCGACCTCGACGCCCTGTTCGCCCCGGTGAAGCTGCCGATGGCCGGGCAGCACGGCGCCGAGTGGCGGCTCGCCGCGGACGGCACCCACGAGAGCGTGGCCGGGCTGCCGGAGCCGCTGCGCACCAGCGCCGTGGCGCTGGCCCTGCGTCATCCGGGCATGCTGGTCGAGGACAAGGGCGGGGCCATCGCGCTGCATGTCCGCGCGCGTCCGGAACTGACCGACGAGATCGCCGCGGCGCTCGCCCAGATGGTGCAGGCCCATCCGGATTACGAGGTGCTGCACGGCAAGGCGGTGTTCGAGATCCGCCGCCGCGGCGTCCACAAGGGGGCGGCGGTGGCGATGCTGCTCGAGAAGGCGCCGTTCGCCGGGCGGACCCCGGTGTTCGTGGGCGACGACACCACCGACCTGGACGCGATCGCCCTGGTGCGCGAGCGGGGCGGGCTCGGCCTGTTCGTCGGCCCGGACGGTCCTTTGCGCCAGCCGCACGACGTGCGCGCCTGGCTGGCCCGGCTGGCCGAGCAGGACGGCGGCTGATGGGCGGCGTCGGCAACGATCTCGACGTGGCGGTGATCGGCAACGGCACGATCGCCTCGCTGATCGACCGTGATGGCCGCCATGTCTGGACCTGCTGGCCGCGGCTGGACGGCGACCCGATCTTCCATGCCCTGGTGGGCGGGGAGGGCGGCTACTGGTCGATCGAGCCGCACCACAAAGCCGTCATCCGGCGCCGCTATATCGGCAACACCGCCATCCTCGAGACCGAGGTCGAGGACGAGACCGGTGCCATGATCCGGATCACCGACTTCGCCCCGCGCTGCCGGCGCTTTGGCCGGCTCTACCGGCCGGCCACGCTGATGCGGCGGATCGAGCCGGTCCATGGCCGGTTCCGCGGCACCATCCGGGTCCGGCTGAACGGCCGCTACGGCGCCGAGCGGATGCGCAAGGTGCCGATGAGCAACAGCATCCGCTTCGTGGGCGAGGAGCAGACGATCCGGCTGACCACCGACACCTCGGTGGCCTGCATTGCCGAGGAACTGCCGATCGTCGTGCACGCGCCGATCCACATGATCCTGGGGCCGGACGAATCGGTGCCGGAAGCGCCCGGCCACCTGTTCCGGGAGATCTTCGACGAGACCCTGCTCTACTGGCAGGAATGGTCGCGCTACCTGTCGATCCCGTTCGAGTACCAGGACGTGGTGCTGCGCGCGGCGATCACGCTGAAGCTGTGCGCCTTCGAGGAAACCGGCGGCGTGGTGGCGGCGCTGACCACCTCGATCCCCGAGGCGGCGCATTCGGAGCGCAACTGGGACTACCGGTTCTGCTGGCTGCGCGACACCTACTTCACCGTGCACGCCCTCAACCGCCTGGGCGCCACCCGGACCATGGAGGACTATCTCCGCTACATCACGACCGTGGTTGCGCTGTCCGAAGACGGCACGCTCCTGCCGCTCTACCCGATCCTGCCGGGGCGCGACCCGGACGAGAAGGTGGCGCCCGCCCTGACCGGCTACCGCAACATGGGGCCGGTCCGGGTCGGCAACGCCGCCTGGTTCCAGCGCCAGCACGACGTCTATGGCAGCGTCGTGATGGCTGCCGCCCAGATGTTCTACGACCACCGCCTGCCCAGGCGGGGCGACCTGGAGCTGTTCCAGCTCCTGGAGCGGCTGGGCGAGCAGGCCGCCCGGCTGGCGCTGGAGCCCGACGCCGGCATCTGGGAATACCGGGGGCGCGAGCGGGTGCACACCCATTCGGCGCTGATGTGCTGGGTGGCCTGCGCGCGGCTGGCCAAGATCGCCGGGGTCCTGGAGATGCCCGAGCGCGGCGAGTACTGGCGCGGTCACGCCGCCCGGATCCGCCGGGCGATCCTGGAGGAAGCCTGGGACCCGGCGCGGCAGACCTTTGTCGAAAGTTTTGGCGGCAAGGACCTGGATGCGGCGCTCCTGCTCATGCACGAGGTGGGCTTCCTGGCTGCCGACGATCCGCGCTTCGTCGGCACGGTCGAGGCCATCGAAAAGGAGCTGCGCCGCGGCAACCACCTGTTCCGCTACGCGGCGGCCGACGATTTCGGCGAGCCGGAGAACGCCTTCACCGTCTGCACGTTCTGGTTCGTCGACGCCCTGGCCGCCATCGGACGCAAGGACGAAGCGCGCCAGATCTATGAGGAACTGATATCCTGTCGCAATTCGATGGGGATCCTGTCCGAGGACGTCAATCCGCTCACCAAGGAACTGTGGGGCAATATTCCGCAGACCTATTCCATGGTAGGGCTGATCATCTCGGGGATGCGCCTGTCGAAAACTTGGGAGGAAGCATTTTGGCGCGACTCGTAATCGTCTCCAACCGCGTGAGCGTGCCCACCGGGCGGCGCGTCGAGGCGGGTGGGCTGACCGTCGTCCTGCGGGATGGCCTGCGGAAGGCGGACGGGCTCTGGTTCGGCTGGTCCGGGGATTTTGCGGAGCAGCCGGGGCCAGCGAAGGTGACCACGCGCGGGAAGATGAGCTATGCCCTGCTCGACCTGAACCAGGACGACTACAAGGGCTTCTACTACGGGTTCGCCAACGGCTCGCTCTGGCCCTTGTTCCACTACCGGCTGGGCCTGGTGGACTGGAAGGCGGAAAGCTACCGGGCCTACCGCAAGGTCAATCTCCAGTTCGCGTCCGAACTGATCAAGCTTTTGAAGCCGGACGACCAGGTCTGGGTCCACGACTACCAGCTGATCCCGCTCGGCGAGGAACTGCGCAAGCTGGGCTTCACCGGCACGATCGGCTTCTACCTCCACGTGCCGTTTCCTTCCGGCGACATCGTCGAGGTGCTGCCGGCCCATGTCGAGCTGGGCCAGGCGATGCTCAACTACGACCTGATCGGGGTGCAGACCGACCGGGCCCATCACGACATGCTGGACTTCCTGGAGCGCTGGATCGGGGCCGAGCGGGAAGGCGAGGACCTGCTCTATGCCGGCCGCCGGGTCCGCACCGGCGTCTACCGCGCCGCGATCGACACGCTGGGGTTCGGCAAGGAGGCCGCCGTCGCGGTCGAGAACGAGGAGGTGCGCAGCCTGGAAGAGTCCCTGGGCGGCCGGACGCTGATGCTGGGCGTCGAGCGGCTGGACTACACCAAGGGGCTGCCCCTGCGCTTTGCCGCCTACGAGCATTTGCTGGCCACCCATGAGGACTGGCTGCGCAAGGTGATCATGCTGCAGATAGCACCGGTCAGCCGGGGCGAACTCGCCCAGTACCGGGCCCTGCGCTCCGACCTGGAGCGCGCCACCGGCCGAATCGCCGGCCGCTTCGCCTCCCCCGACTGGAACCCGATCCGCTACGTGAACCAGCCGGTGCCACGCAAGATCCTGTCCGGCTACCTGCGAGTCGCCCAGGTCGGGCTGGTGACGCCCCTGCGCGACGGCATGAACCTGGTCGCCAAGGAGTATGTCGCGGCGCAGGACCCGCAGAATCCCGGGGTGCTGGTGCTCTCGCGCTTCGCGGGCGCCGTGGAAGAACTGGGCGAGGGGGCCCTCCTGGTGAACCCGCTCGACATCGAGCGCACCGCCGAGGCGATGCGCGATGCGCTGGCGATGCCGATAGACGAGCGCATCGACCGCTGGCAGCGCTGCATGGAGCCGCTGCGGGTGTGGACTGCGCGGACCTGGTACGACGCGTTCGTGCACAAGCTCCACGAGATCGCCGACGCCAACAGCAAGCTGGCCCACGCCGCCTGAGCCCGCCTCCGCTCCCGAACCACCGGGGGCGGGCCCGGGGGCTTTGGCCGGTAGCGGCTGGTCGCGCGCCAGCGCAGGAAAGCGCCGAAAGGCACCCCCTGCGCATTGCCGCGTCACCGACCCGTGCCCTGCTACGGGCCAGCCGGTGATCCGGGCGTTGAAGAAGCGATAGGCACAATAGGGCAGGTCCGGCAGAGGCGCCTGCGACCCGCCGGAGCCCGGCCCCCGCCGCATCCAGGTCAAGGACGGCCGGGGGAAGCGAGCGCCGCTCCCGGTCTCGCTCCCGTCGGCAGGCGTTCCGGACCGCGCTGGGGCCGCCCGGATACGGCGTTTCCTGCCGCGGGTGGCAAAGGAAGGTGGCGGGCTACCGGAAGAAGCCGGACGCCAACACGCGTCCTTGCAGCCCGGGCGATCGTTTCGGCGTTTCAGCGCCCTGCGCCGGCCGGTCTCGATGGATCAGGCTCGGGCAGCAGGCCATGAGGGTGCGCTGCGCCCCCGGCCAAGGGCCGATGCCATTGCCCGGCCTCAGTCCCAGACCGGATCGCCCAGGTCGACGTCGTCTTCGTCGGTCAGCACGCCGGCCGCGCCGCCAGCCGCCCCGCCGATCGCTGCACCGCCCAGGACGCTGCCGCCGGTGACCGCCCCGGCTGCCGCGCCGACCCCGGCGCCCAGGGCGGCACCGCTCACGCCGCGTTCGGTCGTGCTGCTGCCGCAAGCTGAAAGGAGCAAGAGAAATGCCAATGCCGAGACCATCTTGGTCATCGTACCGCCTCCATGGGTCAACGATTTCCCAGTAGCGGAACAAACGCTCAAGAAGTCAGCAGGTTCCGTCGACTTCAGACTTCGCTACCGCTGCTCAGGAGAAACTCCACGAGACTCGCCTGTTCTTCCGCCGTGCAGTCGAACAACAGATGGGTCTGATGGCGGCTGACGCTGACGACCCGGGCACGCAGCGTCTTGCTGGGCGTCAGCCCGTCGATGCCGATCTCGGCCGCGGCCCCGATCGTGGCCGGGAGGGCCGGAGCCAGACCGGCGCCGCCCAGCGAAAGGTTGAGGATGGTGACCGGCCGCACGGCGCCGTCAATTTCCAGGCGCGCCGGCAGGCCTGCGGCGTAGCGGCGGTGATAGCGGCGCTCGCCCAGAGGTGGCAGCAGGTCGGCGAGCGCCTGCCCGTCGGTCTCGGCGTGATCCATGGGAGGCACCTCATGCGGATGGCGATGCCCTGGACCTTATCTTCCACTTCTTAAGGAAGCCTTACCTCGCGCCGGATCCCGCGCCACAGGGTAGGTCGGTGCATCAGGCCCCCATTGTCGCGCCCGACCCGCCTGCCGGCGTCGCTTCCCGGTTCCGCCGACAGGGCTCTTGGTCTAGACCCTGCGGGCATCCACCAGATACGTGACGTAACAAAGACGATGGCCGGCCATTCCCACGCCAAGAATGTCATGCACCGCAAGGGTCGCGCGAATGCGGCCAAGTCGGCGCTGTTCACCCGCCTGATGAAGGAGATCCAGGTCGCGGCGAAGACGGGCGTGCCCGACCCCGCGATGAACCCGCGGCTGCGCATGGCGGTCCAGGCGGCGCGCCAGGCCAACGTGCCCAAGGACAATATCGAGCGGGCCATCAAGCGCGGCCAGGGCGGCGACAGCGAGAACTACGAGGAGGTCCGCTACGAGGGTTACGGCCCGGGCGGGGTGGCCATCATCGTCGAGGCGCTCACCGACAACCGCAACCGCACCGCCGCCGACGTGCGCTCCGCCTTCACCAAGCATGGCGGGGCGCTCGGCGAGAGCAACAGCGTGAGCTTCCAGTTCGAGCGGATCGGCAAGATCCGCTTCGACGCCTCGGCGGGCGACGCCGACACGGTGATGGAGGCGGCGATCGAGGCCGGCGCCCAGGACGTCGAGAGCGGCGAGGAGAACCACGAGATCTTCTGTGCCGCCGACGAGCTGAACACGGTCCTGCAGGCGCTCGAGGAAAAGCTCGGCTCGGCCAGCGAGGCGGTCCTGACCTGGCGGCCGCAGAACAACGTGCCGGTCGACGACGACAAGGCCGAGACGCTGTTCGACCTGCTCGAGGTGCTGGACGAGAACGACGACGTGCAGCGCGTCGTTGCCAACTTCGAGGTGTCGGACGAGACGCTGGCCCGCCTGAGCGCCGGCTGATGCTGGTCCTGGGCCTCGATCCCGGTCTGCGGCACACCGGCTGGGGCGTGGTCGAGGTGCAGGGCAACCGGCTGCGCTTCGTGGCGGCCGGCGTGGTCGACACCGACGCCGGCGACGAGCTGGCGCGCCGGCTGGTGACGCTGCATGACGGGCTGGCCGAGGTGGTCCGCCGCTATGCGCCGACCGTCGCGGCGGTGGAGGAGACGGTGGTGAACAAGAACGCCGCCTCCTCCCTCAAGCTCGGCCACGCCCGCGGGGTGATCATGTTCACCGCGGCCGCGGCCGGCCTGCCGGTCACCGAGTACCCGTCCAAGACGGTCAAGCGCGCGGTGGTCGGCACCGGTGCTGCCGAGAAGGAGCAGGTGGCCGCGATGATCCGCATCCTCCTGCCGGGCGCCGGCGTCTACCGCTCGGATGCGACCGACGCGCTGGCGGTGGCGGTGTGCCACGCCAACCGAACCTCCACGGTCGCCGCCATCGGCCGCAGCGTCCGCTCGGTGGTGGGAGGCGTCGCTTGATCGCGCGGCTGCGCGGGCGGGTGCTGGAGCAGCTGGAGGACGGGGTGGTCCTGGACGTGAATGGCGTCGGCTACCTGGTGTACTGCCCCGCCCGGGTCCTGGCGCTGCTCGGGCGGACCGGCGAGGCCGCCGACCTTCATGTCGAGACCCAGGTGCGCGAGGACGCGATCACCCTGTTCGGCTTTGCCGAGGCGGCCGAGCGCAACTGGTTCAAGGCGCTGCAGGCGGTGCAGGGCGTGGGCGCCCGCTCGGCCCTGGCGATCCTGGGCGTGCACGACCCGGACCGGCTGGCGACCGTGATCGCGGCGCAGGACAAGGCCGCCCTGGCGCGAGCACCCGGCGTCGGGCCGAAGCTGGCGGCGCGGATCTGCGCGGAACTGAAGGACAAGGCGGCGCTGCTCGGCACCGGCCGCGGCAGCGCGCCGGCCGCGGGCGCGGCCGCGGCGCCGGAAACTTCCGGGCCCATGGAGGATGCGCTCTCGGCCCTGACCAATCTGGGATATGGTCGCGCGGAGGCCTTCGCGGCCCTGCAGATCGTGCGGACCGGCGAGCATGAGCAGGCCGGCCTGCAGCAATTGCTCACCCTGGCGCTGAAGGAGCTCGCACGATGAGCGAGCGGCTGATCGACGCCCTCGAACAGACCGACGACCTGGACCGCTCGCTGCGGCCGCAACGGCTGGCGGAGTTCGTCGGCCAGGCCCGCCAGCGCGCCAATCTCGAGGTGTTCATCGAGGCGGCCAAGGCGCGCCACGACCCGCTGGACCATGTGCTGTTCGCCGGGCCGCCGGGCCTGGGCAAGACCACGCTCGCCCAGATCCTGGCGGCCGAGCTGGGTGTCGGCTTCCGCATGACCAGCGGGCCGATCATCGCCCGGGCCGGCGACCTGGCGGCGCTGCTCACCAACCTGCAGCCGCGCGACGTCCTGTTCATCGACGAGATCCACCGGCTGTCGCCAGCGATCGAGGAAGTCCTCTATCCGGCGATGGAGGACTTCCAGCTCGACCTGATGATCGGGGAGGGGCCCTCGGCGCGCTCGGTGCGGATCGACGTGCAGCCGTTCACCCTGGTCGGCGCCACCACCCGCTCCGGCCTGCTGACCACGCCGCTGCGCGACCGGTTCGGGATCCATGCCCGGCTGGAGTTCTACACGATCGAGGAGCTGGTCTCGATCCTGCGTCGGGGCGCCAGGTTGCTGGGCTTCGAGCTGGCCGAGGACGGCGCGGTCGAGATCGCCAGGCGCGCCCGGGGCACGCCGCGGGTGGCGACCCGGCTCCTGCGCCGGGTGCGTGACTTCGCCACGGTGGAGCGGGCCCGCGCGGTCGACCGGGAGCTGGCCGACCGGGCGCTGCTGCGGCTGGACGTGGACCGGCTGGGCCTGGACACGCTGGACCGGCGCTACCTGAAGATGATCGCCGGCGCCTATGGCGGCGGGCCGGTGGGGATCGAGACCCTGTCGGCGGCCCTGGCGGAGGAGCGCGACACCATCGAGGAGACGGTCGAGCCGTTCCTGATCCAGCAGGGCCTGGTGCAGCGCACCCCGCGCGGGCGGATGCTGACCCGCCCGGCCTGGCTGCATCTGGGCGAGCAGCCGCCGGCCTCGTTCGAGCAGGGCTCGATGTTCGAGGAACTGCCGGAATGACCGGCGTCCATGCCATGCCGCTGCGGGTCTATTACGAGGACACCGACGCCGGCGGGATCGTCTACCACGCCAACTACCTGCGCTTCGCCGAGCGGGCCCGCACCGAGTGGCTGCGGACCCTGGGCTTCGACCATCCGGGCCTGCTCGAGACCTTCGGGGTGATGTTCACGGTCCGGCGCTGCGACGCGGTGTTCCTGGTGCCGGCGCGGCTGGACGACGAGTTGCGGGTGGAGACCCGGGTGGCGCGGATCGAGGGGGTGCGGATCCACCTGGACCAGGTCGTGCTGCTGGGCGAACGCCGCCTCGTCACGGTCGCGGTGGAACTGGTCCTGGTCGACCGCCGGGTACGCCCGGTGCGGCCGCCGGCAGCCCTGCGCAGCCTGCTCGAGCCGATGGCGGAACCGTGATCCGCGCCGGACGCAAGGCCTATTTGCCGCCCAAGGGTTCCGCTTGACACAACATCATGCCTATGGTGCAGGTGCACAGCGGGAAAGCCAGCCGAGTCCATCGTCTTAGCTGAAGTTCCTGATCTTATTAGTCTTTTCGGCGACGCGCCGACTTCGCCGCCGTCTCCGACCCGGACCGCCGAGAACCATGGATCCCAACCTCGTCACCGCCGCTCCTATCGCGACGCCGGAAGCCGCGCTGTCCATCTGGGCCCTGGTCATGCAGGCCGACCTGGTGGTCAAGTCGGTGATGGTCATCCTGGCCCTGGCCTCCCTGTGGTGCTGGGCCGTGATCTTCGAGAAGATCTGGCGCCTGGCCTCGCTCAAGCGCCGCACCAGCGGATTTGAACGCCTGTTCTGGTCGGGCGCGCCGCTGGAGGACCTGTACCGCCGCCTCGCCAAGCGTCCCGACCATCCGATGGCGATGATGTTCGCCACTGCCATGGAGGAATGGCGGGAAGCGCCGCGCAGCGCCGTGCGCGACGGCGGCGACCACCTGCTGGAGCGGATCGGCCGGGTGATGCGCCTGGCCATGGACCGCGAGCTGGTGGTCCTGGAGCGCAGCGTGCCCTCGCTCGCCACGATCGGCTCGGTGGCCCCGTTCCTCGGCCTGTTCGGCACGGTCTGGGGGATCATGAACAGCTTCACCGCGATCGCGGTCTCGAAGAACACCACGCTCACCGTGGTGGCGCCCGGGATCGCCGAAGCCCTGTTCGCGACCGCGGTGGGCTTGGCCGCGGCCATCCCGGCGGTGGTCGCCTACAACAAGCTGTCCGGCGAGATCGACCGCTATGCCGACCGGCTGGAAAGCTTCGGCGAGGAGTTCCAGGTGGTGCTCGCCCGGGAGATCGAGGCGAGCAGGGCGGCCTGACCATGGCGGGAAGCTCCATCCCCACCCACGGCACCACGCGCCGCGGCCGGCGCCGGCGCCGGCCGATGTCCGAGCCGAACGTCACGCCGATGGTCGACGTGATGCTGGTGCTGCTGATCGTGTTCATGGTGGCCGCGCCGCTCCTGACCGCCGGGGTCTCGGTCGACCTGCCGCAGGCCCAGAGCTCGCTCCTGCCAGGCCAGGACGAGCCGCTCTCGGTGACGGTCGGCCGCGACGGCAAGGTCTACCTGCAGGAGAGCGAGATCGCCGTGGACCAGCTGGGCCCGCGCCTGCAGGCGGTCACCCAGCGCAACCAGGAGGCGCGGATCTTCGTGCGGGGCGACCAGGCGGTGAACTACGGCCAGGTGATGGCGGTGATGGGGGCGATCCACTCCGCCGGCTTCACCAAGGTGGCGCTGCTGACCCAGGTTCCCGAGGGCGCGGCCGCGGCACCGTCCCCGGGCGGCAGCGGCACATGAGCGCCAGGCGCGTCGGCGGGTGATCGGACGTGCGTAAGTCCCTGCTCGCTTCGGCCGGCTTCCACGCGCTCGTGGCCGGCATCCTGTGGTTCGGCCTGCCCGAGTTCGGCCAGCCGCTGCCCGAGGATGGCGGTCTCACCATCGACCTGGTGACCGAGATTCCCGTCGAGCAGCCACGCCCGCAGCCCGCGGCGCAGGCACCGCTCCCGGAGCGCCAGGCCGCCTCGCGCCAGGAGGAGCCCACGCCGGAGAAGCCCAAGGAGCTTCCGAAAGCGCCGCCACCTCCGCCGCCGCCACCTCCGCCACCTCCGCCGCCACCGGCACCGCCGCCACCTCCGCCGCCACCGGCACCGCCGCCACCTCCGCCGCCGCCGGCACCGCCGCCTCCGCCGCCGCCGGCACCACCGCCGCCACCTCCTCCGCCGCCGCCTGTGCCGGCGCCGGAGCCCAAACCCGCACCGGAGCCGCCGCCACCACCCCCGCCACCACCGCCGCCCCCTCCGGCTCCGCCACCGCCGCCGGCGCCACCGCCGCCGCCGGTTCCGGCACCGCCAAAGAGC
The DNA here is from genome assembly GCF_000427665.1 of Geminicoccus roseus DSM 18922. Classification (NCBI taxonomy): domain Bacteria; kingdom Pseudomonadati; phylum Pseudomonadota; class Alphaproteobacteria; order Geminicoccales; family Geminicoccaceae; genus Geminicoccus; species Geminicoccus roseus. The sequence continues at coordinate 2,551,762 of NZ_KE386572.1, forward strand.
AAGCCCAAGCCGCCGCAGGCCAAGCCCGCGCCGGCGAAGGAGACGCCCAGGCCGGCCGAGCCCGAAGACGATTTCAACGCGCTGCTGAAGAGCGTGGAGAACCTCGACAAGCGGGTGCGGGCCGACGAGCAGCGCGACGGCAATGGCCAGGTTGCGGCGAACGACCTGCCGAGCGCCGGGCAGCGCGGGCCGCGGACGCCGCGCCTGGGCGCGGCCGGCCTGGGCGCGATGGTGCGCGAGCAGATCGAGCCCTGCTGGAACGTTCCCGCGGGCGCCCGGGGTCTTGCCGGGATGAGCGTCGGCATCAATCTCCGGCTGCTGCCCGATGGCCGGGTGCAGAGCGCGGAGCCGGTCGAGGCTGCGCGGATGCGCGCCGACCCGGTGTTCCGGGCCGTGGCGGAAAGCGCCCAGCGGGCGGCCCTGCAGTGCTCGCCGCTCCGGCTGCCGCGCGAGGACTACGACATGTGGAAAGACATCATCATGAATTTCCGCCCCGACCAGATGGGTTGAGCACGGTCGGCAGGGAGGCCAGCCTCGTGAGACATTTCATCGACCCAACCCGGCCCGATCTCCTGGTCCGGCCGCTGCTCGGCCGGCGCGTCTTCCTGGCGGGATCGGCGGCGGTGCTCGCGGCCGGCGCGGCCGGACCCGTGCAGGGCCAGCTCGCGGTCGACATCACCCGCGGGGTGGTGGCGCCGATCCCGATCGCGATCAGCCCGTTCGCGGCCGATGGCGGGCAGGCGGCGTCCCTGGCCACCCAGATCGCCGACGTGATCTCGGCCGACCTGGACGGGTCGCGGCTGTTCGAGACGATCGACCGGCGCGCCTACATCCAGAGCCCGCAGGAACTGCGGGAGATCCCCCGGTTCGGCGACTGGCGGCAGATCAACGCCCAGGCCCTAGTGAGCGGCACCATCGCCGAGACGGGGACCGGGCTGGCCGTCGAGTTCCGCCTCTGGGACGTGCTGGCCGGCTCGCAGATGGCGGGGCTGCGGATCGACGCGCCGGCCGCGTCCTGGCGGCGGATCGCGCACAAGATCGCCGACGCGATCTACGAGCGGATCACCGGCGAGAAGGGCTATTTCGACACCCGGATCGTCTATGTCAGCGAGACCGGGCCCAAGGCGAAGCGGATCACCCGGGTGGCGCTGATGGACCAGGACGGCGCCAACCACCGCTTCCTGACCGACGGCCAGGAGCTGGTCTTCGGGCCGCGCTTCTCGCCGGACACGCGGCGGGTCGCCTACCTGCTCTACCGGGGGATGCGGCCGCGGGTGTATATCCGCGACATCGACGGCGGCCGGGAGCAGGTGCTGCTCGACACCGACGGCATGAACTTCGCGCCGCGCTTCTCGCCCGACGGAAACACCGCGCTGATCACGGTCAACCAGGGCGGGAACTTCAACATCGTCGCGGTCAATTTGGGAACGCGCGCGCAACGCGACATCACCACCGGCAACGGCATCTCGACCTCGCCGTCCTTCTCGCCGGACGGCAGCCGGATCGTGTTCAACAGCGACCGTTCCGGCCGGCCGCATCTGTTCGTCACCGGCACCGGCGGCGGCCCGGTGCAGCGGATCTCCTATGGCGAGGGCCAGTACGGCAGCCCGGCCTGGTCACCGCGCGGCGACATGATCGCCTTCGTCAACATCAAGCAGCGCAGCTTCCATATCGGCGTCATGCGGCCTGATGGCAGTGACGAGCGGCTGATCACGCGTAGTTGGCAGGATGAAGCGCCGACCTGGTCGCCCAATGGTCGTGTCGTTCTTTTTCAACGAACCGAGCCGGGCGGAACAACCAAGCGGCTTTATCAAATTGATGTGTCCGGACACAATGAACGTCTGGTGCCGACACCACTGGATGCTTCGGATCCGGATTGGTCGCGCTTGATTCCGTAACCGGTGCTTCTATAAGGGGCACGTGACAGAAATCGTGTCCAGGTTGATAGTGTCCTTTCCTGCCACATCTTCGCGGCAAGAAGTCGCCGCTGGGAATTGCCGATGAAACTCGCTCTCCTTCCCGTTGCCGCGGCTACCCTCCTGCTGGCGGCCTGCAGTTCGACCCCGAGCGATTCGACCGCGAATGCCGGCGGCGGCATCACCACGACCGACACGTCCGGTCTGGCAGGCGGCGCGGCGGCGGCGGGCAGCCAGGCCGACCTGGAACAGAATGTCGGCGACCGCGTCTATTTCGGCTACGACAGCACCGCGCTGGACGAGGAGGCCCGCGCCACCCTGCAGCGCCAGGCGACCTGGCTGCAGCAATACCCCTCGGTCTCGGCCACCGTGGAGGGCCATACCGACGAGCGCGGCACCCGCGAGTACAACCTGGCGTTGGGCGAGCGCCGCGCCTCGGCGGCAGCCCGCTACCTGTCCAGCCTGGGCATCGGCGAGAGCCGGCTGGTGACGATCTCCTACGGCAAGGACCGGCCCGCCGATCCGGGCAGCGACGAAGCCGCCTGGGCGAAGAACCGCCGCGCGGTTACGGTGATCAACGCCACCAACTGAGCATCGCGGGAACGGTCCCGGCCGTTCCCGCGATCGAGGCGATGTCGTCACGTCCGGGTCGTGAGGTAGGATGCGCGTGCACTTGTCGAGACTAGCCCTGCTGCTGGCGTTCATGCTGTCGATGGCCGGCCAGCCGGCCTCGGCGCAGACCGCGGACGCGCGCAAGGTCGCCGACCTGGAGGCGCGGATCCTGTCCTTGGAAGAAGAGATCCGCCAGCTGCGCGGGCGGGTCGAAGAAGCCGAGTACCAGGCCCGGGAAGCGAACCAGCGGATGGAGCGGCTGCTGGCCGATGTGGATGCCCGCCTCCAGGGCGTCGAACCGTCGCCGGCGCCGGGCGGTCCGAATGGCGGCGCGGCGGCGCCGGTCGCCGGGGCCTCTGCCGCCGGCGCCGCCGTGGCGACGGCGCCCAGCAGCGCCGAGCCCGGCGTGATCGGGACCCTGCCGCGCGACGCCCTACTGGGCCTGCCGGAGCCGCCGCCGGAGCCCGCGGTGCCGGCGGGCAGCGCCCTGGTCAGCGGCTCGGCGCGCGACCGCTTCGATGCGGGCATGGCCCGGGTCAAGGCGGGGGACTGGGCCGGGGCCGAGGCGGCGTTCGCCTCGGTGGTGGCGTCGTCGCCGGACGACCCGCTGGCCCCCAACGCCGCCTACTGGCAGGCGGAAACCTACTACGCGCGCAAGGACTGGCCCCAGGCAGCGGCCGGGTTTGCCCGCAACGTCCGCACCTATGGCGAGGACGCCATCCGCTCGCCGGACAATCTCCTCAAGCTCGGCATGTCCCTGGTGCGCCTGGGCGACACCCAGAAGGCCTGCGCGGCGTTTGCCGAGTTCGACCGCCGCTACCCTGGCGCTCCCGCTGCCCTCAAGCAGATGGCGGGCCGGGAGAAGGCCAGCGCCGGCTGCAGCTGACCTGATCCCGCCCCTGGACGGGGCCTCCATCCCGTCCTCCGAAGGGAGGTCTCCGCTCGATGCAGCCTTTGCCCGGGCGATGGCCGGGTTCGGCCCGTTCGAGCCCCGGCCAAAGGTCGCGGTGGCGGTCTCCGGCGGGGCCGACAGCGTCTGCCTGGCCATATTGGCCGACGCCTGGACTGCGGAGAGGCAAGGCGAGATCCGGGCCTTCGTGGTCGACCATGGCCTGCGCGAGGGCTCGGCGGCGGAAGCCCGGCTGGTGCTCGGACGCCTGGAGGCGCTGGGCATTGCCGGCCAGGTCCTGTGCTGGCGGCACGACCCCGTCGCCAGCCGGATCCAGCAGCGGGCCAGGGAAGCCCGCTATGCGCTGCTGGAAGAGGCCGTCGCCGCTTGGGGCGCCCTGCACCTGCTGCTCGGGCACCATGCCGACGACCAGGCCGAAACCGTGGCGATGCGCCGGGCGCGTGGCAGCGGGCCGCTCGGGCTGAGCGGCATGCCCGCGGTGTCCGAGCGCGCAAGGATCCGGATCCTCCGGCCGCTCCTGCATCTGCCCAAGGCGCAGCTGGTCGCCGAGCTGCAGGCCAGGGGGATCCCCTGGGTGGAGGACCCGAGCAACCGGGACCAGCGCTTCGCCCGCGCCCGGCTGCGCCGCCAGGGAGGCCTGCCGGAACGTGCCGCCGCCGAGGCGCGCTGTCGCCTGGACGAGGGGGTGGCCCGATTCCTGGCCGCGCATGGCTGGATCGCGCCGGACCGGCGGGTATGGTTCGAGCGGGCCCCCTTCAGGGCGCTGGCTCCCGACATGGCGCGGCATCTGCTGGGCCGGGTCATTGCAGCCATGACCGATCGACCCTACCTGCCGTCCGGGACGGGACTTGCCCGGCTCGCCCAGGAGGTGCAGGTGGGCGCCCCCGGCGCCGCCACCCTGGGAGGCTGCCTCGTTCGCCATGGCGAGCGCTGGGTGCGGATCCGGCCCGAGCGGGTGCACGGCCTGCCCTGGCGTCCTCCCATACCGCTCGCGCCGGTTCCTTTTGGCGCAGGTGCGGACGCAGCGACGATCTTGCTTCACTCGCCAGGGAACTTATGTTCCACGTAATAGCGGTATTCTGCCTAGCGTTCGGGTCTGGCAGGATCGCCCGCACCGGACGAGGCACGGCTACGTGAACAATTTCAGCAAGAACCTGGCGCTCTGGGTCATCATCGGCCTGTTGCTGATCGCGCTGTTCAACCTGTTCCAGAGTCCCAGTACCCGAGGGACCAGCTCTAATCTGGCGTTCTCCGACTTCCTTTCGGAAGTCCAGGAAGGGCGGGTCGCCGAGGTGACCATCCAGGGCGAGCAGATCACGGGACGGACCAACAGCGGAACTTCCTTCCAGACCTACACCCCGAACGACCCGGCTCTGGTCGACCGTCTGACCGAGCATGGCGTCCGCATCACCGCGATGCCGGTGGACGACAACGTGCCGTCGCTGCTGGGCGTCCTGGTGTCCTGGTTCCCAATGCTGCTGCTGATCGGCGTCTGGGTGTTCTTCATGCGCCAGATGCAGGCCGGCGGCGGCAAGGCGATGGGCTTCGGCAAGTCGCGGGCGCGCATGCTCACCGAGAAGCACGGCCGCGTCACCTTCCAGGACGTCGCCGGCATCGACGAGGCCAAGGAGGAACTCCAGGAGATCGTCGAGTTCCTGAAGAACCCGCAGAAGTTCACCTCGGTGGGCGGCCGGATCCCGAAGGGCTGCCTGCTGGTCGGTCCTCCCGGCACCGGCAAGACCCTGCTGGCCCGGGCGATCGCCGGCGAGGCGAATGTGCCGTTCTTCACGATCTCGGGCTCCGACTTCGTCGAGATGTTCGTGGGCGTGGGTGCTTCCCGCGTGCGCGACATGTTCGAGCAGGCCAAGAAGCACGCGCCCTGCATCGTGTTCATCGACGAGATCGACGCGGTCGGCCGCCATCGTGGCGCCGGCCTTGGCGGCGGCAACGACGAGCGCGAGCAGACCCTCAACCAGCTGCTGGTCGAGATGGACGGGTTCGAGGGCAATGACGGCGTGATCCTGATCGCCGCCACCAACCGGCCCGACGTGCTCGACCCGGCGCTGCTGCGGCCCGGCCGCTTCGACCGGCAGATCGTGGTCCCGAACCCCGACGTGATCGGCCGCGAGAAGATCCTGAACGTCCACATCAAGAAGGTGCGGACCTCGCCCGACATCGACGCGCGCACCATTGCCCGCGGCACCCCCGGCTTCTCCGGCGCCGACCTCGCCAACCTCGTCAACGAGGCGGCGCTGCTGGCGGCCCGGGTGGGCAAGCGCCTGGTCACCATGAACGAGTTCGAGCAGGCCAAGGACAAGGTGATGATGGGGGCGGAGCGCCGCTCGCTGGTCATGTCCGAGGACGAGAAGAAGCTCACCGCCTATCACGAGGCGGGCCATGCCGTGGTCGGCTTCTTCTCCCCGGCCTCCGACCCGATCCACAAGGCGACCATCATCCCGCGCGGCCGGGCGCTCGGCATGGTCGTGCGCCTGCCCGAGGGCGACCGGCTTTCGGTCACCCGCGAGAAGCTGGAAGCAGACATCGCCGTGGCGATGGGCGGCCGGGTCGCCGAGGAACTGATCTTCGGCCATGACAAGGTCACCGCCGGCGCCTCCTCGGACATCGAGCAGGCCACCAAGATCGCCCGGCACATGGTCACCCAGTGGGGCATGAGCGACAAGCTCGGGCCGGTGGGCTATGCCGAGAACCAGCAGGAGGTGTTCCTGGGGCACCAGCTCCACCAGACCAAGAGCGTCTCCGAGGCGACCGCGCAGACCATCGACAGCGAGATCCGCGTCCTGGTGGACCGCGGCTACCAGCGTGCCCGCACCATGCTGACCGAGAAGATCGACCGGCTGCATTCCTTCGCCCAGGCGCTGCTGGAGTACGAGACGCTGACCGGCGAGGAGATCGGCGCGGTGATGCGCGGCGAGCCGATGCCGGCGCCCAAGCGCTGGGGCGACGACAACCCGCCGACCTCCGCCCCGACCAACTCCGGTGGCGGGCGGCGCTCCTCGGTGCCGACGACCCGTCCGGCCGATGGCGCCGGTGGGGTCGAGCCTTCGCCTGGCCCTGCCTGATCGATCGTTACCGGCGGCTCTTCCGGGCCGCCCAGCCAGAGAAGGGAAGGGGAGCCGGCGACGGCTCCCCTTTCGCATGAGATGAGCGCACGGACCTATCTGGAACCGCTGGGCCTCCTGCACGGCCCGACCGCCGCCGCGGCGATCGCGGCCGGCTGCGCCCTGCCGCTTGGCGAGGAGGCGGCCTTCACCGCCGGCCGGGTGCTGCGGCGGGACGGGGAGGCGGTGGAGGAGCGGATCCTGCCGGCCGCCGCTCTCCTGGAATCGGCGGACCCGGCGATGGCCGGGCGCCTGGCCCGGCTGGCGCGGCCGGCGGGGCCGGTGCGGATCATGGGCGTGGTCAACGTGACCCCGGACAGCTTTTCCGACGGCGGCCGCTGGTTCGGCCGGGATGCCGCGATTGCCCATGGGCTGGCCCTGGCGGCGGCAGGAGCTGCCATCCTGGACGTGGGCGGGGAAAGCACCCGGCCGGGCGCCGAGCCAGTTCCTCCCGCCGAGGAGATCGAGCGGATCGTCGAGGTGGTGCGGGCCCTTTCAGGCCATGGCTGCACCGTCTCGGTCGACACGCGCAACGCCTCGACCATGGCGGCCGCGCTCGACGCAGGAGCCACCATCGTCAACGACGTGACCGCCCTGCGCCACGACCCGGCCGCCATGGCGGTGGTGGCGGAGGGCGGCTGTCCGGTCGTGCTGATGCACAGCCAGGGCGAGCCGCGCACCATGCAGGCCGATCCGCGCTACCAGCGGGCCTGCCTGGACGTGTTCGACCATCTGGAGGAGCGGATCGCCGCCTGCGCCGCCCATGGGATCGGCACCGAGCGGATCATCCTCGATCCGGGGATCGGCTTCGGCAAGCGCGCCGGACACAGCCTGGACGTCCTGCAGCACCTGGCGATGCTGCGCACGCTCGGCTGCGACCTGCTGGTGGGCGTGTCGCGCAAGAGCCTGATCGCCCATGTCGCCGGCGACCGGAACCTGGCTCCGACCGAGCGGGTGCCGGGCTCGCTGGCGGCGGCCCTGGCGGGTGTCGGGCGAGGAGCCAGCATCATCCGGGTGCACGACGTGGCGGAAACACGTCAGGCCCTGGCGCTGGCCCGCGCGGTGGACGTCGCCGCCTAGGGCCCGCAGGAGACCCGGCTGCCCAGGGCCGGGCAACCCGGCGGGGGGTGCGGATCGAAGCTGCGGGTCATCGCCCGCCCGCGCGAGGGCGCCGCAGGCGGGCCCAGAGCTGCCAGGCCGGCGGGACCGCCACCACGATGATGGCGATCCGCAGGATGTGGTGGGTGGCGACGAAGGCCGGGTCGATGGCGAGGACGATCGCGATCAGGCTGGTCTCGGCGACACCGCCCGGGATGAACGCCAGGAGCAGGGCAGGGAAGGGCAGGCCGGTCAGGAGGTGCAGCGTCCAGGCGGCGAGGCCCGCCAGGAGCAGCATCAGCGTGGTCGACAGGACGCTGTCGCCCAGGGTGCGCAGGACCATGCGCGGGTCGGTGCCGGTGAAGCGGCAGCCGGCGGCGGCCCCGATCACCAGCTGAGCCAGGGCGACGCTCCAGAACGGCGGGGCGCCATGGACGAGGCCGGCCATGTGCGCGGCGCCGCTCACCACCATGCCGCCCAGCAGCGGCCCGGCCGGCAGGCGCAGCACGGCGCCAAGCGTGCCGCCGACCACCCCGCACAGCACCAGCAGCACCAGGTCGTACGGCCCGGCCACCGGCATGGACAGGGAGGCGGAGCCGGCGCCCTCGGCCTCCATGATCCAGGCAAAGCCCGGCAGCAGGCTGACCGCCACCAGCACGCGGATCGCATGGATCAGGGCGATCCGGCGCAGGTCGCCGCCGGCGCGCTCTCCCGCCAGCACCATTTCGGAAAAGCCGCCCGGGGCAGCGCAGAAGAAGGCGGTGATCGGGTCGTAGCGGACGGCCTTCACGAACCAGAGGGCGGTCACCACGGTGGTGATGGCGATATAGGGGACGAGCGCCAGCAGGCTCGGCCACCAGCGCCCGACATGGCCGGCCATGTCCGGGGTGAACCAGGAGCCGACCAGCACGCCCAGCACCACCACCAGGGGAGCCCGCAGCGTGTTGGGCACGTCCAGGCGGAAGCCGGCCAGGGCGGCCAGAGTGGTGGCGAACAGGGCCCCCAGCATCCAGGCAAGCGGGATGTGCAGCAGGGCAAACACCGCACCGCCGATGCCGCCGACCAGGAGGGCCGGCAGCACCCGCAGGCGCCAGTGGTCGATCCCCGGGATCATCCCGGTGCTGGCCTGGACGAGGGAGGGCGGCTCACATCCCGCCCAGGTGCAGGATCTTCTGCCAGTGGACGTCGGTGACCGGCATGACCGAGAGCCGGGACTGGCGGATCAGGGCGATGCCGGCGAGATCCGGCTCGGCCTTGATCGCCGAGAGCGGGACCTCGCGCGGCAGCCTGGCCTTGGGCTTCAGCCGGACCAGGCACCAGGGCTGGTTGTGCTCGTCCGGATACCAGCCTTTCGAGACCGTCATGATCCCGATCACCGCCGGCTGCACGACCGAGCGGTAGAAGAAGACCTCCTCGCCTTCCTCCATCGTGCGCATGTTGCGCGCGGCCTGGTGGTTGCGCACACCGCCCCATTCGGTCTCGCCATCCGCCACCAGCCGGTCCCAGGAATAATCCTCGGGCTCGGTCTTCATCAGCCAATGGGCCATCGGCCAGTCAGCCCAGCCATTCGCCGAGGGCGGCGCGGTAGGGAGTGACGGTGAAGGAGGCAAACACGCCCTCGGTGGAGAAGGGGTCGCCCTTGGCGAACGCCTCGGCGGCCGCCTTGTCGGCGACGTCGACGATCAGCACGCTGCCCATCGGGTCGCCCTTGTCGTCGAGGATGGCGCCGCCGACCTTGATCACGTCCTTTTTCGACTGGAGATATTCCAGGTGCACCGGGCGCACTTCCAGGCGGCGCGCCAAGGCGCCGGGCTTGTCCTCGGCGCGGATGATGAAGAGCATGTCGAACTCCGAGTGTGATCGATCCGTCCGGACCATAGGCATGGCCATGCTGGCCCGTCACCCCGGCAGCGCGTGCCGCCCGCAGGCGGCCGGCGAGCCTGCGGGTCAGACGGCGGGCCTGGTCGCGACGAAGGAGGGGTGGCGCTCCATCTGCTCATGCCAAGCGGCGAGCCTGGGGGCAGGGCCGCGCCAGTCGATGCCGGGATGGCGCAGGCCCAGATAGGTCAGCGCCACCGCGATCGCGATGGAGTCCAGGCGGAGCGTGTTGGCGAAGGCCGGAAGGTCGGCCTCGGCGGCGGCCACCGCGCGCAGGATCGCGTCCCTCTGCTTGTCCATGAAGGCCTGCGAACGCTCGCCGTCCGGGCGGATGCTCTCCTGGCGGGAGGCGACCGCCGCGTCCATGATCCCGTCGGCCAGGGCCGTGCGGACCAGCACCGGCCAGCGCTCCCCACCGTCCGGCAGCAGCTTCGGGCCGCTGCCCTGCGAATCCAGGTACTCGCAGATCACCGGGCTGTCATAGATCGGGGTGCCGTCGCCCAGCAAAAGGGTCGGGATCTTGGCCAGCGGGTTCTTCGCGACGACCAGCGGGTCCTGAAACAGCGCCGTCGGCGCGGTCGGCGCGACGATCTCGATGTCCAGCCCCTTCTCCAGGGCCACGATCTGCGCCTTGCGGCCGAACGGGCTGAGCGGCAACGTGATCAACTGCATGCGACGAACCTCCAGGAACCTGCCGCCCTGATGCCACGCAGGGCGCCCCGGTAGAAGGGCCGCCGCACTGGAAGCCTTCACTGGAAGAACGTGTCGACGCCCAAAAGGTCGCCGCCGCCCAGCACCGCGGCATAGCGCAGGCCCTTGCCGATCCCGACCAGGACCAGGAACGGGACCAGGTGGACGCGCAGCGTGCCGGCCGCGATCGACAGGGCGTCGCCGACGCCGGGCAGCCAGGTCAGGAGCAGGGCGGGCTTGCCCCAGCGGCCGAACCACCCCTGCGCCTGGGCCAGCTGGTCCGGGCTCACCGGGAACCATTTGCGGTCCTGGAAGCGCAGGATCGCGGTGCCCATCCACCAGGACAGGACCGAGCCGACGAGATTGCCGGCGGTGGCGACGAGCCAGAGCGGCACCACGCCGATGCCCTGGGTCATCAGGCCCAGCATCACCACCTCGGAGCTGCCAGGCAGGATGGTGGCCGAGCTGAAGGCGCTGACGAACAGGCCGGCCAGCAAGACAAGGTCGTGCACGAAGGATCTCCAGCCTGCCGCGGTTCCGGCTCAGTCCAGGTCGGGGTAGCCGAACAGCTGCGGATCGCGCCAGACGAACAGCTCCTGGTCGATGTCCTGGTTGGTCCGGACATCGGACAGGGTCACCACCGTCTTGGTCCCGCCCGGATCGAACACGGTCCAGCGCCGCAGCTCGACCGGCTTTTCCGCGAACACCAGCTGGACCGAGCCCTGGTCCTCGTTGCCCTTGCTGAAGGCGGTGATCCGGATCTCGCCGCCGGTCACCTCGACATCGCGGATCAGCACCTCGTCGCCGAAATCCGGGTTCCTGGCCAAAAGGAAGCCCAGAGGCGTCTGGGCGACCGGGATGTAGTTCACCTGCTTGGTGGTGCCGTCATAGAACACCAGCCGCCAGTCGGTGGTCACCAGCAGGATGTTGGCCGGCGGATCGTATTGCATCCGCATCTCGCCCGGCCGCTGGATCCACAACCGCCCGGTGGTCAAGGCGCCGCTGGGGGCGATCTGGACAAAGGTCGCGGAGAGCGTCTTCAGCCCCTTCATCCAGTCGGTGACCCGGTCGACCGCGGCCTGCTGCGCCCCGGAGAGCGCCGCCCGGGCCAGGGCAGGCACGGTCAGGCCGGCCAGGATGGTCGAAAGAAACAGACGGCGTGAGGTCAACGTTCACCCTTCCCGGAGCGGGCCTCAGAATTCGATCGGCTCGTCGCCGTCCACGCCGCCGCGGCCCATCAGGACCTGGCGGCGTCCGACATGGTCGGCCGCCGTGATCAGGCGGTCCTGCTCCATCCGCTCGATCAGCTTGGCAGCGGTGTTGTAGCCGATGTTGAGCTTGCGCTGCAGGTAGGATGTGGAGGCCTTGCCGTCCCGGGCAACCACCTTCACGGCTTCCTGATACATCGAATCGCCGCCGCCATCGCCGCCGCCGAACATGGCGCCCTGGGCCGACCCGTCACCGCCCCCGCCGCCTTCGTCGCCGCCGGCCTCGTCGGTGACCGCGTCGACATAGTCCGGCTCGCCCTGCGCCTTGAGGTGGGTGACCACCCGGGCCACGTCGTCGTCGGTGACCAGCGGCCCGTGGATGCGCAGGATCCGGTCGCCCGGCATCATGAACAGCATGTCGCCCTGGCCGAGCAGCTGCTCGGCACCCGGCTCGCTCAGGATGGTGCGGCTGTCGATCTTGGACGACACCCGGAAGCTGATCCGCGACGGCAGGTTGGCCTTGATCACGCCGGTCAGCACGTCCACCGAAGGCCGCTGGGTCGCGACGATCAGGTGAATGCCGGCGGCGCGGGCCTTCTGTGAAAGGCGCTGGATGGCGTTCTCGATCTCCTTGCCGGCGGTGAGCATCAGGTCGGCCACCTCGTCGACGATCACGACGATCAGCGGCAGCGACTTCATCTCGATCGGCTGGTCCTCGAAGATCGGCGCGCCGGTGTTCGGCTCGAACCCGGTGCGCACCCGCCGGCTCAGGCTCTCGCCCTGGGCCTTGGCCGCCTCGATCCGGCGGTTGAAGGCGAAGATGTCGCGCACGCCCAAGTGCGACATCAGCCGGTAGCGCTCGTCCATCTGCCGGACGACCCATTTCAGCGCCACCACCGCCTTGCCCGGCTCGGTCACCACCGGGGCCAGGAGGTGCGGGATGTGATCGTAGACCGAAAGCTCGATGACCTTCGGGTCGATCATGATGATCCGGCACTGCTTGGGCGTCAGCCGGTAGACCAGCGACAGGATCATCGCGTTGATCGCAACCGACTTGCCGGCCCCGGTGGTGCCGGCGATCAGCAGATGCGGCATCCGGGCCAGATCGACCATGATCGGCTTGCCGGAGATGTCCTTGCCCAGCGCCAGCGCCAGCCGCGCCGAGGTGTCGGTGTATTGCGGGCTGTCCAGGAGCTCCTTGAGGAACACCGTCTCACGGACGTCGTTGGGCAGCTCCACGCCGATCACGTTGCGGCCGGGCACGGTCGCGACGCGCACCGACAGGGCGCACAGGGAGCGGGCGATGTCGTCGGCCAGGCTGATCACCCGGGCGGCACGGGTGCCGGGAGCGGGCTCCAGCTCGTAAAGCGTGACCACCGGGCCGGGCTTGGCGTCGGTGATCTCGCCGCGCACGCCGAAATCGTCCAGCACCGTTTCCAGCTGACGGCTGACCTCGTGCAGCTTCTCCTTGGTGATCGCAGCGCCGGGCTTGTGCTTGGGCGGGGTCAGGAACTCCAGGTCCGGCAGCTCGAACTCGTCGTCGAACGGCTGGACGTTGCGCTTGGGCTGGGGCGGGCGGGTGTCGCGCACGGGCGGCGGCGGCTCGCGCACCGGGGCCGGAGCGGCGGGCCTGCCCGCCGGGCGGGCCGGATCGGCGCTGCGCGGGTAGACTGGCGCCTCGTAGGGCTCGTCGTCCCGCTCGTCGTCGTCCGCCTCGTCCGCGTCCGGCCTAAAATCGTCCACCGGCGCCGGAGGCTGGGGACGCCGCTGCGGCTGTGCCTGGGCGCGGGTCCGGCTGCGGGCAGGCCTGGCCGGTGCCGGCTCGGGTTCGTTTGTGTAATCCTCGTCGTCGAACACATCGGAAAACGGCTCGGGCTCGGGCCGGCGGACGCCCGGACGGCGCGGGCGGACCGGCGCCTCGGGTTCGTTTCGTCGAAACAGGGCAGTTGTCCGCGCGGCCATGGCCTTCGCGCCGGTCGCCACCCGCTGCACCAGTCCGGGCCCCCGCGGGCGCTGGACCTCGTCCGCCAGCTCGGCGCGTGCGGCGACCCGGGCCTTGCGGCGGGGCCGAAGCAGGCCGAGGACGCTCCAGTTCCCCTCGACCAGCTGCACCCCGAACGCCACGACCCCGGCCAGCAGGGTCACCACCACTGCGGCCCAGCCATAGGCGGCGCCGCCCAGCATGGGGTGGAGGGTTTCGTAGAGGAACCGGCCGACGAATCCGCCCAGGCCCACCCGGAGCGGCCAGCTCGCCGCATCAGGCTGGGGCTGGGTCGCCAGGAAGGCGCAGAATCCCAGCAGCGCCAGCGGCAGGGCGGTCGAGGCGATCCAGACATGGTGGAACGGCTTGTCGGCGATCAGCCGGATCCCCCAGGCGGCAAACACCCCGATCGGCAGCCAGATGCCGACGCCGAACAACTGCAGGGCGAGGTCGGCGGTGTAGGCGCCGAACAGGTCGAGCGGGTTGACCGGGGTGGCGCTGGTCGCGGTGTTGAAGGACGGATCCGCCGGGTTGAAACCCCAGACGGCTACCGCCAGCAGGATCGCCGCCGCCAGCCAGAACAGGCCCATCACCAGCCGGCGGGCGGTGGCGATCAGGCCGGCGAGCGGGCGGTCCTGGTCGAGGCGTTCGAGCATCGCGGCCATGTCAGGATCTTCCGGCCGGACGGTCGTCCGGGGCGAGGGTGGCGACGAAGCGGTCGAGCGCATCGGCGATCGTCCCGAGGTCGTGGACCAGGGCCAGTCGGACATAAGGGGCGGAGATCGGCGCCGGCCCGTCCAGATAGGCGCCGGGCAGCACCTTCAGCCCGGCCTCGGTCCAGAGCCTGGCGGTGGCGGCGACGCCGTCGCCGACGTCCAGCCAGAGAAAGAACCCGGCGGCCGGCCGGAAGAATCCGAACCGGCCGGACAGGCGCTGCTCGGCCACGTCGAACTTCTGGCGGTAGAGCCGCCGGTTCTCCTCGACATGGGCCTCGTCGTTCCACAAGGCCTCGGCCGCCTCCATGAGCGGGATCGGCTGGGTGGCGGCGGCGTAGGCGCGCAGCTTGGCGAAGGCCTGGACCAGGGCGGGATCGCCGGCGACGAAGCCCGAGCGCAGCCCCGCGGCGTTCGAGCGCTTGCTCAGCGACTGGAACACCAGGACCTGGTCGAGGCTGCCGGTGTCGTGGTGGGCGACATCCAGGCCGCCGGGCGGCGGCTCCTTGTCCCAGAGCTCAGAATAGCACTCGTCCAGGAACAGCGCGAAGCCGTGGCGGCGGGCCAGGCCGATCGCCTTCGCAAGATAAGCGCGGTCGGCCACGGCGCCCTGGGGGTTGGCCGGGCTGCACAGGTAGAAGGCGGCGGTCCGCGCCAGGACCTCCGGCCCGATCGCGTCCAGGTCGGGCAGGAAGCCGCTCGCCGCGCTGGCCGGCAGCAGCACCGGCTCGGCCCCGGCCATGGATGCGGCGCCATAGTAGACCGCGTAGAACGGGGTGGGCATCAGCACCGCGGGGCGGCTGCGGCCGGCCCGGTCGACGGCCAGCTGGGCCGCCAGATAAAGGGCCTCCTTGGTGCCGGCCACCGGCAGGACATGGCGGTCCGGGTCGAGCACGGTCTCGGACAGCGCGTTGCGCCGTGCCAGCCAGCGGGCCACCGTGCGGCGGAACGAGGGCGTCCCGGTCGGCGGCGGGTAGCGGTTCCAGCTGGCGGCGTGGCGGGCGACGTTCTCGGCCAGGATCGGCGGCACGGCATGCTGCGGCTCGCCGATGCCCAGATCGAGGACCGGCCCGGCCGGCGACGGGACCTTGTCCGCGAGCAGCCCGGCCAAGCGGCGGAACGGAAATTCGCCAAGACTGTCCAGGCGGGAACGACTCATCGGGATGGAGGCTTCTTGCTCGCTGCGTTCATGGATGCAAAGCAAGAGTTAACATCCAGGCGCAAGCCATCGCAACGCCGCAAGAAAACGGGTTGTAGCCCTTGAGCGGGATTGTGGCGTCATTCCCGCAACAAGGGAGTGTGCGGGGGGTCTGGACACGCTGCGGTTTTGTGCGCCGACTTGGCGACCGTGCCCCGGCGCTCGTCCGGCAGCAGGATCGCCAGGATCAGCACCGCCAGCACCACCACCGCGATCGCCCCGTAGAGCGGCAGGAAGCTGCCGGTCGAGGCGCGCAGCAGCCCGCCTGCCAGGTTGCCGGTCATGTTGCCGACCGCGAGCGCCATGTTGACGATGCCGAACATGCGGGTGGCGCCGGCACCGACCACCGTGCGGGCGAGATAGGCCGGCACCAGGCCGAACATCGCCATGAACGCGATCCCGAACCCGGCGATCGCCGGGTAGACCAGCAGCTTCTCCGCCGGCCGGGTCAGGCCCAGCACCGCCAGCAGCAGGACCGTGGCCGCCAGCACCAGGGCCAGGCGGACCGACAGGCGGTCGGCCAGCCAGCCGAAGGCCACCCCGCCGATCATGCCGGCAACCCCCAGGACCGACCAGACCTGGGTAGCCGCCTGGGCGTCCCAGCCGCCGTCCTCGCGCAGGAGCCCGCCCAGATAGGTCTGCAGCGGCGCGCAGGCGAGGCCGGTGGCGAACATGATCGCCACCAGCACGACCACCGGGCCATGCCGCACGGCCGCCGGCTCCCACCGCTCCTCCGGCCTCGCCGGGGACGCCGGTTGGACGGAACGCAGCTGCAGGACGAAGGCGGCCAGGAGCAGGGCGGTGAGCAGCGCCATCATCAGCCATGCGCCGCGCCAGCCGGCGATGGCCAGGACCGGCGGAACCAGGGCGCCGTTCAGGAACACGCCGTAGCTGGTGCCGCTGGAGACCAGCCCCAGCACGAGGCCGCGGTGGCGGGCCGGGATGGTCGCCTGGACGATCTCCGCCACCGGCGTCCAGCCGAGCGCCGCAGCGCCGGCCAGGACGAACAGGAGGGCCATGACGGTGAAGATGTGGCTGGCGGCGGCCATCGCCGTCAGGGCCAGGACGCTCGCCAGCAGGGCCAGCGCCATGGTGGGCACCGCGCCGAACCTGGGGGCCGCGACGGCGCCGGCGAGCGACGCGGTGAAGAAGCCGGCCTGGGCGATGGCGGTGGCAAGCCCGGCCGTGTCGTAGCCGAAGCCGAGCCCGGCCCGCATGTCCGGCAGCAGGACCGGGAACAGATAGATGCCGAAGCCGAACACTGCCGCGATCAGGCCGGTCAGGAGGGCCGCGACGAAGAGGGGGCGGGGGGCAGTCTGGGTCATGCCAGGACGATCGCCGGCCCGGCCGGGCCGCACCATCGACAAGCATGCGGGCAATCTTGAATCCTGCTCAAGGATCCGGCATCGATCGACCGCATGAAGCTGCCGCCGCTGCCATCGGTCCGGATGTTCGTCGAACTGGTCGAGGCCGGCCGGCTCGGGCCGGCGGCCGAGCGGCTGGGGGTCACCGATTCCGCGATCACCCACCAGATCCGCAAGCTGGAGGCGGACCTGGGCCTGGCGCTGTTCGAGCGCGACGGCCGCTACCTGCGCCTCACCCCGGCCGGGCGCGAGTTCCACGGCGAGGTGGCGCCGGCGCTGGAGCGGATCGCCCTGGCCAGGGCCAGGCTGCGCGGCGAACAGCGGCCGCAGGTGGTGCTGACCCTGCCGCCGTCCCTGGCCAGGGCCTGGATCCTGGACAAGGTCGCCGCGTTCGAGGCGGCGCTGCCGGGGGTGGAACTGCGGCTGCTTCCGGTGACCCGGCTGGTCGAGCTGGAGCGCGAGCGGGTCGACATTGCTATCCGCTACCTGTCGGCGGGGGTCGCCGGCGAGGGCCATTTCCTCCATGCCGAGCGGGCCTTCCCGGTCTGCGCCCCGGCAATCGCCGCCCGGGCGGATTGGGCCAGGGTGCCGGTGCTGCGCAACGAGGACCATCCGCTCGAATGGCAGGACTGGCAGCGGCTCTCCGGCGCCCTGACGTCGCTCGGGCCCGAGCGGATGCGGGCCAGCTCGCTGGTGCTGATGGATGCGGCGGCGGCCGGCAACGGCCTGGCGATCGGGCGCACCCCGATCGTCGACCCCTATCTCGCCGATGGCCGGCTGGTGGCGCCGTTCGGCACCGACTGGCCGACCGGCGGGCGCTACCTGCTGGTGGTGCGCCGGCGCGGCCGCCGGCCGGAGGTGGTGGCGGCCGAGCGCTGGCTCAGCGAGCTGCGGTTCTGAACCTGTTTGGTGGTTGCGCCGGTCCGCCCCTGGCGTTCACAAGGAGGAAATTCCAGCACCGGCGGAGGAAACTTGCACCACGAGGTTCCCCTGATCGCCACGGTCGCGGTCGCGTTCGTGCTGGCCTTCGTGTTCGGCTTCTTGGCCAACCGGCTGCGCCTGCCGCCGATGGTGGGCTATCTGGTCGCGGGGATCGTGGCGGGACCGCTGGTGCCGGAGCTCGAGGCGGACACCGAGCTTGCCCTGCAACTCGCCGAGATGGGCATCATCCTCCTGATGTTCGGGGTCGGCCTCCATTTCTCCGCCCGCGACCTGATGGCGGTGCGCGGCATCGCCATTCCGGGCGCGCTGGGCCGGATCCTGATCGTGACCCCGGTCGGCATCGCCCTGGCCTGGATGTGGGGATGGGGAGCCGGCGCCGGGGTGGTGTTCGGCCTGTGCCTGTCGGTGGCGAGCACGGTGGTGGTGCTGCGCGCCCTGGAGGAACGCAACGCCCTGGCGAGCCTGAACGGCCATCTGGCGGTCGGCTGGCTGATCATCGAGGACCTGGCGATGGTGTTCACCCTGGTCCTGCTGCCGGCGCTGGCCGAGGTCCTGCACGGCCAAGGCGAGGCTGGCGGCGACATCCTGCTGATCCTGGTGATCACCTTCGGCAAGATCGCGGCGTTCGTGGCGCTGGCGGTGCTGCTGGGACCCCGGGTGGTGCCGTTCCTGCTCACCCAGGTGGCGCGGACCGGCTCGCGCGAGCTGTTCACCCTGTCCGTGCTGGCCCTGGCGCTGGGGATCGCCTACGGCTCGGCGATGCTGTTCGGGGTCTCGTTCGCGCTCGGGGCGTTCTTCGCCGGCGTGGTCTTGAGCGAATCCGAGTTCAGCCAGCGCGCCGCCGCCGATTCGCTGCCCATGCAGGACGCGTTCGCGATCCTGTTCTTCGTGTCGGTCGGCATGCTGTTCGACCCGGGGATCCTGCTGCGCGAACCGGTGGCGATCCTGGTCGTGCTGCTGGTGATCACGCTCGGCAAGGCGCTGGTCACCACCGCCATCCTCCTGCTGCTGCGCCTGCCGCCGGCCACGGCGCTCTCGGTCGCGGCCAGCCTCGCCCAGATCGGCGAGTTCTCCTTCATCCTGGCCGGGCTCGGCGTCGCCACCGGGCTGATGCCGCCGGAAGGCCGCGACCTTTTGCTGGCAGGCGCCCTCCTGTCGATCACCCTGAACGCCCTGGCCTTTGCCGGCAGCGACCTGCTGACCGCGTTCGGCCGCCAACGGCTGGCGCCCTGGTTCGACCGGTTCGGCGAGGAGCGGCAGCGCGTCATCCAGAACGAGCTGGACGCGCTGCGCCGGCGGAGCCTGGCGCGGGAGGAGGCGCACAGCCTGCGGCTCCAGGAACTGGCCGACCGCTTCCCGATCTTCGCCGACCTGGACCAGGCGGCGCGGGAAGAACTCCTGCTGCTCCTGCGGCCGCGCACGGCGGCGCCGGGCGAGCGGATCATCCGGGTCGGCGACCGCCCGGACGCCGCCTTCTTCATCACCTCCGGCACCGTGCTGGTCCAGGTGCACGGACAGGAGATCCGCCTGAACGCCGGGGAATATTTCGGCGAGATGGCGCTGCTCAGCGGCCGACGCCGCACCGCCGACGTCACCGCCCTGGACTACTGCCAGTTCCTGGTCCTGGAGCAGCGCGACTTCCGCTCCTTCCTGGCCCGCCATCCCAAGCTGCGGGGGCAGCTCCTGGAACTGGTGCGCGAGCGCGCCGAGATGAACCGGCGCGCGGTGGACGGCGACCGGGCGCTGGCCGGCTGAGGGGACGGGCGGCAGGCCTGCCGACGTGGCACGTCTCGCTGGTGCCGCCACCAAGCATCCGGACGCCCAGCCCGCCGCCGCCCGCTCAGATGCGGGTGGCGGTCGCCAGATGGGCGGGCGCGGCGAAGGCGACCCGGCCGTCTGACCCGGCGAGCGGCCGCAGATCACGGAGGGCGGCCTGCAGCAGCGTGCGGTACTGGTCGTCGTCGATCAGGTCGGCGAGGGTCCAGCCCTTGATGTCGGTGTGCACCCAGGCCTCGATCGAGGGAAAGCGGGCGGTGCCGGCGCAGGTCTCGATCCGGGGCTGCGGCAAGCCGGCCAGCTCGAACAGGCGACGAAGCTCCGCCTGGTCGCCCAGCATGAAGGGCGCGCGCAGCTCGGCGGCGACGCGCTGGCCGAACAGCCGCTCCAGCAGGTCCGCCATCGCGGCGTAGCCGGGCGAGCGGTCGATGGCGTCCCAGACCGCGACGGCGACCAGGCCGCCCGGGCGGAGGACGCGCCTCATCTCCTTCAGGGCACCTGTCCGGTCCTGGAAGAACATCAGGCCGAACTGGCACAGGACCCGGTCGAACGCATTGTCCTCGAATGGCAGCTGCTCCGCCATTCCTTCCCGCCAGTCGATCCCGGGCGCCGTTCGGCGGGCCAAGGCGAGCATGCCCGGGTTGCGGTCCAGACCGGTCACGGCGCCGTCCGGCTGCACCTGCCGGGCCGCCTCGCGCGCCAGCACGCCGGTGCCGCAGGCGACGTCGAGGACGCGCTGGCTGGGCGCCAGCCCGGCCGCCTTCGCGACCTGCGGCGGCCATTGCTGGAACAAAGCGGGGACGAAGAAGGATTCGTAGATCTCCGCGGCGCTGCCGGTGACCTGGCCGTCGAGGGTGGTGGACATGACGATGTCCCTTCCTGACGAGGATGAACCGATCATCATATTATATAGACCGGTCGTCATATTTTGGCCAGCCAGCTACACCGGACGCCATGCCCAAGGACACCCGGACCCGGATACTGGAAACCACCGCGCGGCTGCTGCAGCATCGCGGCTATCATGGCACCAGCCTGAACGACATCCTGAGCGAGAGCGGGACCCCGCGCGGCTCGCTCTATTTCCATTTCCCCGGAGGCAAGGACCAGCTCGTGCTGGAGGCGACCCGGGCGACGGTGGAGGAGACCACCCGGGCGCTGGGCGACGCGCTGGCCCTGGGACCAACCTTGGGCGTGCGCCGCTACACCGAGATGGCGGCCCGGCTGATGCGCGAGACCGACTTCGCGTTCGGCTGCCCGGTGGCGCCGGTGATCCTGGACGGAACCGCGGCCCTGACGGATCTGGCCGCGATCTGCCGCGAGGCGTTCGAGACCTGGGACGGCATGCTCCAAGATGCGTTCGTCGCGGCCGGCATGGCGCCGGAGCGGGCGACCGCGATCGCGCTGATGGTCAGCGCCGCGATCGAGGGGGCGCTGGTGATGGCGCGGGCGGCACGGGACGAGGGGCCCCTCATGGTGGTGGCCTGCGAACTGGAGCGGATGGTGGCGGCGGAGCTGCCGCCGGCCTGAACCGGTCCAGTCGCGTCAGCGCCGGGCGCGCTTGGCCGGGGCGGGTGCCGGCACCGGCATGGCGAGCGCCCGCGCGAACGCGTCCTCGGCGGCGAAGCCTTCCAGGATGTCGGCGATGATCTGCTCGCGCGACGCGTTGATCGTCTTGGGGATCGCGGCCTGGTTGGCCTTGTAGTGCTCCCACATGATCTGCACCGCCTTGTCGCGGGTGAGCTTGGCCTTGGGCGCGAGGTCGGCCTCGGCCTTGCGCAGGAAGGCCGGGAACCCGGCGGCTACGGCCGACCAGTCGGTGGAGAACACGTTGCGCCTGGCCTCGAACGGGTCGGCCCCGTCGGTGTTGCCCTCGGCGTCGCCCTGGACCACCAGGCAGGTCAGGTCCGGCAGGCCCTGTTCCTGGGTGAAGCCGCGCACCACCTCCATCCGCCGGCCGGTCTCGAGCGGGTCGGCGTTCTGGACGATCTTGCGCCGGGGATGCGCCAGCCGGGCGCGCTCGACCAGCTCGGTCTGGGTGATGGTCCGCTTGTCCTTCGCCAGCTCCAGGAGGATCGGGAAGAAGACCGATGCCAGTTGCAGGTCGAGGACGGTGCGGCCGGGAGCCGCGTCTCCGGTGGTTCTGGTCACGAGCGCGCCTGACATCGGACATGGGTGGGGTAGGGAAGCCACTGCCTGAGGGCAGCCCCCTGGGCTTGTAGGCGCAGCTGCCGCGCGAAACAGCCGAAAAAGTTCCGCAGCGGCGGGAAAACCGCCGGTCACTCCCGCATCAGCCGCCCGAGCAGCTGCACGCCCGGCTGGATCCGGTCGGTCGGGATCGAGCCGACGCCCAGGCGGAAATAGTTCCGGGGCGGGTCGGCGTCGGCGAAGAACGGGGTGCCGGGCTCTAGCAGCAGGTCGTGGGCCAACGCGCGCTCGGCCAGCTTCGTAGAATCCAGGTCCGGCGGGCCTTCCACCCAGGCGCCGCCGCTGCCGGGGCGCATCGTCCAGCGCAGCCGCGGCAGGTGCTGGCGCAGGCTGTCCTCCAGGGCGCGGGCGCGCTCGGTGAACGCCTTGCGCATCCGGCGCAGCACCGTCTCGTGGTGGCCATGGGCCAAAAACAGCGCCAGGGCGCGCTGGTTGTTGGCAGGCGGATGGCGCAGCATCAGGCGGCGCAGCGCCCGCGCCTCCTGGATCACCGGGGCGGGGGCCACGACGAAGCCCAGGCGCAGCCCGGGGGCCAGGGTCTTGGAGAGCGAGCCCACGTGGATCACCCGGCCGTCCTTGTCCATGGACTTGAGCGCCGGCACCGGCTCGTCGGCCAGGCCGTCCACCGTGTCGTAATCGTCCTCGATCACGATCCGGTCGCCGGCATGGGCGTCGGCCAGCAGCGCCTCGCGCCGGTGCTGGGGCATGGTGACCGTGGTCGGGCACTGGTGGCCGGGCGTGAGCAGGACCAGGTCGCAGCCGTCCAGGCGCCGGTCGACCACCAGGCCGTGGCTGTCCACCGGCAGCGGGCGCAGCCGCGTGGTGCGCAGGGACAGGATGTTGCGGGCGTCCGGATAGCCCGGGTTCTCGATGCCGACCGTGGTGTCCGGGCTGACCAGCAGCGAGGCCAGCAGGTAGAGGGCCTGCTGGGCACCCAGCGTGATCACGATCTCGTCGGCGGCGGCCCAGATGCCGCGCCGGGGCAGGACCCGGGTGCGCAGCTGCTCGATCAGCTCGGGATCGTCGCCGTCGATCAGGTCCTTGGCCCAGTCGCGCACCTCCAGCACCGACATGGCCTGGCGGACGCAGTCGCGCCATTCCGCGCGCGGGAACAGGATCGGGTCGTACTGGCCGTACAGGAACGGGTAGCGGCGCTGCTGCCAGTCGTCGGGCTTGCCGACGTTGCGTTGCGACGAGGGCGTCGCGATCAGGCGCCGCCGCCAGGCCACGGTCGAGCCGTTCGGCAGGATCGGCCGGGTGGGCGGGATCGCCACCCGCGGCGCCACCACGAAGCCCGACCGGGGCCGCGGCTCCAAAAAGCCTTCGGCGACCAGCTGCTGGTAGGCGAGCACCACGGTGTTGCGGGCGACGTCGAGGGCGCCGGCCAGGGCGCGCGACGACGGGACCGCGGCGCCGGCGGGCAGGTGTCCGCCCAGCACAGCACCGGTGATCATCTGCCGGATCCGGCTCTGCAGGGAGCGGCCCTGGCCGCCGATGCGGGCGAACAGCAGCGCCCAGGGGATGGCGCGCCGCTCCCGGGTCGAGGGATGGCTCATTCCAGCCGGGTTCGGTCGGTGAACGGCAGGTCCAGCGAATTGGCGACCGCCTGGTAGGTGAGCTTGCCATGCGCCACGTTCAGGCCTTCGGCCAGACCGGGATCGGCCTTGATCGCCGCCTTCCAGCCCTTGTTGGCCAGCGCCAGGGCATAGGGGAGGGTGGCGTTGTTCAGGGCATGGGTGGAGGTGCGGGCGACGGCGCCCGGCATGTTGGTCACGCAGTAATGGATCACGCCGTCGACCTCGTAGGTCGGGTCCGCATGGCTGGTGGGCTTGGAGGTCTCCGCGCAGCCGCCCTGGTCGATGGCGATGTCCACGAATACCGAGCCCGGCTTCATCCCGGCGATCATCTGCCGGGTGACCAGCTTGGGCGCCGCGGCACCCGGGATCAGCACGGCACCGATCACCAGGTCGGCGGCGGTGACGTGCTGCTCGATCGCGTCGATGGTGGAGAAGATCGTGTTCAGCGTCGGGCCGAACTGCAGGTCGAGCTCGTTGAGCCGCTCCAGCGAGCGGTCGATCACGGTGACCGCCGCTTCCATGCCCATCGCCATGCGCGCGGCATTGGTGCCGGACACGCCGCCGCCGATGATCACCACCCGCCCGGCCGGCACGCCCGGCACCCCGCCCAGAAGGGTGCCGGAGCCGCCCTGCGCCTTTTCCAGGCAGTGCGCGCCCACCTGGATCGACATCCGCCCGGCGACCTCGGACATGGGCGTCAGCAGGGGCAGCCGGCCGCGCTTGTCGGTGACGGTCTCGTACGCGATGCAGACCGCGCCGGATGCCATCAGCGCCTCGGTCTGCGGCTTGTCGGCGGCGAGGTGCAGGTAGGTGAACAGGATCTGGCCCGGGCGCAGCATGGCGCATTCGTGAAGCTGCGGCTCCTTGACCTTCACCACCATGTCGGTGCCGGCGAAGATCTCGTCCGGGGTCGCCACGATCTTTGCGCCGGCGCGGGCATAGGCGTCGTCGTCATAGCCGATGCCGGCGCCGGCCCCGGTCTCGACGCTGACCTCGTGGCCGTGATGCGCAAGCTCGCGCACGCTGGAGGGGACGAGACCGACCCGATACTCGTGGGTCTTGATTTCCTTCGGGACACCGATGCGCATCGTGGCTTCCTTGGTGCGGCTCGATGCAAGACGGTAGAAGCCGGAGCATGGGACCGCCAGTCTTTGGCACCAGTCGGCAAGACGATCTGGCACCAGTTTCCCGGCGACCCCAGGTGCGGCGGCCACAGCGGCCAGGCATTCCGGCGAATCCTGCCCATTCGCCTTGGCAACGCTAACATGGACATCTATCTCCGTTTTTGTCTCGGTCACTCGAGGGACTGATGTCTCTGTCTCGCCGTTCGGTGCTGGGGTCGCTCGGGGTCGTTGCCGGGCTGGCCGGCCTGTCGACCTCCGGCCAAGCCGCGAGCTTCTTCCGGATCCTCACCGGCGCGCCATCCGGGACCTATTATCCGGTCGGCACCGCGATCGCCGGCGTGATCGGCGCGCCCGAGGGCGGGCGGCCCTGCCGGCTGGGCGGTGGCTGCGGCGTGGAGGGCCTGGTGGCCCTGGTGCAGTCCTCGCGCGGCTCGGTGGAGAACGTCGAGGCGATCGAGAGCGCCGAGGTGGAAAGCGGATTCTGCCAGGCCGACATCGCCCATTTCGCCGCCAATGGCGAGGGCCCGTTCCAGGGAAGCCCCCCGTTCCAGAAGCTGCGCGGCATCTGCTCGCTGTTCGACGAGGCCCTGCATCTGGTGGTGATGCCCACCTCCAAGATCGCCGCGATCCGCGACCTGCGCGGAAGGAAGGTGGCGATCGGCTCGCCCGGCTCCGGCACCGCGATCACCGTCCACCGGGTGCTGGATGCGTTCGGGCTGACTGCCAGCGACGTCACCCTCGTCGAGATCGATGCCGTGGAAGCGCTGGGCCGGATGCGGCTCGGCACGCTGGACGGGATGTTCCTGATCGCCGGGGCGCCGGCCGAGGTGGTGTCCGAAGCCCTCTCGGCCCTGGACGCCCAGCTGGTCGGGATCGACGGCGGCGCCGTCGATCGCCTGCTCAAGGACAGTTCGTTCTTCACCCGCGCCACCATCGAGGCTGGCACCTATGCCCGCGCCTATGCCAGCCCGACCATCGCGATCCGCGCCCTCTGGCTGGTCTCGGCCGACGTGCCGGCCGAACTGGTGCACGGCATCACCCAGGCCTTCTGGCATCCCCAGTCCCAGGCCTTCCTGCGCAACGTCCATCCGCGCCTGATCGACCTGGACCTCGCCCATGCGCTGGACGGCATGGAAGTCCCGCTCCACCCCGGCGCCGCGGAGTTCTACCGGGAACAGGGCTTCGTGCAGTGACCGCGCCGGTGGCGGTGCGGGTCGACGGGCTGGTCAAGCGCTACGGGCAGGTGGTGGCGGTGGACGGGCTGAGCTTCGCGATCCCGGCCGGGCGGACCACCGCCCTGCTCGGCGCGAACGGTGCGGGCAAGACCACCACCATCGCCATGCTGCTGGGGCTGCTCGCCCCCTCGGCCGGCTCGATCGAGATCTTCGGCCTGCCGATGCCGCGCCAGCGCAACCGCCTCCTGCCGCGCATGAACTTCTCCTCGCCCTATGTCGACCTGCCGCTGCGCCTGACCGTGCGGCAGAACCTGAAGGTCTATGCCGACCTGTACGGGATCCCGGACACGGCCGGGCGGATCGCCGAACTGGTGGAGCGGCTGGACTTAAGCGCCTTCATCGACCGGCCGACCGGGCGGCTCTCGGCCGGGCAGAAGACCCGGGTGGTGCTGGCCAAGGCCCTGATCAACCAGCCGGACCTCCTGCTCCTGGACGAGCCGACCGCATCGCTCGATCCCGACACCGCCGACCGGCTGCGCCAGATGCTGGCCGACTACCAGGCCGAGCGCGGTGCCGCCGTGCTGCTGGCCTCGCACAACATGCTGGAGGTCGAGCGGCTGGCCCACCACGTGGTGATGCTGAAGGCCGGCCGGCTGGTGGCGGAGGGCTCGCCGGCCGAGCTGCTGGCGCGCTACGGCCGGACCGACATGGAGGAGGTGTTCCTCGACATCGCGCGCGGCCGCTCGCGGCGCATGGAGGAGGCATGAGCGCGCTCGGCCTGTCGCTGCGCCGGATCCGCGGCGTGTTCCGCCGGCACTGGTACCTCCTGACCGCGTCCTGGCCGCGCATGCTGGACCTGGTCTACTGGCCGACCGTGCAGGTGATCCTGTGGGGGTTCATCACCCGGTTCCTGGCGACCGAAAGCTCGCTGGTGGCCAACGCGGCCGGGATCTTCCTCTCGGCCGTGCTGCTCTGGGACGTTTTGTTCCGAGGTCAGCTGGGCGTCAGCCTGAGCTTTCTGGAAGAGATGTACGCAAGGCATTTCGGCCATCTCTTCACCAGCCCGCTGCGGCCCTACGAGCATGTTTTCGCGGTGTTCCTGATCGCGATGATCCGGGTGAGCCTGGGCGTGGGCGGGGCGGCGCTGCTGGCGATCCCGATCCACGGCTTCTGGATCGGCGGCGCGCTCGGCTGGTCGACCGTCCTGTTCATGGCGGTGCTGATGGGCTTTGGCTGGTCGATCGGGCTGATGATCTCCGGCACGGTGATGCGCCTGGGGATGGGCGCGGAGAGCCTGGCCTGGGCGGCGATCTTCCTGATCCAGCCGCTGTCCGGCGTGTTCTACCCGATCGAGACTCTGCCCGGCTGGGTGCAGGCGATCGCCTGGTGCCTGCCGACGGCCCCGGTGTTCGAGGGAATGCGGGCGGTGGTGATCGACAACCGCTTCGACACCGGGCTGTTCGCCCAGGCGCTGGGTCTGCTGGCGGTCTGGCTGGCGATCGGGACGGGCGTGTACGCCCTCTTGTTCCGCTCGGTCCGCAAGCGGGGACTCCTGCTGCAGACAGGCGAATAGCGGCCGGCCTCAGGCCAGCACGATGGCGCTGGCCTGGGTCCCGAACGGGCCGCCGCCGGCAAGCGTGGTGCGCCGGTAGCTGAAGAAGCGCTCGGGCAGGGCGACGGTGTCCAGGCCGCTGGCCTGCACGGTGCGCACGCCGGCACGGCCCAGGCGCATGCAGACATAGGATTCCAGGTCGAAATAGGCGCGGTCGCCGCGGCCGGCGGTGAAGAAGGCCTCGGAGGCCGGATCCTCCTCCAAAAAGCGCGCTTCGAACTCCGGGCCGACCTGGTAGGAGCGCCGCTGGATGCAGGGACCGACCGCGGCGGCGATCCGGGCCGGATCGGCGCCGGCCTCCGCCATCGCCTGCACGACGCTCTCGACGATGCCGGACAGCGCGCCTTTCCAGCCGGCATGGGCGGCGCCGATCACCCTTGCGTCCGCGTCGCCCAGGAGGATCGGCGCGCAGTCGGCGGTGGTGACCGCCAGGACCAGGCCCGGCTCGGTGGTGACCAGCGCGTCGGCGTCGGGCGCATCGTCGGGTGCCCAGGGCGTGGCGACCCGGACCGTGTCGGTGCCGTGGACTTGGCGGGCGACCACGAGCTCCCGGCCTTCCAGGGCCTCGGCCACGATCCGCCGGTTGGCCAGGACCCGGGCGCGCTCGTCGCCGGTGCGCAGCGCCATGTTCAGGCTGTCATAGGGCGGCTGGCTGGTGCCGCCCTGGCGGCCGAAGAAGCCGTGGCGGATGCCCGGGCGGCTGTCCAGGAGGGCGGTGGTGGTTCTCACGGGGCGGCGCCTTCGGGGACGGACGTGTCGGGGGCAGGAAAGCCCGGCGGCAGCGGGCGGCCGGGTGCTGCCACGCCCAGCACCTTGAACAGGCGGCCCATCCGCGCCGGGTCGACCAGGCGCTGGCTGCGGCTCCACAGATCGGCGGCGGCGGCCTCGTCGAGGTTGCGGGCCAGGGCCTCGGTGCGCGGCTCGATGCCCAACGCGCGCAGATACTCGCCCTGCGGCACCGGGCCGGCGACCTCGCAGCCGGCGGCGCGGAACGCCGCCACGACCGGGCCGAAGTCGACCCGGCTGGTCAGGTCGACCTCGCCCGGCAGGTCGAACGGGTCGTGGATCTTCTTGTGGCCGCGCACTGCCTGCACCGTGTCGCCGGTGGCTCCCTGGTAGACGTCGCCATAGTCGATCAGGAGCGCGGCGCCGCCGGCGGCGACCAGGCGCTCGGCGATCGAGCGGGCCATGATCTCGCGGGCAGGGGAGATCTCGTGGATCGAGCCGTCCGGGCAGGCGGGCAGCGCGGGGCCCAGCGCCGAGGGACGCGGATCCAGCATCAGGCCGAGATGGCCGCTGCCGCTGATCCCGACCTTGCGCTCGAACCAGAGCCCGGACAGGTGAACGAGCTGGCGGATCGGCAGGGCGTCGAGCAGCTCGTTGGCGACGAGGAACAGGGGGCCGGCCGCGGGCGCGTGCTCCAGCGTGTCGTACCAGCGCACCGGCAGGCCGCGCAGGCGGTTGGTCTGGAAGCTGCGCATCGAGGCGCTGACCTCGACCAGCGCCAGCGGCGCCAGGGCTTCCCGCGCACCCGGAGCCACGCCCAGCGCCCGCCACGCGTCCGCCATCAGCGTGCCCTTGCCGGGCCCGATCTCCGCCAGGGTGGCGGGCGCCGGCGATCCCTGGTCCAGCCAGGCCTGGACGAGCGACAGGCCGATCAGCTCGCCGA
Source organism: Geminicoccus roseus DSM 18922 (assembly GCF_000427665.1). Taxonomy (NCBI): domain Bacteria; kingdom Pseudomonadati; phylum Pseudomonadota; class Alphaproteobacteria; order Geminicoccales; family Geminicoccaceae; genus Geminicoccus; species Geminicoccus roseus. Next base: position 2,580,529 of record NZ_KE386572.1, read on the forward strand.
AGACCTGGGAGATTTCCGGCGAGGTGATGAAGTCGGCCCCCAGCGGCACCCGGGTCGCATAATAGCCATGGCCCGGATGGTAGAGGCAGGTCTGCCACCACTCGTCCAGCCGGATCGGGCCTTCCGCCTCGATCTTGCGGCGCAGGAGCTGCAGCAGCGGCCCGCTCATGCCGGGCGGACCGCCCGGCGGGTGCGCAGGATCAGCCACAGCCCGACCAGCGCCACCGGCAGGGACAAAAGCTGGCCCATGGTCAGGCCGCCCATCAGGTAGCCCAGCTGCGCGTCGGGCTCCCGGGCGAACTCGACCAGGAAGCGGGCAAGCCCGTAGCCGAACAGGAAGGTGCCGCCGATCAGGCCGCGATCCTCCGGGGTGCGCGGCCTGAGCGCCAGCCATTGCACCGCGATCAGCAGGACCAGGCCCTCCAGGAAGGCCTCGTAGAGCTGGCTGGCATGGCGCGGTTCCGGGCCGCCGTTCGGGAAGACCACGCCGAACGGCAGGTCGGTGACCCGGCCGTACAATTCGCCGTTGATGAAGTTGGCGATCCGGCCGAACAGCAGGCCCAGGGGTGTCACCGCCGCCACCGCGTCGGCCACGTCCAGAAACGGCACGCGGCGCGAGCGGGCGAACCACCACATCGCCACCAGCACGCCGATCAGGCCGCCATGGAACGACATGCCGCCCTGCCAGACCATCAGGATCTGGGCAGGATTCTCCAGATAGGAGGGCAGGTTGTAGAACAGCACGTAGCCGAGCCTGCCGCCCAGGATCACGCCCAGCGTGATGAAGAACAGGAGGTCGTCGACATCTTCCGGGGTGATCCGCCAGCCCGGCCGGGTGACCAGGCGCTTGGTCAGGTACCAGCCGAGCAGGAGGCCGCCGACATAGGCCAGGGCATACCAGCGCAGGGCGAACGGCCCGAACTGGACGATGACTGGGTCAATGTTAGGGAAGGCGATGGCGAGCAACGGGGGCAAGGTCTGTTCCGGGTGCGGCTGGGTGCGAGCGCGGTCATGCCGGTTGGGAGCGACGGCTTCAAGCGAGGCCGGAGCGAACCGCGCGACAGCCTAGTCTTTGCGCCGGCCAGGGGAAGACCCATATAGGCAAGCGGACGTAGCCGTCGCGCATGGAGGACAAGATGCAGACCACGAGCCGGTTGTTCGACGATCTGGCCAAGGTGGCCGGCGGAGCGGTGAGCACGTTCGGCGCGGTGAAGGAGGAGATCGAAACCCGCGTCAAGGAACGAGTCGAGCGGCTGATGGCCGAGATGGACCTGCCGACCGCCGACGAGGTCGCCGCGGTCCGGGCCATGGCTCAGAAGGCTCGCGAGGAACAGGACGTCCTGATGGAGCGGATCGCCGCCCTCGAGGCACGTGTGGCAATTCTGGAGAAAACAGCATCCGAAATCGACTGATGGGCGAGTAGAACATGGCTCCCGCGTTGTCGACAAGCAACGCCTGAGGCATGCTCGGGGCAGAGCGCGCCCGACGCCGACCATTTTCCAAGGATCCCCGGCCAGGGATCCCTTCGTCAGGAGAAGCCATTGACGATCATGCGCTCCGAAGTGGCCGAAGACGACGAACCTGCGTCGAACCCACTCGAAATGATCGAACACCTAGCCCAGCTCCGGGAATGGGACTGTGTCCGCAAGGACGACGACGAGCTGACCGTGGAGGTCGTCGGGTCCTGGTGCCGCTACCAGCTGATGATCACCTGGAACCCCGACCTCTGGGTGCTGCACTTCACGACCGCGCTCGACCTCAAGGTGCCGGCCAAGAAGCGCGAGCCGATCCGCCAGCTCCTGGCGCTCGCCAACGAGAAGCTCTGGCTCGGTCATTTCGACCTGTGGTCGGACGAGGACCTGCCGGTGTTCCGCCACGGCATGCTGGTGCGCGAGAGCGCCCTGCCGTCGCTGGAACTGATCGAGGACATCGTCGACATCTCGGTGGGCGAGTGCGAGCGGTTCTTCCCGGCCTTCCAGTTCGTGGTCTGGGGCGGCAAGAAGCCGGCCGAGGCGATGATGGCCGCCCTGCTGGAGACGGAGGGCGAGGCGTGACCACCGAGCCGCAGAACGATCTGGCCACCGCGCGCGTGCTGCTGGTCGGCTGTGGCAAGATGGGCTCCGCCATGCTTCATGGCTGGCTGGCGGCGGGCCTGCCCGCCGCCAACGCCCATGTGGTGGAGCCCGGGCCGACCGCCGGGGTGCCGCGGGGCGTGGACTGGGTGTTCAAGGCCGAGGAGCTTCCGGCCGACCTGGCGCCCGACGTGATCGTGCTGGCCGTGAAGCCGCAGATGATGGACGCCGCCGCCGCCGGCTTCCGGCCGTTCGTGCAGCGCGGCGGGCTGGTGCTCTCGGTGGCGGCCGGCAAGACGATCGCCACCTATGAAGGCTATTTCGGCCATGGCACCCCGGTGGTGCGCGCCATGCCAAACACCCCGGCGGCGGTCGGGCGGGGCGCCAGCGTGCTGGTGGCGAACGGCCATGCCAGCCCGGACCAGCGCCGCCTGGCCGAGCAGCTGATGGCGGCGGTGGGCACCACCGACTGGATCGAGGACGAGCAGCTGATGCACGTCGTCACCGCCATGTCGGGGGGCGGCCCCGCCTATGTGTTCCTGCTGATCGAGGCAATGGCCGCGGCTGCCGAGAAACTCGGCCTGCCGGCAGATCTGGCGATGCGGCTCGCACGTACCACGGTATCAGGAAGCGGCGAACTGGCGCGGCTCGTGCCCGAGCCGGCCGCCCAGCTGCGCAAGAACGTCACCAGCCCGAACGGCACCACCCAGGAAGCCCTGGCGGTGCTGATGGCGGATGACGGCATCCAGCAATTGTTCGACAAGGCGATCGCGGCGGCGGCCAGACGCTCCGAGGAGCTGGGCTGACCGTCCCGATCGGGAAAGGGACGGAGATGGCCAGGAAGCCCAAGGCCGCGGACACCGCGGCACCGATGTCGATGCGCGACCCGCTCGATACGGCACTCGCCATGATCGAGACCGGCGGCTGGCGCGGCTTCAGCCTCGTGGAGCTCGCCCGCGAGCTGGGCGTGCCGGTGGGCGAGGTCTACGCCCAGTTCCCGTGCCGCACCGCCGTGCTGCACGAGCTGGGCAAGCGGCTGGACTCCCGCATGCTCGAGCTCTCCGCCGCCGACCTCGACGACATGAGCACGCGCGACCGGCTGTTCGAGCTGATCATGCGCCGCTTCGACGCGATGAAGCCCTACCGCGAGGCCCTGCGCCGCGTGGCCAAGGAAAGCCGCGGCGACCTGGAGGCGGCGGGCGTGGGTTTCTGCAACCTCACCCGCTCGGTCGTCGAGATCGTCGATGCCGCCGGGATCCGTGGGCCGGCGGCGCTGCTCGCCCGCAAGGGGGTGGGGCTGCTCTACCTGCGCGTCCTGCGGGTATGGATGCGCGACGAGGACCCGGAGCAGGCGAAGACCCTGGCGGAGCTGGACCAGGGGCTGGCGCGGCTGGAGCAGACTGCCCGCAATCTCTGCCGGTTCATGCCCAAGCGGCGGGCAAAGGAGGCCGAACCTGCGGCAGTTTGACTGGGCATGCATCATTGCTGCGATGCACAATAAAACTTGACGGACTCATACCGCAGCGCGAGATAGGCACATGGGTCGAGTTGCTCGGCACGATGCTTTTGCTGAAGGTGAAGTCATGAGCGAGACCAGCATCCCGAAGACGACCAAGGCTGCGGCCGAGAAGGTGTCCACGGCTGCGGCGGACCAGGCGTCCAAGGTGGCCGACACCAGCGCGGAGACCGTGGACAAGACCAGCGCCACCGCCAAGAGCGCGATGAAGCCCATGGCCGATGCATTCGACCAGATCGCCCAGGCCCAGGCCGAGTTCGCGCAGCGTCTGGGTTTCGATCCCAAGACCTTTGGCTTCGATCCCGCCAAGTTCGGCTTCGACCCGGCGAAGTTCGGGTTCGACCCGGCCAAGTTCGGCATGGACAAGTCGTTCGGCGCGGCCGCCCCACGCTTCGAGCTCCTTTTCACGCAGCACCAGAAGAACGTCGACGCCTTCTTCAAGGCTCAGGCGGCGATGGTGGACGGCGTGCAGGCGGTGTTCCAGCGCCAGCTCGCCCTGTTCCAGCAGACCCTGGCCGAGGCCACCTCGCTGATGCAGGCGCTGATGGCCGAGAAGGACAGCCGGATCGGCGTCGAGAAGCAGGTCGACGCCTCGAAGAAGGCCTTCGAGAAGATCCTCGCCGAGGCCAAGGAACTGGGCGACGTCGTCACCAAGTCGCAGAGCGAGGCCTTCCAGCTCCTCAACGACCGGGCGATGGAGCAGATGGAAGAGATCAAGGCTGCCTACGACAAGGCCGCTTGACCCCTTCTTCTTCCTGATCGAACCCCTGGACGGCGGCCGGTGATCCGGCCGCCGTTCTTGTTTTTCCAGCCCCGGGGGAGGCTGCCTTGACCATATCCTTCGATGATTTTCTCAAGGTCGACATCCGGGCCGGCACGATCGTCGCCTGCACGCCCAACGTCGCGGCGCGCAAGCCGGCCTACAAGCTGTCGGTGGATTTCGGGCCGGAGATCGGGATCCGGACCAGCTCGGCGCAACTGGTCGATCTGTACCAGACCGAGGACCTGATCGGGCGCCAGGTGGCGGCGGTGGTGAACTTCCCGCCGCGCCAGATTGCCCGGGTGGTCTCGGAAGTGCTGGTGCTGGGCTTTCCCGACCAGGACGGCCGGGTCGTCCTTGCCGCCGTGGAGCGCCCGGTCCCGAACGGCGCCCGGCTGTTCTAGGCGGCGAAGGCGTCGTCCTGGCAAGGGAGCCGCCCGGAACCCTGGCACCCGCGAGGCTCTGTTCGTGACGGCGCGACGCCTTTTCAGGGAAATCCGATGGCATCTCCGGGCGAAACCGGCGCCGCTTCCGCCGAGCTGACCACGCCTGACCTCGGACGGAGCCTTCCGGAGGTGCATCGCAGCGTGGCCGTTCCCAATGCCGGCGGCTTCCTGCGCAAGTTCATGGTGTTCCTCGGGCCGGGCTACCTGGTGGCCGTGGGCTACATGGATCCCGGTAACTGGGCGACCGCCCTCGCCGGCGGCTCGGCGTTCGGCTACACGCTGCTTTCCGTGGCGCTGCTGTCCTCGCTGATGGCGATCCTGCTGCAGGCCCTGTGCACCCGGATCGGCATCGCCACCGGCCGCGACCTGGCGCAGCTCTGCCGGGAGCGCTTCCCGCGGCCGGTGGCGGTGCCGCTCTGGATCATGGCCGAGACCGCCATCTGCGCCACCGACCTGGCCGAGCTGATCGGCACGGCGATCGCGCTGGAACTGCTGTTCGGCATCCCCCTGCTCTATGGCGTGGTGCTGACCGCGCTGGATGCCTTCCTGATCCTCTGGCTGCAGCACAAGGGCGTGCGCTGGGTGGAGGCGCTGATCTTCGGGTTGATCACGCTCATCCTGGCCTGCTTCGTCGGCCAGCTCGCCATTGCCCATCCGGTCTGGGGGGAGGTGCTGCAGGGCTACCTGCCGCAGGCCTCGGTGGTGACGGACAGCCAGCAGCTCTACATCGCCATGAGCATCATCGGCGCCACGGTGATGCCCCACAATCTCTACCTGCACACCGCCCTGGTGCAGTCACGGGCGATCGGCCCGGACGTGGCCGCCAAGAGGGAGGCGATCCGCTACGCCGCGCTGGACAGCAGCCTGGCGCTGACCCTCGCCCTGGTGATCAACTCCGCGATCCTGATCACCGCGGCGGCGACCTTCCACGCCAGCGGCCGGACCGAGGTCGCCGAGATCCAGGATGCCCATCGGCTGATGGCCCCGCTGCTCGGCAGCGCGCTTGCCGCCAGCCTGTTCGCGGTGGCCCTGCTCCTGTCCGGCATCAATTCGACCGTCACCGCCACCCTGGCCGGCCAGGTCGTGATGGAGGGCTTCCTGCGCCTGCGGCTTTCGCCGGTCCTGCGCCGGCTGGTGACCCGGCTGATCGCGATCGTGCCGGCGGTGGCGGTGACCTGGATCTATGGCGAGGGCGGCACTGCGCAGCTCCTGATCCTCAGTCAGGTGATCCTCTCGCTGCAACTGCCCTTTGCGGTGGTGCCGCTGATGATGTTCGCCGCCGACCGCCGCCGGCTTGGCCCGCTGGTGGCGCCGGGCTGGCAGCTGGCGGTCGGCTGGGCCATCGCGCTGCTGATCATCGTCCTGAACCTGAAGCTGATCCTGGACTTCGTTCTGGGCAACTGAAGCGGTACTGGAAGATGGCTTGTGAGGATTGGCACTCCCAGTCCGGGGGAGGTCGTGTATGGTTGGCGGATAGTGCAGCCATGGCCTGGCAGGAGTGCGTCGCATGTCCGTCGGCAGAACACGGGGCTCGGGCACCTGGCGGGGACGAAGGCCGTCCCGGAGGTGAAGGACGAGATCCGGCACGTGCGCATGGCAGCACATGGGACCCACGAGGAATCGCTTGCCGGCTATCCGGTAGCGGGCTGCCGCTGGAGGCTGCGCGTGCCGGAGGGCCTCGACCTGATCCAGGTCGAGGGAAAAGAAGCGGATCCGGGCGTGCCGGCGGGGAGCGGGATGCGGCTGAGGATCACCGGCCGCGGACAACCGGGCTACGCGATCGTCCAGGCCGATTTCGGGCGGCCCTGGCAGGGCACCCCGGACTGCATGGTCATGCTCATGATCGAGCTGAGCGACTGAGGCTGCTCCGGCCGCACCGCATCGAGACGGGCGCGGCCGGAGCGCCGGTCACTCGGGCAGGGCGTTGATCGCGTAGAGCGCCCGGACGATCTCCGAGGGCGAGGCGTCGCTGCCGAACGTGGCGCCGAACAGATCGATGATCCCGCCGCTGCGGTAGAGCTTGGCCAGCGCGCGGTCGACCGCCAGCCGGAACGCGCCGTCATCCTTGGGCAGCGCCAGGGCATAAGGCTCGTTCGAGAAGAACTGGTCCGAGATCATCAGCTTGTCGCGGTCCGGGCTCTGCCGCCACTGGTACAAGAGGATCGCGCCATCGCCGAAATAGGCGGCGATCTTGCCGGCGGCCAGGTCGGCCACGCCCTGCTCGTGGCTGTCCACCGCGACCAGATCGGCCTGGAACTGCTGGTCGGCCAGAGCCTGCTTCAGGCCCGATTCGGTGGTGGTGCCGGCATGCACGCCGATCTTCTGGCCGGCCAGCTGTTCGAAGTTCTGCGGGCCATCCTGACGATAAAGCAGGGTCGAGCCGGTGGCGAAGGTCGGCAGGGAGAAGTCCACCTGCTCGCGCCGGGACAGGGTCTGCGTGGTGGCGCCGCACAGAAGGTCGATCCGGCCCTCGCTCACCGCCTTGAAGCGATCCTCGCCGGTCACCTTGACGTAGCGCACCTCGAGCTTGTCGAGCTTCAGCTCGCTCTTCACCTCGGCGGCGACCACCTTGCACAGGGCGACGCTGTAGCCCGCCGGCTCGCCGATGTCGTTCTCGAACGAGAAGGGCACCGCGTCGGCTCTGTATCCCAGGGTGAGGACGCCCGTCTCCTTGATGCGGTCGAGGGTGGCGGCCTCGGCCTGGACGGCGAGCAGGCCCGACGAGGCGATGGCGGCGGCGAACAGGATGCGCATGCGACGGCGTTCCGAGACAGTTGGCCCTGCCGGATTTGTAGAATTTATCCGACCCAACTGCCAGGGCTCAATCGCTGCGGCCGACGTTGGATCGGAGCATCGGCCGGGCCTGCCGCGGTCCGGCGCCTGCCTCCCGCATGGCCCGCGGGAACGGCCAGCCGCGGTTGACCATGGCAGGCCAGCCCCCGATCCTCCGCCGCCGCAACAGGAACCATCCGGAGAAGAACATGCCGTCGGCATCGAAAGCCCTGTTCATCGGGACCGCCTTGACCGCAATCCTCGCCGCAGCGCCTGCCGCCATGGCGGCAGAAGCGCGCGAGGAACTGACCGCGGCGGTGCTGCAGGGCGAGGGGGTGGAGCGCCTGGTCGCCAACCAGGCCTTCCTGCCGCCCAGCGATGCCGCGGCGGCGCTGGAGCCCTTCCAGGGGACGCTGCATCTGGACGAGGTCGAGATGACGACCACGCCGGACGCCTTCACGACGCGGCAAGTGCTGGGCAAGGACCCGAAGATCTTCCCGTCGCTGTCGGTGTCGTTCTTCACCGAAGAGGGCGAGCTGGTGCCCGTGTCGCAGGACGTGATCCGTGCCGGCTCCACCGGGGAGGGGCGAAGCTATTGGGACATGATCGTCCAGCCGGGCCGGGTATGGTCGGAGCCGGGCGATGGCGGCTGGTCGCGCGCCTCGTTCCCGTTCGCGCTGATGCACTCGATCGAGGGCGAGACCCATAACGGCGTCGCGACCTTCCTCTACAAGGGTGAGCAGGTCAGCGGCCTGCAGTTCCAGGTCGTCCAGCAGACCTCCCCCTATTACATCGAGGACTACTTCACCGCCGCCGGTCTGGCGCCCGCGCGTTTCGAGGAGCTCGCGGCGGACGGCCTGGACGAGGCGCGGCAGGCCTATCGGGAAAGCTTGGCCAACCAGGTGGAGATCCGTCCCTGGTCGGAGCTGGAGACGCAGGTCGGGGCCGCCGAGCTGGAAGGCTTCGACAGCTCGATCACCGCCGGCGAGATCGTGGTCGACGGGCTGCTCAAGGACGGCGTGTTCTACCTGAAGTCATGTCCCAGCGCTGCCGGCGACCTCGCCTACTGCGAGCGCCAGCGCTTCGGGGTCTGGTCGGTGACCAAGGCGGCGGCGAACGCGGCGGCCCTTCTGCGCCTGGCCGAGAAATACGGCCCGGAGGTCTTCGACGCGAAGCTGGTCGACCATGTCACCGAGGCCGCCGACTATCCGGGCTGGCAGGAGGTCACCTTCGGCGATGCGCTGAACATGGCAACCGGGATCGGCAACGGCAGCACCGAGACCGCCCCGAACCTGATCGGCGACGGCGAGCTCGATGAGACCTATCCGCAGTGGTACGAGGCGCGCTCCGAGCAGGACAAGATCGATACGATCCTGCGGATCGCCAAGAACTACCCCTGGGGGCCGGGGGAGGTCGCCCGCTACCGCGACCAGGACATGTTCCTGCTGGGTGTCGCGATGAAGCGCTACCTGCAGGCGCAGGAAGGCGCGGACGCCGGTCTGTGGGCGATGATGGAGCAGGAGGTCTATGGCCCGATCGGCATCCAGGCGCTGCCGATCAACAAGACCCTGGAAGCCGACGGGCGCGCCGGGCAGGCGCTGATGGCCTTCGGCCTCTACCCGACCATCGGCGACCTGGTGAAGATCGCGACCCTGTTTCAGGAGGAGGGGGCGCATGACGGCACCCAGATCCTGCACCGGGGCAAGCTCGCCGACATCCTGCCGGGCCCGCAAGCGCGGGGCCTGCCGACCGGCGGCTTTCATCCCGCCTACCACATGGCCTTCTGGCATGCGCAGCACCGCTCCGAGGAGGGCTGCACGCTCTGGTACCCGATGATGCTCGGCTGGGGCGGCAACATCGTCACCCTGCTGCCGGACGACCTGGCAACGATCCGGCTCGCCAGGAACTGGAGCGGCGAGGATGCCGCCTCCGACATGTCCAGCCTGGTCGAGGTGGCGGACCGGATCGGCACGTTCTGCCCCTGACGACTGGCCCGGCCGGCCGCCAGGAGTACTTCAACAGCCTGAACGGGCCTGCCGCGGCAGCCCGTTCCAGGACATCCCGGAACTGGCGACCCTTCTCCGCCCCAGCCGGAGCGGAGAAGGGTGTCGCCGGATCACATGACGGCGCCGACCATCCACGGCACGAACTCGTGGTCGCCCACGCCCAGCTCCTCGGACTTGGAGGGGGTGCCGCTCGCGACCTCGATCACCTTGTCGAAGATCCGCTGGCCGACCTGCTCGATGGTCTCGGAGCCCTCGACGATCGTGCCGGCATTGATGTCCATGTCCTCCTCGATGCGGCGGTACATGGCGCTGTTGGTCGCGATCTTGATCGACGGCGCCGGCTTGAAGCCGAAGCAGGAGCCGCGCCCGGTGGTGAAGGTCACCATGTTGGCGCCCGACGCGACCTGGCCGGTGACGGCCGCCGGGTCGTAGCCGGGGCTGTCCATGAACACGAAGCCGCGCGCGGTCACCGGCTCGGCGTACTTGTAGACGCCGTTCAGGTTGAGCGTGCCGCCCTTGGCCGCCGCACCCAGCGACTTCTCCAGGATGGTGGTGAGCCCGCCCGCCTTGTTGCCCGGCGACGGGTTGTTGTTCATCTCGCCGCCGTTGATGGAGGTGTAGTTCTCCCACCACTTGATGCGGTCGATCAGCTTGTCGGCGATCTTCTGGTCGACGGCGCGGCGGGTCAAAAGGTGCTCCGCCCCGTAGATCTCGGGCGTCTCGGACAGGATCGCGGTGCCGCCGTTGCGGACCAGCAGGTCGGCCGCATGGCCCAGCGCCGGGTTGGCGGTGATGCCGGAATAGCCGTCGGAGCCGCCGCACTGCAGCGCCAGGCTGATCTCGGAGACCGAGACCGGCTGGCGGGCGTACTCGTTCACGCCGGGCAGCATCTCCTGGATGATCTCGTGGGCCCGCTCGATGGTCTTGCGGGTGCCGCCGGTGGCCTGCATGGTCATCGTGCGGAAGTTCGGGCCGGGCTTGATCTGGTAGGCGTCCAGCAGGAAGTCGATCTGGTTGACCTCGCAGCCCAGGCCGATCATCAGCACCGCAGCGAAGTTCGGGTGGCGCGCGAAGCCCCACAGCGTGCGCTGCAGGTTGCCATAGCCCTCGCCGGCATCGGCCATGCCGCAGCCGGTGGAGTGGGTGATCGCGACCACGCCGTCGACGTTCGGGTACTGCGCCAGGACTTCCCGGGGGAAGCGCTCGGCGATGAACTTGCAGACCGTGGCCGAGCAGTTCACCGTCGACAGGATGCCGATATAGTTGCGGGTGGCGGCCCGCCCGTCGGCGCGCAGGTAGCCCTGGAAGCTCGGGCGCTGGTTCTCCGGCACGTAGTCGATCGGCTTGACGTCGGCGCCGACCGCATAGTCGCGGTCGAAGTCCTGCATGACGCAGTTCTGCACATGGACATGCTCGCCGGGTGCTATGTCCTGGCTGGCGAAGCCGATGATCTGGTTGAACTTGCGGATCGGCTCACCCTTGGCGATCGGGCAGATCGCGACCTTGTGGCCTGCAGGAATGCGCTGGGTGGTGCGCACGGCGTCGATGCCGAGTTCGGTGTTCGGCAGGATGTCGAGCCTGGCCACGACCGTGTTGTCGTTGGCGTTCAGGCGAATGGTCAAGGCAAGGTCGGTCAAGGTATTGGGCCCCGGGTTCTATCCGCGCACATCATAGCCGTTCCAATGGCCGAAACCAGGGTGACGTAGGGGCTTGTGCGGCTCGATCAACGCGCTGGAGCCGTGTGGCCGTGGCGATTCAGCCACGGCCGGGCAGGCGAATAAACGTTTCACAGCATCGTCTGTGCGGGTATCGCCGGTCAGGGCCGCCCGGAGCCCATGTCGCGATTGGCAACGCGCATGGCGCGAGGCCCGAGGTCAGGCGGGCCCGCTTCGATGTATCCGGAACGGGAGCTCGCCTGGAGGATGGCGTCGGGGCCGGGGAACGGCTAGGTCCGGGCAGGGTACCCCATGTCCGTCACGCGCGGCGGGGCCAGCCATAAGAAGGGGATAGGCATGCGTTTCACATCGGTAGGCGCGGGCGTTCTGGCGCTCTCGATCGGCTGGGCGGCTGTTCCGGCGCAGGCGGAGACGCTGCGGATCGGCACGGAGGCGCAAGGCATCCCGTTCGCCTTCATGAACGAGCAGAACGAGATCGACGGCTTCATGGTCGACCTGATCAAGTCGATCGGCGAGAAGGCCGGCTTCGAGGTCCAGATGGAGCCGATGGAGTTCTCGGCGCTGATCGCCTCCCTGACCTCGGGCAAGATCGATCTGATCTCGGCCGCCATGTACAACACGCCCAAGCGCGCCGAGGTGATCGACTTCTCCGACCCGGTCTACAGCTTCGGCGAGGGCATGATCGTGCCCAAGGACGACACCAAGGACTACACGTCGTTCCAGGAGATGGAGGGCCAGACGGTCGGTGCGCAGCTCGGCACGGTCTACATCGCGGCGCTGGAAGAGGCCGGCATCTTCGAGGAGGTGAAGGTCTACGACACGATCCCCGCGATCATGAACGACGTGAACGCCGGCCGGATCGCCGCGGGCTTCGCCGACTATCCGGTGATGTCCTACTATCTGGGCCAGGGCCAGTTCCCGGACGTGCGCCTAGTCAAGAGCTACGAGGCGGTGCTGCCGGGAAAGATCGGCGTCGCCACCCAGAAGGGCGACACCGAGCGCATGGCGGCGATCAACAAGGCGATCGGCGAGATGAAGGAGAGCGGCGAGCTCGACCAGCTGATCGAGAAATGGAGCCTCAACTGAGGCCGGCTGCCCGATCCAGGCAGGCATGACGAAGCGGCGGCCGGCTTCCGGCCGCCGCGCTCTTGAGGTGGAAGGTGACGATGGGCGGCTTTTTCCAGGACATGATCAGCTTCCTGCCGGTGCTGATGAAGGGCATCCAGCTCACCATCATCGTCACGGTCGGCTCGATCATCTTCTCGACGGTGCTGGGGCTGGTCTGGGCGATCATGCGCCTGTCCTCCAGCCGGGCGCTGAGCTGGACCAGCGCCACCATCGTCAACCTGCTGCGCGCCATCCCGATCCTGGTCCAGCTGTTCTACATCTATTTCGTGATGCCGGAGCTGGGCCTCGCGCTCACCGCGCTGCAGGCGGCGATCATCGGCCTTGGCATCGCCTACTCCTCCTACCAGGCCGAGGACTTCCGCGCCGGCATCGAGGCAGTGGACCATGGCCAGACCGAGGCGGCTCAGTCGATCGGCATGTCGCGCAGCCTGATGATGCGCCGGGTGATCCTGCCCCAGGCGGTGCGGATCATCCTGCCCTCCTACGGCAACACCATGATCATGATGCTGAAGGACAGCTCGCTCGCCTCCACCATCACCGTCGCCGAGTTGTCCCTGCAGGGCAAGCTGCTGGCCTCCTCGACCTTCAAGAACACGGCGGTCTTCACCACGGTGGCGCTGCTCTACCTGGTGATGTGCCTGCCCCTGATGGGCCTGAGCCGGTGGCTGGAGAAGCGGATGGGGCGGAGGCGCTGACCATGGCGATGATCGAGTTCCAAGACGTCCACAAGAGCTTCGGCGCGCTGGAGGTCCTCAAGGGCGTGGACGCCACGGTCGGCAAGGGCGAGGTGGTGTGCATCATCGGCCCCTCGGGCTCCGGCAAGTCCACCATGCTGCGTTGCGTGAACGGGCTGGAGGACTACCAGAAGGGCAGGGTGCTGGTGGAGGGCCAGCTGGTCGACCGCAACGCCCCTTCGATCCGGGAGGTCCGGATGGAGGTCGCGATGGTGTTCCAGCGCTTCAACCTGTTTCCGCACCGGACCGTGCTGGAGAACGTGATCGAGGGGCCGGTCTACGTGAAGGGCGAGCGCAAGGCCGAGGCGTCGCGCCGGGGGCAGGCGCTGCTGGAACGGGTCGGGCTCGCGCAGAAGGCGGATGCCCATCCCCAGCAGCTCTCCGGCGGCCAGCAGCAGCGGGTCGCGATCGCCCGGGCGCTGGCGATGCAGCCGCGCGCGATCCTGTTCGACGAACCGACCTCGGCGCTCGACCCGGAACTGGTCGGCGAGGTTTTGACCGTGATGCGCGACCTGGCCAAGGAGGGCATGACGATGCTGATCGTCACCCACGAGATCGCGTTCGCCCGCGAGGTCGCCGACCGGGTCCTGTTCATCGATGGCGGCGTGATCGTCGAGCAGGGGCCGCCGGCCGACGTGCTGGCCCGGCCATCCCACCCGCGCACCCAGGACTTCCTGCACCGGGTGCTGCACCCGATCGACTGACGGTCCGCGAACCGAGGCGGGGATTTCGCAGTCGGGCGGTGCGCTGCTAGAGTTCGAGCATTCCCCTTGGGGCAGAACCGGACACGGCTTCCACCATGGACGACAGCATCGACCATCGCGCCATGATCTCGCGCCTGGCGCCGGAGCAGCGCCGGGCGCTGACCACGCTGTCCGACCGGCCGGGCCTCGTCCAGCTGGCCGGCCATCTCGGCCTGATCCTGGTTCTGGGCTGGGCGATCCTGGCCGGCGTGCCCGGCTGGCCGCTGCTCCTGGTGCCGCAGGGCATCCTGATCGTGTTCCTGTTCACCGCCCTGCACGAGACGGTGCACGGCACCGCGTTCCGCACGCCATGGCTGAACCGCGCGGTGGCGCATCTGGCCGGGTTCCTGGTGCTGATCCCGCCCTGCTGGTTCAAGTATTTCCACTTCGCCCACCACCGCCACACCCATGACCCGGACCACGACCCGGAACTGATGGCGCCCAAGCCGGAGACCGTGCTCCAGTACCTGCGCTACCTCTCGGGCGTGCCGCTCTGGATCTCGGCGGTGCGGACGCTTCTGACAAATGCTCGCGGCGCCATCACCGACGACTATCTACCCAGGCGGGCGCGGCCGCAGATGGTGGTGGAGGCGCGGGTGATGCTGGGGCTGTACGCCCTGCTGGCGGCGGGCTCGGTGGCCTTTGGCTCGACGGCGCTGTGGTGGGCCTGGCTGGCGCCGATCCTGCTGGGCCAGCCGTTCCTGCGCGCCTATCTGCTGGCGGAGCACACCCGCTGCCCGCATGTCGCCAACATGCTGGAGAACACCCGGACGACCTTCACCACCCGGGTGGTGCGCTTCGTGGCCTGGAACATGCCCTACCATGCCGAGCACCATGCCTACCCGACCGTGCCGTTCCACCAGCTGCCGGCGCTGCATGAACATGCCAGGGCCTATCTGCGCCAGACCGAGCGGGGCTATGCCCGGTTCCACCAGAAGCTGGCCCGCGCCCTGGCGGGCGGTGGCTGACCACGCCGGAAGCGGCGGCCTGCCAGGGCGCAGCCGCCAAGCATCTTTCCGATGCGGTCCCGGTCAGGCGGCGCGCCTGCGCCGCCCGGCTGGCTTGTCCTCGTCCAGGTCGAACAGCTCCGCCAGCTGCTTGAGCATGGTGCCGCCCAGCTGCTCCGGGTCGGAGATCGTCACGGCGCGCCGGTAGTAGCGGGTCACGTCGTGGCCGATGCCGATGGCGAGCAACTGCACCGGCGAGGTGGTCTCGATCTGCTCGATCACCTGGCGCAGGTGCTTTTCCAGATAGTTGCCCGGGTTGGACGAGAGCGTGCTGTCGTCGACCGGGGCGCCGTCGGAGATCACCATCAGGATCCGGCGCTGCTCCGGCCGGGCGAGCAGGCGCTCGTGCGCCCACAGGATCGCCTCGCCGTCGATGTTCTCCTTGAGCAGCCCCTCGCGCAGCATCAATCCCAGCGCCCGGCGGCCGCGCCGCCAGGGCGTGTCGGCGGCCTTGTAGATGATGTGGCGCAGGTCGTTCAGCCGGCCGGGCGAGGCCGGCTTGCCCTCGCGCAGCCACTGCTCGCGCGACTGCCCGCCCTTCCAGGCGCGGGTGGTGAAGCCCAGGATCTCGACCTTGACCCCGCAGCGCTCCAGTGTGCGCGCCAGGATGTCCGCGCTCATGGCCGCCACCGCGATCGGCCGGCCGCGCATCGAGCCGGAATTGTCGATCAGCAGGGTCATGACCGTGTCGCGGAAGTCGGTCTCCTTCTCGACCTTGAAGGTCAGGGCGTGGCTGGGGTTGATCACCACGCGCGCGAGCCGCGCGGCGTCCAGGATGCCCTCGTCCAGGTCGAACAGCCAGGAGCGCTGCTGCTGGGCCATCAGCTTGCGCTGCAGCCGATTGGCCATCTTGCCGATCATGGCGTGGAAGCGCTGCAGCGACATGTCGAGCTGGCCGCGCAGCCGTGTCAGCTCGGACGGGCCGCACAGCTCGTCGACGGTGACCACCTCGTCGAACTTCTTCGCGTAGACCTTGTAGGAGGCGAGGTCGCTCTGGCCCTGGCCGGATTTCGGCCGGTTGGAGGCGGGCGCCTCGCCCTCGTCCTCGGCGCCCATCTCGGCCATGGCGTCCTGGCTCTCGTCGCCCTCGCCGGCCTGGGCCTCCGCGGCATCCTGCGAGGCGCTGGTTTCCTTGGTCTGGCTGTCCTGCTGCTGGTCCTCGCCGCTGCCTTCCTCGCCCTGGTCGCCGCCTTCCTGGCCTTCCTGCTGCTCCTCGTCCTGGTCCTCGGACTGGTCCTGGCCCTCGGCGTCCTCGGGCAGTTCCTCGGTGGTGAACCCCAGGTCGTTCAGCAGGTCGCGCATCTCGATGGCGAACCGCTCCTGGTCGTCCAGCAGCGCTTCCAGCTTGGGCAGGTGGCCGGCCATGTGCTGGGCGAGATGATCGCGCCAGGGTTCCAGCGCCTTGGCATAGGGCGGCGGCAGCTCGGTGCCGAGCAGCTGCTCGCGGGCGAACAGCTCGATGATCTCGGCCATATGGCCCGCCTGCTCCTGGGCGCCCGCCTCGATCGGCCGGACCCGGGCCTTCCAGGCGCTGAGCAGGTTGTCGCGCACGCCTTCCATCCGCGACGCGCCGAACGCCTCGATCCGGACCTGCTCCATCTTGTCGTAGACGAGCTGGGCGATCTCGCCGGTCGGGGCATGGCGGGCATGCAGCTTGGCGTCGTGGTGGCGCAGGCGCAGGGCCGACTGGTCGCCCTCGCCACGGATCCGGGCGAGGTCGGCGCGGGCAAAGTCCTGGCGGGGGCTGGGCAGCCGCACGCCCTCGGCCGCGCGGGGATCGGCGGCGCGCTTGCCGTCGCCGGCCCGGAACTGCACGTCCAGGGTCGGTTTCCCGGCCATCGCGCGCACGGTGGCGCCCACGACCCGCTGGAAGTTGTCGACCCGCTCACGCACCGTCTGGTTGGGCTCGGGCGCTCCCGGGCGCGTTGCGACCACTACCACTGCCAGGCTCCCCTGCTTGTCGTTCCTGGGCGCGCCGCGACCGGACCGGGCGCGCCCGCTCCGGTCAGGCCATCGCCAGCCGGGTAGCCGATTCCGGCAGTTCCTGGCCGAAGCAGCGCTGATAATACTCGGCGATCGTGGCGCGCTCCGCCTCGTCGCACTTGTTCAGGAAGGTCAGGCGGAAGGCGAGCGGCAGGCTCTTGAAGATCCGCGCGTTCTCCGCCCAGGTGATCACCGTGCGGGGCGACATCACCGTCGAGACATCGCCGGCGACAAAGCCGTTGCGGGTCAGGTCGGCCAGGCTCACCATCTGCGACACCGACTTGCGCCCTTCCGGCGTGTCGTAGTCCGGGCACTTGGCCAGCACGATCCGCACCTCGGCGTCGTGCTCCAGATAGTTCAGCTGGGTCACGATCGACCAGCGGTCCATCTGGCCCTGGTTGATCTGCTGGGTGCCATGATAGAGGCCCGACGTGTCGCCCAGGCCCACCGTGTTGGCGGTGGCGAACAGGCGGAAGGCCGGGTGCGAGCGCAGGACCTTGTTCTGGTCGAGCAGGGTCATGCGGCCCTGGCTCTCCAGGACCCGCTGGATCACGAACATCACGTCCGGCCGGCCGGCATCGTACTCGTCGAACACCAGCGCCACCGGGTTCTGCAGCGACCAGGGCAGGATGCCTTCCCGGTACTCGGTGACCTGCTTGCCGTCCTTCAGGACGATCGCGTCCTTGCCGATCAGGTCGATCCGGCTGATGTGGCTGTCCAGGTTGACCCGGACGCAGGGCCAGTTCAAGCGGGCGGCGACCTGCTCGATATGGGTCGACTTGCCGGTGCCGTGATAGCCCTGGATCATCACCCGGCGGTTGTAGGCGAAGCCGGCCAGGATCGCGAGGGTGGTGTCGTGGTCGAAGCGGTAGGCATCGTCCAGGTCGGGGACATAGTCGGTGCGCCGGCTGTAGGCGTCCACCTCGAGGTCGCTGTCGATCCCGAAGGTCTGCCGAACCGACAGCCGGATGTCCGGCCTGGCGGGCAGATCGATCCGGTTCGACGGATCGAGAAGCGAACTCTGATCAGCGAGAGTCATGACGGATCCGAAGACGCGAAGGTAGCGAGGCTCTGTTGGCGCGTGGTGCTGGGCAATGGCCAGCCCGAACGAGGGCACCGCACCCGCAGCGCCCACCTCGACAACGCCGACGCTAGCAGATCGTTCCAATTGTCGCCAACCCTGCCGGATGTCCTGCTTGGCGGATGAGCCGGACGGGTCGGCGCCACTCCTGGCCGGCCTTCGCCGCGACCGCGGACCCTTTGCCCCAGGGTCCGCCCGCCGGGTCGATGGGGCCGGGAAAAGGTCTGCCCCGGACCTGTCGCGCGGCCTCAGCCAGCCCCGAGCGCCTGCCGGAGATAGGCCTGGACGAACGTGGGGATGCCGTCGCCCTCCGCTTCGGCAACGCTGCGCACCAGCCGGACGTCCGAGAACTCCGGCCTGGTCTCCGAACGAAGGAAGGAAACGATCCGTGCGCGCAGCCGCTCGGCCGGCAGATCGATCCGGATCTCGCGCATCAGGGCGGTGCGCCCGCCTTCGATCACCACGGTCCAGCCTTGGCCGACCTCGACCTCGTCCGGCCGGATGCCGGTTTCCTCGGCAAGTTCACGCAGCACGTTGCCCTGCAGGTCGACCCGGCCGTCCGGCAGGACGTCGGCCGGATCCGGGGTGCCCGCCGGAAAGTAGATCCGCCCGGCATTGGCGGTATGCCCGGCCATCACGCCCAGAACATAGGCGCCGTCGGCGCTGCGCAGCGCCGCCATCCCGAAGCAGTTGCCGGCGCTCGGATCGGGAAAGCCCAGGTCGCGGAAGGTGAGAAAGCTGGCATAGTCGATGGCGACGTAGCGGACCTGCAGGCAGCCGGCGCGGATCTGCCGGTTGCGGCCGATCAGGACCTGCCCGTTGAACAGGGCCGGGTTGGCCCTGCTCAGCCGGTCCCAGTGCGCCCGGACCCGCTCCCGGTTCGCCACCGCCCAGGGCCAGGGACCGTCCTCCAGATGCGCCTCGATCCGGTCGACGGCATGCATGGTCACGTTGCTGCTCATCGCTTTCCGTCATTCATGGCGGCCCGTCCCGCCGGCCGGCCGCATTGGCCGCCGCGACCTTGCCGCGCCCCGACCGGATCTGCCACCGGCTTGTGGGGCGCGGGCCCGTCCCTGCCTTCCTCCCGAAATGGCTGCAGCACCGATGCCGCGACCGGGGCAGCTCAGCGGGCGTCGGGATGGGCCAGCAGCCAGGTGTAGGCGGCGTTGATCTGCTTCAGGCGCTCTTCCTGGTGGCGGTCGCCGCCGTGCAGGTCCGGGTGGTGCTGCTTGGCCAGCGTCTTGTAGCGCCGCTTCAGTTCCTCGACCGAGAAGCCCAGGCTCAGCCCCAGGGTCTGCGCATGGGTCTGGGCGGTCGTCGGCGGGCGGCTGGCAGGGGCTTCCCGGCGGGACCGGCTGGTGAAGCCATGGGCATGCAGAAGCTCGAACGGGTCCTTCAGCCGCATGTCGGCCGTGTTCAGGCCGGGCGGCCAGGTCGGGCGGCTCCAGGTGACGTCGTCCCGGCGCTGCGCCTCGATCTCGTCGGCATCCATTCCCTGGAAATAGTCCCAGCGACGGTTGAACTCCCGGACATGCTCCAGGCACAGCCACTGATAGTCCCGCAGCGAGGCTCGCGAGAGCGGCGCCCGGTACTCGCCGCAGGCGTCACAGCCCGGCCAGGCGCAGGTCCGCACCGGCCCGCCACGATGGGCGCCGCCGCGCGCATGGTTCTGGCCGCCGGTGCTCTGGCGCAGCGGTTCCTCGGCGATCATCTGAGCGCGGCTTCGTACGGTCGTGGTCATTGTTCGTGAATGCTGGGAGGTTGCCGGATGATGGGCATCCGCGGGGCCTCAGGCAAGGCCGCAGCGGTGCGCGGGCGTACCGATATCCGCGCATGATGTCGCTGGCCGGTCCTCCGTGCAGGTTGCTGCGCCCTTGCGCATCGATGCCGGCCATGCCTCGATCCGGCGCCTCATCGGCCGAAGGAGACACGCCCATGACCGCTGCGCTGCCCGCCACCATGCGCTACGTGAAGATCGTCCGCCCGGGCGGACCGGAGGTGCTGGCGCTGGACGAGATGGCGCGGCCGGACCCGGCACCCGGCGAGGTCCTGATCCGGGTCGCCGCCGCCGGGATCAACCGGCCCGACGTCTTCCAGCGCGGCGGCTCCTACCCGCCCCCGCCCGGCGCCTCCGACGTGCCCGGCCTGGAGGTCGCCGGGGAGGTGGTCGCCCTGGGCAGGGGCGTCGACGCCTATGCGGTGGGCGATCATGTCTGCGCGCTGGTGGCCTCGGGCGGCTATGCCGACTACTGCGTGGCCCCGGTCGAGCAGACCCTGCCGGTGCCCTCCGGCTGGAGCGACATCGAGGCCGGCGGCGTGCCGGAGACCTTCTTCACCGTCTGGACCAACGTGTTCCAGCGGGGCGGCCTGCAGCCGGGCGAGCGCTTCCTCGTCCATGGCGGCACCTCGGGCATCGGCGTCACCGCCATCCAGCTGGCCCATGCGCTGGGCGCCGAGGTGTACGCGACCGCGGGATCCCCGGAAAAGGCCAAGGCCTGCGAGGAACTTGGCGCTGTCCGCGGCATCGACTACCGCCGGGAGGACTTCGTCGAGGTCGTCAAGCAGGCCACCGGCGGCAAGGGCGTCGACGTGATCCTGGACATGGTCGGCGGCGACTATGTCGCGCGCAACCTGGAGGCGGCGGCCATGAACGGCCGGATCGTCCAGATCGCCTGGCTGCAGGGCAGCCGGGTCGAGGCCGATTTCACCAAGCTGATGGTGAAGCGGCTCACCTGGACCGGCTCGACCCTGCGTGCCCGCTCGGTCGCGGAGAAGGGCGCCATCGCCCAGGAACTGCGCACCCGGGTCTGGCCGCTCCTGGAGGCCGGCACCATCCGCCCGGTGGTCCATGCGACCTTCCCGCTGACCGAGGTGGTCGAAGCGCACCGGCTCATGGAAAGCTCGGCGCACACCGGCAAGATCCTGCTCGTTCCCTGAGCCAGTCGAGCACGCCCTCGCCGGCGGCGGCGCCGGTGGCGAAGCAGGCCTGCAGGAGGTAGCCGCCGGTCGGCGCCTCCCAGTCCAGCATCTCCCCGGCGACGAACAGGCCCGGACAGCGGCGCAGCATCAGCCGCTGGTCGAGTTCCTCCAGGGCGATCCCGCCGCTGCTGCTGATCGCCTCGGCGATCGGCCGGCTGCCGGTCACCTCGATCGGCAGGGCCTTCAGGGCGGCGGCGAGCTCGGCCGGTCTGCTTGCAGGCCCAATCCCTGCCTCGCGCAGGAGCACCGGGGTCATCGGCGGCAGGCGCAGCGACCGGCTGAGCCAGGTCGGCCAGGACTGGCTGCCGCGCGGGCGGGAAAGGCGGCGCAGGAGCTCCTCCGGGGCCAGGTCGGGCTTGAGGTCGATCTGGAGGCGGCCCTTGCCGCAGGCGTCGATCTGCCGGCGCAGGGCAGCGCCCAGCGCATAGACCAGCTGCCCCTCCACCCCATAGGGCGTCAGCACCAGTTCGCCCCGGGCGGTCTCGCCGTCCACGGTGGCCGCCAGGTTCTTCATGGGGATGCCGGCAAAGCGCTGCCGGGCCACCTCGGACCACGGCACCAGCACCCCGGCATTGGCGGCCCGCAGCGGCCGCACCGCCACCCCGAGCGCGCTCAGCATCGGGACCCAGGCGCCGTCCGCCCCCAGCCTGGGCCAGCTGGCGCCGCCCAGGGCCAGCACGGCGGCATCCGGCCGGCAAAGGCGCTCGCCATCCGGCCCGTCCAGCCGGAGCGCGCCGTCGCCGCTGATCCCGACTAGTCGGGTGCGCAGCTTCAAGGTCACACCCAGCTGGTCCAGACGTGCCAGCCAGGCGCGCAGGAGCCCGGTTGCCTTCAGCGCCTTGGGGAAGATCCGCCCGCTGGTCCCGACAAAAGTCTCGGCTCCCAGCTCATCCGCCCAACTGCGCAGCGCCGTCACGTCGAAAGCGGACAAGTGCGGCTCCAGCCAGTTCCGGGCATCCCCATAATGCCGGAGAAGTTGTTCCACCTCCCCGACATGGCTGAGATTTAGGCCGCCTCTGCCGGCGATCAGGAATTTCCTCGCAGGACGCGCCGATCCCTCGACCACAACTGGTCGCAATCCTTGCTTGGCCATGCGTTCGGCGGCGATCAGCCCGGCGGGGCCAGCGCCGATGACCAGAACAGACGGGGGTTCCTCGCTGTTCGGCCAATCTCTATCGGTATTTGCAACCATCGATTGCCATGATAATGCGCGTTTCACCTTTAGTCATGCAGAGGAGTACTCCATGACCTTGGACGAACTGAATTCGGCAGTCGCAGACAAGGCCGGCATCACCAAGGCCGATTCCGCGAAGGCGGTCCGCGCCGTTCTGGACAGCATCCAGGCCGCGCTCAAGGACGGTGACAAGGTCACCATCACGGGCTTCGGCTCCTTCGAGGTCGTGCAGCGCGCCGCCCGCGAGGGTCGCAACCCGCAGACCGGCAAGACGATCACCATCGCGGAATCGAAGGCGGTCCGCTTCAAGCCCGGCAAGGGCCTGAAGGACGCGGTCGGTTGACTAAGCGCAGCCGTTGCGGCTGCGTTACTTTTGTCTCCGGATGATCGAACAAGAAGCAACAGGCATCCGGACAAAGCGCAGGACAGGCTCTCCGTTTCTGGCCTAGTCAATTCCTAGTCACGCCCCAGATGTTCCTTGGGAAGTTCTGGCAGGCAGGACAGGATCATTCGCCTCAGGGTTGCTGAGGCTGTTCCGCCTCTGTTTCGGCAATCTCCGCCGGCGGTCCTGTGCTCCGGCCGGATCGCCTTCCGGGGACGGGTGCCGTTGCTCTGGCTGGGGCGACCGTGCCTCGACGCGGCTGGTACCCAAGGTGGCTCCGGCTTCCAAAAACGGCACGAGGGACGGACGCTGTCCGCATCCGTCCCTTGGCTGCCTGGCGGGGGGGCGGATCAGGCTAGCGGATGGTGCCGTTCATGCCGTGCGGGAAGAAGCCGCCGCGCGGGGCGCCGGTACCGAGATAGACGACATCCAGCACCTGGCGCGGCGTGCGCGAGAAGGCGACGCTGTTCAGGTCGGTCGGGACGATGTTGACCTTGCCCTGGTTGCTCAGACCCTGATCGGTGACCGAGGGGCCATCGATCATGTCGCGCGCGCGGGCAATCCGGCTGGCCAGGAAGCCCTTGCCGGCGCGCAGCAGCATCGAGCGGATCTCGCCCGCGTGGTAGGCCTCGACGGCCAGGATGCCGGCGGCCGCCTCCAGATAGGGCGATTCCCGCAAGGCAGGGGTGGCGCCCTTGTAGGCGGTGACGCCGACATCCTCGAAGGTGAACGCGCCCAGCCAGAAATTTTCCTCGCTGCTGAACGGATCGAACATCATCGATCCGCTGGGCACGCCGGTGGCCTGGCCAAGAGCCGAGAAGGACTTCGAGAAGTCGATGGCCGGCCGCGCCACCGCAGCCTTGCCCAGAACGGAACGCAGCAGCTTCACATGGTTGAGCTCGTCCTGGGCGATCTCCTGGGCGATCTCGCGCTGGTAGCGCGCGCCGAACTGGACCTGGCGCCCGCCGGTGACCGCGCCGACGGCCTGATTGCCCGAACCGGCGTCGCTGGCGTCCAGACCACGGCCATAGGCGGCGCGCAGGTAGTATTCGGCCTCCAGATATTCGAGGTTCAGCGCGAAGTTCAGGACGTCCGCCTCGGTGATGGCCGGGGCGGCCTGGGCTGCCTTGGACCTGAGGATCGCCGGACCGGCCAGCCCGACGGCACCGGCAAGGCCGAGGGTGCGGGTCATCAGGCTGCGCCTGCCGGTAGCCGCGGTCGAACCTGTCTCTGTCATGTGGATCTGCCTTCCGATCTGTCCGCCTCGCACGATGTCCCGGATGGGGATCCAGCGTGGCGGCTCTTCGAAGGGGCTAACGCGGCGCCGGCGATCCGAGATGCAGCGCCTGCGAAAATTCTCGCCTCGTTCCAGCCGGCCGAAGTAAAGGGCGGGATCCGCTTTGCGCTATCCCCGGAAACATCCATCGATGTGATGGGTCCGGCGTCTCGGCAAGCCGTCGCGGCGCTACGGCCTGATGCGGCTCATGAAAGCGGGGATCTGGTCGCCGACGGGCCGGCAGGCGCTCCTGATCCCTGTCCAGGCGGCGCGGCCGGCCGAGCTCGGCCAGTGCCGGTTCCCGTCCCACTGCTCAGCTGACCTGGGCGCAGGCCGGACGAGCGGCAGCTACAGCTGAAAGACAACGGCCGCGGCGATGGCCTCGTTTCCGCCATGTCAGGGGCGGCCAAGTCGGCCGACATCACCACCGCGCCTGGAGCAAGGGGTGGCCCTGGCACTGCTTCCCCAGGCTTGGTGGGATCAATCGTTCATTGGTCCAACTGGCAGCAGCGGGACGGCGATGCGCCAGGGCGTCGGCCAGCAAGAAGAGGGATGGCGTGCCAACGGTCGGGAATGCTGCAACCGAGCGCCGGCGGTTCGGCCGCAGCCCGAGCGGCTGCCCGTGCTGGACCAGGCCGCCCCGGGCGCCTGGACAGGGCGCTCGAACAACTTCCTGCAGCGCCATGCTTTCTGATCGGCTCAGCCTGGTCATCGACATTGGGAGAGCCTGCCGGATGGGCTGCAGGACATGAGGGGGCGCGCGGATTGTACCGCAGCTGCCCCATCCTTGGCCGGGCCGGCCCAAGGACCGACAGCCCGCACGCGATCAGCGAAGCCCGGCGCGCGATCGAGGGCGACTACCCCACCCGCCAAGGGCTCCGGACCCGATCCCGGTGGAGACGGATGATCCGCTCCCTGCGGATCGAGGCGGGATGTGCCTCCAGGCTGTGGCCCGGACGTGACCATGTGCAACCGCTGCCATGGCCTCTGCGGCCTCCTGGCCGCGGCTCCTCTGGGGAGCGTGGATGATGGACAGGCCCGGAGGAATGGCAGCTGCTGTTTCGGCAGGCTGCCGGCAGCGGTCCGGTGCCGGGCAACGCTCGATCGAGCGCCGCCACGTCAAGCCCCATCACTCCGCTTCTGGTGCTAAGGGGATGTCCGATGATCGGCCCTTGCGGGGCGGCCGGACATCAACGTTCCATGGACTGGCCGATGATCGTGGCCAACCGTTCGCCTGCACCATGGCATCGGGCAACATCGCCGGCATCAGGATGGTAGTGCGCTGCTCCCTACCGCCCCGCCCCTGCGGCGGGCCATCGCCGACAAAGCCCATGATGCCGACCGTCTGCGTCCCTGGCTCAGGGCCCGGCACATCCAGGCCATGGCCCCCCTCCACGGCCAGTCGCACCATTTCTTGCCCGCTCGACCGCAAGGCTTGCGTGCGACGCGGCCTGATCGAGCGGCTGTTCTGCCGGCTCAAGAACGGTTGACGTCTCGCCACCCGTTGAGACCAGCACGCCCCAGAATGTCTGGCCGCCCTCGCACTCGTCGCCTTTGCTTCAGCCTGGACTGAACGAGTTCCTTCTGGAGTTTGCCGGCATCTCTTGGCTTCCAGGGGGCGACGGAAAGGGAACTGCGCCCATGCTTGGCCGAGCATCCGACTCCTGTGCCGAGATCTGCCGTTTCCACAACCCTCTCGACGGCCGATCCTAGCGCGCCTGGCTGCGCGGAAGGCTGGCCAGCAGCTTGCGGGCCAGCTGCGGGGCGGTGGTGAACTTGATGGCCGCTGCCGAGTACAGCCCGGATGGCCCGCCCTCGGCACCATGATCGACCAGGAGCGGGCGGTTGGTCAGCTCGGTCGAGCCGGCCGCCCCCACCGGCAGCAGGCCGGCATGGACCGCCTGCACCGCGTCGAGGTCCAGGTCGAGCCAGGGCAGGGCATCGGCGAGATCGTCGATGAAGGCCAGCAGGTCCCTTTCCGGCGGTTGGGGCGCATCCGGCGCGCCGATCCAGGGGGCGTGCCAGGTACCGGCAAAGGTCCGGCCCTGCAGCGGATAGACGAACAGCACCGGCGCGTTCGGCCGGCGCGCCTGGACCGCCAGGGCGCCCTCGAAGGGAGCCGGCCGGTCCAGGACTAGGTTGAAGGCCAGGGAAGGGCGGAACAGGTCGCGCCGACGGACCGACGGCAGGTGGGCAAGCGTGAGATCGGTCCAGGGCCCAGTCGTGGTCACGACCGTCTCCGCCCGCACTGTCTCCCCGTTGGCGAGGCGCACGCCATGGACCTTGCCATGCTCCACCAGGATCTCCTGGACCGGGTGGGAGGGACGCAGCTCGGCGCCCGCCGCGCGTGCCCGCGCCGCCAGGGCCGCGGTCAGCCGTGCGGCATCCTTGGCGACCGCATCCGTCCACCGGGCAGCGCCCTGGAGGCCTGGCGCCTGCAGGCAGGGCAGCAGGTCGCGGGTCTCGCCGACGCTCAGGATCCGGCCCCTGGGCAGATGCCGGTCGGGCCGGATGCCGCGGTTGCGCCAGGAAGCCAGCGCCGCATCCATGGCAAACGCGGCGCGGAACAGTGCCGGCCGCTTCAGCCCGCGGCCGGTCAGCAGCATCAGGCAAGGCAGGGGCTCCACGAGATCCGGAAAGTCCCGCAGCCATTCCCGGCGGGCCTCCACCGATTCCCGATGGCGGACCAGATCCAGGGATTGCAGGTAGCGCAGGCCGCCATGCAGGATGCGGAACCAGTTGGCCGAGGTCGCCTGGGCGAAATCCGCCCGCCTCTCCAGCAGCGCCACCGTTTGGCCGGTCCGCGCCGCCTCGTAGGCCAGGCACAGGCCGACCACCCCGCCCCCGACAATGGCGAGGTCGACCGACGCCCGCTCCGTCAATGGCCGACGCCCCAGCGGGTCTTCCAGTCCTGGAAGACCAGCATCGCCCAGATGACGTGGCTATGGTTGGCACGGTTGCTGCGATGCTCGGCCAAGAGCCGCTGGACGGTGTCCGGCTGGAACAGGCCATCGGCCTTCAGGCGCTCGGGGGCCAGCAGTTCGTCGGTGAGCGGCCTGAACGCGTCGTTCAGCCAGTGCTTGATGGGGATCGAGAAGCCCTGCTTGGTCCGGTACACGCTTTCGCGCGGCACATGGCGCGCGGTCACTTCCTTCAGGAGTGGCTTGGTCTGCCCGTCCTTCAGCTTCATCGAGGAGGGCATCCGGAAGGCCAGCTCGACAAGCTCGATGTCCAGCAGCGGGACGCGCAGCTCCAGGGAACAGGCCATCGACATCCGGTCGGTCTTCACCAGGCAGTTGTCGACCAGGTAGGACTTCATGTCGACATGCAGCGCCCGGTCGACCGGGTCGCGTGCCTCGGCTTCCTGCATGTAGCGCCGGACATGGGCCTCGGCGCCGGTGTCGCGCTGCTCGCCCATGCCGGCCGTGAACAGATTGCCGCGCAACGCTGCGTCCATGAACAGCCGCCAGCGGGCATGGCCCAGGGCCGGATCGAGCCTGGCTCCCTCGACAAAGCGCTTGGCCTTGTTGATCAGCCCCTTCTTCTGCGGCCGGGGCGGGATTCGGTCCAGCAGAGGGGCGATCACGCCCTGGCGGAGAAAGGCCGGCAGGCGCTGCCAGCGCCCAGCCATCGCCTGGGCCACATAAGTGTCGTAGCCGCCGAACAGCTCGTCGCCGCCATCCCCGCTCAGCGCCACCGTCACGTGGCGGCGCGCGAGGCGGGAGACGAGGTAGGTCGGGAAGATCGAGAAGTCGGCGATCGGATCGTCCATGAAATGCATCAGGTGGTCGAACATGCCCCGCACGTCGGCGCGGATCGTCTCGACCTCATGGCGCACGCCGAGATGGCGCGCCACCCGGCGCGCATGGGGCAGCTCGTCATAGGATGCGTCGTCAAAGCCGATCGAGAAGGTCAGCGCACCCTTGCCCATCTGGGACACGACCATCGAGCTGTCGACGCCCCCCGACAGGAGAGCTCCCAGCGGGACATCGGCCACCATCTGCCGGCGGACCGCCTGGCCGATCGCGGCGTCGAGCCGGTCCGCCCAGGCGCGCTCCTCGCCCGGTTCCACCGCATCGGCAGCGGGCAGGTCCCAGTAGCGGCGTTCCTGCACGGCACCCCTGTCCAGGTCCACCGCCAGGGTGCAGCCCGGCTCCAGCTTGCGGATGGCGCGAATCAGCGTGCGCGGGGCCGGGACATATTCCCAGCTCATGAACTCTGCCAGGGCATCATGGTCGAGTTCGCGGGGCACCAGCCCGCTTGCCAGAAGCGCCTTGATCTCGGAGCCGAACACCAGCTGGCCCGGCAGCTTCGCCACGAACAGCGGCTTGATGCCGACCTGGTCGCGGGCCAGGAGCACGCGCCGGCGCGTGCGGTCGTGCAGCGCGAAGGCGAACATCCCGTTCAAAAGGCGGGGGAACGCGTCACCATGCTCCTCGTAGAGGTGGACCAGCACCTCGGTGTCCGAGCGGGTGCGGAACCGGTGGCCGCGCCGCTCCAGGTCCTGGCGCAGCTCGCGGTAGTTGTAGATCTCGCCGTTGAAGACGACCTGGACCGTGCCGTCCTCGTTGCCGATCGGCTGATGACCGCCCGCGACGTCGATGATCGACAGCCGGCGCATGCCCATCAGCACCGGCGGATCGACATGATGACCAACGCCGTCGGGCCCCCGGTGGAGGATCGTGTCGGTCATCCGCGCCAGCAGGGATGGATCGAGGCGGTCGCCGCCCGGGAAGGTCAGGACGCCTGCGATTCCACACATACGGCTCTGCTTCTTTCGGGACAGACCATGTCGAGCACGCGGCGCATCTTCGCGACGTAGATCGGCCGGCTGTAGACGTCGGCGTAGCGGCGGCGCGCCCCTTCGGCGACCGCCGCCCGGGCCTCGTCGTCGCCGATCGCGGCGACCAGGGCCTGGCCGAACGCAGCAGGCTCAGGATCGCTCAGGAAGCAGACCGTGTCGTCCAGGACCTGGGTGTGCGACAGGATGTTGGTCGCCACCAGCGGCACGCCGCTGGCCAGCTGCTCGTAGATCTTGAGCGGCGTGTTGATCCCGGTGCTGCGCGGCGAGACCAGCACGTGGGCCATGCCGATATAGTGCTTGGCCAGGGTCTGGGCGACCCGGCCGGTGAACACCACCTGGTCGCCGATCCCGAGGTCGCTGGCCAGGCCGCGGTAGTGCTCGACCTGCTCCGGGGTGCCGCCGACGATCAGGAGCAGCGCGTCCGGCGTCTGCGGGAACGCCTGGGCGAACCCGCCCAACAGGATCTCGATGCCCTGGTAGGCTTCCAGCGTGCCGGCATAGACGACCAGCTTGCGGTCGGCCGGCAAGGGGATCGGTGGCGGCGGGGGCGCCCCCTGGACCGTCCGGACCAGCCGCACCGGGTCGAAGATCGAGTTCTCGATCAGCACATGCCGGCTGCGATCCGGCACCAGCGGCTCCGCGTAGCGGGCAAGTTCCGGGCAGATCGTGATCACCGCGTCGGCGTTCTTGAGGCAGGTCCGCTCCAGCCACTCGAAGATGCCGATGATGATCCTGGATTCGGTGAATTTGTAGTTGCGGAGCTGTTCGGGCAGGCTCGAATGCATGTCGTAGATCAGCCGGAAGCCGAAGAGCGGCTTCAGGAAGCGCAGGAAGAACACGCTCTCCTCATGCGCATGGACGAACTGGTAGCGCCGGGTGCACAGCAGGAACAGCGTCCAGAACAGCATGAAGACGTCGAGGAACAGCTTGAGCGGCGACGGCCCGATCTTGACCGGCCCCAGGAACTCCATCCGCGGGATGCGGTAGATCCGGACGTTGGGCAGGTCGATGTCTTCGCCGCGCCCATAGCACAAGAGGTCGACGTCGAATCCTTCCTCGGCAGTCACCAGGGTTCGGTAATAGACGGAAAACGGAGTGCCACGCGGCGTGAAAAATGGCTGAGGTGCTACCACCAGCGCCCGAGGACGAATCATCGGCGGGTCCTCTTGACTATCTGCATCGCAATCTGATCGCGCAGGAACGGAAGGCTCCTAGTGAGCCTGCCGGTTGGAGATGCCGGAGCATCCTGGTTCGCGAGGACCTGGCGGAGCTGCGCGAACGGACGATCCCCATCGACCGGTCCATCCAGGCGCAGCCCATAGCTGCCGGGACGGACCTGATGGGAAGGGAAGGGAAGGGGATCGCTGCCCGGGAGCACCCGACGGCCGGCTGCCTCGATCTGCCCGAACGGCCGGGGCGCCGGCCAGAACCAGGGGCGCCCGCCATTGTCGCCCAGGAAGAGCTGGGACGCTTCGGGGCTCGCCAGCACATCCGCGAGCAGCCGGCCACGGCGACCCGACCATTTCCCGAAGCCCCAGGGGACTACCGGCAGGGCGCCTGCCTCGACTGCCCTGGCCAAAGCCGAGCGGAACTGGGTGCCATCGGCAATCGGATCGTCCAGCCCGAGGGTCAGCAGTTCCAGCCCTTCGGCGGTCTGGACCTGACGTCCGGCCGTGACCACGACCTCCTGCCCGGTGCGGTCGGCGAGCGTCAGAGTGACCCCGTCGCCGTGCCGGTGGACCCTCCAGCCATCCGGGGGAGTGGATGCCAGCTCGCGGAATGCGAAATCCCGGGCGGTCTCGGTGAACAGAAGCCAGGGGAGCTCCGCGCCGGCCGCTCGAGCGTGCCGCAGCGCCGCCGTCAGGAAGGTCGGCCGGTCGAAGGACGGATAGAGATGGACATGCGCGTCGACCAGGATCCGCCGCATCGACCCGACCGCCTCCTGCCGAGCCGGCCGCTCCCCCATTCTGTCCTCCAAGCCCATAGCTTTGTTCGACAATCTCGATGTGTCGCCGATTGCGCGCGAGAGGTGTGGCCTATGACCCGAACCATTGCAAGCCGAGGCTCGCATCATGATGCAGCGGCCGGACACCATCATCGCCGTCTCGACCATGGTAGAAGCAGAAACCGGGCAGATGAAGGCCTGTCTCCTTCGTTCAGGGTGGCCAGTGATATCTATCTCGCCCCTCATTAAGATTTGCCTAACATCTTGTCGGTATGATGCGCATCACAACGCTGTTGACGATGTTTCCGATGAGACCCGGCTCGTGTACGAAACCGCCGCGCACGGCCGGCTCGCCCTCCTCGTCCCGTCCGTGCTGCCCCAGCGGAGCGATCTCAGATGACGGATACCCCCCCTCGGCGCGCGCTGGTCACCGGCGCCACCGGATTCACCGGCTGGTACGTGGCCAAGGAACTGCTGGCCCAGGGCTTCCAGGTGCGGGCGCTGGTGCGCGACCCGGCCAAGGGCGGAGAGCTGGTCCAGGCCGGCATGGAGGTCGTGTCGGGTGATCTGCGCGACGCCGCCAGCCTGAAGCAGGCGGTGGAGGGCTGCACCCATGTCTTCCATATCGGCGCGCTCTACCGTGAGGCCCGCTTCGCCGATTCCGTCTATTTCGACGTCAACGTCACCGGGACCGGCCACCTGTTCGAGGCAGCGCTCCAGCAGGGTGCCAGGGTGGTCCACTGCAGCACGGTGGGGGTGCATGGCGACATTGAAGGCATCGCCGACGAGAACGCTCCGATCGCGCCCGGGGATGTCTACCAGGAGAGCAAGGTCCAGGGGGAGGAGCTGTTCCAGGACTATCTGCGGCGCGGCATGATCGGCGCCTGCTTCCGCCCGGCCGGCATCTACGGACCGCGCGACACCCGGTTCCTGAAGCTGTTCCGGACCATCCGGGACCGGAAGTTCCGGATGTTCGGCAGTGGCGAGATTCTCTACCACCTGACTTATGTCGAGGATCTCGCTCGCGGGATCGTGTTGCTGGGCACCCATCCCGCCGCGATCGGCGAGACCTTCATCCTGACGGGCGCCCGCTACACCACGCTGAACGAGCTGGTCGCGCTGACGGCGGAGGCGGTGAAGGTGCCGCCCCCCAAGGGCCGCCTGCCGATCGCGCCGCTGCTGGTGGCCGCCGCCGCCTGCGAGGCCTTGTGCAAGCCGTTCGGCATCGAGCCGCCGCTGCATCGTCGCCGGACCGACTTTTTCACGAAGTCGCGCGCCTTCACCAGCGCCAAGGCGGAGCGGCTGGTCGGCTATGCGCCCGTGGTCGACCTGCGCGAGGGGCTGGGGCGGACCGCACAGTGGTATTTCGAGCAGGGGCTGCTGAAATAGGCTGCGCGGCAACCTTGGAAAGGCAACGGGCCGGACCGTAAGCGGCCGCTGGCCCGGCGGCCGCGAGGCTGGCTCTCAATCAACCGATGCGGCGGCGGATCCGCCAGCCGATGGCCTGGGCTGCCCATGGCGGCAGCGACTCGTCAGGGGCCGTCCCTCGACACGCGGTGCCAGACCCGCCCAGCCGCCTCTCCAGGCGCTTCGGTCCAATCCGCGCTGGCTGCCGCAGCCGCAGGCACGCCTTCGCGCGATGCTTCCGGGCGATGCCAGGCTGGGGTGCCTTGGCTGGACCAGCCCAAGCCACGCGACGTCCCCCGACACGCGGTGCCAGACCCGCCCAGCCGCCTCTCTGGGCGCTTCGGTCCGATCCGTGCTGGCTGCTGCAACGGCAGGCACAATTTCGCGCGGTGCTTCTGGGGGCGAGGGCAGGCTAGAGCATCTTCCGATCAGGCTGCATCATTGTCGCAGCCGGCGGCGGTAGAATAGTTGCCGCATTCCTGCGGGCCGAAGGCGCTGGCGGCGGTGCCGATGGCGGTCCACAGGCCAGTGATGCTGCGCTCGGCGGCCTTGCGCAGGAGGGCCTTGAGCTTGGCAAAGGCGTTCTCGCCTCCCGGTCCTGCTGGACCGGGCCCTTTCAGGGTACGGACGATCCGGCTCCTGCCGGATCACGGATCAAAGTCAGGACCATAGGGCGGCAGGTAAAGCAGTCTGGCGCCGGCATCTTCGATCGCCTTGCGCATGCCGGGTACTTTGTGGCTGCCAAGGTTGTCCAGGAAAGGCCAGCAGGCCTTTCATCCGACTCCTGCAGGGAGCGCGGTCAGGAGACCGCGAAGGGATGACCGTATCGCCAGGCCGCAGCTCAGGCACCAGCACCTGGTCGATATAGGCCTGGAAGGTAATGCCGTTCATCGGCCCACCGAGAACCATTGGAGCTACCATGCCGGTCCAACGCAGGCCGGCTAGGAAAGTCGTGGTCTTCCAGTGTCCGTGTGGGAGGGCACCGCGAAGACGTTCGCCCATGCGGCTACGGCCGCGCGGTCGAGCCATCTTGGTGGAGGTCCCGTCAATCGCCGCTGGCGCTCGACCATCACTGAAGACCAGTGGTTCCGGCTCGAGAGCTGGCCCTCGAACCATGCCCGGCGCCGCTTCAGGGCATCGGGCCGGTCCTGCCCGGCCGCCTGCGCCGACTTTTTTCTGAGCGTGAGTTCGTGCCGGTCCAAGAACCGTCACAGCGTCGCAATGCCAGCGGAAATGCCGGAAGTCGCCATGGCGGTTCTGAGCTCGCCGAGCGTGATGTCGGGCGTGCGGTCCACCAGTTGCAGGATCAGCGCTGCATGCGCCTCGATCCGCGACGAGCGTCGGTCGCCGCCCGATGCCCCGGGCAGGATCGGACCCGTCGCGCGCAGCCTTGCGTACCAGCGGATGGCGCTCGACAAGCTGACCTCGGAGCGTGCCGCGGCCGACCGGCACGACGCGCCTGCCGACACGGCCCGCACCACCCGCTCGCGAAGATCGACCGACAGCGCCTTGGACATCCCTCTGCCAGCCTCCCTACCGGCCAGCAGCTTGAATCACATCCTTAGCCCTTCGAGGATCCCAGGCGATGCAGTCAGCTCGGAAACCGCTCTGGGCGTTCTGAGCGGACCAGCCCGAGCCAAGCAACGTCTCTACCTTTGTCGCCCATCGTAACCCGCATCATGGCGTTCGCTGCGCCCGTCCATTCTCCCGGGACATCGGTAGCGTCCGGGAAGGCAAGGTGCAGAGACCGGGATGGTGCTGCCCAGCTGGTGGGCCTGCTCCAGGTTGTCCCGGAACGGTCTGGACATCCGGCAATCGGCGGCTGGGCGCAACGACACGCTGGTGCGCGAACTCCTTCAGCAAATGCGGTCTGGACATTGTTTCGGCCGGGGCGGGATCGCGGGCCGGGCACCTAGTCCCGGCTGGTGGGCATGACGGCAGGAGGCGGATGCCGGGCGCTCCGTGGCGTGGTGCGATACCTGGGCCGGCAGGTCATCGGTGCGGCCATGGGTGATTGATGCGGCCGCACGGCGGCGCGGTAACCGGATCGTCCGCATGCGCCGGGGCACGCCAAGCTGCCGGATCCCTGCGATTGGCCGCTCCTCCGTGCTTGCAGATTGTTCAGGTCGAAAAGTCATCGCCAGCAAGCGTAGAGAGATATCCGCAGATCGAGAGAATAATTCTCCAGAACAACGAACATTACATGCATGAACTAGCAGCAAAGTGATGCTGATCACAGCAATGTGCAACAAACCCGTGGCAGAGCAGCCGGGAAGTGTTCAAGGATACGCCTTTCGACGTCGTGATCGGGCAAGGAAATGCTTGAGTATTTTTCAGCATCCATGGGCGTGGCGGCGGGCTGCATCGCGATCGTCGGCGAGATCTGGTACAATGGCTCGATCCTGTCCGGGCGGACGCGGCCGGACCGCCTGGCCTGGTGGATCCTGGCGCTCACCGGCTGGCTGGGGGTGGGCAGCCATCTCGCCCTTGGAGGCGGGTGGAGCGTGCTGGTGCCCCTGGTGATCGCCATCGGGATGACCGTCACCGCGATCCTGTCCTTTCTCCACGGCGCGCCCCTCATGCGCGGAGGACTTGACCGGGCTGCGCTGGTGACGGTGGCGCTCGGCCTGCTCGCCTGGGGCATGTTCGGTGCCCCGCTGCTGGCGATGCTGGCGTTGATCGTGGTCGACACCGCGGCCATGGCGCTCAACATTCACAAGGCATGGCAGCTGCCGGGCTCCGAAGCGCGCACCCCCTGGGCCATTGCGGTGCTGGCCGACCTGGTCAACCTCCTGGCGGTCGACCCGAGCGGACATGGCTGGATCCTGCCCTGCTATCTCCTGGTGACCAACCTGCTGATGCTCGCCAGCATCATCGCCGCCACCAGCCGGCCGTTGCCGCCGCAGCCGGTCGAGCCTTGAGCAGCTCGACCATCCGCCGCATCTGCCCACTTCCGTGCAAGGCAGTGCCGGTCGGGCCGACGAACGGGAAGGCTTGGGTGTCGCCTGATCGGAGCCACCGGCAACGGTCTGACCGCCTCCCGCAACCCCCGGCTGCGGGTCCGGCCATCACCTGTGGGTCAGCGGTTGTCGGGACCGGTGCGTCAGGCCGACCCTCCGGCCACATCCCCACCGGCGGGCGAGGTGCACGGCATGCGGGCGCTGGACGGCTGGATCCTGCCTGGTTCGGCTGAGGCCGCCCGGCCGCCCGACATGATGCCGCCATGGACCCAGCCAGCCTGGACCCGGACAGCCGCGGCGCCCGGCTTCGGCCGGGCCGAAGCCCGCGGCCCGCCTCGGTGCGGCCGGACCCCGCCCGAGCATCGGGACAGCCGGCGTCGGACCAGCCTGGATCGGCTCTCCGGCACCTGGCCTCGGCGAGCCGGGCGATCTTCCAGGACCAGCCAGCCCCCCTGGCCAGTCGGACTCCGCCAGCGGGTGCGGCTATTCAGGCGGCTTCCAGCCAATTGTCGTCCTCGCGGACCTCGATGATGGTCGGACCGTCGGCCCGGGCCGCCTCGATCAGCGCTGCGGTCAGCTCGGCCGCGGAACCGGGCCGGACATGGCGGCAGCCATAGGCCTGGGCGATCGCGCCGAATTCCGGGGTGAACGGATGGACCGCCAGTTCCTCGATCGAGCGGTTGCGCATGCCGAGCGCGATCTGGCCGAGCGAGCGGTTGTTCCAGAGCAGGATCGGCAGGGGCAGGTTCTCTTCCCGCGCGGTGCCGAGCTCGGCCAGGGTGAACTGGATGCCGCCATCGCCGATCAGCGCCACCACCGGGGTCTGGGGCTTCGCCAGCTTCGCGCCGATGGCGGCCGGCAGGGCGTAGCCCAGCGTGCCGAAGCCTGCCGGGTGGAACCAGGTGCGCGGCTGGTCGGTCGGGTAGCGGCTGTTGCCGCTATAGGCGATCATGGTCATGTCGCTGAACACCATGCCCTCTTCGGGCAGGGCGGCGCGCAGGGCGCCCAGGACCTTCTCGTGCTTGTGCTCGAGCGGGATCGTGGCGGCGCGGTGCGCGCGCCGGAGTTCCTGGACCCGCTCGGCCGGCGCCGGCCGCCCCTCCGGCAGCGCTTCTGCCAGTGCGGCCATGGTGGCGCCGGCATCGGCCAGGATCGCGATCTCCGCCGGGAAATCGCGGTCGAGCTGGTCGGGGTCGAGGTCGACCCGGATGATCTTGCCGGGGATCTCCAGCCGCTCGGCCCAGATGTCGTTCTCCGCCAGCTCGGTGCCGATCGCGATCACCAGGTCGGCCTCGCCCAAGAGGGCATGGGCGCCGGAAAAGGTCAGGATCGAGCCGGCATGGTTGGGATGGTCCTGCGGCAGGACGCCCTTGCCGGCGATGGTGGTGAAGGCGACCGCACCGGTCCTGGCGACGAAGTCCCGGGCGGCCGGTGCGGCATCCACGCAGCCGCCGCCCAGCACCACCACCGGCAGGCGGGCCGCCTGGATCAGCGCCGCGGCCTCGGCGACCTGCCGGGGAGCCGGATGGGCACGTTCGGCTGGTCGGCGCGGCCAAGCACCCCGGCCACCCCGGCGTTCCGCCACGTCCAGCGGCACCTGCAAGACGATCGGGCGCGGCCGTTCCAGGGTGAGGTGGCGGAAGCAGGCGGCCAGCACCTCGTCGACCTCCTCGGGCGACTGCACCGTCCGGGTCAGCCGGGTGATCGGCGCCACCGTGGCGCGCTGGTCGCCGATCTCGTGCAGGCGGCCGCGGCTGAGACCGCCGCCATCCATCGGGTTCAGCGTGGTCAGCACCAGGACCGGCACGCTGTCGGAATAGGCCTGGCCGATCGCGGTGGCGGCGTTGAGCAGGCCAGGCCCGGTGATCAGGCAGGCCACCCCCGGCTGGCCGGTGGCGCGGGCATAGCCGTCCGCCATGAACACGCCGGCCTGCTCGTGGCGGATGCCGACATGGCGGATGCTGGCGCGGGCCATCGCGTCATAGAGCTGCAGCGTATGCACCCCCGGGATGCCGAACACCGTGTCGACCCCGTAGGCGATCAGGCCCTCGATCAGGGCTTCGGCAGTGGAGGGGGCGTTCTTCAAGGCGTGATCCTTCCCGTTGGCCGGCCTATCGTGCCCCCAGGCAAGGCGATGCGGCAACCGCATCCCCGGAAATAATCGGCCAGGCATCGGGGAAGGCACATGGCGAACTACCGGACGATCTATCAGCGCTCGATCGAGAAGCCGGATGCCTTCTGGGCGGAAGCGGCCCGGGCCCTGCACTGGGACCGGCCCTGGGACCGCGTGCTGAACTTCGACCGGCCCCCGTTCTACCGCTGGTTCGAGGGCGGGGAACTGAACACCTGCTTCAACGCCGTCGACCGGCACGTCGCCAGCGGGCGGGGCGGACAGGTGGCGATCATCCACGACAGCGCGGTGACCGGCTCGGTGCGCCGGATCACCTATGCCGAGCTGCAGGACCTGGTGGCGCGCTTTGCGGGCGTGCTGGTGGGCCAGGGGGTCGGCAAGGGCGACCGGGTCGTGATCTACATGCCGATGGTGCCCGAGGCGGCGATCGCGATGCTGGCCTGCGCGCGGATCGGCGCGATCCACTCGGTGGTGTTCGGGGGCTTTGCCGCCAAGGAGCTGGCGACCCGGATCGACGACGCCAAGCCCGTGCTGATCGTGGCGGCGTCCTGCGGGATCGAGCCTGGCCGGGTGGTGCCGTACAAGCCGCTCCTGGCCGAGGCGCTGGCGCGTTCCCGGCACCGGCCGCGCCGCTGCATCGTGCTGCAGCGGCCGGAGGGGATGGCGGAACCGGAGCCGAGCATGGACCTGGACTGGCAGGCCTGCATGGACGAGGCGCAGCCGGTCGGCTGCACCCCGGTGGAGGCGACCGATCCGCTCTACATCCTCTACACCTCCGGCACGACCGGTCTGCCCAAGGGCATCGTGCGCGACCATGGCGGCCACGCCACCGCCCTGCTCTGGTCGATGAAGAACATCTACGGCGTCCAGCCGGGGGAGGTGTTCTGGACCGCGTCCGACGTCGGCTGGGTGGTCGGCCACAGCTATATCGTCTACGCGCCGCTGCTGAACGGCAGCACCACGGTGATCTACGAGGGCAAGCCGGTCGGCACGCCGGACGCGGGTGCCTTCTGGCGGGTGATCGCCCAGCACGGGGTCAAGGTGATGTTCACCGCGCCCACCGCCTTCCGGGCGATCCGCCGGGAGGACCCGGACGCGGAACTGATGCACCGCCACGACTTGGGCGGGTTCCGCGCCCTGTTCCTGGCCGGCGAGCGCTGCGACCCGGAGACCCTGCGCTGGGCCGAGGAAAAGCTGATGGTGCCGGTGATCGACCACTGGTGGCAGACGGAGACCGGCTGGGCGATCGCCGCCAACTACCTGGGCATCGAGCATCTGCCGGTGAAGCCGGGCTCGCCGACCTTGCCGGCCCCTGGATATGACGTGCGGATCCTGGGCGAGGACGGCCAGGAGCTTCCGGCCGGCGAGCAGGGCGCCATCTGCATCCGGCTGCCGCTGCCGCCCTCCTGCCTCAACAGCCTGTGGGGCAGCGAGGAGCGCTTCGTCGAGAGCTACATGAGCCGCTTTCCCGGCTACTACCTGACCGGCGATGCCGGCTACCGGGACGGGGACGGCTACCTGTTCGTGATGGGCCGCATCGACGACGTGATCAACGTGGCCGGGCACCGCCTGTCGACCGGCCAGATCGAGGAAGTGCTGGCCGCGCATTCGGCGGTGGCGGAATGCGCGGTGATGGGGGTGGCGGACCAGCTCAAGGGCGAGCTGCCGGTGGGCTTCCTGGTGCTGAAGGCCGGGGTGACCACGGCGCCGGCGGAGGTCGAGAAGGAGGCGATCGCCATGGTCCGGGCCGAGATCGGTCCGGTGGCGGCGTTCAAGCTCGCCAAGGTGGTCAAGCGCCTGCCCAAGACCCGCTCGGGCAAGATCCTGCGCGGGACTATGAAGAAGATCGCCGACGGCACGCCCTGGACGATGCCGGCCACCATCGACGATCCGGCCAGCCTGGAGGAGATCGGGGACGCGCTGGCGCAGCTGGGCTATCCGCGGCCACAGTGACCCCTGCCAATCGCGGCACCGCTCACGCGGATGGTGACGCGTGGCCGGGAACGGGACGAACCTGCTCCTGCCCGAGCACGGGCAGGAGCTACACCATGAGCACTGTTCCTCGTTTCCTTCGCCTCGTCCCGTTCCTCGGGCTGGCCCTGCTGACCGCGTGCGAGACACCGAGCGGTCCTGGCCGGCCGGTCGACGCCGGCTCCTCGTCGATCGTGTTCGACCACCCGCTCTACCAGGGAGCCGAAGGGGAGTATCAGCAGAGGAGCAGCGTGGGCGGGACCAACGGCCGGATCGACAGCGCCACGTTCGAGGGGGTGCTCGGCTTTGTCTCGATCCAGAGCCACCGCTCGGCCGGCGACACCTATTTCTCGAAGCGCCCGATGGACGATCTGGTCGCGCAGCTCGGGCCGGAGCCGGAAGCGAACCGGATGAACGAGGAAGGCGTCCTGCCGAACAGCTTCCCGCCGGTGGCCTGGGCGTCGTTCGACATGGCGACCGGGGACGGGGAAACCCTGGCCTGCGTCGTGATCCAGCGCAGCGGCGCCAACGCCACGACCGCCAGGGGTGGCCTGACCTCGGCACTGGTCGTGGCGACCGAGTGCCGGCTGCCGCTGCAGGAACTGGGGGAGGCGGAAGCCTCGGCGCTGTCGAACGCCGTGACCATCAAGTGATCCGCCGGCGCGGGCGGAATCGCAGGCGCCGGCTCAACAACAAAACGGGCGCTTGAGGCGCCCGCTTGTCACTTGATCTTGGATTCTTTGAACTCGACGTGCTTGCGCACCTTCGGGTCGTACTTCTTGAACGACAGCTTGTCGGTCGTGCTGCGGGTGTTCTTCTTCGTGGTGTAGAAGAAGCCGGTGCCAGCGGTGCTGACGAGCTTGATCAGTACGGTCGCGGCCTTGGCCACAGGCCTTCTCCGAGGTAAATGTTCCGGAACGGGTGCGGACCTAGCGGCAACCGCCGGGTTTTGTCAACCTTGCCGCTCGGCGCCGCCAGGCGCCAGGGCGTCCAGCCGCGCCAGCGCCAGCACGAGCACGGCGCCTCCCAGGACCCAGGGCATCACCCAGGCACCGGCCAGCTGCATGGCGGTGCCGCCCAGGAGCGGGCCGACCGCGACGCCGATCTGGATGGTCATGATGTAGGTGGTGTTGGCCGCGGCGATATGGTCGCGGCCATAGGTGCGGCCGAGCAGCGACAGGCCGCAGGAGTAGAGGCTGCCGATCGCTCCGCCGGTGAACAGCAGGATCGGCCAGATCAGCCAGCCCGAGGCCAGGCCCAGGTTCATCAGGGCGTGGCCGAGCGCGGCGGCCAGCGCGGTGGCGACGATGGTCCGCACCCGGCCGATCCGGTCGCCGATCCACCCCACCGGATACTGGAACAGGATGTTGCCGGCGATCAGCACCATCACCATCAGGCCGGCCTGCTGCTCGGCCGCCCCGCCGGCCAGCCCCCAGAGCACCAGCAGCGCGAAGTGGCCGGTCTCCAGCACGGCGAACACGAAGGCGGTGGCGAACACGAACGGGGTGGCCCGCAGCTTGCCCAGGATGTCGGGCCGATGCCCGGCACCACCGCGCAGCAGGGGATCGATCGGCGTGAGGAACAGGGTCAGGACAGCGCCCATCGCCAGGAGCGCGGCGCAGGCCAGGAAAGGCGCCAGGCCCTCGCTGCCGAGCAGGACGATCAGCCCTGGCCCGGCGGTGTAGCCCACGCTGAACAGCGTGCCGTACAGGCCCAGCACCCGGCCGCGCCGTTCCTCGGTGACCAGGGCGTTGACCGCCGATTCGCTCATGATGAACAGCAGCGCCAGGCCGATGCTCTGCAGGAGGCGCAGGCCGAACCAGAACCACAGATCGATCCTGAGCGGCAGGAGCAGGAAGGTCAGCGCGGTGATCGCCAGGCCCAGCAGCATGGCGCGGCTGGCGCCCATGGCGAGCAGGCGGGGAATGAACGGGATGACCAGGAACACGCCCAGCCCGCCAGCGGCGGCGTTCAGGCCGATCAGGCCCTCGGGCACCCCGTGGTGATGGAGCACCAGGGAGAGCAGCGGCTGACTGGTGGAAAGGACGATCCCGACCAGGGTCGCGGTCGCCATGACGAGCGCGAGGACATGGAGCGGCGGCTCAGAAGCGGCGGCGTCCCTTGTTCCCACCATTGCCACGACCTGCTCTCCCACTCGTCAGCCTGGAACGGCGCTTCTTGCCGCTTGCCCATTCCCTCGCCGCCGCGATGCTGGCGGGCCCTGGCTGATGTTCGAGGAGGCGGAAGGAGATCCTGCCGCCCAGCTGGTCGATCTCCTCCAGCTCGACGGTCACCCGGTCGCCCAGCGCGTAGACCTCTCCGGAGAACCGGCCGACCAGGGCATGGCGCGCCTCGTCGTGCACCCAGTCGTCCCGGCCGAGGCCGCCGACATGAACCAGACCCTCGGCCCCGCTGTCCAGCAGGGAGACGAACAGGCCAAAGCGCTGCACCGAGGCGACCATCGCTTCGAAGCGTGTGCCGACCTGGTCCTGCATGAACAGGGCGACGAAGCGCTCGTAGGCGGTGCGCTCGGCGACCATGGCGCGCCGCTCGGTCGAGGAGAGATGCGAGCCCAGCTCGTAGAGCGCCTCGCCTTCCTCATACTTGGACAGCCCGCCGTCGCCTAAGGACAGGGCGCTGATCAGGGCGCGATGCACGACCAGGTCGGAATAGCGGCGGATCGGCGAGGTGAAATGGGCGTAGCGGCGCAGGTTCAGGCCGAAATGGCCGATATTGTCCGGGTGGTAGACCGCCTGGGCCTGGGAGCGCAGGACCAGCTGCGAGACGATCTGGCGCGACGCCTCGTCTTCGATGCGGCTGATCAGCCGGGTGAAGTCGCCGGGCCGGGCGACGTTCTTGCCCCAGGGCAGGCCCAGCTCGCGCATGTAGTCGGCCAGCGCCGCCAGCTTGAGCGCATCGGGCTTGTCGTGGACGCGGAACAGGCAGGGTGCCTTGCGCCCTTCCAGCTCGGAGGCCGCGGCGACGTTGGCCGCGATCATGAACTCCTCGATGAGCTGGTGGGACTGCAGGCGCTCGCGCGCCTTGAAGCCCGCGGGCCGGCCGTTCTCGTTGAACAGGACCTTGCGCTCGGGCACGTCCAGGTCCATGGCGCCGCGCCGGTCGCGGGCGGCGCGCAGCAGGGCATAGGCCTGGAACAAGCGCTCGACCGGCTGGCGCACGTCCAAAGAAACCGCTTCCGGGTCGCCCAGATGGGCGGCCTCCACGACGGTGTAGGTCAGCCGGGCGCGGCTGTTCATCACGCCGCGCAGGAACTTCCAGCGGCGGATTTCTCCCTGGCCGTCGATCGACAGGACGCAGGCGACGCAGGCGCGGTCCTCGTGCGGGCGCAGCGAGCACAGGTCGTTGCTGAGCTTCTCCGGCAGCATCGGGATGACCCGGTCGGGAAAATAGACCGAGTTGCCGCGCTTCTTGGCCTCCTGGTCGAGCGCGTCGTCCGGGCGGACATAGTGAGCGACGTCGGCGATCGCGACGGTGATCAGGAAGCCGCCCGGGTTCTTCGGGTCCGGGTCGGGGACGGCGTGGACCGCGTCGTCGAAGTCGCGAGCATCCTCGCCGTCGATGGTGACCAGCTCCAGGTGGCGCAGGTCGGTGCGGCCCTCCAGGGTCACCGGCTCGGCCTGCTCGGCCAGCTCCAGGGCCTTGTCCGGGAACACCATCGGCAGGTCGGCCTCGACCGCCGTCATCAGGCTGATCGAGCGCGGGTCGTCCGGGCGGCCCAAGTTTTCCACCGCCTCGGCGTGCGGGATGTCCTGGCGCCAGCCGGGCAGCACATGGGCCCGCACCAGGTCGCCGATCGCGACCTCGATCTTGTCGGCGCGCAGCCGGTACTCGTGCTTCGCCTTGCGGTCGGCGGGGCGCAGCCGGAAGCCGTCGCCGGCCCGCTCGACCACGCCGATCACTTCGCGCGAGGTCTTGGGCAGGACGCGGATGACCCGCCCCTCGAACGTGCCGTCCTGCTGGCGGAAGTTCTTGACCAGCAGCCGGTCGCCCGGGCCGGGGACCGGCCGTTCCAGCGCATGGTGCGGCAGGCGGATGCGCAGCTCGCCGAAGATCTCATCGAGCGGCCGGGCGATCAGGTCGCCGTCCTCGTCGACCTCTTCCACCGTCACCGGCATGATCGCCGGCGGCTTGCCGGCGATCGCGTGGCGGCGCGGCGGCCGGCCCTCCAGCTCGCCCTCGGAGCGCAGGTCGCGCAGGAGCTTGCGCAGGGCATGGCGCTGGTCGCCGCCCACGTTGAACGCCTGGGCGATCTCACGGGTCTGCAGTTCGCCGCCGGCGGCCCGGATGAACTCCATGAGCTGTCGGCGGGACGGCAGTCCCGTGCGGCCGTGGGGCGGTGGCCTGCGAGGGGGCAAGCTCAGGCTCGCCTGGTGCTGGAACGGGTGAGCTTCGTGGTGCTGTCGCTGTTGCCGGGGGTGGCGAGGGCTTCCGCGTCCGCCGGTGCCTTCCTGGCAGCAGCCTTCTTGGCCGGCGC
This sequence comes from Geminicoccus roseus DSM 18922, assembly GCF_000427665.1. Taxonomy (NCBI): domain Bacteria; kingdom Pseudomonadati; phylum Pseudomonadota; class Alphaproteobacteria; order Geminicoccales; family Geminicoccaceae; genus Geminicoccus; species Geminicoccus roseus. The sequence goes on from NZ_KE386572.1 coordinate 2,623,977, forward strand.
TTTCTTCGCGGCCGGCTTGCCGTCGCCCGGCTGGGCCTCCTTGGCCGGTTTCTTCTCCGCCGTCTTTGCCGCTGCCTTCTTGGCCGGAGCCGCCTTCTTGGCTGCACCGCGCTTCGGCTTCTTGCCCGGACCCTTGGCGGCGCGCTCGTCGATCAGGCGAATGGCGGTGGCCAGGTCGAGTTGTTCCGCAGCGAGCGACTTCGGCAGGCTGGCGTTGACGTCGCCGCACTTGACGTAGGGGCCGAAGCGGCCGGCGAACAGCTGGATCGGCTGGTCGTTGTCGGGATGGACGCCGACCTCCTTGAGCGGCGCCGCGGCGGCCCGGCGGGCATTGGCCGGCGGCTCGGCGAGCAGGGCCATCGCCCGGTTCATGCCGACCGTCAGGACGTCCTCGTCCGGCCCCAGCCGGACGAAGCGCTTGTCCAGATGCACGAACGGGCCGAACCGGTTGATGCCGGCGGTGATCGGCTTGCCGGTCTCGGGATCGGTGCCGATCTCGCGCGGCAGCGCCAGGAGCTGGATGGCCCTGTCCAGGTCGAGATCGTCGGGCTTGAGGTTGGGCGGCAGGGAGGAGCGCTTGAGCGTGTCGCCGGAGCCGCGCTGCACATAGGGGCCGAACCGGCCGACCTTCAGCCAGACTTCCTCGGCGCTGTCCGGATCGACGCCCAGCAGGCGGTCCTGGCTCTCCGCCGCGGCTTCGTCGGCGGGCACGTCGAGCTGGCGGGTGAAGCGGCATTCCGGATAGTTGGAGCAGCCCACGAACGCGCCGAACTTGCCGATCTTGAGGGACAGCTGGCCGGTCCCGCAGGTCGGGCAGATCCTCGGGTTGCTGCCGTCCTCGCGCGGCGGGAACAGCCGGGTGGCCAGCGCATCGTTGAGCGCGTCGATCACCTCGGCGACCCGGCGCTCCTTGACGTCCTCGATCCTGGCCTTGAACGGATCCCAGAACGCCCGCAGCACCGCCTTCCAGTCGATCTCGCCGGACGCCACGTCGTCGAGCTGGTCCTCCAGCTTCGCGGTGAAGTCCGGCTGGACATACTGGTCGAAGAACGAGGTCAGGAAGGCTATCACGATGCGGCCGCGCGATTCCGGCACGAACCGCTTCTGCTCCAGGCGCACGTACTGGCGGGCCTGCAGGACCGAGAGAATCGAGGCATAGGTGGAGGGGCGGCCGATACCCAGCTCTTCCATGCGCTTGACCAGGCTGGCCTCGGTGAAGCGGGGCGGCGGCTCGGTGAAGTGCTGGGCAGGCTCGACCTTCTCGCGTCCGACCGGCTCGCCCTGCACCATGGGCGGCAGCAGGCGGCTGTCGTCGTCGTCGTCGGCCGACGGGTCGTCGCGGCCTTCCTGGTAGAGCTCCAGGAAGCCCGGGAAGGTCACGGTCTGGCCGGTGGCGCGCAGCCCCACCGAGCCGTCGACCGCCTCGATCTCCGCGGTGACCCGGTCCAGGACCGCCGCGGCCATCTGGCAGGCGACGGTGCGCTTCCAGATCAGCTCGTAGAGGCGGCGCTGGTCGTCATCCAGGAACTTGCCGATCTCCTGCGGCGTGCGGAACACGTCGGTCGGGCGGATCGCCTCGTGGGCTTCCTGGGCGTTCTTGGTCTTGGTCTTGAAGGTGCGCGGCTTCTCGGGGAGGTAGCGCTCGGAGAAACGCTTCTCGATCCAGCGGCGGCACTGGCCGATCGCGTCGCCCGACAGGGCCACGCTGTCGGTCCGCATGTAGGTGATCAGGCCGACCTGCTCGCCGTTCAGGTTGGCGCCCTCGAACAGGCGCTGCGCCGTGCGCATGGTCCGGTCGGCGGAGAAGCCCAGCTTGCGCGAGGCCTCCTGCTGCAGGGTCGAGGTCGAGAACGGCGGCGAAGGGTTGCGGCCGACCTGCTTCTTCTCGACCGAACCCACCTGGAAGGTCGCGGCCTCGATGGCGCGCACCGCCGCCTGGGCCGCCACCTCGTCGGGAAGGTCGAACCGGTCGAGCTTCCTGCCGTCGAGCTTGGCGAGGCGCGCGGTGAAGGCATCGCCGCCCTGGGTGCGGCAGCCGACCGCGATCGTCCAGTATTCCCGCGCGACGAACGCCTCGATCTCGGCCTCGCGCTCGCACACCAGGCGCAGCGCCACCGACTGGACCCGGCCAGCCGAGCGCGAGCCCTGCAGCTTGCGCCACAGCACCGGCGAGAGGGTGAAGCCCACCAGATAGTCCAGGGCGCGGCGAGCCTGGTAGGCGTCGATCAGATGGTGGTCGAGCTGGCGGGGGGCCTTCATCGCCTCCAGCACCGCCGGCTTGGTCACCTCGTAGAACAGGACCCGCTCGACCCGCAGGTCCTTCTTGATCGCCTTCTTGTCGGTCAGCGCCGAGAGGACATGCCAGGAGATCGCCTCGCCCTCGCGGTCCGGGTCGGTGGCGAGCACCAGCCGGTCGGCGGTGCGAACCGCCCGGGCGATCTCGTCGATCCGCTTCTTCTTCTCTTCCTGGACCTCGTAGATCATGCGGAAATCGTCGTCGGGAAGGACGGAGCCGTCCTTCTCGGGAAGATCGCGCACGTGGCCGTAGCTCGGCAGGACCGTGAAGCCCTCGCCCAGATACTTGTTGATCGTCTTTGCCTTGGTGGGGGATTCGACGACGACGACGTTCATCAGCGGCTTTTCTCGAGATGCCCACCGCGGCAGGTCGTGAGCGAGTGGGATCGGGTCGGGAAGGTGGGCCCTATCTCTTAAGTTGCAAGAGCATGCAAGACGCAAGGCTCAGGCGAACAGGAGAGACACGCGGTTGCCACCATGCCGCTCCAGGCGGCCTTCGAGCTCCAGCTCGAGCAGGGCCTCATGGATATGGGCCGTGGTTGCTTGGCATTGGCGTACGAGATCGTCAACCGCGAGGGGGTCGGGACCGAGCAGGCCGACGATCCGCGCGACCAGCCCGTCGGGCTCCGCGATGGCCGTGCCGTCCGGACCGGCCGACGGAACGGGCGGGGCACCCGGGCGGGCCGCCTCCACGGCCGGAGACCGCCGGGGCGGGCGGTGTGCCTGCCGGAGCAGCAGCGGCTCCAGGACCCGCCGCACGTCCTCGGCGTCCTCGACCAGCACCGCGCCGTCCTTGATCAGCTGGTTGGTGCCCCGGTGGCGCTCGTCGAGCGGCGAGCCCGGCACCGCCATCACCTCGCGGCCCTGTTCCAGGGCCAGCCGGGCGGTGACCAGCGAGCCGGAGCGCAGGGCCGCCTCCACCACCAGGACACCGAGCGACAGGCCGGCGATGATCCGGTTGCGAGCCGGAAAGGCTTGCGCCCGCGGCTCGGCGCCGAACGGCCGCTCGGTCAGCAGCAGGCCGGTCTCGCCGATCCGGGCGGAAAGACCGGCATTCTGCTCGGGATAGACCTGGTCGATGCCGGTGGCGATCACCGCGATGGTGCGGTGCTCCTGGTCCAGGGCTCCTTCATGGCCGGCCGTGTCGATGCCCCGGGCCAGGCCGGAGACGACTGTGAACAGGCTGGAGGCGAGGCCGTGCGCGATGGAGCGGGCCAGGGTCCGGCCGTTGCCGCTGGCATGGCGGGAGCCCACGATCGCGACCGCCGGGTGTTCCAGCAGGCCCGGATCGCCCAGCATGGTCAGGACCGGCGGCGGGTCATGGATGCTGGCCAGGGCTTCGGGATAGCCCGGGCCGCCCAGGAAGAGCAGGCGGGCGCCTGTGCGCTCGGTCTCCTGCAACTCCCGCTCGATTGCGTCCGGCTTGGCCAGGCGCACCTGGCTGGTGACGACCGGCGGCAGTTCGTGCCATCGCTCCAGCACGGCGGCGGCGCTGCCCATGCGCAGCACGAGCCGGCCGAACGCGCGGGGGCCGATCCCGTCGCTGCGGCACAGGCGCAACCTGGCGAAGGCTTCGGCGGGGGCAATGGACAGGTTGGACATGGTCGCCATCGGGAGCGGGAGGCTCTCCACTAATGCGTCATGATCCTGAGGAAATGCAACCCTGGCGAGAAAAGCTGGCCGGCTACTGGGATCGGGCCGGCCATGGCCCGATGCGGGAAACAATTGTCCAGGCGCTGGACTGCTTCGAGCGGGAAGGGCGGGTGCCGCCGCTGCGGGTCGTGGATCTGGGCTGCGGGGTCGGGCGGGACACCCTGAAGCTGCTGGCGCTGGGGCATCATGTCCAGGCGATCGACCGGGAAGCGGTCGCGGTCGAGCGCCTGGTCGCCGCCTGCCCGGCCGAGGCGCGGCCGCGGCTCGTGCCGATCGTGGGCCGGTTCGAGGAGGCGGGCTGGGCGCCGGTCGACCTGACGGTCTCGTCGTTCGCACTGCCGTTCTGCCCGCCCGACCGGTTCCCGGCGCTCTGGACGACGATCGGACAGCGGCTCCTGCCGGGCGGCCGGCTCGCCTGCCAGCTGCTCGGGCCGAACGACGGGTTTGCCGGCCAGCCGGGCATCACCCTGCATGGGCGGCCGGAGGTCGAGGCCCTGCTGGCGGCTTACCGGATCGAGCGGCTGGAGGAGGAGGAAACCGACAGCGTTACCCCGCGCGGCAGGGCCAAGCACTGGCACCTCTACCACCTGGTCGCCAGGAAGCGGTGATGCACCAGGGTCCGGGAAGGGCTGTCAGGCCTTCTTGGAGAAGCTCACCTTGTTCTCCTCGCCGCGCACCAGCCGGCCGATGTTCTGGTGGTGCTTGAGGATGACGATGATGCCGATCAGCGCGAACAGGAAGGCAGCCTGCGGATCGCCGATCATGTACGCCACCAGGGCGGCGGTGACCGAGGCTAGCACCGAGCCCAGCGAGACGAAGCGGGTGGCGATGACGGCAGCCAGGAACACCAGCAGCGCCGCCAGCAGGGTCAGCGGGCTCAAGGCCAGCACCACGCCGGCCGCGGTGGCAACGCCCTTGCCGCCCTTGAACTTCAGCCAGGCGGGGAAGCAGTGGCCGAGCACGGCGCCCAGGCCCACCACCAGGGCCACGTCCCGGTTGAACCAGGCCATGGCCAGCAGCACGGGCAGGGCGCCCTTGGCTGCGTCGGCCAGCAGCGTGGCCAGGGCCAGGCCCTTGCGGCCGGTGCGCAGCACGTTGGTGGCGCCGATATTGCCGGAGCCGATCGCGCGGATGTCGCCCGCACCGGCCATCCGGGTGACGATCAGCCCGAACGGGATCGAGCCGGCGAGATAGCCTGCCAGCAGGGCAAGCAGGAGCGGCCAGCCCCAGGAGGAGGCGGCGATCGGTTCCATGGGTTCAGTCCTCGCTGCCCGATGACGTCTGGTCGCGGCGGAACACGACCCGCCCGTCGACCAGGGTGGTCTCCACCCGGCCCATCATGAGCCGGCCCTCGAAGGCGGTGTTCTTGGACGCGCTGTGGAGGTCGCGCTCGGTGACCTTCCAGGGCCGGTTCGGGTCGAACAGGATCAGGTCGGCCGGGGCGCCCACCGCCAGCGTGCCGGCGTCGATGCCGAGCAGGCGGGCGGGCGTGGTGGCCAGGCGCGACATCAGGGCCGGCAGGCCGATCCGCCCGTCATGGAACAGGCGCAGCGCCACCGGCAGCAGGGTCTCCAGCCCGACCACGCCGAACTCGGCGCTGGCGAACGGCAGGCGCTTGCTGTCCTGGTCCTGGGGGCGGTGGTCGGAGGCAATCGCATCGATGGTGCCGTCGATGACCGCGGCCTCGACCGCCAGCCGGTCGGCCTCCGCGCGCAAGGGCGGCGAGACTTTGGCGAAGGTGCGGTAGCCCTCGACCTCCAGCTCGTTCAGCGCCAGGTGATGCGGCGTGCAGTCGCAGGTCACCCGGACGCCCTCGGCCTTGGCCCGCCGGATCGCGTCCAGGGTCTCGGCGGTGGTGACCCGGGAAAAATGGATCCTGCCCCCGGTGGCCCGCGCCAGGCGCAGGTCGCGCTCGATCATGATGACCTCGGCCTCGCGGGGCACCGAGGTCAGGCCGAGCCTGGCGGCGATCGGGCCGGGATTGGCCACGCCGTTGCGAGCGAGGTCCGGCTCCTCGGGATGCTGCACCAGGAAGGCGTCGATCAGCCGGCCATAGGATAGGGCGCGGCGCATGATCCGGGCGCTGGCGACCGCCTGGTGGCCGTCGGTGAAGCCGATGGCGCCGGCCTCGCGCAGCAGGCCGAACTCGGCAAGCTGCTCGCCCTTCAGCCCCTTGGTGATCGCGGCATAGGGATAGACCTTGGCGAGCCGCGCCCGCCTGGCCCGCCTGGCCACGAACTCGACCATGGAAGGGTCGTCGATGGGCGGGAGGGTGCCGGGCAGGCAGGCAAAGCTGGTGACCCCGCCCGCCACCGCCGCGAGCGCGCCGGTGGCGAAGCTTTCCTTGTGCTCGGCGCCGGGCTCGCCCAGCTGCACGCGCAGGTCGACCAGGCCCGGCGCCAGCACGGCGCCCTGCGCATCCAGCCGCTCGGCCTCGATCGAGCCGTCCTGGCCGAGACGGGGACCCAGCGCCGCGATGCGCCCGTGCTGGATCAGCAGGGCGCCAGGCTGCTCGGTGCCGGCGACCGGATCAACCAGCCTGGCATTGGTGATCAGCAGGCGGCTCATGGCCTGGCCTCCCGGTCGGGTCCGGCCAGGGCGTCGAGCACCGCCATGCGGACCGCCACGCCCATCTCCACCTGGTCCAGGATGGCGCTGCGGTCGATGTCGTCGGCGACCACGCCGTCGATCTCCACGCCGCGGTTCATCGGGCCGGGATGCAGGACCAGCGCGTCCGGGGCGGCGTTGGCGAGCTTATCGCGGGTCAGGCCGTAGAGCCGGAAATATTCGCGGATCGAGGGCAGGTGGGCGGATTGCATCCGTTCCAGCTGCAGGCGCAGCATCATCACGATGTCCACGCCCTCCAGGCCGCGCATCATGTCGGTGGTGATCTCGGCGCCATAGGCGTCGATGCCGCCGGGCAGCAGGGTCGGCGGGGCGATCAGCCGGACCCTGGCACCCATGGCGAGCAGCAGCAGCATGTTGGAGCGGGCCACCCGGGAATGCAGGACGTCGCCGCAGATCGCGACCGTCAGCCCCTCGATGCGCCCCTTGCGCCGGCGGATGGTCAGCGCGTCGAGCAGGGCCTGGGTCGGGTGCTCGTGCAGGCCGTCCCCGGCATTGACCACCGAGCAGCGGACATGGCGGGCCAGGAGGGCCACCGCACCGCTCTCGCCATGGCGCACCACCAGCACGTCCGGGTGCATGGCGTTCAGGGTCATCGCGGTGTCGATCAGGGTCTCGCCCTTCTTCACCGAGGAGGTGGCGACCTCCATGTTGACCACATCGGCGCCCAGCCGCTTGCCGGCCAGCTCGAACGAGGTCCGGGTCCGGGTCGAGTTCTCGAAGAACAGGTTGAGGAGCGTGCGCCCGGCCAGCCGGTCGCGCCGGTCGGCGAGGCCGCGATTGACGTCCACGCACGCCTCGGCGCGGTCCAGCAGGTCCTGGATCTCGTAGGGGGCCAGTCCCTCGATGCCGAGGAGATGAGGCCCGCGGAAACGAAGGGAGTATCGGTCATCCATGGCCGGGAGGAATAGGCCCCGGCAGGCCGGTCGACAAGCCGACGAAGCGGCCGCGGCGACGATCGCTCAGGCGTCAGTCGCGCCGCTGCTCGTTCCCGGTGGCCTCGACACGCAGCCCCAGCGGCGCGAACCAGAGGTTCGCCCAGATGGTCACGCCCATGCGGAGCATCGCCCAGGGCAACAGCCAGGCATCTGGGACATCCGGCCGGGCCCCGGTGGCGGGGAGGGCTGGTACAGGCCTTGTCGGCGTGCGCAACTGGATGATGTCTGCCATGAGCGGTCTCGGCCTCGCCTGCCAGATCTATGACCGACGTCCCGAGGGTCGTCTATGACTGGCAGGACACCAACCGGACATTAAGCGCAGGGTGCCATACCCCACGGTGACATGTGTCACTCCAACCGGACCAAAAGCCTCAGCTCAGTAGATCATGCCGAGTTCGAGCTGGGCTTCTTCGGACATCATCGAGGGATGCCATGGCGGATCCCAGGTGATCTCCACCGTGCACGACGTCACGCCCGCGACGGCGGAAATCTTGTTCTCCACCTCGATCGGCAGGGATTCCGCGACCGGGCAGCTCGGCGAGGTCAGGGTCATCGAGACGATCACCCGGTCGCCGTCCTCGATGTCGATCTTGTAGATCAGCCCGAGCTCGTAGATGTTCACCGGGATCTCGGGGTCGTAGATCGTCTTGAGCACGTCGACGATCTGCTCGCCCAGCCGTTCGATCTCGACGGTGCGCGCCCGGCTGGCGGCGTCTTCGGGCGTTTCCTGCAGGAACGCTTCGGCGCGATCGAGGCCGCTGTTCTCGTCCATGTCCGCTTCCTCAGCCATACTTGCCGACAATGTAGCGCAGGCTCTTCGCCAGCGCCTCGACATCGGCCTCGTTGTTATAGATGCCGAACGACGCGCGGGCACTGCCTTCCAGGCCGAAGCGCCGGTGCAGCGGCTGGGCGCAGTGATGGCCGCTGCGGATCGCGATGCCGTCCAGGTCGAGCATCGCCCCGATGTCCTGGTGGTGCAGGCCGTCGACCCAGAACGAGATGGCGCCGGTGCGGTGGGCTGGCGCCCCCAGCACGTTCAGACCGGGGACCTGCTGCAGCGCGCGCAGGCCGATCGCCATCAGGTGGTCCTCATGGGCCTGGACCGCCTCGATGTCGAACTGGCGAAACCAGTCCAGCGCCGCCGCCAGGGCATGCACGCCGGCGATGTCCGGCGTGCCGGCCTCGAAGCGGAACGGAATCTCGCCATAGGTGGTCTCCTCGAAGGAGACCCGGTCGACGATCCCGCCGCCGCCCTGCCAGGGCTGCATGCCCTCCAGGTGCTCGCGCCGGGCGTACAGGACGCCCACCCCGGAGGGGCCGTAGATCTTGTGGGCGGAGAAGGCCAGGAAGTCGATGTCGAGCGCCTGCACGTCCACCGGCAGGTGCTGCACCGACTGCGCGGCGTCGACCAGCACCGGCACGCCCTGGGCGTGCGCCGCTGCGACAATCTCGCCGATCGGGTTGACCGTGCCCAGCACGTTGGAGACCCAGGAGCAGGCCAGCATCCGGGTGCGCGGCCCGATCATGGCGCGCAGGGCCGCCGTGTCGAGCTCGCCGGCATCGCTGACCGGCGCCGCCACCACCTTGGCGCCGTGGCGGGCGGCGATGATCTGCCAGGGCACGATGTTGGAGTGGTGCTCCATGGTCGTGACCAGGATCTCGTCGCCGGCCTGGAGCTTCGGCTCCAGGAACGACCAGGCGACCAGGTTGATCGATTCGGTGGTGTTGCGGGTGAACACGACCTCGCGCCAGTCGGCCGCCCCCAGGAAGCCCTGCACCTTGCGGCGGGCGCCGTCGAAGGCGTCGCTGGCGCGCTGGCTGAGGTCGTACACGCCGCGATGGATGTTGGCGTAGTCGTGCCGGTAGAACTCGGCCTGCGCCCGGATCACCGCTTCCGGCTTCTGGGCGCTGGCTCCGCTGTCGAGGAACACCATCGGCCGGCCGCTCATCGGCTCGGCCAGGATCGGGAACGCGGCGCGCACCGCGTCCACGTCGAGGCTGGGAGCGCTGACGCGCTCCTGGACGTCGGTGCGCATCTCGCTCATCCCAGTTCGGCCAGCCGCTCGCCGCCGGGCAGGCGGGCGAGGATCATCGCCCGGGCGGCATGCGACACGCTCTCGTCGACGATCCGCTCGAACACCTCGCCGGTGAACGCGAAGGTCAGCATCGAGCGGGCCAGCGCCTCGTCCAGCCCGCGCGAGCGCAGGTAGAACAGGCCGGCCGGATCCAGGTCGCCGCAGGTGGCGCCATGGCTGCACTTCACGTCGTCGGCATAGATCTCGAGCTCGGGCTTGGCATCGATCTCCGCATCGTCCGAAAGCAGCAGGTTGGTGCTCTTCTGGTACGAATTGGTGCGCTGCGCATCCTTGTGCACGAAGATCTTGCCGCTGAAGACCGCGTGGCCCCGCTCGTCGGCGACCGTCTTGTAGAACTGGTCGGACTCGCAGTCGGGCTGCTCGTGATGCATGCGGATCAGCGTGTCGGCGTGCTCGGTGCCCCGCGGCATGGTCAGGCCGTTCAGGGTCGCGTTGCTGTGCGTCCCGCGCAGGCGGACCTCCATCTCGTGCCGCTGCAGAGTCCCGCCCAGCGCCATCGTGGTCTGGGTCAGCCTGGAGCGGCTGCCCAGGGCATAGCGCGACCGGGTGATCGAGCTGCGCCCGTCGCCGTGCTGGGAGGTGCGGTCGAGGGTCAGCTCCGCGTCGTCGGCGATCTCCACCGTCTCGACCTGGTTGAGCAGGCTCTCGCCCGCCCCCAGCGCCACGGTGGTCAGGATCGCGTGCAGGCGGGCACCCTTGCCCAGGCGGATCACGTGGCGGGGATGCACCATGAACGCGCTGGAGGATGGGGTGAGCAGCGAGATGACCTGCAGCGGCTCGTCCACCGCTACCCCGTCATCCAGGGTGATGAACGCGCCATCCTCGGTAAGCGCCCGGTTGAGCGCCTCGAAGGAATGCTCGGGCTCGCCCTCGATCTGGGCGCGGTCGACCAGTTCCGGGCTTTCGGCCAGGACATGGGCGAGCGGGCGCACGACCATCCCGGCCGGCAGGCCGCCGATATGGCTGAGCTGCGGGACGATCCGGCCATTCACCATGATCAGCCGGCGCGCCTTGTGGCCGCCCGCGAAGTGCGGGATGACCAGCGAGGCGTCGGCGCTGTCGCGCGGCGCCACGCCGAACGGCTTGTTCACCAGGCTCGCGGCGTTGGTGTACTTCCAGTTCTCGACGCGCGGCGTGGGCACGCCCAGCGCGTTGAACCGCTCGAAGGCGGCGGCGCGCTGTTCCAGCGCCTTGCCGGAACTGCCGGCCGCCTCGCCGCGCAGGCGCTCGAAGGCCTCCGCGAAGGCGGGCACCGGATCCACGGTGCGGTTGCGGGCGATGCTGGTCATGCCGCGATCTCGCCGAACTCAGCGCCGAGCACGCCGCCATAGCCCTTGTCCTCCAGGGTCTTCGCCAGCGAGCTGTCGCCGCTCATCTGGATCTGGCCCTTGGCGAGCACATGGACATGGTCCGGCACGATGTAGTCGAGCAGGCGCTGGTAGTGGGTGATGATCAAAAAGCCGCGGTCGGGTGAGCGCATCCGGTTGACGCCATCAGCCACCGTGCGCAGCGCGTCGATGTCGAGGCCGCTGTCGGTCTCGTCCAGGATGCACATGCGCGGCTCGAGCATGGTCATCTGCAGGATCTCGTTGCGCTTCTTCTCGCCGCCGGAGAAGCCGCGGTTGACGTCGCGCTTGAGCAGCGCGTCGCTCATCCCGATGAGCCCGGCCTTCTCGCGAATCATCTTCATGAACGCGGCGGCGCTGATCTCCTCCTCGCCGCGGGCCTTGCGGATCGAGTTCATCGCCTGGCGCAGGAAGTACATGTTGGAGACGCCCGGGATCTCGACCGGGTACTGCATCGCCAGGAAGAAGCCGGCCGCGGCCCGCTCCTCCGGCTCCTGCTCCAGGATGTCCTCGCCGTTCAGGGTCACGCTGCCGCTGGTCACGTCGTAGCCGTCACGGCCGGCCAGGACGTAGGCCAGCGTGCTCTTGCCCGATCCGTTCGGGCCCATGATCGCATGGACCTCCCCGGGGCGAACGGTGAGCGAGACGCCCTTGAGGATTTCCTTGTCGTCGATGTTCGCGTGCAGGTCTTTGATTTCGAGCATGGTCTTCTTCGATCCGGCTGGGTGCCGTCGCACCCCGAAAAATGGTTCAGGACAGGGCGCGGCTCAGCCGACGCTGTGCTCAAGGCTGATCGCCAGCAGCTTCCTGGCCTCGACCGCGAACTCCATCGGCAGCTCGTCCATCACCTCACGGCAGAAGCCGTTGACGATCAGCGCCACCGCGTCCTCGTCGGAGATGCCGCGCGAGCGGCAGTAGAACAGCTGGTCGTCGGAGATCTTCGAGGTGGTCGCCTCGTGCTCGCACACCGCGGAGCGGTTGCGGACCTCGATGTAGGGCACGGTGTGCGCCCCGCACTGGTCGCCGATCAGCATCGAGTCGCACTGGGTGTAGTTGCGCGCGTTCTGGGCGGACTTGAGGACCTTCACCTGGCCACGATAGGTGCTGTCCGACCTGCCGGCGGAGATGCCCTTCGCGACGATGCGCGAGCGGGTGTTCTTGCCGATATGGATCATCTTCGTGCCGGTGTCGGCCTGCTGGTGATTGTTGGTCACCGCGACCGAGTAGAACTCGCCCACCGAGTTGTCGCCCTGGAGGATGCAGGACGGGTACTTCCAGGTGATCGCCGAGCCGGTCTCGACCTGGGTCCAGCTGATCTTGCTGTTCTTGCCGCGGCAGGCGCCACGCTTGGTGACGAAGTTGTAGATGCCGCCCTTGCCGTCCTTGTCGCCCGGGTACCAGTTCTGCACGGTCGAGTACTTGATCTCGGCATCGTCCAGCGTGATCAGCTCGACCACGGCGGCATGCAGCTGGTTCTCGTCGCGCATCGGCGCGGTGCAGCCCTCGAGGTAGCTGACATAGCTGCCCTCGTCCGCGATGATCAGGGTACGCTCGAACTGGCCGGTGCCCTTCTCGTTGATGCGGAAATAGGTGCTCAGCTCCATCGGGCAGCGCACGCCCTTGGGGATGTAGACGAAGCTGCCGTCGGTGAAGACCGCCGCGTTGAGCGCCGCGAAGAAGTTGTCGCCGGCCGGGACCACGCTGCCCAGATACTTGCGCACCAGCTCGGGATGGTCCTGCACCGCCTCGGACATCGAGCAGAAGATGATGCCCAGCTCGTGCAGCTTCTTGCGGAAGGTGGTCGCGACCGAGACGCTGTCGAACACGTAGTCGACCGCGACGCCGGCCAGGATCTCCTGCTCCTTGATCGGGATGCCGAGCTTCTCGTAGGTGCGCAGGATCTCCGGGTCGATCTCGTCCAGGCTCTTCGGGCGCTCCTTGATCTTGGGCGCCGAGTAGTAGCTGATCGCCTGGTAGTCGATCGGCTCGTAGTCGACCTTCTGCCAGGTCGGCTCCGACATGGTCTGCCAGCGCCGGTAGGCGGCCAGGCGCATCTCAAGGAGCCATTCGGGCTCCTGCTTCTTGGTCGAGATCAGACGAATGACGTCTTCGCTCAGGCCAATGGGCGCATTGTCCGCCTCGATCTCGGTGACGAACCCGTACTTGTAGTCGCCGCCGGTATACTCGCGGACCGTCTCGAGCGCGGTCGCCATGGATGTCGATCTCCCGTTTTCGTCGATCAGGCAGTCAGATATTTCGGGTCGCGCGCCGGAGCGTGCTTCGGGTCCTCGCCGTCGGTGCCGGCCTCGAGAAACGCCGCTGGGACCGTGCGCGCCATCTCGTCGATGGATACGGCGTCCAGCGCCACCCGGATCGCATGGTTGATGGTGTGCCAGTTGGTCCGGGCCGGACAGAACGAGTCGATGCCGCACTCCGCGCCGTTCGGGTCCAGGCAGCTGGTGATCGCGATCGGGCCGTCCACCGCCTCGATCACCCGGGCCACCGACACGCGCTCGGTGGCGCAGGCCAGACCATAGCCGCCCTTCGCACCCCGATGGCTGACCAGCAGCCCGGCGCGCACCAGCGTCTTCAAGAGCTTGCTGGTCGTCGGCAAGGGGATGCCGGTGGCGGCGGCGAGCTCCGGCGCGCTCCAATGACGTGCGGGATGACGCGCGACCTGCGTGGTCAGCACGATCCCGTAATCAGCAAGGCGGCTCAGTCGAATCACGCTACCTACGGCCGGTTGTGCAGCTCGGAACCATTCCAGACCGGTTCGGTCCAGTTTGCACTGCTCAATTGGCGTCGGCGGGCGCTATGTCAAGCGACCACATGGGCGGCCACGGGCCGGAATCGACAATGGCCGGTCCAGGAAGCAGGCTGGATGGGACAGGCTGCTGGCGGGTGCTGGACAGGTCGTTCGCCGCTGCGCTGGACGATCCCTGCAGCATGGCCCGCGCGGCCGGCATGCGCGAAGGAAACGGCTGTATGGACAATCCTGAAGAAGGGGGGCGGCGCATCCTGACCGGCGGCTGTCTGTGCGGGGCGATCCGCTATGCCGTGACCGACAGGTTCAGCTATGCCCTGAACTGCCACTGCTCCGACTGCCGCCGAGCCACCGGTTCGGCGTTCAAGCCCTTCGCCGGGATCGAGCGGGACAGGCTGCGCATCACCCAGGGCCGGGACAGCCTCCTGCTTCGGGGCGACGAGGCCGCCCACGACGCCTGCTGCAGACGATGCGGCTCGCTGCTGTACTCGGTGGTCCGCGACGGGACGTTCGTGCATGTCCTCATGGGCTCGCTCGCCGACGATCCCTCGATCCGCCCGAGCGCGCACATCTTCGTCGCGTCGAAGGCGCCATGGTTCACCATCACCGACGACCTGCCGCAGCATGCCGGGCACGCAACGGCCGAGCCGGTGGAGGAATAGCTCCGGCAATCGCTGCCGGATGGCGGTATGCTTGAGCCGGCCGGCCGGTTCTGCCAGCGTCGGGTGGCCGGGTGACCCCGGCGGTTCGATCGTTGCGGAGCTTCCCGATCATCATGTCCACTGCGTTGCCGCTTGCCGGGATCAGGGTCCTGGATCTCAGCCGGATCCTGGCCGGCCCCACCTGCACCCAGCTCTTGGGCGATCTCGGCGCCGAGGTGATCAAGATCGAGAAGCCGGGCGAGGGCGACGACACCCGCAAATGGGGGCCGCCCTATGTCCAGGACGCCGAGGGCAAGGACACCCGCGAGAGCGCCTATTATCTCGCCGCCAACCGCAACAAGCGCTCGGTCGCGGTGGACATCGCCAGGCCGGAGGGCGCGGCCCTGGTCCGGCGCCTGCTGGCCGACTGCCAGATCCTGGTGGAGAACTTCAAGGTCGGCGGGCTGGCCAAGTACGGCCTGGGCTATGAACAGCTGCGCGAGGAATTCCCGTCCCTGGTCTACTGCTCGATCACCGGCTTCGGCCAGACCGGGCCGTACCGGGACCGGCCGGGCTACGACTACCTGGCCCAGGGCTATGGCGGGCTCATGAGCGTGACCGGGGAGCCGGACGGCGAGCCGATGAAGGTGGGAACCGCCGTCGTCGACGTGCTGTGCGGCATGTACGCGTCCGTGGGCATCCTGGCGGCCCTGCGCCATGCGGAGCGGACGGGGCAGGGGCAGCAGATCGACGTCGCGCTCCTGGACAGCCAGGTGGCCGGGATGATCAACCAGGCCACCAACTACCTGGTGTCGGGCAAGGTGCCCGGCCGGTTGGGCAACCAGCATCCGAACATCGTGCCCTACCGGGTCTACCAGGCGAAGGACGGCTACGTGATCCTGGCGGTCGGCAACGATACCCAGTTCCGCCGCTTCTGCGCATTCGCGGGCCTGCCGGAGCTGGCGGACGACCCGCGCTTCGCCACCAACAAGGCGCGGGTGCGGCATCGCGCGGAGATGGACGCGATCCTGCCGCCGGTCATGGCGAGCCGCACGATCGCGGAGTGGGTGCGGGAACTGAGTGCGCTGGGCGTCCCCTGCGGGCCGGTCAACACGCTGGCGGACGTGTTCGAGGACGAGCAGGTCGAGGCGCGCGGCATGAGGATCGAGGTGCCGCATGCCAGCGCCGCCAAGGGTAGCGTGCCGCTCCTGGGCAACCCGCTGCGGCTTTCGGCGACGCCGGTGCGCTACGAGAAGGGCCCGCCGACCCTGGGCCAGGACACGGACGAGGTGCTGCAGGAGCAGCTGGATCTGCCGGAGCACGAGTTGGCCCGGCTGCGGGAAGAGGGGGTGATCGGCTGAGGCCGGCCGGTCAGCCCGGCTGTGCCTGCCGCCCCGGCGCCCGGTAGCTGGAGCTGGCGAAGGTCGGGTGGTCGGCCTTCAGGAAGAACAGATGGATCTGCCAGAGCAGGCCGTCGCCCGGGCGCCACAGGGGGTCGCACAGGTCGGCCGGGCGGAAGCCCATTCCCTTCAGGTGCAGGGACATCTCGTCGAAGGTGAGGTTGCGGCCGCCGGCGAAGCCCAGCTTGAAGTTGTAGCACTCCATCATGAGGATCGCGGTCTGGCGCAGGGTCTCGGCAGCCCCGGCCAGGATCGGCAGCTCCGCGCCATGGGTGTCGAACTTCAGGAAGTAGGGCGGGGGCAGGGCATGCTGGGCGATCAGCGTGTCCAGCCTCACCGAGCGAATCCGCTGGGCGTCGCCGTCGATCGGACCTTCCAGGGCGATCCCGCCGGTCCGGTCGGTCTTGCGCATGCCGATCTCGCCGTCGTGCTCGGCCAGCGCGGCGACCTCGCCGACCAGGCCCGGCATCTTCTTGGCGAGCTGGTCCCAGACCGGGCGGAAATTCTCGTCCATGTCGATCAGCAGCACCCGGGCACCCGGCCACTGCTCGACGAAGGACAAGGCGTCGTCGCCCTTGCCGGAGCCCAGGCACACCAGGGTCCCGATCTCGTCGACATTGGCGCGCAGCCGCTTCAGGGTCGAGGCCAGCGAGGTCGGGTGCGCCAGCATCGCCGCCTGGGACAGCTTCGGCGCCGCCGGCTTTGGCGCAGGCGCCGGCGCAGCGCTGGCGGGTGCCGCAGGCGGCGGAGCCGCGAACTCGTCCCTGCCGGTGGCCACTGCCCAGGCGCGGCGGAGCCTCGTCAGCAGATCGGATCGGCCGGTCCCTTGCATGCTCGTCTCCCAGGCTCGCGCTAAAGGCGCCCGACGCGGCGCCGCTGGCCCCTTGGCAGGACTGCGGGGCGATTCGTCAAGGCTGCTCTGGTCGTCAAGGCTGCTCTGGCCGCGATGGCCGATGCCTGCCCCCTTGCGCAGGGGGTGCGGGCGCTGGATCCGCACGACTGCGTTGCAGGATTGCATTGGCGGGTGCCGCCGCCCTTCACCGGAGAGCCGGTCGATGGTAAGGGGGCCGCGTTCGCCGGACGGGGGTGGTCCGTCCGAGGCCGAAGGTCCGTGCTTCATGAAGATCGTCGCTGCCAACAGCAATCGCCCGCTCGCCGAGGCGATTGCGGCTTCCCTGCGCATGCCGCTGACCGCGGCCAGCGTCCAGCGATTCGCCGACATGGAGGTGTGGGTCGAGATCCACGAGAACGTCCGCGGCGAGGACGTCTTCATCGTCCAGTCGACCAGCTACCCGGCCAACGACCATCTGATGGAACTGCTGGTCTGCATCGACGCGCTGCGCCGCGCCTCGGCCCGCCGGATTACCGCCGTGGTTCCCTATTTCGGCTATGCCCGCCAGGACCGGAAGCCGGGTCCGCGCACGCCGATCTCGGCCAAGCTGGTCGCCAACCTGATCACCCGGGCCGGCGCCGACCGGGTCCTGACCCTCGAGCTGCATGCTGCCCAGATCCAGGGCTTCTTCGACATCCCCGTCGACAACATGTTCACCACCCCGATCATGGTGCCCGACATCGTCACCCATCTCGGCACCGAGGACCTGGTGATCGTGTCGCCGGACGTGGGCGGGGTGAGCCGGGCGCGCGGCTTCGCCAAGCGGATGGGCGTGCAGCTCGCGATCGTCGACAAGCGCCGCGAGAAGCCGGGCGCGTCCGAGGTCATGAACGTGATCGGCGAGGTCGGCGGCAAGCGCTGCATCCTGGTGGACGACATCGTCGACTCCGGCGGGACCTTGTGCAATGCGGCAACCGCGCTATTGAAGGCCGGTGCGCGCAGCGTGCAGGCCTACTGCACCCACGGCGTGCTGAGTGCCGGCGCCGTGGCGCGGGTGGCGGCGTCCGACCTGGAGCGGCTGGTGATCACCGATTCGATCCGGCCGACCGAGGCGGTGCGCGTCACCGACAAGATCCGGGTCGTGTCGGTCGCCCAGTTCATGGGCGAGGCGATCAAGCGGATCTCGAGCGAGGCATCGGTCAGCTCGCTGTTCGACTGACGCCGCCTGAAAGTTTTTCGTGATGGCCTGTCCGGGGCCGGGCATGGGGCCCAGGTGCCGGAGGGGTGGAGTAGAGTGACGATGAGTGATGTCCTGACCCTGAGCGCCGAAGCGCGCTCGAACCACGGCAAGGGTCCCGCCCGCGCGCTGCGGCGCGCCGGCAAGGTGCCGGCGATCATCTACGGGCCCGGCGGCGAGCCGGAGATGTGCGCCCTGGTGTTCAACGAGCTGAAGAAGGTCGCCAACAAGCGCAGCTTCTTCAACCAGCTGATGGTGCTCGACTTCGGCAACGGCCGCTCCGAGCGGGTGCTGCCGCGCGAGGCGCAGTACCATCCCGTCACCAGCGATCCGATGCATGTCGACTTCTACCGTGCCGGCGAGCATGCCACGGTGATCGTCGAAGTCCCGGTCGTCTTCCTCAACGAGGCTCACTCCCCGGGCCTGAAGATGGGCGGCACGCTCAACATCGTGCGCCGCACCGTCGAGGTCCACGTTCCGGCCGACGCCATCCCGGATCACCTGGAGGTCGACCTGACCGGCCGCGAGATCGGCGACACGGTCCACTTCAGCGAGATCACCCTGCCGCAGGGCGTGAAGCCGACCATCACCGATCGCGACTTCACGATCTGCTCGATCGTTCCGCCGACGGTCGCTCCCGAGGAGTGAGCCTGATGCCGGGCCCGTCGAGGCGTTCATGAAATCCGTGGCATGAAGTTCATGGCATGAAGCTCTTCGTCGGGCTCGGCAATCCGGGCGACCAGTACGCGCGCAACCGCCACAATATCGGGTTCATGGCACTGGAAGCGATCGCTTCCCGCCACCGGGCCTCCAACTGGCAGCGCAAATGGCAGGGCAGGCTCGCCGACGCGACCATCGGAACCGAACGCGTCCTGCTCCTGATGCCGCAGACCTTCATGAACCAGTCCGGCCGGTCGGTGGCGGAGGCGGTGCGCTTCCACAAGCTGCTCCCCGACGACGTCGTGGTGTTCCACGACGAACTCGACCTGGCGCCGGGCAAGGTCCGGGTGAAGCTGGGCGGCGGCGTCGCTGGCCATAACGGCCTGCGCTCGATCCGCGACTGCCTGGGCACGGCCGAGTACAAGCGTGTCCGGCTGGGCATCGGCCATCCCGGGCACAAGGAGAAGGTGCTGGGCCATGTGCTCGGCGACTTCGCCAAGGCGGACAGGCCCTGGGTGGATCCGCTGCTGGATGCCCTGGCCGATGCCGCCCCGTTTCTTGCCTCGGGCGACGATGCCGGTTTCATGAACCGCATCGCCCTGCTCACCGCACCGCCCAAGCCTCCCAGGCCGCTTCGCGTGGAAGAGCCGCCGGCGACCGGATGAACCCGTGCCGCCGCGGTGATCCTGCCAGCGGCTACTCTTCCTCCAGCTGCCTGCGGTACTGGGCGAACTGCGCAAGCGTCTCCTCGGGCACAACCGGAAAATGCAGGTCGAGGCGCGTCATGCTGTCGACGATCGCCCCGGCGACCACCAGCCGGGTGAACCATTTGTTGTCCGCCGGAACGACATACCAGGGCGCATGTGGCGCTGCGGTCGCCTGGATCGCCTTCTCGTAGGCAGACATGTAGTCGTCCCAGTAGGCGCGTTCCTTCAGGTCGCCAGCCTCGAACTTCCAGTTCTTCTCGGGATTGTCGAGCCGCTTCAGGAAGCGCTTCTTCTGCTCCTTCTTGGAGACGTTGAGGAAGAACTTCAGGATCAGCGTGCCCTGGCGCGCCAGGTAGCGCTCGAAATGGGCGATGTCCTCCAGCCGCTCGTCGAAGATGCCCGGGCTGATCAGCGTGGGCGGCAACTGCTGCGCTTGGAGGATCTCGCGGTGGACGCGGGCAACCAGCACTTCCTCATAGTAGGAGCGGTTGAACACGCCGATCCGGCCGCGCTCGGGCAGGTTGCGGCTGGTGCGCCACATGAAGTCGTGGTCCAGTTCCTCCGCCGAGGGGCGCTTGAAGGAGTAGACCTGGACACCCTGCGGGTTGACCCCGGACATGACGTGCTTGATCGCGCTGTCCTTGCCGGCCGCGTCGATCGCCTGGAAGATCAGCAGCACCGACCAGCGGTTCTGCGCATAGAGCATCTCCTGCAGCTCGGTCAGGCGCTCGATGCCGACCCGCAGATAGTCCTTCGCGTCCGCCTTCTCGATGCCCAGCTCGTGGGTATCCGCCGGGTCGTGATCGGAGAGCCGGAATGCCTGCCCGTTCTCGATGCGGTACGGTGCCAGGAATTCGTCCAGCGCCATCATCATGCTCCAGGTCCTCGCATCGTTTCCTGGCCAAGTTGATCGTCCGGCAGGCATTGGCAAGGCTGCCATGCCTCCCTGCCGCTCGCATCCGCGCCCAGACCCGGCTAGAACCCCGGCAACTTGGTTCCTCTCGCACCTCCTGGACGATCATGGGCTTCAATTGCGGTATCGTCGGGCTGCCGAATGTCGGCAAGTCCACGCTGTTCAACGCGCTGACCAAGACCGCGGCGGCGGCGGCGGCGAACTACCCGTTCTGCACGATCGAACCCAACACCGGCCGGGTGCCGGTGCCGGACCCGCGCATCGAAAAGCTGGCCGCGATCGCCAAGTCGCAGAAGACCATCCCGACCCAGCTGGAGATCAAGGACATCGCCGGGCTGGTGAGGGGCGCCTCGAAGGGCGAAGGGCTGGGCAACCAGTTCCTGGGCGCCATCCGCGAGGTCGACGCGGTGCTGCACGTGCTGCGCTGCTTCGAGGACGACGACGTGACCCATGTCGAGGGCGGCGTCGATCCCTTGCGCGACCTGGAGCTGATCGAGACCGAGCTGCTGCTGGCGGACATGGACAGCCTGGAGCGCCAGCGCGACGCCCTGGTGAAGCGCGCGAAGGGCAACGACAAGGAGGCCAAGGAGCGGCTGGCGCTGGCCGAGAAGCTGCTGCCGCCGATCGGCGACGGCATCCAGGTCCGCTCGATCCCGCTGGCGCCCGAGGAGCGCGAGCTGGCTCGCAGCTTCCAGCTGATGACGGCCAAGCCGGTCCTCTACGTGCTGAACGTCGAGGAGGGGGCCGCGGCCACCGGCAACGCGCACAGCGCCAGGGTCGCCGCCGAGGTCGCCAAGCACGACGCCGGCTCGGTGGTGATCTCGGCCTCGATCGAGGCGGAACTGGCCCAGCTCTCCGACGAGGAGCAGGAGGAGTACCTGGCCTCCCTCGGGCTGGAGGAGCCCGGCCTGAACAAGGTGATCCGCGCCGGCCACGACCTTCTGGGCCTGCTCACCTTCTTCACGGTGGGCCCCAAGGAGGCGCGGGCCTGGACGGCGCACCGCGGCGCCACCGGCCCGGAAGCCGCCGGGGTGATCCATACCGACTTCCAGCGCGGCTATATCTGCGCCGAGATCATCGCCTATGACGATTTCGTGGCGCTTGGCGGCGAGCAGAAGGCCAAGGAAGTCGGCAAGATGCGCCTGGAAGGCAAGGACTACGTGGTGAAGGACGGCGACGTCTGCCACTTCCGGTTCAACGTCTGAGATGCCGCCGCGGGCCTCCCTCCGGACTGCCATTATAGCCCTGGCGGTCCTGGCCAGCCTCCTGCCTGCCGCCGGCCGGGCGGAAGCGCCGGTCGAGGCCCTGCGGGAGGCGATGGTCCTTCGCCTGGAAGCCATGCCGGACGTCGCCCGGCACAAGTGGAACAATGGATCACCCGTGGAGGACCTGCCGCGCGAGCAGGTCGTGATCGAGGCGGCCGTCCGGGAGGGCGAAGGCCTGGGCCTTGCCGACAGCGTCGTCCGCCCGGCCGTGGCGGCCCAGATCGAGGCGGCCAAGGCGGTTCAGGCCGCCCTGATCGTCCGCTGGACCGCGGAGGAAAGCGGCCCCTTTGCCGGCGTGCCGGATCTGGCGTCGGTGCTGCGGCCGCAGGTCCAGGAGGCGACCAGCGCCTTTCTGCGCGCGCTTGCCGGGGCGCTGGCCGACCTGCGCGAATGCGCGGCGGTGCTCGAACTTCGGGCGCTGCCGCCGGCGCTGAGCGACCATCCGGAGGCGTGGCGGATCGCGGCCGAGGGGGTCCTGGCCGCGGCGCAAGGGGCGGCAGCGCCGGCCTGTTCCCCCTGATCGCCGGTCTCAGATGTCCAGGTCGACGCTCACCGGCACATGGTCGGAGGGCTGGTCCCAGCCGCGCGCGCTGCGCAGGATCGAGCCGCCCGCCAGCCGGTCCCTGATCGCCGGCGCCAGCCAGACATGGTCCAGGCGGCGGCCGCGGTCGCTGACCTCCCAGTCGCGGTTGCGGTACGACCACCAGGAATAGAGCTTTTCCGACGGCGGCACGATCTGGCGCAGCGCGTCGGTGAAGTCGTAGCCCGCCTGGACCCGCTTCAGGGCCTCCACCTCGACGGGTGTGTGGGAGACGACGCCCAGGAGCTGCTTGTGGCTCCAGACGTCCTGCTCCAGCGGCGCGATGTTCAGGTCGCCGACCACCACCATCCGGTGGTCGCGCCGCTCCATCCCCTCCAGCCACACCGCCATCTCGTTCAGCATCTGCAGCTTGTGCGCGAATTTCGGGTTGGTCTCGGGATCGGGGATGTCGCCGCCGGCCGGCACGTAGAAGTCGTGGACCTCCAGCTCGTTCTCCAGGGTCACGAAGCAGTGGCGCGCATGGTCGCTGCCGCACCAGGTCCGGGTGCCGACCGAGCGGAACGGGAGCTTCGAGAGGATCGCCACGCCATGATAGGCCTTCTGGCCGTAGACATGCTGGTAGGGGAAGCCCAGCGCCCGCATGGCCTCTCCAGGGAAGCGCTCGGTCTCGATCTTGATCTCCTGCAGGCACAGGACATCGGGCCGCACCTCCTCGACGACGCGGGCCAGCAGGTCCAGCCGGATCCTGATCGAGTTGACGTTCAGCGTGGTGATCCGCAGGGGCAAGATCGGCTCCGGTAGGCAGGTGCGGGGGCAGATAGGGGCGGCGTCAGGTCGGGCGGACGAAGCTTTGGCGCAGATGCTCGCAGGGCTCCCGGCAGACACAGCCCTCCAGGTGGTCGTTGACCAGCCCGCAGGACTGCATGAAGGCATAGACGGTGGTGGGTCCCACGAAGCTCCAGCCACGCTTGCGCAGGAGCTTGGACAGCGCGGTCGACTCCGGGCTCTTGGTGAGCGGGATCAGGGTCTCGGGGATGATCCGCTCCGGTCGGGCTTCCGGCGGCGGCTCGAAGCTCCAGACGAGGCCGGCCAGCGTCTGGCCCTGCTCGCGCAGTTCCAGGTAGCGCTGCGCGTTGTTCAGGACCGATTCGATCTTGCCGCGATGGCGCACGATGCCGGCGTCGCCCAGCAGGCGCTCCAGGTCGGCCTGGCCGAACCGGACCAGGCGCTCCGGCACGAAGCCGGCGAAGGCGGCCCGGAAGTTCTCGCGCTTGCGCAGGATGGTCAGCCAGGAAAGTCCCGACTGGAAGCCCTCCAGGCAGAGCTTCTCGAACAAGCGGATCTCGTCGGCGACCGGCCGGCCCCATTCGGTGTCGTGGTAGAGCCGATAGTCCGGCAGGCCGCCATGCCAGCGGCAGGTGGCGGTGCCATCCGGGTCGTGCAGCAGGCCGTCGCTCAACGTGCTTGGATCCTGGAAGCGGGTTCGGTTTGACCGCGGGGTTCTACCAGGGGGCCGGGGAGATTGCATCGCCGGAACTTGCGCGCCAATTTCCGCGCGACCGCAACAACACCGAAGATACGGGGAGGACCGGGCATGCCACGCTTCGTGGAGCGATTCGGACTGGACGGCAAGAAGGCGCTGGTGACCGGCGCCAGCAAGGGGATGGGCGTCGAGATCTGCGCGGTGCTGGCGGATGCCGGCGCGGACATCGTGGCGGTGGCGCGCGACAAGGAGGGGCTCGCCCAGACCAAGGCGCTGGTGGAGAAGGCCGGGCGCCGCTGCCTGACGGTGGAAGCCGACATGGCGACCGTGGAAGGGCCGCGTCATGCCGCAAAGGTCGCGCTGGACGCCTGGGGCACCATCGACATCCTG
The DNA here is from genome assembly GCF_000427665.1 of Geminicoccus roseus DSM 18922. Taxonomy (NCBI): domain Bacteria; kingdom Pseudomonadati; phylum Pseudomonadota; class Alphaproteobacteria; order Geminicoccales; family Geminicoccaceae; genus Geminicoccus; species Geminicoccus roseus. Next base: position 2,647,763 of record NZ_KE386572.1, read on the forward strand.
GTCAACAATGCCGGGATCGCCCGGGTCTCCCCGATCCTCGAGCATTCGGCCGAGGACTGGGACCTGGTGATGGCGGTGAACCTGCGGGCACCCTTCCTGATGGCGCAGGCGCTGGCGCCGAAGATGATCGAGCAGCGCCGGGGCAAGATCATCAACATCAGCTCGCAGACCAGTGCGGTGGCCCTGGTCGATCATGCCGCCTACCAGGCGTCGAAGAACGGGCTCAACGCGCTCGGCAAGTGCATGACGATCGAGTGGGCGCAGTACAACATCCAGATCAACGCGATCTGCCCCACCGTGGTGATGACCCCGATGGGGCAGCAGGTCTGGGGGGCGCCGGAGAAAGGCGACCCGATGAAGGCGAAGATCCCGGCCGGCCGGTTCCTAGAATCGATCGAGGTGGCGGACAGCGTGCTGTTCCTGGCTTCCGACGCATCCAACATGATCACCGGCGAGACCTTGTTCCTCGACGGTGGCTACTGCTCAGCCTGATCGGATCGGTGGCCAGGGTGCCTGTTGCGGGCACCCTGAAGCCTAGGAGAGCAGGTCTCCTCGGGAGTGAACTTGGGTGATTCGCAATCCCTGAGAAAGGGATAAACCATTCCTTTCCTGAAAGTCATCATTGCTCTCAAAACGCTGCGTTGATTATCGTCGCATCGCCAGAAGCCATCGCTGAATGGCTGTCAGACCCATGCCCGGCACTGGCCGGTACTGGTGCATGAAATCTTGTTAATTTCCTGAAATGCGGTGGATTATCAGTCGTTTCCTTGTCAGTCCCGGAGCCCGGGCAGCGAACAACTGCTCCAGTTCTGGTGCGACGACAGGAAACAAGAATGCGCTCCCTAAGCACCGCCGCGGGTGCCCGCCCGATGGCTGTTCTCGGGCTGGCCCTGCTGGCCTGGTCCGCCACCATGACGGCATCGCCCTTGCCCGTGCAGGCATCCGACATGCAGCTGGAGGATCGGGTCCGGCTGCACCGCACGCCGTCACGCGGCATGGAGTTCGTGCCGATCGCCAAGGCCGGCACCTCCGGCGGTGGCAAGTCCTCGCTCAAGGTCGAGATCGTCCGGCAGATCAGCATCGACGGCAACGCGATCGACAACGCCTACTCCAGCGTCCTGCCGCTCGACTTCAACAATAACGGCACTGCCGAGTTCCTGCACTGGAACGGCCACCGGATCATGCGCCTCTATGGCCGCTACGGCGGCAAGGTCTGGCAGATCTACAATCCTTCCGGGCGCAAGCAGAGTTCCGAGGCCTACACGCATCGGGACGGCGCTGCGGTCCTCGACCTGGACGGCGACCGCTCCGACGACGTCCTGCACTGCTGGCAGTCCGGCTCGCAGAAGCTCCTGATCGCCCGCGACGGCAGCACGGGCAAGGAGATCCGCCGGGCCAGCCTGAGCGGCCAGAGCAACGGCCCGACCGCGTTTTGCCGGATCTCGGTGTACCGGCAGCAGGCCAGCAAGCAGCCGATCATCCTGGTGGCGCACCAGCAGCCGGGCGGGAGCGCCAAGTGCGGCGGCAGGAACTGGGTCGACAACTGGACCCGGGTGGTGGCGTACGACACCAAGCTGAAAAAGCTGTGGACCACCGACACCTGCCATGCCGGCCACCAGACCGCCGGCGTCGACGCCAACAATGACGGTTACCAGGAGTATTTCTTCGTCGGCAAGTACGCCCTGGACTTCAACGGCAAGATCCGCTGCAGCCTGAAGGGCTGGCACCCGTCCGACCATGTTGACGCGATCCGGGTGGCCAGGCTCGACCCGAGCTCGTCGCGGATGACGGCGGTCGCGGTGGGGCTGACCGGCGGCGGCGCGTTCGATGCCAGCAACTGCAAATGGCTCTGGGGGCTGCCCAAGTCGGTCCGGAACCCGCAGGAACTGGCGATCGCGCAGCTGGACCCGGCCCCCAAGCCACTTTCGATCACGGTCACCCAGCGCGGCTCGGAAACAAATCCGAAGACCTTCGTCCTGAACGCTGACGGCAAGCTGACCCGCGCCATCTCGCGCCGGATCATCCCGATGCAGAATGCCGAGCTGGACGGCAACCGGACGAATGACGAGCTCCTGGCAATGTTCGGCGAGGTGTTCACCGGCACCGGCAAGCAGCTCCTGTCGCGCAGCTGGTACTGGAACCTCAAGGGCACCCGCGTCACCCAGAAGAGCACTTCCAACGTCTATGACCGCTGGGTGGCCTTCCCGCTGCTCTACGACGTCGACAATGACGGCAAGGACGAGTTCGTCACCTGGGGGCAGAGCCTGATCGTGGTCGGCAAGCCAGGCTGACCAATGAAAATGGCGGCGACGTCCAGGCACGTCGTCGCCGCACCGCTGCTTTTGCTGTCCGCTTGTTGCGTTCCGGGCAACTTGCGGAAGTGTCGGAAACATCACCTGCAACTTACTCGGGTACGATCGGAGGAGCGGAGGGTCTTCTCCTGCGCTCGTTCCCTGGTTTCCGGATATTAATCTGGTGGGGTTGCGCAGGATCACCGGAAATGCCGCGATTCCGAGCAATCACGCGATCATAATGCCGGGACAGCGTTCCTGTTGTCGCAGCCGGACATGAATGAAAACTCGTCCATTTCCCGAATTGTCGTGGAATGGAGGGACGTTTTCTTGTCATTTCCGACGGCGGGAAAAACTAACTTCCCGCCTATCCAGTGCGACATCAGGAAACGAACATGCGATTCCCGCGAACCGCTGAACGGCCTCGTGTGCATGCTGTGCTGGGAGCTGGCCTCCTGGCTGCGCTCGTGGCGAGCTTGGCATGGCCCGCAGACAGCCGAGCCGGCAGCCTCGAAACCAAGCTCGAGGACCGCGTTCTGCTTCATCGCAACGCTCCCCGCGGCATGGAATATGTGCCCACCTCGCGTTCGGGATCGTCCTCAGGGGGCAAATCCTCGCTCAAGGTCAAGGTTCTCAAGAAGCTCAACATCGACGGCAACGCGATCGACAACGCCTATTCCAGCGTCCTGCCGCTCGATTCGAACAATGATGGCAAGTATGGCTACCTGCACTGGAACGGCCACCGCATCATGCGGCTGTTCGACAGGAATGGTAAGAAGATCTGGCAGGTCTACAACGGCTCCGGCCGCAAGCAGAGTTCCGAAGCCTACATCCATCGCGATTCGGCGGCGATTCTGGACCTGGACGGCGACAAGAAGGACGACATTCTTCACTGCTGGCAGTCCGGTTCGACCAAGCGTCTGGTCGCCCGTGACGGCGCGACCGGCAAGGAGATCCGCCGGGTCAACCTGAGCGGCCAGAGCAACGGCCCGACCGCTTATTGCCGGGTCGCGGTCTACCGCCAGCAGAAGACCAAGAAGCCGATCATCCTGGTGGCGCACCAGCAGCCGGGCGGCAGCGCGAAGTGCAACAAGAAGAACTGGGTCGACAACTGGACCCGGGTGGTGGCCTTCGACACCAAGCTGAAGAAGCTGTGGACCAAGGATACCTGTCATGCCGGCCACCAGACCGCCGGCGTCGACGCCAACAATGATGGCTATCAGGAGTATTTCTTCGTCGGCAAGTACGCGATGGACTTCAACGGCAAGACCCGCTGCAGCCTGAAGGGCTGGAGCAAGACCGACCATGTCGATGCGATCCGGGTGGCCAAGCTCGACCCGAAGTCGTCGAAGCTGACGGCGGTCGCGATCGGCATGAGCGGTGGCGGCGCCTATGACGCCAGCAACTGCAAGTGGCTGTGGAAGGTGCCGGTCAAGAACCCGCAGGAACTGGCGATCGCGCAACTCGACCCGGCGCCGAAGCCGCTCTCGGTCACGGTCACCCAGCGGGGCACGGAGAAGAGCCCGAAGACCTACGTCCTGAACTCCAAGGGCAAGGTCATCCGCAAGATCTCGCGCCGGATCATCCCGATGCAGAACGCCCAGCTGGACGGAAACAAGAAGAACGACGAGCTGGTGGCGATGTTCGGCGAGGTGTTCACCGGTACCGGCAAGCAGCTCCTCTCGCGCAGCTGGTACTGGAACCTCAAGGGTTCCAAGGTGAAGCAGAAGAGCACCTCCAACGTCTATGACCGCTGGGTGGCGTTCCCGCTGCTGTTCGACGTCGACAAGGACGGCAAGGACGAGCTCATCACCTGGGGGCAGAGCCTGATCGTGGTCGGCCGGCCCGGCTGACGCCTGCAATCCTTCCTCTCGGAGGCCCCCGGAAAGCCGGGGGTCTTTTTTGCGCCTGCCGGCGAACTTTACCTGAAAATCAAAGCTGAGGCGGAACAATTCCACTAACGCATTGTGCATCAACGTGAATCAACCAATAAATTCCCGGCAAAATGTCTTTGTTTTTATGAAATACTCGTAATTTCCGCGACATCGATAGACCAGCCTTCAACGGCGATCTACTTCCTGGTTCAACTCGGCAGGTCCGGTCGGACATGCCCGTGGGCGGGGAGCCGGAATGATCGGGTGGAAACGTCTCTGGCAGTTGAATGCCAGGGCTGCGGCAGGGCTGTGCCTGCTCGTGGCCATGGCCATGTCGGCAACCTCTTCCGCACAGGCGGCCCCGCTCGACGACAGGCTGGATGCACGGGTCCTGCTGCACCGCAACGCCCCGCGCGGGATGGAGTACGTCCCCCTGGCGACGGCCACGGCCATTAACGGCTCGCGCCGCAACGCCCTGAACGTCGACGTGCACATCAAGGCGGAACTGGACGGGACGGCGATCGACAACGTCTACGCCAACGTCCTGCCCCTCGACTTCAACAATAACGGCCGTTTCGAATACCTGCACTATAACGGCTACAACTTCATCCAGGCGTTCAACTCCAGTGGCCGCAGGGTCTGGCGGATCACCAACCCGGCCGGCCGCAAGAACAGCGTCACGGCCGCCACGCATCGCGACGGCGCGGCCATCCTGGAACTGCGGGGGCAGGAGAAGCCGGCCGGCCAGGACGTGCTGCATTGCTGGGCGGAGGGTTCGCAACGGCTCCTGATCGCCCGCCGCGGCATCACCGGCGCGGAACTGCGCCGGGCGAAGCTGGACGGCACCGCGACCAGCTCCGGAAGCGTCTGCTACATCTCCGTCTACCGCATGCAGTCGACCGGCAAGCCGATCATCCTGGTGGCCCACAACCAGCCGGGCGGCAACACCCGCTGCGACGGCAAGAACTATGTCGACTACTGGACCCGCGTGGTGGCGTTCGACCTCCAGCTGAACCGGCTGTGGCAGACCGACACCTGCCACGCCGGGCACCAGACCGCCGGGGTGGACGAGAACGGCGACGGGCTGACCGAGTATTTCTTTGTCGGCAAATATGCTCTCGACGAGAACGGCAAGATCCGCTGCACCCTGCAGGGCTGGAACAGCAAGGACCATGTCGACGCCATCCGGGTGGGCCAGCTCGACCCGGCCAAGCCGGGACTGCAGGCGGTGGCGGTCGGGCAGACCGGGATGGCCGCCTTTGCGGCCAACGACTGCCGGCGCCTTTGGAGCGTGGGCTCCAGCCTGGTGAAGAACGGCCAGGAACTGGCCCTGGCGCAGTTCGATCCGGCGCCGGCACCGCTGTCGATCCTGGTCACCCAGCGCGGCTCGGAACCAAAGCCCACCAGCTACGTGGTGAGCGCTCAAGGCAAGCTGCTGCGCAACCTCAAGCGCCGGATCGTGCCGCTGCAGAACGCCGAGTTCGACGGCGACCGGCGCACCGACGAGATCCTCTCCATGTGGGGCACCGTTGACGACGGTTTTGGCCGGCAGCTCCTCTCCCGGAACTGGTACTGGAACCTGAAGGGTACCCAGGTGAAGGAGACCGGCCGGCAGGACTATGATCGCTGGGCGCCGTTCCCGGTCCTGTTCGACGTCGACAGCGACGGCCGCGACGAGATGATCGTCTGGGGCCAGAGCCTTCTCGTGGTGGGCAAGCTGCGCTGACCAGCCTGCCGGGCGGGCGCGGCGCAGCTGGCCGCGCCTGCACGGGTCAAGGCGTCGCCGCCGGGCTCAGTCGGTGAGCACGATCCCGTCGGCCGGCTCGAACGCCACCCAGCATTCGGTGCCGGTGCGATAAGGTTCCTCACGCGAGCGCGACTGGTTGTGGCGAAGCACCACGATCCGGCCGGCCTGCTCGGTCTCCACGAACACCTGGCTGTTGTCGCCGAAATAGGCGACCTGGGCGACCTTGCCGGGAAGCCGGACCCAGCCGAGTTCCGGCTCCTCGCGATAAAGGCGCATCTTCTCGGGCCGCACCGCCAGGGCGATCTCCGGGGTGGCCGGGTAGTCCCAGGGCACGTCGACCAGCCCGATCCCCTTCAGGTCGACCCTGGCCCTGCCGCCGTCCGCCGAAAGCATGTCGCCCTCGAACAGGTTCATCTCGCCGATGAAGTCGGCGACGAACCGGCAGTTCGGCTCCTCGTAGAGATCCCAGGGCGGCGCCACCTGCAGGACCTTGCCCCGGTTCATGACCGCGATCAGGTCGGCCATCGACAGGGCCTCGTCCTGGTCGTGGGTCACGATCACGAAGCTGATGCCGACCTCCTGCTGCAGGCGGACCAGCTCCAGCTGCATGTCCTCGCGCAGCTTCTTGTCCAGGGCCGACAGAGGCTCGTCGAGCAGCAGGAGCTTGGGCTTCTTCACCAGGGCGCGGGCCAGCGCCACCCGCTGCCGCTGGCCGCCCGAAAGCTTGTCGGGCTTACGATCGGCGAACGCCTCCAGCTTCACCATGTGCAGGGCTTCCTCGACCCTGGGCTCGATCTCCGCCCGGGGCACGCCCGACACCTTCAGCCCATAGCCGACATTCTCGCGCACGCTCATGTGCGGGAACACCGCGTAGGACTGGAACACCATGTTGACCGGCCGCTTGTTCGGCGGGATCCCGGCCATGTCCTCGCCGTCGATCAGGATGCGGCCGGAGGTCGGGTGCTCGAAGCCCGCCAGCATCCGCAGCAGGGTGGTCTTGCCGCAGCCGGACGGACCCAGAAGGGCGAAGAACGCGTTGTTGGGCACGTCCAGGGTGATGCCGTCCACCGCGTGGAACGAGCCAAAGCTCCGGCGGACATTCTCGAAGCGGACGATGGGGACGCCGTTGCTCATGGTCAGCCGACGCCCTCCGAGGGTTTCTGGAACTTCAGCGCCACCAGGGTGAGCGCCACGGTGAACACGATCAGGATGGTGGAGGCCGCGTTGACCTCGGGCGTCACGCTCTGGCGGACCATCGAGTAGATCTTGACCGGGAAGGTGATGGTCTCGGGGCCGCTGGTGAAGAAGGTGATCACGAAGTCGTCCAGCGACAGGGTCATCGCCAGCAGGCCCCCCGCGATCAGACCGGTCTTCATGTAGGGCAGCGTCACGTTCCAGAACGTCTGCCATTCCGAGGCGCCCAGGTCCTTCGACGCCTCCTCCAGCGACCGGTCGAAGCCTTCCATGCGGGCGCGCACCACCACCGCCACGAACGGGAAGCTGAACACCACGTGGCCGATGATCACCTGGCTGAGGTTGAGCGGCCAGGGCAGGCCGGTGGGCCAGCCGACCCGCGCGTAGAACACCAGCAGCGCCACGCCCATGCAGATCTCGGGGATCACGATCGGCAGGGCCGAGACGCCGTCCAGCACCGACTTGCCCGGAAAGCGGAAGCGGTAGAGGCCAAGCGCCAGCAGCCCGCCCAGGATCACCGACAGCACGGTCGAGACCAGGGCGATCATGATCGAGTTGGTGAAGGCCTCGATCAGCGAGGAATTGTTCAGGGCGCGCCCGTACCAGTCGGTGGTGAAGCCGGTCCAGACGATGTTGCGCTTCGACTTGTTGAAGGAGAAGGCGATCAGCACGACGATCGGCGCGTACAGGAAGACGAATACCGCCAGGAGCCACAGGCGGACCCAGGTCCGCCGGGTGAACTCCAAGGGGCCGATCGGGCTACGCATCGGCCTTCTCCTCGCGGGCGGCGTACCAGGCGCGCAGCGCCAGGGCGATGAAGGTCAAATAGAGCAGCAAAAAGGACAATGCGGCGCCGAGCGGCAGGTTGTTGGCGGCACGGAACTGCCGCTCGATCACGTTGCCGATCAGCTGGCTGTCCGGGCCGCCCAGCAGGTCGGAGATCAGGAAGGTGCCCAGTGCCGGGATGAACACCAGGATGATCCCGGAGATGATGCCGGGCTTGGCGAGCTTGACGATCACCTCGAAGAAGGTGCGGATCTGGCTGGCTCCCAGATCCAGGGAGGCTTCCACCAGCGAGCGGTCGAGCTTCTCCAGGTTGGCGTAGAGCGGCAGCACCATGAAGGGCAGGTAGATGTAGACGATGCCCATCACCACGGCGGTGTTGTTGTAGAGCAGCGCCAGAGGCTCGAACCGCTCGCCCATCAGGCCGTCCAGGCCCACCGGAGTCAGCAGGAACTTCACGGCGGTCCATATCGCGCCGATGCCGTCGTTGAGGAAGCCGTTCTGCCGCAGCATCGCGATCATCGCATAGGTGCGGATCAGCATGTTCGTCCAGAACGGCAGGATCACCAGCAGGAGCAGGAGGCCCTTGTAGCGGCTGGGAGCGAAGCAGATCGCCAGCGCCACGGGAAACGCCACCACCAGGCAGATCGCGGTGGAGAGCACCGCGATCCACAAGGTCTTGAGGAACAGCTGCAGGTAGATCGGTTGCAGCGCCTCGGCATAGTTCGACATCGTCCAGGTCACGACGATGTCGACCGGGCCTTCCCGCTCGCCGATGGCGAAGAACCAGATCCACCCGAGCGGGATCAGGAAGAACAGCAGCAGCCAGAAGGCGGCCGGGGCGATGAAGGTCAGGAATACCCAGGGCTGCTGCCGCCAGTTCTCCAAGGTCAGTCCTCACCCCAGGCCGGCCAAGCAGGAGCGCCGGCGCAATGGTCCCACGTCATGACCCGGTGATCCTGGAAAATGCCGTTGCCGTCGGTCAAGCCGCCAGCACGCGGGTGAGGACGTCCTCGTACATCTTTTCGACCTTCTCGCCCTTGTAGGAGGCCACCTCCGACTGGGCCAGCACCTCGTCCGGCGGATAGACCTGCGGGTCGGTGCGATCCGTCTCGGGCAGGAGCTGCACCGCCGGCTTGTTCGGGATCGCGTACATGATCTCTTCCGCGATCGCCGCATGGACCTCGGGGCGCAGGATGAAGTCGATGAAGGCATGGGCGTTGTTCGGGTGCGGCGCACCCTTGGGGATGCACATGCAGTCGATGCCCAGCAGGGAGCCCTCGCTCGGCACCACGAAGTCAAGATCGTCGTCCTCGGCCATCACCTGGCGGAAGTCGCCCATCCAGTCGACCGCCAGATCCACCTCGCCGGACAGCAACAGGTCCTGGCCGGTGTCAGGCGCGAACATCTTCACGACGCCCCGCTTCTTGGCGTCGAGCAGCACGTCCTCGGCCGCCTTCAGGTCGGCGGGATCCTCGCTGTTCAGGGACTTGCCCAGGTATTTCAGCACGGCGCGGATGAGATCGGTGTCGTTGGGCAGGGAGACCCGGCCCACCGGCGCGTCCGGACCGAACACCGCGTCCCACGAGGTCGGCTCCTGCTCCACCGCCGACTTGCGGTAGCCGATCGCCAGCAGGCTGTAGGTATAGGGCGCCCCGTACTTCAGGCCCGGGTCGTAGCTCGGGTTGGCGAAGGCCGGGGCGATGTTCTTCAGGTTCGGGATCAGGGCGTGGTCCAGCGGCATCAGCATGTCGCCGGCGACCATCCGCTCCACGAAATTGTTCGACGGGAAGATCACGTCGTAGCCGGGATTGCCCTCGCGCAGCTTGCCGAACAGCTCGTCGGAGGAGGCGTAGAGGTCGTAGCGTACATCGATCCCGGTGGCGTCGGTGAATTCCGAGAGCGTATCCAGGCCGATATAGGTGTCCCAGTTGTAGACGTTGACCTGCTTTTCTTCCTGGGCATGCGCCAGTTTCGCCAGCGGCAGCAGGCTTGCTACGGCCAGGCTGCCTCCAAGCAGGCCGCGGCGGCGGACAGATCGCATGACCATCTCCTTCAAGGTTCGGGCGCTGGCGGGCGACAACGCCATGGGTTGAAAGCGCAGGATCGTGACGGTGTCGTGACGGTCAAGGCCGGCTGGAGCTCGAGGCGTCCGGCCTCAGGCCGCAAGAACCCTGGTCATCGCCTGTTCGTAGAGCGTTTCCACGGCTTCGCCCTTGTAGGTCGCGTACTCGCAGCGGGCGAGGGTCTCTTCGGAAGGGTAGATCGCCCTGTTGTTCCGGGCGGCTTCCGGGATGAACGCCATCGCGGCGGCATTCGGGCTGGCATACCCGATCTCGGTGGCGATGGCGCCGTGGACCTCAGGGGTCAGGATGAAGTTGATGAACGCATGGGCATTGATCGGGTGGGGCGCGCCCTTGGGGATGACCATGTTGTCCGACCAGAGCATGCTGCCTTCTTCCGGGATCACGTAGGCGAGGTCGTCGTCCTCGGCCGCGACCTGCTGGATGTCGCCGGACCATTCCAGGCAAATGTCGACCTCGCCGGCCAGGAGCAGGTCCTGTCCGGTATCGGGCGCGAAAGTCTTGATGCCGGGCTTGATCCGGATGAGGTAGTCACCGGCAGCGGCGATCTGTGCCGGATCCCTGGTATCGAGCGAGAAGCCCAGTGCCTTGAGCGCCATGCGCAAGGTATCGACGCCGGACAGCAGCGAGAAGCGGCCCTGCATCGCCTCGTTCTCGGTCATGTCCTTCCAGGAGGTCGGCTTGGTCGGGAACATGCTCTGGCGGTAGCCCAGCCCCTGGGTGCCCCAGAAATAGGGCGCGCCCCATTTCAGGCCGGGATTGTAGGGGGCATTGGCGAAGGCGGGCGCGATATTCTCGAGATTCGGGATCAACGTGCGGTCGACTGCGATCAGCATGTCGGCCGCCGCCATGCGCTCCACGATATTGTTGGACGGGAAGATCACATCAAAACCGGGATTGCCTTCCCGCAGCTTGCCGAACAGTTCGTCAGCCGAGGCGAACAGGTCGTAGCGGACGTCGATCCCAGTGGCCTCGGTGAACTCGGCGAGGGTGTCGGTCCCGATATAGGTGTCCCAGTTATAGACATTGACCTGCGCCTCCTCCGCCGCCTGCGCGACGCGGCCGAACGGCGCGATCGACGCCAGGCTCAGGGTCGTGCCGAGCAGGTGGCGGCGCGACAGGTAGGGCATCGGGAACGGGGAGGGGCGGCGGGCCATGGGCGTGGTCTCCGGCGGTGCGCGGCTGCGAGGCGTCGACGGTCGCCCCGGCACCATGGCCTGTCAACGCAAGTAAGGCAGAATCAGGACGTTCCCGTGACGGTCCGGCAGCCATCGCCGGACCGGATGTTCGTCAGGCCTGAACCCGGTGCTGCAGGAAGAAGCGGATCATCTCCGCCGAGGCGTCGGGACCCTTGGGGTCGGTGTAGGATCCAGCCGCGCTTCCGCCAAACCAGGCATGGCCGGCACCCTGCACCGCCCAGTGCTCGTGCATCGCCCGGCCGGAACCGTCGGCATAGACGGTGCGGGTATAGGCATGGCCGTTGTTCACGGCATGGCGCTCGACCGGAAGCGGCGCGGTTGTCTGACGGATCTGGTCGATGATCCGCATGGCGTTGCGCGGATGGACGGTCCCGTCCTGGGTGCCATGGAACACGATGGTCGGCACCGCCGGCGCCGCGCCGATCTGGCGGCCGGGCGCGTCGCCCTGGCGCATGGCGGCGAAGGCGGAGTTCATGTCCTGGGCCGCCCCGAACGGCAGGCCGGAATGGACGCCGGCTGCAGCGTAGAGGTCCGGGTAGAGCAGGGCCATCGCCAGCGCCGCGGCGCCTCCCGCGGACAGGCCGGCAATGTAGACGCGCCCGGGATCGACCGGGTGCTCGCGCAGGATGTCCCGGGTGATGCCGGCGATCAGGGCCGGCTCGCCCTGTCCGTGGCGCTGGTGGCCTGGCTCGAACCAGTTCCAGCACCGGGAAGGGTTCGCCGTTTGCGGCTGCTCGGGATAGGCGATCAGCAGGCCGTGGCGCTCGGCCTGGCGGTTCATGCCGGTACCGGCGGCGAAGTCCGCCGGATCCTGGGTGCAGCCGTGCAGCATCACGACCAGCGGCATGGGCTCCGCGCCGGCACGGCTTGGGACATAGAGCCGGTAGTCACGGCTGCCGGCGCGGTCGGTGAAGCGGCGCTCCAGGAACGCAGCACCGTCGGGAAGGGGCTCGGCAGGAGTCCGCTGCCTGAGGAGGCCCTGCAGGCCCTGGAGTCCCTGCAGGTCCTTGGGCAAGTGGCTGCGCAGGTCGGCGAAGCCTGCGCCGGCGGAGGGCAGGTCCGCGGAGGGCATGGCAGAGGTTCCCCGGCCCTGGCGGAGCTGCGCGGTCGCTTCGCCGAGCCTGCCGGCACGGATCAACCGCATGGCCTCGGCCATGGTCTGCGAGATGTCGGTGGTCATGTCGGCGGGAACTTTCGATGTGGGCGACGGGGGATCAGCGGATACGGTCGGCCAGCGCCGCCTTCACGGCGGGGCTGGCGGCGAGTGCACCGACCACGACCAGCGATTCGATGCTGGCCCGGGCAAGCTCGGGATCGACGTCGGCGGCAATGGTGGCGAGGCCCAGCACGTGGATGCGCAGCTTCTGGCCGCTGTCGCGGGCAGCCTCCAGCTCGGCCCGGCCGAAATGGCGCAGGCCCAGGTCCAGGCCATGGCGCACGACCGATTTCTGCAGGACGTCGGCATGGCGCTCGAGCTGGTTGCGGATCGCGGTGCGGATGAAGTCGGTACGGTTGGAGTAGAACCCTTCCCGGACCATCAGGTCGACCTGACCCAAGTCGACATAGCCGAGGTTGATCGTGATCTTCTCGCTGTCGCTCGGTCGAGATCGCAGCTCATGAACGTTGTCTGCCATCATCCCATCCCCATGCCATCCGTGTGGATGGTAGATGGATGTGCTGAGCTACTGCGGCAAGAGGAGACGTGGCGATTTCGCTCGCACCGTTCGGATCTGGAGCGCTAGGCACGCAGCAGCAGCTGCGACGGAGGCAGGCTTGGAGATCTGGATCGGGCTGGCGGCGGCCTTCGTGGCCGGTCTGGGTGCAGGTTTCCTGCTGGGACGCTCCGATGCCCGCAGCACGTCGGCCGGCACCCGGCGCGTGCTGGCGGAACTGGATGGCCGCCGATCCGAGGAAACCGAGGCGCTGCTCGATCAGGTCAAGCTCGCCTTCGCCGAGCTTTCCCGGGAGGGCGAGAAGCGCGCCGCCGACGAGCTTGCCCGGGCGGTGCAGACCGCCTTCACGGTGGAGCGGACCCTGCAGGGCCATCGCTCGCAGGCGGAGCGCGCCGAGTTCGAGGCGCGCATCCAGAACGTGCTGGGTCAGGTTGAGCGGCTGGGCGAACTGATCCGGCGGATCGAGCGGGAGAGGGCGGAAAGCTTTTCGTCCCTGGGCGGCCGGGTCGAGCAGGCCTTCGCCCGTGCCGAGAAGCTGGCCGAAACCACCGCCTCCCTGCGAGACGCGCTGGTGCATGCGCGGGTGCGTGGCCAGTGGGGCGAGCGGATGGCCGAGGACCTGCTGCGCGCCATGGGGCTGGTCGAGAACCTGCACTGGGTACGCCAGCGTCAACTCGACGACGGCACCCGGCCGGACATCACCTTCCTGCTGCCCGATGGCCGGGTCCTGCACATGGACGTGAAGTTTCCGTTCGAGAACTGGGCGAGGCTGGTGGAGGCCAGCGACGAAGAGGGGCGCAGCCGGGCGCGGGCCGCCTTCGTGCGCGACGTGCGCGGGCGGATCGCCGAGGTGGCGAAGCGCGGCTGGTCACGTCCGGAGATCGGTGCGCTGCCGCTCGCCCTGCTGTTCGTCCCCAACGAACAGGTGTTCGCCGGCATGGTCACCGCCGAGCCGCTGCTGGTCGACGAGGCGATCGGCAAGCGGGTCTGCCTGGTCGGCCCGGCCAGCCTGTTCGCGGTCCTGGCGCTGATCCGTCACGCTGCCGAGGAGCGCCGGATCGCCGACGGTCTGACCGGCCTCCTGGAGGCCCTGCATGGGCTGGACGAGGGCTGGCGCGCCCATCTGCAACGGCTGGACCGCCTGGGGCGCCGCCTGGAGGACAGCCTGCGCGACTGGCATGAGCTGCGCGGCAGCAAGGTGCCGCAGCTGGAGCGTCTGCTGCGGCAGATCGGCGATCACGGGGCGCAGGCTTCGGCCGGGCGGTCGGACGCTCAGTCCGAGGAGAGCGGCGCGAAAAACAGTTCGTCGAGCCTGCCGGGCGACACCGAGCCCAGCACGTCGAACGTCACGCCATCGTGACGGCGGATCATGTGGGCAAGGCCGTGACGCCGGGCATAGGCCACCACGTCGGCCGAGACGGATGACATCCCGTCCACGGTCGGCAGGAGCATCAGGCGGTCGTCGTCCCGGCCGGCGGCCAGGACCACCGGCCGGCTCTCCATGCCAATCCGCAGCTCGCCACCGCCCAGGAGGGTGATGCCGGGTGGGAGTGCCAGGTCGACCGGCCGCCCGAGCTGGACCTGCAGCCAGTCAGGCACCTCGGCCGGCTGAACGTCGATCTGGGCGAGATCGACCGGGGCCGCAGCCGGGCTGCCCGTTCCGGCCTCCTCGAACGGCGCGGCGACCGCTTCGGTGGCGCTGGCGGCATCGACGGGATCGGCACTGCCGAGCAGGCGCAGGTCGCCCCCTGTGTCCTCGGTTGTCTGCGGGTTGGAGCGGATCAGCACCCAGCCGCCCGTGCTCACCCCGGCGAGCACGAGGCAGAGAAGGGCCACCACCGACCAGCGCGGCTCACGCACCGGTGCATCCGGCGGCGTCGCCGGCACGGAGCTCCGGCTTCGCGACGGCGGCGGCAGCAGCGCACCGGTCAGGGAGGTCATCGGCGGGCGTGGCGCCCTGGGCGGCAGCAGGTCGCTCGACCCGGCAGCGCTCGGCAGGCCGACCAGATCAAGTTCCAGCCCGGTCCAGAGCCGCTGCGTCCTGGCCATCGCGCGGAACCGCTGATGCAGGTCGACCTCGAACTGGCGAAGCTCCTCGACCCGGGCACGGCAGCTCGGGCAGGTCATCACATGGCGGCGCAGCACGAGCCACTGGGCCCGGCGCAGCCGCCCTTCCAGATATGCCTCGAGATAGCGTTCGAGGCTCGCGCACTCCATGCCTGCCCCCACAACACCCGACGCCCGCGACAGAACCGCTACGGCCAATCATGATCCGACAGATCCGCCAGTCTGTCCACCTCCGGATGCGCGCACTTCGGGCGCTGGAGACCATGGCTGCGCCGCTTGTACGCAGGAGGCGGAATCGGTCCTCCCGGCTCCTGCCTGCCGATGTCGGGGTTGCCAAGCGTTGCCGATGCTCTGAACATGCGTCGTCACCGATCGCGCGTGCCGGTCGGACGCCTCTCGTCAGAAGAGTGCCGACCGCGCTCGAAGCTGCGTGTCGGCAAGGCGGGAGGCCTGAACGAATGAGTACGGAACGTAGCGCACGCAACCTTGCGCTCGTCGGCCCGAACGGCGCCGGCAAGACGACTCTGCTCGAGAGCATGCTGTTCGTCTCCGGTGCCCTTCCGCGCAAGGGCAGGGTGGCCGACGGCAGCACGGTGGGCGACCATGCGCCGGAAGCCCGCGCCCGCCAGATGAGCACCGAGCCGACGCCGGCCACCTTCAACGCCAACGGCGCCAGGCTCACCGTGATCGACTGCCCGGGCTCGGTGGAGTTCATCCACGACACGCGCGCGGTCCTGGCCGGGGTCGATGCGGCGGTGGTGGTGGTCGAGCCGGTCCTGGAGCGGATGGTGGCGGTGGCCCCGCTCCTGCATTTCCTGGATGAGATCCACCTGCCCCACCTGATCTTCGTCAACAAGATGGACCGTTCGGAAGTTCGCTGGCGCGATCTCCTGGCCGGCTTGCGCTCGGTGAGCCAGCGTCCGGTGGTGCCGCATCTCTATGCGATCGGGCGGGGCGAGGACCTGGCTGGCTATATCGACCTGGTCGACGAGACCGCCTGGCATTTCAACACCGGTGCCGCGGCCGACGAGATGCCGATGCCGGAGGAGTACCGGGACCGCGAGGCCCAGGCGCGCCAGGAAATGCTGGAGGCGCTGGCCGACTTCGACGACGAGCTGCTGGAGCAGATCTTGGAGGACAAGCCGGTCGATCCGGCCACCGTGCTGCGCGATCTCGCCCAGGGGCTCTCCGCCGACCGGGTCGTGCCGGTGCTGCTGGGCGTGGCGGAGCGGGACATGGGGGTGCGCCGGCTCCTGCGGGCGATCATCGAGGAGGCGCCGGCGCCCGAGACCAGCGCCGAACGGCTGGGGATCGCACCGGAGGGGCCGCCGCTGGCGCAGGTGCTCAAGACCTATCATGTGCCGCACGCCGGCAAGCTCAGCCTGGCCCGGGTCTGGCGCGGGCCGCTGAAGGACGGCGCCCAGTTCGGCGGGGTCCGCGTATCCGGCCTGTTTGAGGTCACCGGCGCCAAGAGCGAGACGATCGCGGAGACCCAGAGCGGGACGATCGTGGGCCTCGGCCGGATGGAGGGCGTGCAGACCGGCGACGTCCTGGGCGGCAGCGAGGGCGAGAGCCGCCATTTGCTGTCGATGGCGCCGCCGCAGCCGATGTACGCCTTCGCCCTGCACGCCAAGGACCGCAACGACGAGGTCAAGCTCTCGGCGGCCTTCCAGAAGCTCTCGGAGGAGGATCCGGCGATCCGGATGGATCTGGACCCGGAGACCCGCGAGACGATCCTGTGGGGGCAGGGCGAGATGCATCTGCGGGTGGCGCTCGATCGTTTGCGCCAGAAATACCGGCTGGACCTGGAGACGCATTCGCCGCGCACGCCCTACCGGGAGACGATCCGTGCCGGTACCCAGGCGCATGGCCGGCACAAGAAGCAGACCGGCGGCCATGGCCAGTTCGCCGACGTGAAGATCGAGATCCAGCCGCGCGAGCGGGGCGGCGGCTTCAACTTCGCCAACAAGATCGTGGGCGGGGCGGTGCCTAAGCAGTTCATCCCGGCCGTCGAGGACGGGGCGCGCGAATGGCTCGCGCGCGGGCCCCTGGGATTTCCCGTCGTGGACGTCGAGGTGACCCTGCATGACGGGCAGTTCCACTCGGTCGACAGTTCGGAACTCGCCTTCAAGCTCGCGACCGGGCTCGCGCTGAAGGAAGGCCTGCCGCACTGCCAGCCGGTGCTGCTGGAGCCGATCCTGGCGATCAGCATCTCGGTGCCCTCCGACTACACCTCCAAGGCGCTGGCGCTGATCTCCAGCCGGCGGGGCCAGGTCCTGGGCTACGAGGCCAAGGCGGACTGGCCGGGCTGGGACGAGATCACCGCCAACATGCCGCAGGCGGAAAGCCACGACCTGGTCCTGCAGCTCCGCTCGATGACCCAGGGCGTCGGCTTCTTCACCTGGATCGTCGACCATCTGGACGAGGTGCCGGAGCGGCTCACGCGGGACATCGCCGCCCAGGCATCCGCCGCCACGGCCTGACGGGACGAGGGGGCGGCTCCCGCCCCCTCGCGTCCTCCGGTCGCAGCCGCTCGGCAGCGGGCGGCGCGCGTGGCATGATGGGGGACGTGACCCATGCCCTGCCTCATCGCCTGCGCCTCCTGACCGCACGGATCCTCTGTGCGCTGCTGCTCGGCCAGGTGCTGATCCCGGCGGGCCTGGCGCCGCCTCGCCCGGCCCTTGCCGGCGCCGACGGCAATCTGCTTCCCTCCGTGTTCTGCTCCGTGGCGCGAGCCGCCAGGGAAGGGCAGCCGGCCCCGGAAGGAGGCGACCATCATCACTGCGTGCTGTGCCGCCTGCCGGCCCTGGCCGCGCTGGGCGCCGGCATCGTCCCGGCGCCGGACCTGCCGCC
This sequence comes from Geminicoccus roseus DSM 18922, assembly GCF_000427665.1. NCBI lineage: Bacteria > Pseudomonadati > Pseudomonadota > Alphaproteobacteria > Geminicoccales > Geminicoccaceae > Geminicoccus > Geminicoccus roseus. Next base: position 2,665,528 of record NZ_KE386572.1, read on the forward strand.
TCCCTCTTCCTGGACACGCCTCCGGCACCAGGCACCTGCCGGACGGGCCGGTGCGGTCGACCCGGTCCATGGCTTCCAGGCGCGCGCGCCCCCGCCGTTCCCGGCCGCGTGAACCGAGGACGACGAGGAAGAACGATGACGAAGTCTTGGATGCGGGCCGCGCTCTGCGGCGGCCTGCTTGGCATCTTTGCAGGAACGGCACTGGCGTCGGACTACCGGCTGGGCGATCTGGAGATCGGGCAGCCTTGGACGCGGGCGACGGTGGCGGGGCAGCCGGCGGCCGGCGCCTATTTCTCGATCCACAATGCCGGCTCCGATCCGGACCGGCTGGTATCGGTCGAGAGCCCGGTCGCCCGGGCGGCGGAACTCCACGACATGAAGGTGGAGAACGGCGTGATGAAGATGCGGCCGCTGGCGGACGGAGTGGCGGTGCCGGCCGGGGCGACGGTGGAACTGGCGCCGGGCGGCATGCACGTGATGCTGCTGGGCCCCGAGGGAGCGCTGAAGCCGGGGCAGCAGGTGCCGCTGCGCCTGACCTTCGAGAAGGCCGGCACGGTCGAGGTCGAGCTCACGGTCGAGAAGCCCGGCGCCAAGGCGGCCAGCCCGGCGCAGGGCCATGACGCCGGTCACGGCAAAGCGATGAACCACGGAACGGGAGGTTGACCATGCGCGCTGCGATCCTGCGCTCGGCGGCGGTGGTGGTCCTGGCGGCTGGTACTGCCGGACTGGTCGGCTGGCAGGCCGGCTGGTTCGAGGCGGCGCGGACGCCGGCGCCGCAGATCCCGGGCGTCATCCGGGAGGCGCCCGTCGGCGGGCCGTTCACCCTGACCAGCCATGACGGCCGCACCGTCACGGAGAAGGACCTGCAGGGTAAGCTGACGCTGATGTTCTTCGGCTACCGCTTTTGCCCGGACTTCTGCCCGAACGAGCTGCAGAAATACACGGAGGTCCTGGAGCAGCTTGGCCCCCAGGCGGACAAGGTCCAGGCCTGGTTCGTTTCGATCGATCCGGAGCGGGACCGGCCCGAGGACCTGGCGGAATATGTCGACCTGTTCGATCCCCGGATCGTCGGCCTGTCCGGCAGCAAGGAGCAGGTTTCCGGGATCTCAAAAGCCTGGAGGGTCTACTATGCCCGGGCCGAGCAGGACGAGAGCACCGACTACCTGATGGACCACAGCACCTACAGCTACCTGATGGGTCCGGACGGCACCAACCTCGCCGTGTTCAACTACGAGGTGGCGCCGGAAACCATGGTGAAGGTGATCGAGGACGAGCTGCCGGCCGGCTGATGCCGCCCCGTCATGCCGCGGCGCCGGCCGTCGCGGCCGCAAGCGTCGGATCCGCCAGGATCCGGTAGCTGCGGTCGGAGGGCGACCAGCGCCGGCCCGGCACCATGTCGGCCGGATGCCCCGCCAGCACCGTCCGGGCATCGCGCACCACTTCCGGGCGCGCGCGCCAGTACTGGTGGTCACCGTCGCCAAGGCCGGTCCAGGCGACCTCGCTGCAGTCGATGCAGACGATCCGGTCGCCCAGCCGGCCGCGGTCGCGCGGCCCGGCGCTGCCCAGCCGGTCGGGGTTGCCCTTGGTGAGGTCGGAGATCACCAGGGCGCGGTCGCTCTTGGCATAGTAGACATGGATGGCGCCGGCGAGCCGGTCGAGCGGCGCCAGCTTGTGGTCGACGTTCAGCGCATCGTCGTCCTCGTCCGCCGCCATCAGGAACACGTTGGCGAAGATCCGGGGCAGGCGGTCGCAGTCCAGGATCGTGCGCAGGCCCTGGACGGCATGGCGGAGCGCCCAGTTGCCCATGCTGTGCGCGACCAGATGGACGCGCTGGCCGCAATCGTTGCGCCCGCTGCGGACCTTGGCGAGGAACTCCAGCATCGCCGCGATCGCCCGCGCCATCGCCAGTCCGGACGAGGCGGCGTCCGCGCGGTCCATCCCGTAGCGCCAGCGTGGCCGGGTGGCGCCATCGGACGGCCAGGAAAACACGAACACCGGCATCGGCCGGTCGCCGCCCCAGCGATGCGCCAGTTCCGCCGCGCGGGCGAGCGACATCGTGAAGTCGGTGGCGAACCCGTGCAGGAGGATCAGCAGGTCGCTGCCCTCGGCCTGCATCCGCGCCTTGAGCCTGGCGAACACCTGCTCGCTGCCGAACAAAGGGGGAAGGACGTCGTCCTCGGCGACCAGGCGCTCGGGCGCCAGGCGGACGAGGCCAGGCTGGTACTGCCCGCCCACCAGCGCCACCTCCGCGCAGCCGACCCGGAACACGTGAGGTCCCGCTGCATTGAAGCGCGCACCGAACGTCGTGGCACCGCCGGGCAACTCGGCAAGGTCGCGGTTGGTGGCGAAGCAAACGTCGATCGTCGTCATGACGCCTCCGGAGCAGGTCCGGAGTTCCTAGCATGAACCGGAAGAAATAGGAATATTATCTGTGAATGGTGGGCCCCTGGTCCTCGCCTGCCGTTTCAGCTACCGTGGTGCGTCGGGACCTTCTGGTGGCTCGTATTGACGCGGCGCCGCAAGGAGGCATGCCAGGCCGGAGGGAGCACCCGGGACAGCAGGCGCTGGGTGCCGGCCTTGGCGACCCGTCCAGCAAAGAGCGGCCAGGCGATGCGGCCGGGCAGGCCATGGCGCATCGAGATGTCCCGCAACTCGGCGGCGGCCTGGATCCAGCGCCGGTCGGAGGCACCTCCGAGCCGGTAATGGCCCACCAGGCAAGGGTCGTGGACGAAGCGGGCGCCGGCGCGGTGCGCCCGCAGGCACCAGTCGTAGTCCATCGCGATGCGCAAGGTGGGATCGAACCCCCCGATCTCGTCGAACAGGCCGCGCCGCACCAACAGGGTCGGGTGGTTGATCGCGGGAAAGCCGCGGTCGATCCGGCCGGCATAGGCCGCGTCGCCCTGGAGCCGATGGGCAGGGCGGCCCGCCAAATCCTCGCAGACAAGATCGCCGAACACCCCGTCCGCCCCCGTCCGCTCCAGCGTGGCGGCTGCCCGGGCGACCTGGCCTGGCCCCAGCCGGTCGTCGGCGTTCACGAACATGACGTAGGCGCCGCTCGCCCGGGCAATGCCCTTGTTGAAGGCATCGGCGATGCCCTGGTCCGGCTCGCTCACCACCACCGCCAGCCGCGGCCGCCAGCGCTCCAGGATCTCCAGGGTGCCGTCGCTGGAGGCCCCGTCGATCAGGATGTGCTCGATAGCGCGACCGCGCTGTCCGGCTACCGATTCAAGGCTCGCCTCCAGGGTGGAAGCCGCGTTGCGGCAGACGGTGACGATCGAGACCAGCGGCAATCCGGAACACTCACAATTCGGACGGTTTTCGGGCCAGCTTGGTGAGGACCATCCAGGGTAGCGCGATCGAGACGATCATGACGCCTGCCAGGATCAGCATCTCCTGCCGGCCCAGCGGCACTCCGTTTTGCCGGAGGTTGAGATACATCAGGTAGCAGGCGATGATACCGGAGATTCCGAACACACAGGTCAGTACGGTCCGTAATCGCCGATAGAAGAGGTAGCGCCGGTAGGCGCTGCGATAGCGGACTGCCACGAACATCCCCTCTGCATGCGTGAACAGGCCGCAAATCTACGGTTTATTGTGCAACGCAGCAAGGACGACATGGCAGATCCGGTTAGTTTCCGGTAATGTTGATGCTCCGTGATCTGAGCGACGCAGCAGCCCTGCCGCTTACCAGGTTCCGATGTTCTCCGCGGACTTCCATGGTTCCGCCGGCTCCAGGGCACCGCCCTTCTGCAGGATCTCGATCGAGATCCCGTCCGGCGACTTCACGAACGCCATGCGTCCGTCACGCGGCGGGCGGTTGATGGTCACGCCGTTGTCCTGCAGGTGCTTGCAGAAGGCGTAGATGTCGTCGACCTCGTAGGCGAGATGGCCGAAGTTCCGGCCGCCGGTATAGGTCTCCGGGTCCCAGTTGTAGGTCAGCTCGATCGGCGCGTCGGGATTGTCCGGAGCCGCCAGGAACACCAGCGTGTAGCGGCCCTTCTCGCTCTCGCTGCGCCGGGTCTCCTTGAGGCCGAGCAGGTCACGGTAGAAGTGCAGCGACTGCTCGAGATCGGTCACCCGGACCATCGTGTGCAGGTAGCGCAAGCCGGTTCCTCCGAATGCTTGGGTGGCGATGATGTAGGGCGGGGCGATCGAGCGCGCCAGGAGCATGTCGGCCGTGGTGGTCCTCGACCCTGGTCCGACGTATCGTTGCGGGCAGGGGGACGGCCCAGCCGGTTCCCCTGCCCGACGTCGCCGGAGATCATCCCCGTGGCCCCGCTGCCGAGCCTAGCTGAAGAGTTTCCTGCGCCCGACCTCGGCACGTGGCGGGCGCTGGTCGAGAAGGGCCTGAAAGGTGCCGATTTCGACCAGCGGCTGCTGGCGCGCACCGAGGATGGCATTCCGCTTCCCCCGCTGTTCACGCGCCATGACGAACTGCCGGAGCCGGGCCTGCCCGGAACGGCGCCCTGGGTGCGCGGGTCCGCCGCGGCAAGGACCGGCTGGGACATCCGTGCCCTTTGCCGCCTGCCCGACCCGCTTGCGGCCAACCGGGCGATCCTGGCGGACCTGGCCGGCGGCGCCAGCTCGATCCTGCTGGATGCGGCGGACCTCGATCCGGCCGACCTGCGGCTGGTGCTGGACGGGGTGATGCTGGACCTGGCGCCGGTCTACCTGCGCCGGAGCATCGAAGACTTGCAGCGGCGGGACCTGCTGCCTGCGGGCGTCATCGTCGTCCATGATCCGGTGGAGTGCTGGGCTGCGGGCCTGGTGGACGCTCCCGGCCGCATGCTGGACGCGATCTCGGGCGAGGGATTCGCGCGCATGCCCGACCTCCGCCTGGCGGTGGGCGGTGCGGTGTTCGACGATGCCGGCGCCAGCGATGCCGAGGAGATCGGGCTCACGGCCGCCGCGGTGATCGGGCATGCCCGTCGCCTGGACGAGATGGGAGTGGCGCCGGAGCTGGCGCTCGGCCGGATGATCCTGGGCGTCACCACCAGCGCCGATTTCTTCGCGGGCATCGCCAAGCTGCGGGCACTGCGCCGCCTGTGGGGGCGGTTGACCGAGGTGCTGGGCATCGACCTGCCCCCGGTTGTGCATGCCACCACCTCAGCGCGGATGCTGGCCCGCTACGACGCCTCGACCAACCTGCTGCGCAACACGATCGCGGCGGCAGCCGCCGGCATGGGCGGGGCGGACGCCGTGACGGTCCTGCCGCACGACCATGCCATCGGCCTGCCCAAGCCGTTCGCGGCCAGGATGGCCCGCAACATCCAGAATGTCCTCCAGGAGGAGAGCCGCCTGGGCCTGGTGGCCGATCCTGCCGGCGGGAGCTGGTATGTCGAGCAACTGACCGACGGGTTGGCCAAGGCAGCCTGGGCGATCGTGAACAAAGTCGAGGCCGCCGGCGGCCTCGACGCCGCCTGCCGGGATGGTCTGGTGGAGGCGTTGCTGGCGGAGCGGCGGGAGGCGCGTCGCCAGCGGATCGCGACCCGCGAGCGAACCATCGTCGGGATCAGCCGGTTCTCGGATGCGGCGGAGCGGACTGCCCCTTCGCGTCCTGCCGAGCCGGAGCGCCGACTGCCGCGGGTTCGCGACGCGGCGCCGTTCGAGGACCTGCGCGAGCGCGTGCTGGCGGCGGAGACACCCCCGGTCCGGATCGTGACCCTGGGCCCGGCCACGCGCCATGCCGCCCGCCTGGGCTTCGGCCTCGACCTGTTCGCGGCGGCCGGGCTGCGCACCGTCGTCACCGACGACGCCGGCTCCGGCTCGGCCCGGCTCTCGGTGCTGGCGGGTGCCGACGAGGACTATGCAGAGCAGGGCCCCGACCTGGCGCGCCGGCTGGCGGCGTCGGGCGAGGTCCACCTGCTCGGCCGCCCGAAGGCGCTGGAGGAAACGCTGCGGGCGGCCGGGGTGACGCGCTTCGTGGCCCAGGGAGAGGACATGGTCGCCTATCTCGGCGAGGTGGTGGAGCGGCTGGCATGAGCAGGATCCCGAACTTCAGCGACGTGGAATTGGGGTCGCTGGCACCGGCCACGGTTCGTCCGGGCCAGGTGCGGGCCACCCATGACACGCCCGAGACGATCCCGCTCTCGGCGGTCTACACCTCCGCCGACCGGGCCGGCCTGGAGATGCTGGACAGCCTGCCCGGCATCCCGCCGTTCCTGCGCGGCCCCTACCCGACCATGTATGTCCAGTCGCCCTGGACCATCCGGCAATATGCCGGGTTCTCGACCGCAGAGGCCAGCAACGCCTTCTATCGGCGCAATCTTGCTGCCGGGCAGAAGGGCCTGTCGATCGCCTTCGACCTCGCCACCCATCGCGGCTACGACAGCGACCATCCGCGCGTGGCCGGCGATGTCGGCATGGCCGGGGTGGCGATCGATTCGATCCTGGACATGCGCCAGCTGTTCGACGGCATCCCGCTCGACCAGATGAGCGTGTCGATGACCATGAACGGCGCGGTTCTGCCGGTGCTGGCGCTCTATGTGGTGGCAGCCGAGGAGCAGGGCGTGCCGGCGGCGAAGCTGACCGGTACGATCCAGAACGACATCCTCAAGGAGTTCATGGTCCGCAACACCTATATCTTTCCGCCCAAGAACAGCATGCGGATCATCTCGGACATCTTCGCCTACACGGCAGAGCACATGCCGAGGTTCAACTCGATCAGCATTTCCGGCTACCACATGCAGGAAGCCGGAGCGACCGCCGACCTGGAACTCGGCTACACCCTGGCGGACGGTGTCGAATATGTGCGCGCCGGCATCGCTGCCGGGCTGCCGGTGGACGCGTTCGCGCCGCGCCTGTCGTTCTTCTGGGCGATCGGCATGAACTTCTACATGGAGGTCGCCAAGCTGCGCGCCGGCCGGCTGCTCTGGGCCAGGTTGATGAAGCAGTTCCGGCCAGAGGACCAGCGCTCGCTGAGCCTGCGCACCCACTGCCAGACCAGCGGCTGGTCGCTGACTGCCCAGGACGTGTTCAACAACGTCACCCGCACCATGATCGAGGCGATGGCCGCCACCCAAGGACATACCCAGTCCCTGCACACCAACTCGCTGGACGAGGCGCTGGCGCTGCCGACGGACTTCTCGGCCCGGATCGCGCGAAACACCCAGATCCTCCTGCAGCAGGAAAGCGGCACGACCCGCCCGGCCGATCCCTGGGGCGGTTCCTACTTCATCGAGAGGCTCACCCAGGATCTGGCCGAGCGGGCCTGGGCGCATATCGAGGAGGTCGAGGCGTCGGGCGGCATGGCCCGGGCGATCGAGCGCGGCATCCCCAAGCTGCGGATCGAGGAGGCGGCCGCCCGCACCCAGGCGCGCATCGATTCCGGCCAGCAGACCGTGGTCGGGGTCAACAAGTACCTGGTGGACGAGGACGAGAAGATCGAGGTCCTCAAGGTCGACAACAGCGCGGTGCGCGCGGCGCAGCTGGAAAAGCTGGCGCGGCTGAAGGCGGAGCGGAACGGCAATGCGGTCGAGGCGGCGCTCGATTCCCTGTCGAGGATGGCGGAGAGCGGCACCGGCAACCTTCTGGCCGGCTCCATCGACGCGGCCAGGGCAGGGGCCACGGTCGGCGAGATGACGTTGGCGCTGGAGCGGGTCTGGGGCCGCCACGTAGCCGAGATCCGCTCGATCACCGGGGTGTACGGGAAGGAAACCATGTCGGTGCCCAAGGTCGCCAAGGTCCGCCAAATGGTCGAGGCGTTCGCCGAGCAGGACGGGAGGCGCCCGCGCATCCTGATCTGCAAGATGGGCCAGGACGGCCATGACCGCGGCCAGAAAGTGATCGCGTCGAGCTTTGCGGACCTGGGCTTCGACGTGGATATCGGCCCCTTGTTCCAGATGCCGTCGGAGGCTGCCCAGCAGGCGGTCGACAACGACGTCCATGTGGTGGGGGTGTCCAGCCTCGCCGCCGGCCACCTGACCCTGGTGCCAGAACTCAAGGCCGAACTGTCGGCGCGAGGCCGGGACGACATCCTGATCGTGGTGGGCGGGGTGATCCCGCCCCAGGACTACGACGCCCTCCATGCCGCCGGAGCCGCCGCGATCTTCCCGCCAGGCACGGTGATCGCCGACGCGGCGGAAAAGCTGGTGGCCCGGCTGAACGAGATGCAGGGCTACGACGTGGCGGTCTGATCAGCCCCGGCCGGATCGGCGAAGGCCGCTTCGGCTAGATGCAGGGCATGGCCGCGGATGTCCGCTGGCCAGTGGGCAATGGCGTCGGTGAACTTCGCACGGTTGCCGGCATAGAGGCCGCGGGCGGCTTCCTCGTAGCCCGGCCGGTCCCCGGCGATGGCCACCATGAAGCGGTCGGTCGCTTCCTTGGCCTGCCGGGCCCGATCCGCCGGCGCATGGCTGGCCCTGGCCTGGTCGACCAGCTTGCGCAGCGCCACCGAGGCGCCGCCCGGCTGGCTGCCGAGCCACTCCCAGTGCCGCGGCAGCAGGGTCACCTCCCGCGCGACCACGCCCAGCCTCGGCCGGCCCGGACCGCGCAGGTTGGCCTGAGCTGCCGCTGCCTCGTTTCTTGAGCGAGGCAACGGCAGCCCGCTGCGCAGGTCGATGTCGACGGTGCGCCCGGTCCGGTCGTCGAAAACCAGCACCTCGGCGGCGCCAGTGTCGTGCAATACTGCCACCGCGGCTTCCAGCACCGCCTCCGGAGATCCGGACAGGAGGCGTCGGGTGCCGGTGAAGGCGGTGTACTGCTCGGGCGAACTGCTCATGTCGGCACTCCCTCAGCCAGGTGTGCCGCTTTATACCCGGATATAATTCGGGCGCACAATATACCCGGGTATAATTCATCTTGAGTGCGTGCTCAGGCGTCGCCGCCCGAGAAGATGTCCTTGCGGATCACCGCATGGACTCCGAAATTGCCGTCCACCACCTGGGTCACCCCGAAATCAACCCCGATGGACATCAGCGAGATCGCCTCGTCCTCGGTGAGGCCCTTGGCGTTCATCAGGAACTGCCGCATCTTGCGGAACGCATCGCGCATGGCACCGTCGACGGACGACTTGGAGTAGATGGCAGACTGCGCGTCGGCTCCCAGCTCCGACAGGTAGTTGGCATAGGTGAAGCCATGGACGACCCAGTCGTCCTTGGTCTCCAGCATCGGGAAGTCGAGGCCCTCGAGCGCCGTCCCGGCCAGGTCCTTCTTCTTGTGCAGGATGAGTTGGAAGGTGCCGGTCAGCGAGCACTCGATCGCGGTGCCGCACAATTCGGAATCACCCTGCGACGCATGGGAGTCGCCGATCGACAGGAGGGCGCCCTCAACCGCGACCGGGTAGTACATCACGGCACCCTTGCCGACGCGCCAGTTGTCCATGTTGCCGCCGAAATAGCCGGGCGGGATCGAATCGACCATGTCGGCTTCGCGCGGCGCCACCGCGATCACGCCGAAATGCGGCCGGATCGGGACCCGGACGTTCTTCAGGACGCCGTAGGTGCGCTCGGTGAGGCTGTGGTCGACCGGCACGCCCGGATAGTCGATCGTGGGGTGCACGACGCCGAACGGATCGGTCTGCGGCACCCAGCGGAAGTTGTAGACGGCCTTGGCCCAGCTGCGCTCCCCCGTCGCGTCGATCTCGTAGATCGTGACCACCTCGCGCGGCTTGGGCTCGGTGAGCAGGTCGTTGTAGTGATAGCCCCACCACGCCGCGGCGTTGCTGCCGAAGGCCTTGCCGGCGAACTCGGGATTGGCGCTGGGACGCGGCTCGACGTCCAGGATGCGCACCTCCAGGACGTCCCCTGGCTCGGCGCCCCGGACATGGACGGGGCCAGTGCAGATATGGACGCCGAAGCCCTCGCCGGCGCCGCGGCCATGGATCGAGGCGTCCATCGGACCGGCGCCCCGCCGGTCGACATTCTTCTGGTCCTTCGTCCAGTGGAACACGCTCTCGGCGCCCGGATCGCCCTTGATCATCCGCTCCGCATCGTCGTTCGCGTGATGGGTGAGCGCCTCGATGGTGACGAGGTCGCCGGAATTCACCTCCAGCTGCGGCTTCAGGAGCTTGCTGAAATAGCCCCAGTGGACCGTGTCGGCGGTGGCGGGCAGGTAGTGGTAGCCGCGTTTGGCCGGCTGCGCCGCCTCGGCTGCCCTGGCCATCGCCGGGGTGACCAGGGAAAGGCCGCCGGCCGCGGCGGCGATCCCGCCGGCCGCGGCAACTGCGCTCTTCATGAAGGAGCGCCGCTCCGCCCCGAGTTCTGCCAGGAAGCGCTGGCGATGCTCGGCAAAATGAGGGCAGTTGCGGTCGTCGCCCTGGCACATTTTATTCTGCCTTTCGAAGTGATGTCTTCGAACAGGCAGCAAATTATGTGCCGGAGGTGACCTGGATGCGGGCGCCTACTCTGCGAGTGCCCGCGCCAGCCCCAGCAGCACCTCGTCCGAACCGCGCCACCCGATCAGCGACACGCCGACCGGGATGCCATCATGGCTGGCGAGCGGCAGGTTGATCTGCGGCAGCCCGGTCAGGCCGGCGATACAGGTCAGCTCGATGATCCGGCCGACTGCCGTGGTCATCTGGGTGAAGCTCTCCTCGCGGCCGGGCGGCAGGATCGGGGTGGTGGGCAGGCACAGCACGGCGTCTTGGCCGAGCAGGCCTTCCAGCCGAGCCCGCGCCTTCTCCCGGAAGGCCTTCGGGCCGACGAGTTCCTCGTCGGAGATCAGGCTGGCCATGGTGATGCTGCGGCCGACCTCGATCGAAAAGCGCGGCACGCAGCGCTCCACCCACGGCCGGAAGGTACGGCCGAACTCGCCGGCCTGCAGCTTGCGCTGGTTCTCCCACCAGGCAGGAAGATCGCCCTCGCCCAGCTCGACCTCGCCCGTTTGCACGAACGAACCCGAGACTTTCTCCAGCACCGGTGCCAGCGCCGAGCGCACCTGGGGCACGGCGATGTCGAAGCAGTCCGTCGCGAGCAGCAGTTTCGCCGGCCGGATCTCGGAAGCCGGCGCCTGCAGCAGCACCTCGCCGACCTTCACGAAGGTCTCGGCATCCCGGGCGAACCAGCCACAGGTGTCGAAGCTGGGCGACTGGGTGTCCATACCCTCCACGGAGATCCGGCCGTGGGTCGGGCGCAGTCCGTACAGGCCGCAGAAGCTGGCAGGGGTACGCACCGAGCCGCCTGAATCCGTGCCGAGCGCCGTGTCGACCAGACCGCCGGCCACCGCCGAGGCGGAGCCGCTGGACGAGCCGCCCGGCACCCGCCCGGGGGCGCTGGGATTGACCGGCGTGCCGTAGAACTGGTTGCGGCCGAGCAGGCCCAGCGAGATCTCGTCGGTGATGGTCTTGCCGACCAGCGTGGCGCCGGCATCCAGCAGGGCCTGTACCGCCCAGGCATGCCGGCGCGCCGGCGGATGGGTGCGCTCCCAGTCCGGGTTGCCCCCGCCGGTGCGGTAGCCGGCCACCGCGAACAAGTCCTTGGCGGCAAACGACAGGCCCGCCAGCGGGCCTGTCCTCGCACCTTGGACGACGCAATCGACATGCGGCACGAACGCGCCGAGTTCGTCCTTCATCCTTGGTCTCAGGCTTTCTTGATCGTGCGGTAGTCGATGTGCTGGTGGAACCAGTACACGTAGTTCTCGATGTTCGGCTGCATCGCCACGTCGCCGAACAGCTGCGCCAGCGGGATGCGCGGCACGTCGGCCATCACGATGTTGACCATGTTGGTCAGCGCCTCCTTGTAGGCGGCGTCGTCCGTGGCGAAGCGGGCGATCTCGATCTGCTCGTCGAGCTCCGGGTTCACGTAGTTGCAGGTGTTGAAGACCGAATTGTTGCCGCCGTGATAGGTCCAGAAGAAGTGGTACTCGGGATAGTCGAGCCAGGGGTAGAACTCGGCGATCACGAAGGGCATGCTCTTGGACGCCATGTTGGCGAACCAGTTCGCCCCCGGCACCTTCTCCAGCGTGACCTTGATGCCAATCTTGCCCAGCGATTCCTGGACCAGCAGTGCGATCGGCTCGCGCGTGGTTGCCTGGCTCAGGTCATAGGACAAGGTGGTCTCGAACCCGTCGGCGAGGCCCGCCTCAGCCAGCAGCGCCTTGGCCTTGTCGAGATCGGTCGAGAACGGCGAGGGGGTCGGCCAGGTCGGCGGGAAGCTGGTGGTCGAGGGATCGGCGCCGAACATCGGCACGCCGCGGTTGTAGAGGGCGCCGTCCATGATCTGCTGGTAGGGGATCGCATGGGCGATCGCCTGGCGGACCTTGAGGTTGTCGAACGGCTTCATCTGCACGTTCATGTCGATGAACAGCAGATCGCCCTGGACCGGGGTGCCGACCACCTTGACCGTGTCGCTGGTCGCCATCTCGGCATAGTCCTTGGGCGGGAGGCCCACCGAGATGTCGACATCGCCCTTCTCCAGCAGCGCCCGGCGGGTGCCGGGGGAGGCGATCTGGCGGAACACGATGCGCTTGAGCTGCGGGGTCGGGCCGGACTTCCAGTCGTCGAACCGGGTCAGCACCAGCTGGTCGCCGGGCTTCCAGCTCTGCACCATGTAGCCGCCGCCGCCGGCGTCGTTGCGCTGGGTCCATTCCAGGCCCCAGGGATCCGCCTCGGTGACGTGCTCCATCACCAGCTTCTTGTTGACGATGCAGGGCACCGGCACCGCGCAGTCGGGCAGGCTCAGCTTGTTGGCCTTCTCGAAGGTGATCTTGAAGGTGTGGTCGTCCACCACCGAGAACTGGTCGGGGCTGGACAGCGAGCCCGCCGCCATCTGGATGGCCGGGAAGCCGCCGGCGGCCACCGCGCGGTCGAACGACCACTTCACGTCCTCGGCGGTGACCGGGCTGCCGTCGTGGAAGGTCGCGTCCTGGCGCAGGTGGAAGATCAGGGTCTTGCCCTCGTCCAGCACTTCCCAGCTCTCCGCCAGTTCCGGCTCGAACACGGAGGCGTCATAGCCCGTGGCCCCGTTCGGCATGGTCTTGGTGCCGTGGGTGACCAGGCGGTCGTACACGTTCCAGGCGACCATGCGCGCCTGGTCGTTGGCCGACGGCAGCATGGTGTCGAGAGAGTTCGGGCCCATCTCGTTGACCAGGATCAGCACGTCCTTGGGCGTGGCGGCGCCCGCCTTCGGGATGCCCATGGCGGCGACCGATGCGCCGCCGGCCATGAGGCCGAGATAGGTGCGGCGATCCAGCTTGATCATGCTCAGGTCTCCGTAAGTAGCGTCAGGAGGGCAGGGCGTTGTTCGTGGCGCCCATCGGCAGGCCGAGGGCGCGGTGATAGGCGTGGCCGAATCCGAGGATCCGGCTGTCCTGGAAGGGCGGGGCGATGAACATCAGGCCCTGGGGCAGGCCGTCGGGGCGGAAGCCGTTGGGCACGGCCAGCGCACAGAACTCCATGAGGTTCACGAAGTTCGTGTAGGTGCCCATGATCGCGTTGCGCTCGATGTTCTTCTCGAGCAGTTCCGCGATCGTGAAGGTCGTGGGCGTGGTGGGGGTCACCATCACGTCGACGTCCTGGAACAGCTTCATCGCGATCTTGCGATAGCGGGCGAGCTTGTACTGGGCGACGAAGACGTCCGCGGCCGAATAGTTCGTGCCCCAGGACAGGATCTCGCGCGTGGCCGGGTGGAACCGCTCGCCGCACTTCTCCCAGACGGGCTTCAGGTTGGCGTAGCGCCTGGCGATGAAGGCGTCCTCGTAGAGGAGCCTGGCGGCGGCTTGGAACGGCGCGTAGTCGAACGTGACCGCAGTCCCGCCCATGGCTTCCAGGCGGCCGATCGCGGCTTCGAACAGGGCTTCGGCAGCTGTGTCGCCGAAGAACAGGCGGCTTTCCCTGGAGGGCACCGCGAAGCGGAAGCGGGCCGGTGGCGGGTCGATCTTCAGGTCGAAGGCCGCTGCTTCCGGCAGGGAGAGCGGGTCGTCCTCCACGTGCTGGATCAACTGGCGGACGGCGTGGACGTTGTCCTCGACGGTCAGGGTCAGGACGGTGTGGCTGGCGCCCATGCCGGCGGCGGAGATGCCGAGCGGGACCAGGCCGTTGGTGGGCTTCAGGCCCACCAGGTTCTGCAGGGCGGCCGGCACGCGGCCCGAGCCTGCGGCATCGCCGCCCAGCGCGAAGCTGACCAGGCCGGCGGCGACCACCACGCCGCCGCCCGAGGTCGAGCCGCCGGAGATGTAGTCCTGGTCGAACACGCAGGACGGAATGCCGTAGTCGGTGCGCACGCCGACCACGCCCATGCCGAACTGGTCCATGTTGTTGCGGCCGATCGCGATCGCGCCCTTGTCGAGCAGGCGCTGGACGATCGGGTCGGTCCGGGTGGCTAGGTACTCGCTCGCCCGGCAGGCATTGTTGGTGGGGTAGCCCGCGAGGTCGAAGTTTTCCTTGATGCCGAACGGCAGGCCGATCAGCGGGTGCGTGTCCGGCGAAGCACCGGACGCTTCCAGCTCGGCTGCGGCCGCCAGCGCCCGCTCGCGCGGGATGATCAGCGTCCAGGCCGGATCCGGGCCACGCGCGGCGATGCGGTCGTAGACGGCGGCGATCACCTGGGAGGGTGTCAGCGTGCCTGCGCGGTAGGCGGCGTGCAGGGTGCGGAAGTCGAGGCTTCCGGTCTCAGGGGACCAGGTCATCGGGTCAGAGGCCCAGTTCGGCGACGAGCGGGGGCCAGGAGTCCTTCCAGGGCTTCGCCTGTTCGAAGGCGGCCGAGGCCTTGAGGACCATCGGGTCGTCCAGGTGGCGGCCCACGATCTGCAGGCCCACCGGCAGGCGGTCCTTGGTGAAGCCGGCCGGGATGGAGGCCGCGGGCTGGCCCGTCAGGTTCATGATGTAGGTGAACGCTAGCCAGTCGCCGCTGGTCACCATCCTGCCCTCGATGATCTCCGGCCCCTGCATGTGCACCGGGAAGGGCGGCACGGCGAGGGTCGGGGTGAGCAGCAGGTCGTAGCGCTGCATGAAGCGCCACATCTTGTTGACCACCATCTTGCGCACGGTCTTGGCGTCGGTGAACTCGGCGCCGGTCCATTCCTTGCTGACCAGCGCCAGGAGGTGCGGGGAAACCTCCTTCTCGCGGCCCTGGATCATCCTGCGCATGCCGGAGAGGTCGCTCTCGGCCGCGACCAGCGTCCAGAAAGAGGGGAAGGGGTCCTCCCAGCTGGGATGGGCCTCCTCCACGATGCAGCCCAGGTCCTCGAAGACCTTCACGGCCTCGCCCACCACGCGGCGCACCTCGGGATCGACCGGCGCATAGCCCCAGTCGGCGCTGTAGGCGACCCGCAGGCCCTTGAGCGACGCGGGCTTGGCAACCTCGTTCCAGTCGAAGTCAGGCCTGGGCAGGGAGTAGCGGTCACGCATGTCCGGGCCAGATGCGATCACGCTCAGCATCAGCGCCGAATCGGCCACCGTGCGGCTCATCGGACCGATATGCTCCAGGGACTCCCAGCTCGACACGCCCGGGTATCGCTCGTCGCGGCAGCCGGGATAGAGCGGCACCCGGCCCATCGACGCCTTCATGCCATAGAGGCCGGAATGGGCCGCCGGGATGCGGATCGAGCCCCCGCCGTCCGAGCCGATCGCAAACGGGGACACGCCGCAGGCCACCGAGGCGCCGGAGCCGGCCGAGGAGCCGCCTGGCGTCAGCGCCAGGTTCCAGGGATTGCGGGTGGTCTCGAACACCGGGTTGTGGCCGACGCCGCTGTAGCCGAACTCCGGCACGTTGGTCTTGCCGAGGATGACGGCGCCGGCGTCCGTCAGGCGCTCGACGACGATGTCGTCCTCCTCGGGCACGAAGTCCTCGTAGAACTTCGAGCCCATGACGGTGCGGATGCCCTTGGTCGCGACCAGGTCCTTGATGCCGATCGGCACCCCGGCGAGCGGCCCGGGATCCTCGCCGGCCGCAACCTTGCGGTCGACCTCGGCGGCAGCGGCGCGGGCGACGTCGGGGGTGGGCACGCAGTAGGCGTGGATGTGGGGCTCCAGCTTCTCCATGCGGCGGAGTGCTGCCTCAGTGACCTCGGCGGCGGAGAACTGCTTGGTCCGGATCTTCTGCGCCAGCTCCGTGGCGGGCAGGCGCGCGATCTCGTTGTCGGTGCTTGAGGACATCGTCGGATCCAGTGGCTTGGTCAGGCGGCGGAGACAAAATGACAGGCAGCCTCGTGCTGCCGGCCGGCGGGCCTGAGCAGGGGAGCCTGCTCGGTGCAGGCGGTCGTGCCCATCGGGCATCGGCCGTAGAAGCGGCAGACCCTGGGGTCGGGATCAATCGGGCTGCGCGGGCTGCCTTCCAGGCGCGGCGGATGCTTGCCCCGATGGGTCGGGTCGGGGATCGCAGCCAGCAGGGCGCGCGTGTAGGGGTGCTTCGGCTCGCGGAAGAGTTCCTCGGCCGGCGCCGTCTCGATGGCCTTGCCCAGATACATGACGACCACCCGCTCGCAGAGCAGGCGGACCACGTTCAGGTCATGGGAGACGAACAGGTAGCTCATCCCCAGCCGGTCGCGCAGATCGGCCAGCAGGCGCAGGATGACGGCTTGGACCGACACGTCCAGGGCAGAGGTCGGCTCGTCCAGGATCAGCAGCGCCGGCTCCACTGCGATGGCGCGGGCAATGCCGACCCGGGCGCGCTGGCCGCCGGAAAGCTGGTGCGGGTAGCGGCCGATCAGTTCCTGCGGCAATCCCACCAGATCGACCGCCTTGCGCACGCGCTCCTCCAACTCGGCCCGGCTCCTGGGCCGGACCAGCAGGCGGATCGGGTCGGCGATCGCCTCGAACACCTTGAAGTGCGGGTTCAGGCTTTCGGTCGGGTCCTGGAACACCACCTGGATGCGAGCGCGTTCCGGCGACCTGACGAACTTGCCCAGCGGAATCGCGCCGATGTCCTGGCCATCGAAGCGGATCGTGCCGCCGGACGGGTCGGTGAGGCGGGCAAGCAAGCGGGCCAAGGTCGACTTGCCGCAACCGGATTCGCCGACCAGTCCCACGCTCTCGCCGCGGTTCACCACCAGGTCGACGCCATCGACCGCATGCAGCGTGCCGCGCTTCTTGCCCTCGCCAGTCGGGTAGAATTTCTGCAAGCCGCGTACTTCGAGGAGGGGGGTCATGCAGGCCGCCAGCATCGGACGAGGTGGTCGCCGGCAAGCTCGGTCACCGGCAGGGGCTGTGCGTCGCAGGTCTCGATCCGCCGCTCGCAGCGGTCGCGGAACCGGCAGAACGGCAGGTCGGCGCGGCGCAGGTCGGGCAGGCCGCCGGGGATCGAGCCCAGGTCGGAAATGGCCCCGGCGGCCGCCGGGGTCGCCGCGATCAGCTTGGCGCTGTACGGATGCGCCGCCTGGGCGAGCAGCGTCTCCGTCGGAGCGTCCTCGACCGTGTGGCCGGCATGCATGACCACGATCCGGTCGCAGTATTCGCCGGCCAGGCCCAGGTCATGGGTGATCAGGAGCGCCCCCATCCGGGTCTGGTCGACCATCTCCCGGATCAGGTCCATGACCACCGCCTGGGTGGTGACGTCCAGGCCGGTCGTGGGCTCGTCCGCGATCAGCAGCATCGGCTCGCAGGCCAGCGCCATGGCGATCATGACCCGCTGGCACATGCCGCCGGAGAGTTCGAACGGATAGGCATCGTAGCGGCGTGCGGCATCGGGGATACGGACCCGCTCCAGGGCCTCGATCGCCTTCTTCCTGGCGTCGCGGCCGGTGACCGGGCCATGGCGGCGCAGCACGTCCTCGATCTGCCTGCCGACCTTGCGGATCGGGTTCAGCGCCGTGCGCGGGCTCTGGAAGATCATCGAGATCTCCCGGCCGCGCATGGCCCGCATCGCCGCCCCGTTCTGTGCGAGCAGGTCGGCGCCGGCGAAATGCATCGTGCCGCCGCCGATCTCGGCCGTGTTCTCCAGCAGGCCCATGATCGCGAAGGCGCTCACGGACTTGCCGGAGCCGCTCTCGCCGACGATGCCCAGGATCTCGCCGCGGTCGATGTGGAAGGAGACGTCCTGGAGCGCCTTCACCCGGCCCTCACGGGTGCGGAAGTCCAGGGACAGGCGGTCGACATTCAGGAGGGGCTGGCTCACGAGCACCTCCCATTCAGCCTAGGCAACGCCTTCATGTGCGCCTCCGGGGATCGATCATGTCGCGCAGCCCGTCGCCCAGGAGGTTGAAGCAGAACACCGCCAGCACGAGCGCCATGCCGGGAAACACGAAGGTCCACCACTCGCCGGAGAAGATATAGCTGGCGCCCTCGGACACCATGATCCCCCATTCCGCCTCCGGCGGGCGCACCCCTAGGCCGATGAAGGACAGGCCGGCGGCGTTCAGGATCGCCCAGCCCATGTTGAGCGAAGCCTGCACCATCATGGGCGGCAGGATGTTCGGGACGATGTGCCGGGCGAGGATGCGGGCCGAGCCGTTGCCGCCCATTCGCGCCGCTTCGACATAGGGCGCATCACGGCGGACATTCACTTCGGCTCGGGCATAGCGGCCGTAGAAGGGCAGGTTGATGATGATGGTCGCGATGATGATGTTGACCACGCTGTTGCCCAGCGCCGCCACGATGCCCATCGCCAGCACGAACAAAGGGAATGCCATGATCGTGTCGAACACCCGGCCGATCATCTGGTCGACGAAGCCGCCGCGGTAGCCGGCGATGGCTCCCAGGCCCGTGCCCAGCACGAAGGACACCGCGACGGCGGTGACGGCCATGCCCAGGTCCAGGCGGGCCGCCACCACGACGCGGCTGAAGATGTCGCGGCCCAGATGGTCGGTGCCGAACCAGTGCTGCCAGGAAGGCGGCACCATGCGCGCCTGGGAATCGGTCATCAGCGGGTCGTAGGGCACCACCGATGGCCCGATCACCGCGCAGAGCACCAGGAAGGTGAAGATCACGAAGGCCAGCAGCGTCAGCGGGTTCTCGCCGAACGCGTGACGGGTGTCCTTGGCGAAGGTCGCGAGGGTCATGCGGTCAGCTCTCGAAGCGCACGCGCGGGTCGATCATTCCGGCGACCAGGTCGACCACGAGGTTCAGCAGCACGTAGATCACCGCCATCATCAGGATGAAGCCCTGCACGGCGGCGTAGTCCGAGGCGATCACCGCGCTCACCGCATAGGCCCCGATCCCGGGCCAGCCGAACACCTGCTCGATCAGCACGTTCGACCCGAGCAGGAACGAGAAGATCATGCCCATGATGTTGGTGATCGAGAGCAGGGCGTTGCGGAAGGCGTAGGCGAACAGGATGGTGGAGGCCGCCAGGCCGTTGGCGCGTGCGGTGCGGACGAAGTCGCTGCCCAGCGCCGTCAGCATCGCAGCGCGGGTCATCCGGGCGATCGGGGCCAGCGCGAACATGGCGAGCGCGATCGAGGGCAGGACCAACTGCGCCAGGGAACCGTGAAAGGCTTCGGTGTCACCGGCGATCAGCGTGTCGATCAGGTAGAAGCCCGTCACCGGATCGGGGGCGACGAAGTAGATCTCGTCGATCCGGCCCAGGGGCTGGGGCGCCCAGCCCAGCAGGTAGTAGAAGACATAGACCAGCAGCAGGGCGACGAAGAAGGTGGGGAAGGCGGCTGCGACCGTGACGGCGCCCCGGCAGAAATGGTCGACCAGCGAGTTCGGCCGGGCCGCGGCGAACACGCCCAGCGGCACCGCGATCAGGATCGCCAGGATCAGTGCGGAGAAGGTCAGTTCCATCGAAGCCGGCAGGCGCTGGATCAGGTCGTCCATCACCTGCTGCCCGGTGGTGAGCGAGGTGCCGAGGCTGCCCCGGGCGAGATCCAGGACATACACGACGAACTGCTCCGGCAAGCTCTTGTCGAGGCCCAGGCTCTCCCGGACCTGCCGCACCGATTCGGCATTGGCGGCCGGGCCCGCGAAATAAACGGCGGGATCGCCCGGCAGGGCACGCGACAGGAGGAACGTCGCGATGATCACGCCGATCAGGCTGGGGATGGCGGACGCTACGCGGCGCAAGATGTAGCTGGCGGGCAGGGGAGTGCTCCTCGCTGCGGGACCAGGTCAGGCGACCTTTGTGGCAGGGAGGCAGCAAGCGACATGCCATTCCGGGCGCCTTAGCGAGGCGATGTGGTGTCGATGTGGGATTCGAGGAGTTTGCGCAGGCCAGAGAGCCCGGCGTGAACGAGAGGCTGCCGCCGGAGCGTGCAGGTGATCATGAATGAAGCAGGAACGGCGCCACCCGAAGCGTTGCGCCGGGATCCTCCGTCAAGCGGCGGAGGATCCCGGCGTCGAGCCTAGCTCAGGAAGCGGCGGGCGCCGTCACGGTCTTGCCACGCCGGCCGGCCAGCCAGCGGCAGACCACGTAGAACACCGGCGTGAACAACAGCCCGAACAGGGTCACGCCCAGCATGCCCGCGAACACGGTGGTGCCCAGCGTGCGCCGCATCTCGGCGCCGGCGCCGGAACTGAGCATCAGCGGCACCACGCCCAGGATGAAGGCCATCGAGGTCATCACGATCGGGCGCAGGCGCGTGCGTGCCGCCTCCACGGCGGCATCCAGCCGGTTCATGCCGTGTTCCTCGGCCTGCTTGGCGAACTCCACGATCAGGATCGCGTTCTTCGCCGCCAGGCCGATCAGCACCACCAGGCCGATCTGCACCAGGATGTCGTTGGCAAACCCGCCGGCAAGCACGCCGGTGATCGCCGCCAGGATGCACATCGGCACGATCAGCACGACCGCCAGCGGCAGCAGCCAGCTCTCATAGAGGGCGGCCAGCACCAGGAACACGAACACCACCGCAGCCCCGAAGGCGAAGATCGCGGTGTTGCCCGCCAGCTTTTCCTGCAGGGACAGCTCGGTCCACTGGAAGGCGAAGCCGGTCGGCAGGATGTCGGTCGCCAGCCGCTCCATCTTGTCCAGCGCCTGGGCGCTGGAGGTGCCGGGCAGGGTGGAGCCCTGCACCTCCGCCGCCGGATAGAGATTGTAGCGCGGTACCCGGTACGGACCGGTGATGTCGCGGAAGCTGGCGACCGAGCCCAGCGGCACCATGGCGCCGTTGTCGCTGCGGGTCTTCAGCCGCGCCACGTCGCGCGGGTCGCGGCGGTAGGGCCAGTCGGCCTGGGCGGTGACGCGGAAGGTCCGCCCGGCGAGGTTGTAGTCGTTGACGTAGGCGGAGCCGAGATAGACCTCCAGCGCCTCGAACACCCGGGACGCCGGCACCTCCAGCATTTCCGCCTGCACCCGGTCGATGTCGGCGAACACCTTCGGCGTCTTCGTGCTGAACAGGGAGAACACCGAGGTGAGCCCGGGCTCCTGGTTGGCCGCCTGGGCCAGCGCCTGGGTGGCTTCCTCCAAGGACGGCAGGCCGCGGCCGTTGCGGTCCTGGATCATCATCTTGAAGCCACCGCCCGTGCCCAGGCCGCGGACCGGCGGCGGCATCAGGCTGAACACCATGGCTTCCTGGACGCCCCCGAGCCGCTGGCGCAGGTCGTTCAGGATGGTCTGGGCGTCCAGGCCCTCCGCGACACGCTCGGGGAAGGGCTGCAAAGGCGAGAAGATGGCGCCGCCGCTCGGCGTGTTGGTGAAGGTGGCGCCATCGAAGCCGGCGAACGCCACGCTGTGCGCGACGCCCGGGGTTTCCCGCACCATCTGGGCGACCTTGCGCACGACCTCGTCAGTGCGGGCCAGGGAGGAGCCTGGAGGCAGCTGGACCACCGTGATCAGGTAGCCCTGGTCCTGCTCCGGGATGAACCCGCCTGGAGCCCGTTCCACCTGGTACCAGGTCAGGCCGATCAGCCCGGCATAGACGACCAGCACCAGGGCCGACATCCGCACCATGCGCCGGGTCAGTCCCGCATAGCCGCCGGACACCCGGTCGAACACCCGGTCGAAGCCGCGGAAGAAGGCGTGGACCGGGCGGGTGAACAGGTTCGGCTTCGCCTGAGCGGAATGCGGCTTGAGCAGGAGCGCCGCCAGCGCGGGGCTGAGGGTCAGCGAGACGATCAGCGAGATGCCGGTCGCCGCGGCGATGGTGAGCGCGAACTGGCGGTAGAACTGGCCGGAGATGCCGGTGATGAACGCGGTGGGCACGAACACCGCGATCAGGACCAGGGCGATCGCCACCAGGGCGGTGCCGACTTCGTCCATGGTCTTGTGCGCCGCCTCCTTGGGCGTCATGCCGGCAGCCAGGTTGCGCTCGACGTTCTCCACCACGACGATCGCATCGTCGACCACGATGCCGATCGCCAGCACCAGGCCGAATAGCGACAGGTTGTTCAAGGAGAAGCCGATCGCGGCCATCACCGCAAAGGTGCCGATCAGGGAGACCGGAATCGCGATGATCGGGATGATCGACGCGCGCCAGGTCTTCAGGAACAGGATCACGACGATCACGACCAGCACGATCGCCTCGATGATGGTCTTGTAGACCTCGTGCACCGATTCGGAGATGAACACGGTCGGGTCGTAGACGATCCGGTATTCCAGCCCGTCCGGGAAGCTGGCGGAGAGCTCCTGCATGGTGGCGCGCAGCTTCTCCGCGGTCGCCAGCGCATTGGAGCCCGGGCGCTGGAACACCAGGAGCGGCAGGGCCTGGTCCTCGTCCAGATAGCCGATGGTGGAATAGTCGACCGCGCCCACCTCGACCCGCGCCACGTCGCGGACCCGGGTCACCCGGCCGCTGCCATCGGTCTTGATGACGATGTTGGCGAATTCCTTCGGCTCCACCAGACGGCCCTTGGTTTCCAGGTTGAGCTGGAAATCGCCCGGAGACGTGGTCGGCGGCTGGTTCAGGATGCCGGACGCGACCTGGACGTTCTGGGCGCGCAGAGCCTCGACGATCTCGCCGGGCGTCAGGTCGAGGGCAGCGGCGCGCTCCGGGTCGATCCAGACCCTCATCGAATACTCGCGCGAGCCGAACAGGCGCACGTCGCCGACCCCGTCCAGGCGCGCCAGGACATCGCGAACCTGCAGGACCGCGTAGTTGGACAAATAGAGCAGGTCGACCTTGTCGTTCGTCGCCAGCAGATGGATCACCATCAGCATGTCCGGCGAGCTTTTCTGGGTGGTGATGCCGAGCCTGCGCACCTCCTCCGGCAGGCTCGCCTCGGCGATCGCGACCCGGTTCTGGACGAGCACCTGCGCCTTATCCAGGTCGGTACCCAGCTGGAAGGCGATGGTGATGGTGAGGGCGCCATCCGCGGTGGATTGCGAGGACATGTAGAGCATGTCCTCCACGCCATTGATCTCCTGCTCCAGAGGCGCCGCGACCGTGTCGGCCACGGTCTCCGCGGAGGCGCCGGGATAGTTGGCGGTGACTGTCACGGTCGGCGGTGCGACCTCGGGATACTGGGCGACCGGCAGGCCCCAGTAGGCGATGGCGCCGACGATGGTGATGACGATCGAGATGACCGCCGCGAAGATCGGGCGGTCCACGAAGACATGGGTGAAGCGCATCGGCCGTTCCTCAGTCTTCGTTCGCGGCAAGCTCGACCGTGCCGGCCTGCGGGGTGACCTTCTCCCCCGGCCGGGCGCGGACCAGCCCGTCGATGATCACGTCGTCGTCGGCGGTGATGCCCTCGCGCACCACGCGCAGCCCGTCATGGAGCGGGCCAGGGCGGATCACCTTTGCCTGGACCGTGCCTTCTTCATCAACCGTCATCAGCAGCTTGCGCGCCTGGTCGCTGACCACGGCGCGATCCGGCACCAGGATTGCCTGGTAGGGCTCGGAGCCGGGCAGGCCCAGCCGCCCGAACTGGCCGGGAGTGAGGAAAAGGCCAGGATTCTGCACGATCGCGCGTGCGCGCATGGTTCCGCTGGCCGGGTCGATCCGGTTGTCGAGAAAGTCGAGCGTGCCGGTGAGGGTCCATTCCTTCTCGTCCGGCAGGCGCAGGGCCACCTCGACCTTGCCATCGCGCTGGGAAGCCATCCGGCCCTCCGCCGCGGCCCGGGAGTAGGCCAGGAACTCGGTCTCGCTCATGTCGAAGTCGAAATAGATCGGGTCGAGCGCCACGATCGTGGTGAGCACGGTGGCGGCCGGCTCGCCGCTCACGAGGTTGCCGATATCCACCAGACGACGCGAAATCCGGCCGTCCAAGGGCGCCCGCACCTCCGTGAACTCGAGGTCCAGCTTGGCCTTGTCGAGGGCAGCCTCGGCAGCCAGGACGCCGGCATCGGCGATCTGCTTGTCCTGCAGGCGCTGATCGAAGGTCGCCTTGGCGACGGCCGAGCTTGAGACCAGCGCACGCGACCGCTCCAGGTCGGTCACCGCCAGCTGCTGTCTCGCCTTGGCGCTGGCGAGATCGGCTTCCGCCTCATGCAGGGCGTTCTGGAACGGGCGCTGGTCGATGACGAACAGAAGATCACCGGTCTTGACCATCTGCCCGTCGGTGAAGGCGATCTTGTCGAGATAGCCGGAGACGCGGGCGCGGACGTCCACGCTGGCGGCCGGGTTGAACCGGCCGGTGAACTCGTCCCGGTCGACGATCTGCTGCACCAGGGGCTTGGCGACGGTCACTTCCGGAGGCGGCGGCGCAGCCGACTGCTGTTCCTCCTCCGTGCCGCAGCTGGCGAGGAGCGCCAGCACGCCCGCGGCAATGCCGAAGCGGCGAATACTCCCGATCGTCATCTAGCGTCCTCCGAAGGATCGACGTCAGCTCGGAGCAAGCGGCAGCCCACCGGCTGTAGTTCATGCTGTGCCATAGGCGGGGCCATGACAGTTCCGGTCAATTCTTTCCTGTACGAATCCTTCAGGAATGGAGCCGGGGTGGGATGTCTCCGCGCGGGGAGAGGGAGGCTGCACGGTGTCGGCACGTACCGATCCCTATATCTTAGCGATCGTTACGAAATGGGAAGCCGGGCCGGAGGTTCAACCAACGATGCTGGCGAAACTTTCTCCGGCCAAACCGGCTTGGTCCGGCTGTGGCCGGTGATCTTGTCCTTGAGCAGCCACAGCATACCTAGGATCACGATGCCGGAATCCTCCACCACCAAGACGTGCCACCGCCCCAAGACCGGCCCGGCACGGGGACGACCTCGCTCCTTCGATCGCGACATTGCTCTGGACCAGGCGATGAGGCTGTTCTGGCGGCAGGGCTACGCCGCCACGTCGATCGCTGAACTCACCGCCGCGATGGGCATCAATCCACCCAGCCTGTATGGCGCATTCGGGGATAAGGAGCGGCTTTTCCTGGAAGCCGTCGAACGCTACCAGCGTTCGGCCGATGCCGCGGCCGAGCAAATCCTGGCCGAGGCTCCGACCGCCCGTGCCGCGATCGAGAACCTGCTGCGCTCGGTGGCCGAGCAGTTCACCTGCCCGGACCAGCCCTCCGGCTGCATGGTCGTCACTGCCGTCATGAACTGTCCCGATGCCGAAGGGCACCTGAAGGAGGTCATGGCCAGGATCCGTGCCGCTTCGGCGGGACGGATCTTGAACCGGATCCGCGACGCGATCGCCACCGGCGAACTGCCTGCCGATACCGACGCCGATGCTCTTGGCGCCTTCTTCGACACCGTTCTGCAGGGCATGACGATCCAGGCCCGCGACGGCGCCTCGCGCGCATCCCTTTGTGCCATCGCTGCCTGTGCGATGCGGGCCTGGCCGGATCGCCGCGCGGCCTCGGCGAAACCAACGGAAGATCGCCCCTAGGCTTGGCGGGCCCGGCGAGGCGGATGCGGCAACCTACTGCCCCCTTGCCGCGCCTTCGCGACGGGGATCGACGCCGCTCTCGAGCGTTTCATCGCCAATCAGGATCGCATGCAGGCCGCTGTTGAGCGGCTTGACCTGGACCTCCTGGCCGCGGGAACGCAAGGCTTCCTCCATGGCCGCGGCCTCCGTGCCGGCTTCCAGCTCGGCGGGGCCGTTGCGGCTCAGCACATGGCCCATGGCCACGGCTTCCTGCGGGCTCATGCCCCAGTCCAGCACGGCCACCAGCGCCTGCGCGACATAGCCGATGATCTGGCTGCCGCCCGGGGAGCCGATGAGAAGGACCGGCTCCCCGGCCTCGTCGAACACGATGGTCGGCGCCATCGAGCTGCGCGGGCGCTTGCCCGGCTGGACGCGATTGGCGACCGGCCGGCCCCCTTCCTCGGGGGCAAAGGAGAAGTCGGTCAGCTCGTTGTTGAGCAGGAAGCCTCCAACCATCATTCTGCTGCCGAACCCGCTCTCGATCGTCGTCGTCATCGAAATGGCGTTGCCGTCGTCGTCGACCACCACGAGATGGGACGTTCCCGGCAGCTTGTCGCTGTCGTCCGGCGCCAGCAACCCGGCTTCGCGCCAGGGCGGGTTGCCGGCGACCGCCTTCTCGATCGAGCTGTCCAGCCGGATCTGCTGGGCCCGGCTGGTCAGGTAGGCCTGGTCGAGCAGTCCCCGCACCGGCACCGACACGAAATCGTCGTCCGCCAGGAACAGGTTGCGATCGGCAAACGCCAGCTTGGAGGCCTCCACGAGTGCCTGCATGCCGTCCGCGGTCGGTCCCAGGCTCGGCAGATCGAAATGCTCCAGCAGGCCCAGGACCTGCAGCACGGCGACGCCGCCCGAGCTGGGCGGCCCCATGCCGCACACCTCATAGGCACGGTAAGGCCGGCAGACCGGGGGCCGCATGACGACCCGGTAGTCGGCGAGGTCCTGCCGGGTCATCGCGCCGGGATTGACCGGGGCGCTGCGCACCGTCTCCACCAGCGCATCGCCGATCCGGCCGCGATAGAGCGGCGCACTGCCTTCCTTGGCGATCTGGCGAAGGGTTGCTGCGAATTCCGGATTGCGCAGGACCGTGCCGGCGGCACGCGGCTTGCCGTCGGTGTCGAGGAAATAGGCGCGGGTCGCCGGGAACACGGCAAGTTCAGCGGCGCTGTCGGCGATGGCGCCGGCCAGACGCGGCGAGATTTCGAAGCCGTGCTCGGCCAGGCGCACCGCAGGCGCCACGAGTTCGGCGAACGGCAGGCGTCCGTGCAGCCGGTGCGCGAGTTCCATCAGGGCAAGCGTTCCCGGCACGCCCACCGAACGTCCTCCCGGCACCGCGTCCGCAAATGCCATCGGCGTGCCGTCCCCGGCCATGAACAGTTCGGGAGTGGCCGCCATGGGCGCTTTCTCGCGGCCATCGAAGCTGGTCAGCTCGCCGGCCTGCTCGTCCCAGTGCAGCAGGAATGCACCGCCGCCGATGCCCGACGACTGCGGCTCCACCAGGTTCAGGACGAGCTGCGCGGCTATCATCGCGTCGACGGCACTGCCGCCGCGCGCCAGGATGGCCTCGCCTGCCTCGGTCGCGAGCGGATTGGCGGTCACGATCATGTGCCGGGATGCGGTGACCGCCTCGCGTTCGGCCCGGCCACTCGGCGCTTCCGGCGGCGGTGGCTCCTGGGCCGGAGCGGCGGGAGCCAACAGCAGCAGCATCGCCAGCGGCATCACGATCCCGGTGGTGCGCAAGCTCATCGCCTATCCTTCCACTATCCAACGTGAAGTCCGCAGGCCGATCCTCGGCAGGTATCCACCGGTCCGGGCAACACGGCGCAGCCGACGCCTGGCAAGGGACGAGGTCAGGCTGGATGAGAGGGATGCCACCAGTCCGCCCAGGCCGGTGAGCAGCGCCATCATCCAGCCGCCGATCGTCGCCTGGACCCTTTTCCCGGCACGATAGACCCGGAATGCCGTCTTGCTGTTCTTGCCGACCAGGGTGAGCACCGCCTCGGTCGTCGGCCCCATCGCCTTGGCGATCCGCTGATAGAAGCTGAGATCGGCCAGATCGTCGGCCTGTTTGAGCACCGCCAGCGTGCCGGCAGTCCCGGCAGAGGCGTGGATGCGATAAAGGCGGCCGCCGACATGGCCCAGTTCCGTCGCCACCTCATGGCGTACGAGGCGGGCGGCGCGAGCCGGGGTAAGGTCCATGCTGCGGGCGGCCCGTCCGGCGGCCGGAAGATCCACCAGGGTCGTCCCGATCCGCCGGATATCGGCGCCTACGCCGGGGCTGACCTTCGCAAATCGCCCGGCCGTCTTCAGGAACGCCTTGCCGAAGCGGGCGGGGATCGCCTGCTGCGGCACCACGAAGGCCAGGGCGGTAAGGCTGAGGCCGAACACGGACAAGCCGAGCACGAACCGGTCGGGCTCGTCCGGAACGCCCAGCTGATAGGCGATGTCGCGCAGGTCGCCGGCTGGGGTGAGGTCCACCGCCAGCGCACCGGCCAGGCTGCCGAGGGAATCGCTCTGGCCAGTGGCACCGCCGCGCATCACCTCCACGGACTGCCGCAGGATGGTCGCCCGCCAGCTGGTCGCTTCCGCGAAGGACAGCATGGTCTCCGGCCGCAACGGGATGCCAAGCAGGCCTGCCGCCTCGACATGGATCCGCGCATGGTTGACGTCCCCCCGCTCCAGGGCCTCGCCAATCACGGTGTTGAAGTCGGTGCCGGCCGCCACCCGGGCAAGCTGGCCAAGCAAGGTCTGCTCGATGTCCCGGTCTTCGGCGGGTAGCTCGATGAACGGCTGCTCCACCACCCGGTCCACCAGGAGGGTCACCTGCTGGACCGCCAGGACGATGCATCCAAGGGAGATGGCGAACAGGCCGGCGCGCAGGGCAGCCTGCCTGGGCCAGGCCCTCGGCATCCGTCGCCAGAGCCGGGCCTGCGCCAGGGAAGCCGCCAGGGCCGAGAGAAGCAGGGGCGCTCGGTAGAACGAACCCCAGGCCTGGATCAGGCTCCACCCGTCGGGCAGGGTCTGGCGCAGCAGGGCCTGGGCCGCCGGCCAGGTCCAGTCGGCATGCCTGGCGGCCGCCATGGCGAAGGGCAGGACCAGCGCCAGCATGAAGACGAGCCAGGCGATCCGTGCCTGCCATCGGCAGGAGACGCCGTGATCGGGTTCGCGCTCCCGCGGGAGCGCGTCCATCGGGGCAGATGCCTCCATTGTTTCATCGCCACCCGGGCCGTGCCTTCAGCGCGCCGGCCAGTCTCCAGGAGCGCGTCAGCGGAAGCAACCCCCAGCACCGGCTGGCGCAGCCCTACCGATAGACGAGCACGGGGATCTTGGCCTGTGCCAGGACCTTCATCGTCACGCTGCCCAGCATCAACGCCGTGATTCCGCGCCGCCCGTGGGAGGCCATCGCGATGAGGTCGCATCCCCGGTTCAGGGCAGCGGTGAGGATCGCCTGGTCCGGATGCTCGTGCGTCACGTGCAGGACCCCGCAGTCGACATGCTTGTCCCGGGCATTGCGCTCGGCGGCGTCGAGGATCTCCTGCGCGTGCCGGGCAGCATGTTGGCGATATTCGTCGCGCGTGTCGGAGACCTGCTCCGGCGCCAGCGAGAACAGGTGAAAGGGCTCGATCACGGTCAGGACAGTCGCCCTGGCGCCGATCTCGCGGGCAAAGCCCAGGCTCCGGTCGAGGGCCGAGGAGGAAAGATGCGAGCCATCGGTGGGGATGAGGATATGGGTGAACAACGGCTTCTCCCTTCCATGAACCGAAAGGCGGCGGTGCTCCGGAAAGTTTGTCGGTGCGAGCCACCCTCCTGACGGCCTGCCCTGCTGCGCGCTCTTCGCAGCCGAGCCATCTCCCATCCTAGCATGCCGGACATCGAACCGAGCGACATAGGGTGCGCATCATCTGGCCGACCGGCTTTTTCTTGACCTGGATCAAGGCGGCGTCGGCCCATTGCGTTGATCCTGGCGCTGCCGCTCTTCCGGCGAGGGAGAAGGGCAGCGCAGGAGAGGAAAAGATGAGCGATGCCCATTCATCCTGGCGGGATCGGGGGATCGGCGAGACCGAGGAATGGCTGGCGGGAATCCAGAACCATTGCCGCCTGGGATCGGAGAGCCATGCCTTTTGTGCTCTGCGCGCAGTGCTTCACGCCCTGAGGGACAGGATGACCGTGGATCAGGTGGCCGATTTTGCGAGCGTGCTGCCGATGCCGGTCCTGGCGATCTACTATGAAGGCTGGGAACCGGCAGGAAAGCCCACGACCCGGCAGGAGATCGACGCATTTCTGGAGGATGTCGAGGCGGACCTGCCGCCGGGTTTCCCCTGCCGCAGCGATCTCGCGGCGCAGACCGTATGCGCGTTGCTCTGGAGAGAAGTCGACCCGATGAGGATGAACAGGGCCGCCCAGGCACTGCCGGTCCCGCTTCGATGCCTGGCGCCTTCCAGCATGGCCCGTTGAACGACGGGTACATGCCTGGCGGGTCATGCCGCCGCATGGTTCGTGACGTTCGCCGCTCCTGAGTGCATGGTCGGCTCCTCAAGGAGTCGCGTCCCAAGAAATGGCGACCGACATGAGAGCGGGAGGGCGAGATTGGTGCCGGGCATGGGACATACCGGGCTGAGGGTGCGGTGGCCCTGACCCGTATGCTGACCCGCCGGCCCGGTGAGACGATCCGGCAGCGCCGCTGGAAGATGCGACCGCGCGTGCCGAGCGTCCCGATCTCGATCGCGCTGGTGGTGGGGACGGCGCTGCTGCTGGCGGTCACCGCCGGCTTCGTGCTGTTCGCCGGATATCGTGCCGCCCGGCTGAACACCGGTGAACTCGCCCGGGAAGGTGCGGAATCGATGATCCGCTCGATGGTGGAGCGCACGCGCGCCCATCTCGATCCGGTCCAGGCCCAGCTCGACTTCCTGTCGCAGCAGATCGTCCGGCAGCGCCTGGACCTCACCCAGGCGGAGCGGTTGGGCGACCTGCTGCTCGCCTCGCTGGCTGCCGTGCCGCAAGAGAGCGTGGTGGCCTTCGCCACGCCCGACCTCCAGGTGCTGCGAGCCTTCCGAAACCGGCCTTCCACGCCGCTCGCGGTCAACGACTGGCGCGACGATCCGGGTTTCGAGAAGGCGATGCAGCGGGCCGCCCAGGCAAGCGGGGCCTTCTGGGGCGAACTCTATGTGGCCCAGGGGCGCGGGATGCCCTTCATCAACCTGTTCGTCCCGGTCCATCGGGAAGGAAAGTTCGCCGGCGCGCTGATCGCCGGGGTCACCACCGCGGCCCTTTCGGACTTCCTGGCCACGCTCGGCAGCGAGGACCTGGCCAACCCGTTCATCCTTTACGGCCCGGATTCGGTGCTGGCCCATCCCAGGCTTCGGGAAGGCTTCCCGGGGCTGAGCGACAAGCATCCGCTTCCGAGCCTGCGCGAACTCGGCGACCCGGTCCTGGAGAAGATCTGGACGCCCGACCCGGAAATGCGGCTGCAGCAGGCGGGCACCTTCACCAACGCCGCGGTCAGCGCCCGGCTCGTCGACATCGGCGGCGAGAGCTTCCTCTTCATTCTCCAGGAGCTTCCCGGCTATGGCGAGCGTCCCTGGACGATCGGCACCTACATGCCCCTGGAGCAGGCCGTTCCCCAGCTCGACCGGCTCACCCATCTGCTCTGGGTGGGCGGCATCGTGCTGGTGGTGGGCATGGTGCTGGCGCTCCTGCTCGGGCGAAGCCTCAGCCATCCGATCCGGGAACTCGCCGACGAGGCCAACCGGTTGCGCGAGCTCAACTTCGATGCGCCGCCGCCGCGGCTGCGCGGCCCGTTTCGCGAGCTGAACGAGGCAGCCCGTGCCTTCGACGCCATGGTGGGCGGGCTGCGCCTGTTTTCCACCTACGTCCCGCACACGCTGGTGCGAAGGCTGATGCGCCACGGCTCGCCCAAGGCGATCGTGTCGGAGGAGCGCGAGGTCACCGTGATGTTCACCGACATCGCGGGCTTCACCACCCTGTCGGAGCAACTGCCCGCCGCGGAGGTGGCGGCTTTCCTCAATGGTCACTTCACCCTGGTGGGCGGATGCGTCGAGGCCACCGAAGGCACGGTGGACAAGTATATCGGCGATGCGGTCATGGCGTTCTGGGGAGCGCCAGGTCACCAGCCCGATCATGCCGCCAGGGCCTGCCAGGCGGCGCTCGGCATCGCCCAGGCCGTGCACGCGGACAACCAGGCGCGGGCCAGGGACGACCTGCCGCCGGTGCGGGTGCGGATCGGCATCCATAGCGGCCGTGCCCTGGTGGGCGACATCGGGGCGCCCAGCCGGGTGAACTACACGGTGGTCGGCGACGTGGTGAACGTGGCCGAACGCCTGGAAGAACTGGCCCGCAGCGCCGCCCGGACCATCGAGGGCGAGGACGTGTCGGTCCTGCTCGGCGCCCGTACCGCGGCTGCCCTGGGCCAGGAGTTCCCCCTCATTCCTCTGGGTGACTTCGAGCTTCGTGGCCGGCGCGAGCCGCTAACGATCTTCCAGCTTCAGGTTGGTTGATCCTAGCTTTCGCCTCGCCATCGCACAGGCGCGTCCGCCATGACGAGCAGGCGCAGCATTTACCCGGTGCGGCTTGTGATGAATCCAATTCTTCGCCAGTCTACGTGGCAGTCGTCGTAGGGCATGCAGGCTGGGGGTGCATGTCGGGACCATGCATCGACTTGCCCTGTCTGGGGCGCGACCTGGAGATGCATGGTCATGGAATGATGCGAAGGCGGGACGGCGACTGCTGATCCCGGGGAGGCAGCTTCCGCCGGTCGCGTCGGTTGCGTCAAAGGAAGACGACCGTGGCACGTGCAGTCATCCAGCCGCCCTATTTCCCGATCATCTATGTCCGCGGCTATGCCGGCACCGAAGGTGAAATCGAGGACACCGTCGCCGACCCGTACATGGGCTTCAACGTTGGAACGACGAAGATCCGCCAGGTGTGGACCGGGGCCATTTCCCGTCATTATTTCGAATCACCGGTCGTCCGGCTGATGAAGCAGCATGGATATTCCGACGTCTACACCGATGGCGAGGACATGCCCGGGCACGAGGCGATCCCGTCCCGGTCGATCGTCGTGTTCCGCTACTACGACGAGGTTTCGACCGCCTTCGGCAGCGGCGAGCGCACCCCGATCGAACGGTTCGGCGAGGAACTGGGCGAACTGATCCTGCGGCTGCGCCAGCGGGTGTGCGGGGACGACCCCGCAGCGCTGAAGGCGTTCAAGGTCTATCTGGTCGGCCACTCCATGGGCGGGCTCATCATCCGGTGCATGCTGCAGAACGGGAAGCTCGGGAGCAATGCCGAGCACCGGCAGCGCCTGGCCGAGGCGCGGCGGCTCGTCGACAAGGTCTTCACCTATGCCAGCCCCCATAACGGCATCGACTTCCAGATCATCGGCAATGTCCCGGCGATCCTGACGGCGAACGACGTCAACAATTTCAACCGTCCCCGGATGGCCGGCTATCTGGGGCTGCCCACCAAGGGGCCGGCGGCTGCCAAGGAGGTGCACAGCCTGAACGGCGCGTTCGATCCGGATCGGTTCTTCTGCCTGATCGGGACGAACTCCCTGGACTACGCCGTTGCCAACGGCTGGTCGTCCCGGGCCGTTGGGCCCTACAGCGACGGGCTGGTGCGCATCAACAACGCGTTCGTCACCGGGCCGAGTGGCCAGCCGGACAACCCGGTGCGGCTGGCGCCCAGGGCCTATGTCCATCGCAGCCATTCCGGCCATTTCGGGATCGTGAACTCCGAGGAGGGCTACCAGAACCTGACCCGCTTCCTGTTCGGCGACGTCAGGGTGGACGGCGTGCTGGATGTCCATTCCCTGTCGCTGCCGGGTTCCGTGGAGAAGCGGCGGGCCGCCGGGGAGAAGGTGCGCGCCTCCTACCACTTCGAGGCGATCGCGAGGGTACGTGGCGTCCACTGGGACCTGAGCCGCCGGGTAGCTTCCGAGCATTCGACCGTGTTCCGCCGCTATGACGAGCTGTTTCCCAACCCGAACAAGCCGGCGGACCCAAGTGTTCGCCCGCATCACGAGCGGCCGCACCTGTTCACCGCCTTCCTGAGTT
Source organism: Geminicoccus roseus DSM 18922 (assembly GCF_000427665.1). Taxonomy (NCBI): domain Bacteria; kingdom Pseudomonadati; phylum Pseudomonadota; class Alphaproteobacteria; order Geminicoccales; family Geminicoccaceae; genus Geminicoccus; species Geminicoccus roseus. The sequence continues at coordinate 2,699,142 of NZ_KE386572.1, forward strand.
CCGGCGCGCGGGTCGAGAAGCGCCGGCGCTCCTTAGGCTTCAGCCTGGACCTGGGCGTGCTGGTGCCGACCTACGAGGTGGATGGCGTGCTCTGGCTGAAGGACCATTACGACGGCGGCTACATCTACCGGGACAAGATCAACCTCGAGGCCATTCCTCCCGGAGGCGATCAGCCCCAGTGGCGGCTTCGGTTCGGGTTCGACAGCCGCACGCCGAACCGGGTGACGATGGAGGCCCAGCCGCTTGTCGGGCCGGAAGCAATCGAGTTCCGGATCCCGGTCGAGCAGAATTCCAGCCCCGGCATCACGGCATCGCTGGTGCTCACGGCAAGGTCCTGGAACTAGCCGGGCGGAGGGGCGACGGCGACACGGTTCCGGCCGGCGTTCTTGGCCTGGTAGAGGGCCCGGTCGGCCCGCTCGATCAGCAGGTCCGGGTTCTTGTCGAACCGGCCGCTGGCGACGCCGAACGAGGCGGTCACCTTGCTCAGGGACTTGCCGTCCTTCATGGTGATGCTCGCCATTTGCTCCAGTGTCAGCCGTGCTTGATCGGCAAGGTCGCGGGCCTCCGCCAGGCCGGAATTCGGCAGGAAGATCGCGAACTCCTCGCCCCCGAACCGGATGGTCAGGCCGCGCTCGCCGGTCACCTGGCGAAGGATCCGGGCGAACGCCACCAGGATCAGGTCGCCGGCCCGGTGGCCATAGGTATCGTTGAAGCGCTTGAAATGGTCGATGTCGGCCAGGACCAGGCTGGCTTCCACCCGCTCGGCCATCGCTTCGTCGAGACGGCGGCGGTTGCCGATCTTGGTGAGGGGATCGGTCCGGGACGCCTGCCGCTCGGCCTCGAACCGCTTGCCGGCGCGGACGATGCTGCGGGTCGAGGCCTCGACATGGGCAGCGACCTCCCTGCGCAGCTTGGCATCTTCCTCGGCCAAGCTCGCCAGCTGGCTGGCGGCACGCTCGATGATCCGGCGGGTCGCGCCGGAGGTTGCATGAGCCGCCTCGGACAGGTTGCTGGCAATCTCGCCAAACCTTTCGGCGTGGTGGGTGGTCCGGCTCAAGAGTTCACCGATCTCCGCCACGCCGCGGCCGAGTTCCATGATGGCCTCGTTGTAGTCGGCCAGCATGCGCTCGGAACCAAGGAAGCGATCGTAGATGGCCTCGCACCGCCAGTTCGTGGCCAGCGAGGGGTCGACCAGCATGGCCCGGACCTCCCGCTCGAGGTCGGGGAACTGCCCGGCATGGTAGGCGAACATGATGCAGTAGCTGGCTGGAAGCGCCGGCAGACCAAGCCTGTGCAACGTCGACATGGCCAGGGCGCAGAGCTTGGCAGCGAGTTCTCTGTCAACCGTAATATGGAGCATGCGCGATAAAATCCGGAGGACGTTATTTCGCCCCGGCTTGATCTCGGCGTTCCTTCTCAACAATACATCAAGTCGATCGTCCTGGGGAAGGCAGGATCATCTGCAGGAAGGAAGAAGGCACTTTCCGGTCGCCGGCGCTGCCGACGACCGGATGCAACCCGGCGGCGCATCAGCGTTTTCTGGCAGGACACCGCCGTTTGGCGAGGCTCTTTCCCCGGGCCGCAGCCAAGCCGTGGCCCGCCTTAGTCCAGGAGACAGACACCGTGCCGATCGATCCCAAGAACGACGCACCGCAGCCGCCGCAGCCCAAGCAGCAGCAGGACATGCCTGGCTCCACGGCCGAGATGACGCCCAAACCCGACCATGGCGAGGAGAGCTATCGCGGCAGCGGCCGCATGCAGGGCATGGCGACCATCATCACCGGCGGCGATTCCGGCATCGGCCGTGCTGTGGCGATCGCGTTTGCCCGGGAGGGCGCCGACGTACTGATCTCCTATTTCAACGAGCACGAGGACGCCAAGGAGACCGCGCGCTGGGTGGAGAAGGCTGGGCGCAAGGCCGTGGTCGTCTCCGGCGACATCAAGGAGGAGAGCCACTGCAAGGAACTGGTCGCCCAGGCGATCCAGGAATTCGGCAAGCTCGACGTCCTGGTCAACAACGCCGCCCACCAGGCCAGCTTCGACAGCATCGAGGACATCAGCGCCGAGGAGTGGGACGTCACCTTCCGCACCAACATCCACAGCCAGTTCTACCTGTGCAAGGCGGCGATCCCCCAGATGAAGCCGGGCAGCTCGATCATCAACACGAGCTCGATCAACGCCAAGAACCCGTCGCCCTCGCTCCTTGCCTACGCCACCACCAAGGGAGCCATCGCCAACTTCACCGCCGGCCTGGCCGGCCTGGTCGCGGACAAGGGCATCCGGGTCAATGCCGTGGCGCCGGGGCCGATCTGGACGCCCCTGATCCCTTCGACCATGCCCCCGGAAAAAGTCGAGAGCTTCGGGAAGAACACGCCCCTGGGCCGGGCCGGCCAGCCCGTGGAACTGGCGCCTGCCTATGTGCTGCTGGCCTCGCACGAGTCCAGCTACATGACCGGCGCCCTGATCCCGGTCACCGGTGGGCGGCCGATGCTCTGACCAGCCGGGCAACATGGCCGGGAGCCGGCGCGGCGAACTGGTTCGCCGCGCGGCACTCCGCCCTCTGCTCGGGTTCGTTCGTGTAAAAAGGGCCCCACAAGGTCGCCCGGCGATCGTCCGGCGGGCAGAGCAGGGCCCGTCCCGTCTGCTCGGGGGAGGGTTTGGGCCCAACCGCCCGGGAACGCCGGCCCGGTCCTTGCGTTGCTTTTCGTGATCATGGGGCAGGGGAGCAGAGCGACATGGCCGGAACAGGCAAGCCACTGGCCTTCGCGGGCGCCGCTTCCCTGGTGCTGCTGTCCTGCAGCGGCCCGGAGCCTCTGCCGGTCTCGGCGGGCTATGGGCCGGATCCGGCCTTGCCGGAGCCACGCACCTCCTGGATCCCCACGGTCAACATCGCTCCCGCCAAGGGCTGGCTCGAGGGCCGGCGCCCGACCCCGGCCGAGGGCTTCGAGGTGGCGGCTTTCGCGGACGGCCTGGACCACCCGCGCTGGCTTTATGTCCTGCCGAACGGCGACGTGCTGGTCGCGGAAAGCAATGCGCCGGAAAAGGAAACCGGCGGGATCCGCGCCTGGGTGACGGGCATCGTCAAGAAGATGGCGGGGGCGGGCGTCCCCAGTGCCGACCGGATCACGCTCCTGCGCGACGCCGACGGCGACGGCAGCCTGGAAACCCGCTCGGTCTTCCTGGAGGACCTGCACTCGCCGTTCGGCATGGCCCTGATCGGCAGCGACTTCTACGTGGCCAACACCGACGCGATCCTGCGCTTCCCCTACCAGGAGGGAGCCACGGAGATCCGCGCCGAAGGGACCAAGGTCGCCGACCTGCCGGCCGGTCCCATCAACCAGCACTGGACCCGGAACATCATCGCCAGCCCGGACGGGTCCAGGCTCTATGCCACCGTTGGGTCGAACAGCAACGTGGCCGAGAACGGCATGGAGGCCGAGGAGAACCGCGCCGCGATCCTGGAAGTGTTCCTGCCGGACGGCGACACGCGCGTCTTCGCCAGCGGCCTGCGCAACCCGAACGGCCTGGACTGGCAGCCCGGTTCCGGCGCGCTCTGGACCACGGTCAACGAGCGCGACGAGATCGGCGACGACCTGGTCCCGGACTACATGACCTCGGTGCAGGACGGCGGCTTCTATGGCTGGCCGTACAGCTGGTACGGCGACCATGTCGATCACCGGGTGGAGCCGCAGCGCCCGGACCTGGTCGAGAAAGCGCTGGTCCCGGACTATGCGCTGGGCGCCCATACCGCGTCGCTGGGACTCGTCTTCTATGAGGGGGATGCCTTCCCGGAACGCTACCGGGGCGGGGCCTTCATCGGCCAGCATGGCTCGTGGAACCGCTCGGAGCCCAGCGGCTACAAGGTCGTCTTCGTGCCGTTCGGTCCGGACGGACGGCCCGCCGGCGGGCCGGAGGATTTCCTGACCAGGTTCCTGAGCGAGGAGGGCGACGCGCTGGGCCGGCCGGTCGGGGTCGCGGTCGACCGGACCGGCGCCCTGCTGGTCGCCGACGACGTGGGCAATATCGTGTGGCGGGTCACCACTGCCGGAACCGGGCCCGGCTCCTGACGGGAGGCGGCGTGGCCGGATGGCCGGCGGCGACGCTTCTTCAGCCGGCCGACGATCCCGTGCTAGATCCGGTCCGCACCCTGGGAGGCTTTCGAGATGTGCGGCCGATACCAGCTCCACACGCCGGTCGCGATCCTGCAGCAGGCGTTCCGGTTCACCCAGCGGCCGAACCTGGAGCCGCGCTACAACATCGCCCCAACCCAGACGGTGCCGATCGTGCGCCATGCGGCCGAGGGGGAGCCCGAGCTGGCGATGGTGCGCTGGGGGCTGGTGCCGTTCTGGGCCAAGGACATCTCGATTGGGTCGCGGATGATCAACGCGCGGTCGGAGACGGTGGCGACCGCTCCCTCGTTCCGGGCGGCATTCAGGGCGCGACGCTGCCTGGTGCCCGCAGACGGTTTCTATGAATGGCAGAAGGTCGAGGGCGCCAAGCGCAAGCAGCCCTACGTGATCCGCCGCCGCGACCGGCAGCCCCTGGCCTTCGCCGGCCTGTGGGAAAGCTGGAAGGGGCCGGAGGGGGCGGTCGAGACCTGCACGATCATCACCACGGCGGCCAACGCCACGCTGGCGCCGCTGCACGACCGGATGCCGGTGATCCTGGAGCCTGACGTCCAGGCGCGCTGGCTGGACACGTCCCGGCCAGACGCCGCCGACCTGCTGAGGCCAGCCGCGAACGACCTGCTGGAGGTCTACCCGGTCAGCACCAAGGTCAACTACGTGGCGAACCAGGGGGCCGAGCTGATCGAGCCGATCAACCCAGCCTGAGATTCCTCAGGCCCCGGCCATTGCCCGGGCCAGGGCGTCCGGGATGCGCGGGTCGCCCATCTGGGCCACGTTGAAGCGAAGGAAGTCGGACGCGGACTGGGACAGGCTGAAGACATTGCCCGGGGCCAGGACCACGTCGTCGCGCAGCGCCCGGCGCGCCACCTCCGCTGCGTCCAGGCCGTCCGGCAGCCGGCACCACAGATAGAAGCCGCCGCGCGGCATCAGCCAGGGCCGGATGCCCAGCGTCGCGAGTTCGGCCGCCACTTCCAGGCGCCGGCGCGCCAGGCGCCGGCGCAGCCCCTCCATGTGCTTGCGATAGCTGCCGTCGCTCAAGGTCGCCAGCACCAGGCCGGCCACCACGGGGCTCGGGCCGCCAAAGGTCGTCGCGACCTGCAGATCGACCAGCCCCTCGATCCAGTCCGGACGGGCCGCGATGTAGCCGCACCGAACCGAGGCGGACAGCGCCTTGGAGAAGCTGCCGATCCGGATCACCTGGCGCAGCCCGTCCAGCGCCGCCAGGCGCGGGGAGGGCTCCGGCTCGAACGGGGCGAAGATGTCGTCCTCGACGATGACCAGGTCGTGGGCTGCGGCTTCATGGAGCAGCCGGTGCGCGGTCTGCGGCGAGATCGTGGCTCCGGTCGGGTTATGCAGCGCCGAGTTGGTGATGTAGAGCCGCGGCCGATGCGCCGAGAGGGCCTGGGCAAACGCCGCCGGGTCAGGGCCATTGGACGTGTGGGGCACGCCCACGATCCGGACCTGATGGGCGCGCAGCAGGGCCTGGAAGTTGAAGTAGCAGGGATCGTCGACCAGCGCCGTGTCGCCCGGCCGCAGGAGGAAGCGGCAGACCAGGTCGATGGCCTGGGTTCCCGATCCGGTCAGCAGGATCTGGTCGGCTCCCGCCTCGACCCCTTCGGCGGCGAACTGGCGGGCGAGCAGCCGGCGCAGCGCCAGCGAGCCGCGCGTGCCGGCATAATCCGCCAGGACCGCATCGTCGGCGCGCGCCAGGCCGCGGATCGCGCGGCGGATCAGGTCGTTCGGCATCCAGTCGGCGGGGAGCCAGCCGCATCCGGGCTTCAGCATCCCGGCGCCGGCATCAAGGGATTGCCGCGACACCCAGAAGGGATCGATCGCCCGGTCGAGGCGCGGCTCGACCTCGGCCAGGGCCAGGGGCGGCGTGGCGCCGGAGAGATAGAAGCCGGAGCCCGGCCGCGAGCGGATCACGCCCTCGGCGGCGAGCCGGTCATAGGCCTCGACCACGGTCGAGGGCGAGACGCCCATGGTGGCGGCGAAGCCGCGGATCGAGGGCAGCTTATCGCCGGGCGCCAGCGCCCGGCTCGCCATCCTGCGCCGGATCGCCTCCATGACCTGGCCGGTCCGGGTGGCGGCATGGCTGTTCGTCGACCGGTCCATGGGCAGGTGTATCGCTTCGTCCGACCATACAGTTCGGTTGAATTGTATGGGTTCGTTCCTGGCTCCGCCAGCACCGATCCAGCTAAGGGAAGGCGGACAGGAAAGGGGAGATCATGGGGCGGACCACCGACGGATGGGGCAGCGGCCTGTTGGGCGTGGTGATCTTCAGCGGCTCGCTGCCGGCCACCCGGGTGGCGGTCGGCGGCTTCGAGCCGCTGTTCCTCACCTCGGCGCGGGCGGTGATCGCGGCGCTGCTCGCCGTCCTGCTGCTCCTGATGCTGCGGCAGGCGCGTCCTGGCCGTGGCGACCTCGGGTCGCTCACCATCGTGGCCTTGGGGGTAGTGGTAGGCTTCCCGCTGCTTACGGCGCTGGCGCTCCAGCACGTCACCGCCGCGCACTCGATCGTCTTCATCGGCCTCCTGCCGCTCGCCACCGCGATCTTCGGGGTGCTGCGCGGCAAGGAGCGGCCGAGGCCGGCCTTCTGGGCGTTCTCCTGCCTCGGCAGCCTGGCGGTGGCCGGCTTCGCCCTGAGTAAAGGGGGCGGTGGGTCGCTCCAGGGCGATCTGCTCATGCTGGCCGCCATCCTGCTCTGCGGCCTGGGCTATGCCGAAGGGGCGACCCTGTCGCGCCGGCTGGGCGGCTGGCAGGTTATCTCCTGGGCGCTGGTCCTGGCGCTGCCGGTCATGGCGGTCCTGGCTGCCGTGACGATGCCGTTGGCCTGGACCGGGATCGGCATGCCCGCCTGGCTCGGCCTCGCCTATGTGTCGGTGTTCAGCATGCTGGTGGGGTTCGTCTTCTGGTACCGGGGGCTGGCGCGGGGCGGGATCGCCGGCGTCGGCCAGCTGCAGCTGCTCCAGCCCTTCTTCGGCCTGGCGCTGGCCGGCCTCCTGCTGCACGAACCGGTCGCCTGGACGATGATCGCCGTCACCGGGCTGGTGGTCCTTTGTGTCGCCGGAGCGAAGCGCTTCGCCTGACAAGCAGTTCACCCCGGGCTTCAAGCTGGCCCGGGTGTGGCAGCCTGGGAAGCCTTTCCGGATTGACGGCGGCGGCGATTCAATAGAACAAAACAAGAACAAAATCGGTTCTTGTCTGGATCCTCATGGCCCCGGCCCGGCAGCGTCAGGCTGTTGACACCTTGCGCGCCCGCATCCGGCAGATGGAGCGGGGCGAGCGCGTGCGCCATCGCGCCCTGCCGTTCGGCATCGCCCTGCTCGACGAACGGCTGCCCGAGGGCGGCCTGTGCCTGGGCGCCCTGCACGAGGTGGCCGGCGGCGAGCTGGGCGCCGCCCACGGGGCGGCCGCGGTCCTGTTCGCCGCCGGCATCCTCGCTCGCCTGGAAGGGCCGGTGCTGTGGTGCCTGAAATATCGCGACCTGTTCGCCCCGGCCCTGGCCGGGGCCGGCCTGCATCCCGACCGGGTGATCTATGCCGAGGCCGGCGACGAGACCGGCGTGCTGCAGGCGGTCGAGGAGGGGCTGCGCCATGGCGGGCTGGCCGGGGTGGTCGGCGAGACGGCGAAGCTGCCGATGACCGCGTCGCGCCGCCTGCAGATCGCCGCCGAGGCCAGCGGCGTGCCCGGCCTGATCCTGCGCCGCTGGCGCAGCCCGGCTGCCGCCGCCGAGTTCGGCCAGCCCACCGCCGCGGCCAGCCGCTGGCGGATCACCGCCCAGCCGTCCTCGCCCCTGCCGGCTGCGGGGGTGGGCCGGGCGCGCTGGCGGGTCGACCTGGTCCGCTGCCGGGGGGCCGAACCGTTTTCCTGGGACCTGGAGGGGTGCGATGCGCAAGGTCGTCTCGCTGTTCCTGCCGACCTGGCCGACCGATCGGCTCCGGCGGCAGATGGGCAGCGCCTCGCCGCCACCGGCTGAGCCCCTGATCCTGGCCGGGCGCGAGGGCGCCGCCCGGATCATCCACGCCGCCGATGCCGTCGCCCGGCAGCTCGGGCTGCATCCGGGCCTGCCGGTGGCCCAGGCGCGGGCGCGGGTGCCGGACCTGCATGTCCTGGATGCCGATCCGCCGGCCGACCGGGCAGCGCTGGACCGGCTCGCCGCCTGGTGCCTGAAGCGCTACAGCCCGGTGGTCGCCCTGGACCCGCCGGACGGGCTGTGGATCGACGCCACCGGTGCTGGGCACCTGTTCGGCGGCGACCGGGCGATGCTGGAGGATCTGGTCCAGCGCCTGGGCCGTGCCGGGATCGCCGCGCGCGCCGCCATGGCCGACACGCCGGGAGCCGCCCATGCCCTGGCCCGCCACGGCTACCAGCAGGTCGCCATCGCCGACCGGCAGATCGAACAGGCGCTGGGGGTCCTGCCGATCGCGGCCTTGCGCCTGCCGGACGAGATGGTGGTGGCCTTGCGCAAGCTCGGCTTCGAGCAGGTGGGCGAACTGGCGCAGACCGCACGGGCGCCCTTGGCCCTGCGCTTCGGCGCCCTGATCGGCCAGCGCCTCGACCAGATGTTCGGTCGGGAGCCGGAGCCGTTCGACCCGGTCGAGCCGGCCGAGCTGGTCCGGGTGGAGCGGGCGTTCGTGGAGCCGATCGGGGCGCCGGAAACCCTGCAGCGCCAGATCGGCCTGCTGGCCGAGGCCTTGTGCATCGCACTTGCCCACCGTGCCCTGGGCGCCAGGCGCCTGGACCTCCTGTTCCACCGGGTCGATTCCGCGGTCCCCAGCATCCGGGTCGGCACGGCCGCTCCCTGCCAGGATCCCCGCCATCTCGCCCGCCTGCTGGCCGACCGGCTGGAGACCGTCGATCCGGGTTTCGGGGTCGAGCGGATGAGGCTGACCGCGTCGCTGGCCGAGCCGGTGGTGCCGCGCCAGACCAGCGCCTGGTCGGCCGGCAGCGGCGGCGAGGTGGCGGCCCTGGTCGACATGCTCGCCAACCGGCTGGGCCCGGCCAAGCTCTACCGCGCCGCTCCAGTGGAAAGCGACCTGCCCGAGCGCTCGGTGGCGAAGGTCGCGGCCATGGCGCCGGTGGGCGGGACCAGCTGGCCGGATGACCTGCCCAGGCCGAGCCGGCTCCTGGCCAGGCCCGAGCCGGTCGACACCCTGGCGCTCCTGCCCGACCATCCGCCGGTGCAGTTCACCTGGCGCGGCGTGCGCCGCCGCGTGCTGCGTGCCGACGGGCCGGAGCGGGTGTTCGGCGAATGGTGGCGGGCCGACCAGGAGCGCCACACGGTGCGCGACTATTTCCAGGTCGAGGACCAGGACGGCGAGCGTTTCTGGCTGTTCCGCTCAGGGGACGGCGTCGACCCCGCCACGGGCTCGATGCGCTGGTACCTGCATGGCGTGTTCGCATGAGCGTCTACGCCGAGCTGCAGGTGACCAGCCATTTCTCGTTCCTGCGCGGCGCCAGCTCGGCCGAGGAGCTGTTCGCCGCGGCGGCATTGCTGGGTATTCCGGCTCTGGGGATCACCGACCGCCATTCGCTGGCCGGGATCGTGCGCGCCCACGAGGCGGCCAGGGCCACCGGGGTGCGCCTGGTGGTCGGCTGCCGCCTGGACCTTGCCGACGGCACCACGGTCCTGGTCTACCCGACCGACCGCGCGGCCTATGCCCGGCTCTGCCGCCTGCTGACGCTGGGCAAGGCCCGGGCCGGCAAGGCCAGGTGCGAGCTTGCCTGGGCCGATCTGGTCGAGCACGGGCAGGGACTGGTCGTGGTCCTGGTCCCCGACCGGCCCGACCAGGGCTGCGCGTTGCGGGTCGCGCGGCTGCGCGCCGCCTTTGGCGATCGCGCCTACCTCGCCCTGACCCTGCGCCGCCGGCCAGGCGACGCCATGCGGCTGCACGGCCTGGCCGAACTCGCCGCGGCCGAGCGCGTGCCGACCCTCGCCACCAACGACGTCCTGTTCCACACAGCAGAGCGGCGGATCCTGCAGGACGTGGTCACCTGCATCCGGCTGGGCTGCACCATCGACGATGCCGGCTTTCGCCGCGAGCGCTTCGCCGACCGCTACCTGAAGCCGCCGGAGGAGATGGCCCGGCTGTTCGCCAGGCATCCGCAAGCGGTCGCCCGCTCGCTGGAGGTCGTGGCGCGCTGCCGGTTCGGCCTGGAGGAACTGGCCTACCAGTACCCGCGCGAGACCAGCATCCCCGGCCTCTCCGCCCAGGAGACGCTGGAAAAACGTGCCTGGGAGGGGGCGGCCTGGCGCTATCCGGCGGGCATCCCAAACAGCGTCGCCGGCAAGATCCGCCATGAGCTGCGCCTGATCGAGGAGCTGGATTACGCCCCCTATTTCCTGACCGTGGACGCGATCGTCCGCTTTGCCCGCTCGAAGGACATCTTGTGCCAGGGCCGGGGGAGCGCCGCCAACTCGGTGGTCTGCTACGTGCTGGGAATCACCTCGATCAACCCGGAGGAGCACGATCTCCTGTTCGAGCGCTTCGTGTCCCAGGCGCGCAAGGAGCCGCCGGACATCGATGTCGACTTCGAGCACGAGCGCCGGGAAGAGGTGATCCAGTGGATCTACGAGACCTACGGGCGCGAGCGCGCGGCCTTGTGCGCCACCGTGATCCGCTACCGGGCGCGCGGGGCCATGCGCGACGTCGGCAAGGTGATGGGCCTTTCCGAGGACGTCACCGGCGCGTTGACCAGCCAGGTCTGGGGCTGGTCGGAGGAGGGGGTGGAGGAGAAGCACGCCCAGAGCCTGAACCTGAACCTCGCCGACCGGCGCCTGGGCATGGCGCTGGATCTGGCCCGCCAGCTGATCGGCTTTCCCCGCCATCTGTCCCAGCACCCGGGCGGCTTCGTGCTCACCGAGGACCGGCTGGACGAGCTGGTGCCGATCGAGCCCGCCGCCATGGCCGACCGGGCGGTGATCGAGTGGGACAAGGACGACATCGACGCGCTGAAGTTCATGAAGGTCGACGTGCTGGGCCTGGGGATGCTGGGCTGCATGCGCCGCGCCTTCGACCTGCTGGCGGAGCACAAGGGGCTGCGCCTGGACCTTGCCGCCATCCCGCGCGACGACAGCGCCACCTACGCCATGATCCGCCGGGCCGACACGCTGGGCGTGTTCCAGATCGAGTCCAGAGCGCAGATGGCGATGCTGCCGCGCATGAAGCCCAGGAAGTTCTACGACCTGGTGGTCGAGGTCGCGATCGTGCGGCCGGGGCCCATCCAGGGCGACATGGTCCACCCCTATCTGCGCCGCCGCGAGGGCAGGGAGCCGGTCACCTATCCCAAGCCCGCGTTCGAGAAGGTGCTGGGCAAGACGCTGGGCGTGCCCTTGTTCCAGGAGCAGGCGATGCGGGTCGCCATCGAGTGCGCCGGGTTCACCCCCGCCGAGGCCGACCAGCTGCGCCGCTCCATGGCGACCTTCAAGTTCACCGGCGGGGTCAGCCATTTTAGGGACAAGCTGATCGCCGGCATGGTGGCGAACGGCTATGAGCAGGCGTTTGCCGAGAAGACCTTCAGCCAGCTGGAAGGGTTCGGCTCCTACGGCTTTCCCGAGAGCCACGCCGCCAGCTTCGCGCTGATCGCCTACGCCTCGTCCTGGATGAAGTGCCACCATCCCGAAGTGTTCTGCGCGGCCCTGCTGAACGCCCAGCCGATGGGGTTCTACGCGCCCGCCCAGATCGTCCGGGACGCGCTGGAGCACGAGGTCGAGATCCGCGCGGTGGACGTCAACCACAGCGCGTGGGACTGCACGCTGGAGCCGGCCGAGCGGGGGCTGGCGGTTCGCCTGGGCCTGCGCATGGCCAAGGGACTGGCCGAGCAGCATGGCCGTGCGATCGCGGAAAGGCGCCCGTTCGCCTCGATCCACGACCTGTGGCGCCGCTCGGAAGTACCGGCGGCGGCCCTGCAGAAGATCGCGGCCGCCGACGGTTTCGCCGGCTCCATGGGCCTGTCCCGGCGCGAAGCGCTCTGGGAGATCGGCAGCCTGCGCGACCAGGCGCTGCCTTTGTTCGCAGCCGCCCCGGAGTTGGCCGAGCCGGCGGTGGCGCTGAAATCCATGACCGCCGGGCGCGAGGTGGTCGAGGACTATGGCAGCACCGGCCTGACCCTGCGCCAGCACCCGCTGGCGTTCCTGCGCGCCGAGCTGGCCCAAAGCGGCCACCGTCCCTGCAGCGACCTCGACACCGCACGGAACGGCCGCCGCATCGCCGTGGCCGGCCTGGTGCTGGTCCGCCAGAAGCCCGGCTCGGCCAAGGGCGTCATGTTCATCACGATCGAGGACGAGACCGGGATCGCCAACCTGGTGGTCTGGCCGACCTTGTTCGAGCGCCAGCGCCGCCTGATCCTGGCGGCCAGCACGATCGGCGTGGAGGGCAGGGTCCAGCGGGAAGGGGAGGTGGTCCACCTGGTGGCCGAGCGCCTGACCGACCTGACCGACCTCCTGAAGAGCGTCGGCGACCGCGACCAGTCCTTCCCGATCCCTACCGGCCGCGGCGACGGGGCCCGGCATGGCAGCGGCCCCGACCCGCGCGACCCGCTCGCCCGCAAGCCCCGCGACATCTACATCCCCGATTTGCGCCTGGGCTCCGGCATCAAGATCCCGACAAGGGACTTCCGGTAGAAAGGGCACCGCTCTCTGCGTCGTACAGACGATCCGATCAGCCGGCCCACGACCCCCTGGATTGCAGTGTGAAATAATTGACGTTCAATTGCTGTATGTACATGATCTTTATGGCCCCTCCGATCCGCAAAGGTGGTCGGGCGGCTGAGGGGAGATGCACAGATGGCCGTCGTGACCGGCACGATCGATGACGATGTCCTTGAGGGGACCGAGCAGCGCGACCTGATCTTCGGCCTCGCAGGCGACGACATCATCCGGGGCTTTGGCGGCGACGACGTGATCGAGCTTGGTCCAGGCGCCGACATCGCCATCGGCGGTTTCGGCAATGACCTGATCAAAGGGGACGACGGCGACGACCGTCTCCTGGGCGACGCTGGCGACGACATCCTGCGCGGCGGTTTCGGCAACGACAGCCTGACCGGCTGGACCGGTGACGACACCCTGCAGGGGGAGGATGGCGACGATGCCCTGTGGGGGGACCAGGGCAACGATCTCCTGTTCGGCGGCAACGGAGTCGATCTGCTGCATGGCGGTGCCGGTGACGACCGTCTGCAGGGTGGTGCCGGCGACGATCGCCTCGACGGCGACACGGGCAGCGACACGATCTTCGGCCAGGAAGGCGACGACTACATCACGATCCGCAACTATGCCGTCGTCGATGGCGAGGGCATGCTGCTTGGCGGCGCGCATCTGCTGCTCGGCGGTGCCGGCGACGACACCATCGTCGCGCCCTACAGCCGGAGCACCGTCTATGGCGGCACCGGCGACGACGAGATCTTCCTGGGCGACGAGGACATCGACCTGCTGGATTATCCTGCCGCGACCGTGGATGGCGGGGACGGCAACGACCGGATCGTCGGCGGCCAGGGCGACGACATGGTGCGCGGCGGTACCGGCGACGACTACATCAACACCAGCCGCGGCGACGACCATGTCCGCGGCGGCGTCGGCGACGACATCCTGTGGGGCACCGGCGGCGACGACGTGCTCGAAGGCAACATGGGCGACGACAAGCTGGTGGGTGGCAGCGGCCACGACCTGCTCGCCGGCGGCAGCGGCAGCGACCTGTTTGCCGTCCACTTCGCCTATTCCAACGGCTTCCAGAGCGTCTCCGATTCCACGGTGACCCAAGCCGATGACCTCATCCTCGACTTCGTCCGCGGCCAGGACCGGCTGCAGATCACCTACTTCAATGAAGGCAGCCCGGTGAACGGGGAGGGCAGGACCTTCCGGACCGTCACCTTCGCCGACTTCGATACCGACGACAGCCACACGCTGGACGCCGGCGACGCCGGCATCTCGGTGCAGGCGATCACCCATGACGGGCAGACGAAGGCGTCGCTGGTGCTCGACACCGAGCAGTTCGCCTTCGAGGCGCCGCTGGCGGTGACCGGCACCATCACCCTGTTCGGCGTCACCAGCCTCACGGCCGCCGACATCGATGCCGTGACGCCCAAGCAGGACTTCTACGTCTAGCCGCTCCCGCTTCGAAAGCCTTGCGCCCGTTCAGGTGGTGCGCCGGCTGCAGGGAACCCGGCCGGCAGCTTTCCGTCTTGAATGGCAAGAACCATGGGATCGGCGCTCGGCCCCGGCGCAGGACGCGCCGGCCAGAGGCGTCGCTCCCTCCACCCGCCTGACCGGAGCCGCCATGGACGTCCTGCGCATCCTGATCGCCATCCTCCTGCCGCCGCTCGGCGTGTTCCTCCAGGTCGGCCTGGGCCTGCAGTTCTGGCTCAACATCCTGCTGACCCTGCTGGGCTACATCCCCGGCATCATCCACGCCGTCTACATCATTGTGAAGCGGTGAAGGCAGCCATCTGGCAGCCTTGTGTTCGACAGCCAGACTTGCAGCGCGACTTCCTGATCTGGCGCAAGACTGGGAGATCGCGCTTGCAGGTCTTCAGGATGCCATCATCGATGTTGATCTGAGGTATCTCTCATGGATCCGCAGACTTATTTTGCCGAATTTGTGCAGCCCAATTATTCGGATTTCCTCGCTCACCGCGACTCGCTGCGCCATGCGGCGAACGCTGCCGTGAGTGCTTATCATCTCGTCGATTACGTGGCCAAGCAGGAGGGTTTGACGGGCAGCGGCAAAGTGGTGGAACAGTTCAGATCCAAGTGCCCGGAGTTCACCTTGATCCAGCAGATCGCCAACACCTTCAAACACGCCGTTCGTGATCCTTCGCGGAGCAAGAAGGAAGTTACGGTCGTAACCGATGTGCTGCGCATCAAGGTGGGGCAGCAGGAGCCATTCAGCGATGGGACGTTCTTTAGTGACGGCACCGGCTTGGAAAGCGAGCGCAGTCGTATCGTCATCGACGGTGAGGACGGACGGCCACATGACTTCGAGTTCAACATAGGAAAAGTGATGGAACATCTTCGCTTGCGGTTTGGCTCCTAGGCTTCGGCCGCAACGGCATCGTACTCTGGTAGGGTAGGGTAGGGTAGGGCAGGGCAGGCGTGGGCTAGGTTTGGCCGACTCCCGCTAGCGCCCCGGCCAAACCCAGGCCGGCGGCTCGCCGTTCCGCACCACCGTCTCGCCCAGCTCCTTGTCCAGCACCACCCGGCGGCAGCCAGCTTCCTGCCCAAGCGCCGCCACCAGGGCCGGCGCGTGCGACACCACCACGACCTGGCCGCGTTGCGAGGCCCGGCCGATCAGGCGGGCGAGCGGCACCAGCAGGTCCGGGTGCAGGCTGGTTTCCGGCTCGTTCAGGATCATCAGCGCCGGCGGCCGGGGCGACAGCAGGGCGGCCGCCAGCAGCAGGTAGCGCAGCGTGCCGTCCGACAGTTCCGCCGCCTTGAGCGGGCGCAGGAGCCCGTGCTGGCGCATCTCCAGCTCGAACCAGCCGTCCGTGCTGGCGATGCCGAGTTCCGCACCCGGGAATGCGTCCGCCACCGCGTCCGCCAGCGCGTCGCGGTCGCCGATCTCGATGATGGTGCGCACCGCCGCCGCCAAGTCGGCGCCGTCGCCGGCCAGCACCGGCGTGTAGGTGCCGATCTGCGGCCGGCGCGCCGGGGCGTCCCGGTCGGTGCGCAATTGGTCGTAGAACCGCCAGGCGCGCATCCGCTCGCGCAGCAGCAAGAGCTCCGGCGCCTCCCTGGGGTCGGCGCAGTGGGTCATCATGCTGTCGAACGGTGCCAAGTCGCCGATCGCCTGCCGCCACACGCCCATGTCGTCGCGCAGCCGCACGCTCGGCCCGTGGCGCTCGGCAAAGCCGCTGGCCCGGCGCAGGAGCGGCCCAGTCCACACCGCCTCCGCCTTGATCTCCGGGTCGCGCGCAAAGAACGAGGCGGACGGCTTGGGCAGGCCCAGGTCGATGGCATAGCCGTAGTCGTCGCCGGCAAAGCCCAGCCGCAGCGCCACCGGGCGAGAGCGCCGCACACCCTGCACCGGCACCGATCCCGCCTTCATGCCGCGCGAGAACGCTTCCGGCCCGGCCCACAAGGTCGAGCCGAGTCCGCCCTCGCCGGCCAGGGACTGCACGACCCGCCCCTGCGCGATGTCGGCCAGCAGGCGCAGCGCCCGGTACAGGCTGGACTTGCCGCTGCCATTGGCTCCGGTCACCACGGTGAGCCGGTCCAGTTCGAGCCGCACGTCGCGCAGCGAGCGGTAGCCCGCCACCGCCAGCCGGGTGATCGTCACCAGGGCCTCCTTGCCGTTTGACGGTTCTGGCCGCCCGAGCTTCCCTGTCCCCGCCGTTGTTCCCGGTCAAGCCGCCGACGCGATCCCGGGCTGGGCAGCGACGGAAACGGATGTACCAAGGAGCCCGGCGCAGCCCCTTGCGCCACCGCCTGGAGCACCCCCATGCCGGCATCGTCCCAACGCCCGACCATTGCCCGGATCTGGCGCGGCCGCACCACCGCCGCCCGCGCCGACGAGTATGCCGCCTACCTGCACGAACATGGCATCCGTCCGCTGATGGAGAAGGCGCTGGGCGTGCAGCAGCTGCGCGAGGAGCGCGGCGACGAGACCGAGTTCGTGACCATCTCCTACTGGGAAAGCGTCGAGGCGATGAGCCGGTTCGCCGGCAGCGACCCGACCCGCATCCACCACCTGGAGCGCGACCGGGAGTTCCTGGTCGAGCTGCCGGAAAGCGTGCAGGTCCTGGCGATCGTCACCAGCCACGGTGACTGCGGCGGCGGCTGAGCAGCGCCGGTTCTTGATCCGGATCAATGCTGGCCCCCGGGCCCGGTCCCATTCTGCCGCCACCAGCGCCAAGCGGAGGGAGCAAGGGCCATGGCCAAGATGAAGGCTGCCATCTTCATCGAGAAGAACCGGATCGTCCTGGGTGAGAAGCCGGTGCCGGAGGTCGGGCCGCTCGGCGCCCTGCTGCGCGTCACCACCACCACGATCTGCGGCACCGACGTCCACATCCTGAAGGGCGAGTACCCGGTCGAGAAGGGGCTGACGGTCGGCCACGAGCCGGTCGGCATCATCGAAAAGCTGGGTTCGGCCGTGTCCGGCTACCAGGAGGGGCAGCGGGTCATCGCCGGGGCGATCACGCCCAGCGGCACCACCAATGCCTGCATGTGCGGCTGCGGCTCCCAGGACGGCGTCGGCACCCGGCACGGCTTCAAGGCGACCGGCGGCTGGAAGTTCGGCAACATCATTGATGGCTGCCAAGCCGAGTATGTGCTGGTGCCGGATGCCATGGCCAACCTGTCGCCCGTGCCGGACGGGCTCACCGACGAGCAGGTCCTGATGTGCCCGGACATCATGTCGACCGGGTTCTCCGGGGCCGAGAGCGGCAAGGTCCGGATCGGCGACATGGTGGCGGTGTTCGCGCTGGGTCCGATCGGCCTGTGCGCGGTGGCGGGGGCGAAGCTGATGGGCGCCTCCACCATCATCGGGGTCGATACCGTCCCGGCCCGCATGAAGGTCGCCCAGGCGCTCGGCTGCGACCATGTGGTCGACTTCAAGGCGGGAAGCCCGGTCGAGCAGATCATGGAGATCACCGAAGGGCGCGGCGTCGATGTCGCCATCGAGGCGCTGGGCACCCAGAGCACGTTCGAATCGGCGCTGCGCGTGCTGCGCCCGGGAGGCACGCTGTCCAGTCTCGGTGTCTATTCCTCCGACCTGCGCATCCCGCTCGACGCTTTCTCGGCAGGGCTGGGCGACCACCGGATCGTCACCACGCTCTGCCCGGGCGGCAAGGAGCGGATGCGCCGGCTGATGGGCGTGGTCGCCTCCGGCCGGGTCGACCTGAAGCCGCTGGTGACCCATCACTTCAGCCTGGACCGGATCGAGGATGCCTACGACCTGTTCGCCCACCAGCGCGACGGCGTGCTCAAGGTCGCGATCCGGCCCTGACAGCCGGCGGAAGGCGACATCCCGCTGCGGCTTTCCACCGCGGGAGAATCGCCTGCACCGCCTGGATGGGTGATCGTCCGCCGGAACCGGAGCGCGGGTCGCGCTTTTCTTTCTCATGACCCAGCGTACCGGTTCCCAGAGATCCCTCCCGGCTGGAGAAGGTCTTGTTCAGGTCGAGGTCCGCCTGTCCGCGAGCACGGTGGCGGCCATCGACCAGTGGCGGCGCGATCGACCTGATCGCCCCAGCCGGGCCCAGGTGATCCGCCAGATCGTCGATGCGGCGGTGCAGGGTGAAGCCAGCGACAGCCTGCCCTCGGCCGAACGGTTCAGCCAGGTCCTGCGCTGACGCGTCCTTTGGCGGCACGGCCTGCCGACATTGACAGCCTGACGGTCACCCTGGTCGTGCATGATCCACGATACTGAGATGGGCGGTGCTTGATAGCGGCGCGACGAAAGATCGAACGCGTCGTTCTCCTGGACCAGGTCAATGAGGTGCTCAAGGAACGCATCCTCGACCACGTCGATGCGCTATCCGAGCGGTTGAGCATCGACGCGCTGGCGCGCGAACTGCAGGCCAGTTCCACGCCGCTGCGCGAAGCGCTCCGGCGGCTGACCGCCGAAGGTGTGGCGACCGCGACACCATCCCATGGCTTCTCCATGCAGTCGCTTTCTTAAGACAAGGATTACCCGGATCTTTCCAGTTCCGGATGGTGATCGAGCCCCGGGCTGCCGCCGAGACTGCGCGCCGCCGTCCGCCGGAGACCCTCGCGGCCCTGGAGGAGGCGCTCCAAGACATGAACGAGCAGCCGCTCCACCCGAGCGATAGCGGCCATCGAAACTTCACGCTGGCCGATTCGGCCTTCCATCTCGCCAACATGAACGGTACCGCCAATCAGCCCGCGGTCGAAAGCTTCCGGGACCTGCGCATCCATTTGCACATGTCCCGTTTGTTCATTCAACGCGGGCAGGATGCAGCGTCTGTCCGGAGCAGGCACGAGGCGATCCTGGCGGCGATCCGCACCGGGCGGCTGAGGAGATGCACGAGCGTCTCCTGGCCTCCAGGAGATCGCTGCTCGACTGAAGTCTTTCCACGATCGGCGGGGTGGCCCAGGCGGCCCCGCTATCCAACGCGCAGACATGGGAGGCGCACCAGGATGATGAAGAAACTGGCGATCGCACTGACGATCACCACGGCCTTGATGGCCTCCACGGTCGCCCGGGCGGAGACGCTTCGGTTCGGCCACGCCAATTCGCCGGGCGAGACGCTGAACGACATGTTCAACGAGTTCGCCGAGCGGGTGAAGGAACGCACCAACGGCGAGCTGGAAATCCAGGTCTTCCCGGCCGAGCAGCTCGGCAAGGAGGTCGACCTGATCCAGCAGGTGAAGTTCGGCGCCCTCGACATCTCGGCGCCCAGCATGCCAGCCATGGCCGGCCTGGTCCCGGCCATGGAGATGGCGAGCGCCCCCTTTCTCTGGCAGGACTGGGAAGAGGCTGAGGAGGTCATCCGTGGCCCGGCCTTCGAGCCGCTCTGGGACGAGCTGCGCGACCAGCACAACATCGTGCCGCTCACCAAGATCGCCTACTGGGGCTGGCGCAACTTCACGCTCACCGACCGCGAGGTCCGCACGCCCGAGGACATGGCGGGTCTGAAGATCCGCGTGCCGGAAAGCCCGATCTGGGTCGAGATGATCCGCGCGTTCGGCGCCGCCCCCACGCCGATCCCGTTCGGCGAGGTGTACACCGCGCTGCAGCAGAAGACGGTGGACGGCCAGGAGAACCCGATCCCGACCATCTACTCGCGCAAGTTCTACGAGGTGCAGGGCGTGCTCGTGCTGGACCGGCACATGCTGCAGAACAACACGGTGGTGATCTCCAAGACCACCTGGGACCGGCTGCCCGAGGACCAGCAGCAGATCCTGCGGGAAGAGGCCGAGGTGATCTCCAAGAAGAACTCGGAGGTGCAGCAGGGCCGCGAGACGAGCATGCTCGAGGAGATCCGCAAGGCCGGCAACACCACGATCATCGAGGACCCGGACCGCGACGCGTTCAAGGCCAAGATCGAGCCGATCTATCCTGAGCTCGCGGCGCGCTGGGGCGAGGACAACTGGAACCGCCTCCAGGAAGAGATCTCCAAGGTCCGCGGCGAGTAATTTCACCAGCCCGCTTCAATGGGAAGCAGCCCATGTCCGCCGTATGGATCGAACGGCTGGACGACATGCTGGCGCGCGGCGAGGAAGTCTTCCTCGCCGCGACGCACGGGATCGTCGCCACGCTCGTGATCGCCGCCGTGTTCTTCCGCTATGTGATAAACGACCCGCTGATCTGGTCGGAAGAATTCATCGTCATCGTCTTCACCTGGATGATCTTCATCGGGCTATCCAGCGGCTTCCGGCTGCGGATGCATCTGCGTGTCGACGCCCTTCTGGTGGTGCTGCCCGAGCGGGTGCGCGCCGTGTGCGGGCTGATCGCCGTGGCTGCCACCATGATCACGCTGGTGGGCCTGATCTGGTTCGGCTTCAGCCTGACCATGACCATGCTGCACAGCCCGACCCCGATGATGCGGATCTCGTCGGCCTGGGCGGTGAGTGCCGTGCCGGTCGGCGCCATCCTGTCCTGCATCCACATCCTTCGTCATGCCGTCTCCGACGGCCTCGGCCAGACCTTGTGGACTCCGGATCTGATCGGTGATCCGGACGGAGACGCCTGATGCTCGTTCTGCTTGGCGCCTTCGCCATCCTGGTGATCGTCGGCACGCCGGTCGCCATCGCGATGATCGGCTCGGCCGGACTGGTGATCGGGATGGAAGGCATCCCGCTGGCGCTGGTTGCCCAGCGCGTGTTCGCCGGCCTGCAATCCTTCCCGCTGCTCGCCATCCCGCTGTTCACGCTCGCCGGCTCGCTCATGAACGAAAGCGGCATCAGCGAGCGGCTGTTCGGCTTCACCCGCGCCATGGTCGGCCATATCCGTGGCGGCCTCGCCCAGACCGCCGTGGTCGGCAACGTGTTCCTGGCCGGCATCTCCGGCTCGTCGGTCGCCGACACCGCCGCGACCACAAGGGTGCTGGTCCCGCAGCTGGAGCGCAACGGCTACAGCCGCGGCTTCGGCGCTGCCCTGTCGGCCGCCTCGGCGACGCTCGGGCCCATTATCCCGCCCTCGATCCTGATGGTGCTCTACGCCTGGCAGGCCAACGTCTCGCTGGGCAACCTGTTCATCGCCGGCATCTTTCCAGGGATCATCATGGCCGGAGCCATGTTCCTGGTGATCGTGATCCTGGCGCGGGTGCGCCGGTATCCGACGTCCGGGGCCTTTTCCGGATCTGCTCTCTGGACCGCGTTCAAGCGTGCGATCTGGGCATTGCTGATGCCGGTGATCATCATCATCGGCTTCAGGATGGGAGCCGTCACCGCCACCGAGATCGCCGGCGTCGCAGCCCTCTACTCGGCGCTGGTCGGCATCTTCATCTACCGCACGCTTCACATCGGGCGCATCCCGCATATTCTGGCGACCACCGCCCGCGAGACCGCGGTGATTCTGATGATCGCCGGCGCGGCCTCGCCGTTCAGCTGGATCCTGGGCATCGAGCAGGCGCCGCAGCTGGTGGTGAGCACGGTGAGCGCCATCACCGACAACCCCTGGATGGTCCTGCTGATCCTCAACATCGCGCTCCTGATCCTCGGCATGTTCGTCGAGACCATCGCGATCATGATCATCCTGGTGCCGATCCTGATCCCGCTGCTGACGGCGATGCAGATCGACCTGGTGCATTTCGGGATCGTGCTGCTGGTCAACCTGGTGATCGGGCAGCTCACTCCGCCGGTTGGCGTCCTGCTGTTCGTGTCGATGACGATCGCGAAGGTCTCGATGGGACAGATCCTGCGCGAGGTCTGGCCGTTCTTCCTGGGGCTGACCATCGCGTTGCTGTTCATCACCTACATCCCGTCGATCAGCCTGTGGCTGCCCAGCCTGATCGGGCCGAACTGACCGGCTGTGCCGACGCCCACCGACCGGACCGGCCGGATCACCCACCGGTCCGGTCGGCCCGGAGCAATCCCCCCGTTCTGCGAGCAGACCATGCAAATTAACAGCATCAACCTCACCGATCGCGTGGCGATCGTCACCGGCGGCGCCCAGGGGATCGGGCTGGTCGTCGGCCGCCGCTTCCTGGAATCCGGTGCCAAGCTCGTCATCTGGGATGTCGTGGCGGATCGCCTGGAGGCGGCCAGGCAGGAACTCGAAGCGCAGGCAGGCGCGGGCCGGGTCCATGCCGAGCTGGTCGACATCGCGAACGAGCCGAACGTGGCGGCGGCGGTGAAGAACACCGTCGGCAAGCTCGGCCGGATCGACATCCTGGTGAACAACGCGGCGATCGTGGGACCCAACGCCACCCTGGCCGACTATCCGCTCGATGACTGGCGCAGCGTGATCGACGTCGACGTCAACGGCACCTTCTACTGCTGCAAGCACGTGACGCCCGTCATGCAGGCGCAGGATTATGGCCGGATCGTCAACGTGGCCTCGATCGCCGGCAAGGAGGGCAACCCGAACGCTGCGGCCTACAGTTCCGCCAAGGCGGCGGTGATCGCGATGACCAAGTCGCTGGGCAAGGAACTGGCCGGCGGCAACATTGCGGTGAACTGCGTGACCCCGGCCGTCGCCCGTACCCCGGGTGCGATGGAACAGTCGCCCGAGCACATCAAGTATATGCTGGCCAAGATCCCGCGAGGGCGCTTCCTGGAACTGACCGAGGCCGCGGCCATGATCGCCTGGCTGGTCAGCGAAGAGAACTCGTTCACGACAGGGGCGGTGTTCGATCTTTCCGGCGGACGAGCGACTTACTGAGGCAAGAACTCAAGAACTCTGGTAGCGTCCTCCGCGCGAGATCCACCGTCCCCTCCTCCGGAGACAAGTCGGCTTTTTGGAATGCCGGGGAACTGGATGCCCGCGTCGGATCTAGTGGGGGCGTGCTTGCCAAGGCACCCACCCCCTGCGTCCTTTGGCTCACCCCGCCATCCACGAATGCCTTGGTTGTAGGAGATCGTTGGTGCCTGCGGCTCCCCTTCCCGCCGATGAAGCCCAGCGTCTGGCCTCGCTGCTGGCGTGCGACATCCTGGACACGCCAGCGGACGAGCGGTTCGACTCGATCACCCGGATGGCGGCGCGGCTGTGCGACGTGCCGATCGTCCTGGTCTCGCTGATCGACGAGCGTCGGCAGTGGTTCAAGTCGGCAGTGGGGCTGGAAAGCGGGGGCGAGACGCCGCGGGAGCAGGCATTCTGCGCCTATGCAATCCTGCGCCCGCGGGAGCCGCTGGTGGTCGAGGACGCGACCCAGGATCCCCGCTTCGCCGACAACCCCGCGGTCAACGGGCCATTCCATCTCCGCTTCTATGCCGGGATGCCGCTATGCGACCAGGAAGGCCGGGCGCTTGGCACGCTCTGCATCATCGACAAGCGCCCGCGGCGGATCTCCGAGGACCAGCTCCGCTACCTGACCGACCTGTCGGCCTGCGTGGCGTCCCTGATCGGCCTCAACCGCAGCGTCCTGGCACTCCAGGAGAGCGAGGCGCGGGCCAAGCAGCATGCCGCCGAGCTTGAGGAAGCGCGTCGCAAGGCCGAGGAGGCCGACCGCGCCAAGTCGATGTTCCTGGCGGCGATGAGCCACGAGATCCGCACGCCGATGACCGGGGTGCTGGGGATGGCCGATCTTCTTGCCGAAGAGCCGCTCACCCCCAAGCAACTCCAGTATGTCGGGGCGATCCGCACCTCGGGCCGCCATCTGCTGACGGTGATCAACGACATCCTCGACTTCTCCCGGATCGACGCCGGCGGGCTGACCCTGGAGGAGATCGACTTCTCGCTCGGCGAGGTGCTGGAGCAGACCCGCGCCATCCTTGCCCCCCAGGCCGTCGACCGGGGGCTGCGCCTTACCTTCGACCTGGACGAGCACTCGCCGCCGGTGGTGCAGGGCGATCCCACCCGCCTCCGCCAGGTCCTGGTGAACCTCGCGGGCAACGGCCTGAAGTTCACCAGCACGGGCGGCGTCGAGGTGACGGTCCGTTGCACGCAGCCGGACAGCGAGCACGTGAACTGCCGCTTCGAGGTGCGCGACACCGGGATCGGCATTCCGGAGGATCGACAGGGCGAACTGTTCTGCGCCTTCACCCAGGCAGACCGCTCGACCACCCGCCGCTTTGGCGGGAGCGGCCTGGGCCTCGCGATCTGCCGCCAGCTGGTGGAAGCGATGGGGGGCCGGATCGGCCTGGAAAGCAAGCCCGGCCAGGGCAGCGTCTTCTGGTTCGACCTGCCGTTCCGCATCGGCCATGGGGCAAGTGTGACGGAGACGGCCGAGCGGGCGCCTAGCTCCATCCCGCCGATGCGGGTGCTGGTGGCCGAGGACGTGGAGGTCAACCGCAACCTGCTGGAGGCGGTGCTGACCCGGCACGGCCATCAGGTCAGCTTTGCCTTGGATGGCGCGGAGGCAGTGTCCCGGGTACTCGAGCAGCCCTTCGACGTGGTGCTGATGGACGTGCAGATGCCGGTTCTGGACGGCATCGAGGCAACCCGGCGCATCCGGGCGCTGTCGTCGCCGGTCGCTGCCGTTCCAATCGTGGCGCTCACCGCCAACGTCATGGAGGAGGAACGGCAGCGCTGCATGGCGGCCGGCATGAACCAGGTGCTCACCAAGCCGGTGACATGGCCCGACCTGTTCCGCACCCTGGCGATGTTCACCCGGAACGGCGCCCAGGTCGCAGCACCCTCTTCACGGCCGGAGCCCGTGGTCGACCTGATCGACAGGACGCGCCTCGACAGCCTGCGCGCCATGGCCGGCGAAGCAAAGTTCATGCTGTTCGTGCAGAACGCGATGAACTCGGCGGTGGCGCTTTTCGCGGAGATGCTGGACCTGCGGGACGAGCCCGCGGAACTGGCCAAGTCGGCCCACCGGCTGGCAGGCTCGGCGCCGAGCTTCGGCCTGGTCCGGATCGGGGTGCTCGCCCGCGAGATCGAGCAGCGCAGCGTGGAGCGGCAGGCGCTCGACGGCCTGATCGACCAGCTGGGCCTGGCCCTTTCGAAGACGAGGGAGGAACTGGTCCGCCTGGGAATCCTGGCGGGCTAGGGCCGGGCCTACCTGCTCCGTCCGCGCTCGCGGCGGGAAATTCGCCAGCAGGCGCAACGTCGGAACCCGTCACGCTTTTATGACAGCGGTGAGGCTGTTCTCCCGGGAGCGGCCGGCGGGAGGGCGGCGACTTGTTCAAGAAGATCCTGATCGGTTTGGCCGCTCTCTTCCTGCTGCTGGCCAGCGCCGCCGCAGCCACCTTCTACCTGGTCGACCCCAATCTCCTGAAGCCTTATGCGGAGCGCGCGATCAGCGCCGCGATCGGCCGGCCGTTCAGCATCCAAGGCGACCTGGAGATCGAGCGCGGCTGGATCATCAGGGTGCGGGCCCACGACGTCCATGTCGGCAATGCCGAGTGGGCCGAGCAGGCCGACATGGCATCGGTCGAGACCGTCGAGGCGAGCCTGGATCTCTGGGACCTTTTGACCAGGCAGCAGGTCACCCTGCCGGAAGTGATCCTGGACCGGCCGATCGCGAGCCTGGAGCGCAATGCCGAAGGCCAGGCCAACTGGCAGCTTGGCGCTTCCCCGGACGACGCTCCCTCCAAGGAAGCGCCGGCCGAGCGCGGCAACCTGCCTTTCATCGGAAAGCTCGTCGTCCGGGACGCGACGATCGACTACCGCGACGCAGTAACCGGGCAGGAAATCTCGAGCCGGCTCGACAAGCTGGAGGCGGCGAGCCAGGGCGAAGCCGGCCGGATGAAGGTGAGTGCCGCCGGCCAGGTGGACGACCTGCCCCTGGAACTGGAGGGCACCTTCGGCTCCTACCAGCTCCTTGCCGAGAGCGCCCAGCCGTTTCCCATCGAGGGAACGCTCACGCTGGGCAGATCCAGGATCGCGCTCGACGGGACCATTGCTGACCCGGCCAATCTGGAGGGCGTCGATCTCGACCTGGACCTGGCGGCCCAGGACCTGACCAAGGTGCTGGTGCTGGCCGGCCTGCCGGCCCCGGAGATTCCTCCGTTCGATCTGGACGGCCATCTGACCCGCAAGGATGGGGAGGTCCGGATGGAGGACCTGACCGGGAAGGTCGGCGACAGCTCGATCAAGGGCTGGGTGGCGTTCGGCTCCACCGGCGACCGGCCGAAGCTGTCGGGCGACCTTACCTCGGAGCAGTTCGACCTGGATGACCTGGCGGGCCTGATCGGCCGGCCACCTGCAACGGGACCGGGCGAGACTGCCTCGCCTCGCCAGGAGCAGAAGGCCGAGGAGGTCGAGGACAGTCCCTACGTGATCCCGGACACCCAGCTCAGCTCGGAGCGCTGGCAGGCGCTCGACGTGGACATGCGTTTTCGCGGAGAGCGCGTCAATGCGGGCAAGCTGCCGCTGGAAGCGGTCGAGTTCCGCATCGTGATGGACCAGGGCCGCCTGCGGCTCGACCCGCTGCAGGCGACCATCGCCGGCTCGTCGGTGGGCGGGTTCGTGGCAGTCGATTCCACCGCCGAGCCCCCGCAGGCCGAGATCGACATCTCCGCCAGGAAGCTGGAACTTGAACGGTTCCTGGGAGAGTTCGGCCTTTCCGAGTATGGCCGCGGCCTGATCTCGGCGCGGGTGGCCTTGCAGGGCCAGGGGGAGGGGCTCCGCTCGATCCTGGGCAGCAGTGAGGGCCAGGCTGGAATCACCATGGAAGAGGGTGCCCTCAGCGCCCTGATCGTCGAGGCGCTCCATCTCGACCTGGCCGAGGTGCTGACCGTGCTGTTCGGCGAGGAACCCGGAACGCCCGAGCAGTCGTTCGGCGTGCGCTGCCTCATTGCCAATTTTCAGGTGGCCGACGGCATCGCCTATGAGCGAACCTTCGTGCTGGACACTACCGACAGCCTGATCACGGTGAACGGGGCCATCAATCTCGGAACCGAGGCGATCGAGCTGGATCTCGACACGGAGCCCAAGGACAACAGCCTGTTCGCGGCCCCCTCGACCCTCTACCTGCGCGGCACCTTCGGCGAGCCGAAGGTGACGCCCGACCTGACCGGGGTCGGCCTTCGGGGGGCTGCCGCGGTGGCGCTGGGCGTGGTGCTGACGCCGCTGGCTTCGTTCCTGCCCTTCATCGAGATCGGCACCGCCGAGAATGCTCCCTGCGGCGCGATGCTCGCCCAGGCCGAGCAGGAAACGAAGGTCCCGGACAGCGGGGAGTGAGGTTGCCCTCCACTCTCCCGCATCCGGGCTGCGCCCCGTCTCAGTGCGCGGCGGGAGCCTTGCGGCCATCCTCCTTGCGGAGGGTCACCGGCACCGATTTCGCCGCAGGCACCTTGCTCTCCTCGGCATGGTGCGCGATCGGGATGAGCACGTTGCACTCGGGATAATAGGAGCCGACGCAGCCTCGCGGGATGTCGTAGGGCACCACCTGCAGCCCGTTGATCTCCCGGTGCACCTGGTCGTCCGAGGCGCCGACCAGGGTGACGAGCTCGTCCTGGGCCAGCCCGAACCGCTCCATGTCATCCGGGTTGATGAACAGGACCATCCGGGTGCCGTCGATACCACGGAAGCGGTCGTGATAGCCGTAGATCGTGGTGTTGAACTGGTCGTTGCTGCGCAGCGTGATCAGCCGGAGCATGTCCGGGGTGAGGTCCAGCCCATGGCTGCTCATCGTGTCCGGCACCACGAAATTTGCCTTGCCGGTATCGGTGTTCCACTTGCGCTCACGCGCGGCCAGGGGCCTGGGAAAGCCGCCCGGCGTCCACAGGCGGTCGTTGAAGTCCTTGAACTGGTCGGGATAGGTCGCCTCGATCGCGTCGCGGATCTTGGAGTAGTCGCCGACCCAGGCATCCCAGTCGACATGACCGCTGGATTCCAGCGTAGCCTTGGCCATCTCGGCGACGATGCGTGGCTCGGAACGCAGATGCTCGCTGATCGGCTTGGCGACCGCCCGGGAGCCGTGGATGCGCGCAGTGCTATCCTCGACGGTCACCACCTGCGGCCCGGTGGCCTCCTCGTCGATCTCGGTGCGGCCGAGGCAGGGCAGGATGTAGGAAATCTCGCTGGCGACCAGATGGCTGCGGTTCAGCTTGGTCGAGATCTGCACGTTGAGCCGCATCCGCTTCCAGCCTTCCTCCATCCGGTCCCGATCGGGCGCCGCACGCAGGAAATTGCCGCCCAGGCCGATAAAGGCGCGCACCGACCCGTCGACGATCCCCTTGCAGGCGTCCACGGTGGACATGCCCTCCCAGCGCGGCGGCTCGAACTTGTAGAGTTCCTTCAGCCGGTCGAGCGGCACCAGCTTGGGCTTCTCGGAAATGCCGACGGTGCGCTGGCCCTGCACGTTGGAGTGGCCGCGGACCGGCAGGATGCCGGCTCCGGGCCGGCCGATATTGCCTTTCAGCAGGAGCAGGTTGACCAGCATCTGCACGGTCTCGACGCCCTTGCGATGCTGGGTGAGCCCCATGCCGTACAGCGCGATGGTCGCCTTGGAGCGCACGTAGATCCCGGCGGTTTCCTCCAGATCGCCCCGCTTCAGCCCCGAATGATGCTCGATCTCCTTCCAGGACGTCCCCCGCAAGCTGTCGAGAAACGCCTCGAAGCCGTGGGTGTGCTCCCGGATGAACTCATGGTCGAGCACTGCAGGCTCGCCCTTGGCGGTCGCCTCGTCGTCCAGGACGACCAGGGCCTTGCAGATGCCCATGATCGCGGCGAGGTCGCCGCCCGATTCAACCTGGAAATAGTGGGAGCTGATCCGGGTCTCCTGGCCCAGCACCATCTCGGTCGGGCTCTGCGGATCGGTGAAGCGCTCGAGCCCGCGCTCGCGCAACGGATTGAAGGTGACGATCGGCACGCCGCGCTTGCTCACTTCCCGCAAGGGATGGAGCATGCGCGGGCTGTTGGTGCCGACGTTCTGCCCGAAGAACAGGAGGCATTCGGTGTCCTCGAAGTCTTCCAGGCTGACGGTGCCGACCGGCACGCCGATGCTCTTCGGCAGCGCCACCGAGGTCGATTCGTGGCACATGTTCGAGCTGTCGGGCAGGTTGTTGCTGCCATAGAGCCGCGCGAACAGCTGATACATGTAGGAAGTCTCGAGCGAGGCCCGGCCGGAGGCGTAGAACACGGCGGCATGGGGATCGATCGCCCGCAGCTCGCGGCCGATCTCGACGAAGGCATCGGGCCAGCCGACCGGCACGTACTTGTCCTGGGCCCGGTCGTAGCGCATCGGCTGGGTCAGCCGGCCGACTTCCTCCAGGTCATGGTCGGGCCAGCCGAGAAGTTCGGTGACGGTATGCGCGGCAAAGAAGTCCGGCCCGATCTTGTTGGCAGTCAGTTCCCAGGCGGTGGCCTTGGCGCCGTTCTCGCAGAACTCCGCCGGGTGCGAATCGGCCGGCTTCGGCCAGGCGCAGCTCACGCACATGAACCCGCCGGTCTTGTTCTGGTGGGGCAGGGCGGCGGTGACCCGGGCCAAGCCTTCCTTGCCAACATAGCGGAGCACCGACTGGGCCGATCCCCACCCGCCCGATGGACCTTCGTACGGCTTGATGGTGACCTTGGCCATGACCCAGCTTCCCGTTCGTGCCTGTGCGTCGGGCGGTCGCGGCAGGACTGCCCTGGACCTTCAACGCATCATGCCAAACAGGGTTTCCGCGCCCGCATGGACAGGGCGCGGACAAGCTAGGCTCAGCTGCCCACCACGATCTTCGCAAACCGGTCCAAATAGGGCTCGTTCAGCTCGATCCCCAGGCCCGGCGCGGTCGGTATGGCCAGCCTTCCGTCCTTCATTCTGGTCTCGTAGGCGACGTTCACGATGTCGTTGCGACCGTCCGGCCAGTACGGGAACCACTCCATGATGATGAAGTTCGGCATGGCGAACACGGCATGCACGGCGGCGGCCGTGGCGACCGGGGCGCCGCAATTATGCGGCTGGACGTGCAGGTTGTAGACCTCGGCCATGGACGCGATCTTCATCATCTCGCTGATGCCGCCGCACAACCCGATGTCCGGCTGCAGGATGTCGAGCGCCTGGCGCTCGACGAACGGCCGGAACTGGTAGCGGGTGTAGAGCCGCTCGCCGCCGGCGATCGGGATCGGCACCTCCTGGCCGACCTTCACCATCGAATCGACGTTTCCGGGATCGACCGGCTCCTCGTAGAAGAACGGCCGGTACTCGGCCAGCATCCGCCCGTAGGTGATGGCATCGGTGGTACCGAGATTGCCGTGGATGTCCAGGCAGATGTCGAAGTCGGGCCCCACCGCCTCGCGGATCGCCTTAACCCGGTCCACCGCGAGCAACGCCCAGTCGCGCGGGATGTGCCGGTCGGGGAAGCGGAAGACGCCTTCGCCGGTGGTCTCGAACGGATCGAGCTTGCAGGCCGTGTAGCCTTCCGCCTGGATCTCGAGCACCCGCTCCGCAGCCTGCTCGGGCCGCGCCATCTTGGTGAACCAGCCATTCGCATAGAGCCGGATGCTGTCACGCATCTTGCCGCCCAGCAGCTGCCAGACCGGCACGCCCAGCGCCTTGCCCTTGATGTCCCAAAGGGCGTTGTCGATGGCGCTGATCGCCCCGTAGAGCACCGGACCGGGGCTCTGGCCCCAGAAGGTCTTGCGGTAGAGCCGGTCCCAGATGGCGCCGATCTGGCGGGCGTCCTGGCCGAGCAGATGCCGCTCGAACAGCTGGGTCAGGGTGTGGATGGCGCCGCGATTGCCGTCGCCATAGGCCAGCCCGACCTCGCCGGCGCCGTAGACCCCCTGGTCGGTGTCGATCCGGATGATCACCGGGTGCTGGGAGATGTTGTGGGACAGGCCGTAATCGACGTCCCAGACGGTGAGCCGGGTGATCTTCATGACCGGCCTCCCACCACGATCCGGTCGAACCGGGCGAGGTAGTCGTCGTTCAGCTCGATGCCCAGGCCCGGCCGGTCGGGAATCCGGTACCGGCCCTTCTTCTGCTGGGGCTCCAGCGCTTCCCTCACGATCTGGTAGCGGTCGTCCTCCCAGTAGGGAAACCACTCCATGATGATGAAGTTCGGGATCGAGGCGTCGAGTTGCACGCCCGCCGCGGTCGAGACCGGCCCGCCGCAATTGTGCGGCTGGACGTGCAGGTTGTAGGTCTCGGCGTAGGAGGCGATCTTGCGCGCCTCGGTGATCCCGCCGCACAGGCCCATGTCCGGCTGGAGGATGTCCAGCGCGTGGCTCTCCAGATAAGCGCGGAACTGGTAGCGGGTGTAGAGCCGCTCCCCCGCCGCCATCGGGATCTTCACGTTCTCCGAGACCTTCTTCATGCAGGCCACGTTCATGGGATCGACCGGCTCCTCGTAGAAGAATGGCCGGGACGCCTCGAGCATCCGCCCGTAGATGATCGCGTCCGTGGTGCCGAGATTGCCGTGCAGGTCGAGCAGGATGTCGACATCGTCGCCCACGGCCGCGCGCACCGCCTCGACCCGCTTCACCGCAAGGATCGCCCAATCGCGCTCGATATGCCGGCGCGGATAGATCCAGCGCCCGTCCGGCATGGTGCCGAACGGGTCGAACTTCAGCGCGTCATAACCATCCGCCACCACTTCCCGGGCGCGCTCGGCATATTCCTCGGGCGCATTCAGACCGGTGTACCAGCCGTTCGCATAGACCCGGATCTCGTCGTGGATCTTGCCGCCGAGCAATTCGTAGACCGGCACACCCAGGGCCTTGCCCTTGATATCCCACAAGGCCTCGTCGATCGCCGACATGGCGCCGTAGACGATCGGCCCGCCGCCCTGGCCCCAGAAGGTGCGACGGAAGAGCGTTTCCCAGATCGCCTCGATGTCGAACGGGTCGGCGCCGATCAGGTGGCGCTCGGCCAGGGTGCGGATCATGTGGATGCCGCCCTTGGCGCCCGTCCCGTAGGCGAGACCCAGTTCCCCTGCGCCGTAGATGCCCTGGTCGGTATTGATCCGCACGATCACCGGGTTCCAGAAGGTGTGGAAGTCCCGGCCATAGTCGACATCGTAGACCGTCACGGCGGTGATCTTCATCGGCAACGCTCCAGGAGGGTCAGGGCTTGATCAGTCCGAAGGCGCGGGGAAGGGCGAGGGTGAGGTCCGGCCACAGGCCGATCAGCACGACCACGACGGCGCCGCTCGCGATGTAGGGGAGCATCGCCCGGGTCAGCGGGCCGATCCCGATCTTGGCGATGTTGGCGACCGCGAACAGGACGTTGCCCACCGGCGGCGTGATCAGGCCCAGCACGCAGTTGATGATCAGCATGATGCCCAGCTGGACCGGGTGCAGGCCGGCGGAGAGCGCCAGCGGCGCCACGATCGGCGCGAACAGGATGATCGAGATGCTGGCGTCGAGCCACATCCCGCAGAACAGGAAGAACAGGTTGATGATCAGCACCACCGTCAGCGTGTCGTGGCTGACGCCGGCCAGCAGCGAGGTCACCACCGCCGGCAGGTTCTCCATGGCGAACACCCAGCTCATCGCCGAAGCGCCGGCGATGATGAAGAACAACCGGGCGGTGTCCATGGAGGCCACCGAAAGGATCGGGCCCAGGTCGGACAGCTTCAGGGTGCGCAGGAAGAAGAAGCCGACCACCAGGGAATAGACCACGCAGGCCGCCGCCGCCTCGGTGGGCGTGAACCAGCCGAGCACGATGCCGCGGATCAGGATGATCGGCATGATGATCGCGAAGAACGCGTCCCGGAAACCCAGGACCAGCTTCTTCGGCGTCACCTCGACCTCGACCTTGGGATATTGCCGGCGCCAGGCGGTCCACTGCACCTGGCCCATCTGCACCAGGCCCAGCACCAGGCCCGGGAAGATCGCCGCCAGGAACATGGCGCCCACCGACACGTTGGTGACCGCGCAGTAGACGATGATCATGGTGGAGGGCGGGATGATGGCACCCACCAGGGAGGTCGCCGCCGTGATCGCCGCGGAGAACGGGCGGTCGTAGCCCTGGCGCTCCATGGCAAAGATGAACATCCGGCCCTGGCCGGCGATGTCGCCCAGCGCCACGCCGGTGACGCCGGCGAACATCACGCTGGACACCACGTTGACCTGGGCAAGCCCGCCGCGGATCCGGCCGACGATCAGGTTGCAGAAGTCGAACAGGCGGTCGGTCAGCTTCGCCCGGTTCATGATCTCGCCGGTGAGCAGGAAGAACGGGATCGCCATCAGCACGAACACATCGATCCCGGCGAACATCTTCTCCGGCAGCATGCGCAGGAACAGGAGATTGCCCGAGAACAGGAAGTAGGCCGTCGAGGAGACCAGCATCACCAGGGCGATCGGCAGCCCCAGCACCAGCAGCAGCAGGAACACGACGACGAAGCCGGTGATGTCCATGGATCAGGCGGCTCCGTCTGCGGGAAGGGGGCGCCGGCCCGACAGGGCCAGCAGGTCGCCCCAGAGGTTCACCAGGGTCACGAACACCATGATCGCGGCCGCGACCGGGATCGCGAGGTAAGGCCAGAACAGGCTGATCCCGAGGGCAGGGGCGTGGGTGACCTGGCGGGCCAGGGAAGCCGTCCAGGACTGCTGAACCAGGATCACCAGGAAGCCCAGGACCAGGACGCGCAGCACGGCGGACAGGACGAGCTGCGCCTTCGGCCCCAGCCGGCTCTGCAGGAGGTTCAGCCGGATATGGTCGTCCCGGCGGAGCAGCACGGCAGCGCCCAGCATGCTGAGCCAGACCAGGAGGAAGCGGGTGAGTTCCTCGGACCAGGCGAACGAGAAGCCCAGCATGTTGCGCGACACGATCAGGACGGCGATCACCGTCGTCATGATCGCCAGGATCGCGTTGCAGATCAGCTCGATGGCACGGCACAGGCGGTCGGCCAGGCGGCTGGCGCGCGCGTACATGGGCGATGTCCTGCTCGGACGAAGGGGGCGGGCTAGACCGGCATCGGCCGGTCCAGCCCGCGAGGGCCAGAATCTCAGCGGTAGCCGTAAAATTCCTCGGCCTCGGCGACCGCCGCCATCAGCTCGTCCAGGACCTGCGGATCCATCTGGCCCTTCAGCCATTCGATCGCGGCCGGCTGTGCCTTGGCGCGGAACTGCGCCTTCTCCTCGGCGGTCGGGTCGTAGATCGAGACGCCCTCGCTCTCCAGGAAGGTCCGGCCGGACAGCTCGTTGGCGACCGAGAGGCCGCGATTGGTTTCCAGCGCCACGGCGGCGGCCTGACGGATCACGCCCTGCAGGTCCGGGGGCAGGCTCTGGTACCAGGCCTCGTTGATGGCGACCGTGTTGATGCTGTAGACGTGGCCGTCCAGCACCATGTTCTTCTGCACCTCGTAGAGCTTGGGCACCATGAAGGTCGGGATGGAGTTCTCCTGGCCGTCGACCACCCCGGTCTGCAGGGCGGTGTAGAGCTCGCCCCAGGCGATCGGGGTCGGCGACATGCCCAGGCTCTTGGCGATCTCCATGTGCAGGGGATGGTTCATGGTCCGCATCTTGATGCCGACCATGTCGTCGGGCGACTTCATCTCCTTGCTGGCCGAGGTGTAGTGCCGAAAGCCGCCGTTCTCCGACCAGAACAGCGGCCGCAGGCCGACCTCCTTGGCCATTCGCTCGCGCATCGCCTCGCCGACCGGCCCGTCCAGCACCCGCCAGGCGACCTCGCGGTTGACGAACAGATAGGGCACGCCGAAGGCCTGGATGTCGGGGAAGGTCGAGGCGAAATGGCCATCGGCCGGGTCACAGGCCTGGATGATCCCGTCCTTCACCTGGTTCACCAGCGACTCGATGCCGCCAAGCTGCGCACCGGGATACATCTCGACCTCGATCCGGCCGCCGGAGCGCGCCTCGATCTCCCGGGCCAGCACCTCCAGATGGGTCCAGGAGAAATTGTTCTCGAGTTCCGGCGACGCCGTGGCGAAGCGCATGGTGAACTCGGCGGCGTGGGCGGCGGCCCCGAGGGCGCCGATCGCCAGGGACGCACCCACGGCCAGGACCTTCAGCAAGCGAAGCGACATCGTTCCAGCCTTCCTGATCCGGACGGCCGCCTTCTTCGGGCGGACCTGTCTCGTCGTCCGACACAACTTGTATGTAAGGTACCGCTGATGTTGCGTCAGGCCGGGGCAGGCGGTCAATCCGGCAATTGCCGCCGGACGCGACGCAGCCGGAGTTGGGAAGGGGCTCGTCTTTGGCAGGGAAAGGGCGGCGGCCATCAGCCCGACGGGTCCGCCCGGGCATAGCGGCTCGACGGAACCGCAGCAGAACGACGCGGTCAGGCCGCGATCTGCTCCAGCAGATCCAGGGCGCGGACCACCGTCTGCTCGCGGACGGCGGCGCGGTCGCCGGGGAACACCACCTGCTCGTGGATCAGGCGGCCGTCCCGTGCGGCGGCCGCCAGATGGACCAGGCCCACCGGCTTTTCCGCGCTGCCGCCGCCGGGGCCGGCAATGCCGGTCACCGCGACCGCCAGATCGGCCGCCGACTGCGCCAGCGCCCCTTGGGCCATCGCGCGCGCCACCGGCTCGCTGACCGCGCCATGCGCCAGCAACAAATCGCCCGGGACATCCAGGACGCCGGCCTTGGCATCATTGGAATAGGTGACGAAGCCGCGATCGACCACGTCGGAACTTCCGGCGATCGCCGTCAGGATCCCGGCGATCATGCCGCCGGTGCAGCTTTCCGCCGTCACCAGGGTCAGCCCTTTGGACCGGCAGGTCGCCAGCAGCCGCTCGGCCCGGGCAAGGAGGACAGGATCGATCGTGATCATCACAGGTAGCTCCCGACCATGAAGACCAGAAGAGCGGCGTAGATGCCTGCCACCAGATCGTCGGTCATCACGCCGAGGGCGCCGTGCATCCTGCGATCGATCCAGCAGGCAGGCCAGGGCTTGGTGATGTCGAGCACGCGGAACAGGAGGAAGGCCACGATCACGCCCAAGAAGGTCAAGGGTGCCGCGGCCAGGGCCAGCCACTGGCCCACGACCTCATCCAGCACGAAATCGTCCGGATCGGGATGCTCGGCGGTGATCAGGTAGACGCCGCCCAGAATCACGCCGACGCCATAGAGCAGCAGCGCCAGGACACCCAGCGCCAGTGGGCCGAACGCCCAGTGCAGGACGATCCCGAACGGCAGGGCGGCGAGTGATCCCCAGGTGCCCGATGCCGGCTTGATGTAGCCGCTGCCGAACCAGGTGATCAGCATCTCGATCGACCGGGACGTCACGCCGGAAAACTGACGGTCACGAGCGCCTGCGCGGCGATCCCCTCCTGGCGGCCGATCGCGCCCAGGCCCTCCATGGTGCCGGCCTTCAGCCCGATCCGTTCCGGAGGCAATCCCAGGAGTTCCTGCAGCCGCGCGACGATCGCACCGCGGTGGGGACCGATCTTCGGCCGCTCGGCCATGATCGAGAGATCGGCATGCTCGAGCCGACCCTCCCGCTGCGCCAGGAGCTTGAGCGCGTGGCGGACGAACTGTCCGGATTCTGCGCCGCGCCACTGCTCGTCCGATGGGGGGAAGTGCACGCCGATGTCGCCTGCGCCGATCGTGCCCAGCAGGGCGTCGGTAAGGGCGTGGAGCAGCACGTCGGCGTCGGAATGGCCGGCCAGCCCGAACGGCGCCGGGATCTCCACGCCTCCCAGGAACAAGGGACGGTCCGGCGCGGTGGCATGAATGTCAAAGCCCAGGCCGCTGGCAAAGCGGCGCGGCCTGGCGCCGAGGGTGCGGGCGGCGATCGCCAGGTCGTCGGAGCGCGTCACCTTCAGATTGTCCTCTTCTCCATCCACCCAGGCCACCTGGCCGCCATCCCGGCGGACCAACTCGACATCGTCGGTGACGCTGGTATCGCCGGCGTGACGCCGATGCGCGTCCAAGACCGTCTGGAACCGGAAGCCCTGGGGCGTCTGCGCCCGCACCAGCCCGTCCCGGGAGATCTCGCCGCACACCCGCCCGGCTTCCACGCGCCTGAGGGAATCGACGACCGGCAGCCCAGGCAGCGCCGCGTCGGCTTGGTCCAGCGCCAGCAGCACCCGGTCGATCAGGCCCCTGGTCACCAGGGGCCGTGCCGCATCGTGCACCAGCACCAGGTCCGGCGGATCACCGGCCAAAGCTTCCAGGCCGGCCAGCACCGAGTCCTGCCGCGTGGCACCTCCAATCACCGGCGGCAGCAGATCCAGCCCGGCCATGGCGGCCTGGTAATAGTTTTCATGCCCCGGGGCGATCACCGCCCGCACGCCGGTGATGCGGGGATGATCCAGGAAAGGATGGATCGCTCGCCTGAGGACGCTAGAGCCGAGCAGGTCCAGATATTGCTTGGGCAGATCGCTGCCGAAGCGTTCACCGCGTCCGGCGGCCACGACGAGGACGATGCAGGTAGGCTGAGGCATGGCTCCAGGGTAGTCGAGGCTGCGAGAGCCGCCCAGTCCCGATGCACAACTCCCGGGCAGCCGGGTCGCACGGAAGTTGCCTTCTGCCTCGCTTGCGTCCGTCAACAGCCGAAGCTAGGTTGCCTATCGAAAAGGCACGACAGGCGGAATGCTCACCAAGTGCGCAATGCTACACTTTTGGATCGCTCGGCACGCGGCGCACGAACCTCTCAGGTAAGTGCGGCGCAGTTGCTGGCCAACCTGCCCAGTCCGCTGTTCGTGGTCGACGAGCATATCAGGCTGCGGACCGTCAATCCTGCGGCCGAGCAGTTGTTCGGCGCTTCCCTGAACATGCTGCTCGACCGGCCCCTGTCCGACTTCCTGCCGGCGCACGCGACGATCCTGGACCTGATCCGCCACGTCGCCGCCGGAGGCGCCTCGGTCTCGGAGTATGGCGTCGAGCTGGCCCTCTCCAAGGGCGAGACGATTGCCGTCGACAGCCACATGACCCCGATCCTGGAGACGCCGGGCCATGTGCTGGTGGTCCTGCATCCCTGCTCCGTGGCGCGGCGGCTCGACCAGCACCGGGTCCAGCGCGGCTCCGCCCGGTCGGTCGCGACCCTGGCCGCGACCCTGGCGCACGAGGTCAAGAATCCGCTTTCGGGCATCCGCGGCGCTGCCCAGCTGCTGGAGCCGTCGATCGGCGAGGAGGACCAGCCGCTGGTCCAGCTGATCTGCGACGAGACTGACCGGATCTGCGCGCTGGTCGACCGGATGGAGGAATTCAGCGCCGGCCGCCCCATCGACCGGCAGCCGGTCAATATCCACCAGATCCTGGAGCATGTCCGGCGCATCGCCGAGAGCGGCTTTGCCCGGCGGCACCGGATCGTCGAGCACTACGACCCGTCCCTGCCGGACGTCGAGGGCGACCGGGACAAGCTGATCCAGGTGTTCCTGAACCTGATCAAGAACGCTTCGGAAGCGGCCCAGCCCGATGGCGGCACCATCACCCTGTCGACCACCTACCAGCATGGCTGGCGGATGGCGCTCGGCACCTCGCGCGAGCGGCTGCACCTGCCGATCACGGTGGAGATCAAGGATGACGGTCCGGGCGTGCCACCGGATGTCGCCGAGCACCTGTTCGAGCCCTTCGTGACCAGTAAGCCGCGCGGCACCGGGCTGGGCCTGGCCCTGGTGGCCAAGATCGTGCACGACCATGGCGGGGTCGTCTCCTACCATGCCGGAGAGCCGGGCGCGGTGTTCCGCGTCAGCCTGCCGGCCAATCGCCCCAACGGCCGGGGCGGACGTGAGCAAGAAGAGGCCGCCCAGCGATGAACGACACCACGATCCTTCTGGCCGAGGACGACGCGGCCATCCGCACGGTCGTCAGCCGTGCCCTGGCCAAGCAGGGCTGGCGGGTGCAGGCGACCTCGGCCGCCTCGGCGCTGTGGCGCTGGATCGCCGCAGGCGAGGGCGACATCGTCATCACCGACGTGATGCTGCCCGACGAGAACTCGCTGGACCTGCTGCCGCGGATCCGCTCCACCCGGCCGGACCTCCCGGTGATCGTGATGAGCGCGCAGAACACGCTGCTCACCGCGGTGCGCGCCACCGAGCGCGGGGCATTCGAATACCTGCCCAAGCCCTTCGATCTCGGCAACCTGACCGCCGCCGTGCAGCGGGCGCTGGCCCAGCCCAAGCGCCGGTCGAACGGGCGCTCGGATCCCTTGAGCGGCCTGGACGACAATCTGCCGATCATCGGCCGCTCCTCGGCGATGCAGGAAATTTACCGCATCATCGCCCGGCTCACCGGCACCGACCTCACCGTGCTGATCGCCGGCGAGAGCGGGACCGGCAAGGAACTGGTCGCCAAGGCGTTGCACGAGTTCGGCAAGCGCAAGAACGGGCCGTTCGTGGCGGTCAACATGGCCGCGATCCCGCGCGAGCTGATCGAATCCGAGCTGTTCGGCCATGAAAAGGGCGCCTTCACCGGTGCCCATGCCCGCAGGGTCGGCCGGTTCGAGCAGGCCAATGGCGGCACGCTGTTCCTGGACGAGATCGGCGACATGCCGCTGGAGGCGCAGACCAGGCTCCTGCGTGTCCTGCAGCAGGGCGAGTTCCTGCCGGTGGGCGGCACCCATGCCATCAAGACCAACCTGCGGATCGTGGCGGCCTCGCACCGTGACCTGCGCCAGATGGTCAGCCAGGGCCTGTTCCGCGAGGACCTGTTCTACCGCCTGAACGTGGTGCCGATCCGGCTGCCGCCCCTGCGGGAGCGGGTCGAGGACATCCCGGCGCTGGTGCAGCATTTCTTTGCCAAGGGCGCGAGCGACGGGCTGGCCATGAAGAGCCTGGCGCCCGAGGCGATGATCCGGCTGAAGTCGCATCCCTGGCCCGGCAATGTCCGCGAGCTGGAGAACATGGTCCGGCGCCTCTCGGTCCTCTACACCGACGAGATCCTGGCCGAGGACACCATCGCCTCGGAGCTGGAGCAGGCCGAGTATCGCCCGGCCAACGGCAACGGCGAGGCGAGCCCGGCGGCGCATGGCGAGGTTCCCGTCGCCGAGGAGACGCTGTCCTCGGCGGTGGAGCGGCATCTGGAACGGTGGTTCAAGGCCCATGACGGCAGCCTGCCGCCGGACGGGATCTACGACCGGGTATTGCGGGAGATCGAGCGGCCGCTGATCGGCAAGGCGCTGGCGGTGACCCGCGGCAACCAGCTGCGTGCGGCCGACCTGCTCGGCATGAATCGCAACACGCTGCGCAAGAAGATTCGCGAACTGGACATCGTCGTCTCCCGCGCGCCATGATCGGCCCGATTACGCGAATGAGACGGGCCGACATCTCCTGCTGAGCGGATTCTCCATCAAAGAGCCGTCCTTGTGGCGACGCATCGGCGCGATCGCCCAGGACTCCCGTACGGCCATGACCCTGGTGGTCGCGGCGGTGGTCTGCGGCATCAGCACCTGGGCCGTGCTGACCGGGAAGGGACCGGCCGGCCTGGATACCGGCGGCGTGCTGGTTCTGCTGTCGGTCGACCTCGTGCTCGTCCTGCTGCTGAGCGTGGTGGTCGCCCGCCGCCTGGTGCGGATCTGGGCCGCCCGCCGCAAGGGATCCGCCGGCTCCGGCCTGGAAGGGCGGCTGGTCGCCCTGTTCGGCCTGCTGGCGGTGACGCCGGCGATCGTGGTGGCCCTGTTCTCGGTGTGGTTCCTGCATGTCGGCGTAAATGCCTGGTTCAACGACCGCGTGCGCGGCGCGGTGGACACCTCGCTCCAGGTCGCCCGCGCCTATCTGGAAGAGCATCGCGAGATCATCCGCGCCGACGCGCTGGCGATGGCGGCCGACCTGAACCGCGAAGGCCCTTATCTCGGCGGGCGGACCAGCCTCGAGAACTTCATCGAGGCGCAGGCTGCGCTCCGCTCCCTGACCGAGGCGGTGGTGTTCGACGCGACCGGCACCGTCCTGGCCCGCAGCCAGCTCGCCTTCTCGCTGGATGTCGGCAGCATCGAGGCCGCCGACCTGGAGCGGGCCGCGGCCGGCGAGGTGGTGACGCTCACCGCCGACACCGACGACCGCATCCGTGCCCTGGTTCGGCTGGACGGATTCGGCGACGTCTATCTCTATGTGGGCCGCTTCGTCGATCCGAAGGTGCTGAACCTTCTGGAACGGACCCAGGCGGGCGTGAGCGAGTACGAGGCCGCAGCCGCCGAGCGCTCGCGCATCCAGATCATCTCGCTGGTCCTGTTCGGGGTGGTGGCGCTGCTGCTCCTGCTGGCTGCTGTCTGGGCGGGCCTGTATTTCGCGACCCGGATCGGCGAGCCGCTCGGCCAGCTGATCACCGCGGCGGACCGGGTCAGCACCGGCGACCTGGACGCCCGGGTCAACGAGCGGATCGACTTCGAGGAGGTCGCCTCGCTGGCCCGGGCCTTCAACCGGATGACCCAGCAACTGGCGTCGCAGCGCCGCGAGCTGGTGGAGGCCAACCAGCAGCTCGACCAGCGCCGCCGCTTCACCGAGGCGGTGCTGACCGGGGTGACCGCCGGGGTGCTGGGGCTGGACGGCCGTCGCCGGATCGTCCTGCCGAACCGCTCGGCCACCCGTTTCCTCGAGCTCGATCCCGGCCAGATCGTCGGCCGGCCGCTGGACGAGCTCCTGCCCGAACTCTCCCCGCTGATCGACCGCACCATCGATGGACGCGCCGGCTTTGCCGAGCAGCAGCTGGTGATCGTGCGGGGGGTCACCCACCGTACCCTGCTGGTGCGGGCCGAGGTCCAGGAAGAGGAGGGGCGGATCCAGGGCTGGGTCGTCACCTTCGACGACGTGACCGAGCTGCTCTCGGCGCAGCGGGTTGCCGCCTGGGCCGAGATCGCTCGCCGGCTGGCGCACGAGATCAAGAACCCGCTCACCCCGATCCGCCTGTCGGCGGAGCGGCTGCAGCGCCGCTGGCTGAAGCAGATCGAGGACGAGCCGGAAACCTTCCGCGGCTGCACCGACACGATCGTGCGCCATGTCGACCAGATCGGCCGGCTGGTGAACGAGTTCTCCTCGTTCGCCCGGATGCCGGAGCCGGTGTTCCGGGAGGAACGGCTGGGCCAGATCGTCCATGACTCACTGCTCCTGCAGCGCACCGCCCGGCCGGACATCCGTTTCGAGCTGGAGATGAAGCACCCGGAGCTCACGCTGCCCTGCGACCACGCAAAGGTCGGCCAAGTGCTGACCAATCTGCTACAGAACGCCATCGACGCCATCGACGCCAAGGGCGCCGGCGGCGAGGGGAAAGCGAGGGGCACCGTGCGCGTGCGTGTGCTGGAGGAGGAACGTGCCGTCGTCCTCCAGATCGACGACGACGGCGTCGGGCTGCCGCCGCAGCACCGCGAGCGGCTGTTCGAGCCTTACGTGACGACCAAGGCCAAGGGCACCGGCTTGGGCCTTGCCATTGTCCGGAAGATCATGGAAGAGCACGAAGGCTCGATCGACCTGGGTGAAGCCGCAGGCGGCGGGACTTCTGCGAGACTCGTCTTTCCGCGCCGTGCCGTCGTGCAGTCCGCAGCGTGAGCCTAGGACGGGAAAATTGGATGAGCGTGAAAGACTGCAGTCCTGGGGGCGGCAGGATCGACAGGGCTCGGGAGGCGCTTCGCCGGATGGTTAGAGGATGAGCAAGGACGTTCTGATCGTCGATGACGAGGCTGCGATCCGTGAGGTCGTCGCCGCGTTGCTGCAGGACGAAGGCTACAAACCGCGCCAGGCGGCCAACAGCGACCAGGCGTTCAGTGAGATCGACCGGCGGGTGCCGGACATCGTCCTGCTCGACATCTGGCTGGAAGGCAGCAAGCTGGACGGGATGGAGATCCTGGATCGCCTGCGCACCCAGTGGCCGGGCCTGCCGATCGTGATCTTCAGCGGCCACGGCACCATCGAGATGGCGGTGCAGGCCATCAAGAACGGCGCCTACGACTTCATCGAGAAGCCGTTCAAGACCGACCGCCTGCTGCTCACCATGCAGCGGGCGCTGGAGATCAGCCGGCTCAAGCGCGAGAACGAGCAGCTCAAGATCAAGGGCGGCGACGAGATCGACCTGCTCGGCACCTCGCCGGGCATCGTCCGGGTCCGCCAGGCGATCGACCGGGTGGCGCCCACCAACAGCCGCGTCCTGATCAGCGGCCCGCCCGGCTCCGGCAAGGAGATCGCGTCGCGGATGATCCATGCCCATTCCCGGCGGGCCGACGCGCCGTTCGTCGTGCTGAATTGTGCGGTGATGGCGCCCGAGCGCCTGGAGGTCGAGCTGTTCGGCGCCGAGGCGTCCGGCGACACGCCGCGCTCGGTGGGCATCCTGGAACGCGCCAACGGCGGCACCCTGTTCCTGGACGAGGTGGCCGACATGCCGCTGGAGACCCAGGGGCGGATGCTCCGGGTCCTCCAGGAGAACCGCTTCTCCCGGCCGGGACGCACCGAGCGGATCGACCTGGACGTCCGGGTGATCGCGTCGACCAATCGCGACCTCACCCAGCTCATGAGCCAGGGCAAGTTCCGCGAGGAGCTGTACTACCGGCTGAACGTGGTGCCGGTGCAGATCCCCGCTTTGGCGGACCGCCGGATCGACATCCCGCTGCTGGCGCGCACCTTCATGGACCGCGCGGCCCGGATCGCCTCCACGCCGCCCCGGGTGATCGGCGAGGATGCAATGGCGGTGATGCAGTCGGCGGAATGGCCGGGCAATGTCCGCCAGCTGCGCAACGCGGTCGAGTGGATGCTGATCATGGCGCCGGGCGACCCCAAGCAGCCGATCGGCGTGGACGGACTGCCGCCCGACCTCACCAACAGCGCGGTCGGCTCGATGGACCCGACCTCCAATGGCGAGCTGGTGGCGATGCCGCTGCGCGAGGCCCGGGAGCATTTCGAGCGGGCCTACCTGCAGGCGCAGCTCGAGCGCTTCGGCGGCAACATCTCCCGGACCGCCAACTTCGTCGGCATGGAGCGCTCCGCCCTCCACCGCAAGCTGAAGACGCTGGGCCTGCACAGCGGGGACGACTGACCTCTTGCGCGTCATCGTCGCCGGAGCCGGGCGGGTCGGCGAGAGCATCGCCCGCTACCTGGTCCGCGCCGGGCACGAGGTCACCGCGATCGATCAGCGCCCGGAACTGGTGCAGCGGATCTCCGAGACCGTGGACCTGCGCGCGATCGTCGGCTCCGCCTCGCACCCGGCCGTGCTGCGCGAGGCCGGCGCCGCCAACGCCGACCTGCTGGTCGCGGTGACCCGCAGCGACGAGGTCAACATCGTCGCCTGCCAGGTCGCCAACGCCCTGTTCAAGACGGCGACCCGGATCGCGCGGATCCGCCAGCAGGCTTATCTGGACCGTCGCTGGGAAGACCTGTTCGCCCGCCAGCACCTGGCGGTGGACGTGGTGATCTCCCCGGAGATCGAGGTGGCCCGCTCGGTAGCGCGGACGCTCCTGGTCCCAGGCTCGCTCGCGGTGATCCCCTTCGCCCGCGACCAGGCAAGGCTGGTCTCGGTCCGCTGCGATCCCGACTGCCCGATCCTCGACACGCCGCTGCGCCAGCTCTCCTTCCTGTTTCCGGACCTCCACGTCGTGGTGGTGGCGATCGAGCGCAACGACCGGCTGTTCGTGCCTCATTCCGAGGACCGGCTGCTGTCCGGCGACCGGGCCTGGTTCGTGGTCGAGACCAAGCAGCAGGCGCGCGCGCTGACCG
Organism: Geminicoccus roseus DSM 18922; assembly: GCF_000427665.1. Lineage (NCBI taxonomy): Bacteria > Pseudomonadati > Pseudomonadota > Alphaproteobacteria > Geminicoccales > Geminicoccaceae > Geminicoccus > Geminicoccus roseus. The sequence continues at coordinate 2,743,746 of NZ_KE386572.1, forward strand.
CTTTCGGCCATGAGCCCTACCAGGGCCGGCGGGTGGTGATCGGGGGCGCCGGCAGCATCGGCCGGTTCCTCGTCCAGGAACTGCGCAACATCGCCCCGCAGGTCCGCCTCACCGTCCTGGAGAACGATCCGGAGCGGGCCGGCTCGCTGGCCGAGGACGAACCGGACGTGATCGTGCTCAAGGGCGATGCCCGCGATCCGGACCTGCTGCGTGAAGCCGGTGTGGAGACCGTCGATACCTTCGTCACGGTCACCAACCAGGACGAGGTGAACATCATGTCGGCGCTGATGGCCAAGCGCCTGGGCGCCAACCGCACCCTGGCCCTGGTCAACACCGACAGCTACGCGCCGCTGATCAGCGACATCGGCATCGACGTGATGATCGACCCGCGCGGCACCACGGTCAGCTCGATCCTGCAGCACGTGCGGCGCGGCCGGATCCTGGCCGGCTTCAGCATCAAGGATGGCGCCGCCGAGGCGATCGAGGCCGACCTCCCGGAGAACAGCCCGCTGGTCGGCAAGCCGCTGGAGAAGGGCCGCCTGCCGCACGGCGTGATCATCGGCGCGGTGCTGCGCGAGGGGCAGTACATCGTGCCCCGCCCGGACACGGTGCTGCGGGCCCGGGACCGGCTGATCGCGATCGCCCGGGGCGACCAGATCAAGAGCCTGGAACAGGCGGTGGCGGTCCGTTTCGACTATCTCTGATCCTCATCCTTCGTGACGTTCCTTCGGAAAGCTGCCCCATGGCCCGGATCGCCTATGTCGACGGTCGCTACCTGCCGATCACCGCGGCCTCCGTCTCCATCGAGGACCGCGGCTTCCAGTTCGCCGATTCGATCTACGAGGTCCTCAAGCGGATCAACGGCCGGCTGATCGACGCGGACCGCCACCTGGCGCGGCTGCGCCGCTCACTGGGGGAACTGCAGATCGCCCAGCCCTGCTCGGAGGCGGCGCTCCTGCGGATCGTCCAGGAGACCCTGGCGCGCAACGCCCTGAAGGATGCCCTGATCTACATCCAGGTCAGCCGTGGGGCGGCGCCGCGCAACCATCCCTTTCCCGCGAGCACCCGGCCGACCCTGGTGGTCACCGTGCGCCGCCTGAGCCTGCCCAGCCAGCTGGAGCGGGAGCAGGGGGCCGGCGTGGTGACGGCGCCGGACCAGCGCTGGGGCCGCTGCGACATCAAGTCGACCGGCCTTCTGCCCAACGTCCTGGCCAAGCAGGAGGCCCAGCAGGCCGGAGCGCGGGAAGCCTGGCTGGTGAGCGGCGAGGGCACCGAGGCGGTGGTGACCGAAGGCTCCAGCACCAATGCGTGGATCGTCGATGCGGCCGGGGTGCTGCGCACCCATCCGGCGACACCGGCGATCCTGGGCGGGGTCACCCGCTCGGTGGTGCTGGAACTGGCCAGGGCGGAGGGCATCGCGGTCGAGGAGCGTGCGTTCACCTTGGGTGAGTTGGCCAAAGCCCGCGAGGCGTTCCTCACCAGCGCGACGTCGCTCGTGCTGCCGGTGACCCGCATCGACGGCCGCCCGGTGGCCAACGGCATGCCCGGCGAGACAACCCGCCGGCTGATGGCCTGCTATGCCGAACGCTGCGGTCTTCCCGCCCATAGATGACTGCAGCCGGCACGGACCTTCTGGTCACAATCGGCAAACATAACGCTTGCGGATATAATCATCCATCTTGCACCAATGGCGCTTGCCGACCTTTGGCCCGATAGCTATGTCCTGAGTTCCGAAGGAAAAAATGTGGTCGGATCGCGCAATAGAATGCGGACCGTACCCGGCCGTGCGAAGCAGAGGCGCATGTCGCCCTGCCAGCGCGGTACCTTCAAATTCACCGAAAGGTACTCGGATGGCAGCCGAGAAGCAGCAGAATCTCCAGGACGTATTCCTGAACCACGTCCGCAAGAACAAGATTCCTGTTACGGTATTCTTGATCAACGGTGTCAAGCTCCAGGGTGTGATTGGCTCCTTCGACAATTTCTGCCTGCTGCTCCGACGTGACGGTCACGTGCAGCTGGTCTACAAGCATGCAGTGTCCACCGTGATGCCTTCGTCGGCGGTCCGTCTCTATGACGCACCTCCGGGCTCGGTGCCCGGGCAGGGGCCGGGAGCCGAGCGTGGCTCCTATGGCGACCGGGGCCGGGATGAGGACACGCGGGAAGAATGAGCCCCAACGGGACGATCGAGTCATAGGTAACGAAACGGCAGAAGGCAGCGGTCGCTGCCTAGTGATCCATCCCTATCTTCTTACCGACCGGGAGCGGCTGCGCTCGCCTGCCGCACGTCTCGACGAGGCGGCAGGACTGGCGCAGGCGATCTCGCTCGACGTGGTCGACCGTGAGCTGGCCCCGCTCCGGCAGCTGACGCCAGCGACCCTGATGGGGGAGGGCAAGGTGGCCGAGATCGCGGCCCGGGTGAAGGAGGACGAGATCGACCTCGTGGTGGTCGATGGCGCCCTTTCGCCCGGCCAGCAGCGCAATCTCGAGCGCAAGTGGAAGTGCAAGGTCATCGACCGCACCGGCCTGATCCTGGAGATCTTCGGGGAACGCGCCCGCACCCGCGAGGGTGTGCTGCAGGTCGACCTGGCGGCGCTGAACTACCAGAAATCGCGGCTGGTGCGCTCCTGGACCCATCTGGAGCGGCAGCGTGGCGGCGCCGGCTTTCTGGGCGGTCCGGGTGAAAGCCAGCTGGAACTGGACCGGCGGATCATCGCGGACAAGATCGTCAAGCTCGAGCGCGAGCTGGCCGATGTCAAGCGCACCCGCAGCCTGCACCGCAGGGCGCGCGAGCGGGTGCCTTATCCGGTGGTGGCGCTGGTGGGATACACCAATGCCGGCAAGTCGACCCTGTTCAACAGCCTGACCGGGTCCGAGGTCTTCGCGAAGGACCTCCTGTTCGCCACGCTCGATCCGACCATGCGCCTGATCCGCCTCCCGCATGGCCGCAAGGTGATCCTGTCGGACACGGTGGGCTTCATCTCCGAACTGCCGACCTCGCTGGTCGCCGCGTTCCGCGCGACCCTGGAGGAGGTGCTCTCGGCCGACGTGGTCCTGCATGTCCGCGACGTGGCCCACGAGGACACCCGAGCGCAGGACGCGGACGTCCGCAAGGTGCTGGACGAACTCGGCATCGACGAGATGGACCGGGGCCGGCGGATGATCGAGGTGTGGAACAAGATCGACCTGTTCGATGCCGAGCGGCGGGCGACGCTGGAGCCGGAACTTGCCCGCTCCCCTGACACCGTGGCGGTCTCCGCCTGGACCGGCGAGGGGCAGGACCGGCTGCTGCAGGCGATCGAGGCGAAGCTCGCCGAGAGCGCCGTCCCGACCGAGGTCGTGGTCCCGCACGAGGACGGCGAGACCCTGGCCTGGCTGTTCCGCAATGGCGAGGTGCTGGCCAAGGCGGAAGCCGAGGACGGCACCCATCTGTCCGTGCTGCTGGCCGACGACGTCAAGCGGCGCCTGGAAGCCCGGCTGGCCCCGCCGGGCTAGGCCTTTGCGCGCTCGGCGAGCTTGGCCTCGTCCCACCAGGCATCCAGCTCGTCCAGCGTGCAGTCGGCCGGGTCGCGGCCGGCTGCCCGGGCGGCCGCCTCCACTGCGCGGAAGCGGCGCTCGAACTTGGCGTTGGTGCCGCGCAGCGCCTCCTCGGGATCGACCTTGAGGTGTCGGGCGAGGTTGGCCACCGCGAACAGGAGGTCGCCGATTTCCTCGGCCTGATGGGCGGGATCGGCCGCTTCCTCGACCTCGGCCAGTTCCTCGCGGATCTTGGCGACCACCGGCGCCAGCGCCCCCCAGTCGAAGCCGACCCGCGCCGCCCGCTTCTGCAGCTTCTCGGCCCTTACCAGGGCGGGGAACCCCACCGGGATGTCGTCGAGGATGCTGGCCGGCGCGGAGGGCAGGCCCTTGGCGGCGCGCTCGGCGGCCTTCAGGTCCTCCCACAGGCGGCGCTCGCCTCCTTCGGGAAGGGCCTGGCCCTCGAAGACATGCGGATGGCGCCGGACCATCTTGTCGACGATGCCCGAGGCGACCGCGTCGAAATCGAACAGGCCCTGCTCCTGGCCGATCTGCGCCTGGTAGACGACCTGCAGCAGGAGGTCGCCCAGCTCGTTCCTGAAATCGTCCAGGTCGCCCCGCTCCAGGGCGTCGCGGACCTCGTAGGCTTCCTCGATCGTGAAGGGTGCGATCGTCTGAAAGGTCTGCTTCTGGTCCCAGGGGCAGCCAACCACCGGGTCGCGCAGGATCCGCATGACCGCCAGAAGCCGGTCGATCGGCCGCTCGTCGTCGGGGACCGGTACGCTCACAGCAAGGTCCCCTGCACGGGTTCGGGCGCGTCGCCCCGCCTGGGGCGGCTGCCGGTGCCGACGGCCAGCTCGCCGTCGTGGAAGACCAGCGACAGCCTGCCCTCCCGGCGCGCCGTCTCCACGTCGCTGACCACCTGGCCCGTGGCGGCCGAGCGGACCAGGGCATAGCCGCGCTCCAGGACCTGCCGATAGCCCAGGCTGTCCAGGAGCTTGCCCTGCGCCTCCAGGCGGGCGTGGTCCCGCTCGATCTGACGGCGTGCCGCAGCGGCAAGCCGCTGGCCCCGGTCCTCCAGCATCGGCGTGGCCCGGGCGATCAGCGCCAGGATGTGGGCCGGCACCAGCCGGGCAGCCGTGCGTTCCAGGTGGCGCTGCTCGGTCTTCACCAGCCCGCCAACCAGCTCGGCCATGCGGCGGTTCAGCATGTCCAGCCGCTCGGTCTTGCTGCGCAGCACGTCCTGCGGGCTGCGCAGGCGCAGCCGCTCGGACAGGTCGTCCAGGCGCTGCGTCGCCAGGTTCAGCAGCATGCGCGGGTCGGGCAGGCCGCGCGCCGAGCGCTCCAACTCGGTGCGCCGCCGGTTCAGCTGCGTGACCGCGGCCGAGCGGCTGCGTCCCTCCAGCACGGAAACCCGCTCGATCAGCTCCAGGCGTACCGGCACCGCCATCTCGGCGGCGGCGGTGGGGGTGGGGGCCCGCCGGTCGGCGGCATGATCGGCCAGCGAGGTGTCGGTCTCGTGGCCGACCGCGCAGATCGTCGGGATCGAGCAGGCGGCGATCGCGCGGACCACCATCTCCTCGTTGAACGGCATCAGGTCCTCGATCGAGCCGCCGCCGCGCGCCACGATCAGGAGGTCGGGGCGCGGCACCGGGCCGCCGGGCTGCATGGCGGAAAAGCCCTGGATCGCGGCGGTGATCTGCTCGGCCGCCTGCTCGCCCTGGACCAGCACCGGCCAGAGCAGGACCCGGCGCGGGAAGCGGTCGCCCAGGCGGTGCAGGATGTCGCGGATCACCGCGCCGGTGGGCGAGGTCACCACGCCGATGACGCGGGGCAGGAACGGCAGCGGGCGCTTGCGCGCCGCCTCGAACAGGCCCTCGGCGGCCAGCCGGCGGCGGCGCTCCTCCAGCATCGCCATGATGGCGCCAGCACCAGCCGGCTCCATCTGCTCCACCACCATCTGGTAGGTGGAGCGGCCCGGATAGGTGGTGAGCCGGCCGGTGGCCACCACCTCCAGCCCGTCCTCCGGGGCGAAGCGCCAGCGCTGCACCGAGCCGCGCCAAGCGACAGCGTCCAGCCGGGACTGCTGGTCCTTCAGGCCGAAATAGGCATGGCCCGAGGCGGCCCGCTTGAAGCCGGAGATCTCGCCCTTGACCCGGATCAGGCCGAACGTGTCCTCGACGGTACGCTTGAGCGCGCCGCTGATCTCGGAGACGGTGTATTCGGTGAGGTTGGTCGCCATGGGTCCTGGCTTGCTAGCAGCCCCAAACGTTCCCGTCAGCCCGTGCCATGGACGGAGCGGCAAGGAGAGGTGCGATGGCGCCGGCTTCGAATGATCTGCCGAGGATGAGCTTCGAGGAGTTCATGGCGTTCGAGGGCGAGCCGGACGCCCGCTACGAACTCTACCAGGGACGGCTGGTCGCCATGGCGATGCCGCACGGGCGGCATGCGCGGATCGCGCAGAATGTCGGCAACGTCATGGACCGCCGGTCGTCCGATCCCGACCGTTGCCTGGCGTACCAGGGCGCCGGGCTGGTGATCTCGGAGAGGGACGCGACCTACCTGGTCCCGGACGTGATCTTCGCCTGCACGGCCCCCGACCGGCGCGGCCTCATGCACCAGGCCGCCATCATCGTGGAGATCCTGTCGCCGTCCACGGCGGCGAACGATTTTCGCGCCAAGGTGCCGGCCTACCAGCAGATCGCGGGCGTGGAGGAGATCTGGCTGGTGGATGCCGGCCGGCGCTGGGTGCAGCGCTGGCAGCGGCACGGGCAGGACTGGGTGGTCGCCCTGCCGGTCACCGGCGAGGACAGCTTCGAGAGCCGGGTGCTGGAGGGACGGGTGCCGCTGGCGGAGCTTTATGCCGGCGCACGCTTCGACGACGAGGAGGCCTGAGCGCGGCGGCATAGAGCTCCGCCGCGCTCGAGGCCGGCCTGGATCAGACCAGGCCGTCCTCGACCAGGGTCTCGGCGATCTGGACGGCGTTCAGCGCCGCCCCCTTGCGCAGGTTGTCCGAGACCACCCACATGTTCAGGCCATAAGGGACGGTGTCGTCCATGCGCAGGCGCGACACGAAGGTGGCGTACTCGCCGACCACGTCCTTGGGCGTCGCGTACTGGTAGTCGTCCGGGTCATCCAGGACGTTGATCCCCTCGAACTCGTGCAGCGCCTCGATCGCCTCTTCCAGGCTGATCTCGCTCTCGAACTCGACGTTGATCGCCTCGGAATGGCCGATGAACACCGGGACGCGGACGCAGGTCGCCACCACCTCGATCGAAGGGTCGAGGATCTTCTTGGTCTCGACCTTCATCTTCCACTCTTCCTTGGTGGAACCGTCCTCCATGAACTTGTCGATCTGGGGGATGACGTTGAAGGCGATGGCTTTCTGGAACACCGTGGGCTTCTTGCCCAGGTCGTTCATGTAGACGGCCTTGGTGTGCTCGAAGAGCTCGTCCATGCCTTTCTGGCCGGCGCCGGACACCGACTGGTAGGTGGACACCACCACCCGCTTGATCGTCGCCAGGTCGTGCAGGGGCTTGAGCGCCATGACCATCTGGATGGTCGAGCAGTTCGGGTTGGCGACGATGTTGCGGTTGCGGGCGTATTGCAGCGCCTCGCGGTTGACCTCCGGCACCACCAGCGGGACGTCCTCGTCCATGCGGAAATGGCTGGTGTTGTCGATCACCAGGCATCCGGCGGCGGCGGCGCGCGGGGCATGGACCGCGGACACGGCACCGCCCGGCGAGAACAGGGCCATGTCGTAGCCGGTGAAGTCGAAGTCCTCGAGCGCCTTGACCTTCAGCAGCTTGTCGTCGCCGAAGCTGACTTCCTTGCCGACCGAGTTGCGCGAGGCGAGCGCCACGACCTCGTCGGCCGGAAACTCGCGTTCCGCCAGGATGTTCAGGATCTCGTGGCCGACAGCGCCGGTGGCGCCGGCGACGGCAATTCTAAAGCCCATGAGCGTTTCCTTTCGAGGGACCCGGGCGGCCCGCCAGGGCACCCGGGACGCCCATGAAATCCGGATTCAGGTCGAGCGCTTGGTCAGCGCGGTGAGGATCTTCTGGCCCATTTCCACGGTGCCGAGCTGGGTCATGCCGTCCTGCGCGATGTCGGCAGTGCGGTAGCCCTCGTTCAGCACGTCGGCGATGGCGGCTTCCAGCAGCTGGGCCTCGGCATCGCGGTCGAAGCTGTACTTGAGAAGCATGGCAAAGCTCATCAAGGCCGCGATGGGGTTGGCCATGTCCTTGCCGGCGATGTCGGGGGCGGAGCCGTGGATCGGCTCGTACATCGCCTTGCGCTTGCCAGTGGCGGCATCGGGCGCGCCCAAGGCGGCCGAGGGCAGCATGCCGAGCGAGCCGGTCGCCATGGCGGCGGCATCCGAGAGGATGTCGCCGAACAGGTTGTCGGTGACGATCACGTCGAACTGCTTGGGCCGGCGGATCAGCTGCATGGCGCAGTTGTCGGCATACATGTGCGAGAGCTGGACGTCGCCGTACTCGCGGGCGTGCAGGTCGGTGACCACCTGGCGCCAGAGCACGCCGGTGTGCATCACGTTGGCCTTCTCGACCGAGGTCACCGCGTTGCCGCGCTTGCGCGCCAGCTCGAAGCCGACCCGGGCGATGCGCTCGATCTCAGGCGTGGTGTAGACCTGGGTGTCGACGCCGCGCTTCTGGCCGCCGCCGATCTCCTCGATGCCGCGCGGCTCGCCGAAGTACACGCCGCCGGTCAGCTCGCGCAGGATCAGGATGTCCAGGCCACGCACCAGCTCGGGCTTCAGCGTGGACGCATCCACCAGGGCGTCGAACACGATCGCCGGGCGCAGGTTGGCGAACAGCTCCAGCTGCTTGCGCAGCTTGAGCAGCGCCTGCTCGGGCTTCAGGTGGAACGGGTTGGCGTCATACTTATGCACGCCGACCGCGCCGAACATGATCGCGTCGACGGCCTTGGCCTTGGCCAGGACCTCCTCGGTGATCGGCACGCCATGGGCGTCCAGCGAGGCGCCACCGACCAGGTCCTCGTGCAGCTCGAAGGACAGGCCCTTCTTGCCCAGATGGTCGATGACCTGACGGACGACGCCCATCACCTCCGGCCCGATGCCGTCGCCAGGAAGGAAGAGGATCGAGCCGGTGGTCATCGCTGCTTTCTCGGGTTCGTTCGTGCAAAAGGGACGAGGGGCAGGAGGTTCGCTTGCTCAGGAAGACGGCGCTCGGGTTCGTTCGTGCAAAATCGCCTTCCCGGGTTCGTTTCGTTCCGTCGCCCTCTCGGGTTCGTTCGTGCAAATCGCTTGGTCGGTCGCCTCCCGAGGGGGTGGAAAGGGAAGCGACCGGTCAAGGTCTCATGCCGTCCCTGGCCCGGTCAAGCCGCGCCAGGGGGGCTCAGGCGGCCGAGGGGTAGAGCCAGGGCGCCTGCTCGCGCTGCCTGCCCTCGAACGACCGGATCTTCTCGGCCTTCTGCATGGTGAGCCCGATATCGTCCAGGCCCTCCAGGAGGCAGTCGCGGCCGTGCGGGTCGATGCTGAACGAGATCGGCTCGTTGCCGGTGGGCCGCAGGATCAGGTTCTGCTCCAGGTCGACCGTGAAGGTCGGGTCCGGCGCGTTCTCCGCCTCGGCCATCAGCGCGTCGATCGTCTCCTGGGGGAGACGGATCGGCAGGATGCCGTTCTTGAAGCAGTTGTTGTGGAAGATGTCGGCAAAGCTGGGCGCGATCACGCAGCGGATGCCGAAATCGGCCAGCGCCCAAGGGGCGTGCTCGCGCGAGGAGCCGCAGCCGAAATTCTCGCCGGCCACCAGGATCTGCGCCTGGCGGTAGCGCGGCTGGTTCAGGACGAACTCAGGGATCTCCTGGCCGTCCTGGGTGTAGCGCATCTCGTCGAACAGGTTCTTGCCGAGCCCAGTCCGCTTGATGGTCTTCAGGAACTGCTTGGGGATGATCATGTCGGTGTCGACGTTGATCATCGGCAAGGGCGCGGCGACGCCGGTCAGCTTGGTGAAGGGGACCATGTTCGTCTCTCCTCAGGCGACCATCTTGCGGACGTCGGTCAGCCGGCCGGTCACGGCGGCGGCGGCGGCCATCTCGGGCGAGAGCAGGTGGGTGCGGCCCTGCCGGCCCTGGCGGCCCTCGAAGTTGCGGTTGCTGGTGGAGGCGCAGCGCTCCTTGGGCGAGAGCTGGTCCGGGTTCATGCCCAGGCACATCGAGCAGCCGGCCTCGCGCCACTCGAAGCCCGCCTCCTTGAAGATCTTGTCCAGGCCTTCCTGCTCGGCCTGGTAGCGCACCAGGCCGGAGCCCGGCACCACCATCGCCTGGATGTTGGCGGCGACCTTCTTGCCGGCCACCACCTTGGCGGCGGCGCGCAGGTCCTCGATCCGGCCATTGGTGCAGGAGCCCAGGAACACCTTGTCCAGGACGACCTCTTCCATCGGCATGCCGGCGGTCAGGCCCATATAGTCCAGGGCGCGCTGCATGGCCTTGCGCTGGCCCTCGTCCTTCGCGGTCCTGGGATCCGGCACGCGGCCGGAGATCGCCACCACGTCCTGGGGCGAGGTGCCCCAGGTGACCTGCGGCTCGATGTCCTCGGCCTTCAGCAGGACCTCGGCGTCGTAGGTCGCCCCTTCGTCGGAGGGCAGGGTCGACCAGTAGCGGACCGCCTGCTCCCAGGCCTCGCCCTTGGGCGCCATCGGGCGGCCCTTCAGGTAGGTCCAGGTCTTCTCGTCGGGCGCGATCAGGCCGGCGCGGGCGCCGCCCTCGATCGACATGTTGCAGATGGTCATGCGGCCTTCCATCGACAGGCCGCGCACCACCGAGCCGGCATACTCGATCACGTAGCCGGTGCCGCCGGCGGTGCCGATCTTGCCGATGATGGCGAGGATCACGTCCTTGGCGGTCACGCCGAAGGGCAGGTCGCCCTCGACCGAGATCCGCATGGTCTTCGGACGCTTCTGGATGAGGGTCTGGGTGGCCAGCACGTGCTCGACCTCGGACGTGCCGATGCCGAACGCCAGGGCGCCGAACGCGCCGTGGGTCGAGGTGTGGCTGTCACCGCAGACGATGGTCGTGCCGGGCAGGGTGAAGCCCTGTTCCGGCCCGATCACGTGGACGATGCCCTGGCGCTTGTCGCGCATGCCGAACAATTGCACGCCAAATTCGCGGCAATTCTCCTCCAGCGTCTCCACCTGGATGCGCGAGGTGGCATCCTCGATCGGCTTGGACCGGTCGGTGGTGGGGACGTTGTGGTCGGGAACGGCCAGGGTCGCCTCGGGGCGCAGGACCTTGCGGCCGGAGACGCGGAGACCCTCGAACGCCTGGGGGCTGGTCACCTCGTGGACGAGGTGCCGGTCGATGTAGAGGAGGCTGGTGCCGTCCTCGGCGACGTCGACCAGGTGGCTTTCCCAGATTTTCTCGAAGAGGGTCTTGGGCCCGCTCATCTCTTCTGTTCCCGATCTGCCGGGATGCGTGCCGCATCCCGGTTCAATGCGATGCAGTCAGCCTTGCTGGCCCGGTTCAGGCCGAGGCGGACTTCTTGGGGGTGTCCATGCGGCGCTCGGTGATGCGCGCCGCCTTGCCGGTCCGGCCACGCAGATAATACAGCTTCGCGCGACGCACCTTGCCGCGACGCACCACCTCGATGGAGGCGATCCGCGGGCTGTACAGCGGGAAGACGCGCTCGACACCCTCGCCGTAGGAGATCTTGCGGACGGTGAACGCGCTGTTCACGCCGCGATTGCGCCTGGCGATGCAGACGCCCTCGAAGGCCTGGACCCGCTCGCGGGTGCCCTCGATGACCTTCACGTTGACACGAAGCGTGTCGCCGGCGCCGAATTCGGGCACCTGCTGGCCGCGGCCCTCGAGTGCTGCTTCAATCTGCTCTTTGTTGAGCTGTGCGATCAGATCCATGGATCAGTGTCCTTCAGGGTGGAGTTCGACGTTCTTGGCCCCGATCAGGTCGGGGCGTCGCGCGGCGGTGATGGCTTTCGCCTGTTCCCGCCGCCACTCCCGGATCCGGGCATGATGCCCGGACAGGAGAATCTCAGGGACCGGCCGGCCTTCCCAGACCGCCGGCCGCGTATAATGCGGATATTCGAGCAATCCGTCCTCAAAGCTTTCCTCAGCCAATGATGAGGCGGAGCCCAGCACGCCGGGCAGGAGCCGCACCACCGAATCGAGGAGCAGGAAGGCGGCCAGCTCGCCGCCGGACAGGACGAAGTCGCCGATCGAGACCTCGTCCAGGCCGCGGGATTCGACGACGCGCTGGTCGATCCCCTCGTAGCGGCCGCACAAGAGGACGACGCCCGGCCCGTCGGCCAGGCGGCGGGCATCCGCCTGCACGAAGCGGCGCCCGCGCGGGGTGAGGAAGATCTTCGGGCGCGGGTCGCCTGTCGGCGCCGCCGCGTCCAGGGCGGCGGCGATCACGTCCGGCCGCATCACCATCCCGGCCCCGCCGCCGAACGGGGTGTCGTCGACCGACTGGTGGCGGTCCTGGGTGAAGCTGCGCGGGTTGACCGTTTCCAGCGACCAGTCGCCGCGCTCCAGGGCCTTGCCGGTCAGCGACTGGCCGAGCGCGCCCGGGAACATCTCGGGGAAGATGGTGACCACCGAGGCGGCAAAGCCCATCACTCCACCTCCACCGGCGGGTCGATCACCACCCTGCCGCCGGCAAGGTCGACCACCGGCACGACTGCCCTGGTGAAGGGGAAGTCCAGCAGGGCGCCGTCTCCGGCACGCACCTCCAGGATGTCGCCGGCGCCGAAATCCTGCACGCCGACGACCTCGCCCAGAAGCGCGCCGGACGTGTCCTCCGCACGCAGGCCGATCAGGTCCTCGTGGTAGAACTCGTCCTTGCCGGTCGCGGGCAGGACGCTGCGCGGGACATAGAGGGCGGTACCGCGCAGCCGCTCGGCGGCGTTGCGGTCGGTAATGCCCTCAGCCTTCACGATCAGGCCGTTGTCCAGCACCGTCTCCACGACCATCGTGAACAGGCGCTTGCCGTTCTGGTCGTAGACCGGCCCGTAGGCGGCGGCATTCTCCGGCTCCTCGGTGAAGGTCTTCAGCTTGAGATGACCGCGCACGCCATGGGCCGTCGCCACTGCGGCGACGCACACCATCCGTTCGGCGGCATCTCCAGCCATCGATCCTCAACCCCGTCCCGGCAACCCAGCGGCCATCGGCCCTGCGCTAAGCCCAAGGAGGACCCGGCGGCCTCCGGCTCTCGTCTCGACATGGAAGCGGCGTCCACGTCCAGTGCTGGACGCGAACGCTGTCCCGAAACCGGCTCAGGCGGCCGCTTCGGCTTCCTGCTTCGCCTTCTTCTCGGCGATCTCGGCGGCGCGCTTGCCGGTGCCGCGATGCACGGTGGCGCCCGGCAGGATGCCGGCCTTGTCCAGGAAGCGGGCGACCCGATCGGTCGGCAGGGCGCCCACGGACAGCCAGTGCTTGATCCGCTCCTCGTTCAGGACCAGGCGGTTCGGGTCCTCGGTGGTGCGGATCGGGTCGTAGGAGCCCAGACGCTCCAGGAAACGACCGTCGCGCGGCGAGCGGCTGCTGGCCGCGACGATCTTGTAGTAGGGACGCTTCTTCGCGCCGGCGCGGGCGAGGCGGATCTTCACCGACATAGCTGACTTCCTAGAGTTCAACGGTTGAGCGAGAAACAGAGAGAAGAAGCTTACATCCGGGGCAACATTCCCTGCGGGATCATTCCCTTGGGGAGCTTGCCCATCAGGTTCTGCAAGCCGCCCATCTTCTTCATCTGCTTCATCATGTCCTGCATCTGGCGATGCTGCTTCAAGAGCTGGTTGACGTCCTGGACGGTGGTGCCGGAGCCCTTGGCGATGCGCCGCTTGCGCGAGGCGTTGAGCTTGTCCGGTTCGCGCCGCTCCAGGGGCGTCATGCTGTCGATGATCGCGGTCTGACGGACGAACACCCGTTCGTCGACCTTCTTCTCGTCCAGCTGCTTCTTGATCTTCTGCACGCCCGGCAGTGCCGACAGCATGCCCTGCATGCCGCCCATCTTCTTCATCTGCACGAGCTGCGAACGGTAGTCGGCCAGGTCGAACCGGCCCTTCTGCACCTTCTTGGCGAGCTTCTCGGCCTCGTCGCGGTCGATGTTCTCGACCGCCTTCTCGACCAGGCTGACCACGTCGCCCATGTCGAGGATCCGGCCGGCGACCCGCTCGGCGACGAACGCCTCCAGCTGGTCGAGCTTCTCGCCGACGCCCACGAACTTGATCGGCTTGCCGGTGATGTGGCGCATCGACAGCGCCGCGCCGCCGCGGGCGTCGCCGTCCATGCGGGTGAGCACGATGCCGTCGATGCCGATCTCGTCGTTGAAGGTCCGGGCCACGTCGACCGCGGTCTGGCCGGTCAGGCCGTCGGCGACCAGCAGGGTCTCCTGCGGCTCGGCGAGCAGCTTGACCTCGGCCAGCTCGTCCATGAGCTGGTCGTCGATCTGCAGCCGGCCGGCCGTGTCCAGGATGACGACGTCGTAGCCTTCGCGGTGTGCGGTATCCAGCGCCCGCTGGGTGATCTCGACCGGCTTCTGGCCGGGGATGATCGGCAGGTGGCCGGTGCCGGTCTGCTCGGCCAGCACCTGCAGCTGCTTCTGCGCGGCCGGCCGCTGCACGTCGAGCGAGGCCAGGAGCACCTTCTTGCGCTCGCGGTTCTTCAGCCGCAGCGCCAGCTTGCCCGAGGTGGTGGTCTTGCCGGAGCCCTGCAGGCCGCACATCAGCACGACCGAGGGCGGCGAGCCCAGGTCCAGCCCGGCCTGCTCGGCACCGCCCAGGAGCTCGATCAGCCGGTCGTTGACGATCTTGACGATCTGCTGGCCGGGCGTGATCGAGCGGATCACCTCCTGGCCGACTGCGCGCTCCTTGATGCCGGCGACGAAGTCCTTGACCACCGGCAGGGCGACGTCGGCCTCCAGCAGCGCCACGCGGATCTCGCGCAGGGCTTCGCCGACATCGGCCTCGGACAGCGCGCCGCGCCGGCGCAGCCGGTCGAACACGCCACCAAGGCGGGTGGTTAGGTTTTCGAACATGATCCCGGTCGTTCCGTCCTGTGCCAATCCATCAACGTCGTTCCCGGCGATGGATTTTCCGGACACGGCAGCGTATAGAAAACCGCCTCCGCGAGATGGGCCCGCGAAGCGCGGCTCTCTTGAGCACCGCGCCATCCAGATGTCAAGGAATCGCGGTTCCACCGTTGCGCGGGGGGCGACGATCTGCGATCAGGCCGCACCATGACCATCGTGCCCTTCACCAAGATGCACGGGCTGGGCAACGACTTCGTCCTCCTGGACGAGCGTCGGATGCCGATCCCGATCGATCCCGCCTGGGTGGCCAGGCTCGCCGACCGCCATCGCGGCATCGGCTTCGACCAGCTCGTCGTGATCGACGAGGACCCGGAGCTGGACGCCCATGTGCGGTTCTTCAACGCCGACGGCAGCGAATCCGGGGCCTGCGGCAACGCCACCCGCTGCGTCGCCCGGCTGATCCACGACGAGACCGGCCAGGACCGGATCGAGCTGCGCACCGGGCGCGGCATCCTGCGGGCGGTGCGCGACGGCGATGCCTGGTCGGTGGACATGGGCCAGCCGCGCTTTCGCTGGGACGAGATCCCGCTCACCCATGAATGCGACACCGAGCAGGTGCCGGTCGACATCGCCGGGCTGCCGCGGCCGTTCGCGGTGAACATGGGCAACCCGCACGCGGTGTTCGTGGTCGAGCATCTGGAGAGCCTGGACGTCGCCGGGATGGGGGCGATGCTGGAGCGCGACCCGATGTTCCCCGAGCGCGCCAATATCGGCTTCGTGCAGGTGCTGGACCGCCAGAACGTGCGGCTGCGCGTGTTCGAGCGAGGCGCCGGGCTGACGCTCGCCTGCGGCAGCGGGGCCTGTGCGGCGATGGTGGCGCTGGTGCGCAAGGACCTGGTCGACGGCAAGGTCCGCTTCCAGCTGGACGGCGGCGAGCTGCAGCTTGCCTGGGACGGGATCAACGGGGTGGTGATGACCGGGCCGACCGCGCTCTCCTATACGGGCGAGATCAGCGCCGAGATGGCGCCGGACGCGCCATGAGCGCCATCGACGTCCTGACCTTCGGCTGCCGGCTGAACATCTTCGAATCCGAGGTGATGCGCCGCCATGCCGAGGAGGCCGGGCTGAAGGACCTGGTGATCGTCCATTCCTGCACGGTCACCGCCGAGGCGGAGCGCCAGGTCCGCCAGGCGGTGCGCAAGGCAAGGCGGCAGAACCCCGAGAAGCGGATCGTGGTGACCGGCTGCGCCGTCCAGGTCGACCCGGCCAAGTGGACCGGGATGGACGAGGTCGACCATGTGGTCGGCAACGAGGACAAGCTGAAGCCGCTCACCTGGACCGGCCTTGCCGGCGAGGGGCCGGAGCGGGTCCGGGTCGGCGACATCATGGCGGTCAAGGCGATGGCCGGGCACCTGGTGCCGGGCTTCGACGGCCGGTCGCGCGCGTTCCTGCAGGTGCAGAACGGCTGCGACCATCGCTGCACCTTCTGCATCATTCCCTACGGGCGCGGGCCGTCCCGCTCGGTGCCGATCCAGGACGTGGTGGCGCAGACGCGGCTGCTGGTCGGGCAGGGCTATCGCGAGCTGGTGGTGACCGGGGTCGACATCACTTCCTATGGCAAGGATTTGGGGGATGCGCCGACGCTCGGCGGGCTGATGAAGGCGGTGCTGCGCGACGTGCCGGAACTTCCGAGGCTGCGCCTGTCCTCGATCGACCCGGCCGAGATCGACGACGACCTGCTGGAGCTGATCGCGAGCGAGCCCCGGCTGATGCCGCATTTGCATTTGTCGCTGCAGGCCGGCGACACCATGACGCTCAAGCGGATGAAGCGCCGCCATTCCCGCGAGGACGTGCTGGGGCTGACGGCGCGGCTGCGCGGCCTCCGGCCGGACCTGGTGTTCGGCGCCGACATCATCGCGGGCTTCCCGACCGAGACCGACCAGATGTTCGAGAACACCAGGCGGATCGTCGAGGAGGCCGGGCTCACCTGGCTGCACGTGTTCCCCTACAGCCCGCGCCAGGGCACCCCGGCGGCGAAGATGCCGCAGGTCGAGCCGATGCTGCGCAAGGAGCGCGCCGCCCTCTTGCGCGCCGAGGGCGCCAAGGCGGTGGCGCGCTTCTATGCGGGCGAGCAGGGCCGGGTGCGCGAGCTGCTGGTCGAGCGGGGCGGGGCCGGGCACACCCGGCATTTCGCGCCGGTGAAGCTCGCCGCAAACGACGACCCGCCGGCGGGCACGCTGGTGGACGTGCGGATCAAGGGCGTGGAGGGCGAGGTGCTGCTGGGCGAGCGGGCGGCCTGAGCCGGTCAGCTGCGCAAGGCGGCGGCGACGGAGTTGCGGTAGGTGAGGGCGGCCGGGATGGCGGCCAGGGCCAGCCCGACCAGCACGATCGCCAGGACCAGCAGGAATTCCGGGTGGCCCAGGGCCACCGGCAGGGCCACCGAGGTGCGGCTCTCGAAGGCCAGGGACACCAGCAGGGCGCCGCCATAGCCCAGCGCCAGGCCCAGCAACGCGCCCAGCGTCAGGATCAGCGCCACGTTCAGCCAGACCGTGGCGAACACGAACAGGCGCGACGCGCCCAGCGCCCGCAGGACCCCGATCAGCCGGCGCCGCTGCGCCAGGCTGGCCAGCACCGCCAGCAGCACCGCCCCGATCACCAGGACCTGGGTCAGCACCGAGATCGTCGCGATCAGGTCGCGCACGTCGCCCAAGAGCGCGTAGAGCTGCACCAGCACCTCGCCCGGGAACACCGCCATGGTGGCGTCGGCGCCGCGGTACTGCGCGCGCAGGGCATAGGCCGCGGCGAAGCTGGCCGGCTTGACCACGATCGCCGGGACGCCCGGCAGCTCGTCCAGGTCGAAGGGCGGGCCCACCGGGATCGCCGAAAAGTCCGGCTCGCCGTGCAGGCCGGCCGGCCAGACCCGGGCCTCGTCCAGGGCATGGCCGACCGGCAGGCCGTGGATCCACCAGGTGGATTCGATGCTGGACACGATCGCCCGGTCCCAGGGGCTGCCCAGGCGGGGCAGCCGGCCGACCACCCGGAAGGCGAATTCGTGGTGGTCCTCGTCCTCCATCTCGACATGGCCGTGCAGCGGCTCGAATTCCTGCTCCAGGGCGAGCGGCACGTCCGCGCCGACCACCACCTCGTCGACCCGGGCGAACGGGCGTCCCTCGGCCAGGGCCAGGGCGCCGCCCCGGGTCAGGAAGTCGGTGGTCGAGCCTATCAGCGGGTGGCCCTGCCAGTTGTCGCCAAAGCCGATCGGCGCGGCATAGGCGACCTCCGGGTTGTCCGCGAGCTCGGCCAGGATCCTGGCGTCGATCAGGTCCAGGGAGGCGGGCTGAAGGTAGACGGTGGAGAGGACCAGCTGGGTTTCGCTGCCGGGCGCGCCGATCAGCAGGTCGAACGGGTCGGCGGCCTCAGCGCTGCCTTCGCGCAGGGCGCGCTCCTGGGCGGAGACCGCCACGCCCAGGGCCACGGCCAGCGCCACCAGGAGGATGACCGCCAGCACGCCCGCCCGGCTGCGCCGCAGGTCGGCCAGGACGAAGGGCAGGGGGTTGCCCAAACGCTCAGATCCGCTCGTAGCTGGCGTCGAGCAGCCGGACCCGGCTCACGAAGCCGGTCTCCTCGTCGATCTCGGTGCCCAGCGACAGGGTGCCGGTGACGCGGATCGGCAGGTTGAAGTCGACCCATTCCTGCGGACTTTCCAGGCGGACCAGGATGATGTCCTGCGGCCAGTCCATCTCGCTGTCGCAGAACGGGCAGACCGCCATCGGCCGCTTGGTCAGCACGAAGAAGGGCGCGTCGGGCTTGAGCGGCGGCGCCATGAAGCCCTGGATCTCCACGGTCTGGTCGGCCAAGGCCAGCGCCTCCTCGGAGAACGCCGCACCCCTGCCGTAGATGTCGCGCAGCTTGATCTGCGGGGCGGCATGGCCGGGTCGCACGGTTCCAGCCACGCCGATCGCAGCCAGGGCGGCCAGCAGGTGACGTCGGGTGGGCCCGGCCATGTCCTGTCTCCCCTTCAGATCCTCACTTGGCGGCGCCGGCTGCGCGCTGGCTGATGCCGGAGGCATGGTCCATCACGTGGAAGATATAGTTCTGCTCCACCGTGCCCTGGAAGAGATGCGACCAGGGGCCGATCGCATAGATGCCCAGATCCTCGCCGCCATGGGTCTCGCTGGCGAGCGGCACCAGGGACTGCTGCAGGAAGTCGACATCGGTGGTGTCGACGTTGGTCAGATCGGCGCGGACGCCGTCCTTCATCGCGCCCGGGCCATTGGCGAAGCCCAGGGTGGTGTAGGGCTTGCCGTCATCGCCCAGCAGCGGCTCGCCCTTCCAGGAGGCCAGGCCCAGGATCGGATTGCCGCGCTCGGGATAGCCGCTGATGGTCAGGGTGTGGCCGTGGTCGGCGGTCACCACGATCAGAGTCTCGTCGAGGTCGACCTTCTGGGTGGCGGTCTTGATGGCGCGGTCGAAGGCGATCGCATCGTTCAGCGCCCGCGCGGCATTGCCCTCATGCAGCGCATGGTCGACCCGGCCGGCCTCGACCAAGAGGATGAAGCCCTCGTCACCGGCCTTGGCCTGCAGGATGTCGATGGCCTTGGAGGTCATCTCCGACAAGGACGGCTCGCCGCCTTTGTCCTTCTCGCGGTCGACCGAATACTTCATGTGCGACATCTCGAACAGGCCGAGGACCGGGCCGGTGGTCGCGGGGTCGATCGCGTCGAACTGCTGCTGGTTCCAGACGAACACCGCATTGTCGTTGCGGTCCTGCCATTCCCTGGTCAGGTCGCGGTTGTCGGTGCGCTTGCCGGTCTTGCCCTCATCCTCCGGATCGGCGGCGGTCTCGGGCAGGAAGTTGGCGCGCCCGCCGCCCATCGCCACGTCGAAGCCGTGGCCGTTCGGGGTCTCGATCAGGGAGCTGGCGATGTCCTTGCAGCCCATCTCGATCGCCTCGGGCGGCATGTCGGCATCCGATTCCCAGTCGCGGCTGGGCGAATGCGAATAGGTGGCGCCCGGCGTGGCATGGGTCAGCCGCGCGGTGCTGACCACGCCGGTGGCAAGGCCGGCGGCCTGCGCCATCTCGAAGATCGTGGTGACGGCACCGTTGTCCAGGGACGCCCGGCAGTCCTCTTCGGCCACGTTGTGCGACACCGCCATGACGCCGTTGTTGGTCTTCACCCCGGTCACCATCGCCACCGCGGTGGGCGAGCTGTCGGAGACCTGGCCATCGGCCGAGTAGGTCTTGGACGCAGCCAGGTAGGGGAAGGATTCAAAGGTCAGGACGTTGGATTCGCCGTCCACGCCGCGCTGCTGACCTTCCAGGATCCGGGTCGCGGTGATGGTGGGAAAACCCATGCCATCGGCGACGAACAGGATCACGTTCTTGGCGTGGTTGGTGTTCGGCTGCTGCGCCATGATCCGCTGGAGCGTGTCCTGGCCGGTCTGGAAGTAGGGATCGCCCGCCTGGGCCAGCGCGGCGCTGCTGCTGCCGACGGTCGTCTCGGCGCCCCGGCTGCTGCAGCCGGTTGCCGCCAGCACGACCGACCCCAGGCACAGAGCAGCCTGCACAGGTTTCTTCATGATCATCTCCCTGACCTTCGATCTTCCAAAGCGAGATAGTTCCAGGCAATGACGGATAGCAATACCACTCGAACAACAGAATGATCTGGAAAATCCATCGGATGTCCGGACATGTTGGGTGAAATGCGAGGGAGGATTTCTGTCTTGCCGGCACTCCAGGAAGTCGATCCAGGGCATCCCTGCCCGGGCGCAGCGGCCGGCGCCGGCCGATCCTTCGGAGGCGCCCGGTGAGCCACCTGCGGGTCCGGGGGCTCCGGGTCGCCTTCTCGGCGGTGCCGGCGCTGGATGTCCCGTCGCTGGAGATCCGTCAGGGCGCGCGGGTTGCCATCACCGGGCCGTCCGGCTGCGGCAAGACCACGCTGGCCTTCGCGCTGAGCGGCATCCAGCCGGTGCAGCAGGGAGAGGTGCGCTGGGCGGACCAGGAGATCACCGCCCTTCCCGAGGGCGCCCGGGACCGCTGGCGGCGCCGCCATGTCGGCATGATCTTCCAGGACTTTCACCTCATCCGGGGCATGCCGGTGCTGCAGAACGTGATGGCCGCCGGCTATTTCTCCGCCTGGAGGCCGGTCCCGGCCGCAAAGGAGCGGGCCTTGGCCCTGCTGGACCTCTGTGGGGTGTCCGGGGCGCGCGAGGACGTCGCCACCCTGTCCCGGGGCGAGCAGCAGCGGGTCGCGATCGCCCGGGCCCTGTTCCAGGACCCGCCCATCCTGATCGCCGACGAACCCACCGCCAGCCTGGACGCCGCCAGCGCCTCGGCGGTGATCGGCCTCCTGCGCGAGGAAACGTCCCGGCGCGGCACCACCTTGCTGGCGGTCAGCCATGACCCGGCGCTGGTGGAGGCGATGGACCGCCCGATCCGGATGGCGGGAGGGCGGCTGCTGACCTGACGCCTCGTCCGGCACATGGCAGCCATGCACGCCGCGGCAAGGCAGATCAGGGGGCTCCACGTCATCCGGCGCTTGCCGAACCCCGCCGCATCGGCGAGTTTCCGCCTCGCCATGACCCAGACCAATGCCAGCTGGTGGCAGCGCCTGAAATCCGGTCTGTCGAAGACCTCGGGCCAGCTCACCGGATCCATTTCCGCGATCTTCGTGAAGAAGAAGCTCGACCAGGAGACCCTGGACGAGCTGGAGGAGGCGCTGATCCTGGCCGACATGGGGGTGGAGACCTCCGGCCGGCTGGTCGCGCACCTGAAGAAGGAGCGCTACGGCAAGGACGTCACCGACCAGGAGGTCCGCCAGGTGCTGGCCGCCGAGGTCACCCGGATCCTGAAGCCGTATGCGAAGCCGATCCCGTCGCGGGACGTGGCGCCGCAGGTGATCCTGGTGTGCGGGGTGAACGGCACCGGCAAGACCACCACGATCGGCAAGCTCGCCAAGATGGCGACCGATGCCGGGCTGAAGGTGGTGCTGGCCGCCTGCGACACCTTCCGGGCGGCCGCGGTGGAGCAGCTCCAGGTCTGGGGCGAGCGCAACGGCGTGCCGGTGCTGGCGGCGACGCAGGGATCGGATCCCGCGGCGCTGGCCTTTTCCGCGCTGGAGAAGGCCAAGGCGCAGGGCGCCGACATCCTGATGATCGACACGGCCGGGCGGCTGCACAACAAGGCGGCCCTCATGGACGAGCTGAAGAAGATCATCCGGGTGATCAAGAAGGTCGATCCCGACGCCCCGCACGACACCGTGCTGGTGCTGGACGGCACGACCGGGCAGAACGCGCACCGGCAGCTCGAGGTCTTCAAGGAGATCGTGGACGTGACCGGCCTGGTGGTGACCAAGCTGGACGGCACCGCCAAGGGCGGCGTGGTCGTGTCGCTGGCCGAGCGGTTCCACCTGCCGATCCATGCCTTGGGCGTGGGCGAGGCGATCGAGGACCTGAAGCCGTTCGAGGCCGAAGCATTTGCCCGGGCCCTGCTCGGGCTGGACGAGAAGACCGGGCAGGCCTGAGACGCCCGAGGTTGAGGGTTTGGCCGTCAGGCGCTACCTGACCGCATGGATCGAGCGCGACGACGTCGGAGAGGAATGGCATGGCCCGCAGCATCGTCGAGACCATACTCGGGGCCCTGGTGCTGCTGGTGGCGGCCGGCTTCCTGTTCTGGGCGTATGGGCGCAGCAACATCGGCGGTCCGAACGGCTATGAGCTGGTGGCGCAGTTCGACCGCGCCGACGGGATCGATGTCGGCGGCGACGTACGGATCAGCGGGGTGAAGGTCGGCACCGTCACCGCGAAGAGCCTGGACCCGCAGACCTTCCGGGCGTCGGTCCGCTTCTCGGTGCAGAACGGCATCGAGCTGCCGACCGACAGTTCGGCCTCGGTCGCCAGCTCCAGCCTGATCGGCGGCAAGTACCTCTCGATCATCCCCGGTGGCGACGACCGCAACCTGGAGCCGGGCGGGGCCATCACCCTGACCCAGTCCTCGGTCAGCATCGAGGACCTGATCGGTCGCTACATCTTCAGCCAGGGCGGCAGCGAGAGCGGCGGATCGGGCGGCGCGGCATCTGGCGGCGACGCGGGAGCCGCCGACGACATCTTCTCCAGCCCATGATCGCTTCGATGGTTCTGCGGCGGCTGGGCGCCGCCGTCCTGCTGTCGTCCGCCTTGAGCGCCGGCCCAGCCCTGGCGGCGGGGCCGACCGTGCCGAACAACAAGGCGGAGATGCAGGGCCTGGACAAGGTCACGGCGCGGGTGGTGCGGATCGAGGTGACCCTGGACCAGCCGGTCCGGTTCGGCACCCTGCTGATCACGCTGAAGGCCTGCTTCACCTCGCCGCCGACCGAGACCCCGGAAGCCGCCGCGTTTCTGGAGATCGACGATCTCGACCAGGACCGCGAGGAGCGGATCTTCTCCGGCTGGGTCTATGCCTCCAGCCCCTCGCTCCACGCCCTGGAGCACCCGGTCTACGACGTGTGGCTGACCGGCTGCATCGACCCGCTCCTGCCCGATCCCCCGGCGAGCGTGGTGCCGCCCGGCTGAACCCCGTCCTTGGGGAACACGGCGTTCAGCATCATCGCATGGTGCAGGCGCCGCTGGTACTCCGCCTGGGGGATCTCGATCGCGCCGAAGCGGGTCAGGTGGCTGGTGACGAACTGGGTGTCCAGCAGCACGTAGCCGCCGGCGCGCAGCCGGCGCACCAGTTCCACCAGGGCGACCTTGGAGGCGTCGGTCGCCCGGCTGAACATGCTCTCGCCGAAGAAGGCGCCGCCGATCGAGACGCCGTACAGCCCGCCGACCAGCCTGCCGTCCTGCCAGGTCTCCACGCTGTGCGCATGGCCCCGGCGGTGCAGGGCGCCATAGAGCTCGATGAGCTGCGGGTTCAGCCAGGTGCTGGGCCGGATCTCGGTGGCCTCCGCGCAGGCCCGGATCACCCGGTCGAAGGCCTCATCCGCGGTCAGCGCGAACCGGCCCGACCGGAAGGTCTTGGCCAGGCTGCGCGGCACGTGGAAGCGGTCCAGCGGGATGATCCCGCGATGCTTGGGATTGATCCAGTGGATGGTCGGGTCGTCATGCGCCTCGGCCATCGGAAACACGCCCAGGCGATAGGCGGTCAGCAGGATCTCCGGCGTGATCGTCCGGGCGTCCTCGTCCTCGTCGATCGCGGCCGGGTCGCGCATCACACTACCGGCGGCTCCCAGTCGGCGATGAACTTGCCGAGCCAGCCGGTGTCGTACTGGCCGTTCCTGAACGCGCTGGTGCCGATCACCGTGCGCAGGAGCGGCAGGTTGGTGTCGACGCCTTCCACCACGCATTCCGCCAGCGCCCGCTCCAGCCGGCGCAGGCAGGTCGGCCGGTCGACGTCGTGGACGATCAGCTTGCCGATCAGGCTGTCATAGTAGGGCGGCACGGTGTAGCCGGCGTAGAGGGCCGAATCCATCCGCACGCCCGGCCCGCCCGGGGCGTGATAGCCGGTGACCCGCCCCGGCGACGGCGCCAGGGTCTTGGGGTTCTCCGCGGTGATCCGGCACTCGATCGCATGGCCACGGAAGCGCACGTCCGACTGGGAGAAGGCCAGCTTCTCGCCGGCGGCCACCCGGATCTGCTCGCGGACGAGGTCGGTGTCGGTGATGAGCTCGGTCACCGGATGCTCCACCTGCAGGCGGGTGTTCATCTCGATGAAATAGAACTGGCCGTTCTCGTAGAGGAATTCCAGCGTGCCGACGCCCCGGTAGCCGAACTTCTCCATCGCCTTGGCGACCAGCAGGCCGAGCTTCTCGCGGTCGCCCGCATCCAGGACCGGGGAGGGCGCCTCCTCCACCACCTTCTGGTGGCGGCGCTGCAGCGAGCAGTCGCGCTCGCCTAAGTGCAGGACCTGGCCGTGCGTGTCGCACAAGACCTGGACCTCGATATGGCGGGGCGCCGCCAGGAACTTTTCGATATAGACCCGGTCGTCGCCGAACCCGGCCTTGGCCTCGCCGCGCGCCATGCGCAGCGCGTCCAGGAGCTGGGAGCGGTCATGGACCACGGTCATCCCGCGCCCGCCGCCGCCCGACACCGCCTTGATCAGCACCGGCCAGCCGATCTCCTCGGCGGCCGCGAGCGCTTCCTCGTCGCTGGCCACCGGGCCATCGGTCCCCGGCACGCAGGGGATGCCCAGCTTCTTGGCGGTGTCCTTGGCGACGATCTTGTCGCCCATCAGCCGGATATGGTCCGGGGTCGGCCCGATGAAGGCGAAGCCGTGCTCCTCAACCATCTGGCAGAAATCGGCGTTCTCGGAGAGGAAGCCGTAGCCCGGATGGATCGCCTCCGCCCCGGTGATCTCGGCAGCCGCCAGGATCGAGAGCTTGTTCAGGTAGCTCTCGCCGACCTGGGGCGGGCCGATGCACACGCTCTCGTCGGCGAAGCGGACATGCATGGCGGACGCGTCGGCGGTGGAGTGCACCGCCACGGTCTGGATGCCCATCTCGCGGCAGGCGCGCAGCACCCGGAGTGCTATCTCGCCGCGGTTGGCGATCAGGATCTTCTTGAACAAGCCGCTCACTCCAGGATGAGGAGTGGTTCGCCGAATTCGACGGGCGCCGCGTTCTCGACGAACACCCGCGCGACCCGGCCGGCTTTCGGCGCCCGGATCGCGTTCATCACCTTCATCGCCTCGATGATCAGAAGGGTCTGGCCCTCCTTCACCTCGGAGCCGACCGCGGCATAGGGGGCGGCGCCCGGCTCCGGCGCCAGGTACACCGTGCCCACCATGGGCGACTTCACCATGCCCGGGTGCGAGGTGTCGGGACCGGCCGGCGCGGCGGCCGGGGCCGCGGCCGCCGCCGGGGCGGGCTGGGCGGCATGGGGCTGCATGTAGACCGGGGCGGTCACGTCGAGCGGCGCCATCTGGATCTGGCGCGCGACCCGGATCCGGGTGGTGCCCTGGTTGATCTCGATCTCGGTGAGGCCGGTGCGCTGGAGGAGTTCCGCCAGCTTCTCGATGAAGTTGGTTTCGACGTCGAGCTTGGCCATCATTCGTCTCGAGCGGCAGCGGGGGAAGGGGAGATGAGGTGGTGGGCGGCGCGCAGGGCCAGGACGTAGCCGTAGGGCCCGAGCCCGCAGATCACGCCGGTGGCGACCAGCGACACGTAGGAGTGGTGCCGGAAGTCTTCCCGGCGGTGCACGTTGGAGACGTGCAGCTCGATCACCGGCTTCTCGGCGGCGGACAAAGCATCCATCAGCGCCACCGAGGTGTGGGTGAGCCCGCCCGGATTGATCACGATGACGTCCGCCTTGGTGCGGGCCTCGTGGATCCAGTCGATCAGCACGCCCTCATGGTTGCTCTGGCGGAAATCGGCGGTCACGCCGAGATCGGCCGCCTCCTGCTCGACCATCGCCCGGACGTCCGCCAGGGTGGTGCGGCCATAGATCTCGGGCTGGCGCAGGCCGAGCATGTTCAGGTTCGGTCCGTTGAGGACCAGGATGGTGGGCAAGGTCGGGATCGATCGCGGTTATTGATCGCTGTCGGCCACCGTTTCGCACGGTGCTCCGCCTAAAACGGCAAGGGCCACCGTCAAGACGTTGGTCCGCGGCGAGGGGAGGTAGCACGCGGGGCGGCCAGGGGAAAGGGCGCGCGTGCATGGCGGCCGATTTAGCGGCCGGCCTCTGGCCCGCGCCCGTTCCCTTCGGGCTCAGCGGTGGGTGTCGACCACGATCCGGCCCTTGACCTTGCCTTCCAGGAAGGCGGCAGCCGCCGCCGGGACCTCGGACAGGCCGATCACCTGCGCCACCCGGTCCAGCACGCCCGGCTCCAGGTCGCGGGCGAGCCGCTGCCAAGCGGCCAGACGCGGTTCGAAGGGCACCTGCACCGAATCCACCCCGCACAGCCGCACGCCGCGCAGGATGAACGGGAATACCGTGGTGGACAATTCGACGCCGCCGGCATTGCCGACCGCGGCGACGGCGGCGCCCGGCGCCATGGTCTTCAGCAGGCCGGCCAGGACCGCGCCGCCGACCGTGTCGATCGCGCCGGCAAAGCGGGTCTTGTCGAGCGGGCCCTTCGCACCCGGGACGAACGGGGTGCGGTCGATCACCTCGGCGGCACCCAGGCCGCGCAGCCAGTCGGCCTCGGCGGTCTTGCCGGTGGAGGCCACCACCTTGAAGCCGGCCTTGGCCAGCAGCGCCACCGCAATGCTGCCGACCCCGCCGCCAGCCCCGGTCACCACGACCTCGCCCGAGCCGGGCGCCACGCCCTGGCGTTCCAGTTCCAGCACGCACAGGGCGGCGGTGAAGCCGGCGGTGCCGATCGCCATGGCGGTTCGGCCGTCCAGCCCGTCCGGCATCGGCACCAGCCAGTCGGCCTTGACCCGGGCCCGCTCGGCCAGCCCGCCGAAATGGCGCTCGCCGACACCCCAGCCGGTCAGCAGCACCGGCGCGCCGGGAGCAAAGCGGCTGTCCTCGGAACTGCGCACGGTGCCGGCGAAGTCGATGCCGGGCACGAACGGGAAGCTGCGCACCACCGGCGCGCTGCCGGTCAGGGCCAGGGCGTCCTTGTAGTTCAGGGTCGACCAGTCGACGTCGACGGTGACCTCGCCCGGCATCAGCCGGGCCTCGTCCAGCTCGGCCAGCTTCGCCACGGTCTTGCCGTCGACCTGCTCCAGGAGGATCGCCTTGAACCGCTCGGTCATCGCCTGCTCCGATCTGCGGCTCCAACCCGGGGAGCCTGGTCTTGGGGGCCATGCGTCCGGCGCCGGCCGGCATGGCGAGGAAGCGCCGCGATAGCAGCGCTCAAGGGGCGGGTTCAACCGCGGGCGGATCCGCCATCACCACCCAGCCTTCCGCGGTCAGCCGCTCCATCGGCCGGAACCGGGCCTTGTAGTCCATCTTGGCGCTGCCGGCGATCCAGTAGCCCAGATACACATGGTCCAGGCCGTCCTGCCGGGTCTTCTCGATCAGCTGCAGGATCATCCAGGTGCCGAGGCTGCGCCGGGGCTGGTCGGGCTCGAAGAACTTGTAGACCCCGGAATAGCCCGAGGCCAGGCGGTCGGTCAGGCTCACCGCCACCAGCCGGCCCTCCGGGTCGCGCCCCTCCAGGAGCAGGGTCGAGACCGTCCAGTCGCCGATCATGGTCTCGAAATCGACCCGGGTCATCCCGGCCATGCCGCCATCGCCGTGCCGGGCGTCCAGGTAGCGGTGGAACAGCTCCCAGTGCTCGGTGGTGGGCAGGGCCGGCGCCTCGCGCACCGTCAGGTCGGCGTTGCGGTTGAGGACCCGGCGCTCGTGGCGCGACGGCTGGAACTGCGCCACCGGGATGCGCACCGGCACGCAGGCGTCGCAGCCCGGGCAGGCCGGCCGGTACATCAGGTTCTGGCTGCGCCGGAAGCCGGCCTCGCTCAGCCGGTCGAAGGTCTCGCGCTCCTGGGGATGGCGGCGCAGCAGGGTGTAGACCCGTCGCTCGACCCGGCCGTCCAGATAGGGGCAGGGGGCTGCCCCGGTGGTGTAGAACTGGCGCAGGCTGTTGCGCTGATGGGACTGCAGGTCGGCGGACAAGCGGATCTCCTGCGGGCACCTTTGGGACAAGTGGCCGGGCGATGGCGGATCATCAAGCTTCCGTGCGCCAAGATCCAGCCTTTGCCAAAGGCCGGCCGTCACGGCTTGAGCGCGAAGCGGTCGCCGCTGGGTCGTTGACCCGGCTGCCTGCCCGGCCGATGCTGCGCCCATGCGAGACGAGCGCCTGACCCTGGAAACGCCGCAAGCCGGCAAGGTCGACCTGCACTGGATCGAGCATGGCGATCCGGCGGCGCCGCAGACGGTGGTCTGCGTGCACGGCCTGACCCGCAACGGCCACGACTTCGACCGGATCGCGGCGGCCATGGCCCTGCGCGGCGCCCGGGTGCTGGCGGTGGACGTGCCCGGCCGGGGCGGCAGTTCCTGGCTGGCCGACCCGCAGCATTATGCCGTGCCGGTCTATGCCGATCTGCTGCGCCGCTGGCTCCAGGCCCTGGGGCTGGACAAGGTTGCCTGGCTCGGCACCTCGATGGGCGGGCTGATCGCGATGGAGATCGCCGGGCGGGAGCACAGCCCGATCGAGCGGCTGGTCCTGAACGACGTGGGCGCCTTCGTGCCCAAGGAGGCGCTGGCGCCGATTGGGGCCTATCTGGGCCTGGACCTGAAGTTCCCGGACGTCGAGGCGGTGGAGCGCCACCTGCGCACCATCCATGCCGGGTTCGGCCGCCACCTGGACGACGGCTTCTGGCGGGAGCTGGCCCGCCGCTCGTCGCGGCCGGCCGACGGCGGCTGGCGGATGCATTACGACCCGGCGATCAAGCAGCCGTTCACCCAGATGGAAGCGGCCGACATCGACCAGTGGCCGCTCTACCAGGCGATCACCTGCCCGACCCTGCTGGTCCGGGGCGCGGAGAGCCCGCTCCTGCCGGTGGCGGTGGCGCAGGAGATGACCCGGACCGGCCCGAAGGCCGAGCTGGTCACCTTCATGGATTGCGGCCACGCGCCGTCGCTGGCGGAGCCGGAGCAGATCGAGACGGTGGCGGACTGGCTGTGCGGGCCGGAGCCCGCCGCCTGAGGAGGTCGCCCGGGCGCAAAGCGCCGGGCGCCGGATCAGAATTCCGGGGCCAGGGTGACGGTGATCCCGTCCAGCTCTGCGGAGAAGGGGATCTGGCAGGAAAGCCGGGAATTGTCCTGCACCTGGAAGGCCTCGTCGAGCATGTTGCTCTCGTCCTTGCTCATCTCGGGCAGGCGCGGCAGCCATTCCGCGGCGACATAGACGTGGCAGGTGGCGCAGGCGCAGCAGCCGCCGCAGGCGGCCTCGATCGGCAGGTTGGCTTCCCGCACGATCTCCATCACCGACCAGCCGACGGTGGCGGGGACGCTGTGCTCGACCCCTTCGCGGTCGATGACTTGAATTTCGGCCATGAAGTCGATCCGATTATGCTTGAGGGTGGTCGTGCGACCGGTCGTTCCGATCAGTCGGCGACGCCCAGGCGTTTATGCAGTTCCGTCGAGGAAGTCGTGTAGCGGAACACGAGCTTCTGCTCGGGCCGGCAGTACTTGTGGGCTTTCTGGCACATCAGCGCCGCTTCGTGGAAGCCGGACAGGATCAGCTTCAGCTTGCCCGGATAGGTGATGATGTCGCCGATCGCGAAGATGCCGGGCTGCGAGGTCTCGTAGGCCTGGGTCTCCACCGTGATCAGGTTGCGCTCCAGGTTCAGGCCCCAGGACGCCAGCGGGCCCAGCTCCATCTTCAGGCCAAAGAACGCCAGCAGCGTGTCGCACTCCACGGTCTCCTCGCCGCCGCCGGTGCGCCCGAGCGTCACCGCCTCCAGCCGGCCGTCGCTGCCGTGCAGCTTGGTGATCTGGCCGAAATGCAGGGAGGTCTGCCCGGCGGCCACCAGCGCGCGCATCTTCTCGACCGAATCCGGGGCGGCGCGGAACTCGTCGCGGCGATGGACCAGGGCGGTGGAAGCGGCGATCGGCTGCAGGTTGAGCAGCCAGTCCAGCGCCGAATCGCCGCCGCCGGCGACCAGCAGGCGCTTGCCGCGGAAATGCTCCATCTTGCGCACGGCGTAGTGCAGGCTCGTGCCCTCGTACTGCGCCGCCTCGGGCAGCGGCAGGCGGCGCGGCACGAAGCTGCCGGCACCCGCTGCGATCACCACCACCGGGGCTTCCAGCACGGTGCCGGCGGTGGTGACCAGCCGCCAGTGGCCATCCTCCAGCCGGGTCAGGCTTTCCGCCTGCTGGTTCAGGTGGAATTCCGGCGCGAACGGCCGGGCCTGCTCCATCAGGTTGTTGGTCAGTTCCTCGCCGGTGCAGCGCGGGATCGCCGGGATGTCGTAGATCGGCTTGTCCGGGTAGAGCTCGATGCACTGCCCGCCGGGCTTGTCCAGGTTGTCGACCAGATGGCAGCGCAGGCCGAGCAGCCCTGCCTCGAACACGGCGAACAGGCCGGTGGGTCCGGCGCCGATGATCACCATGTCGGTACGGATCGGGTCGCTGCTGGTCGAAGGGGCCGCTGCGGGCTCGATGGCGGACATGCGCATTCCAGGAAAGGGCGGTCGTCGGGCCGGTGGCCGGCGCGCAACCTAGAGGGAGAGCGCCCCAGGGGGAAGAGCCCGGGCCACCGCCGCCCCCGCTCCGCTCCTTGCCGGCGCTCATGTCGTGCTCCCGCGCGGCCCGATCAAGGCCGGCCACGCCTGCCGCGCCGCCATGCGTCAGCCCCCGACCACGGCGCCGGCCGATCGGCGGCGGTGCGGCAGGCCACGGAGCCCTTCGGGCGTCAGCGCCGCCGATGGCCGGAAAAGCCGATCGGCTTGATCGCCGAGGAGCGGATGGTGCGGGGATGCTCCGGATCCTGGCCACGGATCGGCCGGCCGAGGTCGGGCGCCCCGCCGGAGGGCCGCTCGGCAAGGCGGGGATCGTCGGCGGGCCGCTCGGCCGGGCCGCCTTCCGGCCCGTGCTCCGGCTCCGCCACGGAAACCGGATGGTCCCGCCCGCCCGACAGCGCCCGGACGAACCGGTTGCCGGGCCGGACCGGCGCGGCACCTGCGGTGCCCGGGCGACGCAGCCGGGGCGGGCCCTCGCCCGCCGCTTCGCCGCCATGGGCGGCCGGCCCGGCCGAGGGCTGGCCAGGAACCCCGCCTGCCGGCCGGCCAGGCTGCTTCGGCCGTCCGGACTCGGCCGGGGGTGGCGACCGGGCCGGCTGCCTGGCTGCGTCCGGATCGAGATAGCCGATGCCCGCAGCGGCTTCGGCCGCGGGCGGTCGTGCGGGGGCTGGCGGCCGTTCGGGGGATGGGCGTGCGATCGCCGGCCGGGCGGGAGCCGTGGGTGGCGCAGAAGCGCCGCCTCCGCCTGCCGGCTCGTCCAGATAATGGATCATCGGCCGGTCAGCATGGTCCAGGCGCGGGCGCACCGGGTCCTGCGGCCTGGGCGCCGGCGGCCGCGGGGCCTCTGCCTCTTCTGCCGCAAGCGCAGGGACCGGGCCCGGCGTCGGAGCCGGCCCGGCCGGGGCGCTGGCGATCCGCCCGGCCTCGACCATCGCCGGGGCCGGGCGGACCGGCGTTCCTGCCAGGGGCGGACCGGCGGCATGGGCCGGGAGCTGCAGCGGCTCCGGCGCCGTCCGGTGAAACGGCGGGGCCGGCACCCGGGCGAACGCGGCGACCTCGGACGCCGCCTCGGCGCTCCATTCCTGCAGGGCCGGCAGGCTGGTCAGGGCCTGCAGATAGGCCTCGCAGGCGGGGTTCTGCGCCGGGAGCGCATAGGTGACGAACCTTGTGGCGATCGGCACGAACATCGCGTCGACCAGGCCGAACCGGCCGAACAGGAACGGGCCGTCCTTGGCGGCGGGCGCCTCCCGCAGCTCGCTCCAGATTCGCCGGACCCGTTTCAGGTCGGCCGCCACCCCGCGCATCAGCCGGCCGGGCGGCGCGAACCGGGCCATCAGGTCCATCGGCAGGAAGCGGTGCAGGGAGCCGAGCCCGCCATGCACCTCGGCCGCGACCGAGCGAGCCAGGGCGCGGTCCGCCGGGTCCTGCGGCCACATCGCCGGGACGCGCTCGGCCAGGTGCTCCAGGATCGCCAGGGATTCCCAGACCGTGATCGCCTCGTCGACCAGCACCGGCACCTTGCCGGACGGGGAGAACCGGCCGAGCAGGCCTTCGCTCTCCGGCCGCCCGAGCGGCACCAGCACTTCCTCGAAGCGCAGCTCGAACATCCGCATCGCCATCCAGGTCGCCAGGGACCAGGGGCAGGAATTGCGGCTGCCGATCACCAACCGGACGGTCATGGAAGCAAGGTCATGCAGAAAGGGCTAGGCGGCAGACGAACATGGTCAGTTCCGGATCACGACTGCGGAATCTCCTCGGCGACGCGTGGCATCTCGCACCAGAGCACCTCCTGCCGATAGGAGGCGAGCACGGTCTGGATCGGCTCGGGCTGGGCCTGGCAGTTCCAGTCCTCGCCATCGACCACCGCAGCATAGCCCAATGCGTCGCGCAGTTGCAGCAGTCCGGCGACGTCCTTGCGCGGATCGACCCGGCCATCGCCGTCCAGGTCGCGGCCGAGCATCAGCGCCTGCAGGCGGGCCTGGAGCTCGCGGGTCGCGCGGAGCCGCTCCTGGTCCGGCATCTCGGGATTGCCCAGCCGGGCCAGGCTGCGGTCGACCACGGCCAGGTCGAAGCGCAGGCCCGTCACGATCTGGCTGACATTGCGGTACCAGCTGCTGCCCTGCTGGGTCCGGCCCGGGCCGGCCTCCAGGCTGGCCTCGACCAGGTCCAGCGCGTGGGACACGTCCTGGACCTGGGTGGCGTCGCGCGGGCTGCGCGTCACCAGGAGCCGGCGCATCGTGGCCGCCGCGCGGGGATCCAGGCCGGATCCCCCTGCCTGGTCCATCACGGTCATCGCCTGGACCACCGCGGTCTCGGCGGTGGGCAGGGCGCCACCGCCGGTGCCCGTGGCAGGATGGCGGCCGAAGATCAGGGCGAACGGCGCGGGGTCCGCCCCGACCGCCGCCTGCTCGGGCAACGCCGCCTGCGCCGATCGAACGGGCGCCTGCGGTGCCGGCGCCGTCGTGCAGGCGGCAAGCGACAGAGCCAACCCCAGGAAAGGCAGCAGGACCACCCATCCGCGCCTTTGGCCACCACCACCGCTCATCGACCGCTCCCATGTCTCATGGGAACCCATCATGCAGCCCGCTTCCTAACGAACAGTTACCTCCAGCGAAGAAACCCGATCCATCCGAACCCGCCGGCTCAGGCCGCCACCACCGAGGATTCCGGTTCCTCGGCCGAGATCGCCTCGTGCGCCGCCAGCGCCGCCATGTTCAGGATGTCCGACACGGTGGCGTTCATCGGCACGATCTGGATCGGCTTCTTCAGACCCTGCAGCAAGGGACCGATCACCGTGCCGCCGCCCAGCTGCTGCAGAAGCTTCGACGCGATGTTCGCCGAATGCAGGGCCGGCATGATCAGCACGTTGGCTGGTCCCTTCAAGCGGCAGAAAGGATAAAGCGCCATCAACTCTGGGTCGAGCGCCACATCCGCGGCCATTTCGCCATCATACTCGAAATCCACCTGCCGGCGGTCCAGTTCGATCACGGTGTCGCGCACCCGTTGCGCCTTGGACACAGGCGGATTTCCGAAGCTGGAGAAGGACAGGAGCGCCACCCGCGGCGTGAAGCCCAGCTGACGCACCGCCCGGGCGGTCTGGATGGTGATGTCGGTCAGGACCCGGGTGTCGGGCAGCTCGTGCACGGTGGTGTCGGCGATGAACACGGTGCGCCCGCGGGTGATCATCATGGTCATGCCGAACACGCGGTGCGACGGCTTGGGATCGATCACCCGCATCACGTCGGCCAGGACGTCGTTGTAGTTGCGGGTGAGCCCGGTGACCATGGCGTCGGCATCGCCGCTGGCCACCATGCACGCGCCGAACACGTTGCGGTCCTGGTTCACCAGCCGGGCGCAGTCCCGGTAGAGCAGGCCGCTGCGCTGGTTCCGCTGGTAGAGGAAGTCGGTGTACTTGCGGTTGCTGTCGGACAGGCGGGCGTTGTGGATCTCGATCCCGTCCAGGTTGGACAGGCCGATCTGCGCCATGGTCGAGCGCACCCGGTCCTCGCGGCCGATCAGGATGGCGGTGCCAAGGCCGGTGTCGCGCCAGGCCAGCGCGGTGCGGATCGTCTTCTCCTCCTCGCCCTCGGCGAACACCATGCGCTTGGGCTGGGCCTGGACCCGGTCGAACACCAGCTGCAGGCGCGACGCGGTGGGATCCAGGCGCGAGCGCAGCTCCTGGCGGTAGCGAGGCATGTCGGTCACCGGCACGCGGGCGACGCCGCTCTCCATGGCGGCCTTGGCCACCGCCGGCGGCACCATGCTGATCAGGCGCGGGTCGAACGGGGTCGGGATCAGGTACTCGCGGCCATAGCGCAGCTTGCGGCCCTTGTAGGCGGCATGGACCTCGTCCGGCACGTCCTCGCGCGCCAATGCTGCGATCGCCTGGGCGGCGGCGATCTTCATCGCCTCGTTGATGGTGGACGCGCGCACGTCCAGGGCGCCGCGGAAGATGTAGGGAAACCCTAGGACGTTGTTGACCTGGTTCGGATAGTCCGATCTCCCGGTCGCCACGATCACGTCGCCGCGCACCGCCCGGGCCTCCTCCGGGGTGATCTCCGGGTCGGGGTTGGCCATGGCGAAGATGATCGGGTCCTTGGCCATCGAGCGGATCATGTCGGCGGTGAAGGCGCCCTTGGCGGAAAGGCCGAACACCACGTCGGCACCGCGCATGGCGTCGGCTAGGCTGCGGGCGTCGGTCTCGACCGCATGGGCCGACTTCCACTGGTTCATGCCCTCGGTGCGGCCCCGGTAGATCACCCCCTTGGTGTCGCACAGGATCACGTTTTCCGGCGGCAGGCCCATCGACTTCAGCAGGTCGGCGCAGGCGATCCCGGCCGAGCCGGCGCCGTTCACCACCAGCTTGATGTTGGCAATGTCGCGGCCGGTGACGTCCAGCGCGTTGATCAGGCCGGCCGCGGCGATGATCGCGGTGCCGTGCTGGTCGTCGTGGAACACCGGGATGTCGCAGACCTCGCGCAGGCGCTCCTCGATGATAAAGCACTCGGGCGCCTTGATGTCCTCCAGGTTGATGCCGCCGAAGGTCGGCGACACCAGCCGCGCGCATTCCACAAAGGCGTCGACGTCGCGGGTGTCGACCTCCAGGTCGATGCTGTCGATGTCGGCGAAGCGCTTGAACAGGACCGCCTTGCCTTCCATCACCGGCTTGCCGGCCAGGGCGCCCAGGCCCAGCACCGCGGTGCCGTTCGACACCACCGCCACCAGGTTGGCCTTGGCGGTGTAGAGATAGGCGTCGGCCGGGTTCTTCTGGATCGCCAGACACGGCACCGCGACGCCCGGCGAATAGGCCAGGCTCAGGTCGCGCGCCGTGGTCAGCGGCTTGGTGGGCGTGATCTCGATCTTGCCGGGGCGGCCCCGCGCATGGAGGTCCAGCGCCTCCTCGGCCGTGACGCTCATGCCGCCCTCGCCGGCGCTGGTGGTGCCGCGATCAGTCCTGCGCTCGTCCATAGCCGTTCCCTGCAGCCGCTTGTCGCCGGGCCGGCCCTGCGCGGCACTGCCCCGCCACCGGCCCGAGAGGTGCAGTTGCCACGCGCAAGGCGGGGACGACAAGCATCTGTGGGCCTCGAACAGGCGAACACGCGGCCGGTCGCGGCCCCGCAGGACCTAGCTGTGCGATCCGGAAGGTCACGATCTTGCGGCGGCCGGGAGCGAAACCACTTCAAGCATGTGGTGGAACGAGGAGCTCGGGATGGCGATCCTTCGCACTGGCCTGCTGCTCGCGGCGATGACCGCGCTGTTCTTGGTGGTGGGCTATGCGGTCGGCGGCGGCACCGGCGCCGTGATCGCGCTGGTGATCGCGGCCTTCACCAACCTGTTCGCCTGGTGGGGGTCGGCGGACATGGTGCTGCGCATGCATCACGCCCGGCCGGTCACCCCGGCTGGCGCCCCGGACCTGTACGGCCTAGTGGCGGAACTGGCGCGTCGCGCCGACCTGCCGGTCCCCAAGGTCTACCTGATCGAGAGCGACCAGCCGAACGCGTTCGCCACCGGCCGCGACCCCCACCATGCCGCAGTGGCGGTGACCCGGGGACTGATGCGGGCGATGTCGCGGGACGAGCTGGCGGGGGTGATCGCGCACGAGCTGGCGCACATCAAGCACCGCGACACCCTCACCATGGCGGTGGCGGCGACCCTGGCCGGCGCCATCGGCTTCCTCGCCCAGTTCGGCCTGTTCTTCGGCGGCAGCCGCGACCGCGACCATCCGCTGGGCGGGATCGGCCTGCTGCTGGCGATGATCGTGGCGCCGATGGCGGCGATGCTGGTGCAGATGGCGATCAGCCGGGCGCGCGAGTTCGAGGCCGACCGGGAGGGTGCGGCGATCTGCGGGAACCCGGGTGCTTTGGCCAGCGCGCTGCAGCGGATCGAGCAGATCGCCACCGGCACCTATGTCGGCACGGCCGAGCGCAATCCGGCCACCGCGCACCTGTTCATCATCAATCCCCTGCATGGCGGGGCGCTGGCCGGAATGTTCCGGACCCATCCGCCGACCGTGGAGCGGATCCGCCGCCTGATGGCGCTGCAGGGAGGACGCCGGATGCCGACCGGCGGGTTCGGCCCGGCCCGTCCGGCGACACCGCCGGGCGGTCCGTGGGGGCGGCGTGCCGGGCCCTGGGGCTGACCGTTCCGCTCAGGAATTGCCCTGGCGCTTGAGCGGCAAAGGCAGGCCCGGCTCGCCGGCCACGTCCGGCTCCAGGTAGAGGGAACTGCCGACGACGGTGCCCAGGAGGGGCACGTCGCTCACCAGCGCCTCCTTCTTCTCCAGGCGCACCACGCCCTCACTGGAGGTCCAGACCCATTCGCTCGGGCCAGCTGCGCTGGTGGCGGTGGCGGTGCCGTCGGCGCGGAACTGGATGGTGCCGGTGGCGGTCTGGATGATGCGGTCGACCTCGGCGCGCATCGCGTTCTCGGCCTGGCGCCGGGCGGCGGCGGGCAGGCTCTCGAACTGCTCGGTCATCACTGCGTCGACATCGGCGCGCAGCGCGGCCTCGTCCAGGATCCAGGTGCCGATCAGCCCGGTCTCGGCCAACGCCGTGTCGGCGCTGCCGGCCAAGCCCAGCGCCAGGACCGCCAGGGCCAGGAGATGCCGGCGAATCATGGCCAAGCTCAGCGTACCGGAACCAGCACCCAGGTCATCTCGCCCAGCGGCCCCTGGTCCGGATCGTTCGGGTCGACGTCGAAGTTCAGCTCGATCCGGCCATCGGTCACGGTGCCGCTGAGGTCGGGGCTTTCCGGATCGGCGTCGACCACGTGGAGGACGTCGCCCTCCTGGGTCCAGGTGCCGCGCTCGGTGTCCGCCGATTCCGGATCGTTGAAGATCACCGTGCCGTCCGCCGCGAACTCGATGGTGGCCGCCAGGCTGGAGGCCATCTGGCTTTTCATCTCGGCGCGCTGCTCGGTCATCATCCGCTCCGCGTCCGCCCGGTCCTCCTCGGGGATCCGGGTCAGCAGGCCCTCGATCAGCTGGTCGACCGCCCGTTCCAGGCCGGCCTCGTCCATCCGCCAAAGGCCCACCGGGCTTTGCGCCGCGAACGCCGGCAGGGCGAGCAGGATCGAGGCGATCAACAGCAGGACACGCACGGCTTGCACTCCCCAACCGGTCCAGAACAGGCACCGCCCAAGGTGGGAGCGGCCGCTGCCGGCCGGCCCCCGCGAGGACGGGTTGGCGGGGCGAGGGCGCCAAGGCAATCACCCCAAGAGCCGACATGGCCCGGCCGCCGGGTTGGAAGGCCGGGCCACGCGGTCGCGGCTACATATGAATGGGTTTGGCGAAGCTGGCGAGGGCCGCTTCCTTGATCGCTTCTTCCAGGGTCGGGTGCGGGTGGCTGGTACGGGCAAGGTCCTCGGCGCTGGCGCCGAACTCCATGGCGACCGTGACCTCGTTGATCATGGTGCCGGCATCGGCGGCGATGATGTGGCAGCCCAGGATCTTGTCGGTCCCGGCCTCGGTGAGCAGCTTCACGAAGCCGTCGGTCCGGCCGACCGCACGGGCACGCGAGTTGGCCATCATCGAGAACTTGCCGGTCTTGTACTCCACCCCGGCCGCCTTGAGCTGCTCCTCGGTCTGGCCCAGCGCCGCCACCTCGGGATCGGTGTACACCACGCCCGGGATCAGGTTGTAGTCGATGTGCGGCTTCTGCCCGGCGAGGATCTCGGCGACCGCCACGCCCTCCTCCTCGGCCTTGTGCGCCAGCATCGGGCCCTTGATGGCGTCGCCGATGGCGTAGATGCCGGGCACGTTGGTGCTGAAGTCGTCATGGGTGGAGATCCGCTGGCGCTCGTCCAGCGCCACGCCCGCGGCCTCCAGGCCCAGCCCCTCCGTGTAGGGACGCCGGCCGATCGAGACCAGCACCACGTCGCCCTCGATCACTTCCGGCTCGCCGCCCTTGGCCGGCTCGACATGGACCTTGAGCAGCTCGCCGGAGCTGTCCACGCCGGTCACCTTGGTGCCGAGCTTGAAGGCGACGCCCTGCTTGGCGAGGATGCGCTGGAAGGTCTTGGAGACCTCGCCGTCCATGCCGGGGGTGATCCGGTCCAGATACTCCACGACCGTCACCTTGGCGCCGAGCCGGCGCCAGACGGTGCCCAGCTCCAGGCCGATATAGCCGCCGCCGATGACGATCAGGTGCTTGGGCACCTCGTCCAGGTCGAGCGCCCCGGTGGAATCCACCACCCGGCCTTCCACGAGCTCCACGCCCGGCAGGGGCATCACGTCGGAACCGGTGGCCAGGATGATGTTCTTGGCGCCGACCTGCTGGCTGCCGCCGTCCAGCAGCGCCACGTCCATCGCGTTGCTGCCGGTCAGGGTGGCGGCACCCTTGATGTAGTCGACCTTGTACTTCTTGAAGAGTCCCTCGATGCCCTTGGTCAGGGCCTCGACGACGTCGTCCTTGTTGTCGAGCATGGCGCCCAGGTCGAGCTCGACCCCGCCCTTGGCGCGGATGCCGATCTTCTCGAAATGGGTCTGGGCCTCCTCGTAGAGGTGCGAGGTGTGCAGGAGGGCCTTGGACGGGATGCAGCCGACGTTCAGGCAGGTGCCGCCCAGGCGGCCGCGCTTTTCCACGCAGGCGACCTTCATGCCGAGCTGGGCGGCCTTGATGGCGCCGACATAGCCGCCGGGGCCACCGCCCACCACCACGACGTCGTACGGCTCGCTCATCCTGTTTCTCCCGCAGCCCGCCCGAAAGGCCGGCCTGATATGCACTGATCGTTAGATGGGGGGCTCAGCCTCGGGGCGGATGTCCGGACAGCCGGGCTGCAGCCATGCATGGAGCGCAGGCTCCGGCCGGCGGCAGCCGGCGGCGGAGCCATGTGGCGGTGCGGCCGTCCGCCGGGACGGGGCGGACGGCCAGCACATCACGCCTCGATCAGGAGGCGCTGCGGATCCTCGATGGTCTCCTTGACCCGCACCAGGAAGCTGACCGCTTCCTTGCCGTCGATGATCCGGTGGTCGTAGCTGAGCGCGATGTACATCATCGGCCGCGCCTCGATCTTGCCGCCGGCCATCACCATCGGCCGCTGCTGGATCTTGTGCATGCCAAGGATGCCCACCTGCGGCGGGTTGATGATCGGCGTGCTCATCAGCGAGCCGAACGTGCCGCCATTGGTGATGGTGAAGGTGCCGCCGGTCAGGTCCTCCATGCCAAGCTTGCCGTCGCGGGCGCGCTTGCCGAGGTCGGCGATGTTCTTCTCGATCCCGGCCAGCGACGCGGTGTCGGCGTCGCGCAGCACCGGCACGACCAGGCCCTGCTCGGTGGAGACCGCCACACCGATGTCGTAGTAGTGCTTGTAGACGACGTCGTCGCCGTCGATCTCGGCATTGACCGCCGGATACACCTTGAGCGCGTCGATCACCGCCTTCACGAAGAACGACATGAAGCCGAGCTTGATGCCGTGCTTTTTCTGGAACACGTCCTGGTACTGGCTGCGCAGCGCCATGACCGCGCCCATGTCGACCTCGTTGAAGGTCGTGAGCATGGCGGCGGTGTTCTGCGCCTCCTTCAGGCGCTCGGCGATCCGCTTGCGCAGGCGGGTCATCCGGACCCGCTCCTCGCGGCCGGAGCGCGATCCCGCAGCCGCGGCCGGGGCCGCCGCCGGGGCAGAGGGCTTGGGTGCCGCGGCCGCCGCCTGGACGTCGCCCTTGGTCACGTTGCCCTTGGGACCGGAGGGCGGCACCGAGGCCAGGTCGATGCCGGCCTCGCCGGCGAGCTTGCGCGCGGCCGGGCCGGCCTGATCGGCGCCGCTGCCCGCGGCGGCAGCCGCCGGGCTCCGCTCCGGGGTCGCCGGCTTGGCCATGGCGGCGGCGGCACCCTGCGGCGCGGCCGGCTCCTTGGCCTCGATCACCGGAGCCGCCGCCTTGCCGTCGGTCGCGGGCGCCGCACCGGCACCGCCTTCGGTGATCGAGCCCAGCATCGAATCAACGGCGACATCGGTGCCTTCCTCGGCGACGATCTCGGCCAGCACGCCCGCCACCGGGGAGGGGACCTCGAGGTTGACCTTGTCGGTCTCCAGCTCCACCAGCGGCTCGTCGACCGCCACGCTGTCGCCCACCTTCTTCAGCCACTTCGCGATCGTGGCCTCACTTACCGATTCGCCGAGCTTCGGCACCCGGATCTCGACGCTCATCGCACTTCCTTCCGTCCCCAACATCCAAGGGCGCGCCCTGCCGACCGCCGCGCACCCTTCACCAACCCATAGCGACCCGCCGGGTGCCGCCCTGGCAAAACCCGATCAGCCAAGCAGCGCCTCGGAGACCAGGGCCTTCTGCTCGCGCTCGTGCTGCGACAGGGAGCCCGTGGCCGGCGAAGCCGACGGCTTGCGCCCGGCATAGGCGAGGCGCCGCTGCGGCACGCCCAGGCTCTCCATCAGGTTCTCGATGCGCGGCATCACGAAGAACCAGGCGCCCATGTTGCGCGATTCCTCCTGGCACCAGACGAACTTGGCCGAGGTCGGGTAGCGCTGCATCTCGCGCAGCACCGCGTCCTCGGGGAAGGGCGCCAGCTGCTCCAGGCGGACCAGCGCGATCTTGTCGGTGAGGCCGAGCTCCTCGCGCTGCGCTTCCAGGTCGTAGAACACCTTGCCCGAGCACAGGATCACCCGCTCGACCAGATCGTCGGCCGGCGAGGGCGGGCGGTCGTACATGACCCGGTGGAAGGTGGTGTCCTGGCCCATGTCCTCCAGCGTGCTGACGCAGCGCTTGTGGCGGAGCAGGGACTTCGGATCCATCAGGATCAGGGGCTTGCGGAAGTCGCGGCAGAGCTGGCGGCGCAGCACGTGGAAATGGTTGGCCGGGGTCGTCACGTTGACGATCTGGATGTTGTCCTCGGCGAACAGCTGCAGGAAGCGCTCGATGCGGGCCGAGCTGTGCTCGGGCCCCTGGCCCTCCATGCCGTGCGGCAGCATCACGACCAGGCCCGACATCCGCAGCCACTTGCTTTCGGCCGAGGCGATGAACTGGTCGAAATAGACCTGGGCGCCGTTGGCAAAGTCGCCGAACTGGGCCTCCCACAGGGTCAGGCAGTCCGGATCGGACAGGGAGTAGCCGTACTCGAAGCCGAGCACGCCCTCTTCCGACAGGAAGCTGTCGACCACCTCGAACGGCGCCTGGTCCGGGGACAGGTTGTCCAGGGGGACGTAGCGGTCCTCGGTGGTCTGGTCGTAGATCGTGGCATGGCGCTGGCTGAAGGTGCCGCGGCCGACATCCTGCCCGGACAGGCGGACCGGGAAGCCCTCCACCAGCAGCGACGCGAACGCCAGATGCTCGGCGGTGGCCCAGTCGATGCCCGAGCTGGTCTCGATCGCCTTGCGCCTGGCCCCGATCACGCGCTTGAGGCGCGGATGGATGTTCAGGCTTTCGGGCAGGTCGGTGAACTTGAGGCCGAGTTCGCGCAGGCGGTCGGTGGAGACGCCGGTCTTGCCGCGCTCATAGGCCTCGGGCGCCTTGCGCAGGCCCTTCCACGCCCCTTCCAGCCAGTCGGCCTTGTTGGACTTGTAGGTCCGCCCGGCCTCGTGCGCGCCGTCCAGCTGCTTCTGGAAGGTCTCCAGGATCGCCTGCGCCTCGGCGGCGTCGACGATCTTCTCCTCTTCCAGGCGGCGGGCGAACAGCTGCCGGGTGGTCGGGTGCTGGGCGATGCTGCGGTACATCAGCGGCTGGGTGAAGGCCGGCTCGTCGCCCTCGTTGTGACCGTGGCGCCGGTAGCACCACATGTCGATCACCACGTCCTTCTTGAACTTCTGCCGGAACTCGGCGGCCAGGCGCGACACCTGGCAGACCGCGACCGGATCGTCGCCGTTCACGTGGAAGATCGGCGCCTGGATGCCGCGCGCCACGTCCGAGGGATAGGGCGAGGTGCGGGCGTAGGCCGGGCTGGTGGTGAAGCCGATCTGGTTGTTGATGATCAGGTGGATGGTGCCGCCGGTCCGAAAGCCCTTCAGCTCGGACATCTCCAGGCATTCATGGACCACGCCCTGGCCGGCGAACGCGGCGTCGCCGTGCATCAGGATACCCATGACCTTGGAGCGGTCGGCGTCGCCCAGGAGGCGCTGCTTGGCGCGGACCTTGCCGATCACCACCGGGTCGACCGCTTCCAGGTGCGACGGGTTGGGGGTGAGCGACAGGTGGACGGACCTGCCGTCCTCGAACAGGCGATCGGTGGAGGTGCCCAGGTGGTACTTCACGTCGCCCGAGCCCAGCACCTCGTCGATGGCGGGCTGGCCCTGGAACTCGGAGAAGATCGCCGTGTAGGGCTTGCCCATCACGTTGGCGAGCACGTTCAGGCGGCCGCGATGCGGCATGCCCAGCACGATCTCCTGCACGCCCAGCTCGACCGAGGTGCGGATGATCGCCTCCAGCGCCGGCACCGCCGATTCGCTGCCGTCCAGGCCGAAGCGCTTGGTGCCGGGGAACTTGACGTGGAGGAACTGCTCGAAGCCCTCGGCGACGGTGAGCTGCTCCAGGAGTTCGCGCTTGTCGACCGGCGGGGTGTCCAGGATGCCGCCCGGCGCCTCGATGCGCGCCTGGATCCAGGCCTTCTGCTCGGGATCCTGGATGTGGAGGAACTCAATGCCGATCTTGCCGGCATAGGTCCGGTTCAGGATCTCCAGGATCTCGCGCAGGGTCGCCTGCTCGCGGCCCAGCACCATGTCCAGGAAGAAGGTGCGGTCCAGATCGGCCTCGGTGAAGCCGTAGGTCTTGGGGTCGAGCTCGGCGTGCTGGGCACGCCGGCTCAGGCCCAGCGGATCGAGCTCGGCCTGCAGGTGGCCGCGCACCCGGTAGGCGCGGATCAGCATGATCACCCGCAGGTGGTCGCGGATCAGCGTCCGGGTGGCGTCGTCCCCAAGCGAGGGGAGGTCCAGGTTGGCCGGAACGCCATAGGCGCGCGGCCGGGCCTGGCGGGGCTCCAGCGCCGCCTTGGCCTGCCGGTAGAGCGCGCTCGTCTCCGCGCCCAGGTCCTCGAAATAGGACCGCCAGGAGGCATCGATGGAGGTCGGATCGGCGAGATACCGCCCGTACAGCTCCTCGATGAACGACCCGTTACCGCCATACAGGAACGAGGTCTGCTCTAGTTCCTGACGCTTCGCCATCTCGCGTTCCCTGGAAACCCCACAGGAAGCGGCCGGTCCGCTTCCTGCCCCGTTTCACTTTCCTACATTCCAGACGTTGACAAGGCGTTTACGCGCCGCCGCCCATCGCGGCGAGCATTGCCTGACCGAGCGCTGCCGGATGATCCGCGATCGTGATGCCCGCGGCACGCATCGCCGCGATCTTGCTCTCGGCGTCGCCCTTGCCGCCGGAGATGATCGCGCCGGCATGGCCCATGCGCCGGCCCGGAGGTGCGGTGCGCCCGGCGATGAAGCCGACGATCGGCTTCTTGCAGCCGGACTGCTGCCAGTACTCGGCGGCTTCCTCCTCGGCCGACCCGCCGATCTCGCCGATCATGATCACG
Organism: Geminicoccus roseus DSM 18922; assembly: GCF_000427665.1. Lineage (NCBI taxonomy): Bacteria > Pseudomonadati > Pseudomonadota > Alphaproteobacteria > Geminicoccales > Geminicoccaceae > Geminicoccus > Geminicoccus roseus. The sequence goes on from NZ_KE386572.1 coordinate 2,787,851, forward strand.
CCCTCGGTGGCGTCGTCCTGGATGAACATCTCCAGGACGTCGATGAACTCGGTGCCCTTGACCGGGTCGCCGCCGATGCCGACGCAGGAGGTCTGGCCAAGATTGGCGGCAGTGGTCTGGGCGACCGCCTCATAGGTGAGGGTGCCCGAGCGGGACACGATGCCGATCTTGCCGGGCATGTGGATGTGGCCCGGCATGATGCCGATCTTGCACTGGCCAGGGGTGATCACGCCCGGGCAGTTCGGGCCGATCAGGCGCGAGCTGGAGCCGACCAAGGCCCGCTTGACCTTGACCATGTCCATCACCGGGATGCCCTCGGTGATGCAGACCACCAGCGGCACTTCGGCGTCGATGGCCTCCAGGATCGCATCGGCGGCGAACGGGGCCGGCACGTAGATCACCGAGGCGTCGCAGCCGGTCGCCTCGCGGGCCTGACGGACCGTGTCGAACACCGGCAGGCCCAGATGGGTCTCGCCGCCCTTGCCGGGAGTCACGCCGCCGACCATCTGGGTGCCGTAGGCGATCGCCTGCTCGGAGTGGAAGGTCCCCTGCGCGCCGGTGAAGCCCTGACAGATCACCTTGGTGTTGGAATGAACCAGGACCGACATCAGTGGGTGCTCCGCACGGCTTCGACGATCTTCTTCGCAGCGTCCGCCAGGTCGTCGGCGGGCGTGATCGGCAGACCGGATTCGGCGAGGATCTTCTTGCCGAGCTCTACATTGGTTCCCTCGAGGCGAACCACCAGGGGAACGGTGAGATTGACCTCGCGCGCGGCGGCCACCACGCCCTCGGCGATCACGTCGCAGCGCATGATCCCGCCGAAGATGTTGACCAGCACGCCCTCGACGTTCGGGTCGGACAGCAGCAGCTTGAAGGCCGCGGTGACCCGCTCCTTGGTGGCGCCGCCGCCCACGTCCAGGAAGTTGGCCGGCTCGCCGCCGAACAGCTTGATGATGTCCATGGTCGCCATGGCCAGGCCGGCGCCGTTGACCATGCAGGCGATGTTGCCGTCGAGCTTGATGTAGTTCAGCTCGTGCTTGGACGCCTCGATCTCGTGCGGATCCTCCTCGTCCAGGTCGCGCAGCTCCAGGACCTTGGCCTGGCGGTAGAGCGCGTTGCTGTCGAAGTTCATCTTGGCGTCGAGGGCCACCAGGTCGCCGGCCTCGGTCACCACCAGCGGGTTGATCTCGACCTGGCTGGCGTCCTTCTCGACCATGCAGTCGTAGATGCCGCGCATGAACGCGACCGCCTTGGAGACTTCCTTGCCCTTCAGGCCCAGGCCGAACGCGATCTGCCGGCCGTGGAACGGCTGGAAGCCGGCGGCCGGGTCGATCGCGACCTTGAGGATCTTTTCCGGCGAGTGCTCGGCGACCTCCTCGATCTCCACGCCGCCCTCGGTGGACGCCATGATCACGACCCGGGAGGTGGCCCGGTCGACCACCGCGCTCAGGTAGAGCTCGCGGGCGATCTTGCAGCCGTCCTCGACATAGACGCGCTTGACCAGCCGGCCGGCCGGGCCGGTCTGGTGGGTCACCAGGGTCATGCCGAGCATGTCCTTGGCGATCTGCTTCACCTCGTCGATCGACTTGGCGAGCTTGACGCCGCCACCCTTGCCGCGGCCGCCGGCATGGATCTGCGCCTTGACGACCCAGATCGGGCCGCCCAGGGCGCGCGCGGCGCTCTCCGCCTCGGTGGCGGTGTAGGCGACCTTGCCGCTGAGCACCGCCACGCCGTACTCGGCGAGGAGCTGCTTGGCCTGATATTCATGGATGTTCATGGGGCGCCCCTCAGAGCTTGACGGCGTCGCAGAGCTTCTTGACCGAGTCGACGCTCTTGTCGAACTGGGCCTTCTCGTCGGCATCGAGCTGGATCTCGACCACCTTCTCGACGCCGCCCGCGCCGATGATCACCGGCACGCCGACATAGAGCCCGTCCACGCCGTACTCGCCGGACAGATGCGCCGCGCAGGGCAGCAGCCGGCGCTGGTCCTTCAGATAGCTCTCGGCCATCTGGATCGCCGAGGCGGCCGGGGCATAGAAGGCCGAGCCAGTCTTGAGCAGCGCCACGACCTCGGCACCGCCGTCGCGGGTGCGCTGGACGATCTGGTCGAGCTTCTCCTGGGTGGTCCAGCCGAGCTTCACCAGGTCCGGCAGGGGAATGCCGGCGACCGTGGAGTAGCGGACCAGCGGCACCATGCTGTCGCCATGGCCGCCCAGCACGAAGGCGGAGACGTCCTCGACCGAGACGTTGAACTCCTCGGCCAGGAAGTAGCGGAACCGGGCGCTGTCCAGGATGCCGGCCATGCCCACCACCTTCTGCGGCGACAGGCCGGACACCTTCTGCATCACCCAGACCATCGCATCGAGCGGGTTGGTGATGACGATCACGAAGGCGTCGGGGCAGTGGGTCTTGATCGCCTCGCCGACCTGCTTGATCACCCCGGCATTGATGGCGATCAGGTCGTCGCGGCTCATGCCGGGCTTGCGCGGGATGCCGGCGGTGACGATCACCACGTCGGCGCCGGCGATCGCGGCGTAGTCGTTGCTGCCGGACAAGGCGGCGTTGTAGCCTTCGACCGGTCCAGCCTGCGCCAGATCCAGGGCCTTGCCGGCCGGCACGCCCTCGGCGATGTCGAACAGGACGACGTCGCCCAGTTCTTTCTGCGCGGCCAGAAGGGCGAGAGTCCCACCGATCTGTCCCGCACCGATGAGTGCGATCTTCTTTCGCGCCATGCCGGAACTCTTCCCCTCGTTGCATTGCGGTCGACGGCCGGAAGCCGGCGCCGTTCTAGGCCCCTGCGCCGGATGCGGCAATCCGCACCGCGCATGGCAGCGCAACAAGAATGACGCGGGCGGCGGCATGCCGACCGGCGGCACCCGGCGCAGGGCCGCCGGGTGCCGGTCGAGGGAGGGGAGGGCGAATCAGGCGCCGGACGGGTCGATCCTCCGGGCGATCACGATCTTGTCGATGTCCAGGGTCCCGGCATCGATCTGGTCGACGACGCCGACGGGATTGTACATGTGGAAGATCGCGGTGGACTGGCGCCCGCCGCCGGCGCCGTCCAGATCGACGCTGACGATCACGTCGTTGCGGCCGCCGTTGCCGTCCAGGTCGGCAGCCTGGAACTGCAGCCACTTGTCGGCCTGCAGCGGGTTGAAGCCGGCACCCTGCAGGAGGTCGGCCAGCAGCAGCTTGTCGCCCTGCTCGACATTGAAGTCGTGGATGACGTCGAGCCGCTCGCTGACGGTGCCCATGCGGAACAGGTCGGCCCCCCTGCCGCCGAACAGCGTGTCCTGGCCCGGCCCGCCATTGAGCAGGTCGTCGCCGTCGCCACCGACCAGGAGGTCGTTGCTTTCGCCGCCGTCCATGACGTCGTTGCCGCCGCCGCCGCGGATCTCGTCGTTGCCGGCGCGGCCGCTGATCAGGTCGTCCTGCGCGGTGCCCTGCAGGATGTCGTTGCCGGTGGTGCCGCGCAGCAGGCTGTCCTCCAGGCGGACCTGCATCACCGCGGGCTTGCTGGTCAGGCCCTCCTCGTCGGTGACGGTGAAGGAGAAGTCCCGCGTGCCTGGGCGGATCGAGCCGGTGTCGTTGACGTAGCGGACCGCGTGCAGGGCGGTCTGGTAGTTCCCGAAGCTGTCCAGCCCGGTGAAGCTGATCATGCCGGTGCTGTTGACCGTGTAGCCGATCGAGGTGCCGTCGATCACGCCGTCCTGGTTCGCATCAGCGCTCTCCAGGATGCCGATCCGGTCGCCGGCCTGCTGGCCGGCCACCAGGCGAACCGTGGCGGCGCTGGCGCGGGCGCTGTCGTCCGCGATGCTGGCCTCGGTCCCGACATTGGTGCCGGAGGCCTGCTCGCGATAGGTCGGCCCGAAGCGGACCTGGAAGATGTTGTCGTTGAAGTCGAAGTCGGCGCCCTTGTTGGCCGGGCTCTGGTCCTCGAAGCCGAAGGTGAACTCGCCCTCGCTGCCGAACAGGCCGGAGATGACCTGGGTGCGGCCGAACGGGTTGAGCAGGTTCTCCGGGGTGGTCGGATCGGCGTCGGCGCTGTGGAACACCAGGCCCTGCACGATCGTCTGGGTGCCGTCGGCCGCGACATGCACCAGGACCGGCGGCTGGCCGTCGCTGATCTTGGCCGGCTGCCCGGTCTGCGGGTTGCGGAACTCCAGCCGGCCGTCCTCGAACAGGCCTGGATTGAGGGTGAAGCCCTTCTGCACCAGGAAGAAGCCCAGCTGGGTCCCGGCCGGCACGGTGCCCAACTCGTAGCTGGACTGGCCGGGCGTGAGCGGTCCCTTGCCGTCCTGGAGCTTGGGCAGGTCCGGGTCGAACACGTCGCTGTTCACCTGCGGGAACGCGACCTGCACGTTGGTGAACTGGCCGGACGCATCGATGAAGTAGACGCCCAGCGTGTTCTGGAACTGGGCCGCCTCGTCCTTGAACACGATCGTGACCTCGCGGTCGACGTCGAGCTTCAGGTTGTCCGGGTCGATGCCGAAGAACCGGTCGATGTCGTAGGGCTGGCCTTCCCGGAACTGGTCGAGGGCCTGGCCGGTCGCCAGCTTGAACCCGTCCGACAGCTCCGCGACCTTGCCGATGATCAGCGGCCGCACCGACAGCGTCGGCGCCTGGTTCTCCTCGGGCGGCGGCGGCGGCGGTGGCGGCGGAGGAGGAGGCAGGGGCGGCGGCGGAGGCGGCGGCAGGGGGGGCGGCGGCGGCAGGGGCGGCGGCGGAAGCGGCGGCGGAGGAGGCGGCGAGGGCGGCGGCGGGGAAACCGGCGGCGCATCGCCGTCCGCCACCGATCGCAGCGCGCCCTGAGGATCGATCTCCCGGAAGCCGTAATTGAGCGCGGTCGGCCCGAGCGGGCCGGTGGCGTCGGCGCCCGGGCCGATCCCCTTTGGGCCATAGAAGGTATAGATGCTGCCGCCCGCGTCGGCGGGACCACCCGGCTCGCCGCCTCCGGACGTATCGCCGCCGGCCGCGGGCTCCACGTTGGCCAGCCGCTCGGCGCTCGCCAGCAGCGTGTCGGCCGCCACGAACGGGCCGGACAGGACGGACAGGGCGGGAGCCGCCTCGCCGGCCGGGCGCGGCGCGAAGAAGTCCACCAGGACCAGCACCCCGCCGTCGGCCAGCGTGATCACCAGGTCCTCGCCATCCGGGGCGTAGGTGGCGGTCTGCGGATCGAAGGCGTCGCCGGGCAAGGCATACCTGCCGCCGGCCTGGACCAGGATGGTCGCGCGCTCGCCGGGTGGCGGGGCCTCCAGCCGGATCACCTCGCCGCCGACGCTGGCGGCGGCGGTGTTGGCGATGCGCTCGGCATCGCTGGCGGCCGGTCCAGGATCGGCGGACCCGGAATCGAGGGGTCCGGAATCAAGGGGCTTGGTGTCTGGAAGCGCATCCGGGGTGGCCAGCTGCTCGACCGCCTCGGTGGTCGCCGGGGCGGACGGCTCGGCGGACAGATCGGCCTGCCCGGCAGGATCGGCGGCGGCCGGTGTGCCCGGCCGGTCGGGGGCCGCCTGACCTACCAGCTCGGTCTGCCCCTCGGCGCCGGTCCAGAGATCGGCCTGATCCGGTGCTCTGCGGCCGCTCGCGTCGCCTTCCAAGTCTGCCACCAGGGAACCCCCACATCGCTGCGCCGTGCCATCTTGATCGCGAAGCCGGATTGCGGGCCTTTTGCAAGGCGCTGCATCCAACTTTCCTCGCGGCGCTTAACCAGATCGAAACCTATCTGCCCGTTATATTGCTCTCAACCGCAATTAGATAACTTTGCGAGTATCATGGTATGTCTGACCCGTCCGTCGCCCCCGCCCAGGCTGCGATGATCCGCAAGACCATGCGCATCGGCACGGTGCGCACCTCGATCAAGCTGGAACCCGATTTCTGGACCTACCTGAAGGAGGTGTCCGAGCAGCGGCGGATGCGGCTGTCCGCCCTGGTGAACGAGGTCGCCAACGCGGCGCCCGACCGCACCAACCTGGCTTCCACCCTGCGCACCTTCTCCCTGGTGCACGCCCAGCTGCGCACCCGGGCCCTGCACCAGGAACTCGACCGCCTGATGGTGGCCGGCAACAATCAGGACCTGCTCAAGGTCATGGAGACCTGCCCGCTGCCGATCGTGATCCTCAATCCCGAGCGGCAGATCCGGCAGGTGAACCGGGCTCTGGTGACCTGGCTCAACCTGGACCCAAAGGCGACGATCGGCCAGCGACTGGACAATGTCATGATCCTGCGCGCGCCCAACCTGAAGGACATGTGGGTTCATCTTTCCAGCGGGCACATGCAGCGCGGCAGCTTCAGCGCGACCTATGTCAGCCCCGGCCGGGTGCGGACCGCCCAGGCCCTGGCGGTGGCGCTCTCGCCCCTGGGGGAGGGCCAGCCGCGCGGCTCGATCGTGCTGTTCGAGACCCTGTCGGGGCGAAACTGAGGGCGCCGGCCCGAGGCCGATGGACATGGACGGGCAGCCGCTGTTGCCAAAAAGGCGCATCTGCTGGCCAATCGCGGAACCCGGGGCCGGCATGGTCCAGCCGGAGCGGCTCATCCCACGAAAACGGGCAGCATTTCAACTTATGAGCGAGGCACGGAACAGGGTGCCCGGTCTGCCGGGGACGGCGGGCGGGGAGGCGGTCAGCTCTTGGGCGCGCGCTTGCTCAGGATCCGCTGCAGGGTCCGCCGGTGCATCTCCAGCCGGCGCGCGGTTTCCGAGACGTTGCGGTTGCACTGCTCGAACACGCGCTGGATGTGCTCCCAGCGGATCCGGTCCGCCGACATCGGGATCTCGATCTCGTTGCCGCTCCGGGACGATTCGCCGCCCAGCAGGGCCGCCACGATCTGGTCGGCATTGGCCGGCTTGGCCAGATAGTCGACCGCCCCGGCCTTCAGCGCGACCAGCGAGCTCGCGATGCTGTCATAGCCGGTCATGATCACGATCCGGGTGCCCGAGCGCAGGTCCAGGAGGGTATGGACCAGCTCCATGCCATGGCCGTCGCTCAGGTTGAGGTCGAGCACGGCGTATTCCGGCGGGCTGTCCGCCGCCTGCTCGTGGGCTTCGCGCAGGGTGCCGACCGCGGTGACCGCAAAGCCGGCCTTCTCGAAGGCGCGGATCAGGTTGCGGCGAAGCGGCGCGTCGTCCTCGACCAGCAGAAGATGCCGCGGATCGTTCTCGCTGCGGATCCGTTCGCTCATGTCGCCGGGCATTATCACGACCTCCTCCCGTCGAATCCGTCCTCCGCCTCGCGCAGGGATCCCGAAATGGATCCATGGTGCTGCGTGCGGGTCATTCCTTGGGCGCCCTCTTGTTCAGGATCCTCTGCAAGGTGCGCCGATGCATGTTGAGCCGCCGCGCGGTCTCCGAGACGTTGCGATTGCACTGCTCGAAGACCCGCTGAATATGTTCCCAGCGGACCCGGTCGGCCGACATGGGATTCTGTGGCGGCGGCGGCAGCGCCGCGCCGGTGGCGAGCAGGGCCGCGATCACCTCGTCGGCATCCACCGGCTTGGCCAGGTAGTCGATGGCGCCGGCTTTCACCGCGGCGACCGCGGTGGCGATGTTGCCGTAGCCGGTCAGGATCACCACCCGGGCCTTGGGGTGGATCTCGCGCAGACGGCGAACAAGATCGATCCCGCTGCCGTCTTCCAGCCGCAGGTCGATCACCGCGTAGTGCAGCTTCAGCGAGTGGACGAGGTTGAGCCCCTCTTTATAGCTCTCGCCCGGAAACACCCGAAAACCACGCCGCTCCAGGGCGCGCTGGAGTGAGCGGCGCAGTGGCGCATCGTCGTCCACCAGCAGCAGGGCCGGTTCCTCGCCCGACTCCATTTCGACCATGCCGGACGTCGCCACCCTCAGGCCGCTGGTCGGCCACTCGCTCATGTCATCTTCCCTTCGAAGGAGCGCCGCCACGCTTCGTTCGGCCAGCGAAGCGTCACGACCGCACCGTCGCGCGCGTTCTCAACATGCAAGGCAGCGCCGGTGCGCGCAAGCAGTGTGGTCGCGATGAACACGCCCAGGCCAAGGCCGCCATCGTCGCGTCGGGTGGAAAGATAGGGCTCCCCCAGCCACTCCAGAACTTCAGGCGCAAACCCTGGACCGTCGTCCCGGATCATCACACGCACCTCCCGGTAATCGTGCTCGATAAGAACTTGCAGTCGGCTCTCGGCGAATTCGAGTCCGTTGTTCAAAAGATTGCCCAGGGCGTGCCGGAACTCCGGCGTGGGCACCAGCGTCGGCTCGCTCAGACCTTCGGCGATCCGCGAGGTCACTTCCAGCGCGATACCCGGCCGCGCGTAGGGCTCGGCGATCTCGCGCAGGATGCCCGACAGGGGCGCCCGCACGAACGGCGCATGCTCGGCATGGTCGCGGTGCCGGCCGATCCCGGCCAGGATCGTGCGGCAGCGCAGGGTCTGCTCCAGAAGGACCTGTGTCTCCGCCCGCAAAGGATCGTCGTCCTCCAGCTCGTTCAGCATCTCCTTGGCGGTGATCAGGATCGTCGCCAGCGGCGAGCCCAGCTCGTGGGCGGCCGCGGTGGCGAGCGCGCCCAGCGCCGACATCTCCTGCTCCCGGGCCAGCGCCATCTGGGCCGCCCCCAGGGCGTCGGTCATCCGCCTGGTCTCCTCGGCGACGCGCCAGGCATAGGCGGCGATCAGGATCGAGGCCATGGTCAGCCCCGCCCAGACCGCGGCCACGTACAGCCCCGGCAGCGGCAGCCCGACCCCGAACCAGGGCAGCGGCGAGGGGACCAGGGCCAGAAAGGTCACCGTCGCCACCGCGAGCAGGCTCAGGAGCACGGTGGAGCCCAGGCCCAGCGTGGCGGCGCCCAGCATCAGCGGCACCGCCACCAGGACCGCGAACGGGTTGCGCAGGCCGCCGGTGAGCGCCAGCAGGTAGCCGAGCTGCAGGATGTCATAGGCGAACAGCCACAGCGCCGCGCGCTCCGGCAGGCGGGTCGCCGCCCGCAGGGTCACCATCAGCGCCAGGTTGATCAGGGCGGACAGGGCGATCGCCGGGAGCAGCCACTCGACCGGCAGCGCGATGCCCAGCGAGTAATGCACGAACAGCACGGTGAACAGCTGGCCGACCACCGCGACCCAGCGGGTGAGAGACAGCGTGTGGAGGCGGATGCGCCCGCGCAGGTCGGGCGGGTCGGACAGGCCGAGCAGGCCCTGCACGAACATGCCGGTGCGCCGGGCCATGCCTGCCTCTCCCCCGGCCAGCGCCGACGCCCGTTCCCGCTTCGCCATCCACCCGTCCATCCGCCTGTCACTGTCCGGATGCGACGAACGCTGTCCCGGCCCGGCGCGCAAGAGGGCCATTGGTCATCGCCGCCCTGGGCGGACGACGCCGGCGCGCCTAGGATCCGGCCCCGCGAGGAACGACAGCAGGGCGACGCACGGCATGATCAGGGTCTGGGGCCGCAACAACTCGGTCAACGTGCAGAAGGTGATGTGGACCATCGCCGAACTGGGGCTGGCGCACGAGCGGCTCGACGTGGGCGGCGCGTTCGGCGGGATCGACCAGGCATACCGGGAGCGCAACCCGCATGGGCTGATCCCGGTGATCGACGACGAGGGCACCGTGGTCTGGGAGAGCAACGCGATCGTGCGCTATCTCTCGGCGCGCTGGGGACAGGGCACCCTCTGGCACGCCGACCCCGCCATGCGGGCCCAGGCCGACCAGTGGATGGACTGGCAGCAGACCACGGTGCAGCCGTTGATCACGCCGGTGTTCTGGGGGCTGATCCGCACGCCGCCCGAACAGCGCGACGAGGCGGCGATCGCTACGGCCACCGCCCGGCTCGGCCAGATCTTCGCGATGCTCGACCGCCACCTGGAGAACCGCCCCTTCATCGCCGGCGATACCCTCTCCATGGGCGACATCCCGCTGGGCGCGCTCACCTACCGCTACCTCAACCTGCCGATCGAGCGGCCGGACCTGCCCAACCTGCAGCGCTGGTACGCCCGGCTGACCGACCGGGCGGCATTCCGCAAGCACGTGATGATCCCGCTCACCTGAGGCTCGGACGACGCAGGCGGCGCCGACCATGCGTGGTGGCGCGGGCCGGCAAGCCGGCGTCGTGGCCAGGATGGCGCGGCGGGACTTGCAGCCCATATAAAGAGAGCCTTATATCCGGTCGCGAGTGTTGCCCGTGCTGCCCGAGATCCCCACGCCCTGCGTCGGCATCTGCCGGCTCGATCCCGAGACCGGCCTGTGCCAGGGCTGCCTGCGCAGCGGCGCCGAGATCTCCGTGTGGCCCGTCGCCAGCAACGAGCAGCGCCTGGAGATCGTCCAGCGGCTGCGCGAGCGGCGCCGCGCCCGTGGCGTCACCTCCTGGGCCGACCAGCGCCCGCGCCGTCGCGGACGGGTGGCGGTCGGGCGGTCCCAGGTCTAGATTGCCCCACTGTCCGGCATGCCGCGCCGGCTTCCTTCCTGCAGGTCCGACCGTTCATGTCCCATCCCCTTGCCGATCTGATCGCCGAGAAATCCTTTTTGCTCGCCGACGGCGCGATGGGCACCAACCTGTTCGCCCAGGGCCTGATGTCGGGCGACAGCCCGGAATTCTGGAACCTGGAGCATCCCGAGCGGATCCGGAAGGTCCACCAGGACTTCGTCGACGCCGGCTCCGACCTAGTGCTCACCAACAGTTTCGGCGGCAACCGCCACCGGCTGAAGCTGCACAACGCGCAGGGCCAAGTGGGCGAACTGAACCGAGCCGCGGCCCGGATCGCCCGCGAGGTCGCCGATGCCGCGTCCAAAAAGGTGCTGGTGTGCGGCTCGATCGGCCCGACCGGCGAGATCTTCCAGCCGGTGGGCGTGCTCTCCCACGAGGAGGGCGTCGAGGCGTTCGCCGAGCAGGCGATGGCGCTGGCCGAGGGCGGCGCCGACGTCCTGTGGATCGAGACGATCTCCGCCCAGGAGGAACTGGCGGCGGCGGTCGAGGGCGCGGCACGCGCCGGCCTGCCGATCGTGACCACCATGAGCTTCGACACCAACGGCCGGACCATGATGGGGCTGACCCCGGAAGCCGCGCTGGAAGCCGCCCACGTCCTGCCGGTCCGCCCGCTCGGGTTCGGCGCGAATTGCGGGATCGGCCCGGCACAGCTGCTTCACACCGTGCTGTCCTTCCGCAACGTGCGCGATGCCGACGACATCATCGTCGCCAAGGGCAATTGCGGCGTGCCGGAATATGTCGAGGGCGCCATCCGCTATTCCGGCTCGCCGGAGATCATGGCGACCTATGCCAGGCTGGCCCGCGACGCCGGCGCCCACATCATCGGCGGGTGCTGCGGCACCTCGGCGGAGCATGTTCGGGCGATGCGCGAGGCGCTCGACCAGCACGTGCCGGCCAGAGTGCCGACCCTGGCCGAGGTCGAGGCGCTGCTGGGCCCGATCGCCTTCGCCGGGGCAGCGCCCGGCCATGGCGGTGCGGAGCCGGCGCGCCGCCGCTCACGTCGGCGCGACTGACCCCCATCCGGCGACGGATGGCGTCGAGCCGCGTCGACCGCGGCTGGTTCCCGCATTACGCTGCCATCGTCCGGGAGGGGCGCCCCCGCCCGGTGCTCCTCCCGGCACGCAAGAATTTCTCGAAGAGGTCGTAGCGCATGTGTGGAATCGTGGGCGTCATCGGCAAGGGCGACGCGGCTCCCTTGCTCCTGGAGGGGCTGCGGCGCCTGGAATATCGCGGCTACGACAGTGCCGGCGTGGCCACGCTGGTCGATGACCGGCTGGAGCGGCGCCGCGCCGAGGGCAAGCTCGACAATCTCGCCCGGGAACTGGCGGGCGCGCCGCTCGCCGGCACCACCGGCATCGGCCATACCCGCTGGGCCACCCATGGCGCGCCCACCGAGACCAACGCCCATCCGCACCAGGCGGACGGCGTCGCGGTGGTCCATAACGGCATCATCGAGAACTTCCGCGAGCTGCGCGAGGAACTGGTGGCCCGCGGCCGCCGCTTCGAGACCCAGACCGACACCGAGGTCGTGCCGCACCTGCTGTCCGAGCAGATGGCCAAGGGCCTCTCGCCCAAGGAGGCCGCTTCCCGTGTGCTGCCCAGGCTGCACGGCGCCTTCGCGCTGGCGATCCTGTTCGAGAACCATCCCGACCTGCTGATCGCCGCTAGGCGCGGCAGCCCGCTGGCGATCGGCTACGGCCAGGGCGAGATGTTCATTGGCTCCGACGCGCTGGCGCTGGCCCCGCTCACCGACCAGATCCAGTATCTGGACGAGGGCGACTGGGCGGTGCTGACCCGCCATGGCGCCATCGTCCACGACGAGTCCGGCCAGGTGGTGGAGCGGCCGATCCGGCAGACCGCGTTCAGCGGCGCCATGATCGGCAAGGGCAACCACCGGCATTTCATGGAAAAGGAGATCCACGAGCAGCCGGCGGTGATCGGCGACACGCTGCGCTCGTTCGCCGATCCCAAGACCCACAAGGTGGCGCTGCCCGACCTGCCGTTCGACCTGGGCACGCTCGGCCGGCTGGCGATCGTGGCCTGCGGCACCGCCTCCTATGCCGGCCTGGTCGCCAAATACTGGTTCGAGAAGTTCGCCGGGATCCCGGTGGAATGGGACATCGCTTCGGAGTTCCGCTACCGCGAGCCGCCGCTCTCGGCCGACCAGGCGGCGATGTTCATCTCGCAGTCCGGAGAGACCGCCGACACGCTGGCGGCGTTGCGCTACGTCAAGGCCAAGGGCCGCAAGACTCTGGCGGTGGTCAACGTGCCGGAGAGCTCGATCGCGCGCGAGGCCGACGGCTGCCTGCGCACCCTGGCCGGGCCCGAGATCGGGGTCGCCTCGACCAAGGCATTCACCACCCAGCTGGCCACCCTGGCCTGCCTGGCGGTGGGTGCGGCGCGGGCGCGCGGCCGCCTGTCGGCCGAGCGCGAGGCGGCGCTCACCACCGAGCTCGACGAGATCCCGGCCAAGCTCGTCCACGTGCTGGAGCACAGCGAGCTGATCCGCAAGATCGCCGCCGACGTGATGCATGCAAGGGACGTGCTCTATATCGGCCGCGGCTCGATGTACCCGATCGCCCTGGAGGGGGCCCTGAAGCTGAAGGAGATCAGCTACATCCATGCCGAGGGCTATGCCGCCGGCGAACTGAAGCACGGGCCGATCGCGCTGATCGACGAGAACGTGCCGGTGATCGTGGTGGCGCCGCGCGACGACCTGTTCGAGAAGACCGCCAGCAATTTGCAGGAGGTCAAGGCGCGCGGCGGGCGGATCATCCTGCTCACCGACCAGGCCGGCTGCGAGCAGCTGGGCGAGTATGCCTGGCACTGCGTCACCATGCCGGCCTGCGACCCGTTCGTGGCGCCGATCCTCTACTCGATCCCGGTGCAGCTGCTGGCCTACCACACCGCCGTGGCCAAGGGGACCGACGTCGACCAGCCGCGCAACCTCGCCAAATCCGTCACGGTCGAGTGAGCGGCTTCCAACCGCAGGCATGACGCACTACCCCTTGTGGGCGGGACGAACCGCCGACAAGGGGAGGCTTGCTTGATCCATGCGATCCGGGCCCTGCTGCCCGAGGGCTGGGCCACCGACGTGCTGGTCCAGATCGACGCCCGCGGCGACATCGCCAACGTGCAGGCGGGAGTGCCGGCGCCGCCCGAAGCCGAGCGGGCGGGCATCCTCCTGCCGGGCGTGCCCGACATCCACAGCCACGCCTTCCAGCGCGCCATGGCCGGGCTGGCCGAGCGCCTGCCGAGCGGCGAGGCCAGCTTCTGGACCTGGCGGGCGGTGATGTACGCCTTTGCCGGGACCATGACCCCGGAGATGGTCCGCGCGGTCGCCACCCAGCTCTATGTCGAGATGCTGGAGGCCGGCTACACCACGGTCGGCGAGTTCCACTACCTGCACCACCGCGCCGATGGCCGCCCGCACGACGATCCGGCCGAGATGGCGCTGGCCCATCTGGAAGCAGCCCGGGCGGCGGGGATCGGCATGACCATGCTGCCCACCCTCTACCAGACCGGCGGGTTCGACCAGCCGGCGGAGCCCGGGCAGATCCGCTTCCTCCACGAGCTGGACGGGTACTTGCGCCTGGTCGAGCGGCTGCGCGCCGAGATGGAGGGGCGGCCAGACGAACGGCTGGGGATCGCGCCGCATTCCTTGCGCGCGGTGCCGCCGAAGGTTCTGCAGGAGGCGGTGCGGGCCTGGCGGGACATCGACCCGGACGGTCCTGTCCATATCCACCTGGCCGAGCAGGTCCGCGAGGTCCGCGAGTGCCTGGAGGCCACCGGGCGCCGCCCGGGCGAGCGGCTCCTGGACCTGGTCGAGCCCGATGCCCGCTGGACCCTGATCCATGCCACCCATCTGGAGGATGCCGAACTCGCGGCATTGGCGGCCAGCGGCGCGGTCGCGGGCCTTTGCCCCAGCACCGAGGGCAATCTCGGCGACGGCCTGTTCCGGCTCGCCGACTGGCTGGAGCAGGGTGGCGCGCTGGCGATCGGCACCGACAGCCATGTGGTGATCGATCCGTTCGAGGAACTGCGCTGGCTGGAGCATGGCCAGCGGACCCGCACGCTGCGCCGCACGGTGGCGGCCTCCCTGGCAGAGCCGCACAGCGGCGCCCGGCTCCTGCGGGCGGTGCTGGAGGGCGGGCGCCAGGCGATGGGCCGGCCGATCGGCCGGATCGAGGCGGGTGCGCGCGCCGACCTGGTCGTCCTCGACGAGCGGCACCCGCGCCTGGTCGAGCGGCCGGGCGACCTCCTGCTGGACAGCCTGGTCCTGGCGCCCGGGCGGGGCATGGTGCGCCACGTGATGGCTGGCGGGACCTGGCAGGTCCGCGACGGCCGCCACCGGCTGCACGAGGAAGCCGCCGCCGCCTACCGGCAGGCCGTCGCGGGACTGGCGGCATGAACGGCCCGCCGGACGACCGCTGCCTGTTCTGCGGCACGCCGGCGCCGGTGATCTGGGTGCATGGCCATGGCCAGTGCGCGTTTTGCGGCACCAACCGCGATCCCTGCTGCGACGGCGCCCCGGACGAGCCGCTCGACGGCAGCCTGCCGACGCTGATCACGGCACGGCTGGTCCTGCTTCCCGCGGTGGCATCGGGGGAAGCCTATCCGCCTGGATACGGGCGCTGGACGGTGGCGGAGGCCGGCGCCCTGGAGCTGCCGGTCGGCGAGGTGCTCCTGGCGCCGCATGGCCAGAACAGCCCGGAGATCGAGCTGAGCTTCCGGATCGACCTGGTGGCGCGCGGGCAGGGCTTCGCCCGCGAGGCGGCGCGGGTGGTCATCGAGCATGGTGAGAAGCGCCTGGGCCTCACCGAGCTGGTGGCGTTCGTCCACCCGGACCACCGGGCGCCGGCGCGGATCCTGAGCCGGCTGGGCTTCCAGGCGGAGGGGCGCCGGATGCTTCGCGGCGGCGGCCAGGTGGTGGTCTGGCGACGGAGATCGCAAGCATGAAGATGATCGGGGTGATCGGCGGCCTCTCCTGGGAGAGCACCGCGATCTACTACCGCCTGCTGAACGAGCGGGTGCGGGCCCGGCTGGGCGGGCTGCATTCGGCAAGGCTGCTGCTCTGGTCGTTCGACTTCGCCGAGATCGAGGCTCTGCAGGCGGAAGGGAACTGGGCCGGCGCCACCCGCGCCATGGAGGCGGCGGCGCGGGCCCTGGCCGCGGGCGGCGCCGACCTCCTGCTGATCGCCAGCAACACCATGCACAAGATGGCCGACCAGGCCGCGGCCGCGTCCGGCCTGCCGGTGCTGCACATCGCCGATCCCACCGGGCAGGCGATCCGCGCCGCCGGCTGCCGCCGCCCGGCCCTGCTGGCGACCGCCTACACGATGGAGCAGGACTTCTACCTGGGCCGGCTGCGCGAGCGCCATGGGCTGGACGCCATGGTCCCGAACGAGGCGGACCGGCGCCAGGTCCATCGGATCATCTATGACGAGCTCTGCCAGGGCATCGTCCGGCCCCAGTCCAAGGCGGCCTACCTGGAGGTCGTGCGCCGGCTGCGGGCGGACGGCGCTGATTCGATCATCCTGGGCTGCACCGAGATCTGCATGCTGCTGGGCCAGGACGACCTGGACTGCCCGGTGCTCGACACCACCAGGCTGCACGCCGAGCATGCTGCCGACCTCGCCATCGGCGGGGGACCAGCCGGCTAGGCCGGATCGCCAGTCAGGGCTTCCGGGTGTGCGGCATGCTGCTCCACCGGGTGCGGAGCTGGTTTGGGCGCGTCTGGACGAGTGGGAAGCGCACCGAGCTGAGCGAGGCGCCGTGGCAGCGGATCGCGGCCATGGTGCCGGGCAGGGCGGGTGATCCGGGTCGGACGGGCTGGGACAACTGGTTGGTCGTGAACGGCTGCCTGTGGGTGCTGCGCTGGGGCGCACCCCTGACGGTCGGCTGACTGCTGATCGCGACAACCAGCACCCAATGCTCGACAGCACGACCGTCCGCGCGCATCAGCAGGCGGCAACGGGAAAAGAGGCCCCAAGGATCAGGCGCCGGGGCGTCCCGGAGGAGGGCGGACGAGCAAGATCCACATGCTCGCCGACCACGCTTACGACAGCAGAGCCTTAGGTGCGCTTCTCGCCGACATGGCGGCCAAAGCGGGGATCCGTGCCAACCGCACCCGCAAGATCGCCACTGCGCACGACACCACCGCCCACCGGCAGCGCAACCGGATCGAGCGATGCTTCGGCAAGCTCAAGCACTTCCGCCGCCTCGCCACCCGCCATGACCGCCCACCCTCCACTTCATCGGCTTCGTTTAACTCGCCGCCGCGATGATCTGGATGCGATGAATGTCGATCGGCGCTAGCCCCGCGGCGGTTCCGTGGCGCCGACCCGCAGTTCGGCGGGATCGGCCAGGATCGCGGCCAGGGTCTGTTCCACCGTCTGCGCCGAACTGTCGATCCAGCGGCCGACCCTGGGGGTCTGCCGGCGCAGGATCTCGGCCATCTGCTCGGGCTGCCAGCTCCCATAGGCGCTGGCCTGGCGCTGCCGGTCGCGTCTGGCCAGGACAACGGGATCGGGATCGAGGACCACGACCCCTGGCCGCCAGGGCCGCAGGCGCTCGACCACTTGGCCCAGATACGGCCCGAGGATCACGTCCTGGTAGACCACCAGATAGCCGGCCGCCGCGTAGCCGGCCGCGGCATCGCTGGCCAGCCGGTAGCGCAGTTCCAGCTGGGCCAGGGCCTCGGCGGAGGGCGGTGCTGTCATCTCGACCGCACCGGTCACGATCATCCGGCGGAACAGGTCGCCCTGCAGGTGGACGCTCTGGGGCAGGCGCTCGGCCAGGGCCTGGGCGATCGTCGACTTGCCGGCGGCCATGGCGCCGGTGACGACAATGATCCTCGGAAGTCCATCCATTGGGCCGGTCCAATGAAAAAGGCCGCCGATCTTCCGATCGGCGGCCTCTTCCTGCAATGCGTTAATCGTCAGGCTTCGATGCGCTTGCCGGTGCGCTTGTCGAACAGGTGCAGGTGATCCACGTCCGGGAGGAGCATGACGTCCTGGCCCGGCTCGAACCGGTGACGCTCGCGGAAGATCGCCTGGACCTCCTGGCCGGCCATGTGCACGACCACCATGGTCTCCGCACCGGTCGGCTCGACCACGACGACCTTGGCCGGGACGCCCTGGCCGCTCTCGCTGATGTAGAGATGCTCCGGGCGCACGCCGTAGACGACCTCGGTGCCGTCCTTGCCGCCCAGGCGGGCGGGGACCGGGAGGCGGGTGACCCCGTCCTTGGCCACCACCATGCCGCCGCTGCCGTCGGTGCGGAAGGTGCCCTCAATGAAGTTCATCGAGGGCGAGCCGATGAAGCCGGCGACGAACAGGTTGTTCGGATGGTCGTACAGGTCCAGGGGCGCGCCGATCTGCTCGACATAGCCGCCCTGCATCACGACGATCCGGTCGGCCATGGTCATGGCCTCGATCTGGTCGTGGGTCACGTAGATCGCGGTTGTCTTGAGCCGCTGATGCAGTTCCTTGATCTCGGTGCGCATCTGCACGCGCAGCTTGGCGTCCAGGTTCGACAGAGGCTCGTCGAACAGGAACACCTGCGGATCACGGACGATGGCGCGGCCCATCGCGACGCGCTGCCGCTGACCACCCGAGAGCTGGCGCGGGTAGCGGTCGAGCAGCTGGCCCAGACCCAGGATCCCGGCGGCCTTGCCGACCCGCTCGTCGATGACGTTCTTGGGCGCCTTGGCCAGCTTCAGCGAGAACGCCATGTTCTCCTTGACGGTCATGTGCGGGTAGAGCGCGTAGTTCTGGAACACCATGGCGATGTCCCGGTCCTTGGGCGCCACGTCGTTGACGACGCGCCCGCCGATCGAGATCTCGCCCTTGCTGATCTCTTCCAGGCCCGCGATCATCCGCAGGAGCGTGGACTTGCCGCAGCCGGACGGGCCGACCAGCACCACGAACTCGCCGTCGGCGATGTTGACGTCGACGCCGTGCAGGACCTGCACCGAGCCATAATACTTGTCGACCTTGTTGACGGTAACCGATGCCATCGATCGTTTTCCTCATGCCGGCACGCCAGGGCGACGCCGGACGCATGGATGCCGGCGCTAAATCTGTTCTGGCTCCCGGAGCCTCCCCGGAAGGGCATCGCCCGCCGGAAGCTTTGCCGGGAGCGGACCCGCGAGGCAAGGGGGAAGGATCAGACGGGTACGAGCCGGCGGTGGGGCAGGGGCGGCATCACCAGCTCGATCGCCGAGCCGGGCCAGACCGGCCCGGCCGCCACGACCACGCCCATCACGCCGGCCTTGCGGACCAGCCCGCCCTCGGAATCGCGGCCCAGCACCGCGGCGGTCAGGCCTGGCTGGAAGCCGTCGAGCTGGGCGCATGGATTGCGCAGGCCGGTGATCTGGACCGTCGCGCCGCTGCCAAACCGGAGCAGGGCGCCGGTCGGCAGGGCCAGAAGGTCCAGGCCGCTGGTGGTGACATTCTCGCCCATGACCCCGGGCGCCACGGCAAAGCCCTGGGCACAAAGCTCGTCCAGCAGCTCGGCATGGATCAGGTGGACCTGGCGTAGATTGGGCTGGGTCGGGTCGCGGCGCACCCGGGAGCGATGCATGACAGTGACGCCGCGATGCGCGTCGCCGGCCACGCCCTCGCCGGCGACCAGCTCGATCCGGTCGATGCTGCGCTTGCTGAAGGCATGCTGGCTGCTGCGGCTGACTGCAACGACGGTTGCCACGGGGGGAGCCCTCCTATCCGGCGAGATGATCTTCTGCAGGAGCGGGATGACCGGCCGATGGCGATGCGGGTTTCGCCGGCCTGCTGGTGTCGCCCCAGCGCTTGAGGGCGTCGATCACCGGGGCCAGGGTGCGGCCCCGCTCGGACAGCCGGTACTCGACCTTGGGCGGGACCTGCGCATAGACCTGGCGCTCGACCAGGCCGTCCGCCTCCAGCTCGCGCAGCTGGTTGGTCAGCATGCGCTGGGTGACGCTCGGCACGCGGCGGCGGATCTCGTTGAAGCGCAGGGTGGAATCCAGCAGATGGAAGAGGATCACGCCCTTCCACTTGCCGTCGATCAGCGAAAGGGTGGCCTCGACCGGGCAGCCGGGCCCGCAGTCGAAGCGCTCGTGGCGGACTCGCGGCATCACGGTATCCTTTGCGACACTATGGGCGATTTATGTGCGTTCTTGCCCAAGCGGCACCGCAGGATCAAGTGAGGTTCTCCACCAGACATGGAGAACCTCATGCGTGCCATCGCCTTCCAGACACCCGGCCCCGCCGATACCGCACTGATCGAGATCGACATGCCGAGGCCGGAGCCCACCGGACGCGACCTGCTGGTCGAGGTGCGCGCCATCTCGGTCAATCCGGTCGACGTGAAGGTCCGTGCCGCCGCCCGGCCGGAACCCGGCCATCCGCGGGTGCTGGGCTATGATGCCGCCGGGGTGGTGACCGGGGTCGGGCGGGATGTCCGCGACTTCGCGGTCGGCGACGAGGTCTACTATGCCGGCGCCCTGGAGCGGCCGGGCAGCAATGCCGAGTTCCAGCTGGTCGACGAGCGGATCGTCGGGCGCAAGCCGCGCAGTCTGGATTTCGCGCAGGCCGCCGCCATCCCCCTGACCGCGATCACCGCCTGGGAGGCGCTGGACGATCGCCTGCGGGTGATGCGGCCGGTCCCGGGCGCGGCCCGGGCCATCCTGATCGTGGGCGGGGCCGGCGGCGTCGGCTCGATCGCGATCCAGCTGGCCAAGCTGCGCGGGCTGACGGTGATCGCCACCGCCTCCCGGCCGGAAACGCGGGAGTGGTGCAAGATGATGGGCGCCGACCATGTCGTCGACCACCGGGAGGACCTGCCGGCGCAGGTCGCCGCCCTGAACCTGGGCCAGCCGGCCTTCGTGTTCTCCACGACCCATACCGACCGGCATCTGGCGGCGATCGCCGAGATCATCGCGCCGCAGGGCCGCTTCGTGCTGATCGACGATCCCGCCGCGCTCGACATCAACCCGTTCAAGCGCAAGAGCGTGTCGGTGCACTGGGAGTTCATGTTCACCCGGTCGATGTTCCAGACCGAGGACATCCGGGCGCAGGGCGAATTGCTGACGCAGGTGGCCGGGCTGCTGGACGAGGGGCGGCTCAGGACCACGATGACCGAGAACCTGGGCCGGATCGACCTTGTGAACCTGAAGAAGGCGCATGTCCGGATCGAGACGGCCCAGTCGATCGGCAAGACCGTCCTCGCCGGCTTCTGAGATCCTCCTGAAACGAACGCGGGCCTGGAGAGGGCGATGCCCCTCCAGGCCCGTTCGTCTGACGATGCCTTTGGCTCAGCGCTCGGCGGAGCCGCCGCTGCGGGCGCCGCGATAGCCACCGCCGCGGCCCTCGCCGCCACGGCCGCCTTCGCCGCCGCTACGGCCTTCGCTGCGGAAGCCAGGCGCCCGGTAGGGCGGACGGCCGTCGGAGGAGCGCCGCGGCGCGGCACCGGCCGAAGGCGCACGGTGCGCGGTCTGCTGGTAGCGGCGCGGCGCTGCCTGGTCGGCATTGCCGGTGTCGCCGAAGCGGACCGTCGAGGGCTCGATCTTCGGCATGTCCAGGATCGGCACGCGCGAACGGGTCAGCCGCTCGATATCGCGCAGGTTGCCGCGCTCGTCGGGAGCGCAGAGCGCGATCGCGACGCCGGTGGCACCGGCGCGGGCGGTCCGGCCGATCCGGTGCACGTAGGTCTCCGGCACGTCCGGCAGGTCATACTGGATCACGTGGCTGACGCCGTCGACGTCGATGCCGCGGGCGGCGATGTCGGTGGCGACCAGGACTGCCAGGGAGCCGCGGCGGAACGCATTCAGGGCGCGCTCACGCTGGCCCTGCGACTTGTTGCCGTGGATCGCGGCGGCGTCGATGCCGTTCTGCTCGAGGTAGCGGACGATCTTGTCGGCGCCGTGCTTGGTCCGCGAGAAGACCAGGCTGCGCTGCACCGACGGATCGCTCAGAATCGTGCGCAGCACCGACGGCTTGTCCGGGCCGTAGACCGGCATGACGCCATGGTCGACGCGCTCGGCCGTGGTGGCGATCGGGGTGACCTCCACCTTGACCGGGTTGGTGAGGTACTCGCGCGCCAGGGTCGCGATGCTCTGCGGCATGGTCGCCGAGAAGAACAGGGTCTGGCGCTGCTCCGGCAGCATCTTCACGATGCGGCGCAGGGCGTGGATGAAGCCCAGGTCGAGCATCTGGTCGGCTTCGTCCAGCACCAGGATCTCGACGTTCTCGAGGGTCAGGGCGCGGCGCTCGATCAGGTCGAGCAGGCGGCCGGGCGTGGCAACCAGGACGTCCAGGCCGGGGCCCATCATCCGCTCCTGGCGGCCCAGCGGCGAGCCGCCGAACACGACGCCGGAGGAAAGGCGCAGCTTGCGTCCGTAGACGCGGAAGCTCTGCTCGATCTGGGCGGCCAGCTCGCGGGTCGGGCTCAGCACCAGGGCGCGGACGTTGCGCGGCTTGCGGATCCGCTGCGAGGCAGCCAGCTGGTGCAGGATCGGCAGCGCGAACGCGGCGGTCTTGCCGGTGCCGGTCTGGGCGATGCCCAGGAGGTCATGGCCTTCGAGGACCTGCGGGATGGCGCGGGCCTGGATCGGCGTGGGCGCGGTGTAACCCTCGGCGGCGAGGGCTTCGAGGATCGGAGCGGCGAGGCCGAGCGATGCGAAATCAGACAATCGTGTGCTTTCTGGCCGAACGACATGGTCCAGCCTCACGGGAGGCGCGCCACAAAGCGCACCCATCCGGACGGGTTGGGGGCCGATAAACGACCCGCGTGACATGGTCGCTCTAAGGGGAGGGGGGTGCCGGAGACAGGGGCTCATCCTGCAAGTTGCAGGATCTTACACGCGGCCCCTATCGAGCGGACCGCCGTACGGCTCGCTCTGCACGTGAAAGGTATATGATGCTGCACCGCCAAAAGGCAAGCGGAAGGCGTGCAGTCCTAGAACATGGCGGGCATGCGCGGCTGCATGAGGTGTCCCGGCAACACCGGAGTGGCAGCACGTCAGGCCGGCTCGGCGCGGCTCACCCGGACACGGAAGCAGGCGCCGCCGCCCTGGTTGCCGGCTTCGAAGCTGCCGCCGAGCTGGCGGACCAGCGACTGCACCAGGCGCATGCCGAGTCCGACCTTCGCATCCGGATCGAAATCGTCGGCCAGGCCCGGCCCGTCGTCCACCACGCTCAGCACGAAGTGGCCGTCCTCGCGCTCGCAGGCGACCCGGATGGTGGAGCAGCCGCTGGGGTGGCGGGCATGCTTGATGGCGTTGGTCACCAGCTCCACGGTGATCAGCCCCAATGGCACCGCCCGATCGACCGACAAGGGGAAGCTGTCGACCTCGACGCTCAGGTCGATCCCGTCCTTGCGGCCGAGCGAGGTCGCAAGATCCTGGCAGAGCCCGCGCAGATAGCTGCCGAACTCGACCGAGGCGATGTCGGCGCTCTTGTAAAGCTGCTCGTGGATCCGGGCGATGCTCATCAGCCGGGCGGCGGCGGCGGCCAGCACCGCCTTCGCCTCCTCGGAGCGGGCGCTCCGCTCCTGCATGCCCAGCAGCGCGGACACCAGGGCCAGGCTGTTCTTGACCCGGTGGTCGACCTCGCGGAGCAGGAGGTCCTTCTGCTGCAGGAGGTCCTCGCGCTCGACCCGGCTGCGCTCCTTGTCGATCGCCACGCCCAGCGTGTTCGCCAGGGCCTGCAGGAAGTTGATGTCGTGCGGGTTGAAGGCGCCAGGATCCGGACAATCGGCCTCGAGCACCCCGAACGCGTCGCCATCGCCACGGATCAGCACGTTGACCGCGCGCTGCACGCCATGATCGGCCATGACCTTCGGCGTGCGGAACCGCTTCTCCTCGGCCAGGTGGTTGGAAATCACCGGCTCTCCGGTCTTGAACGCAAAGCCCGCCGGTGATTCCAGGTCGGCGCCGAGCCGGACCTTGCCGACCACGCCCGGCTTCCAGCCAACCCCGGCACGCAGCAGCAGCGCGTTCTCGCCCGGCAGCTTTTCCAGCACCTTGGCGAGCGGCACCCCTAAGCCCTCGGCAGCGATCCGGGAGGCCTCGGTCAGGATGGCCTGCAACTCGTGGTTCTTCAGGGCGAACCGGCCGAACTCGGCGATCAGCGCCTGCTGGGTGAGGCGCCGCTCGATCTCCGCGATCGGTCCATAAGCCTGCCGCTCCGATTCGGCGGTCGTCTCGACCTTCATGATGCCGTGCCCGTCCTTTCCCGATCCCATCCCACCGTGCGGCTCAAGGCGGTCCCGCACGACACTCGGCGACGTCCGATCAGCGGCGGGTGCCGATACCCGCCCGGAGGCGATCACGAAGCGGCCCGGACATCGGACCTTTCATCAAGACCATCGATGCTGCAAGCTCGGGCAACCGGGCCCCGCTGTCTACCCCTTGCGCAGGTCGTCGAGCAGCGTCCCGGCCGCCTGGAGGTCCGTCTCGTGACCGGGCTCGCGCCAGGGCTCCGCCAGCGCCTGCTCGGTCCATGCCTGCATGCCGGGCAATTGCAAAAGGAGGGCCGGATAGCTCGCCGCCGCGCCGGTCAGCGGCAGGCCGTAGGTCTGGATCCGGAACACCACCGGCGCGAAGAACGCATCCACCGCGCTGAACACGGCGCCGGCCAGAAACGGGCCGCCGAACCGGCCGATGCCCTCGTTCCACAATTCGTCGGTGCGGGCGATGTCGCGCTCCAGTTCCGGCGGCCGCTCCGCGGGACGGATGCGGTGGCCGACGCTCATCGGGCAGCGGCTGCGCAGGGTGGAGAAGCCGGCATGCATCTCGGCGGCGGCACAGCGCGCCCACGCGCGCGCCCGGGCCTCGCCCGGCCACACCCCTTCATGCCGCTCGGCCAGATATTCGACGATGCCCAGCGACTCCCAGACGGTCAGGTCGCCGTCGCGCAGGGCGGGCACCTGGCCGTTCGGCGAGAAGGCGCGGAACGTCGCCCAGTTGGAGCCCGCGCCGAACTGGACCTGGCGCTCGGTGAACTCGATCCCGAGCTGCCGCATCAGCAGCCAGGGGCGCAGCGACCAGGACGAGTAGTTCTTGTTGGCGATCCACAACTCATACATGGAACAGGCTCCCAAACTGCCCGGCTCAGTCGCGCAGGCCGGTCCAGAAATCCTTCACCCGGCGAAAGAAGCCTTCGCTCTCCGGATGGTGGCCGCCATCCTCGCCGTCCTCGGAATTGCCGGCGCGGTCGAACTCCTGCAGCAGCTCGATCTGCCGCCGGGTGAGGTTGACCGGGGTCTCGACTGCCAGCTCCACGTGCATGTCGCCGCGCCCGTGGCCCTGCAATTCGGTCATGCCCTTGCCGCGCAGGCGGATCTGCCGGCCGGACTGGGTGCCGGCGGGGATCGTGACCGCCAGGCGCTTGCCCTCGATCGACGGCACCTCGATCTGTCCGCCCAGCGCCGCGGTGCTCATCGGGATCGGCACCCGGCAATGGATGTTGACGCCGTCGCGCTGAAACAGCCGGTGCGGGGCCACGTGCAGGAAGATGTAGAGGTCGCCCGCCGGCGCGCCGCGCACGCCCGCCTCGCCATTGCCGGACAGGCGGATCTTCATGCCGTCGTCGACGCCCGCGGGGATCGTCACCGAGAGAGTCTTCTCTTGGCGCACCGCTCCCTTGCCGCCGCAGGTCTTGCAGGGGTTGGGGATGATCCGGCCGCTGCCCTGGCAGGTCATGCAGGTCTGCTCGACCGAGAAGAAGCCCTGGGCGCGGCGGATCCGGCCGTTGCCCCGGCAGGTCGGGCAGGTGGCGGGCTGCGTCCCCGGCTCGGCGCCGGAGCCCTTGCAGGTCTCGCAGGTGATCGAGGTCGGCACCCGGATCTGCGCCTTCTTGCCCGAGAAGGCTTCCTCCAGCTCGATGGTCAGGTCGTAGCGCAGGTCGGCACCCCGGCCGCTCTGGCCGCGCCGACCCCCGCCCATCATCTCGCCGAACAGGTCGTCGAACACGTCGGAGAAGGACGAGTAGTCGAAGCCGTGGGCGCCCCGGCCGCCGCCGCCCATGCCATGCTGGAAGGCGGCATGGCCCATCTGGTCGTAGGCCGCGCGCTTCTGCTCGTCCTTCAGGACCTCGTAGGCCTCGTTGATTTCCTTGAACTTCGCCTCGGCGCTGCTGTCGCCGTTGTTGCTGTCCGGGTGATGCTGCTTGGCGAGCTTGCGAAACGCACTCTTGATCTGGTCCGCCGACGCGCCCTTCTGGAGCCCCAAGACCTCGTAATAATCGCGTTTGGCCATCTGCCCGCCCGTAAAACCCGCCATTGATCTCTCAAGACGACGGCGCCGGGCTCTCGCCCGACGCCGCACGTCCTCCGGTCAGACGTGAAGGATCACGCCGACCGCTTCTTGCTGTCGTCGACTTCCTCGAACTCGGCATCGACCACGCCGTCGTCCGCCCGGCCGGAGGCGCCACCGGCACCGGCACCCGGGCCAGCCGAGCCACCGGCATCGTCACCACCGCCCTGGGCCTGGGTGGCCTTGTACATGGCCTCGCCCAGCTTCATGGAAGCCTGCTGCAGGGTCTCGGTCTTGGCCTTGATCACGTCCGGATCCTCGCTGTCGAGCGAGCCCTTCAGGTCGGCCAGGGCCGTCTCGATCGCGGAGCGGTCGGCGGGCTCGAGATGCTCGCCATACTCCTTCAGCGACTTCTCGGTCTGGTAGACCACGCTGTCGCCCTGGTTGCGCGCCTCGATCGCCGCCTTGCGCTTCTTGTCCTCCTCGGCGTTCTCCGCCGCTTCCCGGACCATCCGCTCGATCTCGTCCTGGCTGAGGCCGCCGGACGCCTGGATGCGGATCTGCTGCTCCTTGTTGGTGGCCTTGTCCTTCGCCGAGACGTTCACGATGCCGTTCGCGTCGATGTCGAAGGTCACTTCCACCTGCGGCATGCCGCGCGGGGCCGGCGGGATGCCCATCAGGTCGAACTGGCCGAGCAGCTTGTTCTGCGCCGCCAGCTCGCGCTCACCCTGGAAGACCCGGATGGTCACCGCGTTCTGGTTGTCCTCGGCGGTCGAGAACACCTGGCTCTTCTTGGTCGGGATCGTGGTGTTGCGGTCGATGATCCGGGTGAACACGCCACCCAGGGTCTCGATGCCGAGCGAGAGCGGAGTCACGTCCAGGAGCAGGACGTCCTTCACGTCGCCGGACAGCACGCCCGCCTGGATCGCGGCACCCACCGCCACGACCTCGTCGGGGTTCACCGACTTGTTCGGCTCCTTGCCGAAGAACTGGCGGACCTTCTCGATCACCTTGGGCATGCGGGTCATGCCGCCGACCAGGATCACTTCCTCGATCTGGCCGGAGGTGAGCCCGGCATCCTTGAGCGCCTTCTTGCAGGGCTCGATGGTGCGCTCGATCAGGTCGTCGACCAGCATCTCGAGCTTGGAGCGCGAGATCTTCATGGTCAGATGCTTCGGGCCCGACGCATCGGCCGTGATGAACGGCAGGTTCACCTCGGTCTGCTGCGCGGTCGACAGCTCGATCTTGGCCTTCTCGGCCGCTTCCTTCAGACGCTGCAGGGCCAGCTTGTCCGAGCGGAGATCGATGCCGTTCTCCTTCTTGAACTCGTCGGCCAGATAGTCGATCAGCCGGAGGTCGAAGTCCTCGCCGCCCAGGAAGGTGTCGCCGTTGGTGGACTTCACCTCGAACACGCCGTCGCCGATCTCCAGCACCGACACGTCGAACGTGCCGCCGCCAAGGTCGTAGACCGCGATCGTCTGGTTCTTGCCCTTGTCCAGGCCGTAGGCCAGCGCCGCGGCGGTCGGCTCGTTGATGATGCGCAGGACTTCCAGGCCCGCGATCTTGCCGGCGTCCTTGGTGGCCTGGCGCTGACTGTCGTTGAAGTAGGCCGGGACCGTGATCACCGCCTTGTCGACGGTGGTGCCGAGGTGACGCTCGGCGGTCTGCTTCATCTTCTTGAGGATCTCGGCCGAGACCTGCGCCGGCGCCATCTTGCTGCCACGGGCCTCGACCCAGGCATCGCCGTTGTCGGCACGCGCGATCTTGTAGGGCACCATCCCGGCGTCCTTCTGGACGATCGGGTCGTCATAGCGCCGGCCGATCAGGCGCTTGACCGCGAAGACGGTGTTGGACGGGTTGGTGACCGCCTGGCGCTTGGCCGACATGCCGACCAGGATCTCGTCGTCCTCGGTGTAGGCCACCATGGACGGCGTGGTGCGCATGCCTTCTTCGTTCTCGATGACCCGCGTGTTCTTGCCTTCCATGATGGCAACACAGCTGTTCGTGGTCCCGAGATCGATACCGATGATCTTGCTCATACCTTCCTCTCGCGCATCAGGCGAAGAGACTTCGCATAGGATGTTTCGAACGCGCCCGGCACGAGTTGAGCGGGCAATGGGCAGTAAGACGCTCGACTGGCCAGCATATAGTTAAGCACCTCAGGAGCCGCAACCGATGTGCAGGTCGCCAAAACTCGCCTTTTTCGGCAATTCCTCACGCACCAGGGGAGGCGAGGGCTTGTGTGCCCGCCGCGCCACCATCGGCCGATCCGGCTCCTGGCCCTGGCGCCCGTCGGGCGATAGGTTCCCGCCAGCCACGGGCCGACCGCCCGCAACGAACGAGGTCATGGAGTGCAGATGGTGACGAGAAGTGCGAACGCAACGCGGGTCATTGAAGCGTTGCAAGGACGCTTCGGCGCCAGGCTCTCGACCAACCGCGACATCCTGGAGCGCCACGGGCTGAACGAGGGCCATCATCGCGGCATCCCGCCGGACGCCGTGTTCTTCGCCGAGACCACCGAGGAGGTCGCCCTGGCCGTCACCTTGTGCGCCGCCGAGAAGGTGCCGGTGATCGCGTTCGGGACCGGTACTGCCCTGGAGGGCCATGTCGCCGCGGTGAATGGCGGGCTGTGCATCGACCTCTCGCAGATGAACCGGATCCTGGAGGTCAATGCCGAGGACCTGGACGTGCTGGTGCAGGCGGGGGTGACCCGCAAGCAGCTCAACACCGACCTGCGCGACACCGGCCTGTTCTTCCCGATCGACCCAGGCGCCGACGCGTCCCTGGGCGGCATGGCGGCGACCCGGGCGTCCGGGACCAACGCGGTGCGCTACGGCACCATGAAGGAGAACGTGCTGGGGCTGACCGTGGTCATGGCCGACGGGCAGATCATCCGGACCGGCGGACGCGCCAAGAAGTCCTCGGCCGGCTACGACCTGACCCGGCTGTTCGTGGGGTCGGAAGGCACGCTCGGCATCATCACGGAGGTGCGCCTGCGCCTCTACGGCATTCCTGAAGCGATCACCGCGGCGGTCTGCAGCTTCCCCTCGATCGAGGCTGCCGCAAACACGGTGATCCTGACGATCCAGTCCGGCATCCCGGTGGCGCGGATCGAGCTGATGAACGAGGGCCAGCTCCAGGCGGTAGTGGCCTACAACAAGCTCGAGGGCTTCGAGATCGCGCCGCATCTCTTCTACGAGTTCCACGGCACCGAGAGCGGGGCCAGGGAGCAGGCCGAGCGTGCCCAGGAGATCGCGGCGGAGTTCGGCGGCAGCGGCTTCCGCTGGGCCTCCACGCTGGAGGAGCGCAACCGGCTCTGGGCCGCCCGCCACGACGTCTACCATGCGACCTGCGCGATCCGGCCGGGTGCGCGGGTCTGGTCCACCGACGTGTGCGTGCCGATCAGCCGGCTGGCCGAGCTTATCGAGGCGACCCGGGTGGACCTGGAGGGCAACGGCCTCCTGCCGCTGATCGTGGGCCATGCCGGCGACGGCAATTTCCACCTGGGGCTGCTCTACGACGAGGAAGGCTCGGAGGAGTACCAGCGCTGCAAGGCGGTCAACGACCGGCTGGTCGACCGGGCGCTGGCCATGGGCGGCACCTGCACCGGCGAGCACGGCGTCGGCATGGGCAAGATCGCCAAGGTCGAGAAGGAGCACGGGCCCGCGGTCGAGGTGATGCGCACCATCAAGCGCGCCCTCGATCCGGACAACATCATGAACCCCGGCAAGGTGGTGCGGATGAACTGAGGCGGGTGCTGGTCAGCCCTGCATCCTCGTCGCCCTCGGACCGGACAGAGATCAAGATGAGCGTCACCAACAAGACGAAGCGGATCACCGCACGGGACATCCGGCTGCGCTCGGGCGGCCAGCCGATCGTGGCGCTGACGGCCTACACCACCCCGATGGCCCGCGCGCTGGACCCGCATTGCGACCTCCTGCTGGTCGGCGATTCGCTGGGGATGGTGGTCTACGGGATGCCGACCACGCTGGGCGTCACCCTGGACATGATGATCGCCCACGGCCAGGCGGTGATGCGCGGGACCGAGCGGGCCTGCGTGGTGGTGGACATGCCGTTCGGCTCCTACCAGGAGAGCCCGCAGCAGGCGTTCCGCACCGCTGCCCGGATCATGGCCGAGACCAACGCCTCGGCGGTGAAGCTGGAAGGCGGGGTCGAGATGGCCGCGACCGTCGCGTTTCTGGTCGAGCGGGGCGTGCCGGTGCTGGGCCATGTCGGCCTGAAGCCGCAATCGGTGCACGGCCATGGCGGCTTCCGCACGGTCGGCCGCGGCGACGAGGCGGCCCAGGTCATGGCCGATGCCGAGGCGATCGCCGCCGCAGGAGCGTTCGCGATCGTGATCGAGGGAACGCTGGAGCCGCTGGCCCGGGCGATCACCGAGCGGCTGCCGGTCCCCACGATCGGCATCGGCGCCTCGCCCGCCTGCGACGGCCAGATCCTGGTCACCGAGGACGTGATGGGGCTGTTCGCCGACTTCACGCCGCGCTTCGTCAAGCGCTACGCCGAGCTGAACGCGCAGATCGCCGCCGCTGCCGCCGCCTATGCCGAGGACGTGCGCGCCCGCCGCTTTCCCGGGCCGGAGCACTGCGTGGCCGGCACGAGGCCGGCGCCCGGCAAGGCTGGCGAGTGAGGGCGTGACCATGCACATCGTCCGCGACCTGCCGGTCCTGCGCGACCTGGTACGGGAGGCCCGGGCGGCCGGGCGGCGCATCGGGCTGGTGCCGACCATGGGCGCCCTTCACCAGGGCCATCTGGCGCTGGTGTCGGCGGCGCGCGCGGCCGCCGACCTCGTGGTCACCTCGATCTTCGTCAACCCGCTCCAGTTCGGGCCGGGCGAGGACCTGGACCAGTATCCGCGCGACGAGGCGGGCGACCTGGAGAAGCTGCGCCGGGGCGGCTGCGACCTGGTCTGGATGCCGCCGGTGCCGGTGATGTATCCGCCGGGCGGCGCCACCCGGATCGAGGTGGGCGGGCCGTCGGAAGGCTTTGAAGGGGCGATCCGGCCCGGGCATTTCAGGGGCGTCGCCACGGTCTGCACCAAGCTCTTCCTGCAGACCGGGGCCGACCTTGCCGTGTTCGGCGAGAAGGACTGGCAGCAGCTGCAGGTGATCCGCCGGATGGTCCTGGACCTGGACCTGCCGATCCGCATCCAGGGCCACGCCACGGTACGCGAGCCGGACGGGCTCGCATGCTCGTCGCGCAACCAGCGGCTGGCCCCCGCGGAACGTACGCTCGCGGCAAAACTGCCGCGGACAATGGGCGAGGCGGTCGACGTCCTGCAACGCGGCGGCGCCGTCGACCAGGTTCTCGGCGAGGCCAGGGCGCGGCTCGCCGCGGCCGGGTTCGGCCTGGACTATCTCTCGCTGGTCGAGCCAGCGACGCTCCAGGCCTGGCCGCCCGGCGCGCCGGGGGAGGCGCGGCTGCTGGCGGCGGCGCGGCTTGGCAAGGTCCGCCTGCTGGACAACATGGCGGTCCGGATCCCCGCCGGCTGAGCGTTCAGGGGAACAGGTCGCGCGCCGCCACGTGCAGCAGGGCATGGCGTGCGACCAGCTGGTCCACGTCCTGGCCGTAGCCGCCGCCCATCACCCCGGTGAGCGGGACCCGCCGGCGCCGGCAATGCTCCAGCACCATGCGCTCGCGGGCGAGCAGCCCGTCATCGGTCAGCGCCAGCCGGCCCAGCCGGTCGTCGACATGCGGATCGACTCCGGCATTGTAGAACACCAGGTCGGGACGGACCCGGTCCATGAGGCTCCCCACCACCCGGTCGGCCAGCGCCAGGTAGTCGGCGTCGCCGGTGCCCGGGTCGAGCGCGATGTCCAGGCTGCTCTGCTTCTTGTGGGCCGGATAGTTGGCGCGGCAGTGCAGGGAGAAGGTGGTCACGTTCGGATCGCCCGCCAGGATGTCGGCGGTGCCGTCGCCCTGGTGCACGTCCAGGTCGACCACCAGGACGCGGTGGACCGCCCCCTCGTCCAGCAGCAGGCGCGCGGCCACCGCGACGTCGTTGAACACGCAGAAGCCGGCGCCGCCGGCATGGTGGGCATGGTGGCTGCCGCCCGCGGTGTTGGCGGCAAAGCCGTCCTCCAGCGCCAGCCGCGCAGCCAGCACGGTGCCGCCGGTGGCGGCCCGGGCGCGTGTGGCCAGGCCCGCATCCACCGGGAAGCCCAGGCGCCGCTCGTCGGCCGGCGCCACGTCGGCCGCGAGCACCGCGTCGACCCATTCCACCGCATGGGCGCGCACCAGCCAGCTCCGCTCCGCCAGGCGCGGGGTGACCAGGCGGGCGTCGAACTTCGGGTCGTCCCGGCGCAGCCGGTGTGACATTCGTACATATTTCGGCATGGGGAATCGATGCCCTGCCGGGATGCTGACCGAATAGTCGGGATGGGCAACGATCTTGTAGCTCAAGGCGTTAGGCCGCCCCCTTCATTTCCTGGCCAAGCTCCGATCGCAGATCTCCCCGTCGATATCTAGCCAATTGCGCGCAATCACGAATTTTTCTGCTCGCAATCGGCTAGATACCAAGGCAGAACTAACGCGAAGGTTGAATATCGCGTTGCCAGTCAAGCCGGTGACGCACTCTCTTCCAGGGTCGGAGTGACAGCAGTGCCGGAGATCGATCCGCGTTTCTGGGAAGGCCGCAAGGTCCTGGTCACGGGCCATACCGGCTTCAAGGGCAGCTGGCTTACCGCCTGGCTCACGCAGATGGGATCGAGGGTCACCGGGTTCGCCGGCACGCCGCCCACCGATCCGTCCCTGTTCGCCGCCGCCGGCTTGGCCGGGCGGATCGAGCATCGCGAAGGCGATGTCGCCGATCCGGAGGCGCTGCGGGCGGTGGTCGAGGAGGCTCAACCCGAGGTGGTGCTCCATCTGGCCGGGCAGGCGATCCTGCAGCAGGGCCACGACGATCCGGTCGGCACGTTCCGAACCAACCTGATGGGCACCGTCGCGATGCTGGACGCGATCCGCCGGATAGGCTCGGTCCGGGCCGCGGTGCTGGTGACCTCCGACAAATGCTACCTGGACCAGCGCCGGACCTGCGCCGAGGACGACCCGCTCGGCGGCTACGAGGCCTATGGCGCATCCAAGGCCTGCGCCGAGATCGCGATCCAGTCGTTCCGGGCCTCCTATTTCCCGGGCAGCCTGACCTGCGGCCTTGCCTCGGCACGGGCCGGCAACGTGTTAGGGGCCGGCGACTTCGCGCCGCACCGGCTGGTCCCGGATCTCGCCCGGGCCTTCCTGCAGGGCGAACCGCCCAGGCTGCGCAATCCCGACGCGGTGCGGCCATGGCAGCACGTGCTGGACGCGGTCTCGGGCTATCTCCTGCTGGCCCAGAGGCTGCACGAGCGGCCCGAGGCCCATGCCACTGCCTGGAACTTCGGGCCGCCGGCGGGCAGCGAGTGGACCGTGGCCAGGATCGCGGAGACGCTGGCCGGCGCGTTCGGCATCCAGGGCTGGGAGGCGGCACCGCCGCTCTCCGCCCGCGAGGAGGCGGTGCTGCGGCTGAACACCGGCCGGGCCGGACGCCGCCTGTCCTGGCAGCCCCGGCTCGGCATGGCCGAGGCGCTGCGCTGGACCGCCCAGGGCTACAAGCGCCTGGCCCGCGACGGCGATGCCGGCTGGCTGGACGAGCAGATCGCCCTCTACCGCAGCCGCACCGGCACGCTCGATCAGCCGGACGGCGCCACGTTGCTGGATCTCCCTGCCCATGCCCGGAGACACGCCCATGTCGCGGCCTGAGCCGGCGGAGGTCCCGGTCTTCATCCTGTGCGGCGGGTTCGGCACGCGCCTGGGCCATCTGGCCGCCGATCGCCCCAAGCCCATGGTCGAGATCGGCGACCGGCCGATCCTCCAGCACATCATGGAGGTCTACGGCCGCCAGGGCTTCCGCCGCTTCGTGCTCTGCACCGGCTGGCGCGCCGACGTGATCGGCGAGTTCTTCGCCCACTGGCATCTGTGGAACGCCGACTTCACCGTCAACCTGCGCGACCGCTCGGTCGCCTGGCACCAGACCCGCGCCTGGCCGGACTGGGACGTCACCGTCGCACAGACCGGCGTCGGCACCATGACCGGCGCCCGGATCGCCCGGGCCGCCGCGCGCTATCTGGGCGATGCCGAGCATTTCGCGGTCACCTATGGCGACGGCCTGGCTGATGTCGACCTGATGGCCGAGTTCGACTTCCATCGCGACCATGACCGGCTGGCCACCATGCTGGGGGTGCAGCCGCCCTCGCAGTTCGGCCAGATCCAGCTCGACGGCGACGGCCCGACCCGGTTCACCGAGAAGCCGCCGCGCACCGACCAGTGGATCAACGGCGGCTACTTCTTCTTCCGCCGCGGCATGCTCGGCTACCTGTCCGAGCAGCCGGGCTGCGTCCTCGAGGCCGAGCCGCTGCAGCGCCTGGCCGAGGACAACCAGCTGCGCGTGCACAAGCATGCCGGGTTCTGGTCCTGCATGGACACCAGCCGCGACAAGGAGCGGATCGAGGCGCTCTGGGAAGCCGGCGCCGCCCCCTGGGCCGGCCGGGTCGGAGGGCTGCTTGATGCGTGAGATCGGCCGGCCGCTCCCGGGCATGCGGGTGTTCGACCTGGACCCCCGCGCGGACGAGCGCGGCTCGTTCACCCGCCTGTTCTGCCAGTCGACGCTGGCCGAACTCGGCTTCGACGCCGGTGCCGTCCAGGTCAACCTGTCCCGCTCGACCCGGGCCGGCACCCTGCGCGGCCTGCACTACCAGCTCGGAGATGCGGCGGAGTTCAAGCTCGTCACGGTCCTGGCCGGGGCCGCCCAGGACGTGGTGCTGGATCTTCGCCCCGGCAGCCCGAGCTTCGGCGCCCATGCCAGCCTGCGCCTGGATGCCGGGCGGCCCCAGGCTGTCCTGGTCCCGGCCGGCTGCGCCCATGGCTTCCTGACCGCGACCGACGCCACCGTGCTGCTCTACGTCACCTCGCGCCCGCACGCGCCGGTCCACGAGCGCGGGGTGCGCTGGGACGATCCGGCGTTTCGGATCGGCTGGTCGGGCGCGCCGCTGGTGCTGTCCGCGAAGGACCGGAGCCTGCCGGACTTCGATCCCCGTTGGCATCTGGCGGCAGCGTGAGGAGGCCGGCATGCGCGTCCTGATGACCGGTGCGAGCTCGTTCACCGGCGCCTGGATGGCCAGGCGCCTGGCCGGATCCGGGGCGGTGGTGACCGCCGCCCGCCGCGGCCGGACGGCCGAGGATGGTCCGCGGGTCCGCGAGCGCAGCGCGCTCCTGGCCCGGCGGGTACGCCAGGTCGACGAGGCGCCGTTCGGGTCCGACCGCTTCCTCGACCTGCTGGCGAACGAGGGTCCCCACGACATCCTGTGCATGCACGGCGCAACCGTCGGCGACCATCGCGCCGCCGACTTCGACGTGGTCGGGGCGCTGCGCGCCGACACCCATCGGATCAACCGGGTCCTGGAGCGGTTCGCCGCGCGCGGCGGCCGCACCCTCGTCTTCACCGGCACAGTGTTCGAGGCCGACGAGGGGCGCAGCGAAGCGCCCTGGGGCGCCATCGGCGGCTATGGCCTTGCCAAGTCGCTGACCTGGCAGGTGGTCCGCCACGCCGCCGAGGAACGCCAGCTGTCCTTGGGCAAGTTTGTGATCCCCCATCCGTTCGGGCCGATGGAGAAGCCTGGCCTCACCAGCATGCTGGCAGAATCCTGGCTCACCGGACAGGTGCCGACCCTGAAGGAGCCTGGCCTCGTCCGCGACCACATCCATGTCGACCTCCTGGCGCACGCCTATGCGCGGTTCGTGCACGAGACCCATGGCCGCCCGGACCCGAAGACGGTCCGGCATTGCGGACCCTCCGGCCGCGTCGAGACGATCGCCGGCTTCACCGCCCGCTTCGCCCGGGCCCTGGGCCCGCTCTTCGGCGTGCCGACCCGCTGGTCCGCGCAGAGCGGCCCGGGCGACCGGGTCCAGCCGCGGATCCGCTGCAACACCGAGCCCACCGCCACCCTGCACCCGGATTTCGACGAGGCGCGGGCGTTCGAGGAACTGGCGGTCTGGTACCTGCAGCGCTTTGGCGGGGGCGGGCATGCGCGGCGGCTGGCACGCCTGGTCGAACGCGTCTTCGAGCCGGCGTGACGGCGATGCCCGGCCGCCCCGACATCGGCGTGATCGTGGTGACCCATGCAAGCCGCCGCCACCTGGACCGCTGCCTGCCGCCGCTGCTGGAGGCGCCGGAGCGGCCGCGGGTCCTGGTGGTCAACTCGTCCTCCGGCGACGGCACCGTCGAGCGGGCCCGGGCGCTGGGGGCGGAGACCTGGCTGGTGCCGCGGCAAAGCTTCAACCATGGCGCCACCCGCGAGCAGGCCCGCCGCCTGCTGGGCACCCCGGTCGTGGTGATGCTGACGCCGGACGCCTATCCGGCAGGGCCCAGCGAACTCGGTCGGCTGGTCCACCCGGTCCGGACCGGCCAGGCCGCCTGTGCCTATGGCCGCCAGCTCCCGCATGAGGGAGCCGATGCGGTCGAGGCGTTCGGCCGCGCCTTCAGCTATCCCGGCCAGAGCGAGCTGCGCTCCGCCCGCGACCAGGCCCGGCTCGGCAGCGGCGTGCATTTCTGTTCCAACGCCTGGGCCGCCTGGTCCAGCGCCGCCCTCGACCGGATCGGCGGGTTCCAACCGACCCTGGTGAGCGAGGAGACCATCGCGGTCGCCCGGCTGCTCCAGGCCGGCGAACGGGTCGCCTATGTCGCCGACGCCGTTGTCCGACACTCCCACCGCTACGGGCCGGTGCAGGAGTTCCGCCGCCATTTCGACATCGGCTGGACCCGCGCCCACCACGCCGCCCTGCTGCTGGCTTCCGGCGGCGACCAGGCCCGGGGCCGCCGGTTCGCCCGCCTGCTGCTGCGCGACCTGGCTGCCCGGGCGCCGGCGCGGCTTCCGGGCGTGCTCGTCGCGCTGGCCGCCAAGTGGCTGGGCTACCGGGCCGGCATGCTCGGCGCCCACCTGCCGAACCCGCTGGCCGCCATCCTGTCGGGCCAGGACTTCTTCTGGCGCAGCGACTTTGCACCGGGGAGGCAGCCATGAGGATCGCGATCGTCACCAACAACGTGCTGCCGCCGCGGGAAGGGATCGGCCGGCATGTTCTGGAGACCGCGCAGCGCCTGGCCGCACGCGGCCACCAGGTCGAGGTGCTGGCCAAGGGCGAGGCGTTCGGCGAGGTCCGCACCAGCAAATTCGACCGGGTCCGCGTCCACCACTGGCCGCACCGGCCGCTGCGCCCTTTCCATCACCAGGCCACCCGCCCGCTGCTCCAGGACCTCCTGGACCGCCTGGGGCCATTCGACCTGCTGCACGCCCACCTGCCGCTCCTGCCGCTCCTGCGCACCGATGCCCGGGTGGTGGTCACCTGCCATGGCACCCTTGCCGCCGACACCGAATCCTTCACCGAGCGGTCCTGGCGCGCCGGGCTGATCCGGGGACAGGCCCGGCTGGTCGCCCGGCCGATGGAGCGGGCCTGGTTCGGCCGGGCCGAGCGGGTCGTGGCGGTGGCGGACTGCGTGAGGGAGGAGATCGTCCAGCGCTACGGCGTGGCGCCCGGCAAGGTCGCGGTCGTCCGCAACGGGGTGGACCTCGCCCGGTTTCCCTTCGAGCGCCGGGTGCGCGGCGGGACGCGGCTCCTGTTCGTCGGCCGCCTGGGCTGGCGCAAGGGCCTGTTCCGGCTGCTCGACGCGATGGCGAGGCTGCCCGACGAGGTCACCCTCGACCTGGTGGGCGAGGGGCCCCTGGAGGCCGACCTGCGCAGCCACGCCATCCAGCTCGGGCTGGCGCACCGGCTGCACTTTCACGGCTTTCTGCCCCATCCGGAGGTGATCCTGGCGCATCGCGCCGCCGACCTGTTCGTCAATCCCGCCGACTATGAGACCGGTCCGCTGACCCTCCTGGAAGCGATGGCGCTGGGCACGCCCCTGATCACCACCGCCACCGGCCTTGTCCGGGAAGTCGCGGCCGGCGCGCAGCTGCGCATCGCCGAGCGCACACCCGAGGCGCTGGCCGACGCGATCCGGTCGAGCCTGGGGAGCCCCGCCGAGATGGCGCGGCGCGCCCGCGACGCCCGCCGCACCGTGGAGCGCCAGCTCGGCTGGGAGCGGACGGTCGACGAACTCGCCGATCTTTTCGAGGAATCTCATCGAAAGGCTGCCTGAACCATGACTGGCCACGACGTCCTCGTCTGTTTCGGATTCGAGCAAGATCGCATCCGCCGCCAGCCATGGCATGTCGCGCGCGGCATCGCGCTCGGCCTGCGCGCGCGCGGCCGGCGGGTGACCATGCTCACCGATGCCGCCGCTCCCCCGGCCGGCGAGCCGTTCGCGGTGGCAAGCGTGCCCAGGCTGTTCGGACGCGACGAGCCCACCCGGGCGACCCGGGAGGCGCTGGCCGAGCTTCGGCCCGAGCGGATCTTCGTGGTGGTCGGCATCCACGAGTTCCTGCGGCCTGGCCGGTTCCGGCTGGGGGCGCCCACCTTCCTGGTGGTGGCGGCGCAGCCGTTCCGGCTGGGCGACTTCCTGCGGATCGCGCCGCTGGACCTGTGGCGCGAGCGCCATCTGCTCGGCCGCGCCCTGCTGGGCTCGCTGCTGCCGGGTGCCATGCTGCGCCGCGGGTTCAGGGCCAGCGGCGCCTCCGGCCTCGTCTTCGTGTCCGAGGCGGCCAAAGCGCGCTTCGCCGAGCTGGGGATCGAGGCGTCGGTGACCATCCATCCGCAGGTCGAGCCTCCCGCAGCACCGCCCGCCCGGGTCGGCACCTGGATCCCGACCATCCTCTACAGTGGCCCGCCCTTGGCCCTGCGCGGCGCCGACCTGGCGCTGCAGTCCTTCGAATATGCGAGGGCAGCGGGGCTGACGGCGCGGCTGCAGCTCCTGCTGCGGCCGGACGACCGGCCGGAGGCCACCCAGCGCTTCCTGGCGCGGGTCGAGCGCTCGCCCTGGCGCGCCTCCATCGAGGTGGTGACCGGGATGCTTTCCGCCGACGAGATGAGCCGGCGCCTGTCCGCCGCCGACGTCCACCTGCTGCCGTTCCGGGTCACCGTCTCGGACGCCCCGCTGGTGGTGATCGAGGCCGGGCTCACCGGCCGGCCGGTCGTGGTGCTGGACACGGCTGGGGTCACCGAGTTCGCCCGCGCCTTCGACGGCCTGGTCGCGGCCTCCGCCGACGCGCTGCCCGACGCGCTGCGCCAGGCCTGCAGCCGGCCCCGCCAGGCGGTTGCGGCGCAGGGCTGGACCCGCTGGGAGCAGGCGGTGGCTCCCCTGGCCGAACTGGCGCCGCTCGGGCCCGAGCGCCTGGGCACGGTCGCCCTGATCGGCATCGACGGTGCCGGCAAGTCGGTGCTGGCCCAGCGGCTGCAGGCCCGCCTGGCGGATGCCGGCCATCGCAGCACCCATGTCTGGAGCCGCTTCCGCAACTATCTGAGCAAGCCCCTCCTGGCCCTGGCCCGCCTGACCGGGCACAACCGCAAGCTGGTGGTCGGCGGGGTGAAGGTCGGCGTCCACGATTTCGAGAACCGGTACGGCCGGCCGTTCGTTTTCCTGCAGCGGATCGACCTCGTGCTGGATGCCTGGCTGCGGGTGCGGCCCGCTTCGGCGCGCGGGCTCGTGGTGATGGACCGCTGCGCCCTGGACCAGCTGGTGGATGTCGCGGTCGATACCGGCCTCGACGACGAGCTCATCGACCGGCTGGCGCCGCGCCTGTTCGCGCTCCTGCCGCAGCCGGCCAAGGTGGTGCTGGTCGAGCGCGAGCCGCTGCTGATCGGCCGGACGCGTCCGGACGCCCTGATGGATCCCAAGCTCCTGCGCCGCCGGGCTGTCTACCGGCGCCTGGCCGCCCGCCTGGGGCTCCCTGTGCTCCTGAACGACGGCAGCATCGAGGCGGCCGACCAGCAGCTCGACCGGATCGTGGGCCTTGCACCGCCCTCCGACGCGCTAAGGGCGCAGGGTTGATCCGGGTCTTCTACGCCAACGACCCGCAGGCGGCCGACCAGGGCGGCGGCGCCGAGCATTTCCGCGGCATCTTCCGCGCCCTGGCCGGCTCGGACCTGGACTGGCGGCTGGTGGCGGCCCGCCTGCAGGACCAGGACCATCCCCGGATCGACTACATCTCCCGCAGCTCGCATTTCGGCCGCTGGTACCTGGCCCTGTGGTGCTGGTTCTGGCGCAACCGCCACCGGATCGGCCGGGACGAGGTCCTGCATTTCCACCGCAACTACGCGGCCTGGCCGAAATACCTGCTTTGCCCCGGGCGCGGCCGGGTGGTGATCACCTACCACAATGTCAGCGGCCGGGTGCTGGACGGCCTGCTCGGGCGGCTGGCGCGCCCGATCCGCTTCTGGATGAAGCTGCTGGAGCGCCGGGCGGTGTCCCTGGCCGACCGGCTGGTCTGCGTCAGCGAGCGCGACCGCGCGGAACTGGAGCGCACGGTGGCGCCCGCCGCCTTCGCCCGCGCCGCCGTGCTGGCAGCCTCCGTGGACCTGCAGGGGCTGGCCGACCCGCCGCCGCGTCCGCCAGGCTCCTGCCAGCACCTCCTCCTGCTCGGCCGGCTGGAGCACCAGAAGAACCCGGAACGGGCGGTCGAGGTCCTGGAGGAACTGGTCCGACGGGACGACCAGGGCTGGACCCTCAGCATCGCCGGCGCCGGCAGCCTGCAGGCCCGGCTGGAGCGGCGGATCGCCGCCAGCCTGGCGCGCGGCCGTATCAGCTGTCTGGGCCTGGTCCCGCACGACCGGGTTGCGGCCCTTCTGGATGCCCACGACCTGCTGCTGCTCACCAGCCGCTACGAGGCCTCGCCGACCGTGGTGAAGGAGGCGTTGCTGCGGCAGCGGCCGGTGGTCGCCACCGATGTCGGCGACGTCCGGCGCTGGATCGAGCCCGGCAGCGGGCTGGTGTGCGACGACGATCCGGTGGCTCTGGCCGACGGGGTCCGGGCAATGGCGACGGTGCTCTCGTGCGGCGGCTACCGGCCGTCCAGCCGGCTGTCCGGCGATGTCGAGCGGGACCTGATGCAGCCGCTCATCGACCTCTACCGCACGGTCCTGGCTGGCGCGTGACCGCCCTTCAGGATCGCCTGCTGCCGCTGCTGGTCGGTACCGGCGCCCGCCTGGCTGCGGCCTGCATCGGGCTGCTCGGCACCATGGTGGCCGCGCGGGCGCTGGGTCCGGAAGGCTGGGGCGCCTGGGTGGTGCTGTTCGCGCTGTTTGGCTGGAGCCAGCATGTCGCGGAATGGGGGCTGCGCGGCGTCGCCCTGCAGGAAGGCGGGCGGCGGGGGCATGCCTGCCCTGGTCTGGTGCGGGACCTGCTGCGGGCGCGGCTCCTGCCGCTTGGGCTGGCGATCGCCGGCCTTGTCGCCGCGACCCTGCTCTGGCGCCCCGAACTCCTGGTGGCGACGGTTTGGCTGGCCCTGGCCCTGGCCGCGATCGCGGTCAACCTAGACTGGGCGGCCCTGGTGCGGGGCAGCCCGCTGCCGGCGGGCGCCACCCAGGTCCTGCGCCCGGTCCTGTTCCTGCTGGCCGTGCTGCTCCTGCCGGGGCCGCTGGGTGCTGGCGGGCTGGCGTTCGCCACCTTCGCCGGCTGGGCGGGCTCGGCGGCGCTGGCGGCGCTGGAGCTCAAGCGGATGCCGCCAGCACCGTTTGGCCGGCGGCCGCTGGGTGCCGGCCGCCTCCTGTCCGCGGGTACCCCCTATTTCCTGGTCAGCGCCGCCAACCAGCTGGCGCTGTCGGCGGACCTGCTCCTGGTGGCGCTGGTGCTGGGCACGAAGGCCGCCGGCACGTTCGGTCTGGTGGTCACCATTGCGCAGACCGCGACCCTGGCGGCCCAGGCGAGCGCGCAATGGTGGCTGGCCCAAGGGGGCCTCGCCCGGGCCGGGTCGCCGGGTCCGGCGCGGCTGCGCCTGGTCCTGGTCGAGACCGGGACGCTCGGCCTGCTGGCGGCAGCCGGCCTGGCGGTGCTGGGACCGCCCCTGGTGCGGCATCTGTTCGGGCCGGCCTGGCAGGCGGCGGCCCTGCTGTTGCCGATGGCGAGCCTCTATGTGGTGCTGGTCCATGTCTCGGCGGTGCTGGCGGCTCTGGCCTGCGCGCAAGGCGCGGCGCGCCAGGTGGCCGGGCTGCAGCTCGGCAGCCAGGTCCTGTCCTGGCCGGCACTGCTGCTGCTGGCCGGGTGGTGGGGGCTGGAGGCGGCGGTCCTGCTGCGCGGCGGCGTCGAGCTGGCGCGGGTGCTGGGGCTGGCATGGATCTGCCGATACCTGCCGGCGGTGCAGGTCCGACCAGAAGCGAATCCTGATCCGGTGATAATTCAATAAAATGCCATCCAAATCAGTTTGATATTTGAAAGCAAAGTCGAATCGAATCCGAAACGATAATGATTGCGAGAAATTGATCTTGGAGATTATTTACTGATGCAGAGGGAAGTGGACGAGAACTTCGCCGGTCGATGTCCCCGCGATGGACCGACGGCGAGCGGAGAAACCAGATGGCTGCTTCGACCCGCGAGCTGCATGCGTTGCTCAACCGCGAGAGCCGGGCGTTCCGCGAGGAGCGGCGCAGCGCCACGGTGACCCGCTTCCCGTCGTGGCGGAGCCGCTCGCCGGAGCTGGAGCTGGAGCATCTGAGCGTGGAGCTGGATGCCTCGGCGGGTCTGCTGTTCGCGCGGATGAAGCACCGCGCCCGGGCCTGCTACACCCCGGCCCTGATGCAGGACATGCGCCGCCTGCAGCACCACCTGGTCGAGCTCTATGCCGGCCGCCCGGCCGAGGAGATCCCGTTCCGCTACCTGGTCTGGGCGTCCGAGGCGCCCAAGGCCTGGAGCCTGGGCGGCGATCTCGCCACCTTCACCGGGATGATCCGTGCCAAGGACGAGGCCGGGCTGCGCGCCTACGCCCATCTCGCCATCGACATCCTGCACGACAACCTGACCAGCCTGGGCCTGCCGATCCTGACCGTGGCGCTGATCCAGGGCGACGCGATCGGCGGCGGCTTCGAGGCGATGCTCACCGACGACCTGGTGATCGCCGAGGCTAGCGCCAAGTTCGGCCTGCCCGAGATCCTGTTCAACCTGTTCCCCGGGATGGGCGGCTACAGCTTCCTCAAGCGCAAGCTGGGCGCCGCCCTGGCCCGGCAGATCCTGGAGGACGGCCTGTCCCGCTCGGCGGCCGAGGTCAAGGCGCTGGGCCTGGTCGACCTGGTCTGCGCCGAGGGTCAGGCCGAGGCGACCTTGCGCGGCTACGTCGCCGACAACGCCCGCCGCTTCAAGACCCTGCTCACCCTCAAGCAGGTCCGCGAGCGCGCCGATCCGCCCTGCAAGGCCGAGCTGGTCGACATCGTCGACCTGTGGGTCGACCTCGCCCTCGACCTCGGCGAGGACGAGCTGCGCCGCATGGACTGCCTCGCCCGTGTCCAGGAAAAAAAGCGGGCGACCCCGGGCGGCCGCAGCTGCACCGCCGCCTGATCTTCTTTCCGTTTTTCTCCGCGTTCCCCGCTCGGCGCGATGCCTCCCGGCATCGCGCCTTTTCTTTGTTTTCCGGGCTATCCGGTTGCAATGGCGATCCAACGCCGATGCCAGCCTGGAACGGGCGGCCAGGCCGTCCGGCCACGACCAATGGGATCGGCCGGCGGGCCAACCTCACCCCCTAACCTTGGTCCCGCCCATCCTGAGAATCGGCCGGGCCGGATCGGCGGTGCTGCAGCTCCGCGCCGCAGGCATGGGCTGGCCGGCATGGGAGCAGTGGGGGGCTGTTCCGGAAGCTTCGCCGTTGCGGGCGGCCTTCGGGCAGACGCCGAACAGGACAGTCGCGCCGCTCGCACCGGTGCCCTGCTGCCTCGGCTGGCCTGCTCGGGCAGCAGTGACCAGGCGGACGCTGCTGCCCGATGTCCGCCGGCAGCCTCTCCAGCACCGCAGGCACCTGCGACATGCTCGCAGCCGGATGGTGGCTCGATGCCGTTGCTGGGCGCGCGGCGTCCCTCCCGGACGGGAACGGTATGCCGGGTCACCGCCAGGCCCTGTGCGCCTGGATGAGCAATGCATGGCGCCACCGATCAGGTGGTGATGCACTGGACCTGCCCCCAGGAGGGGACAGCCTCAGCGCCAGCAACCGGTCCGCCGGCAGAGCGATCAATGACGTGCTGGCAGCGGCTTGGAGGAATGTCGGTCAGCCGGTGCTGCTCAGGAGGCGCGCCGGCCGCTGCCAGTGGCTGGCGAAGGGGGCAGTGCTTCGGAAGCGGGCCTCCGGATACCACCTGATCCGAGGGAGGTCGCCGCAGGCGGCCATGTCGGGATGACGAGGAGGCGTTGAGGCCGCTCGAGGCTTGGGGCAGCACTCACCCAGGGGCCATCCCTGGGAAAGCCGCCGGTCGGGCGGGAGGGGACGCCTGTGTTCTCAGGACGGCCGCTTCGCGCCTCGCGCCCATTGCCGTCTCGGTGGAGCAGCGCCGGCTGAGGCGTTCAGGGTGGCTTTTCGTTCCGTCACTCGGGTCGGCGGGCCGAAAGTCTTAGGCTGCTGCTGGGACTGCCTGGGAAACGGGAATGGATCTGGTCCCGGCTCCCGGCCATGGCGAAGGTTTGACGTCGTGCCGGGATGGCGCCTGAAGCGGCCGGACCGCCGGAGGGCCATGCGCCGGGAAGGCGCCTTGAGGAATCCGGCTGCCTTCCATGGGCAGGTTCCGCGGCGCGGCTTCCGCAACCAGCCCGTTCCGCCCGGTTAAAGCCGGCACGGAGCGGAACGGCCGCCTCGCCAGGGCGCACGGACCTCGGCCACGGAACGTCCCGGAGCAGGATCCGGATGGACAAGGATCTAGCTTCTCCCGGCGTGCTCGGTTTGCCAGGCCAGCAGGCCGGTCGCGGCCCGTTCCAGTTCCAGCTGGAGGCGCTGGACTTCCGCCGGGCCGCGCGCCAGCAGCCGGGCGTCGTCCAGGCCGCGCCAGCCCAGCAGCACGTCGAACAGCGCGCTCGCCCCGACATGGGCGGCGCTGCTGCGCAGGGCATGGGCATGGTCGCGCATGGCGGCGGCATCGCCCTCCGCCACCGCCCGCTCGATCGCGTGGATCAGTTCGCCGGCCTCGGCGACGAAGGTGTCGATCAGCTCCTCCACGAAGCCGTCGCCATGGTCCAGCGCCGCCAGCCCGTCCAGCTTGCGCCGGTCGAGGGCAGGCCGGCCTTCG
Source organism: Geminicoccus roseus DSM 18922 (assembly GCF_000427665.1). Lineage (NCBI taxonomy): Bacteria > Pseudomonadati > Pseudomonadota > Alphaproteobacteria > Geminicoccales > Geminicoccaceae > Geminicoccus > Geminicoccus roseus. Next base: position 2,832,698 of record NZ_KE386572.1, read on the forward strand.
CTGGCGGGGGCCAGCGCCAGGGCCGGGCGGGCCTCGGCGGGCGCGGCGGGCCGTGCCGGCAGGTCCGGCCTTGCCGGCGCAGCCGGTCGTGGAGGCGCCGCCCTCTGGCCTGATGTGGCGGGATGGACGACGCGCAGGCTGGCGGGGGCCGGGGGTGGACTGGCGGGGGGCTGGGGGCGGACGCGGTTCTCGACCAGGCGGTCGATCTGGGCCAGCAGGATGGGCGCGTCGATCGGCTTCACGGCATGGCCGGCAAAGCCGACCTGGCGGCATTCCTCGACGGTGGCCTCGGTGACGTCGGCGGTCAGCGCCAGCACCGGCGGCAGCTCGTCCTCGACAAAGCGCAGCAGCTTGAGCGCCTCGATCCCGCTCATGCCCGGCATGTTCAGGTCCATCAGCACCAGGTCGAACGCCTCGGCGGCGATCCGGTCGACCGCCTCCTGCCCGGAGCCGACCACCACCACCTGGTGCCCGGCGCTCTCCAGGATCCGCCTGGCCACCTGCTGGTTGGTCAAATTGTCCTCGGCCACCAGCAGCCGGGCCGGATGCGCCGCCCGCACCGGCGCCGGGCGGCCGTCGGGCAGGGCCTGGTGCGGCGCCAGCGCCGCGCGCACCAGCACCGGCAGGTCCCGCTCCAGGTCCGGCGCCGCCAGCGCCGCCAGGGCAGCGTCCGGGACCGGCCGCTCCGGCGGCTGCACCAGCACCAGGTCGACGCTGCCCTCGATCCGCCGCGCCACCAGCTGGGCCAGCTCGGCCAGGTCCTCGGCCAGCGGCTCGGCCAGCACCAGCAGCTTGCGGCCATGGCCCAGGCGCAGCGCCCGCACCGCGCTGGCCAGGTCGCCGGCGGCCATGGCCGCAGCGCCGGCCGCCTCCACCGCCGCCCGGGCCCGCGCCGCCAGGTCTCCCCGGCCCAGCACCACCACGGTGCCGTGCAGCGGGAAGGACGCCACCGTCGGGGCCGGGGCCGGCGCCAGCGGCAGCACGAAGCCGAACCGGGCGCCTTCGCCCACCGTACTGGCCAGGGTCAGCCGCCCGCCCATCAGCTCCACCAGCTCCTTGGCGATGGTCAGCCCCAGCCCGGTGCCGCCATAGGCCCGGTTGGTGGTGTCCTCCGCCTGGGTGAAGCTCTCGAAGATCCGCGCCTGCAGCTCAGGCGGGATGCCGATCCCGGTGTCCTCGACCACGAAGCCGACCCCGGCCCGGCCGTCCGGCAGCGCCGCCCTGGCCACCCGCAGGGTCACCCCGCCCTGCTCGGTGAACTTCAGCGCGTTGGCGACCAGGTTGGCCAGCACCTGCTGCAGGGCGGCGACGTCGCCCGACAGATGCGGCGGCACGCTTGGGTCCAGCACCAGGCGCAGCCACAGGCCGCGCGCCTGCGCCTGCGGCTCCAGCATGCCGCGCAGGACGCCCAACAGCGCGTGCAGGTCGAACGGCTTGGTCACCACCACGAACCGGCCGGCCTCGATCTTGGCCGCGTCCAGCACCGCGTCGACCAGCCCCAAAATGGTGCCGGCCGCGGTGCGGATCGTGCCGACCATCTCGCGCCGGTCGTCGTCGGCCTCGTCCTGGCGCAGCAGGTCGGACAGGCCGATCACCGCGTTGAGCGGGGTGCGGAACTCGTGACTCATCACCGCCAGGAACCGGCTCTTGGCCTGGTTGGCGGCCTCGGCGCGGCGGATCGCCTGCTCCAGCTTGCGCAGCAGCACCGACACGTAGGCCGGCAGCACCACCAGGGCCAGGATCATCGCCACGTCCAACGCCGGCACCTGCCGCCAGTCCGGGTTGAGCAGCACCACCAGCCCGAACAGCACCAGCGACACCGCCGCCGAGCCGAACAGATAGGGCCGGCCATAGCGAAAGCCGTGGCCGAAGATGATCCACAACAGGATCGGGTAGAACGGCGCCGCGGTCATCCCCCCCGCCAGCATCACCGCGTTCACCCCGCCGGTGTCGATCAGCATCCCCAAAACCCGGCGCACCACGCTCACCCCGGGCCACACCAGAATATGCACCAGAACCAGAACCGCCAAAACCAGCGCAACCACGCTGATCCCAAGGCCCAGCAGGAGGAACCGGGCCGGATCGGCATGGGTGGGGGAGGCGGCCAGGATGTAGAGGGCGATCGCCAGCGCGAACCCGATCCGGATCAAGGCCTGCTCGTGCTCGGTGTCCGGACGCGAGGCCAGGCGCTGGCGGAACCTGGCCAGGAGGCCCGGCCGCTCGGCCGGCGGGACCGGTTCAGCCGCGGCCAAGCCGCATCTTCCCGCAGGTCCGCCGCCTCATCCGGGCCATCTCCGGCCGGCGCCCGGATAAAGGCGCTCGAACTCCTCGGCCGGCATCGGCATGCCGATCAGGTGGCCCTGGATCTGGTCGCAGCCGACCCGCTGCAGGGCGGCACGCTGACCCTGGGTCTCCACCCCCTCAGCGAGGACGGTCAGCCCCAGGGTGCGGGCGAGCTCCACGATCATGTGCACGATCCGGCCGGACTGAGCGTCGTTCTCGATCTCGAGCACGAACTGGCGGTCGATCTTGAGCCGGTGCACCGGCAGGCGCTGCAGATAGGCCAGGGACGAATAGCCGGTGCCGAAATCGTCCAGGGACAAGGACAGGCCGAGCCCGGACAGAAAGCGCATCGTGGCCATCGCCTGGGTGGTGTTCTCGAACAGCGCATCCTCGGTGATCTCGATGTCGATCCATTTCGGGTCGATCCCGGTCTCCGCCAGGAGCTGGCCGATCTGCCGCTCCACGCCCTTCTCCCGGAACTGGCCGGGGCTGATGTTGACCGACAGGTTGAAGCCGCCGATCCCGCGCTCCTGCCAGGCGCCCAGCTGCCGGCAGGCCTGCTGCAGCACCCAGTTCGACAAAGGCGCGATCAGCCCGATATCCTCGGCGACATGCAGGAACTCGCCCGGGCGCACGATGCCGCGATGCGGGTGGTTCCAGCGCACCAGCGCCTCGACGCCCACCAGCTGCCCGGTGCGCAGGTCCTGCTGGGGCTGGTAGTAGACCGTGAACTGCCGGGAGGTGAGGGCCTGGCGCAGCTCGCGCTCGAGCTGGATCGTGCGCTTGGCGGTGACGTTCATCTCCTCGGCGAAGAACCGCCAGGTGTCGCGCCCGGACTGCTTGGCCCGGTGCATGGCAAGCTCGGCATTGCGCAGCAGCTGGTCCAGGTCATGGGCGTCGGTCGGCCAGACGGTGACGCCCATCGAGGCGCTGACGCTGATCTCGCGGTCCTCGATCTGGAACGGCTCGGCGAAGATCTCGCTCAAGCGGCCGCACAGCTCGGCGGCCTCGTCCGGCCGGCGCAGGCCCGGATGCACCACCAGAAACTCGTCGGAGCGCAGGCGGCCCAGGGTCTCGACCTCCTTCATCCGGCTGCGCAGCCGCCGCGCCAGGGCCTGGAGCAGGGTGCTGCCGAACGCATCGCCATAGGCGTTGTTGAAGCTCTTGAACCGGTCGATGTCGAGATGCACCACGGCCAGCAGCGTGCCGTCGGCGCTGGTGCGCCCGATCTCCTGGCTGATCCGCTCCAGGAGCGCGGGGAACGAGGGCAGGCCGGTCAGCGCGTCGACCCGCACCGCCGGCTGGACACCGGCCTCGGCGCGGAGCAGCCCGTCGATCTCCTGCCAGATGGTCAGCACATGGGCGACCTGGCCGGCCGGATCGGCCAGCGGCGCGCAGGTCAGGAGGATGCGCCGCGCCGCCTCGCCGGTGCCGACCGCCTCGACCCAGGGATGCTCCGGCGCCTGGCCGGTCTCCAGGACCTTGTCGGCCTGGAGCCGGTGGCGCAGCGCAAACTCCTCGCCCAGAAGCTCGTCCAGGCGCGGCAGCCGGCCAGGGCGGTGCGGCGCCTGCGGCAGGTCCAGGCCCATCAGGCGGGCCCAGCTGGCGCTGGCCGCCACCACCCGGCCGAGCGGATCGGTGACGAAGGCCGGCATCTCCAGCCGCTGGCACAAGGCAGCCGGGTCGAGCAGCAGGGCGGCGCTGCCGCCCTCGCCGACCAGGCGCTGTTCCAGGTCGGCCGCCCGTTCCGCCAGCAGACGCTGCTGGCGGCGCATGGTCAGCAGGTTCTTGACCCGGGCCCGGAACTCCAGATGGTCGACCGGGCTCAGCAGGAAGTCGGTGGCCCCGGCCTCCAGGGCCCGGTAGCAGAAGTCGCGGTCCTCGTAGACGGTCACCACGATGATCGGGATCAGCTCGCAGCCGGCCTGGCCGCGCAGCTGGCGGATCAGCTCCGCCCCGTTCATCCCCGGCATGTTGAAGTCGGTGACCACCAGGTCGGGAACGCTGTCCGCCGTGATCGAGGCCAGGGCGTCGGTCGGGGAGGCGAAGGCCTGCACCCTCAACCCTTCCTCGACCGACTGGGCGAGCCGGGTCAGAACGTTGCGGTTGGTGACCCGGTCGTCGATCACCATTATCCTGGCCATCCGGCCTCCATGCCGAGACCGGCCGGATCCGCTCCGAGCGGCGGGTAGCGTGCGACGGTGCCGGGCGTCCTCGGTGGCCGAAGCGCCGCGGAAGGGACGGACATGGGCGACACAACGACCTCTTCCCTGATCCCGCAGATGATGCGGGCGAGAAAAATCAAGTCAATGGATAGCCTCACGGTTGAGTACGCTATTGTGACATTTCGCGCATATGGAAGTTCCGGCAGGCCGCCCTGCCGGGCCGGGCGGTGCTGGTGACGGCGGACCGGCGGGACTATCCGCCCAACCCGATCGTCGGCGTGGGGGTGGTCGTCCGGCACCAGGGCAAGGTCCTGCTGATCCGGCGCAGCAAGCCGCCACGGGTCGGGCAATGGAGCCTGCCCGGGGGACGCCAGCATCTGGGCGAAACCGTGGAGGAGGCGGCGCGCCGGGAAGTCCAGGAGGAGGCGGGCCTGCCGCTGGGAGCTTGCCGGCTCCTGACGGTGGTCGACCTGATCGAGCGCGACCCTGACGGCCAGGTGGCCTGGCACTACACGCTGATCGATTTCGTGGCGGACGCGCTGCACGACCAAGCGGTTGCCGGCGACGACGCTGCGGAAGCGGCCTGGTTCACGCCGGCCGAGGCAGACAAGGCGGTCGCCTGGGCGGAGACCCGGCGGATCCTGGCCATGGCGCTGGCGGCGGACTGAGCCCCGCTCCCTGCGTCCGGCCCCTGGACGGGGCCGGGAACGGCTGGCGTCAGGCTTCCTCGCGCTCGGAGCCGGCCAGGACGCGTGCCAGGTTGCACAAGGCGTCCTGGTGCTTGCGGTTGCCGATCGACGAGAAGTTGCGCGCCAGCTCCAGGAGCATGCGCTGCTGCGGCATCAGCTCCTTGTCCTTGGGCTTGGCGTTCTTGTCGGGCTCGACGTCCTCGAAGAAATAGCTGATCTCGACGCCCAGCGCCTGGGCGATCTGGAACAGGCGGCCGGCGGAGATGCGGTTGATGCCGGTCTCGTATTTATGCGCCTGCTGGTAGGTCACCCCGATCAGCTCGGCCATCTGCTGCTGGGTGAGGCCCAGCATGATGCGGCGCTGGCGGATGCGCATCGAAACATAATGGTCGACATCGAGAGCCCGGGACCGGCCGCCGGTCCCGCGGGCGACGACCTTGGTGGTGGCCACCTGATTCATGAGGCGAAATCTCCAACCGCGTTCGAGACTCCCTCGGAACCCGGTTCCGTCTCGCGTCCCGATCGATTTCGCTAAAATACCGACAAATTTGCCGGAAGCCAGCACTTCGATAATTTCTCATCAACCATGATAGCTGGGCTCCTAGAGTTCCTCCGCCCGGGCCGTGCCGACGGCCGTGGCCTCCAGCACCCCCAGCACCGGCCGCGCCTCGGCGACCGCGGCCAGCATCGCGCCGCCGCCGCCGGCCAGGCAGAGCAGCATGGTTTCCGGACGGGGGCCCGGCAGCACCCGGCGCAGCAGCTCGCGGCCATCGCCCAGGCGCACCAGGGCATCGCGGCCGGCCACCTCGGCCGGATCGACCGGGTCGGCTGCCACCAGCGCCAGCTGGCCGGCCCGATAGAACGGAGCGTTGCTGTTGTCCTCGACCAGCCAGGCCTGGAGCCGTTCAACCCGCAGGGAAAACGGCGGAAGCGGCGTCGCCAGCGGCGAGCCGATGCCACCGGCACCGATCCGGCCGGCTGCGGTCAGCGCCGGGCGGTCCGGACTGCGGCCGAACCAAAGATATTCCGGGGTGGTCTCAAGCAGCTCGGCGATCCGGTCGACCACCTCGCGCGGCGGGGCATACTCGTCGCGCTCATAGGGACCGATCGTGGTGGGGTGGCGCCGGATCAGCCGGGCCAGCTCCACCTGGGACAAGCCCTTGGCAGAGCGCAGCGCCCGCAGGCGCGTGCCAAAGCTGTCGCCGATCATCCTGCCCTCCCGAACTACACCCCGGTCCACCTGCGGTTCATCGACTAGGGTGAATATCTCAGTTCATCGAGAAAAACTATATCATCCTCGGGTTGTTGGGAGCCACTGGGAGTGCGGCGATGTTCCGGGAAGGGCGGACGTGGAGGTTGTAGCGCCCGATCAAGCCGGCTCACCGGGCGGCCGGCGTCAGCTCCAGCCGGACCGGCAGGTCGCGCGAGGGCAGCGTGGTCCGCCGGTCGGCGGCGTAGCGGTCGACCCCGTCGCCGAACCAGCGCGACCAGGGATGCCCGCTCTGTCCGCCGGCGGCGACGATCTGGATCGCGTCGGGCTCCGCCAGGTCCACCAGGATCCGCAGGCTGGCTGCGTGGGTGACGGTCCGGCGCACCAGGGCCGGATCGACCGAGGCACCGGCGACGTCGACGCTGTACGGATCGCCGGCCTTCCTGGCGGCGTGGCCGAACAGGCGGCCCAGGACGGGCACGCTGTCCAGCACCGGATGCGGCAGGAGCGCGGTCTGGACCTCGTGCAGGGACCAGGCCTCCCGCTCCGGCCCGAACGTCGCCACCAGGGCCTGGTGCGCCTGCGCCAGGGCCCGGGCGGCCAGCGCCGCGCAGTCTTCCGTCACCGGAGTGCGCCGGTCGTCGCACCAGGCCTGTCGCTGGCGGACCACCCGGACCAGGAACGCACCGCGCAGGCCGCCGACTTCGCCGGCGGCAGCGCCCAGTTCGTCGCTGCGGACCAGCCGCGACAGATGCTCGGCGAACGCCAGGAACAGCCCGGCCCGCCAGCTGTCCTCGGCCATCGTGCCGTCCCAGCCGCGCATGGCGTCGCGCAGTTCCGCCAGGGCCGGCGGCAACCCGTCCGTCCGGAGCAGGACCGGCAGCAGGTCGCGGGCGAAGCCGGAGCGATGGTCGCGCTGGATCCGGATCAGGTCGGTGCCGTCCAGCCGGTCGCGCCCCGCCAGGAGGGCCTCGATCCGCCGGCGCCGCCAGACCGGCTCGGCGGTGGCGCTGATCGTGTAGGGGTAGTCGCCGTCCTCGACCCGGTCGTTGCCGTTGGCGACAACGCCCGTGGCCGGATCGAGCCTGACCGGCAGCTGGTCGGCCGGGATCGTTCCGACCCAGTCGGACTCCCCGCTGGCGCCGTCGCCCGGCATGGAGCCGTCGCCGCTGCGCCGGATCGGCACCGCGCCGGCCACCAGCAGCCCGACCGCGCCGGTCGCGTCGGCGGCGACGAAGTTCTGGACCGGGTTGCGATACGCCGCCAGCACGGTGCGCAGTTCCTGGAGGTCGGCGGCATGAGCCAGGCGGAAGCCCGCCGCGATCGTGGTGTCGGCGGGATCGAGCGCCGTCCAGGAAAGGCTCAGCACCGTGCCGGGCCGGGCGGCATCCTCCATGAGGTCGGAGATCACCGGGCCGTGCCGGGTCCGGCGCACCTCAAGCGTCTCTGGCTGGCCGCCCGCGACCCGGATCGTCTCCTGGCGCAGCTCGAACGGCTGCGGACCGTCCGGGGTGAGGTAGCGGGACGGATCGGCCGGATCCAGGGTCTCGACGAACAGGTCCTGCACGTCGGCGCCGGTGGTGGTCAGGCTCCAGGCAAGCGTGTCGTTGCGGCCGATCACCACGAACGGCAGGCCCGGCATGGTGGCGCCGGTGACGGCAAGGCCGGGGGCGCGCAGATGCGCCAGGTACCACACCCCGGGCGTGCGCAGTTCGAGATGCGGGTCGCCGGCCAGGAGGGCGGCGCCGCTGGCGCTGCGCGAGGCCGCCACCGCGAAGGCGTTGGAGCCGGTGCCGGGCCCGGGAGGAGCCGGGAGCGTCGCCAAGAGCCGGCTGGCCCGGGCCGCCGGCAGGGCCTGCCGCTCCGGCTCTGGCGCTTGGATGCCCGGCCAGAGGTCCTGGAGCTGGTCCGGCGAGAGCAGCCCGGCTAGGCGGCTGCGCAGCAGCTCGCCGTTCATGTCGCCGTCCAGGGTCAGCGCCATCATCTTGATCCAGACCGCGCTGTCCGCCGCGGTCCAGGGCTCCGGCTCGTGCCAGAAGATCCAGAACTCCGGCGGCAGCAGGCGGTCGCGGCCCTCGATCCAGTCGTTGATGCCCCGGACATAGGCGTCCAGCAGGTCGCGGGAATGGGGATCCAGTGCCGCCAGCGACGCTTCGGCCGCCTGGCGCAGGCCCAGCACCCGCAGGTAGCGGTCCACCGGCAGCGCTGCGGCGCCGACCACCTCCGCCAGCCTGCCCTGGGCGACCCGGCGCTGGAACTCCATCTGCCAGAGCCGGTCCTGCGCCTGGGCGTAGCCCAGCGCCCGGTAGGCGTCGCGCTCGCTGGACGCCTGAATATGCGGCACGCCGAACACGTCGCGGGCGATGGTGGCCGGGCCGTCCAGCCCCTGAAGCGCCTGGCTGCCGCGGATCCCGGGCAGCGAGCCGATCCCGATCGCCAGGACCGGGAGCGCAGCGGCGGCGGCCGCGAGGGCGAGGGCGCCGGCCAGCCGGCGCAGCGCCCGCCTGGCCATCAGCCGGCCGGGCCCAACAGGCCCTGCTCCACCAGCCAGGCGCGCAGCAAAGCGGGCTCGGTGAACCGATGGGCCCGCCAGCCGCGGGCCTGGGCCGCCGCCACGTTGGCCGGGTTGTCGTCGATGAACAGGAGCCGGTCCGGCGCCTTGCCCAGATCGTCCTCGACATGGGCGAAGATGCGCGGGTCGGGCTTGATCATCTTCAGCTCGCCGGAGACGTAGATCTTCGCGAACTCCTCGAAGAACGGGTAGCCCGGGTCGTGGCGGACCAGCGGCAGGGTCTCGACCGACCAGTTGGTCAGCGCCACCAGATGGGTGTCGCGCGCCGCCAGCTCATCCAGGATCGCGACGCTGCCATGGATCGGCCCCTTGATCATCTCGATCCAGCGGCTCTTCCAGGCGCGCAGCGGCATCTCGTGATGCGGATGGGCCGCCAGCAGCTCGGCGATCCCCTCGTCCATCATGCGGCCGGCATCGAACTGCTCGTTCCAGGCGCCGCTCGCGACATGGGTGAGGAAATGCTCCATCGCCGCCGGATCGTCGAAGATCGTCCGGTACAGGTAGCGGGGGTTCCAGTCGACCAGCACGCCGCCCAAGTCGAACACCACCGTCTCGACGCCGCGATCTTCCGTCATGCGATCCGTCCCTGAAAATAAGCTGGGATGCCGCTACGACCGGCCCGAAGCATCATCAAGTCGCTTCTCGACGGGCCGGTGACACGGCGGCATCTTGGCCCGGCCTGCGTCACACCCCGGGCACACCGGCCTTACCGGGTCCCACCGTCTCCTTGGGGTTCCTTTCATGCCGCTCGTTCCGATCGCCCCTCCCGATTTCGATGTCGAGATCGACCTGCGCTATGCGACGGAGCGCAACTTCACCGGCCGGCCCGTCTATGCCCGTGCCCTGCCGCTCCTGCACCCGGCCGCCGCGGCAGGACTGCGGCGGGCCATCGACCTTGCGCGGCCGCTCGGCCTGCGTCTGAAGCTGTTCGACCTGTACCGGCCGCCGGAAGCGCAGTGGAAGCTCTGGAACCATACGCCCGACCCGGAATTCCTGGCGGTGCCCTGGCGCGGCTCGCCCCATGGCCGCGGGGTCGCGGTGGACCTGACCCTCCTGGACGAGCAAGGCCGGGAACTCGACATGGGGACCGAGTTCGACGCGTTCACGCCCCGCTCTCACCATGGCGACCAGGAGATCCCGGTGGCGGCCCAGCGCAACCGTCTCGTCCTGCTCGGGCTCATGACCGCCGCCGGGTTCGACTTCTATCGGGCCGAGTGGTGGCACTACCAGCTGTTCGACGCGCGCGCCCTTTATCCCCTGATCGCGGACGGTGCGGCGGCGCCCGCCATGATGTGACGGCGCTTGCGGGCGGCGTGCAGCGCATCCTATTGCTTCTCCGCCCGCCGACCGGCGGGTGATGATCTCAGGGCGGGGCGGAAATCCCCACCGGCGGTGGTCGCGGCGGAAACGCCGCGCGAGCCCGCGAGCGCCTGCCGGCCGGAAGGCCGGCTGGGTCAGCAGACTCCGGTGCGATCCCGGGGCCGACGGTCACAGTCCGGATGAAAGAGATCGGCCGCCTCGTCCTGTTCCGGCCGGGGCTGCTGTCACCATGCCCTGATTCATGAACCGGCAACCCGAGGAAGCCGCCCGTGGATCAGTCTTCTTCCCGTTTCGCCTTCGTCCAGGCCTGCTGGCACAAGGACATCGTCGACCAGAGCCGTGACGCCTTCCTGCAGGCCATGGCCGAGGGCGGCGTCGCCCGTTCCCAGATCGACCTGTTCGAGGTGCCCGGCGCGTTCGAGATTCCCCTGCACGCCAAGCTGCTGGCGAAGTCCGGCCGCTACCAGGCGGTGGTCGGCGCCGGCCTGGTGGTCGACGGCGGCATCTATCGCCACGAGTTCGTCGCCCAGGCGGTGATCTCCGGGCTGATGCAGGTCCAGCTCGAGACCGAGGTGCCGGTCCTCTCGGCGGTCCTGACCCCGCAGCACTTCCACGAGCACGCCATCCACCAGGAATTCTTCACCCGCCACTTCCAGGTGAAGGGCCGCGAGGCGGCGTCGGCCTGCCTGGCGATCACCGCGGCGGTGGCGAAGCTGCCGCGATGAAGGGCAGGGGGTCCCGTCCGCACGGGACGGGGCCCCGGCCGCCGAGAGCTGCCGGCGCCGCTGTCGACCGCGCCATCGTCAACCTTCCTCCTGGTCCGGGTTCTCCGCGAGCCATTCCTTGAAGGAAAGGCGGGTCTTGGCCGGGATCGCGCTCTGGATGACCGACCGCACGTGCTCGGCCTTGCGGTCATTGCCGGCAAGGGCCCGGGCCACATGCCGGATGAGTTCGGCATCCTCTTCCCGTATCGACACCTCGACCCGCTTCATGCCGGCCTTCTTCATGCGATGGCGATAGGCTTGCAGAGACTCCTTCATGGGCTGGATTTCCTTTTGGCGGCCGGATTATCGGGGTGAAGAACAAAATCGGACCATCATGAATCGATGGGTGAAATCCTGGATCATGATCAATCTGCCAAGTATTCGTCGTCATCCGGCTGCCTGAGGCCAGCCGGAGGCAGGAAAGTCCGGCTCAACCGAAAATGAAGTCGGCCGGCTTGAGCACGAGCGGGTCCTGCCCGATAGTCTGCACGAGGACGTCGCTGCGATCGTCGAACCAGACCGTCACCGCGGTCGTGCCGTTGTCGAAGATGTCGAGCTGGTCGAACCCGTCGATCTCGTAGCCGCTGACGTCGATCCGGTCCTTGCCGCTCTCGAAATCGCCGATCAGGTCGTAGCCGCTGTTCGGGCCGAGCACGAACACGTCGCGGCCGCCGGTCACCTCGCCTTCGACAAAGGCGAAATCGCCCCACAGGACGTCGTTGCCGGGTCCGCCGACCAGCACGTCGTCGCCGCCCCGAACGTCGAGCGCCGGCCGGCCGATGCCGGCCTCGAAGGCGTCGCCGAACAGGCTGTCATTGCCGGAGCCGCCGACGAGCCGGTCGTTCTGGCCCCAGGCGGCGCCGGACATCTCGTAGGCGTCGCCATACAGCTGGTCCTGGCCGTCGCCGCCATGGAGATGGTCGCGGCCGCCACGCGTCTCGTGGGCCATGGTGTAGGCATCGCCGAACAGCCGGTCGTCGCCCTGGCCGCCATAGAGATGGTCGGCGGTGCCCCAGGCGTCGCCCCACATCTCGTAGGCCTCGCCGAACATGTTGTCCCGGCCCAGGCCGCCATAGAGATAGTCGGAGCCGCCGAGCGTCCGGTTGGACATCTCGAAGGCGTCGCCGAACAAATTGTCGTGGCCCCAGCCGCCGAAGATCTGGTCGCCGCCGCCTTCCGCCCGGCCGGTCATCGTGAAGGCGTCGCCGAACAGGTTGTCCTGGCCGCGCCCGCCGTCGATGCGGTCGCTGCCGCCGTGGCCGTGGGCGGTGAGCACCCAGGCATCGCCCAGCACGTTGTCCTGCGCGGCTCCGCCCGTGATCACGTCATGGCCGCCCTGCCGGTTCAGGAAGCCGCCGACTTCCTCCACCCCGTCCGGATTGCCGGCGGTGTAGCGGTCGCCGAAAATATAGTTGTCCTCGTCGTCGCCGAAGATGAAGTCGCTTGCATTGGCAGCCTTGCCCATGCCGCCGATGATGATTGCCATGGCTTTCACTCCCTGATCTGATGTCAACGGTTCTGGCTGGATCACCGTCCCCGACGGGCTGGACCTTGTCTGCAGGACGTCCGCGGGATGCTGAACGAGCGGTGCTCGTGTCAGCGACCGTTGCCGTTGCCGTTTCCGTTGCCGCTACCGGTGTTGCCATTCCCGTTGCCATTGCCGTTGCCGCTGGCACCGCCCTGGCCGGAACCGCTGCTGCCGTTGCCGCGTGAATCGCCGACGCCGTCATTGCCGCGGTTGTTGCCGAGATTGTTGTTGCCGTTGTTATTGCCGAGATTGTTGTTGCCGTTGTTGTTGCCCTGGCCGTCGCTGCTCAGGGTGGGCGTGTCGGGTCCGCCCGCTTTTGCATCCGACCTCCCGGCCAGCTGGGAGTCGTCGCCGAACCAGCGCTGCCAGTAGTCGGTCAGGTAGCGGTCCTCGGCGACCCGGCGGACACCCAGGTCAAGTTCCGGCGGCCCGACCCAGGACATCGCGGCGGCGCTGGTGGATCCGGCCATGAACAGGAGCGGGGCAAGCAGCATCCGGGGGAGCGGCCTGGTGTTCCGCCCGGGCCCGCCGGGGCCGCTCATCGGTCGATCCCGTTGCCGTTGCCGTTGAAGCGGCCGATGTTGCGGTTGCCGTTCAGGTTTCCGCCGTTCCGGTTGCCGTTGAAGCTGCCGATATTGGCGTTGCCGTTGCCGTTGCCGGAATTGTAGCTGCCGTTGTTCCGGCCGATATTGGCGTTGCCATTGTCGCTGCCGGTATTGTGGCTGCCGTTGCCGATCCCGATGTTGTGGTTGCCGTTGTTATGGCCGGAGTTCTGGTAACCGTTGTGGTTGCCGATGTTGCCATGGCCGCCGTTGTGGTTGCCGACGTTATTGTTGCCGGTGTTGTTGTTGCCGACATTGTTGGTGCCGGTGTTGTTCCGTCCGACATTGCCGTTGTCGAACATGCCGCCGGCAAACGACGAGAACGAGCGTGTTCCGTTGCCCTGCGCGGCGGCCTGGTCGATCGCCAGGAGCGGCGCGGCGGCAAGGGCGATGACGGCGATGGCTGTCGCTGGTCTCATGGCGTTGATCCTTTCCTGGGTGGGGCGGGGACATCCCCCGTGCCGGGGAAGGCACGGGGGACTCCTCGCGACGTCAGAAGGTCATCGGTGACCTGTCTGGATCACCACGCCCGGCCGCGATTGCCGTTGCCGTTGTAGTTGCCGTTGTCGTTGCCGCGGTTTCCGCTGCCGTTGTAGCTGCCGTTGTTGCTGCCGCGGTTGTCGTTGCCGTTGACGTTACCGTTGCCGTAGCCGCGGTTGTATCGGCCGTTCAGGTTGCCGTTGGCCGAGCCGTAGTTGAAGTTGCCGTTCTCGTTGCCGTTGTAGGAGCCCTTGTTGTGGCTGCCGTTCTTGTTGCCGTTCCAGTTGCCCCTGTTGTCGTTGCCGTTGCCGTTGCCATTGTAGGACCCGGCATTGGAGTTGCCGTTGTAGTTGCCGTTATGGTTGCCGACATTGCCATTCCCGTTCCCATTGCCGTTGTTGTTGCCTCCCGCCATTGCGGTCGCGGAGACCAGGCCGAGAACGGCAACCGAGCAGAGAAGAATTTTCAGACCACGCATTGCAATACTCCCGACATCCCTTCGACGAATATCCTCCGGGGAATTCCGGAACTATCGAGGGATATTTTTGGGATATCATGAATTTTCTGGATAACAACGAAAAAATGATTAAAATTTTCTGCTTTTATTTCCCAATATTTGGGCGCGGGTAATCGTTCCGCCTTCGTGCCAGAAGGCGGCGGCGAGGGCGCCAAGCAGCCGGCCCGAGAATTTCCCGTGTCAGCCGGCGACGTTGTTTCAGCGGATTGGCGGACGGCCTGTCAGCGACAGGCCCATGCTCCAGGTTGCTTTTGTTCTGCGCATGCCGGGGATCGACCGCCGGCCGGGAGGACGTCCGCTGAAGCGGATTCTCGTTTCACTCACTATTCTGGTAGTTTCCAGATGGTGACTTGTCGATGCCTGGATAGAAGAACCACCTTTCCCGATTTGGTTTTGGCGCAATCCTCGACGGAGTGCAGGAAAGAATCGGAAGGGTGAAAGTACGTAACTGAAAGATATTACCTTGAAGGATCCAGCCATGATCGCGTTTCCATTCCAAATTATTTATGTGTGACCAGAAATGCCAATTGTTCCAATTTTTATTTTCAGATTATTAGCAGAGCCAGATCGGATAATCCAAAATTGGTAGTAATATTCCTACAGATAACATAGAATATTCTTTTGGAACAAGAACATTCGTTCCGGAACCGGCTGCTCGGAGGGCCCCCGCAAGAATCAGCGGGTGGCGCGGCCGCCAAGCAGCGCCGCATCGGAGCCTCCGATCCTGTCCTGAAAGGAGAAGCCCGTTCCGTCGGGAACGGGAAACGGCCGGCGGTCGGCCGGTCAGCCCAGGGCCTGGTCCAGGTCCTCGATCAGGTCGTCGGCGTCCTCCAGCCCGACCGACAGCCGGACCAGGTCGTCATGGATGCCGATGCGGACCCGCTCCTCGCGCGACAGCCGGCCATGGGTCGTGGTGCCCGGGTGGGTCACGATGGTGCGGGTGTCGCCCAGATTGTTGGTGATCTCGATCACCTGGAGCCGGCGCAGCATCGCGAAGGCCCCCTCCTTGCCGCCGCCGGTCCGAAAGGCCAGCAGCGTGCCGCCGTTCAGCATCTGCCGCAGCGCCACGTCATGGTGCGGGTCGTCCGGCAATCCCGGATAGCGCACCGAGCCAGGAGCCAGCCGCCCGTTCAGGAAGGTGGCGATCCGGGCGGCGCTCTCCGCCATCCGCAGCACCCGCAGTTCCAGCGTCTCCAGGCTCTTCAGCAGCACCCAGGCGTTGAACGGGGAAAGCACCGGGCCGGTATGCTTGATGAACGGGTGGAGCAGCTCGTCCCGGGTGGCCCGGTCGCAGGCGATCAGCCCGCCCAGCACCCGGCCCTGGCCATCGGCATGCTTGGTGGCGGACGTCACCACGATGTCGGCGCCGTGCTCGGCGGCGCGCTGGCAAATCGGCGAGGCCAGCGCGTCGTCCACCACGAGCTTCGCGCCCGCCGCATGGGCCAGGTCCGCAACCGCGCGGATGTCGACCAGGTCCAGGGTCGGGTTGGCCGGGGTCTCCAGCAGGACCAGGTTCGCCGGACGGGCCAGGGCGCGGGCGAAGCCGTCCAGGTCGCCGGCATGCACCAGATCGACCTGCACGCCGTAGCGGGGCAGCAGGTCGGTGCACAGCCAGAAGCACGAGCCGAACAGCGGCTGGGAGGCAACCAGCCGGTCGCCCGCCTTCAGCGACGCCATCAGCACCGCCTGCACCGCGGCCATCCCGCTCGCCGTGCTGATCGCGGCCTCGGTGCCTTGCAGCAGGGCCCAGCGGTCCTCCAGCGCATGAACGGTGGGATTGCCCACCCGCGTGTAGCAGTAGCGCCCGCCGGGCTCGGCAAAGCCCGGCTCCGCCTCCTCGCCGCTCGCATAGGAGAAGCTGGCGGTCAAAAACAGCGCGTCGGAGGTTTCGCCGAACTCGCTGCGAACCCTCGGGCGATGGATCATCGCCGTGGCGCGGCGCAACTTGCTGGCCAACTCTCAGGACTCCGCTGGGCGCTCGGGAATCGGGCGATCTGGATGCGCTTGCCGGGTCCCCTTCGTCAATGGCGCGTGCAGCACCGCCAATGGCGCCCGGGGGCCGGACACGTCGCGCAGATGGGCGATTCCCTCCGCCTCCAGCCTTGCCCGCAGGCCGAAGCGAAGCTGGCGGGCGAGGCCAGCGCCCTGGCTGACCATGCCGCTGTAGACCTGGATGGCGTCGGCGCCGGCACGGAATTTCTGGAAGGCGCGCTCCACCGAATCGATCCCGCCGACCCCGATGATCGGCATGGCCGGCAGGCGGGCGCGGAACCGGCGCAGCAGGTCGGTGGACGGCTGGAACAAGGGCGCTCCGGACAGCCCGCCGGTCTCGTCCTTGTGGCTGGAGCGCAGGCCGGGCGGCCTGGCCACCGTCGTGTTCGACACGATCAGCCCGTCGGCGCCCTCGGCCAGCAGCACCCGGGCGATCGCATCCTCGTCGTCCGGCTCCAGGTCCGGCGCCACCTTGACGAAGAAGGGCCGCGCCCGGCCGGCGGCCGCCACCTGGTCGCGGGCGGCCCGCACCTCGGCCACCAGCCGCGCCAGCGCGTCCTGCTTCTGCAGCAGCCGCAGGCCCGGCGTGTTCGGCGAACTGACGTTCAGGACCAGATAGTCGACCAAGTCGTGCAGCCGGCGCACGCAGGTCCGGTAGTCGGCGATCGGATCGGCGGAATCCTTGTTGGCGCCGACATTGGCGCCCAGCACCGGCCCCTTGGGAGAGCGCCGCTCCAGCCGGGCGGCGACGGCGTCCAGGCCGTCATTGTTGAAGCCCATCCGGTTGATCACCGCCTGGTCCTCGTCCAGGCGGAACAGGCGGGGCTTCGGGTTGCCCGGCTGGGGCCTGGGCGTCACCGAGCCGATCTCGACGAAGCCGAACCCCATCCGCCCGAACCCGTCGAACGCTTCCGCGTTCTTGTCGAACCCGGCCGCCAGGCCGATCGGAACCGGCAGGTCGAGTCCGGCCAGTTCGGTGCGCAGCAAAGGCTCTGGTACCGGTCTGCCGGCCGGGAGCAGGGCAGTGCCGCGCACGGCCGCGCGGTGCGCGGCCTCGGACGGCAGCAGGCGGAGCAGGTGGTGCAGCATCGGCCGGCTCAAGAACCCCGTGCGATGAACTCGGGATTCTCGAAGCCGGGCTTGGCATAGCACAAGGGCTTGCCGTCCAGGCGCAGGACCTGGCCGCCCGCCGCCTCCAGCACGCCCTGGCCGGCCGCCGTGTCCCATTCCATGGTCCGCCCGAAGCGCGGGTAGAGGTCGGCCTTCGCCTCGGCCACCCGGCAGAACTTCAGGGAACTGCCCGCCGAGACGATGTTGGCGACCTTATTCTCCGCCAGCCAGGCATCGGTGCGCGCGTCGCGATGCGAGCGGCTGGCGACCGCCACCGGGGCGTCCGGCACCGGCCGCGCCTGGATGGGCCGGGTCCCATCGGCGTCGCGCACCGTGGCGCCGTGGCCGAGCGCCCCCCACCAGGTGGTGCGGATCGCCGGCGCCAGCACCACGCCCAGGATCGGCCGGTGGTTGTCGATCAGGGCGATGTTGACGGTGAACTCGCCGTTGCGGGCGATGAATTCGCGGGTCCCGTCCAGGGGGTCGACCAGCCAGAACTGGCCGGCGCCCACCTCGGGAATGTCGCCAGCGGCGGCGGCTTCCTCGGCCACCACCGGGATCGAGGGGGTCAGCTCCTTCAGCGCCGCCAGGATCAGCGCCTCGGCGTCCTGGTCGGCCGCGGTGACCGGGGAGCCGTCCCCCTTGGTGCTGACGGCGGCGCCTTGGGCGTAGTGCTGGAGGATGGCTTCCCCGGCGCGATCGGCGATCGCCACGACCTGGGGCAGGATGAGGATGGGCGGGAACAAGGGCGGCGCTCTCCAGGGCGAGAAAACGGCTGGTGTCCAATGCGGGCTACAGCCGACAGAGCGGCTTTACCTTCGTTCCGCCTTCTCCTGCCAGCGTGAAGCGGACATGGCGGCTGCGCAGGAACGCCACGGCCGCCAGGGTGCAGCCCGGCCTCCACCCTTACATGGGTGCATAAGCCTAGAACGGCCAGGACGGTCCATCTGCCGGCGCTGGCCGGGATGGTCATCTGGGAACGGGACAAACCGGGCCGCGCGCGACGCCTCCGGGATCCGCAGGCTCCGTGCCCCGATTTACACGAACGAACCCAAGCAGGCCTGCGACAGGATGGATCACCGCCTCCGGCGGGGAAACATCTGGATGTCTAGAGATCGTAGCGAAGTTTCGGTACGGCGCGTATCCAGGAGAAAGGACGGCTGGTGAAGGCTTGGAGGCATAATTATGAACGCGATCCTATTTGAGCCCTCGGCAGAGCGGATCGCGGCGAGCAACTGGACCGCGTTTCGTGACGGCTGGGCCTCCCGTGATCCAGCGGTGCCGGAGGATGCGCGCGGCCTGTGGCGGCGGTCGGTCGAAGATGCCCCGGCCTTCTGGCAGGAACTGCGCCGGTTCGCCGGCGTGATCGACGAGGGCGACCCGGAGCCGGCGCTGCAAGGCCAGGCGATGCCGGGCGCCCGCTGGTTTCCCGATCTGCGCCTTTCCTATGCGGAGAATCTCCTGCGCCGCTGCGACGACGGCGTCGCGCTGATCGCCCGGGACGAACGCGGCCGGCGCAGCGAGGTCAGCTTTGCCGAACTGAACCAGCAGACGGCGGGCTTAGCCGCGTTCCTGGAGCGGATCGGGGTTGGCGAGGGCGATCGCGTGGCCGCCATGCTGCCAAACATTCCCGAAGCCATTGTCGGCCTGCTCGCCACCAACGCCCTGGGCGGGATCTGGTCGTCCTGCTCGCCGGACTTCGGCCTGCAGGGCGTGCTCGACCGGTTCGGCCAGATCGAGCCCACCGTGCTGATCGCGGTTGACGGCTACAGCTATGGCGGCAAGCCGATCGACGTGCGCGCCAAGGTCGCCGACATCGCCAGGGCGATCCCGTCCCTGCGCGCGGTCGTGGTGGTCCCCTACCTGGAGGAGGCCCCGGACCTGGCGCCGATCCCGGACTCGGTGATCTATGCCGAGGCGATCGCGGGGGCGGCGCAGCGGCCGACGTTCCGCCGCCTGCCGTTCGATCACCCGCTGATGATCCTCTACAGCTCCGGCACCACCGGCAAGCCCAAGGCGATCGTCCACGGCCAGGGCGGCACCCTGTTCCAGCATCTCAAGGAACACCGGCTGCATGGCGACCTGAAGGACGGCGACCGGCTGTTCTACTTCACCACGACCTCCTGGATGATGTGGAACTGGCTGGTCAGCGGCCTAGCCTGCAGCGCCACGCTCGTGCTCTGGGAAGGATCGCCGTTCCATCCCGACCCGGCGATCCTCTGGCGTGTCGCCGAGGAGGAGCGTCTCACCCAGTTCGGCACCTCGGCCAAGTACATGGACGCCTGCAAGAAGGCCGGCGTGCGGCCAGACCAGTTCGACCTGGCGCCCCTGCGCAGCCTGTTCTCCACCGGCTCGCCGCTCCTGCCCGAGAGCTTTGCCTGGATCTACGAGGCGGTGAAGCAGGACCTGCAGGTCGCCTCCATCTCCGGCGGCACCGACATCGTCTCCTGCTTCGTGCTGGGCTACCCGACGCTGCCGGTGCGGATGGGCGAGATCCAGGGGCCGGGACTGGGCCTCGCGGTGGACGTGTGGAACGACGACGGCCAGCCGGTGCGCGGCGAGAAGGGCGAGCTGGTCTGCACCCGGCCGTTTCCCTGCATGCCGGTCTCGTTCTGGAACGACCCGGACGGCAGCCGCTACCGCGCCGCCTATTTCGAACGTTTCCCCGGCATCTGGCATCATGGCGACTATGCCGAGATCACCGAGAGCGGCGGCCTGGTGATCCATGGCCGCTCCGACGCGGTCCTGAACCCGGGCGGGGTCAGGATCGGCACCGCCGAGATCTATCGCCAGGTCGAGCAGGTCGAGGAGGTGCTGGAGGCGATCTGCGTCGGCCAGGACTGGCAGGGCGACGTGCGCGTCGTGCTGTTCGTGAAGCTGCGGCCGGGGGTGGCGCTGGACGACGCGCTGCGCGACCGGATCCGCAAGCAGGTCCGGGCCAACGCCACGCCGCGCCACGTGCCGGCGAAGATCGTCCAGGTCGCCGACATCCCGCGCACCATGAGCGGCAAGATCACCGAGATCGCGGTGCGCGACATCATCCATGGAAGGCAGGTCAAGAACACCGAGGCGCTGGCCAACCCGCAGGCCCTCGACCATTACCGCGACCTGGAAGAACTGCGCTCTTGAGCGAGGCACCGCCCTTCCTCGCGGCGCGCGGGACCTGGATGGAGGCGGTGGTCTGGAGCCTGCCCGGCTGGATCCCGCTGGGCCTGCTCTGGTTCGTGGGCCTGGTCGACAGCCAGGACGCGCTGATCGGTGGGGCCGTCGCGGTTGCCATCGGCGCGGTGGTCGCCTGGTGGCGGGTCCGCCAGCTGGCGCCGCTGATCGCCTGGGTCGAGCGGCTGCGGGTCGGCACCACCCAGCCAGGCTCGGTGCCGGACAGTTTCTTCTACGGCCGCCTGCCCCGTGCCTTGCTGGCGATGGAGCGGGAGACCCAGGGCCTGCGCCGCCGGGTCGCGGCCTCCGACGAGCTTCAGCGCGCCTTGGTCGATGCCATCCCCGACCCGGTGCTGGTGGTGGACAGCCGCGGCTATGTCCGCCTGGCCAACCCCACCGCCGAGCAGCATTTCGACCAGAAGCTCGCCGGTCATCCGCTCGGACGGTTCCTGCGCGACCCGGGCATCCTGGCGGCGATCGATTCCGCCATCCGCGCCGACGTCTCGTCCACGGTCAGCTTCAGTCCGCTGCTCGACCGGACCCGGCACTATACCTGCCGGATTCAGCCGATGCTCACGGTCGACGGCGAGCCGGCCGCGATCCTGTCGCTGCGCGAGACATCCGAGCAGGTCGCGATCGAGCGGATGCGCTCCGACTTCATCGCCAACGCCAGCCACGAGCTGCGCACGCCGCTCACCGCGCTGAACGGCTTCGTGGAGACCCTCAAGGGCCCGGCCCGGGACGACCCTTCGGCGCAGGCGATGTTCCTCGACATCATGGAAGCCGAATCCTCGCGGATGACCCGGCTGATCGACGATCTTCTGTCGCTGTCCAAGCTGGAGGCGGACGTGCACCGGCCGGTCTCCGAGGACGTCGATCTTGCCGAACTGGTGCAGGTGGCGGTCAGCGGGCTGGAGCCGCAGCTGCGCAAGAACCGGACCACGGTGGAGACGGAGGTCGAGGACCGGCCGATGCGCGTGCGCGGCGATCCCGACCAGCTCCAGCAGCTGGTGGCGAACCTGATCGACAATGCTTCGAAGTACGGCCGCCCCGGCACGCCGGTGCGGATCGAGCTCGCCTGCCTCGACCCGGCCGGCGACAAGGCCGGCCCGCTGGCCGGACGGCCGGCGATCCGCCTGTCGGTGATCGACCAGGGCGAGGGCATCGCCGCCGAGCACCTGCCGCGCCTGACCGAGCGCTTCTACCGGGTCGACCGCAGCCGCTCGCGGCGGGCGGGCGGAACCGGGCTGGGACTTGCGATCTGCAAGCACATCATCAAGCGGCATGGCGGCCACCTGAACGTGGAAAGCAAGCTGGGCGAGGGGTCCCGGTTCAGCGTGTTCATCCCGGTGCGCTGAGGCGCAGTCACGCTGCTGTCACACAAGCGCCATAAAAGCGGCACCGCCATGGGTCATCTCAGCGCCCATCGCACGCCACCTATGGAGCCTTCCAGATGAAGCATCTGGCTTATGCCGCGGCCGCCCTGGCCCTCGGCGCCTTCGCGACCGACGCCCACGCCCGGGACCAGATCCGCATCGTCGGCAGCTCGACCGTGTTTCCGTTCTCCACCGCCGTGGCCGAGCAGTTCGGCGCCAAGTCCGGCATGCCCGTCCCCGTGGTCGAGAGCACCGGCACCGGCGGCGGCATGAAGCTGTTCTGCAGCGGCGTCGGCGAGAGCAATCCCGACATCACCAACGCGTCGCGCCGCATGAAGGCCTCGGAGCTGGAAAGCTGCGCCAAGGCGGGCGTCGAGCAGGTCACCGAGGTCCAGATCGGCTTCGACGGCATCGTGCTGGCCTCCGACAAGTCCGCGCCGGACGTCAACCTGACCATCCCGCAGATCTTCCTGGCCCTTGCCAAGGAAGTCCCGGTGGACGGCCAGCTGGTCGCCAACCCCTATCGCAACTGGAGCGAGATCGACGCGTCGCTGCCCGACGTGAAGATCGAGGTGCTCGGCCCGCCCCCGACCTCGGGCACCCGCGACGCCTTCGTCGAGCTGGTCATGGATCATGGCTGCGAGACCTTCCCCGAAATCGAGGCGCTGGAAGGCGACGACAAGAAGGCGGCCTGCCAGACGATCCGCGAGGATGGCGGCTATATCGAGGCCGGCGAGAACGACAACCTGATCGTGCAGAAGCTGCAGGCCAACCCGAATGCCGTCGGCATCTTCGGCTACAGCTTCCTCGACCAGAACATGGACAGCCTGAACGGCCATCCGATCGACGGCAACGAGCCGACCTTCGAGAACATCGCCGACGGCACCTATCCGGTCTCCCGCTCGATCTACTTCTACGTGAAGAACGCCCATGTCGGGATGATTCCGGGCATCAAGGAGTTCATCGAGGAGTTCACCAGCGAGGCCGCGTTCGGCGAGGACGGCTACCTGGTCGACAAGGGCCTGATCCCGCTGCCGGAAGAGAAGCGCGAGGAGGTCCGCGAGCAGGCCCTGGCCCTGACGCCGGTCAGCCTGGGCTCCTGATCGAGACCTGAGGGCGAGGCGGTCTGCGGACCGCCTCGTATCTTTCGGGGCCGACGGGGCGGTGCCAGCCCCCGGCCTGTCGAGCGAGTTCCGCGGCCGGGCGGTAAGTAATGTATATTTTAGCGATCATTCTGGTCATGGCGGCGGGAGCGTACACGTTCTCGCGGCAACGGGCCTGGGCGATGGCGGGGGGGCGATCCAACGCCCTGCACAGTCGTCCCGGATATTATGGCTGGTACGCGGCGCTCCTCTCCGGAGGTCCGGCCCTGCTGGTCGTGCTGTTGTGGTTCCTGTTTTCCGGCCCGCTCGTCAGCTGGATTGTCACGTCCAGCCTGTCGGACGGGATCCGCAACGAGGCGCCGGAAGTCCTGCAGTTCTTCATGCAGGACGTGCGCCGGGTTGCGGCGGGCCTGTCGCCCACCCGTGAGCCCACCGCGGAACTGCTGGACGCCGGCAGCACCTATGCGACGGTGATGCTCATCGGGAACTGGGTGTTCGGCCTCATCGGCGTGGCGCTGGCGGGATGGCTCGGCTGGACCGCTTATCGCAGTGTCGATCCGGCCTTCCGCGCACGCAACCACGTCGAAAGCTGGATGGACTATCTCCTTCTGGCCGCCGCGGCGATCTCGGTCCTGATCACCGCCGGAATCGTCTTCTCGGTCCTGTTCGAGACCCTGCGCTTCTTCACCATGGTCTCGCCGATCGAGTTCTTCTTCGGGCTGAACTGGAGCCCGCAGACCGCGATCCGCGCCGACCAGACCGGCTCGAGCGGCAGTTTCGGTGCCGTGCCGCTGATCACCGGCACCCTGCTGATCACCTTCATCGCGATCTGTGTCGCCGGCCCGATCGGGATCATGGCTGCGATCTGGCTGTCGCAGTATGCGCCCAAGAAGGTGCGCGACGTCGCCAAGCCGCTGATGGAGATCCTGGCCGGCGTCCCGACCGTGGTCTACGGCTTCTTTGCCGCGCTGACGGTAGCTCCCTTCTTCCGCGGGCTGGGCGAGGCGGTCGGCCTGGACGTCGCCTCGGAAAGCGCGCTGGCCGCGGGCGTGGTCATGGGC